>NZ_AQVE01000071.1 GCF_000371925.1 Thiolinea disciformis DSM 14473 | reverse complement strand
AGTAGTATAGATGTTGCAGTAAGTAGTATAGATGTTGCAATAGCACCCCTGAAACGCAGCTGCGGCGCGGGTTCTGGCGATGCTAAAAGCTTTTTAAAAGATATTTAAAAGATCTTTAAAAGCAAAAGCGTTTGTGTTTCACACAAAAAAACAGAAGAGCGCCTTACGGCGCAAGACCACGCCGTTGGCGTGTAGCTTGCAATGACTAGATAGTTGAACTACTTGTAGCGGATTATAAAGTTGCTTACGCAAGAAGCAGCAAAAGTATCCATATTCGACTTACAAGAAGGTGGATCGTAAAAACCGCCAATACCGCCTTAGTAAAACTTTGAAGAACGTCTATTTTATTGACACCTAACGATCAGAGACTTAAAACCCTTAAAAGTCGCACCACTGGTACGACGACCATCACTGCTGATGCTAGACTACCCCGCTCATAAACACCCCTAGAGTATTGAAGTAACCATGTCAGAAGAGCAACGTCGCCAGTTACAACAGCAACTATAGCAACTATGGAACATCGCTAACACTTTGCGCGGCAAGATGAACGCGGATGAGTTCCGTGATTACATCCTAGGTTTTATTTTCTATAAGTACCTCTCGGAAAAGATTGAGGCATATGCTGACTATCTACTGGAAGCTGACGGAGTGAAGTTTGGAACTTTGCGTGAAAGCGTAAAAGATGAAATGAATATGATCGACGCAGTACAGGATGCTACCGTCGAACATTTGGGATATTTCCTGCGTCCGTCAGAAGCATGTTATTACGTGGGTCGCGGATAAGATTAAATCATTCATTGAGACGTTTGTGGATGGTATGGGGGCTGCCTAACTAAGGCCAGCCATTCGCTAGTCAGGGAAACCACCAGAATAACAACACATTGCCAATCATGTTATATAATTACTGCATTCCCTAATTATGGAATTATGTAATTATGCAAGTCTGGACTTTCACCACCCAAAAGGGGGGAGCTGGCAAAACCACGCTGGCAACCAACCTTGCTGTAGCCGCAACGCAGGCAGGCGAAAAGG
>NZ_AQVE01000070.1 GCF_000371925.1 Thiolinea disciformis DSM 14473 | reverse complement strand
TACTATTGGGGTGTTTAGTAATGGCTATCCTCTCCCAATCCCTAAAGAAAAACCTATTAGAAAAGCCTTGCCTAAATAAATAACTAAATTAGGGTGAATAGCATTGATTTAATGACTTAGTCATGCTTATATTAAAGTATACTGTTCACCTAAATTGGTAAAATATAATGAGTACCGACCATCCAAGCGTAACCCCTTCCCAAAAAGCCGATAAACACGGGGCAATCACTGCGTTATTAGAAGGCCTTGCAGCCATCGACCAGAAACATGCTGAAGGATTAGCCCACAATAGCTACGGTAAGGACTGTCAACGCTTGGCGCAGCATATTAAAAATACCTACCTCAATGCGGCACGCAATAAGCCAGATCGGGCTAAGCTCACCGTAAAAACCATGAATAGCTATTTGTTAGAGCTACGTCGAGCCGTGAAAGCCGCCAATTTCAAGCACCCTGCCCTGTCCAGTCCGTTGCGTACCGCGCCTTACGATAAAGCAGGCAACTTGCGTAAACGCCTTACCTTGAATGGCTTGATCGATGCTTACCCACAGTACGCGGATGCGTTGGAGCAATTGCGGCATGAACCGGCTAAAACCGCCAATTTGTTGAAAATTCGTTTACTTCAGCGGGTCTTGGCCGATACCGAAAACGTGCCGTCCAGTGCTTACCATGCCATTCACGCGTTACCGGTGAAGCATCCGATCTTGAATGAACTGCTGTTAACCGTGGAGGAAAAGGAACGTTTCAAACAAAGTGCCGTACAAGCCTTGGCCAAGAAAGCGCTTGCTCCGACTACGCTGAGTTATGCAGGCATTCTTACGCTGATTGAACGCGGACTTGCCAGTAAAACGCTAGGTCGCCAAGCCTTCGCGCTGGCTTTAGCCTGCGGTCGGCGTTCGATTGAGCTGGTGCATAATGCGTCCTTTGTGGAAACCGGCACGCATCAGGTGAGGTTCGATGGCCAAGCCAAAAAAGGCTTAGGGATTCAAACCAAGGGTTATGAGATTTATACCCTGATTCCAGCGGCTCAGTTCATCGCGGCGTTTGAGGCTTTTCGAGAGCAGCCGAAGATTAAAGCCTTGAATCAAGCCACCGCACACCTTGACAAGTACGAGCGCGGGCGCGACATCAACTTAGCAACAGCGTTAACCTTCAATCAGGCTGCTAAATTGAGTATGGTGGATATTGGCGCAGCCTTTAAAACACCCAGCCCTACCAA
>NZ_AQVE01000069.1 GCF_000371925.1 Thiolinea disciformis DSM 14473 | reverse complement strand
CCTATATTGGTTAAGTTATTACAATGGACTTTCTTGCGAAAGTCTGGGGCTGCTAAATCATTGATTTATCGATCAAGAAAGCTATTTTCGCAAGAAGCCTACTCTATCAGCCCATAGTATTTGAACGCCTCCAGCTCCTGCACGCTGACCAGCGTATCAATAGCTTGATTACTCAGTTTGGCAAGATTCAATGCGCCTGTGTAGCGACTTAACGCATCTTTCTTACTAAGCGTTTTTTCAGGATGATTATCGATTTTCCGTTTTGGCTCAAGAACAGGCGTTTTGAGTGGCTCAACAGCTAGCGTGGAGGGTTCAGTCGGGAATGAAAACCGGAGCGCTTTCACCTTGCGACCTGCTTTAAGCGCCTCCCACTCAACGGCTAACCCATCTTTCGCTCGGATTTCTTTGACAGCCGGTTCGATAACGCGGTTTCTGAGGTTTGAGAAATTAGCGCGTAACGACTCAGGTGCATCCATTGCATGATAAAAATCGTCAATCAGGATAGTAAGCAACCCCGTTTTTTTAAACTGCATCAGCAATTCAAACAATCGCCATGAATAAACCGATTGTAACCCGCTAACACGGCTTAACTTATAGCTTGTAAAATGCATTTTAAGGGCTTGCAGGTAAGGAATCAGTTTTGGATGTAACTCCACTTGAATCCGACCCTCTCGTTGTTGGTAGGCGCTTTCAATAACCCATTGAATCAAACGTGAATCACTATCCGTTGGTTTAAGCCTAATCTGTCGCTTCATGATACCTTCGGCGGCTTTCTTGGCCTCTTGATAAGCGGAATCTTTATTGACTTTATATAAGCTAACTAAGTCTGAAACTTTCAACGTAACCTCACCCGCTCCTAAAGCGATAGCCACTTTACTATCAATTTTCGACACCGCTAGCATAAGAATACGCTTTTCCCATAAGTTCAAGCCTTGAGCGCTTCTTATGATTTCATTGCTAATAGTAATAGCACTGTCTTGCTTAAGGGTGGATTTTGGCATTGTGTTCTCCTGCTGTATTCTAATTATTAAAACAAATAATTATACGTTTTGATACGGAAAATTTCTTGTATTAATAACAAGGATTTTGTAGCAATAGAACAAGGATTTTGTAGCAGTTAACAAGGTTTTTGTTGGAATAACCCCGCTGAAACCTAGCTGCCATGCGGGTTGTGGAGGCCTAAAAACTATTAAAAAAGA
>NZ_AQVE01000068.1 GCF_000371925.1 Thiolinea disciformis DSM 14473 | reverse complement strand
AGACGATCTGTTTTTCTAAGTCTATCGAGATTCATGACAAAGTCATTGGAACCTGTATCGAAAGACGCTTCTTCAACTCCTTTAAATCATGACCACCTTTTCCTTGTTGGGACTACCAACCAAGTTATCTACCGCCTCATTTAGCCATTCCAATGGCAGATAATAATCCATTGACAGAACCACTTTGGTTTGTATTGCCCTTTGGCTCTGCTCCTATCCATGCTAGCCCCGATAAACGCCAAGCCTTAAACCATGCACTTGGGCTTAAACAACTGACTTCAATCTGTATTAGCCAGCCTAGCGTACCTCATTCAATCGCAGCTCAGCAGATGAATAAAGTAGCAGGATTTAAAATTCAACAAGGCTTAGATCACCTAGTAGAGTTAAGCTTTGATGAAGCGCAGGCAGGGCTAAGCCATGACTTTAAACCTGCCCTACCCTTAATCATATATTGGTAATTTAAGGTTTAGCCGCTACTTCTTGTTTAAGCTGCGCCACAGTTTTCCCACCCACAGCAATACTGTTATCAGGATACTCACGAATTGCCACAAAGAATAACTGCTTGGAAATTCCTGTCACTTCTACGGCAGTATTAGTTAACTTTTCAATTAAATCTGCTTTTACTGCTTCACTCAATTGACCAGCTTCAAAACTAATAATTGGCATAAACAAACCTCTTTATTTTAAGAAAACTTAGCTTTTAATTGGCGTTGTTGAAGAAAAATACCCACGACCGCCGGTAAAGCTAACCAAAACCCCGAAACTGGCATTAAGATAATCCCTAAGACTGTTAGTATTAGCATAGCCCAAGCCATACTAAGCGGTATTCCTTGTCCTGCACGCTCTAAATCCTTAATCGCCATTCCCAAAATAAATAATAAGATTCCAAATAAACCGAACCACGTTACTGCCCCTATTAACGGATCATTGCCAACACTATTAACAATACCGCGCTTAACGATTTCAGCCAGTACGCTGGGAAAAAGCACTATCATAACGAGGGTATGTATGAGTGCTACAAACATGAGCCAATAACCTATCCAAACTTTCATCTTATAATATCTCCATCCAATGATGACGCATTTTAACTTGCGCCCTTATACGCTCAAAAATCTTGCACAAACCATAAATAGTGCGATCAAAGAAAATAAAATCATTGACGATTTTATTCAGTGTAAGTACCTACCTAAAAGAAATCGCATATTGATGTCCGATGAGGTCTAAGACGTGGCGTAGCTCGTGCTGAAGCATCTCCAAGGACTCATAGGCG
>NZ_AQVE01000067.1 GCF_000371925.1 Thiolinea disciformis DSM 14473 | reverse complement strand
AATTTTTTGACCTTGAGAAGCGTGTCATAAGACCCGCTTTAGAGGAATTACTGGAAAAAAATAAACAGGAGGTGAGGTTTGAAAAACTCAAAGATGGTAAGAACATCAAAACGCTAAAGTTTAGTTTTTCTCCTGAGCAACCAGCTAGGCTAGCTTTAGAACCATCATCAGTTTTACTAAAAGCGCCAACTATTGAGCTACCAGTCAAACAGGATAATTACCATGGTTTGAGCAAAAAAGATGCTTTAAGTCGCTACACAGGCGCATTAAACCTTGCCAAACTGAGCAATCAGACCATTGATACGTTGGTCAGTGCGCAGGAGCTGGAGGCGTTCAAATACTATGGGCTGATAGAGTGAAGGAGACAATAGGCCTCCTGCGAAAGTCATTTTTTAAGCAAGTCCATGGGGTAAATTTTAACCAGAACTGGACGAAAACGCTATACAGAACAAACCTTAGCAGAAAAATGAAATTGCTCAATTTTTGACTTTCGCAGGAGGTCTATTAATCAACCTTTTTCTTTTTTCTACTTATGACAATCTTCATAAGTAGAAAAAGGTTTATAATAAGGCAAAGTATACTTAACACAACATAGAGCCAAAACTTTAGAGTCAATGACTCTAGTTGAAAGATACGCTCTGGAAACGCAGATAACCATGCAAATGTAATAGCCTGCCCTGCAAAAAACAACATGCCTACAAATAACAAAATCATTGTTAAGCACAGCCATGAACGCTTCACCTTCGCACATTCCAAGATTCAGGTCTTGGAATATTAGTAGAGTTACGTGATTGTTGCCTTGTATTTTGTAATACACTAGGATTACTGAGCTGCTCCAGTAGTCGAGGTTGGTTTCGGCAGCTTGTAACTGTATAATTAGCAAATCGCTGGCAATCATTTATTGGAGGAAGAAATCGTCCCAAAGATATTCCATTAGTTAATTGTGCATTAACACACTCTTCATTCACATCTTGCTGTACAGTACAACGAGTAGCACGATCTCTAGAGTGGTCAATTACCTGTACTTGCATTCCATATCCTTCATACTGTTGACCGGGAAATATATCTGGATTAGCTCCCATTCCAGCCGAGATTGTATCAGTTTGAACCCAGCAATGATCAACAAGCCCACCTGCTATTTGAGCAGGACGGCAACATATAGAAACAGCTAGCCCTTGTGGATCTATATAACTCAAAGGGTTACTTTTAGCGTACGCATAGGTATTCATCCCGCCACTCAACCCAATCGGATCGGAGCTAATGTACCGTCCCATCTTCGGATCATAGTAACGATTCCCGTTATAGTGCAGCCCCGACTCGGCATCATAATACTGCCCAGGGAAGCGCAGATTGATC
>NZ_AQVE01000066.1 GCF_000371925.1 Thiolinea disciformis DSM 14473 | reverse complement strand
GGATAGGGGAGAGGACGTTATACGCAAATAAACTGCCAAAACCGGCAGCAGCGCATAATAAAAGCCATTTTGTAACGTGTGCAGCAAAAACCTTGCTATGATTCGCAAGCATTTTTCAGTCTCCATACAGATTGAAAGTGAAGTCCTAGCGGTATCCATTGGCGTGGATACCGTCGGGCATTAAAAAATTACATGTTTACTTTTTTACTTGGTATTTCTATTCCTCGAGCAGCTGCTAGCTCAGCAAATCTTTGCTCTGCTTGCTTTTCTGCTATTTTTTGCCTTTCTGATAAATCCTCTTTGTTTTTTACTACTTTTAACTCTACTGACTTCAAGTCTGATGCAAGTTTTTCTGGCTCTACAAACGGCAGGGCAGTCTTTGGATCACGAGGAAACCTAAATTCCAATCCAGTCGTTTTTCTTCCCGCTGTTATAGGCTTCCAAGTAACATTAAGACCATCTTTCTCACCAATCTCCTTTATTGCTGGCTCAATAACCCTTATCCGTAAATTCGCAAAATTCTTTTTATGACTAGGCTCCGCTTCAATAAAATCCTGAAAATCAGCAACTGTAATTGCTAAGAGTCCGGTCGTCTTAAATTGCATCAATAACTCAAATAAACGCCAAGAATAGATAGACCGTAAAGCTCCTGCTCTACTTAATTTATACGATGTGAATTCATTTTTAAGCTTAGAAATATACGGTACAAGATCTATATTGAAAGCTATCTCAATCCATCCTTCATTTTTATGATAGTGTGCCCGCGCGACCCAACGCACCCCTCCTGGCACAGGCAATCCAGTTTTTATATCCAAAAGCATGGAAATCGAACGTTCATAAAGCTTTTGCTGACCATTTCGAGCCTCTAAATAGGCTGTTTTTATATCTATTCCTCCAATTTCTGCTATTTCAGAAGCGTGTACACGAGCAACAGGGTTAGTGTTATAGACCTTTTCCCCATCAATTTTACCTAGAGCAATCATTAAAATTCGCTTCTCAGGTAAGGAAAGTCCGTGAGCAGCACGTGTCAGTAGGTTACTTATTTTTATGATCATTTTTTCCTGATCTCTGAAAGGGTTTTTCTCAGTCTTTGTGTTTTTTTCAGCCATCTTGATATGTAACCCAAGTTCAAAGTGTTAAGTAACTTACTAATTTCCGTTTATGACTATATTTCAAGAGTCACTCTTATTACAACTAAAAATTTACAGTTGTAATAAGAGTGAAAAAAGCACTTATTGCAACAATAATCTTAACGTTGCAATATTCGTATAGTTGTTGCAATAGAGAAAAATAAACACAGCGATCAGCGTTCTAGTGGCAGCATAGACTTTTAAATAAAATAAATTATCTACAACAAAAAAATAGATGTTGTAGTAGTAGTATAGATGTTGCAGTAAGTAGTATAGATGTTGCA
>NZ_AQVE01000065.1 GCF_000371925.1 Thiolinea disciformis DSM 14473 | reverse complement strand
GGTAGGGGTTGATCCGGTCGGGGTAGGCCGCGGCGAGCTGGGCGAGGGCCTGCTTCCAGTTCGTGACGGCCTGACCTTCGACGAGCCGGCCCTGGGCTTTGCGCTGGCCGGCGGGTTTGCCCCGGTCCCGAGCGCGTTCGGCGGCGCGTTTGTCTTCGATGTTGCAGATCGCCAGCCAGAGCAGCTTCACCGCCGCCTCGGTCGAGGGGAAGTGGCCGCGGTTCTTGGTCACCTTCCGTAGCTGGAAGTTCAGCGACTCGATGCTGTTGGTCGTGTAGATGACCTTGCGGAGCATGGGTGGGAACTGCAGGAACGGGATGAACCGCTCCCAGGAGTTCGCCCAGGTCGCGGCTGCAGACGGGTACTTCGTGCCGAGCTCGGAGGCCTCGAACTCGGCCAGCGCCTTCCTCGCGGTCTCTTCGTTGGGGGCGGTGTAGATCGGCTTCAGCGCGGCGGCGACCTTCTTGCGGTCCTGGTAGGCCACGAACCGCATCGCGGCCCGGATCAGGTGAACCACGCAGGTCTGGACCATCGAGTCCGGCCACGTCGCCTCGATCGCCTCCGGCAGGCCCTTGAGCCCGTCGCAGCACACGATCAGCACGTCCTGCACGCCCCGGTTGGCGAGATCGGCGCAGACGTGGGCCCAGAACGCCGAGCCCTCGGTGTCCTGGACCCAGATCCCCAGCACGTGCTTGATGCCCTCGAGGTCCACGCCGACGGCGATGTAGGCGGCACGGTTGAGGACCTGGCTGTTCTCTCGGATCTTGATCCGGATTGCGTCGAGATAGATCACCGGATAGAACTCCTCCAGCGGCCGCGACTGCCACGCCAGGACCTCTTCGCTCACGGCGTCGGTGATGTTGGAGATCGTCTCGTGCGACAGGTCCGTGCCGATCGTGGAGGCCAGGTGGTGCTGGATGTCCCGGATCGTCATTCCGCCGGCATAGAGGCTGATGATCATGTCATCCAGGCCCCCGAGGCGCCGCTGGCCCTTGGGCACCAGGCGCGGGGTGAACGACCCGCCCCGGTCTCGCGGGACGTCCAGCTCGATCGGCCCGACCTCGGACTCCACGGTCTTCGGGGTGGTCCCGTTGCGGGAGTTGGCGTGCTTCGGCGCCTCGCTCGAGCCCTTCTCGTAGCCCAGATGGCTGGTCAGCTCGGCCTGCAGGCCCCGCTCGAGCGCGGCCTTGACCAGCGCGGGCACGAACCCGCCGTCACCGGTGAGCTCGACGCCGCCCGCGTCGATCTGCGCGAATAGGGAATCAAGCTGCCCTGAGGCTTTCAGCTGCTCGACCAGGTCCTGGCCCGAGGGCTCGCCTGGGTTCTTCTCGTCGATCATGGTCATGATTCTTACCGTTCCTCTCGGTACGGCTTACACAGACCATCTGACACGCCC
>NZ_AQVE01000064.1 GCF_000371925.1 Thiolinea disciformis DSM 14473 | reverse complement strand
GTAGCCGCCGGCGGGCTTCTCCGAGGCGCCGAAGCCGCGCCGGTCGTAGGTGATCACGCGATAGTGCGGGGACAGGGCTGCGACCTGGTCCTTCCAGGAGTCGAGGGTCAGCGGCCAGCCGTGGATGAGGACCACGGGGCGCCCATGGCCGGACTCCTCCACGTTCAGCCCGATCGTGCCGTGGTCCGTGGGGATCTGCATGAGGGTCATGTGCGCATGCCTTCCTGTGCTCTCGGGGGACGACGGCGGCGCTCGGCCGCCGCTTCCTCCTCACGCTAGGTGTAGGAGGGCATGAGGTCAAGTCCCTGGAAGTGGTGTAACCGTCTTCGAGGTTGTAGGGGGCTTGTACCTGTCAGGTCTGCAGGGTCGGCATCACCTCCGTGCTCATCACGGTCTCTTGCTCCGTGGTCAGGGGCTCACGGCACCGGGCGAGCAGTTCCAGGCCGAGATACCGGCGGCCTTCGGCCCATTCATCTGTCTGCTCGGCCAGCACGGCCCCGACCAGGCGCACCACGGCATCCCGGTTCGGGAAGATCCCTACCGCGTCCGTGCGTCGCCGGATCTCCCGGTTCAGCCGCTCGGCGGGGTTGTTCGACCAGATCTGGCACCACACGTCCCTCGGGAACGAGGTGAACGCGAGGATGTCCTGTCGAGCGGCGTCTAAGTGGGCGGCCACCGCGGGCAACCTGTCCTGCACGTAGTCCAACAGGCGCTCGAACTGGGCGTGCACGGCCGGCCCGTCGGGCTGGTCATACACGCTGTGCAGCATGGCCTTCACCGCCGGCCACATGCTCTTCGGGGTCACGGCCATCAGATTCGCCGCGTAATGGGTGCGGCAGCGTTGCCACACGGCCCCGGGCAGGTTCGCCGCCACTGCTTCCACGAGGCCGCGATGGGAGTCCGAGGTCACCAGTGCCACCCCGGCCAGCCCCCGGGCCACCAGGTCCGCGAAGAACTCGTTCCACCCCGCCCCGGACTCCGTGGTGGCCACCCTCAGCCCGAGGACCTCGCGGCGCCCGTCCGCGTTGACCCCGGTGGCGACCATGGCCACCGCGTTGACCACACGCCCGCCCTCACGCACCTTCATGGTCAGGGCGTCGGCGGCGAGGAACACGAACGGGCCGGCCTCGCCCAGCGGCCGGTGACGGAAAGCCTCGATGTGCTCGTCCAACTCCTGTGCCATCCGGCTGACCTGGGACTTCGAGAGCGAGTCGATGCCGAGCTGACGTACGAGCTTGTCCATGCGCCGGGTCGAGACCCCGGCCAGGTAGCAGTCCGCGACCACGGTGATCAGTGCGGACTCGGCCCGTTTGCGGCGCTCGAGGAGCCATTCGGGGAAGTACGTGCCGGCCCGGAGTTTGGGGATGGCCACATCGATCGTGCCGGCGCGGGTGTCCAGGGGTCGGTGCCGGTAGCCGTTGCGCTGTGCGGTACGGCTCTGGGAGGCCTGGCCGTACTCGGCGCCGCAGACCGCGTCCGCGTCGGCGGAGAGCAGTGCGTTGATCACGGTCTGCAGCAGGTGGCGCAACAGGTCTGGGGAGGCCTCCCCGAGAGCTTCGCGCAGCAGGCGTTCAGGGTCGACAATGTGTGGAGCGGTCAT
>NZ_AQVE01000063.1 GCF_000371925.1 Thiolinea disciformis DSM 14473 | reverse complement strand
CGCCTATGAGTCCTTGGAGATGCTTCAGCACGAGCTACGCCACGTCTTAGACCTCATCGGACATCAATATGCGATTTCTTTTAGGTAGGTACTTATTACTTCATTAAGACACCAGAATTGGCTGCATATTTAGGATTAACCAAAATCTCGAAAGCCACTTTTCTAAATACAGTTAAAAATAAAAAATCTGGTGTTGTTTATTTTTATAATTATAAAAGCTCAACGGGGAACAACTGGGTGTCGCATATTGATCTTATTGAAAAGAATTACAAATTGGTAGGCAATGATCTTATTCATGAAGGACAAGAAAATGCGGCAGAAATACATTTTAAGGAGATTAACTAATGAAATTAGTTCTTTATCTGCTATTGATATTAATGATTCTTCCTATATCAACCTTAGCAAACGACAATACTTATAAGAAACCACGATATATGAAGAATTCCACACTGGTGGATAAACGGCCTTTATTAAAGAAATGTCATGGTAAAGTAGTAAGTCTCAACAATAAAAGCTTTGTTCTCGATGCCAGTTCTCGTATAGCGTTAGCTTTAACGCGGGGCAATCCAGAAAGAGATGAAAATGATCTCGGTACCATTAAATTTCAAACAGGTGATGACATTACTTGGGTTGTTAATTTCTATTCTAGTATTCAGGGAACGCTAGAAGACAAAGCTGCGATACTTCAAGCTATCCTGAATCACTGTCCTGAGGCAAAAGACTTCTTTAACGATGCGGTGCAATTTACTTTTAGCACGCTTACCCGTATTTCTCCTGCTATGGATATAAGCTTTCCTGAATTCATAAAATATGTCAATACTAGTAAAACATGGCCAAATGATTTGAAATATTACCTGAGGCAGTATGGCAAAAAAGCTACTAAAAACAATCGTTATATTCTTGACCATTATCAAAAATTACTGAGCAAAGAAGTTATGAGTTCGGGATTATTGAACCCTATTCAGGCAGTACTAAGCGCAAATGGTTGCTCCATAAAACCTGTAGAGAATACAAATGAAATGCGAAGAGATTTTGCAGAAATAGACTGGAACTATCAAACTAATCTTCCTTATGGATGGTCTAAAAAAGATATTATTAAATTAGGAATTTTACCTTCAGCAGAGGTAGTTAAAAATCAATACCCAGGTATCGGACGTATGTTTTTTAATATGACTTGCTCAAATGAATAAATACTCTTTTATCGGCTTAAGTACACTTAAGCCAACTCACTTATACCGCCACGGGACAAATCGCTAGTTGGCAATGGACAGATGGGACGGTATATCGCAAAACTTATGATGCGAATGGACGTCTGAAAACCTTCCCACTGGGCAATGCGATTCGTACTTTAAGTTATGATGCTGTGGGTAATATCACGGGCTGGAGTGATAGCAGTGATGCCGCTAAAGCCAAACGCTTTGGCTATGATGTACTGGGTCGTTTGACGGGTTATGCCACTATGAATGAATCCCAAAGCTTCCAATACGATGCCAATGGTAATCGCACCGCGAAAACCGATAATGGCGTTAACACACTCTATGGTCTTCAAGCCAATAGCAACCGCTTAGTATTAGCGGGCAATAATGCCCAGACCTTAGATGCGAATGGTAATTTGCTGAATGATGGGGTGCACACTTA
>NZ_AQVE01000062.1 GCF_000371925.1 Thiolinea disciformis DSM 14473 | reverse complement strand
GTGTTATTGGAGTACTGGGTTTTCTATTTTTGGTGGGGGCGCTGCAAATGAATGGATGAAAATCATTCGTGCTGTAACTTTGCAAATGGCATCATCGATGCTGTTTGAAGTTGCAACTTAATTGATTGCGATACTGGACAACCGCTTTGGCTGGTAAGGACATACAAACGCTCTCAGTGGAAACTTGATGGGTTTTGCTTGAGGGTAGTTTAGGGGTAATGAGAGTGCGGGAGCTATATACCACAGTTAGTAGGGATGGGGAGATTAAATGATTTTGGATTTTTGACTGGGCGGTATATAATTATTCAATATAAGCAAGTATCGTTGATTGATGGTCTACATAAATCAATCTTCACTGAAAAAAGAACAAGCTTCATTTTTTCGAGTTAGGCAGAGTTTGGAACAATATATTATACCAAGCTTCCATCTAATAAGCTGTTATAGAACATCATGACTACCTTCGCCCATAATACTGGTTTTGTATATGTTTTAACTAATCCATCTATGCCGGATTTAGTTAAAATCGGTTTAACCTCAAACTTGCCAGAAGATCGTGTTAAAGAGCTTTTTAATACAAGCACTCCAACAAAATTTGATATCGCTTATCGTGCGGCAACTTCACGATACAAAGAAGTCGAGAAGAAAGCGCATCAAATTCTAAGTGCTTATCGAGTAAACCCGAAACGAGAATTTTTTAAGGTAGATAAAGAAGTTGCAATAAAAGCTGTTCAAGAAGCCTTAATAACAGAATCTGGCATAAATGGCTGGAGTTCGCCAGAACCACATAATCTAATGGTTGGTGATCGTATTACGTTAACTTTAGAGGAAGGACAGGTTTTTGCATTAATTAACTACAACGACATGGCTTCAATTATAAATAACAAAGCAGACATAATTGATCTATGGCAGGTTTACTCTGATGGTGATACTCTCGATATTCATGTTACTAATTCACCAAATCACATTTCTGGCTTCAGTACTGATGACCCTGACTATATAAATGATCCAGTACCATATCTCAATAGAGATAAAACCATTAAAAATCTTGATATAAATGGTCGTGAGAGGTTATTGCCTGGAGAAAGGTTGGTATGGATTCCAAGACCCAATAATCTTAATCAGCAAGGTGTTATTTTTGAAGCCCAAGGATATTGCCAAATAGTTAGCAGGACGTTACAAATAAAGACAACTATTGATGGTTATCCACTACTTTTAAATGACTTCTCATATAAAACTATATGGAGAGAAGCAAAGCTTATTGTTCATCAAACATTAGAGCTAGATGTACCAAATTATTGGGTTTCTCGGCATGATATTATTGAAGCTATTGGTAAAAAACACCCATCTTCAGAATACTGGCTTCCGCAACTCATCAACAAAAGATGATAATTTCTAACAAGTATGTCGATGCCAGTCGCGTTGACAGCCCGTGACTCCGCCCAACTTACTCCCTACCGGGCCCGTCACATATGACGTAACCCCCTTGTTATCTAATACTAATTCTATCATACTCAATTCTTACTAATCGTCTTACTGAGGTACTGATTATGATGGCTGCTACCGTCAGATTGTCCAGCAAAGGACAAATTGTTATTCCCAAAAAAGTGCTGGATGATCCTACCCAGGAATAGTGGACACCTCGAAAAGCGAGTATTCTCAGCAAACGAGGTGAAGAATGAGCACGAAACAACCTGGCAAGAAAGC
>NZ_AQVE01000061.1 GCF_000371925.1 Thiolinea disciformis DSM 14473 | reverse complement strand
CGTTACACGGGGGCATTGAATCTTGCCAAACTGAGTAATCAGACTATCGATGCGCTGGTGAGTGCACAGGAGCTAGAGGCGTTCAAATATTATGGACTGATTTGATCATCAATAGGCTTCCTGCGAAAGTCATTTTTTAAGCAGTTCTATGGGCTAAATTTTGACCGGTGTTGGGTATAAGCACTATACAGGGCAAACTTTAGCAGAAAAATGAAATTGCTCAATTTTTGAATTTCGCAGGAGGTCTAATAATTCAGGTTATCCATTAGACCATGAAATAAATCCCCTTGGTTCTTTATTCCAATTTAAATTACTTTCTATTTGATTTATCAATTCAATGGAATTTAATTGAAGGATATCATCGATTTGATCGCAATTAATACTAAAAATAACAACCCATTTTTCAAGCTCAGTCGTCAAAGCCAGTAGAAACGTTTTTAAATCATTTTTTACTATTTCAATAGTTTTTTCATTAATACTATACTCCCACGCTCTTAGATCTTCACCATAAAAGGAAAGGTAATTCCAATTAAAATACTGTTCTTCTTTAGGTAGAAAATTTACCATGTAACTAGGAATAGGTGTTTTTTTAAAAATCAACTTATTATTTGCTACATATTTAGGAGGATCCTGTGGGAAATATTCTCCTCCCCAGTCTACTAACTCTTCATAGAATGAAAAACTCTTGCCGGAATCCAATGTTGGAATGATTATATCAAAACAAATATCCATTTTTTCTACCACTAACGAACAAAAGTAAGCCCATTGCCACCCTCGCGAATCCAATTGCGCCCATCATAAATAAATTGATGCTGATGCGGGTTACGATGATCCCCTATCCCATGGTTAGACTCATGTACCTCCTCGATAATGCCGCTTTTTATCAAGGAGTACGTATTCCTGCCATTGCTCAGCAGTATGACTAGGTGTTGATGTATTTACCCCCTTATTCCCCTCAACTTACTTCCAGTGTTATTACGCCGCGAACACGGTCTATCTTTGCTGGACGCTATCGATCAAGTCATTCGTAGCTCTTAATTAGGGATTTACTATATAAGTCAGCTTTCATTGGATTCGTGGCATTCAGTATTAACGGACACCTAGCTACCAATATGTTGGGGATCGACCAAATTTATAGGCAGGCACACTATACTCATCTTTAATCTCGTAGGGACATCAAGGTATGATTAGCAAATAAAGGGATTATGGAAAATTATATGTTGAAGGTGAGTTTTTTGGAATTCACTTTTTTCTAAAAAGCATAAATAATCCACCTGTAATCAGAATATAAATAGGCGCTATGATAGCAAAAGCTTGTATTGAGCTTAAGTGATAGTGTTGTTCTAAATAAGATTTAGTAAAAATACCTAATATAGTAATGGGCATCATAATCAATAAATTAGTAAGCGGGGGCATTGGTTTTCCTTAATAGCAGATTTTAATTTTAATCTTTCAAAAATCTTTATTACTAATTTTTAAAAATAGCTATGTAAAATTAACTAGACCATTGGGATAATGTTTATTTTTTTCCAGAGCATACCGTATTTTCACAAAATGCATCTGTTCCAAATGTCAGGCCTAGGACTGCGGCTATTGCTGCTGCAGGAGCACGAATAGGTACTGTAGCGATTGAACCTACAAAACCAACCCCAGCTTTACATCTGCCCATACACTCTTCCTTGGTCTCTACATATCTTTTATCACGAATACCGGCAACACATTTTTATCTTGAGCGTTGGCGTTGTAAGGCCCATTTGCGGCATACAGCACCGCCACCGGCTTAGCCGCATCATCATAGAAATAGGTGGCTTGTGGGACATAGCTGGTGTTGCTGCTTTCTAGCTGTAACAGGCCATCCGTGT
>NZ_AQVE01000060.1 GCF_000371925.1 Thiolinea disciformis DSM 14473 | reverse complement strand
TTTCGCTAACGCTGTTTTAGAGAAGACCAGCAGGCCAGCGGCAAACACCTATCATTACAATGATCTCAACCAGCGGGTTCGTAAGATACGTAGTACAGGGTTTAAACCTTGTATTACTACAACACCGATGGCCTGTTAGCGATTATAATTTTCCTTGTTTTTTTAAAGATTATCTTTAAGAATACAAGGATGATTGCGCGATACATTACTCCTCTAGTTCTGCAAGCACTACAGCGTCAAGCCGCTGTCACCTTAATTGGTCCACGCCAAGTTGGGAAAACAACGTTGGCCTATGAAATAGGTTTGACTCGCCCAAGTGTTTACCTCGATCTAGAATCCGCTGCTGACCGTAATAAACTTTCTGATCCAGAGTTATTCCTCCAACAACACCAAGATAAATTAGTCATTTTGGATGAGATTCATCGAATCCCCGAACTATTTACCAGTTTACGGGGCTTGATTGATCAGGGGCGTCGCCAAGGGAGACGTACAGGGCGTTTTTTGGTATTAGGCTCTGCTTCGGTCGAGTTATTACGCCAGTCCAGTGAAACCTTGGCTGGACGGATTGAGTATGTAGCGATGGGAACACTGAATCTTCTTGAAGTTGCTTCATACCCTGATGCACTAAATACCCTCTGGTTACAAGGAGGGCTTCCAGACAGTTTTTTAGCGGCCAATCCACTAGATAGCCTAGTTTTTAGGCGGAACTTCATTCGCACCTATTTAGAGCGAGATGTGCCTCAGTTTGGCTTTCGTATTGCTGCCCAAACCATAGAGCGTTTATGGACGATGTTGGCACACCAACAAGGTGCTCTTTTGAATGTGGCTCAATTAGCCGCAAGCTTAGGGGTTAGCTCGCCATCAGCTAGCCATTATTTGGATCTTTTAGTCGATTTACTTTTAGTCAGACGACTACCCCCTTATTTCATTAATGTGGGAAAGCGTTTAGTCAAATCCCCACGGGTTTATATTCGCGACAGTGGGCTAGTTCATGCTTTATTGGGTATAGGTGACTTCGATACCTTGCTGGGACATCCGGTGATTGGGGCTAGTTGGGAAGGTTTTGTTATTGAAAATCTACTGGCGGTTGCTCCGCCACATACTTCAGCTAGTTTCTATCGAACCGCCGCTGGTGCTGAAATGGATGTGGTGTTAGAGCTGGGGGGGCGTCATGGATTATGGGCGATAGAAATTAAGCGCAGCCTTGCTCCTATTCCGAGTAAGGGATTTTATCATGCACAAGCAGATTTAAACCCACAAAAGACATTTGTGGTCTATGCAGGCCAAGAGCGCTATCCATTAAACGAAAACGTCGAAGTTATTGGCCTAATAGCATTAATGCAGGAGTTAATGGCAATACACTAGACCTTTTGCGAAAGTAGTAGTACTTCTTGTTAGAGTAAAGAGATGAACTATGAATTCATCAGTCGTTCTTTGAAATCACCTTTAGACGCAAGGAATGCCTAGTCGTTTCTTGGCTTGGTCGTAGAACATCACGCGTTGTTCATCAACTAACTCAAAACGTGCGTGATACACCAACTCCACCGAACGTTAAAGCCAGCGCGAACGCTTGGCGACCTAGCGTTTTACTGGCAAGTCCGCGTTTAATCAGAGTAAGAATGCCTGCATAGCTGAGCGTAGTCGGGGCAAGCGCTTTCTTGGCCAAGGCTTGGGTTTTAAGCTACCTAAAATCTGTTCTGAAGGTGCTAAAAGCTTTTAAAAGATCTTTAAAAGATATTAAAAAAAGCAAAAGCGCTTGTGTTTCAGGCAAGGAAGACAAGAAGAGCGCCTTACGGCGCAAGGACACGCTGCTGGCGTGTGGCTGGCAGTGAACACGTGTGACGTTTAAGCTATGTCATTTACTAGTGTTATAAGCATCCATAGCTGTTTGAGTAATGGCCAAATAATCCTCAATAGCACTACGTGCGGCGCCGATCTGCTTAATCAACACGGTTTTGGTGATCGGTCGCTGCGGATTGGCCGCTGCCCACGCAATGACTTTCTCATGCAGAGCATCCAAGCC
>NZ_AQVE01000059.1 GCF_000371925.1 Thiolinea disciformis DSM 14473 | reverse complement strand
TAAGTGTGCACCCCATCATTCAGCAAATTACCATTCGCATCTAAGGTCTGGGCATTATTGCCCGCTAATACTAAGCGGTTGCTATTGGCTTGAAGGCTATAGAGCGTGTTAACGCCATTATCGGTTTTCGCGGTTCGATTACCATTGGCATCGTATTGGAAACTTTGGGACGCATTCGTAGCCGCATAACCCGTCAAACGACCTAGTACATCATAGCCAAAGCGTTTAGCTTTAGCGGCATCGCTGCTATTCCCGTAATAATTACCTACGGTATTATAACTCAGGACACCCATCGTGCTGCTTGAGAGTTTTCAGGTAATTATTCTGAATGATCTAAGTACTATTTACCATGTATAATTCTTAATACCTGACCAGTAGCTTTTAATAAGTCTATTTCAACGACACCACCTATAGACATATCACCTCTAAGGGTTTTGGGTAAAGATCCTGTAATTTTCCATACATTATTGTCAAGTAGCGCAATTAGTGGCTGTTCTGCTTTAATTGTTTCTTTTCCATAAATAAGAATGAGAACGCATTCTGCAACCTGAATAGCTGTCTTTCTATCAGGAATAAATCTCTCGCAATTTTCATCAATAACATGGCCTGCAAAATTTTCTATAACGCTTATATTTTCAGTGCTATTTTTATTAGGCACGCTATTATTAGTACATGAGTACTGTGTAAAATAAAATAATAATGCATAGATTAATTTATGGTTTTTTGTTTTTATACTCATTTTATTTTACCCAATTTGCTAATAGTGTTACTGTGCCATTGAAGTATGTTTTGATTACTTCACCAAGAAAAATTAAAAATTACTTATCTCTTTCCCACAAATATAAGATGTATATTTACTTGGGGCATCAATAAAAGGATAAGTCATGACTCCATCAGCTCTGAGAGAGAAACTGGTATCTAAAAATATAATTTCACTAAAAGTATCATATCCTTCAACTTTAATAATCTCTTTATCAATTGATTCTTCACATGTACCTTTTTTTTCATTATATAAGCGAAAATCTCCATAATTAGTAAGATAACCATTATCTAAGTATATTTTGCAAAAATAATGATTTTTCTGTGGCTTACAATCAAACCAATTACCACCATCTATACCTCCATACCATACTGCAGAACTAGGAATAGGATATACCCGCTTTGGTTGATAAATATCCAGAACATCTGAGTGACAACCTATACTACTAAATAGTAGGTATGTGGAAAGAACTGCCTTATTTAATTTTTTGATCTGTTTTACCATTTTATAGACTTTCCATCCCAAGATCCTGATTTTAGATAAGTTCCACCTTTAGAAGCAGCTGTATTTGCAAATGTATAACAGTTATTAAATATGATATTATAATCAGGACGATCTGGATTGTTTTTTACTGATTCCGCATAGTTAATAACATTATTTATATTTCCACCTTGATAGTATGTAAACGAAATCGCATTGTTTTTTCCATACTTAGTTGAAGCGGTTTTAAATAATGTATTTAAAGATGTAGTAGTGGGTAATTTTGTTTTTTTGTCGATAACAACATTGGGAACACTACCTAATCGAACGATACCTTTACGGGCAGTATCGTATCGACCATATTCATAATATTTAGTTAAACCTGTATCCTGATTAAGCCCGATTACTGCTGCGTGAAACAGCGGAACTCGACCAATACTCTCGATTTCAGTATCGACTCTAAATCCTGGATAAACAATTTGTAAAGCATCTTTTCCCTGAATATCAACTAAACTCAAAGGTCTTCCCTCTGCATAGGCAAACCCATTCATCCCCCCCTCCAACCCAATCGGATCACTTTGCACATACCGCCCCGTCTGCGGGTTATAATCGCGATGGAAGTTGTAATGCAATCCGGTTTCGGCATCATAGGTCTGCCCTGGGAATCGCTGGTTGTAGTGGAGTGTTACCCCATCCTGATCAGGGTCTTCATTGGGTTTGGTGTCGCCAAACGGTTTACTCTCCCACGACCATACGATTTTACCGCTCGCATCGCTTAATACACGTGGGGTATCAATCTGATCGGCATGAAT
>NZ_AQVE01000058.1 GCF_000371925.1 Thiolinea disciformis DSM 14473 | reverse complement strand
CCCCGCCCTAAAGGACGGGGATTCCTACTGCTAGACGGCGATGCCCCGCCGTGAGAATGTTCTTAGCCGCATTGACATCTCGATCATGCAGTGCCCCACACTCTGGGCAAGACCATTCTCTTATTCCAAGTCCGGCTCTACCTTTCGGACTGTTGGGGCTTATGCAGCGGCAACACGAACAGGCTTGGGTGGTGTATGATTCGTTGACTTCGATAAACACGGCTTGCATCGCTTTCGATTTATAATCAAGCTGTGTTTTTAGGATATGCCAGCCCGCATCATAGACGGACTTAGCCATCTTGGTTTTAGCTAGTTTTGAACTACTCACATTACCAACCACAATCAGTGCATTTTCTTTGACTAATCGCGTGGTGAATTGATGAAGGTGATTTAATCGGTGGTTCTTAATCTGGGCATGAATGGCTTTAACACGCTGCTTTTTGTTGGCTCGCTGGGCAAGTCCTAATTGAGCTTCTAGTTCCCGATAGAACTGTTTAGATTCAAGTGTTAAGCCATTGCTACAGGTAGCCACTTCTTTTAAACCTAAGTCAATGCCCACTTGTCCTGTTGCTTGTGATGCAATTTGTGCAACTTCAACGACGATGTTGAAATACCATCGACCCCGTGCATCTTGGGAAAATGAACCCGAACGGAACTCGAACTGAGACAAGCCGTAGCTATCCCAGACTTTGAAGTAGTGGCCTGCAAAATAAACTTGACCGCTTTTCCACTTAGCCGCCCCTGATTTAAACGGAATCCAACCCAAGGAGCGACGCGCACCACCGGATACGCGCCAACGCAATTTATCCGTTTTAAACTGACGACGGGCTTTATGGTGAGCGGCAATCACTTCTTGGACAGTCGTTGAATGCAGGATAAATCCACGTTCTGCCTTAATACGTTTTAGGTCTTTTTGCAGATCAAACGCGGAAAAATGGTTTTTTAACCAACCCACCTCTGGAACAGGCACATAAGAATAGAGTGACGTGATTTCATTCGCTGCATTCCAAACCTGATTTACCTCAAACGCCATTTGCCCAAGAATAGGCTTGTGCTTATCCTTGACGCGAACTTTTAAGGTTTTGAGATTGGTCTTTTCTATCATAAGCCTTCTTATATAAGACTCTAACCAATGATTAAAGTATTAGTCTATGAATATCCGAACGGGGCGGCATTGCGTCTTCATGTTGCACGCCCATTTAATCTTTATCACAAAATATCGCGGCAAGGTCTTTAACGACGCTAGTCTTCAACGGCTAGAAAGTATCTTTAAAGAGGTAGGTGAGGCGTTTGAGGTAGAGCTTACCGAATTTAATGGTGAATGCGACCATGTGCATCTGTTGGTCAATTACCCGCCTAAAGTGCAGCTCTCCAAGCTGATTAACTCACTCAAAGGGGTATCCAGTCGAAAATTGAAACAAGAGTTCGTTGACCTTCGTGAACACTGGATATGCAAAAAATCAGGTTCACTCTGGTCGCCTTCTTATTTTGCAGGAAGTGTCGGTGGTGCGCCTCTATCCGTGCTTAAGCAGTATATTGAACAACAGGATAGACCGCTTTAATCGGCGTTCCGCCGATAGCCTTACATCCCCCAGCTAAAGAAAGGGGCTTTACGGCTTCTTTGGTAATCCAGCGACGACCCAATACACTTATGATGCCGCAGGCAATGTTCAAAACGTACTGACCCCCTCGTTGTATAGCAAAACGCATCAATACGACGCAATGGCAAAATGATCAATAGTCAATATGATACCAGTGGGCGACTGACCTATGCGTTTCACAATGGGCCTTACTACAGCGAAGCGTATACGTGGAATCTGGAAGGTCAAGTGCAGACTCGTAATGTCACCAACTCGGTCATTGATCATTCCTATGTCTATGACTCGGTAGGTCGGGTTTATCAAGCAACTACGACCACGCTTTTGAGTGGAACTACGTTACAGACCTTTGATTATGATACCAATGGCAACTTGAAAACCAATGGGCCAACCGTATTAACCTTTAATGCCGCCAGCAATCGTTTGACTACTCGGCAAGGTGTGGCAGTAACCCATGATGGTGCGGGTAACTTGCTGACCAATGGTGCAGGTCATACCTATACATGGGATGCGTTGGGGCGTTTGTCGAGCGTAACGATAGGGGGATTAACGACTAGCTATGATTACAAT
>NZ_AQVE01000057.1 GCF_000371925.1 Thiolinea disciformis DSM 14473 | reverse complement strand
CTGCGCTTCCCTGGGCAGTATTATGATGCCGAGTCGGGGCTGCATTATAACGGCCAGCGTTACTATGATCCGAAGCTGGGGCGGTACATTAGCTCCGATCCGATTGGGTTGCGTGGCGGGATGAATACCTATGCGTATGTGGGGAATGATCCGGTTAACCGATTCGATATTTGGGGATTAGTAACGGTATCTTACCCAGCACCGCCTGTTACGCCTCGAAACTATAATGAGCAGAATAGCCCCGAGATGGCGGCAGGTTTGCCTTGGGCTTTACCAGTAGATAATAGATCATTTACTCAGCAGCAAGAGGATGGAGACAATCTTGTTCAGGGTATGGTAGCTTTACCTTCATTGCTGACTGGTGGTGGTGCATTAATTCAGGGGGGCAGATGGCTTGTAGGGAGGGCGGCAGCAGGAGCTGTAACGCGTGCTGCACAACCTGCTATCAGGGGAGCTTCTTCACATCAGGTTTCAAATTTAGCACGGCAACAAGTTAGCCAAATTGATAATCTACGAATTCAGTTTGGAAACGTAGATAATCAAGTCTCACATACATTTCGACATATTGAGGATCTTGGTTTGGATCGCTCCACCGTTCAATTAGCGGTGGAAAATGATCTTCGACAAGGAACTGCTTCACAAGTGGTATCAGGCCGACCATTTAATGGAATAGTTGAGGTTGCTGGCCATCGTTTACAATATACAGCTTTTAGGCTTCCGAATGGTGTATTAAACATTGGACGTATTCATTCAACTCGATAAACTCTCAAGGGGACTTGATCGTTTAATTTATCGGCTGGTAGAACTTTCCCCACAATCTGTGGCAGAAAGTATAGATTTTGACAGTTTACAAGCATGTTATTTGGATGATGGAGCAATGGGGAGTTTACGTTTTTCTGAAAGGGGACAAGATAAAGGTGATAGAAAGCTTGGAAAAAAGGTAGCAGAGCTGGAGTTTATGGATGCTGACGGGATTCCTGTTAGCGCTGTTTTATTTCTTGATGAGGCAGGGCATCTTTTTGAACTTGATATTTTTAAAGCTGACTTTAGTCCCCTTATTACAATACCTTCAGTACTTGATATTTCTAGTTAGTACTGAATTACGGTTTTATGCAGAACTTACATAAAACCAATACTACCCCTACTTTACTTTAAGTAGCTTGCAAAAAGAGAACAGAGCACTTTTTCAGTCTAGCTGTCGTAAGACCCTTTTGAGTGCGTCAACACTTAGGGCGTGGGCATTAGGCAAAAACTAAATCAAGCCATAGTGCTTAAAAGCTTCAAATTCATTCGTGCTGACCAGCGCATCAATCGCTTGGTTGCTGAGCTTGGCAAGGCTTAACGCTCCTGTATAACGACTTAAAACCTCTTTTCGGCTTAGCCCGTGGTAGGTATCAATATTCTGTGATGCTACGGATTCAGGCGCACTAGATGCGGTTTTAGTGACTAAGGGCAAGCGCTCTTGCTGTTCGGTGGAGAAGGTAAATTTCAACAGAACAACTTTGCGCCCTTCTTTCTCAACAGCAAACTTTACAGGCAATCCGGCTTTATCCTTAATCTCGGCCAAAGCTAAATTAATAACCTTGCTACGGATCAATCCAAAGTCTCGTTCATACGCTTCAGGCACTTCCATAATGCGTTTAAAGTCATCAACAGGCATCTTGAGTAAGCCAGTAGTTCTAAACTGCATAAGCAATTCAAATAAACGCCAGCTATAAAGGTGCTTAAAATCAGCTGCCTTACTTAGTAGGTACTGCGTGAAATGTCCCTTCAAGTCAAGAATGTAATCGCTTAAATCAGGATGAAAACGAAGGCCTATATAACCTACATCTTGAGGCGTTTTATAGGTAATTACCCAGCGTATGCCAGCATCCTCTATTAAGGCCTCACGCTCCCAGAGTCGTTCTTTAGTTGCCTTGATAGTCTCGTATGCAGTTTTTCTGCTTATGCCATAAATACTTGCAAATTCGTCAGCCTTGATTATCACTAGCTGATTAATTGAACCGCTAGAATCGACTTTGGTTAAACCTAGCATGAGCAAGCGCTTTTCATTCAAGCTAAGACGCTGTACTGCCCTAATTAGCTCATTCGCTACCTTCACAATATTCTTGTCTGGTTGCTTCATTTTTTCATACTTAAACAAATTTGAAGGTATGATCATTCATGGATGATAGTAATTCAATACCTTCAAAAAAAGCAAGGTATGAGTTGTCTGGATTTAGGTATGAAAT
>NZ_AQVE01000056.1 GCF_000371925.1 Thiolinea disciformis DSM 14473 | reverse complement strand
CCGGTTGGCGGTCATCAGTATTGGCGGGGGTCACTTGAAAGGCGAGTAGTTCCCCGCGATCATTAATGACTAAATGGAGTTTGAACCCATAGAACTACCCTGTGGAGGTTTTGCCACGTTTACCCAGTTGTTTAAACACTTTATGGCTAGGAATACGGCGCGGGTGACACACCGCTAATGAGGTCGCATCGATAAAACTGATGCCCGTTTGCTGTCCCCGCCGTCCCATCAGGTATACACATAGAGGGATTAAGGTGGTGGGCATCCATTGAACAAATCGACTATAGCTGACGAAGGCAGGAAAGGCGTCTACTAAGACCGAGCGATGCTTCAGGTAATAATGTTTGAAACACCGATAACTCGATTGAGGAAAGTACACCAAGATCGTCATCACTTCGCTTAAGCAGAGTTGGCGTGGGCGTTGACGCTGCTGCTCACCGTGTGCCAGACGCTGCTGGTTCCACTGGGGAACAAAGGTTTGGCAAAAATCATCAAGGTCACAAAATAATTCGAGTAAACTTGTGGTCATAGCGTCTGCTCCGGGTCGACGGTGTGGGGTGATTGACACACAATCTACTCGATCAGACGCCTTTCCTTAAGCAAAACTCACGTACATTACTTTCGCAAGAGGTCTAATGAATGAAAAAACTTTAACCGACCTAGACTTGGAGCCGATTATGGTGAAGGTTATGGATAAAGAGGAAGGCTTGGGCTGGACTCTTGAGTTCACAAAACGGGTAGCCGCCGAATATGAGAAATATCTGATTCTTTGCAAAGAAAATCCAGAGGCAGCAGTAGTTCCATCCTCTTTAGTGGACTATTTTTGGCATTTCCATATTTTGGATACTCAGAAATATCAAGAAGATTGCCAAAGTTATTTCGGCTATTTCCTTCACCATTTTCCGTATTTCGGAATGCGCGGCAAACAAGACGAGGAGAATCTAAAAACGGCGTGGGCCGATTTATGCGCCCTTTACGAAGCTCGCTTTGGCAAACTTCCAACTGATCTTTGGCTGGCAGGCAAGCGGTGTCCAAACTGCGGGCGTCGGTGCAACTCTTCGATGTTTGCAATGGATCAAAGGCCAAGGCTTGCCATCGCTACATGACATTACGCTTCAAGGGACGCTGCGCGATAAAGCCGCGCAGCGCCCCTGAGCTTCACGTTGACGAGGTTATAACCGATCAATATCTCTAGCTTGAGAGAGCGGCAAGGTGCTGAATTTTTTACACGGCCTTTATATATTGTTACTATATCGCCGTATGATCTTCTCAAGATTAGACCTCCTGCGAAAGTCATTTTTTAAGCAGTTTTATGGGCTAAATTTTGGCCAGCGTTGGACACAATCGCTATACGGGGCAAGCTTTAGCAGAAAAATGAAATTGCTCAATTTTTGACTTTCGCAGGAGGTCTATTGAACTACATTTTACTGTGCAAATTCTTAAAATTAGGATTTACATACTTATGATTTAACTATTTGACTATAAGGCAGTTTTTATTAATACATAACTCCCTCCCAAAGACAACGTAATAAGAGGTCGCCATGTCTGAAGCATCACCCAATACTGGCTGCGGTTGTTCGTCCGTTGTTGGTCTCATAATCATTGCAAGCTTGTTCTTTGGCTACATAGGTATTTCCTTACGGTTTGGCGACCGAACTATCAATTTTGGCAGCGGTGTAAAGAATGAGACATCGCTCATTGATCCGGCAGATATTTACAAGCGGCTTGATGTGGCAAAAAAGCTTATTGAAAGCCTTCCCGAAGAGCCTTCATCAGAAGAATGTCAGAAAATATATGAGACTGATTTCCATCAAGTGTTCAAAGACATGATAACCGCAGATGATTTTAAACGTAAATGTGACTCAGGTTATTTGCCAAACATTCATTCCTCAACGTTCGGAGGATGGTGGTGGCAATTTCCAGACCAAAACGGAGAAACTCCAATATTCTTACGCTATTTTGATGAAAAAAACCATGTTCAACAGGACTTTACGGTACTGGTGAATGGTGATACTGCTCGAGTAGCAGGCCTTTTTAACACTATAGATGGCTCTTCCTTTAGAGATCCTAAAATTGAGATTATCGAATAGCTGGGATGAATCAAAAGGGGATCAAAACCAAAAAACACACAGTGCGCTGAAGCGTGACAGACAACACCAACTTGACCAACAAAAAATAGAGAGTTTGTTCTTTGCCGATAAAATGCGGAGGTCATGTTCATCTTTTATGATTGGTGCTTACCCAAAGTTCACAGTGCGCTGATGTGTGAATCAATGTGACAACTAATCTAACGTGAGTTTTGCTTAAGAGTCACACACAAAGCATGTGAGCTTCAGTAGCCCATTGAAGGGAAGGCTTCTTAGGTTGCCAGGTATAGGCAATG
>NZ_AQVE01000055.1 GCF_000371925.1 Thiolinea disciformis DSM 14473 | reverse complement strand
AATGGTACCTTAAACACCCTCGTGATTCATGATCGCGTCCCAGAGTTTACCGACTTAGTGACCGGTAGTTTGCAATGTAACGATACCCCGCCTGAGTTAACTGCCTGCACCCCAAGCGTGACTGGGACTACCTTACAGTGGGACTTCACAGGCACACTGCCTGCTGGGCAATTGGGAGAGGTCGAATACCAAGTGAAGGTTCAATAAGCGAACAGCTTTCTCACAGGTAAGCACATAGGAAGCTAAGCGGATGGCTGGTAATACCGCCACCTTAAACTGTCAAGGATCGATCGTATTCACTCCTAAAATAACGTGCTTATACCAAGCGTATAAGCACATTTTTAAACCTCATTCACCGTGGCGTCATTGTTAACAAGAAAGAATTAGCTTTAGTAATTTAGTCTTTGCTACCAAGCAAGCATAAAAATTATTTAGGATAGCGATTATGCTCATTATTTACGCACTATCGACTAACCCCGTTGTTATTTTCGTATTGATCCATGACTTCCACTCGAGGGCATTAATATGAGCCTATTAACGCCCCATGCGCCGCATAAACTCAGGCAAATCATGCGCCATGGTGTGTTCTATCTGTTGTTGCTGTTAAATATCGCTGCTTCTACCGCTTGGGCTGCGGATTATGGTGATGCACCTTCTACCATGGCAAGCATTGACTCGAATCTAAGCACTACTTATGGTGATGCTTGGCATACCATTAGCGGTACTATACGTTTAGGTGCCAACATTGATAATGAAGCCGGCTCACAATCTACCGGTTTACTGGCGAACGGTGACGGAGCGGATGATGATGGTGTGGCTTTCCCCCTGTTGGGCGGTAATCGTGTTTTATTTGCGGCACAATCCACTAACTTAACCATCACAACCGGTTCTAATGGTTATTTGAATGCGTGGATTGACTGGAATCAGGATGGTGATTGGAATGACGCTGGTGAGCAGGTAGCAACCAATGTCGCGATGACAACTGGCAGCAATACCTTAAGCGTCACCGCCAACGACTCTGTACCCCATGGCGTTAGCTATGCTCGTTTCCGCTTTACGAGCTATTCAGTCGCTAGCCCCTCACCCTTAGGGGCAGCGACTGATGGCGAAGTGGAAGATTATCGCTTTAATTTACTGTTGGCTAAGCCGCTAGGGGCTTGTTTAGGAATTGGCAACAGTGGTTTTGAACAGCCTGGTGGTTTTACCAGCTTTTATAAACCTACTGAAAATTTAGTGCCTTATTGGAGTACAGTTCCTAACAATCCTGCGGATGGAAACAGTTTTATTACCCACAATAATATTGAATTATGGGAAACAGGTTTTTATAACATCCCATCTTATGAGGGCAGGTATTTTGCCGAACTTAATGCCGATGTGGCTGGAACTCTATACCAAGATACGGAAACCTCACCAGGAACTTTACTTTACTGGAGCTTCGCCCACCGAGGACGTTATACCAATGACACCATTAACCTAAAAATAGGTTCTCCAGGGTCAGAGGTATTAATTGGCAACTTCACCACAGGAGCCAGCGCTTGGAAGGTTTATTCGGGCACTTATACAGTGCCCGCTGGGCAGCATATTACACGCTTCGCCTTCCAAGCAGCTAATGGAGTTTCCTACGGCAATTTCTTAGATAGCATTGATTTTAAAACTGAATGCCCCGATTGGTCAGATGCTCCCGCTAGCTATGGTGATGTCTCCCACCAACAAGTATTGGGCATGAAATTGGGAACTAGCTTCACCACTGATGCAGGTGCTTACCATGATGCCGACGCCAATGCTGATCCAAGCGACGATGGTGTCACCTTCTCATCGATGGCCTTAGGTCAAACCGCTACTATTAATGTGGCAGTCTCTAATAGCACCGGTTTTTTACAAGCTTGGGCTGACTTAAATAATAATGGTACTTTTGATACGGGAGAACAGATAGCGGCTAACGCTCGCGATGGCAGCAGCCTTGATAAGGATAATGTTGTTAATGGCATTATTAGATTGAATGTCCCCATTCCTCTTACTTACCCGAGTGATTACCTATTTACTCGCTTTCGCTGGGCATCTGCGTCTAATCTCGGCGCTAGTGGCAGTGCGACTGATGGCGAGGTAGAAGACTATAAAACTACCATTATTCGTACCGATTTTGGGGATGCGCCGAGTTCTTATGGTAGTGCAGTGCATAGCATCACATCCAATCTCTATTTAGGATCAAATAATTTAGATGCGGAAGCCGTTGCTGCAACGCCTCTCAATGGCAGCGGCGATAATGTCTCAGGCTCAAATGATGAAGACGGTATAGTACAATTACCCAGCTTAACTACCTTATCAACTTCGGCCTATATCACGGTCAACGTGACCAATACCACGGGTCAGAAAGCATGGCTCGTGGGCTGGATTGACTTGAACGGCAATGGGGTGTTCGATCCTAGTGAAGCGCAAACGCTCCCCATTCCTACAGGCGCTAGCAATAAACAAGTGGGACTCAACTGGTCAGGTTTAACCGGACTATCGGTGGGCACGACCTATCTGCGCCTACGCCTCACCACGGATACCAGCATTGCCACCGGTAGCGCCAGCAC
>NZ_AQVE01000054.1 GCF_000371925.1 Thiolinea disciformis DSM 14473 | reverse complement strand
ACGGTGGCCATACACACCTCTTCCTCAGATCAAATGCCTTTAACGATAAAGCTCCATCAAAGCGTTTTCAACTCCCTTAAATCACGACCTATTAACCTTTTTACTTATCAAGAAATTTAATCTCAAAATCGCATTAATCTTTCTAAAAAAAGATAAGCTGCTTTTATTTACAACTATCTACTTTATTTTCATTAGCTTAAGCTTTATTTTTTCCCCTTACAAAGATATTGCTTTATGGGGATTTTATGAACGTAGAGAAGGACTGATAGTTTTATATTCCTATTTAGTATTTTTTTTATTCTTATACTTTAAAAAACCAAATCTTTTTTTCTTAGAAAATCTACTAATTTTTACTGCTATTACATCTGTAATCATTGGACTTATAGGAATATTTCAGTTTTTTGGTTTTAATATTTTTGAAATTTCATTTGTAAAATATTTTATATTAAATGAATACTATAGCCTTCTAGCTGATAAACTAACCTTTCCTAGAAATCAAGCTTTTTCTACGCTTTATAATTCCAATAACTTAGCTCATTTTCTCGCACTATTACTTCCTATATTCACTGTATTTTTTACATTAAAAATAAAAAAATTTTGGAGTATATATTTTTACTTTTTTTTAATAATATATTTTACTGCTTTATTAGCATCTAGAGGTAGAGCAGGATGGATTTCCTTTTTACTCACTTCAATAATGTTTTTATTAATTATCTTTTTCAGATACAAAAGTAAAATTGGTAGATTTTTACTGATCTTAGCAGCCTTTATCTCTGCATTCTTATTTTTAAATACATTATCTAATAATACTATTACAAAAAGAGCTAGTTCAATAATAACCTTTATATCAGTCAATAAAAACTCTACACAAGGTGGGTTTTATGCGAAGTATAAAAACCACCTTTCAAGCAGAATGGGTATTTGGATTAACAGCTTAGAAATAAGCGCAGAAAATATTTTAATTGGTAGTGGCCCTGATACATTTGCATTATTTTATCACGACCATTTACCTGATGATCGTAGAAGCAAAGTACTAGTGGATAAACCCCATAATATCTATATACAAAATCTGTTAAATATCGGTGGCTTAGGATTGGTCAGCTTTTTAGGGATAATGATAATCTTCTTTTATCGAGCTTATCATTTCTTGCTGGAAGAAAGACTTGAGGCCAACCAAAATTCTGTGCTACTGGCTCTTACACTAGGAGTATTAGGTTATTTATTAGCCGGTATGTTTTATGATAGTACTGTTCATGTTTCACCCATATTCTGGGTAGTTTTAGGTTTAGGGGCAGCGATGACACGTCCCAGATTAATATAAAAATAGCCACTAAATAAGTGGCTACTGGGGCTATAGGCTTTAGCAAATTTTAAAGATTATTGGTGAAAGTTTGCACCAACATTTTTTGAAGAGTCCATCAATAAGTAGCAATTTGTATCTGTATTAAAATTGGCACATGCACCTGTCCAACCTGTAAATTGTGAGCTTCCTTGTGGTTGAGCAACTAATTGAATAGATGAGCCGGAGTTTAATGTTGCATTACAGACAGAAGTTGGGCAGTTAATGATGCTAAGGCCTGAGGGGCTGGTATTGGTATCATAATCCTGAACTACGCCTATACCACTTCCTGATGTATTAACAGTTACATTAAGTTGATATTGTGTAGCCATAAATTTAGCTGTTACTTGCTTCACTCCATTAACGAATACAGTACATTGATCTTGGTTGGGTGCAGCCAATGGGGTACAACCAGTCCAACCGTTAGCAGGGAAGATTGAGCCATTAGTAGGAATGGCTTTAAGAGTGACCGTCGTATTACTACTATACTCAGCAATACATGTTCCACCATGGCAATTAATGACAGGTGTTGCAGGCGATACATTACTAATATAGCCTGTACCTGTACTACCAGTTGCTCGACCCAACTCTAAACGGCGTGCACTCAGTAAGCGAAACTTAGCCGTAATAATTCTATTCGTTAAAACAGGTGATGTTTCACAAGAACTATTTAATAAAGTGCTCGTCGATATAGCACAATTATTTGTACCCCATCCGTTAAACGCTGATCCATAAGCAGCGTGAGCTTGCAACTTCGCAACTTCCCCAGCAGGATAGTTTGCTTGACAACTAGAACCACAATTGATAACGCCAATACCAGTGCCACTCGTATTAGAGGAATAGTTAGTTACAGTGCCACTACCTGCTCCTGCTCTTCCAACTGTTAGACTATAATTTGGTCGAGTAAAATGGGCGATGACATTTTTCACTCCTGCAACAGTAACCTCACAATCAAGATTATTGTTGGTCGTAGAATCGCATCCTGTCCAGTTTGAGAAAGTATAACCCGTGTCAACCTTTGCTCGAATTTTTATTGTAGTAGTCGCGTTGGGAAGTTCAATAAGACGGGTTGATGCTGAAAATGTTGATTCGCTTAAGGCTGTCGGACTAATAATACGCATGCTGCCTAAACCTTGACCATCTTTGCTAATTTTCACTCGATTTGGCAAAAGTTCTCTGAAATTCGCTGTCGCATTCGTTACTTGAGACATTTCAAAATAACAAGAAGTAGATGTGGAGTTGTTACAAACACTTCCTGGGTCGTGATTTAAGGGAGTTGAAAACGCTTTGATGGAGCTTTATCGTTAAAGGCATTTGATCTGAGGAAGAGGTGTGTATGGCCACCGTACC
>NZ_AQVE01000053.1 GCF_000371925.1 Thiolinea disciformis DSM 14473 | reverse complement strand
GACGCATTAGGGGGTTCTCCGTTAGGTAAAACATGCCATTATAGATGGGGACTCCTATAGCTCTTTTCAAGGGGATTCTTTTGGGTAGGTACTTATGAATCCCAAATCTATCAATGGCGCTCTAAGGCAGCGGCAGCCGGTGACCGAAGCGAGCGTGAAAACGCCAAACAAAAACGCGAATGGGCCCAGCTGCGCGAAGAGGTAGCGCTATTAAACAAGGCCAGCGCGTACTTTGCGAAGCAACTGTCGTGAAGTACGCCTTTATCAAGGATAACCTAGGCGAATTTAGCCTGGCTGTATTGTCCCGCACCTTGGGTGTTTCTGGTTCTGGCTACTAGGCGTGGCTGCATCACAAGCTTGGCAGCAGGGCGCAACAACAAGCCCAGTGTGATGAACGGGTGAGAGAGGCGTTTCGGGTGCGTGCAAGACCACTGTTATGGTGCGCCCCGTTTGCAGGTTGAACTCCGCGGGCCAGGGCATCACTATGATGTTAAAACCATCGCCAACAGCCTAAAACGGCTGGCATTACGGGCGGTTGCTGGGCGAAAGTTTCAGCCCAAAACCACCGACTCCCATGCACTCCCCGTCTACCCCAATGTACTGGAGCAGAATTTTAAGGCGGATACCCCGAATAGCCAATGGGTGCAGGACATCACCTATACCCGCACCGACGAGGGCTGGCTCTACCTAGCGGTGGTGATTGATCTGTATTCACGCTTGGTAGGGGGTTGGGCGATGAGTCCACGTATTGATGCTCGGCTAGTCTGCGACGCACTGCAAAACGCGTTGTTGCGTCGGGGGAAACCGACAGGCGTCATTGTCCATAGCGACCGTGGCAGCCAGTAGTGCTCGCATGATTACCGTGATCTGCTCAAACAGCATGGGCTGATTGGGAGCATGAGTGCCAAGGGTTATTGTTACGACAATGCCTGTGCCGAGAGCTTTTTCCATAGCCTGAAAGTGGAGAAACTGCATCGTTACCGTTTCCAAACGCATCAGCAGATGCGTCAGGCCGTGTTCCAGTAAATTGAGGTCAACTATAATAGAAAGCGTCGCCATTCTGCATGTGGCTATTTAAGTCCGTTACACTATGAAAGGCGGCACGTTGTATGACTTCTGGGTGTCCACTGTTGACGGGTAAGATCAAATCCAGATAAAAATAGGAATTAATTTTTAGTCTTTGTGCGCTTGCTACATAATGCCGGAAATTCCGTCTAACAAACTGTTCGCCCTACCTAAAGGAAAAAAGTATGAAAGCACAAGAAAAATCAGCCTTATATGACCAAAAGCAGTCTATAGAATTTTATGACGACAGGTATAAACAAGGGTATATGGATGAATGGCCTATTGAAAAGAAAAGGAAGCTATTGGAAGTCATTCAAGACATCCAGCTTCCAGCTAAAGGCGAAGCATTAGATTTTGGATGTGGTAATGGAGTTCTTACAGAGATCATTCGACAAGCACTTCCTTCTTGGAAAATATACGGTACTGATATAAGCAAAAATGCTGTTTCAAATGCAAGACTACGTTACCCAGAGTGTACATTTTTTGAAGCAAATAGCTCAGATTTTGCACAAAAGAAATTTGACTTTGTTTTTACAAACCACGTTTTTGAACATGTATACAATTTAACTGAAGTGTTTAATGAAATGAATGAATATCTAAAACCAGAGTCTTCTATGCTTCATTTCTTGCCTTGTGGAAATGAAGGAAGTTATGAATGGAGCATTTGTCAATTACGAAAGGATGGGATTAATACTGAAATTGAAAATAGATTCTTTTTTGAAGACGAAGGGCATGTTCGAAGATTAACTACAGATGAATTTTGCAAGCTATGTCATACTAAAAATTTTGAATTACAAAAGGAATTTTATTCTAACCAATATGATGGTGCAATTGATTGGATTACAAGTTCCAACCCCATGTTTGTATTAATGTTTTCAGACAAATCCCAAGCCCTTGATGAAAAAGCAAAACAAAAAATAAAGAAAGTCAGACTATATTTAATTTCAATAACTTTACTTCGGCTACCTACACAGGTAGTAACAAAATTATTGAGAAAAAAAAATAAACAACTTAAGCATTATATATTATTGCTAATGGGATTATCTTTTTGGATATTTTCAAGCCCATTTGACAAATACTGGAAAAGAAAAGCTAGAAAAGAATGGGAGACAAAGAAGTCAGAGCACAATGGTAGTGAAATGTGTTTGTACTTCAAAAGAAGTTAAACAAATGGCTAGCAAGGCACCTCACTGCTGGTAATGAAGCGTAGTGCTCTGATCTACTAGAACCGGACACAGTGTTAAGAGGTGTTTTACGATCAGAGATGACGAAATCTAGGAGATTTTAGATGCAACAGAAACGCCAATATGATGAAACCTTTAAGAAGGCGGCGGTATTATTAATCACGGAACAAGGCTATGGCATGACGCAAGCCGCCGAAGCGGTGGGCACGAATGTGAAGAATCTACAACGTTGGAAGCAGCAGTATACACAGACCGGCAGTGTGAAGAGCCTATTAAACCTAGAAGAGCATAGCGAACTGTTACGTTTGCGCCGTGAAGTGAAACAACTTCAGATGGAGAAAGAGATCCTAAGTTCTGTTGACATTTATAGATAGAGTTTTCTAAAAGCAAATGATTTCAACGTGTTATGACGAATCGCTATGTGTTAACGGATGAGCAATGGCTTATCTTATATGATCTGCTTCTCCAACATCCACGGGTGTAGGTGGGTAATCCAGAGCGCTGTCGCTTATTCCTGCAGGCGGTGTTGTGGATCCTGCGGTCGGGCAGTCAGTGGCGGAGTTTACCGCGTGAGTACGGTCACTGGAATAGTGTGTTTAAACGGTATAATCGT
>NZ_AQVE01000052.1 GCF_000371925.1 Thiolinea disciformis DSM 14473 | reverse complement strand
TGTCAACTTGGATCTTTTGAATCGTTTCATAAACTTGCCCCAAGGCATTGAAACGCTGGTCGAACTCGTTAGAAACCACACCATATTTATCTAATACGACCCGTGTTACATTGCCTGCCACATCGGGAGTAAAAGTAACCTTCTCACCTGTTTTAGACGTAATGCTGGTTAAACGATGAGCCGTATCATATTCATACGTATACTCTCTACCATCCACAACTGCGGGCAAGGTGATTTTTTTGATCAAACCGGTATCGTAATAATCGTAAGTAGTGATACCGCCTATATCGCTTGTGGCTAGCCAACCTCGAGTATTGTAGGTCAATGCGACTGGTGTAGCATTTGGCATAGTGATGGACAAGACATGACCATTATTATCGTATTTATTAAATAATGTGACATGGCCTAAGGCATTGGTCATCTTCCACAAATCACCCGCTTGATAAAGACCCGCAGCGCTGCTGCAGACCAACCTTCCGTTTTATTGCCAACTTATGGGCACACTTTTGCATAAATTTATGAACGACTAGCAATCTTGCCCAAGATAACAAGATACCATAGCCTACTCCACACACTGCTTTAATCGTTTACGTCCTTAGAATCAGTTAAAAGCCTCCAGCTACGCTTGATTCTTATACTGCACTTTTAAAATTTAGTATAAAGGTGCTTAGTGATGATCAATCTGTCTAAAGCCAAATATAAAAAACTATGAGGGTGAATAGTTATAAAAAATGGGCTAACTATTCGTTTAATTTTAGGAAAAAACTAAACTTAGCCCAAATAAAGAACAAACGATCTTAATGGTTTAAATTAGCTAAAATAGATAAAATAGTCTTTTATTGTCTATAGGAGTGCCGATCTATGCTAACCATTACAGCAACCCAAATTAAAAATGCGTTTGGACGCTTCTTAGAAGCCGTACAATCCCAGCCCATTCTAATTGAGCGTTCAAAGGGCTTCAGCCGTTATGCTCTCATACGCTGAATTTGAGCGTTTAAAAGCCATCGAGGATCGGTATTGGGGGGAAAAAGCGCAGCAGGCTTTGAAAGAAGGTTTCTTGAGCGAAAAAGCAACGCAGCAATGGCTCAATACCCTGCAGGAACGCTTAAATGCTGGTGTTTAAGTCTTCTAGGGTCGTTGTAAAGTTTATTGAAGATCTACCCGCCAAACAGTTTCGTCAGGTTTGGTTAAAGGTATTAGACCTATTAGCAACCCCCTACCCTACTGATACCAGTAAACTACAGGGCTATGACTATTATCGTGTTGATTTTAGTGAATATCGCATCGTGTACCAAGTGATTGAAGAAACCACCTTGGAACTGATTTTAATCGGAAAACGCAATAGATCTCCTGCGCAAGTCAAAAATTGAGCAATTTCGTTTTTCTGCTAAAGCTTGCCTTATATGGCGTCTATGCCCAACAATGGCTAAAATTTAGCCCATAGAATTGCTTAAAAAATGACTTTCGCAGGAGGTCTAATGATGATGCCGTTTACAAACCATTAAAGCGCTTAAATTAAATTCATTATAACGACGAAAAAAGCCTTACACTAACCAAGCACCTACCCCACGGCCCCTAAACCTCAAAAATCCCCACCCAATCCATCAAAAAGAGCTGTCCTATTGAAAATTGCACCCGTGCCGCCTATATTAAAAGGACAACTCACCCCTTGGATGTTCGGGCTTGACCTGATCGCTTTGGGGAGAAAAGACCGCTGTGAAGCGGTTTTTTCGCTTATACTCCCCGCTTTTTCTGCCGATGAAGACCCTAGCCTATATTGATGGTTTTAACCTTTACTACGGTGCACTAAAAGGTACAGCTTATAAATGGCTAGATATTATTCAGCTCATACAGCGTATTGCGTATATCCAAAACCCTAACATCCATTTAACGGGCGTTCGTTATTTCACCTCACCCGTTAAAGCAAAAATAGCCAGTCATGGTGAATTAGCCGTGCAAGCGCAAAATGCTTACTTAAAAGCACTTAAAAGCACCTACCCTGACACGATTCAAATAATTGAAGGTTTCTTTTCGTTGAGTGAAGCGGGAATGCCGCGTTATCAAAACCCACTGATAAAATCAGATCGGATCTCGGTTTGGCGATTAGAAGAAAAGAAAACAGATGTTCAATTAGCGCTAGCGATGTATCGAGATGCTTATTTGAGCAATGCTGAGCAATTACTATTAGTCTCTAATGACACTGACCAAGTGCCAACACTCGAAGCCATCAAAGCTGACTTTCCTCATTTACGCATCGGTTTAATTATCCCGCGCTTAAAAACGAATGATGCAAAGCAGCGGCCATCTAATGCGGAATTGGAAACATTAGCCGACTGGACAAGGCAGTATATTCACGAGAACGAACTAGCCGAATGCCAACTCCCTACACTTATAAAAACCAAGAAAAAACCCGTTTTTAAGCCTAACTACTGGTAGCCCCAGCCCTTCAATATTCTTTTTTATTGAATGTTTTTTACTCACTTCTTAGCAAGAACACCCCAGTTTGAAATCTGATCGGGTTATAGATGCTGCACAAAAAGCTATAAGTGCAATTGGAGGGGAGATGTCGCAGGGGAAGCAAGTGCCTTGAGCGCTTGTCACAAAAACGATTAAACTACCAAAACATAAGGCAGCTCTTAAGCTGCCTTTATTATTCGCTTATGTTCCCTTTGCTGTAATCTAGTTCCTACGCTAAGCTATTAATACTCCTTATCATGATGCTCCCCCTATTCGCTTGGCCATCACATCAATAATCCTATTCGGGTAAGTAATCTCAATTTCGACTAATTGCGAATGTAGACGAACCACATTCACGGTCGCCCCTTCCCTCTTAGCTTCCTTGCGAATTTCTAAAACCTGAGCCGGTGTTAAATTTTCTCTAATCACCTCTTTCATGATTAACCCCTCCCCTACCCTAGTAGCTTAGGTTGAGCTAATACATATTTAGGCAAGCCTTCCTTATAATTAGGATTATCGTCTAATACCCCTTGATTATAAGCACGGTCTAACCAATCAACGGCTATATCTTGAGCATCATCATAAGAAACATTCAGTAAGCTTTTAATATATTTCTTATTCGGTGCGACTGTTGGCTTTAATTTACGAGTAACTATTAATTTCAGCCACTCTTGATAAGCGGCTTCGAGGTTGTTACCCGCCCTACTCTGACTCCCCGCTTGAGCTGAAGCAACCATACGTATGGTCTGAGCTAGGGTCTTGGAGGTAGGGTTAGGTAAGCCTACCGGTACGGTAGGGCGGCTAATAGTTCCATAAGCCGGTGAGGCATCCATATTCAAATTTTGTACTTGGGAATTATTAATACCCCAATCTATCAATTTATCATTGAATTTAATTAAAGCGGGTAGGGGAGTCGGCATTAAAAACAATTCAATAAAAGCCGCTAAGCCAATAATCGAAGCTTCTAAGGCCAACGACATAATAAAAGCAACGCCAGACGCATCGAAGAGGGGAGA
>NZ_AQVE01000051.1 GCF_000371925.1 Thiolinea disciformis DSM 14473 | reverse complement strand
ACGATCTGTTTTTCTAAGTCTATCGAGATTCATGACAAAGTCATTGGAACCTGTATCGAAAGACGCTTCTTCAACTCCTTTAAATCATGACCCAATGAAAACTTAAAATGCTCGAAAAATAAAACCTTCACCCTAACTGCTGTTTGCCCTCCTCAAAGTATGCCTATGGATCCTACAGGACAGGACCGTTGCTTACCTTTGGTCTCTGGTGCTGCACAGGCTTCTATCATGCCGCCCTTACTACCAGGCTCTCCCCCTGCTTCTTGTTTTCGTCGGGAGGTCGTTGCTAATGCAGCAGATCGTTTTGTGTGTACGGGCAAAGAGTACGTTTTTCCAAGCAAGCTGCCTCCCTATAACCTACTGCATAAGCCTGCAAACGGTGTGCAATGTCCTAGTGGTTATGACGGTGATGTGCAATTTAATGGCAAAGGCATTCGTTGCCGAAAAAATGATGGTGGTGCAAAGCCTGCCGATTGTGATTTTCCATGGAGTTGGGAAGTAGATCATAAGGGGAAAAATGACGAATGTGTGCTTGCAAATAATGCTGGGCCAACTGTACCCAAAGGGATAACCAAAATCCAGCTTGATATAGAGAAGGCGCGAGGAGATATCAGTTGGCACTTAGACGTTCGGTCTGGTCGCGATTCTTGGCAGAAGCGTATCTATAAATATCCCGCTTCGAGTAACTAAATTCACCAACAGAGGAGTTCTATTATGAAAACTTTTACATCAAAACGGCTTATGCTAGGTGCTTTATTTTCAGTCAGCTTAATGGCAAGTTTGGCAATGCCACAAGTCTATGCTGATACAGCCCCCGCTAAGTTGAAATCTATTCCAGTGAGTCCAAATGAATTTATGGCCTTAGCTATAGCCGTTGAAAACGTTGAAAAAGCTAAAAACCAAACTGAAAGAAATTTGGCTTTGCAAAAACTACGTGATCAATCTAAAGCTGTTGATGCTTCTGCTGCTCGTTTTGCTGCAAGCTTGCGAGCTAATAAAGAAGAGAGTTTATTTAACGATTTTATCTTGCAAAAGGCTATGCGCGAAGAGGGTGCTCAATTTGTAGCAGCTATTAAAGCTGCACATCCATCAGGTCTGCCATCTGCCATGGTAGCTCAACCTAATTTCGCACAAAACCAAATACTTAACTTTGAAAAAAAATTGTCGCCTTTGTCTAAATTTGATTGGTGGCAATTAATAGGTATTTCTCCAGTAGAAGCAGGTCTTAGGGGGACAGGTTGTAGTGTTGCAGTATATGTTCTAAGTCGAGGAGAAGGTACAGACGTCAATTATAAATTATGTAGTCGGTGGTGGTAAGGGGGGGGTAGATGCAAATTAACAGTCATAGATTAGCCATAGGTGTGTTTTGCATCATCAATGCCTTGGCTTTAGCCTCCTGTACAACGACGGGTACAAGCACGCTAGAGGATGGGCCTAGCGTCAGCCCTCAATCGTCTAGGAGCTTGCAAACTAACACTATCGCTGCGCTTAAGCGCAGCGATGCCGTTGCAGCTCGGCAATCTGCCCAGCAATTAGTTCTGGCTAATCCACGTTCGTATCAATCGCATTTACTTCTAGGTGCGAGTCATCATTTAGCCGGTGATCCCGCTTCACTCGATCTTGCCATATCAGGTTATGAAGCCGCCAAACAATTTGCGGGCAGCAATGTTTGGCCTTCCATGCTGGCGGGTATGGCTGCTTTACAACGGCAAGAGCCCAAAAAAGCGCTAGATTATTTTTCAGATGCAGTCTTAACTGATCCACAAGAAGCGTTAGCTTTTGAAGGATTATCCGCAGCGGCTTATGCTTCAGGACGTATCGATTTAGCACAGGCTGCGGCTGAGCGTGCGAGAAAACTTGATCCTAATTCAAGTCATGCTTGGCGTATGGCTACCTTGAGTGCAGCAGGTAAGGGGCAGGACGCTCACGTCAATAGCTTACTAGCTTCACCCCCCGCGGTTGTCCCAGCCGTAGAGCGTAATTTTGTAGAGCAGCGTAGTGCCAGTTTATTACGTACCGCAGCGATTGATAGTAGCGCTGCTCCCGTTGCAGCAGCGAGTTCTGAAGAGCCAGCACCGGTAAGCGCTGCGCCTAGTAATAACGTGTCAGGCGGTTCCAACCAATTAACCGTGGATGTCACCTTAGTCTTATCAGATGTGCGTGATACGACCCGCTATGGCGTGAATTTATTAGATAGCTTACAAGGTATCTATAGTTTAGGACGCCTATCCGAGTCCAGAGTAAGCGCAACGGACTCATCAGACTCAGTGACTTTTACCCGAGCCATTAAAACACCTGATTTGGCCTATAACTTAAATATTTTTAATCAAGGTAAGCGCTACTATGAAGTGATTGCACGCCCAAGTTTGACCGCTTTTACGGGTGAGCAATCAGTATTTTTTGTGGGTGAGCAATTAAAAATTCCAGTCAGTGGCGTGAATACCGCCGTTTTAGAAAACATTGATGTAGGTGTTTCTTTAAAAATTACTCCCAGTGAAGTACGTAAGGATGGGGCTAAGTTTCGGGTGGAAGCAGACCGTAGCTTTTTTAGTGACCAGAATATCGGCAAATTTGACCAAGGCGTTACCATCTTCAAGCAAAGTGTGGCTGCGACTGCGGATGTCACGTTTGGCGAAACACTCATCTTAAGTGGTTTGAGTGAGTCGATTCGTGATGGGCAAAGCTCGGCAGTGCCTATTCTAGGCGATATTCCCGTCGCCAATTTAGCGTTTCGTAATGAGACTAATCTAAAGCGCGGTAGGCATGTATTAATCCTAATCACCCCTTCTGCGCCCGCTACGATTGCAAGAACTAAGCTTTTGTCGCCAAGCTTGAATCGTTTGATCCAAGTATGGGATACCGTGATTGAACCAAGGCATGGCCTAGAAGCATTAACCTATAAGCTACAAAAAAGCTGGATATTCACCCGAGCTGCTGCAGATGATATTCCACCTTCTACTATACAAGATCCCAAAATAATGAATCCTCTATTAAATAGTTTAGTGAACTAATAATGGGTTCTAGGATTTTTCTGATGAAATTTAAACAAGCCTAAAGGCGATTTTTATGAAAAAGCTAATTTATTGTGTTTTATTAAGCCTGCTAGCCACTGCGGTTTATGCAGCGCCTTGTAGTTGCCCAACTGGCTTTTATCCAGTGAGTACTGAGTTTTGCCTAGCCAGGGCAGTTATAGAAAGACCCGCTACTTGTTTATCGGGAAAATTGGTCTTGGATAAGAATCCAAATAACGAAGATGTTTGCACAGGTTCTCTACAGACTACCATTCCGACTGGAGTACCAAGTAATGAAATTAGGGAGTTACGTTCAGCAGGGTGGTTTTTAGTGCAGCGTGCCGGTGGCGATTTATGGCGCAAACGAGAAATTAAACCCTTAACTTGTGCTATCGGAAAGTAATAATGAACATGCACAATAACTACTAAAAGGGGTCGTGATTTAAGGGAGTTGAAAACGCTTTGATGGAGCTTTATCGTTAAAGGCATTTGATCTGAGGAAGAGGTGTGTATGGCCACCGT
>NZ_AQVE01000050.1 GCF_000371925.1 Thiolinea disciformis DSM 14473 | reverse complement strand
AATAAGCACACGTTTACCGTGCAATAAGCACACGTTTACCGTGCAATAAAACACTAAAATAAATTTGTGTTTATAAACACTTTATAATATATTGTGTTTAATATTTGTCAGGTATCAAGTATGAGCAATGTCGTTGTGAAACATAATTCACTAATCAATGCTAGTTATGCGCTATCGCTTGTTGAGCAACGTTTAATACTACTGGCTATAGTGGATGCTCGTAATTCTGGCAAAGGTATTAGCGCTGACAACCCGTTAACTATTACTGCCAAGGATTATGGAAGCCAATTTTCAGTGCATAGAAATACGGCCTACCAAGCATTAAAAGATGCCTGTAATAACCTATTTGCGCGGCAATTCACTTTCAGTGAAATAAAAGAAGGCAAGGAACGGATTGTTAAATCTCGTTGGGTTTCACAGATTGCGTATATTGACAGTGTAGCAACCGTCGATCTTATTTTCTCCCCCGCAGTTGTCCCGCTGATAACTGAGCTTGAGCGGCATTTTACCCAATATGAGTTGGAGCAAGTAGCTGGATTAAGCAGCGCCTATGCCGTGCGTTTGTATGAGTTGCTAATAGCATGGCGTAGCACAGGTAAAACCCCCATTTTTGAATTAGAGGAATTTAGAAATAGGCTTGGTGTAATAGATGGTGAATACAAACTGATGCATCAATTCAAACAGCGTGTATTAGACCTAGCTATTACCCAAATCAACAAACACACCGATATCATGGCAAATTACGAGCAACACAAACAAGGCCGAGTGATTACTGGATTTAGCTTTAGCTTTAAATTCAAAAAAGCCCAAAATCCAAAGTTAGGCACCCACGAAACTATTCACCCACTACCCTTACAACCCGCCAAACAACAAGAGGAAAAAGAAAAAGCCGCCGATTTAGCGCATTTACAAAAAATGGCAAAACTGGCAGGCGTACCGCTGGAAGCGATTTTAAAACGCCCGTAAGGCTTAATCGCCCTCCCCCAAAGCTTCGAACCAATGGGGAAGGACTTCACCCTTCAAACTGATTAGGAGTCTGAAAAATGCTTGCACATGATAGCAAGGTTTTTGCTGCAAACTTTACAAAATGGTTATTACTCTGTGCTGCTGCTGGTTTTGGCAGTTTGTTTGCGTATAACGTTCTCTCCCCTATCCATCCCATCCTTGGTCTAGTCGCTGCTGTAGTGGTTATTGGGTTTAATTTTGCCGAAGGTTTTCTCATTCGCTTTGCCATTGCAGGCTGGCGCTTCGGTTTTAATCGCCTCGCCCTCTTCGCCTTTATCGGCGTATTGCTGGTGGCTGTTTATAGCCTGATGGCTGAATCCAGTGTCATTGAAACGATACTAGCTAAGAACCAAGAACTACAGCTTTCGGCTGATCTACAGATGCGTGCTGCCCAAACCCGTATTGAATCCGCCAAAGCGGATACTTTGCGGATCCAAATGGAAGCACGAAAAGAGGATAAATACGGCTATCTCACTTCTTCCACTGTTGCCGGTGCTCAGGCCAATGAATTAAAAATTCAGGCACAAGAGCAAGAAAGAATGGCGGAAATCATGCGGAATAAAAGTGCCGCTTTTACTTCTCCCCTCTTCGATGCGTCTGGCGTTGCTTTTATTATGTCATTGGCGTTGGAAGCTTCGATTATTGGCTTAGCGGCTTTTATTGAATTGTTTTTAATGCCAACTCCCCTCCCCATTTTAATTAAGTTCAACGATAAATTGATAGATTGGGGGATTAATAATTCCCAAGTTCAAAATTTGAATATGGATGCCTCACCGGCTTATGGAACTATTAGCCGCCCTATCGTACCGGTAGGCTTGCCAATATATTGAGGCTCGACCAAATTTATAGGCAGGCACGCTATACTCATATTTAATCTCGTAGGGATATTAAGGTATGATCAGCAAATAAAGGGGATTATGAAAAATCATATGTTGAAGGTAATTTTTTTGTAATTCACTTTTTTCTAAAAAGCATAAATAATCCACCTGTAATCAGAATATAAATAGGCGCTATGATAGCAAAAGCTTGTATTGAGCTTAAGTTATAGTGTTGCTCTAAATAAGATTTAGTAAAAATACCTAATATGGTAATGGGCATTATAATCAATAAATTAGCATGAGGATTCATTGGCTTTCCTTAATAGCGGACTTTAATTTTAATCTTTCAAGAGTCTTTATTATTAATTTTTAACATAGCTATGTAAAATTAAGGCTAACTAAGCTATGGGAACAATATCTATTTTTTTCCAGAGCATACAGTATTTTCACAAAATGCATCTGTTCCAAATGTCAGCCCTAGGCCTGCGGCTATTGCTGCCGCAGGAGCACGAATAGGTACTGTACCAATTGACCCTACAAAACCAACTCCAGCTTTACATCTACCCATACACTCTTCCTTTGTCTCTACATATCCTTTACCACGAATACCGGCAACACATTCAGGTGTTATACATCCGGCAGCATTAGGTGTTAAGGTTCCTTTATAAGGATTTGATGGTGAATCAATATTCATAGTATTACTCAATAATTAATTTTAATTGCGATTAAATAGAATTGACTTCTTGAGTTTAGCTCACAATCCAAGAAGCGTAATATCAATCTGAGCCTTAGAATAGGGTGAAAAATCTGGGAAACCTTGCTCGGGGTCTATTAATTTGGCATATCAAAACCGAAAAAATGGCACAACTTATTAGACTTCCTACGAAAGTCATTTTTTAAGCAGTTCTATGGGTCAAATTTTGGCCATTTTTGGGCAGAAACGCTATATAAGGCAAGCTTTAGCAGAAAAATGAAATTGCTCAATTTTTTGACTTTCGCATAAGATCTATTATCTGGTAAAGCAATCTGGTATGCGGCAATCAAGGCTGGTTAAGCTAAGCGGTTCAAGAGATACATCTACAATATCAGCATCTTTGCTAGCGCCAAGTAGCACAACAATAGAAACTTTTTCATGAAGCTTAAGAACACTCGCTTGTAAGCCGAATATGAATCTCTTGCTTCTTTTTCACTACATAAGAAACTTCATAAATTGCTATGAGTAGTTCAACTATCTAGTCATTGCAAGCTACACGCCAAAGGCGCTGTTTTGCGCCGTAAGGGCTCTTCTGTTTTTTTGTGTGAAATACAAACGCTTTTGCTTTTAAAGATATTTTCAAAAGCTTTTAGCATCGCCAGAACCCTCGCCATAGCTACGTTTCAAAGGCATTAACCCAACATTTATTCCACTAAAGCCAACACAAATTTAAGTTGTTGCCTTTTTCCGCAAAGTCTTTTAATGGTAGCCATTCATGCGGAGGATAGGGGATTATATGCAATTACATCATTATATAATTCAGTAGTTACATAATTACTTCATTCCATCTTGCTTCAATTCCTCAATCGAAGGCAAACCTCGTTGGGAAAAAAGCAAATCAACGCCTTCCAGAATGAGCTTGGTCATGCTGTTACGCTCGTAGAAACTCAACTCTCGTAGCTTGGAATGGGCTACTTCAGGCAAGTGCAAGGAGAATACAACCTTGTCCGGTTTGTCGTTTGACTCCGACGCTGAGGGTTGGGGCATGGTGTTAGAGACTGGTGGTGTAGCCAGTTGTTTAAGTGCGTCCAGCCCTGCGGCTGCTTTTTTCTTGTTACCTGTCATGCGGATAACCTGCTACTTTTCTGTTTGATCCATTGATAGAGTTCCGCC
>NZ_AQVE01000049.1 GCF_000371925.1 Thiolinea disciformis DSM 14473 | reverse complement strand
CAAAGGGTTTGCAGTTGTTCCTCACTATAGCGAGTGGGGCGGCCACTTTTGGGTAAATCCAATAAGCCTTCCAGTCCTGAACGTTCATAGCGAGATAACCACTCACGGACGGTTTCTTCCCGTACACCATACAGTGTTGCTAGCTCAATGGCACTGTGACCGCGAGCGTTTAGTAGGATGGCTTGAGCGCGTTGGCGGCTACGATGACTGGGATGGTCACGATACCAAGACTCTAATGCCGTTACGGCGTTTTTACTTAAAGTGAGGTGTTTGGCGGGGCGTCCTCGACGCATTAGGGGGTACTCCCTTAGGTAAAACATGCCTAATAGATGGGGAACCCTATAGCTCTTTTCAAGGGGATTCTTTTGGGTAGGTACTTAGTGTTTTGCGAAAGCCTTTGAATAATCTCGCGGGCGTTACTGGTATAGTCCTGATGCTGACCAAAATCGAAGCTCTCCGTTTGTAACGGCAAGGCGACCCAGTGAGCAAAGGGGCGTAAAACCTCTTGATACCAATGCTCGGTAGTTGGTTTATGATCCATCCCTAAAATGCGATATGCCGCCAAAATTGCCTCCACATCCTCTTCCAAAAAGGCTTTTAACAGTTGCGGCAAGATATGAATAAACTCCGCTGAAAACTGTTTGGTGCAACCAAAATCAATCAAGCTCACAGAGCCATCGGCATGAAACAAATAATTGCCCGGATTTGGATCAACATGCAGGCGTTTTAACTCACGCACCGAATAAACCATCATGTCATACAGACTTTGTGCGGCTCGATTACGAGCTTCTTGTGAAGGATTGGTAGCAAGCCACGCATCCAAATGTTGCCCCCCCATCAACTCAGTGGTAAGGATGCGAGCAGCGGAAAACTTTGGATAAACTTGAGGAATATGAATACCTTCAATCTTTAAATGCTCAGCAAACCACTGCGTCGTAGCCGCTTCGTGCGCATAATCGACTTCTTCTTGTAAACGCGCTCCTACCTCCTCCAAAGACTGCAATACCATCTGCGGATTGGGCAAATTCGGCGCGAGCTTACGCATCAGTTTCATATCGTTTTTCATGGCGACATGAATCCCCGGATACTGAATTTTCACCGCAACGGCTATACCGTCTTGTAAAGTCGCATAGTGCACTTGTCCTAAACTGGCCGCAGCAAAGGCTTGATCATTGAAGCTTGTGAATAAATATTCGGGTGGCTGACCTAATTGTTCTTGAATGGCTTTGCGCACTAATACACGATTCAAAGGTGGCACTTGATGAAAGGACTTTTCCAGCTCTTTGCGATAACGCTCTGGCAGAATTTCCACCTCCATACTCAGCATCTGTGCGACTTTCAAAGCCGTGCCGCGCAATTGCGTTAAGGCATTAAAAATCAGCTCAGCATTTTTATCATCGGTATCTAACTTGTCGGCCTGCTGGCGCTCCAATGACATAAACGGGCGTTTTACTTTATGTTGAACTTCACGCAAACCCACTTTCAAAGCAGTTGAACCAACAATACCAGCACGCGCCCATTTACCTTCAGGTAATACAGATTCCATTATTTGCCCTCCATAAAACGCCGCTTACTGGCAACAAGATCGGGCGCTTGGCTAAGGCTTTTCAACACCTCGGTATGAGTCATAATGTGGGTACGAAACAGGAAAGACACTAAATCCAGCAGCTTGCCGACCATGCCGGTTTGCAAGATAGCGGCAATAATTTCCATACTACGATCAATGACTTGGGTGGTATTGGCAAAACCTTCCGAGTTATCTTTCAGCCAATACGCCAAAATGCCATTGGCATAATCCCAAAACAGGCGTGGCAATAATTCACGATAAGGTTGTTCCGGCAACTCGCCTGCTTCAATCGCTGCATCCAAAATATCCACCACCATCGCGGTGAATAAACGCTTAGTTTCCTCCAAATGCGTAAACCCCACCAAGGGCGCACCAAAACTTAATTCAAAAACCTGCTGCAAAAACTCGCGTGCTGGCAACCATATCTGCAAGGTCGTTTCCACCAATTGCTGCAATTGCTCTTGCACACTGTACTCATGGAAATTGCTGATATCCTTTAGTTCTTGCATAACCTGCTGCTGCACATACTCACAGTAGCCATACAACAATTTTTCCTTGGTAGGAAAATAGTTATAGATCGTTGCATCCCCAACTTTGGCTTCTTTAGCAATCTCACGCATGGTCGCATTCTTAAAGCCGCGAATCGTAATTACATCCACCGCCGCCACCAGAATGCGCACCTTGGTCAGCTGCTTATCCTGCTCGTTGATCTTCATTATTACTCACCTTTAATGAATTTACTTTACAATATTTTCATTATTAAAGTGGATTTACAATAGTATTTTCATTAAAAGGATGAACTAGATGATAAAACAAGCTCGCAAAACGGAGGCACCACCCGAAAGCAAAATTATTGCGCTAATTGCCAACTCGGATTTTCATGATGCTTGGAGTGTCGAGTCGGATCGCATGGAATGCTCCGCATTGGAACATTTTATGGCTACAGCAAAACGAAGTCCGCGCTGGGTAGATGTCGCTATGCAGTTGCGTAATTGGTTAGTCACTTGGGTTGGCTTAAAAAATCTGGGAGCTCTCTCTGATTTTCAGCCACCCTATTGAGCATTACCAAGCTGAGGCTAGGATTGGTATCTTTACGCTGTTTGAGAACTCGTTTGATGAGGTCTTGTTAGGTGATCGCGACAAGCATTTGGATGTCATGCTGAGCGTGCATCGCAGAGTTCTTAACACGGGTCAACATGTGTGCATTACAGTAACAACCGTAGTCCATATACATAATTGGTTAGGCAAATTGTATATGATTCCGGTAAAACCGATGCATCGTATTATTGTTCCCCGTGTGTTAAGTAACATACGTTAAGCGCTTAAATTTTCTCAGCTAGAAAATAGTTATGGTTGCTCTCTCAATCTAATTATTCTGTATTTTTGCCATAGTAAACTCTTAAAAAACCGGTCATGAACCTAAACTTACAAAATCAGAGTAAAGTAGTACACTTTTAATAAGAATAGAAAAGCTAGTGAGGTAGTAGTCATGACAACGTTTACAGTGACCGGTGAAGTTGATCCCTTTTTGCATGTATCGCTAAAAAAAGGTGATAAAATCTATTGCGAATCAGGTTCGATGGTGATGATGGAAGCTACCTTGGATTTACAAGGTAAGATGAGTGGAGGCTTAGGTCAGGCACTCATACGGCGCTTTGCCAATGGTGAATCCTTTTTCCAACAGCACATTGAAGCAACACGCAGCGATGGGGATTGCTTGCTTTCACCCGCTTTGCCCGGAGCGGAAGTGGTTACAGTGGGTGAAGCACAATATATCCTCAATGATGGTGCGTTTGTTGCGGCCACTTCAGATGTAATTTTACAAGTGCGTACCCAAAATGTTGGTAATGCCTTATTTGGACAGTCTGGTGGTTTCTTTGTGATGGAAACCGCTGGCAAAGGTCAATTAGTCGTTTCTGGCTTCGGTACTATCTTTAGCTTAGATGTAGAGCCAAACAAAGATCTGATTATTGATAATGCCCATGTCGTGTGTTGGGACAGACAGTTGCATAACGCGACTACCTCAGCCAATGGCCTCCGTGGGCAGCACATGCTTATGATGAGGCTTTCTTTTGCTCTTTCATCCAAGGTGCCTTACATAATTACGCTGATGGTAAATCACTAACCTGTGCCATTATTTTTAAGGATCAAGTAGTGGGTAATATCAGCTTCAACCAGATTAAGCATGAGCTTAAAAAAGTGGATCTGGGTTACTGGCTAAGCTCAGCATTTCAAGGGCAAGGGATTGTTAGTAAATCTGTTGCTCAGCTAATTCAGATAGCTTTTACAGAGCTAGATATGGAAAAAGTACAAGTTGCCGCTGCTTTAACAATAAACCCAGCCGCCGTGTGTGAGCGTTTAGGGTTTGTACGTGAAGGTATTATTACACGGGCAGAAAATCTAAATGGTATCATCGTAGATCATGCAGTTTATGGCTTAAACCGCCAGCAGTGGTTGGCTCAAACAAGCGCTACAACTATCAGCTGACACAATACAGTTTCACTTATACTCGCAAACTAACCTTACCGCCTCAGGTATCGTTTAGCCATTAAACTTTGAAAGAATGAGCTATCCGTTATAAGCATACTCTAAAGCTTGGATCAATTTAGCGACATTAGTCGCATAAAACCCTGAGCTATTGATATTATTGAACTCAATGACCTTATACCCCTGCTCTGTTAGCGCTAAATCCATCACACAAGATTCGCTCGGTAGCCATTGCTGGATGATCGATTCAGCATATTGAAGCGCTGCTTCATCCAATAAATCAGACACATAAGGCTTACCCGCTAATTTATAAACAGAGCCTGTTACAATGGAATGCTTAACAATAAATAGGCGATATTCTTTTAAAATGATTTGTAACGGCGCTATTAACACCTCCATATCTAAGTACCTACCCAAAAGAATCCCCTTGAAAAGAGCTATAGGGTTCCCCATCTATTAGGCATGTTTTACCTAAGGGAGTACCCCATGATGCGTCGAGGACGCCCCGCCAAACACCTCACTTTAAGTAAAAACGCCGTAACGGCATTAGAGTCTTGGTATCGTGACCATCCCAGTCATCGTAG
>NZ_AQVE01000048.1 GCF_000371925.1 Thiolinea disciformis DSM 14473 | reverse complement strand
GTGTTATTGGAGTACTGGGTTTTCTATTTTTGGTGGGGGCGCTGCAAATGAATGGATGAAAATCATTCGTGCTGTAACTTTGCAAATGGCATCATTGATGCTGGGCAACGACTTCTGCGGTTAAGGACATACTATTACTGTGAGGGGCGATGGGAACTAAATCATATCTGCCGGACTACACACACACTGTACTGCTTAGTACGCAATACATACCACGTCACATACTTCTGAATAACACTTTGTTTAAAAAGAAAAAGCGTGTAGTTTTTCCAGAGCTCATGGGAATACGAGGTTGTTGGTTCTACGGGGCTTCGTGTATGCTTCTTATCCATTAACATTAACTGAATGTTGGGGGAATGATTTATGATAATGCCAGACTATGCTGAGTTCTCGACGCACCAGATAGGCAGCGCGTGCTCACCGATTGAGAGCAGGCTTCCTATCCTGATATTCCCGAACGCCACATGCTAAACTGTTAGGCAAGAAACTTGATTGCTATGAGCAAAAATATCCAAAAGAGAAAAAAAGATTTTTTGAACATTCTCCTGAAGTGATTAGAAGATGGGGCAGAATACGACAGCTAAAAAGAACAAAGAAAATTAGCAGATTTATAATGCGCCCTTACTTAAAGATAAAAGAAAGAAAAAAGAGAAAAATCTTAGAAGAAACTTTTGAGGTAATAAAAAAATCAAGCTATAAAAATAGAAAAAAAACAAACTATAACTCATGTAAAATAATCTTCAATATTGCACTATATTTTCTAATAGCAGAAAGAGACATTCAGTCAGTAAAAATTGACGCCCTCACTCATCCAGATCCATGGAAAAGGAATTTATGCATTAGAACTATATTATTAACACTACATGAGTGGGTCATAGATAAAGTTTCGGGAAACACTCTTAAAGTGACTCTTGATGAGATAAACGCACCTGAAGAGTTGAAAGAAGAAACTTATATAGCTCTAAGAAAAATCCGTAAAGCTCAAAAAGCAGCAAAGAGAAAATTAGGATTTTTAAGAAACTCCACTATTGCCCATAGAGATCCTGATGCATTGTTACAGTATCGAACTATAAGAAATTTAGATGATCTTTCAGTTTTAAAACTTGCCTCTGAATTTTATGCTGGTGCTGACTTGTTTATAGATCTTGTATCAAAATTAATACTTGAAAGCAGTTCGCTACAGGGTCTTTTTACACAATTATTAAACTCAAGAAAGTAGCAAGAGTTTCGAATTAAAAAGCCTGAAAGTTATGTCGATGACGAACGTAGTAACAGCCGGCGACTTCGCCCATTCTACTCCCCGCCGCGCCCGTCAACTCAATGTTGGCATAATTTGGCACTTACGACACAATCATCATAAAATTAATTGAATTCCATATAAGCATGCAGCTGTAAGTGTCTTTGTCACTCTTGAAGATTTGCTGTACATCTGTACACATCAGTCAAATATGTCTATAGTGGTACATATGTACTTAAAGCTTGAGACAACATGGACATCACGATAGACACATCAGCACTGATTGCTGTCATTGGCAATGAAAAGACAAAAGATAAGATCATCGAAGCCACCATTGGAGCAACTTTAGTTGCACCTATATCTGTGCATTGGGAAATAGGCAATGCTTTTTCAGCCATGTTCAAAAGAAGACTGATTGATTTAGCAGAAGCAGAAAAAGCACTAAAAATCTACAAATCCATTCCCATACAGTTTATAGATGTGCCGCTAGAACGAACTCTACATATAACCAAGCAGTTTAATATTTATGCGTATGATGCTTATCTCATTCAATGTGCAGAACTAACAAGTAGTCCATTACTCACGCTAGATAAAAACTTAATAAATGTTGCCAAACAAATGGGTATTACCGTATTGGAGGTAATAGATGAAACAATATAACTTTACTGAAGCCAGAAAAAACTTTGCATCAGTGCTTGAGACAGCAAAACAAGAGGGGATTATCTGCATTTATAAACGCAATGGAGAGGCGTATTACCTGACTCCAGTAAAAACTAAAAAATCCCCTTTAGATGTTGAAGGGATAGATTTGCGGCTTTCAAACAGCCAGATTATATCTATTCTGAGCGAAAGCAGAGAAAGAACTTATTTTTAGCCAAAAAGTTGCTTGACCACGGACGCGACGACAGCCCGCGTCTTCGCTTCGTCCAATCGATTCCCCGCCGCGCCCGTCAGCTATGATGTTAGCGCACGACGACACTACCCAAATACATGGACATTCAAACAGCAGTATTGGCAGACCACCAAGAGTTCATACCAACCATTGCTAGTTGGCTTCATTCAGAGTGGGAGCATTTAAGAATCGGCAGTTCTAGTGTTGAGCTATCCAAGAGCATACAAAACAAAGTCAACCGCAAACCACTCATTCACATAATCGCTTTAATTCATAATAACCCTGTGCCGCTCTTAAAAAACTGAATAATCAAGCTGTTAGCACGTCAGGTTCATACGATCGACTTGACTGAACCATCTTAAGAGGTTACAAACTATTGGCTAACGAAACACCAAAACGCCCTCTAATAAATGCTTAAGTGTTCAACGCCTAAATGGAGGATACTTTGTCTCAAGTCGAAATTTTCCCCCTGATCGCAGGACTTTCTGCTGTTGCTAGCGTGATTTATTTGTCTGTAGCCGATAGACCAATTTCCAAAAACATGTGGCTATTTCCAGCAGTTTTATCGTTACTATTCCTAGTGTTTTCCCTACAAGCCGTAATAACAGAAGGTCCGCTAGGATTTTGGCCTGAACACACCCGTAATTTGTGGGGAAACCAAATTTGGTACGATCTGCTGCTTGGCGTCTCCGCAGCTATCGCCTTCATTATTCCCAGAGCGCGTAAAGTTAAGATGCAGGTGTTGCCTTGGACATTGTTATGTCTGGCTACAGGTAGCATCGGTCTGTATGCCTTCATCAGTCGACTGCTGTATCTAGAAGCACGAAGGCATAGCGATTGATTACAGAAGCTAGAAAAATTTTGCTTCGCTCTTTGACTTTTTACTAAAGTGTTATACCGAGATTCGATCTAAGAAACTGTTAGGGAGTGCCTTTGCTTACTGCGTCTCCGTTCATCGATGTTTTAAAAGGAAAATCTGTCACCCACGTATGGCGCGGGTACGGCTCTGCAATTTTCTTGGAGTTTGGTGCTTTAACTGAAAGAAAAAGGTGTGGTGATACCCTTAGCCAGCCAAATGGCGAGCTCACTCTCATGATTGAGTGGAGTTGGCGTGTTGAAAAACCTCGTTCAATCCTTGCTGGTTCGTGGAGTTCCGAGCGTCGTTGGCCATCTGTGTTCAAGCGACTCATCGGTTGCGAAGTTAGACAAGTCGACTTTCTAGGCACTTTGCCCGAAATCTCGTTATCCCTTTCCAAGGGCCTGCGCGTCGTTTCATTCATGACGGCTGAAGGTCAACCCGCTTGGGCACTTATCGCACGGCAGCCCAATCTTGGTAGCCTTAGTGTTAAGCGAGGCAGACTCTATGTTGAACCACTGGACTCCTAACCATCGATTTAAGTGAATCTGCCGCACGCCTACTTTGATTTTCCTATTTGCCACTCAAGTGACTGCGTTTCGTATAAGAGCCCAGCAGCGCGATCATGCTGAACAATATGAGTACAGCGGTAAGGTAAAAGCCTCTCGCAGAAGCTTGCCAGAAAATCGTACCCTATACCCAGCGCTGCACGGCGGCTGCGGTATCGGTAGGGTTGGTATTAAAACAAATATTAGCTTGTGGTGCTGATTTATGTACCGCATTTACCAATGTTTCAAATACCAAAAAATGATCAGCATCAGTACGTACACCCGCACCAATCAATACACAATCGACTGCATTTTCTGCTAGATATTGCTCAACGTCAGCTTGTGCTGTTTCTGCACTACGCACAAAGCACAATTCGGCCTGATACCCTAACTGATTGAGGCTATCACGATCCGCTTCTAGCATGGCTTGTAACTTTTCGGGTGTCAGATGCGTCCATTTTTCATAATTGACCGCTGAAGGATGCCAGCCGATCATTACTACGTGTTTTTTGCTCATTATTTACTACCTGATGAATTTAACAATGAATCATACTACTCACAAATAATTGCAATTGCAATAATTGCTCTTGCTATATTTGCATCAGCCATAGTGACTTGGAATAATGCAACGCATGGACGATAGACAAAACATAGTACATTCAGACAGCGTAGGCTGGTTGATCAATGCCGCTGCCATCAAGGTTAATGGCATTATGGCTGCGATGCTGGAGCCATTGAACCTCACACAAGGGCAGTTTGCTATTATGAAAGCGCTGGCAGAGGGCGATAACATTACTCAAACCGAGATTGGCAAAGTAGTTGCCATGCCCAATTATGCGATCACCCGTCAGCTTGATATATTGGAACAACGTGGCTTGCTGGTGCGGCAAGTGGATGAATTCTCACGGCGTAGTTTTAGAATTTGTTTAACCGCAGCAGGGCGGGACTTATCACCGCAATTGTTCGCTATTACTCAAATTGTGAATGAGAATTTTCTTTCCTCACTGCAACCACAGGAAGCTGAACACTTGAAGAAGTTGTTGCAGAACCTAGTAGCTTAGCTAGCTTGTCAGCTCACTCCTCACCCTCATAATAATCAACACTTGTATCTAGGTGGGCAATGACTCTTAAATCATAATCCTTATGGGTATGCCCTGGTGCTTTACCCGCA
>NZ_AQVE01000047.1 GCF_000371925.1 Thiolinea disciformis DSM 14473 | reverse complement strand
ATCCTGAATGGTATGCCGACGTCCACGCGACCACACCTCCGGCTTTAAACGTCCTTCCGCCTGCCAGCGTATCCAGTCATCCAATGTCGTTCGCGCTATTTGAAACTCGCGACACACTAAACTTTTATTCTGATGCCGTTCATAAGCCGCCAACACGCGTTCTCGTAATTCTAAACCATACACACCCATCGCGGAGCGTCTCTTGAGAATTGACCAGTATTAGAGTGTAGCTTAATTAGCAGAATTTACTATAAATTTCAATTATCCATTCCTAAAGCGGTACGAGACACACTCAGTTTGGAAGCAGGTCAGCAATTTACGGTTCTAGTTAAAGGCAAAGCTATTGAATTAGTACCAGTACGTTCTTTACGCGATATGCGCGGGCGTTTAAAGGGTGCAAATACACAAGCTTATCGTGACCGTAAGGATCGTGTGTAATGGCACAGCTAGTCGATACCTGTGGCTGGATTGAATGGTTAACTGACGGGGTTTTGGTACAAACATTCGAGCCGTGGCTCTCACAACTCGATCAAGTGTACATGCCAACCGTGATTCAATTCGAGTTATACAAATGGACAAAACGGGAACGTGATGAAGCCACCGCTTTAGAGGTCATTGCGCTTACCGAACAATGTCAAGTAGTGGCGCTAGATACCGCTATTAGTTTATTAGCGGCTGATTTGGCTTTGCAACATGGATTATCTTTTGCGGATGCCATTATTTATGCCACAGCACAGCAAAAAAATGCTCAATTGATTACCTCCGATGATCATTTTGAAGGTTTACCTCAGGTGGTGTATTTTCGAGAAAATTAGGGCATTGCAGTAAATTTTTCCTAACAGATGGACTAGCTCAATATGAGTGATGATCGTGTATTGAGTAATGTCTAAAGTTAAAAGCATGGATAAGAAAAACTATCAGCAAGCAATAAAAAATGTCATTGCTTTATATGCCAAATTTTGCCCCTCTCACGGCAATATTCACCTTGATACAGTGTTTGATGATCACATTGAGCTACGTGTCAAAAGTACGCCAGCCAATGTGCCTAATAGTGCGTTTGGTATGTTGAAAAGCAAGCGTAAAGCCGTACCCGCTGATTTTGATCCTGCTAGTTTATTAAAACTATGATGGTCTTAGACGCTAATGGCTTTTTTAACAACTATACAACATCAACTGCACCGAAAAAGGCAGATGCGCGAACTGTTTGCGCTCACTGTCTTGAAAGCCAAGTTTTTGATACCAACGGTGCAACACTGCATGTTCGCCAATAACACCAATACTGATCTGCTTAACCTGCTCAGCTTGGGCTAGTTGGATAATATGCCTTACCAGTTTTTCACCTACGCCTTGTCGTTGATACTCAGGTAACACCGACAAACGATTTAAATAAGCCAATTCCGCATTGGGTTTTTCATAAGCCACACAGCCTATTGCTTTACCATCTTGCTGATAAATAAAGTATTGCTCACGTCGCTGAAAATCACTCTCCACCCATTCAGGTGTATAAAAAGATGGATGTTTGGGGTTGTTTTCATAGGTAATGTGAAACTGCTGAGCAACCGCTTGATTGGCAGTATGAATAAGGTCAGATAGCGTATTTTTGTCTTGTAACTGTGCGGCGCGTATCGGCATAATCTTAGCTCCAACAGGATAAAACCTTATCCTAACAAGCTTGATGAGTGTGAAAAAGCGAATAATTTTGTAGGCTTTATGCAAAAAAAGCGATGATTCCTTTACGCTAGTAAGGTACTTGCAGTTTATTATTGCGATTTCAACATTGTTGACAGTTTTTCCATAAATTCGCTAATGAGAAGGAACGTGATTTAGCTTTATTGAAAACTAAAACCTACCCCGTCAACGCCATAAACACCTGCGGCAATCGTTCTGGCAATCGCTGCACATTATCAATCACCGTATAACGTTTGCCGAATATATCGCGCACGTAGTCGTCCGCTCGTGGGTCGAGGCTAATGCAGTAGGTGTAAATCCCTTGATTATCTAATTCCTTCACCGCTTGGCGTGTGTCTTGACTGAGGTGTTGCGGATCGTCGACATCAATATCGGACGGTTCGCCGTCGGTGAGAATCAGCAGTAATTTCTTATCCGCGTTTTGATGCTCTAAATAATGCGCGGCATGGCGTAATGCTGCACCCATGCGTGTGGAATAGCCTGCTTCCATTGCTGCTAAACGTCCTTTGACTTCGTCCTGAAACGACTCGCGGAAGCCTTTGATATGCTGATAACGCACTTCGTGGCGCGTGTTGGAGGCAAAACCCGCAATGGCAAACGGGTCGCCGAGTGCTTCAATTGCCCATGCTAATAAGGACACCGCTTCTTGGCTGAGTTCGAGGATGCTTTGCGTACAGCCTTGCGGGGTTTCGCTGATCGAGGCGGATAAATCCAGCAGCAACATCACGGCAATATTGCGCCCATCGTGCTTGTGGCTCATATTGATACGCGGGTCAGGATTCGCGCCGCTTTTGAAATCAATCAGGGAACGAATCGCCACATCCAAATCCAACTCACTGCCTTCTTCTTGATAGCGCACACGGGTATAGTTTTGCGGCTTGAGTAGCTCGACCAATTGCTTGAGCTTTTTGGCGAGGGCGGCATGTTTGGCAAGCAGGGCATCAATGTGCGCGGGGCTGCCTTGTTTGTGCAAACCTTCGTACACACTCACCCAATCAGGGCGATAGGTCTGTGAGCTGTAATCCCATTCGGGGTAATGACGCGGCGGCAAACCTGTTACTTCACTTTGCTCATCGCATTGAGTTTGCTCGAAAAAGTCCTCGTCATCGCTTTCTTCAATAAACTGCCACAAGTGCCGATTATCATCACGGTACGGAATCGCGGTGTCGGTAAAATACACATTGGGCAATTGATCCGACTGCAAGCGCGTCTTTGCCACAAAGGACAAGGCTAAATCGACCATAGCCTGAGTACTTTGCTCGCCTTGCTGCATCAGTGCATGAAATTTAGCGGCAAACTCATTGATCACTGCCTGTTGATAGCCATGCTCAGGGTTCAAAATCGCATAGGACAACATCGCCAAACGATGCCGCAAACACGATTCCTGAGCGGGATGACACGAACCTTCTTCAGGACGCGGATGCAGGGCAATAAAAATACGCCGTAAGCCTTGATACTGCTGCATTGCCAAGTACTCGACGCGGCTATCTTCCAAGCGCTCAATGGCAATGCGTTGCTGGGGGCTGAAATTATCGGCAATCACTTGGCTCGACCAACGTTGATGCGCCGCCATGTGCGCCAACACCGCGCGATAACGGTCTATACCGCGCACCCCGTTAAAATCATCGAATACATCAGGAATGCGCATACCGTACTCATCAAAATACGGTTGTTGCTTGCGCATCTCGCGGAAATCAATCGAGTACGGTACTAAAGGCGGGGCTAATTGCCAACAAGCTTGCAGGTACAAATTCAGTTTGCGCTCGTGATGGGTAAACAGCGTACCTTTGCGCTCGTGCTGCAACATGGCTTTACTATCCGCCGACTCCAGCGCGAAGTACTCCTCTTGGCGCTGCGGATGTTTGCCATAATTGCGAATCCCGTATTCAATCCAATTTTTTAAGCCACCCAATGCCAATTGATTGATTAAAAACGGCATTTGCTGGAGTAGTTTAGGCAAGCCGACACTGGGCATGGTGGCATGAAAACCGTGAATCGAGCCTGTAGTGCGGTTCATCATCTCGAAAATGATTTCAATATAATGATTGAGCAATTCGCTACTACCCAAACGCCGCGCCACTTCGGGCAAAGACTGCAAAAACACCGGAATCGAGCGTCCATTCGGCGTGCGCGACATCGTCCACACGGCTTGGCTAATGCGCGTGAGCATGTCCTCGCCCAAATGATGTGCAATCTCAGGCATTTCCTCAAGATACGTCAGCACAGGGTCAAACCCGCGCCCGATTTTGCACACCAACGACGCACCGTCGAGATAATCCTTAATCCCCTGTTCGCTCAATAAAGCGTGCGCCTGCTGCATACAACCTGCAAAAGCCTCATCAAGCTGTTTGAAATTACAACTTAATTGACTGCGATACTGGGCAATGGCTTCGGCGGGTAAAGACATACAAACTCTCTCAGAAACAGGTGCGATGGTTTTGCTTGAGGGTAGTTTAGGGGGAATGTGGGTGGGGGGCTATATTACTGTGAGGGGTGAGAATGTATGTGATCGTTTGGAAAGTAATACTCTACTTAGTACATGGCGTAGACCATGTCAAAATTTTATGATAATAGCAGACTATGTGGAATTCTTAACGCACTATATAGTCATATAGGTGACGTGTGCTCAGCAATTGAATGTAGATCCTATACTAAGATTGCAGAATGCTGTCTAATAAGCTGCTAGCACTATATAGCTACTCCCTGCAAAAATATTAATAGTAAGATAAAAATCAAAGCTTTATTTCTGTAATACTTTAGTAGAGACAGAACGGGCACTTGAAAAACTACAACAGAATCCTCATTAATCTATGTCCCATCAACTAAATTATGAGGTAACCAATTATGGCTGACTTTAAACTTTTCGAAACACAGCAAACAAGAGCACGAAAAGAATTTAACGCTCTTGGTAGGGCTGAAAAAGCTGGTATTACAGATGCTGAACTTATTAACGAGATGACTCAGGATATGAGTAATCCCGAATCAGCCCAATCTATTATGCAAGCGGCTGCGGCTATAATGTATATGAGGGGCGTTAAGAATGGTGAAACACCAATTACTGATGCTACTAATCGTTGTTTAGCTAGAAAGAAAAAAACAGTAGTTGCAAGTACTGGTTTATCTCCACAGATAGCCTAAAAGAGGGAGTGCTGCTTTTTTTAGCAGCCCCAACAATTAACTTTTAAATTTTCAAAAATTGCTTAATCAAAAATCAAGAGTTGGTGTTTTCTCGATTCTCTATGATTTTGATGCCACACCAACTGAGCCAATATAAAAGAGAAGATAATTTTAAAAGCTTTAGTTTATTACTTAATTTTTATACATCCAGACGTTCCTTAGGGTCTTGATCATCATAAAAATAAATCTGTTATTATACTCAAAATGCATCATAAACCGACTACAACGCTGCCAGTTGTTACGTTATACTGGCTTAAGCTAATGGTTGTTATTTTTTCAGTATTTAAAATAATAGACTATTCCTGCTATATAGCTTTTTGGTGAAAAATGGGTTTGTAAACTTTAGTGATTCCTAAATCAGCAAAAATCAGAATAGCGCGTCCTACGGATAATTTGGCGGCTATTACAGATATGTATATCAATGGATTAGGATTTAAATTACTGGGGTCTTTTAAAGATCACAATGGCTTTGACGGTTCAATCATTGGGCATGAAGTACATTATTATCATCTTGAGTTTACTCATCACAAAGGTACTACGGTTGGGCGAGCACCTACTCAAGATAACTTACTCGTTTTTTATTTATCTGAGCCTCAAGTTTGGGCGCAATGTTGCCAGCAAATGGAGAAAGCTGGATTTAGGGTAGTACCTGCCTATAACGATTATTGGGATAGGGTAGGTAAAACATTTGAAGACATTGATGGTTATCGAGTAGTACTTCAAAACACAGAGTGGTTAGTATAAGTACTTGCTTAGATGAATTACCTACTCAATCTTGCTAAACCAACAAATACTGCATTACTCCTCACCCTCATAATAATCAACACTTGTATCTAGGTGGGCAATGACTCTTAAATCATAATCCTTATGGGTATGCCCTGGTGCTTTACCCGCAAAGACACCCAATTTATTAGAATCAGGGTAAATACCAATTTCAGGTTCTTGCATCGTGCTGACAGCTAAAAACTTTAAATCAACTGTACCCGTATTAATAATTTCATGGGCATGCTCCTGCCCGACAGGGCAGCAAATAATATCACCTTGTTTTATCGACCAAGTTTTTCCTGAATGACGCAAGGTTCCTTCACCGGCCAAAATGAAAAACATTTCTTCATTGACTAAATGGGCATGATAAGGATAAGCGCGTTTCCCTGCGGGAATAATGGTAATGTTATAACCCAGTTTATGCGCACCAATTAAAGGCGCTATGGGCGCTATTTGAGCTTCAAATGTTTTTCCGTGTTGGCGTGTTTGATAAGTTAATTCGTCAATATTAATAAAGGGCTTAGTCATTTTTCACCTCAAACAGTAGCCACAATAGGATTATCCAACTATAACTGATCGGCAACACGACTTAAAAAAACTATCTTAATGACATCAGGAGATTTTTCATGTTTACTCCATCATTTCCGCTGCTAATCGCCGCAATCCTGTGTGTGATCGCAGCAGCTTTACACTTTGCTTGTCTCATTTGGGGCGCAGCAGGTTATCGCTTTCTCGGTGCTGGCGAAAAAGCCGCAGCAGCCATAGAAGCAGGGGATTGGCGACCTCATATCTCAGCCGTTGTGGTGGGTTTTATATTGTTAGTGTGGGCAGCTTACGCCTTAGCGGGGGCGGGTGTATTGCCTACCATGCCTTTGATGCGTCCTGTGCTTTTTCTTATTGCAGTGGTATTACTAGCGCGTGCGCTTTTATTTCCATTATTGCGCCCGATATTCACGGGTAATAGCCTGAAGTTTTGGCTGATTTCATCAAGTGTTATTGGAGTACTGGGTTTTCTATTTTTGGTGGGGGCGCTGCAAATGAATGGATGAAAATCATTCGTGCTGTAACTTTGCAAATGGCATCAT
>NZ_AQVE01000046.1 GCF_000371925.1 Thiolinea disciformis DSM 14473 | reverse complement strand
TAGAGTAGTTTAAATCAGCGTCCCCATCATCTAGTGGCCTAGGATATCGCCCTTTCACGGCGAGTACTGGGGTTCGAATCCCCATGGGGACGCCATCTTTCTAAATTCCATCACTAAATTCTTTTCTCCAAATTTCTCAAAATCTCATTAACAGCTGTAGCGTTTTTGGTTACTCTGCGTCAATTCACATCGCAGGAGTTAAGCCGTGCTTTTATTAAGCAATAATAAATTGAGCGTTGAGCTATTAGATCCTATCAAGGATCAGGCCAAATTTGGCGTACGCTATTGTACGGGCGGTTATATTTATCAAATTGTGGATAGCAAGCTCGGTAATTTACTCAGCGGACCAACTTACCCAGAAAGTTTTAACTGGTTCGATGGGCAGGGAATTCCTGATGCTTTCAATTGGGCGCCCTTACGTTCGTCTCAGAAAGATGATAGTGAAGTGCTGATTGTGGGGATTGGCTTATGTGATTTACAAACTAAACAAGTCAAGCAGTTTTGTGATTGGCAGCTTGAACAAGATGCAAACCAAGTTCGCTTCACTACCCAACAGGCTTTTGAAAATTATGCCTTGCAATTAGTGCGTACCGTATCTTTACAGGAGCGTACTGTTCGTTCGCATACCACGATTAGCAATCAAGGTAGTGAATTTATTCCCATTACTTGGTTCCCACATCCTTTCTATCCTCAGCCGCAAAACACTAAAGAATTGTGTTTGCTTAATATTCCTTTTACTTTGCCGTCCGATCATGAGGGGTATGAGCAGGCCGAGAGTGGTTTTATTCAGCGCAAGGCATGGCCGGAACAGAAGGGTTTTTATTTGCCAATTGAACATCAGGCGCAACAGGCTTTAACCATCTTGCAGCGCCATGATCAGTTAGGCTTAGTGGGTGCGACTTGTTCGTATGTGCCGGATTATTTTCCAATTTGGGGTAATCAGAATACTTTTTCGTGGGAACCTTTTTTCCAGCATATCGTGGCGCCGACTAAGGCGGTGAGCTGGTGGATTGATTATCATTTTTAAGCGAGACAGCGCTAAACACTAACTTTAGCGCTGCTCGTAATCGCTTAGGTCACACGGAATAGCACAGCGTCGCCTTGTTGTGCGGCCCGTTGATAGAGGCTCGCAATATTTTTCATATGATGGCTTAGTTCTGCTAGTTCAGTGCTGGCATCGTCTAGCCAGTTATAATAACTCTCTACTTCATCGTCATTTAACCTAACAAACAGTGGCGCAATTTCCTTTACGTCTGTAGCCCAAGAATATTGACTCATCTCTGGGATTTCATTGGTTTGCTCAGCAAAATCCTCGGTAAAGTCCTCCACAATACGAATGACATCCAGCCATGCCCGTTCAACACTATAGGCTTCACGTGGTTTTTCATCTAATTCATTATAAAGAAATGATAAACTTAAAGAGCCATCTAACAGGCGTTCTAGTTGATCATCCGACAAAATATAAAAAGCACCGCCCAAACTCATTCTTATTATCCTTTTGTGGGTTAAAGACCGGTTAAATATAACGAAGCTGACTTAACTAGAGATTAAATGTAGATAGGCGATATAGCTTGTGAGTGACAGCTATTCAACTATTTGGGTAGTTGAATATTGAAGCGTTTCTGATACCACGGAAATAAAAATAGCTCGAACACAAAACTGATCAAGAGCGTGGCGAAAAACCAATTTAAGCTAAATAAACCAAAATCAAAGCGCGTATCAGTGCCACTATAAGTAGCGCCCACGCAAGTCAGCAATACTAAACTTAATACTAAATCTGAGATAATGAGCCGTTTAACATGCCCTTGTACCAACTTAGGGTAGATAAAACCATAAGCCAAGATATTGGCGCCGCCGACCAGAAACACTAAAAGCAGTGTGTTCATTCAAAAATATCCTATTGCTGAGGTTTAGCTTATAGTAGGGGATTGTATCGTCTAAACCCTCCTTGAGCGAATTATCGTGAGCCAGCATCAGCATCAGCATCAGAATCAACAAAGCCGTGGCATTCAATTAATGATTATTGGTTCTCTTTTGTTGCCCTTGATGGATGCGTCTGCTAAGGCCATGGGAGAAACTTACCCTGCCGCTTTGATCGTGTTGGCGCGCTTTGTTTTTCAGAGTTTGTTTTTGTTGCCTGTTGTGTGGAAAAGTTTGCATATACCGCGAGGTTTAGAATTACGTTTACATTTTTGGCGCGCTGTGAGTATCTGTTTTGGTACGCTGACTTTCTTCTATGCGATTCAAGTAATGCCGTTAGCGGACGCTTTAGCCATCTTTTTTGTGATGCCCTTGTTAGTCACTTTATTAGCACCTTGGGTATTAGGCGAGAAATATGGTTGGCGCCGTTTAGTGGCCGTCGTGATTGGATTGATGGGGGCACTCATCATTATTCAGCCGGGGCGTGAACTCTTTGGCTGGCGTGCTTTTGTGCCATTAGCGACGGCTTTAGGATTCGCGTTTTATTTGTTATTTACGCGTCAGTTAGCACGTTCTGGCGTAGGAGGTGGAGTCTCGCCTTTGGCTATGCAATTCTATTCGGGTGTGTTTGGCGCAATCATTATTTTAATCGTGATTGTGCTCACGCAACCTTTGCAAATTGAAGTTTTTCAATGGCAATGGCCTGAGTTGTGGCAGTGGCGTCAATTATTATTAGTCGGTTTCTTCGCAGCCGTCAGTCATTCGATTCTAACGCAATCTTTCAAACATGCAGATGCTTCGATCTTAGCGCCTTTCCAATATATTGAGCTGATTTCAGCGGCGCTGATTGGCTGGGTCTGGTTTGGTGATATTCCTCGTTCCTCTACTTGGCTAGGCGCTGCGATTTTAATCGCCTCCGGCTTATACATTTGGCATCGTGAGCGTCTGCATCAGAGCCATTGATCGTTGGGCGGCGCTATATGTTGCAGGGTTTGCAGCGATAAAGTACGCGCCAACTTGATAAATTCGCGCATATAGTTAAAGCGCAAACTGGTTTCTCGGACGGCGGCATACAGTGTGTTAAATACACCAGTGCCGAGGGATCGGGTGCTGACCAATTGGCGTTCGGTGTATTCACTAGCCGCCCAGCTGGGTAAAGCACAGACACCGCGTCCGCTTGCGACCAAGGCAATCATCATGACGGTTAATTCACTATGCCGTATATGTGCGGGTTCAACACCCGCAGGGCTGAGAAATAAACGAAAAATATCGAGTTTGCGCGGTGGCACGGGATAACTAATTAACGTTTCTGTTTTCAGCATCGCTGGTTCAATAATCGCAACCTTATTTAAGGTGTGTTCTAAGGGTAAAACCAAATGCGCTTCGTATTGAAATAAGGGGAGATATTGAATGCCATTGAGTGGCTCAGGATCGGCAGTAATCACGATCTCTAGCTCGTTTTCCATCAAGGCTTTTAGGCTTTCAAAATGAAAATCACCAGCAATATCCAACTCCACCGCAGGCCAATGTGCCCGAAATTCATTTAAGGTTGGAATGAGCCACTGATAACAAGAGTGGCATTCAATCGCTATCGTTAAGCGGCCACTATCACCTTTCGCTAAGCGGGTTAAATCATTTTCCAAGCGCTCGAAGCGCGGCAAGGTGTCCAAGGCCGTTTCCAATAGGCGCTTACCGGCGGTCGTTAAATGTAAGGGCTTAGTCTTACGGTCTACGACTGTGAGGTCAATGCGCTTTTCCAATTCAGTCAATTGATGGGAGAGCGCTGATGGGGTGAGATGAAGCTGTTTAGCCACTTCTACCAAGGTTTCGCAAGTATTTAAAGCGACAATAAGCTCAAGGTGTTTACGTTGCAGATTCAGCATATTGAAAATATTTCAAAAAAATATTGATAAACTTGAAATTGATTTAGTAAGTCTAGCATAAGAAAATACCAAGCTATCAACTATTGTCCACGATGAGTTAAGCATGAGTCACAATCCAATCCTTTCTTTTGAGTTTTTTCCACCGAAAACGCCACGTATGGAACGTACCTTATGGCGTAATATCGGACAGTTGGAAATGCTCAAGCCAGCGTTTTTCTCGGTGACTTATGGTGCATTGGGGAGTGATCGTGAGCATAGTTTGGAAACGGTCTTCAATATGCAGCGCGAGTGCCGTGTGCCGGTAGCAGCACATTTAACCGCAGCAGGACATACTCGCGAGTCATTATTAGAACTCGCTAAACGTTTTTATGAGGCTGGAGTAGAGCGCATTGTCGCACTGCGTGGTGATGCTGATTTACTGGAAGGCGGCATTCACGATGTCGCTGTGATGGTGCAGGCACTGCGCTCGATAGCCGATTTTGATATTAGTGTGGCTGCTTATCCTGAAGCACATCCAAAGGCTGCTAGTTTAGAGGCTGATTTAGCGCACTTAAAGCGCAAACTGGATGCTGGCTCACAACGCGCCTTAACGCAATATTTCTTTGAGGCGGATGTATTTTTAAAGTTTCGTGATGCAGCCGTTAAAGCTGGCATCAATAAGCCGATTGTGCCAGGGATTTTGCCAGTGCATGATTTTGAGAAAGTACAATCGTTTAGTGAGCGTTGTGGCGCTTCGATTCCGGCTTGGATGCACAATTCTTTCAAAGGCACACAAGCGGGCAGTATTGAGCAAAAGCGGATTGGGATTGAATTAGCGGTAGGTTTATGTGATCGCTTATTACGCGAAGGCGTGGAGCAGCTTCATTTTTATACTTTGAACATTCCAGGCCTGACTTTCGAGCTTGCCCATCAATTAGGTATTCCTTTGGCTTGGGATGAGCGTCGCGCGGGTTTTTAGGAAATGTTTTAGTTGCTAGCGAGCTAGTTAAGAGTCCGCTAGCGCTCACTTTCTAACTGCATAAGTGAGGATTATAAGAATTTAATATTGTTATTATAATTCTTTTGTTCTATAGCATTGAATAATGCTTGGACTTTTGGGCTGTGGTGCTTTAGAAATCTTTGTGTTTTTTACTTCAATAATTTCATTAAATCAGGACGTCTTTTTATTAGCGCCTTGATAGATATTCCTTTCTGATCTTTTAAATTAATATTAGCACCTTTTTCAATCAGCCACTGTACCAACGACTACTTTGCGGTAGATAAAACCACACTCTGGCAATGTTTTGCTTGCATTGGCATCCAACGCCTGCACTTGCTTAGTCGTTAGCAGCTTTTTTTGGTCAGTGAGGTAATCCGATGATTTTGCCTCAGCATAAGCCGGGCACGAATAATTACCCAGCAACAACATACTAATGAATAGGTTGTTTGCTAATCTATGCTTTAGATATTTTTGCATTGGGCGTCTAGTGATGGCTTTCTTCGTTGGGAGGTATAAAGTAACAGCTAGAAATGGGCTATTTTGAAGATTTCAGTATACCCCAGTATTCAGCAGGTCTCCCTTAACATGGAAAGTCGTCAGTCATAAAGGCAGCTTTATTCTTGAATCATTCTGAACATTTAGTACGAGCTTGGGCTATCAACTCTTTTGCCGTCTTACCTGCGTTGTTTTTAAGGTTAACATTGGCACCACGAGCTATTAGTAATTTGATCATGGCTTCATGAGTCTGATCTAAGCAGTAGTCCTCGTAGCCCTCCACCACTTGGTGTAATGGCGTATTCCCATAATCAGACTTCATATTGATATTGACCGGCGTAATTAATATTTGAATAACCTCTAGCGCGTTAGGGTTTGTGCTATGAGACCCCGAAAGATAAAGGTGTAAAGGGGTTGCTCCACCCACACGCCGCTTTTTATTCAATGCGGTGGGACTAACCTTAGCCAGCTTTTTTACTTCCTCATTACAATAAGAAGAATACTTCACACCAAATTCTGCTAAATAATGTAAATCCTCCCAACGGTAGGAGGGAGCAGGGCCAAAATCCTCATTAAACGGCGCAATCGGCTCGTTGAGTGTCGTAATCTGTTGATAGAGTGCCAGATTTTTATTTAAAAAGAAGCGATAAGTGGTACAGCTAGCCGGAGTGCCATATTTTAATTGTTGTAATAGTACCTCAGTGGTTGGTAAGCCCAGACGGATCAGCGTTGGAATCAGGTATGGATCATCCGGCATCCAATTCGTGATCTGTCTAAAAAATTTAGATTGTTCTGCCTTAGAGAGACGCACAAGATATGGGCTCATTCGACTGATAAAATACCGATCAAGTAAATGTTTATCCTTACGCTGTTGTGAGGATAGCTTTAGGCTTCTTGGCCAGTTAACACTGTTGTAACAACTGTAAATAGCCTGTCCTGTTATGCTCACATCCCCTGGTCGTTTGTTGTAAACCACACCGCAATCAGGCCTACCCTTCATAACTTGCTTATCTAAAAGGCGTAGTTGTTGCTCCGTCAACCCAAGGGGTTGACGGTCGGGCGGAGACTTTTTACCTACCACCTCACCTGCTTGCACACCCATGGGCAAACTCAGCCCCAAAATTATGCTTAACAAGCAACTAGTTATTAATAAAGTAGAGGTATATTTATTCACAGTCATTTTATTTTCCAGCTTGAATACGGCTATATATTTTCTCCGCATTTGACTCATTAGAATGGGCAAAATGATGATTAATCTTATTATAATTTATTACATGATCTACAGAGTGACCATGAGAAAAGGTATGATAAAGTTTTATACCCTGACTAGTATAATATGTACTATATGTATCAGTTGGCTTTGTTAGATTAGGAGGAAATAGAGCGCTTCTTACCTCCGTTACACCGTATCGACTTAATGCCCTCGCTGAGTCAGCAGTAAGATAACTTCCTAATGGCGATTTAGCATCTCCATGCATTGAGCACGGAGCCTTGGGATAAGTGCTATAAAAGTTATTAATTTGATCTGTAGTAGAACCAAAGCGTTTATCTTTGGTGTTAATTTGATTTAGATGCAGGCCAATCTTGACAGGTTTGCCTGCAAATTCAGATGCTAAATTTATATCCTTGATATAAAGGTATACAGTAAACTTAACTTTTGAATATTTTGTGACCCAAGTTAAGGCTTTCGGTATATCTGTTGGCTCATGAATATCTATGGAAAAGTCCAGTGTTTTTCTTGAGCCAAAAACAGCACTGGGGAGTGTTGTGGGGGCATGACCTATTGTATCTACCACAGATAAAGGCCTTGCATCCACATACCCAAACACATTCATCCCGCCCTCCAACCCAATCGGATCACTTTGCACATACCGCCCCGTCTGCGGGTTATAATCGCGATGGAAGTTGTAATGCAATCCGGTTTCAGCATCGTAGGTTTGCCCTGAAAAACGCTGGTTATAACGCAGTGCTACCCCATCCTGATCAGGGTCTTCATTGGGCTTGGTGTCGCCAAACGGTTTACTCTCCCACGACCATACGATTTTACCGCTCGCATCGCTTAATACCCGTGGGGTATCAATCTGATCGGCATGAATACGATAGGTCTTGCCTTGTTGAATCAGGGCTATCGGAGTAGACCCCATGTAGATCGTTTCACTGGCTTGTAAGCCATTTGCACCTTGCACATATTCACCGATGATACGGTCATTGTCCCACGCATAGAAAGTGGTGGTTTGTCCTGATACTTTTTTGACGCGTTGCTCATCGGCGTTATAGCTGTAGGTGGTCGTACCATCCACACTCGCAAGGCGATTTTGCGCATTGTAGGTGTAAGTGTGCACCCCATCATTCAGCAAATTACCATTCGCATCTAAGGTCTGGGCATTATTGCCCGCTAATACTAAGCGGTTGCTATTGGCTTGAAG
>NZ_AQVE01000045.1 GCF_000371925.1 Thiolinea disciformis DSM 14473 | reverse complement strand
CTTTTTTTGGGGTTTAAAAGTGAAGTTGTTGGTGGTCTTTTTATTGCTCGCAGTGCTGTATGGCTGTGCAGTTGCGCCAATTACGCAACATCAGGGGTATGTACGTCAAGAAAGTTGGGCGGATTGTGGTGCGGCGGCTGGGGCTATGTTGGTCAATTTTGCGGGTGGTAGTTCGACGAATCAGCAGGCGATTGATGTGGTTGGTAAGCATAGCTGGTGGAACGGGATTGATATTACACGGCTATTGGAGTTGCACGGTAGAGAGCATCAATGGGCTGCATTAGATGCAGTGGTACGTGATCAGCATCGAGCTACGGCGGTTTTGGTAAGTGTTGTGCCGCTTGTTAATCATTGGATTGTGGTGCAGGGTTATCAAGCAGGTCTAGTGCGGGTGTTCGATCCGAGTGGGCTAGCGGGTGGTGAGTATTGGTGGTCAGTGGCGCAGTTGGAAAAGCGTGCAGTGACTGTGCAAGGTGTAAGTGTGAGGCTGGCCGATGAAGAATAAGGTTGTCTTGCTAGTGATTGGCTTGGGGATGCTGCTGACTGGGTGTACCAGCTTTGATGCGTTGGTAGTTAATGGGGCTAGTTATCATGTATCCAATCCAATGACGAATCATGTCAATTTAGGTTTGGGTGTGCGTAAAAACGGGCAAGAGATTGGGTTTTATCGTAATTCCTGGATTAAAGGGGATGCGTATTCGGTTTATGCAAGCCAGCGTGTTGTATCACGGGGGCGGTTATTTGTGGATGTGGGTGCTGCGATTTATCCGCCACGTGATAACAGCTGGAAGCAGATCAAGCCAATTGTAAAAGCGGGAATGGCAGTGCACTTGGTAGGGCTATTGAGTTTGGAGGTCAGTGCAGCTGCGGTTGATTTGGTGACTATGCAAGTAGTTTGGCGATGAGTAATGAGCCGTATTTGACGTTAAGGGAAAAGTCAAGGACGGAGCCGTTTCGAGTTGCGATTGGGGAAGCTCGGGACGGTGTGCATGTTCGCCGTAGTCATAGGCGGCTCGCCAACGCACTTATTCATAACACGATTTCGGGGAAAGGACTGCAAGCGCCACATTTAGATGCAATTCAGCTAATCCCCGATGGGGATTTCTCGCGTAGTTGGTATGCCGGTGCTTCAGCATGTGGGATTAGGATTGGAAATTGCTTTGTAAATATGCCGGATACGCAGTATCAAGGGATTTTTGCAGGTGATGGGCTTTATGAGTCTTTGCAGATTATCAATAACACGATTAGCACTGAGTCTGAGCACGAAATTACGATTTGCGGGATGTTATCGGGTGAGATTGCGGGGAATGTGGACGGGCAGGGAAAGCCTAGTCAGGTTTTGTTAAAGCCGCTACGCCTGTTTGGGTCACCGGATGACGGCGAGCAAAGCTGGTCACTATGGGTGATCGGTTTTAAAGAAAATTTACCGTGCTATGAAGCTATTAGCTTGGGGGCAGAAAGCAGAACATGCTTGGATTGGCGGACGACTGTTTTTAATCAGTATGATTGTTTTATGACTGATGTTGATTTGCCAGCTGTGTATGAGATGGCTAAGGGTTTGGATTCGTTGCTTAGTGCTGAGGAGTGGTGCCGTGCCGGTCGTGCCAAGGTGTTTGAATTTGGAAGTGTTGTGCAGTGGGGGAATGCTGCATTAACTCAAAAACAGGTAGTAACTGACATGATAGCTAAAAATAAGATGGGTAGTGTGTTTGATCCGGTCGAGCAGTTTAATTTGGATGGTCAAGTAACTATTGGGATTGCGATTAATAATCCTTGCTGCATTAAAGACTACGGTACGTGGCGTGGTGAAGTGGCCCAAGAAGACATGCCAGACTGGATGAAAAAGCTGGCAGTACGTAGACCTGATTTGATCCGGTTTGAGCATCCCAAGTATGGGATTCGTGCTGCATTGCATTTATTGCTGATTTATCAGCAAAAGCATGGGCTGAAGTCTGTGGCTGAAATTATTAATCGTTGGTCGCCTTATCGTGGAGCAGGGGCTGATAACTCTGAAGCGCAAACGTCAGGTTATGTGCGGCATGTGGCGCAGCGTTTGGGCGTTGATCCTAGCGAGACAATTGCGGTGCGGGATTATAAAACGGCTAAGCAATTTGTTACGGCGATGATTGAGTACGAAAACGGACACATGCAACCTTACTCTGATGCAATGTTAGATGAAGGAATAGAGATGGCTGGGATTCGAATGCCTGAAGAGCAGCCCATTGAAGTTAAACCTCCTATGAAAAGTAGTGAGCGGAAGGGTGCTGTGGCAATTGCAACCGGCAGTGTTGGTAGCGTTGTTGTTAGTTTGGGAACGTTGGTTGGATTAAGTAAAGAGCAAAGTGCTGCGGTAGCGACTATAGCTACCGAAGCAGCTAAGCAGGCTGTGGCAACACAGTTAGATTGGATGCAGTGGTTATTGCTCGCTAATTCGGTTGGGATGCTATTAATTTTGATAGGGGCATTCTGGTGGTGGAAAGGCAGAAAACTAGCGGGGCTATTGTTGCTCCGATGAGTATGCGGAACACGCTAACAAACAAAACAATAGAAGCGGTGGCGTTGGTGGGTACTTTAGGGTGGGCTGGATTCTATGCGTGGATGTCTCAGCAAAATTGGGTTGGCATTTTAACAGCAGTAATTACCTTGGGTGTTGGGATAACTGCAATTCTGAAAAATTTGGTAGAAGCATGGTTAGCGTATCGACGTGCTCGACGGGAGGATAAGAAGTGAGTTGTTGTCCTATTTTTTTTAGCTCTTTTAGAGCGCAACGTCCAGTTACATTACCGGCTGGATTGCGATCTGTTGTGGTGCGGAATAAAGGTGCTGGTGCTGTTTACGTGGCAGGGAAAGAGGTTTGCGGTACATCTAACACGATCAGTACGCCTTGCGGTAATTGCGCAGGTGAGTCATTTACACTGGATGCTGGTTGTGGTGTTTATGGACAGTCGATTAGCGTCAATATCCCTGATGGCGGATGTGCGGAGATTACGTTGGAGTGGTCGCCTAATCCATTGCTGGATGGTACGGATAGCAATGCGGATGGCATTCCTGATTGGCTAAAAGAACTTAATCCATGCCTCACTTTGCCTGATCCGGATGTAGTCGTGAATGATTTAGATAATGTTCCGGTTGGTCGAGCCTACAGCTTTAGTTCGCTTTGCTTTGATGTATTAGTACAAGATTTGGCTAGTAATAGCAGTTACTACGCCGCCAGTGCGCCGATGCTTAATAAAGCGTATGTAGCACAACAAAATTTAAGCGGTGCTATTACGCACTATTTATTAGCGGTTTGAGGATTTGATGATGACTAAAGTAATACACGATACTGATATTGGAGCAACCCATCAAGTCATTGATGGTAAATTGGAGCTAAACCCGTTAAGGGATGAGGACTGGCATGATATTACAGCCAAAGGCAGTGATGGATTTAATTACAGAATATCGCATCCTTTTCAGATGCGAAAACTTGATGACCCGACGGAATCTGGTAATGCAGATGATTATAAGGTAAGGCAATATCTTTTCCCGTTAGGGGGTTATGATGCTCCATCAGCAAATAAAGTATATATGGCAGTAAAAGCTGTCATAGCGGATATAAAAGATAATTATTTGTCAAAAGGGTTTCACACGGGGAATGTGCAATTTGGACAAAATGGCGGAGTCGGCTTAAGATTACAGCAAGATGGCAATATTGGTATTGGTGTGCCACAAATGGGCACAGGAAATCCTGTTGTGCCTTGGATGTTTAGCCAGTCAACGCAAGGCACAATCCCTTTACTAATTGATCAATTTGGAGTTCCGCTAGAAAACATTCTGCAATTAGTGACTGAGCGCACTAGCCGAGAACCGTATTATCTCAATTTAAAAGACGGGGCTAGTTTTTCAATAGAGTTTGCGACCCCACTATTTTTATGGCAGCTTTTTATCGCGACAATTACTGACACTATTTATTCCCGTCCTGATTTGGTTATTGATATTAACTATGCTGACAATACAACAATTAGTAAAGCGCTGTTACCAACTGATTACCACTGGTATGGTAGCGCATCAGTATTTGATTATGAAAAGCGCGTGAAGTCATTTACAGTGCGCTACCAAGTAAATAATAGTATTATTAATTATTCACCATATGCGCTAAATACAAATACAGGAAAGTTAGTAAATGCGCTCACAACAGCAGGGCTGCCTGATCCGTTAGCAGCCAGTTATTCACCCGTAATACAATTGGATTACGTTTATGTGTATGAAGCAAATAATGTTCATAAAGCGCAAACTAATTTGGTCGATATTACTTCATTATTCACGGCTTCAACAACTAACACAGCGGCACAAATTGCATCTGGAACAGCAATCACGAATTTAACTACTAATAATGTAGCGGGATTTGGTGTAAAAGCTGCAACTACTGCTGTTAATATACAGTTCACGGCTAACGATCCAATGAATGCGCCCACGCCATTGTATATTGAGATTGATCTGGATTCATCCGCTGCTAATCGAGATGCGCTAAATAATTATTTGTCAATTATATCCTATTCACGCCGATTTACGGCTCAAGCCAATCTTTCAACCAATAGCCGAGGTTATTGGTTGAACGGCAGTGCAGCTAGTAGCGATGTGTTAACTATGAAAATTAACCTAACGAATACCACTGACTGGGTGCACAACTACAATGTATTATTACTGGTCATAGCACGTCAAAATACAACGCCTATATCATCAACTGCAAATTTTGTTATAAAAGCAGTTCGTATCTTTGGGGAGCCTTAATTTTAGTTGGTTTTATAAACCCGCTTCGGCGGGTTTTTATTTAATGGAGTAATCATGACTGATCCACAGGTTTATGATTTAAGTGCGAGTTGTGTGGCAATTACTGCACCGGATAAAAAACCTTTCGCAGTAATTGTGCCGCAAACCAATAATAAAGTTTTGGTCTGGTGGTCTAGTGTGCCGGTTGATGTGGTAGCAATTAAAGGCCAATACTGGACAACGGCTAATGCCACTCAGTTTGCTGCTTACGATATGTTGCTGGATTGTGCAACGATTGCTACGGGCACGGCACAGCCATTTGCTAATCCAGTGAGTGTGTTTGCTGAGGATGTCAGTATTAATGCGCCTGCTTGTGTTGTGCCAGGTGAAATATGGAATTCGCCTGATCAGCCCATTCGCGGTATTACCCTGAGCTTGCTTAAAGCAAGCAATTCTGCTGCAAATGGTACTAAATACACTAAGTTAGTTTTAGTGTGTGCCAAGGCACGTACAGTCGCAGCGCCTGCTGCTATTCTGGCTGAAACAGTTACTGAAAAACTGTATCGGGTTGTTGAGCAGGATGCTGTAACGGGTATTCCGGTTGCTACAAAGTTCTACAGGCAATCTGATAATGCTGAAGTTACGGTAGGTGATGCGGCTGGTAACTATTGGGTTGATGACGGCTGCTGCTAATTGCTATGAGTGACGAGGTTCGGCAGGCGTATTTGGAAGGGTTTGAAGGCGGTGACTTGCGGCCTGAGCGTGCGCGGATGGTTGAGGCGTATGTGAATGGGGTGGATGGGGAGCTGTTGGATAATCTGGCGCTTTGCCGAATCGGTGGATTTAAACCTAAGGACAGTGATTCGGCTAGAACTATTGTCTGGAAGGTATTCTTATCCCATAACCAAAATAATCGTAAAGCCTATGCAAAAGAGCGGGAGTATCTACGTTATTTGCAGGCTGAGAATAAAGTACGATCTACTTGGGATGCGGAAGAAATACGCCAGCGATTGCAGCGTAATGTCATGTTAGCGCAAGGTGAAATGACTTTTGATAAGTTGTTAGTGGCGAATCATAAAGGGGTAATAAAAACAAAGGTTGTGCGAGTTGCTGAGCTGAATATTCCGGCTGCTACGCAGGCGTTGCAATTACTGGGTAAGAATATTGGTATGTTTAAAGATCAGGTTGAGCATACTGGGATAGATGGTAATCCGATTGAGTTTGTGCGGCGGGTTGAGTATGTGAAGGCGGATCATGAGTAAGTTGCCCGTTATTCAGTTGCCCGCACGCTTTGAAGCACTGGCTCGTCCTAAACGTTTAAAAGTGTTTTTTGGGGGCAGGGGGTCGGGGAAGTCAGAAACCTTTGCTCGCCAGTTGTTGGTTAATGCGGAGAGTATTCCACGTTATAAAGTTTTATGTACCCGTGAGTATCAGAATAGCATTGATGACTCGGTACATGGGATGCTCAAAACCTTTATTGATCAGTATCAATTTCCGTTTGAAGTGCAGAATACGGTGATAAACACCCCATCGGGTGGGTATTTTAAGTTCTTTGGTTTAAGTCGAAATATCACTGCAATTAAATCTAAGTTCGACTATGACGTTGTGTGGGTGGAAGAGGCGGAGGATATAAAGGAAGCTACTTGGGATTTGTTGATCCCAACGATTCGTAAATCTAATTCAGAAATCTGGGTATCGTTTAATCCAGCTGACGAGGCTTCAGCGACGTACCAATTGTTCGTAAAACCGTATTTAGCGCAGATTAAGCATAATGGGTTTTATGAAGATGAGCAGATTTATGTGGCGATGGTCAATTATGACGATAACCCATTTTTCCCTGCTGAGTTACGCCAGCATTCTGAGCATTTAAAGCAAACTAATTTCAAGAAATGGCTGCATGTGTATGGTGGTGAGCCGAATATGCAGTATTACGATGCGTTAATTGAGCCGGAGTGGTTTGAGGCAGCGGTAGATGCGCATATTAAGCTAGGGTTTGTGCCACGGGGTGAGAGGGTATGTGGGTTTGATCCGGCAGATATGGGGACGGATGCTAAGGCACGTACACTACGGCATGGCGTGTTAATCGTTGATTGCTGTTCTTGGTTGGATGGGGATATTACGGAAGCGACTCAACGAGCTGTGGATGATGCAGTGGAGTTTAGAGCTACTGATTTTATCTATGATAATGTGGGGAACGGGGCCAGTGTTAAGACGTATGCAAGGATGGGTGGTAAGCCTGTTAATTTGGAGTTTCACGGTTTTGGAGCGGGAGAATCTCCAGACTTTCCGGATGAGCCTTTTGAAGAGGCAGAGAAAACAGAGCTGGAGCCGCGCACCAATGCAAACGTTTTTAAAAACAAAAGAGCGCAGTATTGGTGGTATTTGCGCGAACGGTTTTTTAGGACGTGGCAGGCAGTGGAGAAGAAGGTCTATCACGACCCCACAACGTTGATTAGTATTAGTAGCGATATTAAAGAACTGGCTAGTTTGAAGAGTGAGATTGTGAAAGTGCCGCGCAAACGCACGGCAGGGAGTCGGTTAATTCAGATCGTATCGAAGGATGAGATGCGAGCTAAGGGGATTTCTAGTCCAAATTTGGCAGATTCGCTGATGAAAAGCTTTGCGATACCAGAGAAATCAGATTTTGTGTATGAGCGGCGTCCGGCAGCACGGCGTCGTTAATTTTTAGGAAGTCACATAGTATGAATGATAAAGAGGGTGAGTAATGGCAACAATCGCAGAGAAAAAATATATTGAGGAGCTAGAAGCTCTGAAAGTTAGTCAAGAAAAGCAAATAGCTGAATTGCAAGCAAAGTTAGTAAATATAGATGCAGCACGACCAGGCGCTACTGCCACCGAAATTGCAGAGTGGGAACGCAAGATTACGGATCGTGATAATGAAAATGCTAGCTTAACTGAGCAGATTAGCCGTTATACGGAGCAAATTTCTGACTTGCAGTCTCAAATTCGCGTCCAGCAGCAGGGCGATGCTATGGATGAGGCTTTGTCTAGTGCCACATTGGACATGAAAGCCATTCCATCAATGACCGGCGTTACTGCTCCGATGAATGGTGTCGATTCCATTAGGCTGGCTACGTTTGCGCTAGATGTGGATGGTGGTGGGGTTGTACTGGTAACGATAGTCAATGGATCACCTGTTGTCAGTGTGCAGCGGGAGTTAAAGCTAGCGAATAAAGCGCTAGGTTATACATTGGTTCGTCGGCCAGAGTTCAAGTAATGACTAAGGCGTTCAACTTCAAGGAAATGATTTCTGATATTGCTGCGCAAAATAAAGAGTGGCGGGATAACTCAAAAAAATGCGCAGAGTATTATGATCATCGACAGCTTACAGCGGAGCGGTTGAAGCAGCTTGAAGAGTGTGAGCGTTTGCCGGTTATTGGTAACTTAATACAACCTGCTATTAATAGTGTTTTGGGGCATGAAGAAGCTGCTCAGCGGGATTTTCGAGTAGTAGCTGATGATGTTGCAGGAGATGAGGTAATTGAAGCGCTTAATCAGCGTTTAAATGATGAGGCGCGACTTTGTAGTGTGAATCGTTATTGTTCTGATGCTTACAAGGGGATGCTAATTGAGGGGCTTGATTGGATTTATTTAGATCGTAATCCTGATCCATTTGGCATCAAGTTTATGATTGAGCGTGTGCCGTTAGAGCAAATTTATTATGACATGCGTGCTACTGATCCAAAACTAAGTGACATGCGGTGGATTGCGCGTCAAAAAGTAATGGATGTTGATGCGGTTTATGCTTTATTTCCTGATCAGCGTAAACTAATTGATGCGGTAAAATCAGCGTGGACGGGTGGGTATTTCGTACTCGATGGGGTATCGGCGGATGAGTTAAATGTTCGTTCTCAAGAATGGTCGTCATCATCTTCTTATCGTGATTGGTATATGCATGCTGAATCCAATCGGCAGATGGTAACGGTTTATGAGGCGTATTATCGGGTGTATGAACCGGCGGTAGTGTACAACTTCGCCGATGGTAAGGTGATGGACGACAAGCGTGCTAAAAAGTTATTTTCTGCGCGTAGCTTGCGTAATCTCCAAGTAATGGGACTGTTGAAGATCAGCGAAGGGGTTACGGCAAAAATTCGACGTAAGTGGTTTATTGGGCCACATGAGATTGTCGATGAGCCCAGTCCACACCCGCATAATTATTTCCCATTTGTGCCATTTATGGGCTATCGCGAACGGGCTACAAACTGTCCCTATGGTTTGGTTAAAGGCATGTTGGATGCTCAAGATAAATATAATGAGGCGGAGTGGGAGACGCAGCGTATTATTGAATCGTTGAGGATATTCTATGATCCAAATGCGCTAGCTGATCCTGCCATGAAAGCCTCTGACTTGGTACGAGAGTTAAACCGCAAGGATGGTGTGATTGCCGTCAAAGATTTAAATCGAATTCGTACTGAACGCGAGCTGACGAAGTTGCAGGAAATGCATGCTCGCAAAGCCGAGGCACGTGATGAGGTGCGGCTTTACTCTGGGATTTATGAGGCATTTTCAGGGATTTCTGCAGGGCAGCAATCCGGTCGAGCTATCAATTCACTAGCGGCTTTGGGAGCTACAACGCTAGCAGAGATCAATGCAAACTATGAGTTTGCACGTTCGATGGTAGGTAATTTGATGTTGGCCTATTTAATTGATGATATGGTTGATCGTGAGCAAGATGTCGTCATTAAAGACAAGTTGACGGAAAAGCCGATTAAGCATGTAAAGCTCAATGCTGTTAGCGATGACGGTATAAGTAATCAAGTGGCGCTGGCAAATTATCATGTAGCGCTTACTGAGGCTATTAGTTCGCCAGGGAACCAGCAACAAGCTTACGGTGATTTTGTCGATATGTTCAAAGTAACTGGTGGGAATCCGGCAATGCAGCAAATTCTATTGCGTGGGGTTGTTCGTAATAGTCAGATTGTGAATAAGCATGAGCTGTTGGATGAATTTGATAAATTGCTGGGTGGAAAAGTTGATCCTGAGCAGCAAGCTTCTATGCAGCAAGCGCAATTAGAGCAGCAAAAAACCGCGCTGCAATTAGAGCAAGCCAAAATTCAAGCGGAGCTGGCCGCCAAGCAAGGTACAGCAGAACGTGATGCAGCCCATGCGCGATTGTATGAGGCGCAAGCCGCTAGGGAGATTGTGGCAATTGAGGAGGCTAAGCAGCGGATGCAGCAGCGTGAGTTTGAGGCTAAGGATGCTTTGTTGAGTAGTGTAAAAAATAAAATGCTGAATCATGCAGTCGGCTTGTAATGCAATTAGCTATCAAGCTAGCTTAGTTAAACAGGTTTCATCTGTAAGCCTATAAAGTAAGATTGTTGAGTATACAAAAAGCCACTTCTGGTAACGGGAGTGGCTTTTTGTATGCCCGCTAGCTGGCGATGTGGCTGTTGGTGCGCTGCTGTGTAGTAGGTGCCAACGCCCTAAATGAGCAATTCAGACCTGTCTGTAAAGGAAAAACTAATGAGTAATGAAGCGTTAAATAAATTAAAGCGTGATCTTGAGATGCAATTGGAATCAGTGCCTGATGATGTAGAAGGCATGGAGGAAGATGTCGAGGAGTCATTGCAAAATGATGGCGATCTTCTTGATCCTGCTGATCCTGCTGATCCTGCTG
>NZ_AQVE01000044.1 GCF_000371925.1 Thiolinea disciformis DSM 14473 | reverse complement strand
GAGCCGATAGCACCTTGAAGCAACTCTTGGAACGGTTGACACCTTTCAAACTGGCATTGTATTGCACGGATGATTGGGGCGCTTATGAGCGTTTATTGCCTGAAGATAAGCATTTAATCACTAAGCGCTACACACAAAGCATTGAACGGCAAAACCTGAATTTGAGGATTTGGATTAAACGTCTAGCACGCAAGACGATCTGTTTTTCTAAGTCTATCGAGATTCATGACAAAGTCATTGGAACCTGTATCGAAAGACGCTTCTTCAACTCCTTTAAATCATGACCAGATGATTCAACTCATTTAAGGGACTGCTTCAAGTTTTTAACTATTTCCATAGCAAAGAGTTTGCCTTTGATGCGCATCTTCACTTCCTAAGCTAGCTGCGTAATTTAACCAATAAACCGCCTCTAATTTTGTATCGTTTGTTTCACGAAATATTTTATATACAGCGTAAGCTGCTTTTTCATCCCTAAAAAGCAAAGCCTTAACTTCTAAAATACTTAACTCTATGGGCTCGAATTGATATCCCGTTAATCTAGAAGTAGGAACAAACAACGATATGTTTACCATGACCACATTTATAACGAGTAATATATATGGAAAAATAAGAATTAAGCAAAAAAAGTTACGAACAAATCTCATAATTTAATTTTCTCCATCAAATATACGCCAATTACTACTGGTTATAGTCATAAATGTGGGTTTACTTCTACCTCACCAAAGCTGATCTAATTTATCTCCAAAATATAAATGCCTGCTATTTATTATATTACTCTAAGCAATATGCAGAACCAAAATCCTGAGAAATTAAATTTTTAAAAATCTTAATAGCAAAAAATTCGACTTTGAAGCGCATCTTCACTTCCTAAGCTAGCTGCGTAATTTAACCAATAAACGGCCTCTAATTTCGTATTCTTTGTTGCATCAAATATTTCATATAAAGCGTAAGCTGCTTTTTCATCTCTAAAAAGCAAAGCCTTAACTTTTAAAATACCCTCATCTATAGGTTCAAATTCATAACTCATCAATCTAGGAGTAGGAGCAAACAACGATATGTTGGTCAAGACCATATTTATAACAAGTAAAATATATGGAAAAACAAGCATTAAACAAAATAAACTGCGAATAAACCTCATAATTTAATTTCTTCCATCAAATATACGCCAATAATTACTGATTACTTCCTGCTGCAGCGTAACTTACCACGGCATAGTTCATACTCGCATACACCCCAACACTGCATTTTTCAATATGATTTTTTATCTTAAAACTCAGTTTACTACTCTATAACTTTTCTTTTAAAGGAAAAATATTAATTAAATTAGAGTTGACAAATTACTTTTGCTAAAATATCTTTACCATTTGGCAGAACGTTTGGATCAATAATAAAACTACCAGATGCTATATAATTTCCAGTGGGGCAAGATTCGGTTTTAAGAGAAGCAGAGTCATTTGCAATATCGGTTATAACATACTCCCATTTAACCAAGATTTTCTCTTTCGCCTTTTGTAGATCAGGATGGAGTCCCCCCAAGCTATAATCCTTCTCCAACGTATCATTAGGTAAGAGAATAAAATTATCGCGTGCTGAAAAATCCTGAATTTTGAAAAGCCTTTTAAAATTCACTCGTTGATAATTTTGAAAAAAATCAAAGCTATAATGCATATCATGTAAAATGACCCTATGAAGCAATAAATTTCTAGTACTTTTATTGGTTATCTTCAATAATAATTCATAGGTTTTAGTTTGTTCTGAAAAAGATAAAGCATTGGTGACTTTTAAAAAATCATTATGGGCATTGTTTGACTCAGAATAATTACTAACAGAGCAAGACCCAATTACGGATAGAAATAATATAACAGTGAGCAGATTCAATTTCGAAATCATGATTTTTTAACTCACACTTTGGAAAAATTAAGAAATGCGTAATGAAAAAATAAAAACTCTATTCAAACTTTTATCACAACTAGCTCCCATAAAAACTAGATAGTACGATAGACCAATCTATATTTTTATAACCATATGAGAAAATTCTCAATAATAAATTTTATAGCTGTCTACAATTTTTGTTGTAGTGTAATTTTATTCTTATAATTTCCTTTAAATTAAAAGAAGAGTAAAGTATTTTTAAAATCAAAAAAATTCACTTGTGACCTACTATACCTAATTCTACAAGAGCCGAAAGACCTCTTTCGGTGAGAGCGACAACAACCTTTTTAGGAGGAGCATTTAAATATACAATAAGCGATTGCAGGAAAAATGCGCATGGGTTTGCTTTTGTTGGCGTTCTTGGATGAAAAGCACCATGTATAACATAGAGTGTTTGGGTTTCTGCATCCCAGTAAGTATTAAATCTCCCATAAAGATATGCTACTCCTCTAACGACATAGGGTTGCAACTTACTATCCTCAGGACGTTTTAATAAATTTGTCGTCATTAAATTTTTAACATCCTCATCTGTTATTTTATGAAATGGTTGATCTGCTACATAGGCATTAATTGCAATCGGTATTTTTTACAAAGGCACCTCTAGAAAATCTATTTCCCATTTTGTATCGTTAAACCTTGGGTCTCCATAAGGTACATCCCCATTGAGCCAACTTTTAAAATCAATTCCCCTATACAGCGGACTTGAATCACAAGTAGGCATATCAGGACTGGCATTAACAGTCTTCATTAAAATAAATAAAGATAACAGAAAATAACTTATGAATTTTGCCGTATAATTAACAATCATTTGGCTTACCTCTTAAAAATTTTACTTCTCTTTTCGAAATAGACTAACTCTACACCCTCATCATTGTATTTTCCCAACCTTTTTAATTTTCAGCTTCCTTACTATTATTCATATTATACTGATAATACTAATCGAAAAGGAGATGGACTACCTCATGCGCATGTGTTAATGCCGATGCATTTATAATTCAGTACCCTTTTAACCCGCTGCTAAACGAGGGCTAACAACTTTTGCCTCACGAATCGGCAAATTAGCGATAGCCGCAATGGTTGCCAAAGCCATATCCGCATACCACATCCAGTTATAATCCCCAAAGCGGGTAATCGCTAAGCCACCGAGATAAGCCCCTAAAAAGCCACCAATTTGATGGGTAAAAACAGTCAGGCCAAATAAGGTCGCTAAATAACGAATCCCAAATAATTTGCCTACAATCGCGGCAGTAGGCGGAACGGTAGCAAGCCATGTGAATCCTAAGCCAATCGCAAAGAGATAAAATGTCCATTCGGTACGCGGCATCATTAAATACCAAGCTACTAATAAGGCGCGTGAACCATACATAGCGGCTAAGACATATTTACTGCGATAGCGCGAGACACAATAACCTGCATAGAGACTGCCAAAAATATTAGCGAGGCCAATTAATGCTAAGGACCAACTCGCCACTGAAGGCGGTAAACCACATAAACCAACTTCACCAGGTAAATGAGTGACTAAAAAAGCGATATGGAAACCGCAAGTAAAAAAACCGAGGTGCAATAATAAATAACTTGGATTTTGCATGGCTTCTCCCACGCTCTGCCAAAAATTACCCGAGCTGGCTTGGGTAGGCGTTATTTTTTCTTTTTTATTGCCAGTTAAACGGGCAATCAAAGGCAGCGCAGACAAGGCCAAGCCTGCCATGACCCATAGTGCCCCCATCCAACCGAAGACTTGAATACACTTTTGCATGATTGGTGCGAACACGAACTGCCCTGCTGATCCCCCTGCATTAATCACACCGGAGGCTGAAGCCCGCGCCTCGAGCGGCAAACGCTGTGCGGCTGCACCCAGTAGCACCGAAAAACTGCCCGCCCCTGAGCCCATCGCCATTAATAAACCCAGCGAAACAGTTAAACCCCAAACCGAACTCATAAAAGGCGTAATAGCTACCCCTAAGGCTAAGCTTAATACTCCCCAAAGCAGCACTTGCTGTGGTCCAAAACGGTCGGACAAAGCGCCCGCGACAGGTTGAATCGCGCCCCACATCAATTGACCTATCGCTAAGGCAAAACTTAGGCTCGCAATCGTCAGGCCGGTTGACTCAGTAATAGGATTTATAAATAGACCCAAGGACTGGCGCGTCCCCATCGTGACCATCAAAATACCCGCTGCCGCGAGTGTGGTGAATAACACAGCGGGTTGGCGTAATTCCTTAAACATCGTGCATCCTAAACGCGCATAATTGAATGACGACTAGTTTAACTGGAGCGTGTCTTGGCAGGCTACGAACCACTCATTAATTTTGGTAGGCCTAGCTATGCCTGCTATACCCCAGCCGTACACGAACACCTAAAGTATAAGCTTTCTTAACTGCGCTAGACTTCTTATTTCAACCTATAAGACTTATTGACCACATCGGAGGCGCCATTTGATGAAACCTTTAGTCGTTCTTATCAGCACAGCACTCAGCTGCACACTCGCTTTTAGTGCGCAAGCCGAACCTATGGCAAAGTTGGAAAAGCAACTAACGGATGCCTTGCGTTATAACCCAAGCACTGGCGAACGAATCGGCAATTCCGGCAAAGCCATTCAGGCTTATATGAAAGCCGGTTTAGTGAATAAAAAACCGAATGTACGAGTGGATTACACGGATTACTATTTACTCAACAAGCCTGCGAGTTTTATGGGCCATCACTTGTTCATGATTGAAGAAGAATACCTGATTAAATACATTGGCTGCTGCGTAAGCGAGGGTGCGGGTGTTACGCTCCGTATCAGAGCCAGTGATAAGAATCTAAGAACTTTCGCCAAGCAAAATGGTTGCGCTGTAGAAGATGGGGTGAATATCACCGAACACCTTGATGATTTGGGCCTCAAAGCCTCAGCACCGGCAGGAAAATACATCACACTCAGTTGTCGAATGCGTGATGCTGTACGCCGTGATTAAGTAATAAAAAAATCCATTTAGCGGATTATGGTATTGATTTCGACCGAGATGCCGCCGCTAAGATTAGCAAGATCATGCTTTCCGTCGATGGCGTTAAAACGTAAACTAATTGCCACTCACTTAATTAAGCGAGTTACTCAACAGCCAGCCATAGCTACTATGCGCTGGCTGTTGCCATTTTGGCATTCCGAAGTACGGGTATTTCACGCATGACATTCTCTTTATCCGTGTTGGACTGGCTGTCTTTAGTGTGGTTTTTTGTCTGTTGGATAGGCTATACCCGCTTTTCCGGCTTTAAATTTAGTACTCGCAATCGCTTACAAGATGCCATGCATGAGCACATCAAAGCATGGATAGTAGCACTGCAAGCCAGAGATAATCGTATTGTCGATACCGCCGCCATTAGTAATATTGAACGAAATGGTTCTTTATTTACCTCAAGTACCCTGTTAATAATTGCGGGCTTGACGACCGCACTCGGCTCTAGTGATAAAATTAATGCTGTATTGGCTAATTTACCGTTTTTAACGCCCTCTTATTCATGGCGTGGTGAATTAGGTATTGTTTTAATGCTCATGGCATTTATTTACGCATTTTTTACGTTCACGTGGTGTATAAGACAATGGGCGTTTGCTTCGATTCTGGTAGGTAGCACACCCGCAGCTGATGCGCCAAATTTTGATGAAGCGGCGCGAAACCGTCATCAAGAAGCGTTGTCTAAAGTGATTTGGCTAGCGGTTTATCACTTTAATGCGGGCTTACGGGCGTATTATTTTAGCCTTGCTTTACTCGCTTGGTTTATACATCCATTGATTTTTATGCTAGCTACCGCTTGGATTGTAGCTGTGTTATACCGGCGCGAATTCAAATCTCGAACACTTAGCGCTTTACTCGCTGGTTTGCCAGAAACAACTGATTAATAGAAAAACTCACACACAAATAATTTAGTATGAAAACAACTCACTTTGCCCCTCAGCGGTTCAAATCTTTACTAGCCAGTGTGCTAGCTGTTTCACTCGCGTTAAACCCAGTACTTTTGAGTTATGCCGAAACGCCCGCCACAGCCGATCCGGCCGCAAAACCGGCATTGACGGTTAGCAGTACCAGCTTGCAACAAGAGGCTTGGGAAGTTGACATTCTAGCGGATGGTGTCATTACCGCGTGGCAAGAAGCGGTGGTTTCCTCAGAAATTGGTGGTTTACGCATCACTGAAGTACTGGTGGACGTCGGGCAAAGTGTTAAAAAAGGTGAGCCACTGGTCAAGCTCGCGCAAAATACGATTGAGGCCGATATAGCCCAACAAATGGCGGTTATTAATCAAGCCAAAGCGGAAGTCGCTCGGGTGCAGGCAGGTGTGTTACAAGCGCAAAGTAGTGTGGCTCAGGCAGAAGCCGCTGTTACACAAGCACAAGCAGGCCTCGCTCAATCGAATGCCACTATTGACCAAGCACAGGCTGGCTTAGCGCAAGCGAATGCAGGTGTCGCCCAAGCCACAGCCAATTTAACGGAGGCGCAAAGTAATGCTGAGCGTGCTAAACGCTTGCAAAGCACAGGCGCTTTGCCGCAGCAACAAATTGATCAATATTTCACAGCAGCCAGCACAGCACGTGCCGGTGTAGAGGGCCAAAAAGCTGGCGTTGCTGCACAACGTGCCACCCTAGAAGCACAGAAAGCAGGCTTAGCTGCACGTCAGGCAGAGGTTCGCGCTCAACAAGTCGGGGTTGAATCTAGTAAAGTTGCCGTCAAAGCTCAAGAAGCGGCCTTAGCTGCACAGCAGGCAGGTTTAAAAGTCCAAGAAGCTGGCTTGAAATCGCATGAAATTCGTTTGGCGCAAACCACCATTGTAGCAGCCGATGATGGGGTCATTAGCTCACGCACCGCTTCCTTGGGGGCAGTCGTACAACCCGGCTCAGAGCTCTTCCGACTCATTCGGAAAAACAAATTAGAATGGCGCGCTGAAATTTCTGCCAATGATTTAGGCCAAATTCGCGAGCAACAAACGGCTAATGTGACCTTGCCCACCGGTGAAACGGTCACTGGCGAAGTGCGTTTGATTGCACCCACCTTAGATCCAAATACCCGCCGTGCCACTGTTTATGTGAGTTTACCATTAGGAAGCTCAGCGCGTCCGGGCATGTTCGTACAAGGGTCTCTCAAACAAGGTTCGAGTAATGCCGTCACCTTACCCCAAACAGCGGTTATTTTGCGCGATGGTCGGCATTATGTATTTGAAATTTTGAGTGATAATCATGTGCGCCAGCATGAAGTAAAAGTCGGTCGCCAACGTAAAGATCGGGTTGAAATCTTAACCGACCTCGACCAGAAAATGCGTTTGGTAGCTAATGGTGGCGCTTTCTTAAATGATAATGATCTTGTGCAAGTGGTAGATCAGCCCAGCACTCCTGCGACATCGACTAGCTCTACTAAAGATACTAAGGAGGTTAAACCGTGAACGTTTCGTCTTGGTCGATCCGTAATCCGGTTCCGTCCCTACTCCTTTTCATGGTGTTGACCTTCTTAGGCATCCAAGGTTTTCGCGCCCTACTCATTCAACAATTTCCTGATATTGAATTGCCCGTGGTCGTGGTATCAGCCTCCTTGGAAGGTGCTTCACCGACGCAATTAGAAACCGAAGTAGCACGCAAAATTGAAGATGCGGTGGCTTCACTCAGTGGTATTAAGCATATTCAATCAACCTTAAACGATGGCTCAGCCACCATTGCAGTTGAATTTGATATCGAAAAAGATACCGAAGTGGCCTTGAGCGAAGTGCGTAATGCGGTGGACTCGATTCGCAGTGATTTGCCGGGCAGTATGAATGACCCAGTGGTCAGCAAAATTACTACCGCAGGCAATCCCATTATTACCTTCACGGTTGCCTCTGACCGTATGGATGAGGAGGCTTTATCGTGGTTTGTCGATAATGAAGTGTCCAAAGCCATGATGTCAGTTAAGGGGGTTGGACGTAGTTCGCGCATAGGCGGTGTTGATCGCGAAGTACAAGTCAATCTCGACCCAGCTTTAATGGCGGGTTTGGGCGTTACAACAGCGGACGTCTCCAATGCTTTAGGTAATATGCAAAAAGATGCCTCCGGTGGACGAGGTGATGTGGGTGGCGCAGTTCAATCGATTCGAACCTTGGGTGCAGTACAAACCGCTGATGATATTGCCGCCTTACCGATTCCACTAGCGGGTGGGCGTCATGTGCGGATTGATCAAATTGCTAAGGTGTCAGATACCCATGCTGAACGTTCTACCTATGCGTTATTGGATGGTAAGGATGTAGTAGGTTTTCAAATTACCCGTACCAAAGGGGCTGGTGAAGTGGAGACTGCTGCTAATGTACGGACAGCAGTTGAAAAGCTCAAAGCCCTTTATCCCAATATAAAATTTGAAGAAGCCTATGACACGGTTTATCCGATTCAGGAAAACTATTCTGGCTCGATGATGCTGATGCTAGAAGGCGCGGCATTAGCGATTTTAGTGGTGTGGATTTTCTTGCGTGACTGGCGCTCAACGATTGTGTCTGCCACCGCGTTACCTTTAGCCATTATCCCAACCTTTGCCCTGTTACACTACCTTGGCTACTCGCTCAACTTACTCACCTTATTGGCTCTCGCGCTGGTGGTAGGTGTCTTGGTCGATGACGCGATTGTGGAAGTGGAAAATATTGTGCGCCATTTGCACATGGGCAAAACACCTTATCAAGCAGCGATGGAAGCAGCGGATGAAATTGGCTTAGCAGTAATTGCGACCACTTTCACCTTGATTGCGGTCTTCTTACCAACGGCGTTTATGAGCGGCGTACCGGGCAAATTCTTCGAGCCTTTCGGGATGACTGCGGCCATTGCGGTGTTTTTCTCCCTAGTAGTCGCGCGCTTACTTACGCCAATGATGGCTGCTTATTTTCTAAAAGCGCCAAAACAACATAAAGAAGCCGACGGCTGGATCATGCGCCATTACTTGGTGATCATGAAATGGTGTATGCGCCATCGGATTTTAACAGCCCTGTTTGCTATCGCCTTTTTTGCCGGTTCACTTATGCTGGTTAAGTTTTTGCCCAAAGGCTTTATCCCCCCGGGCGATGAAGGTTTATCACAGATTTCCATCGAAATGCAGCCCGGCAGTACCATAGAGGAAACGCGTGTAGCCGCTGAGCAAGCACGTGCATTGGTACAGCCGATTGGTGAAATTAAACATGTCTTGTCGATTATTGGTTATGAAGCCGGTGAGGCTGGGCCTTTTGGTGGTGGTGGTGGAACCGATGCACGCAAAGCCACCTTAACCTTAGTCCTAACCCATCGTACTGAGCGCAAACTCACGCAACAAGCTGTGGAAAATGAAGTACGTAAGTTAGTGCAATCACTCCCAGGGGCACGTGTTAAAGTTGGGGCAGCCGGTGCAGAACGCCTTCAAGTTACCTTAGCCAGTGATGATGCCAATGCTTTGCAAGATAGCGTAACCATGGTTGAGAAAGACCTACGCACGCTAAAAGGCGTGGGCAATGTGATTTCTAGTGCTAGTTTGCAACGTCCGGAAATACATATTAAACCTAATTTTGAACGTGCGGCGGAGTTAGGCGTTAGTACCGTGGCTTTAGCCAATGTGGTACAACTCGCCACAGTAGGTGACTTTGAAAGCCGCTTGCCCAAACTCAATCTGCCACAGCGTCAGATTCCTGTGCGGGTACGTTTGGATAAAGCGGTAAGAAGTGATATGCAATCGATTAAGCAATTGCGTGTGCAAGGTCGCAGTGGCGACGTACCCTTGTCAGCCGTTGCTGATATTCAACTTAGCAGTGGCCCCACACAGATTAAGCGCTTAGATCGTAAACGCAATGTCTCGATTGATGTGGAGTTAAATGGACGTGCTTTAGGTGATGTCAGCGCCGAAGCCGACAAATTACCTAGTATGAGCAAACTGCCGCAAAGCGTAGAGCGTCCACCCTCTGGCGATGTGGAAAGTATGCAAGAACTATTCGGTAGCTTCGGTACTGCAATGTTAATCGGAGTTATGTTTATCTATGTGGTATTAGTCTTACTCTTCCACGACTTCCTACAGCCTATTACCATTCTCATGGCCTTGCCTTTATCCTTAGGCGGCGCTTTCGTGGCACTTTTACTCACGCATAGTAGCTTCTCCATGCCCTCAGTCATTGGCTTAGTGATGCTCATGGGAATTGTGACGAAAAACTCGATTCTATTGGTGGAATACGCCATTGTCGCGATTCACGAACGTGGTTTAGCGCGTTTTGATGCCTTGGTAGATGCTTGCCATAAACGGGCACGTCCGATTGTAATGACCACTATCGCTATGGGCGCAGGCATGTTACCTACGGCTTTAGGTTTAGGGGTTGACCCTAGCTTCCGCGCACCCATGGCAATTGTAGTCATCGGCGGCCTGATCGCCTCCACAGTACTGAGCTTATTGGTTATTCCGGTGGTGTTTACGTTTGTGGATGACTTCGAGCATTTACTCAGTCGTATTTTCCGTCGAAACAAGCATAAATCTATGCTGACGCCCGTTCCTACAGCGCTAACACCACCCAGTTCATAACACGTTTAAAATTTGGACTACAAATGATTACGGGCAGCCTAGGCTGCCCGTAATATTATGGTGAACTACTAAAAAACTAAATTATTTAGCAGGAGCCCACTCAGCACATACCCAACCTGGGCCAGGTTGACCAGCCATGCCACTCATGCCTGACATGCCGCTCATACCACCCATGCCTGACATACCACTCATGCCGCCCATGCCTGACATTCCGCTCATGCCACCCATGCCTGACATTCCGCTCATGCCACCCATGCCTGACATACCGCCCATGCCTGACATACCACTCATGCCACCCATTCCGGACATGCCGCCCATGCCTGACATGCCGCTCATGCCACCCATTCCGGACATGCCGCTCATACCATCCATGCCACCCATGCCTGACATTCCGCTCATGCCACCCATTCCGGACATGCCGCTCATACCGCCCATGCCTGACATTCCGCTCATGCCACCCATTCCG
>NZ_AQVE01000043.1 GCF_000371925.1 Thiolinea disciformis DSM 14473 | reverse complement strand
CGCTCATACCATCCATGCCACCCATGCCTGACATTCCGCTCATGCCACCCATTCCGGACATGCCGCTCATACCGCCCATGCCTGACATTCCGCTCATGCCACCCATTCCGGACATGCCGCTCATACCGCCCATGCCTGACATACCACTCATGCCGCCCATGCCTGACATTCCGCTCATGCCGCCCATGCCTGACATTCCGCTCATACCATCCATGCCTGACATTCCGCTCATGCCACCCATTCCGGACATGCCGCCCATGCCTGACATACCACTCATGCCACCCATTCCGGACATGCCGCTCATGCCTGACATTCCGCTCATGCCACCCATTCCGGACATGCCGCCCATGCCTGACATACCACTCATGCCGCCCATGCCTGACATACCACTCATGCCGCCCATGCCTGACATACCACTCATGCCGCCCATGCCTGACATACCGCTCATGCCACCCATTCCGGACATACCGCTCATGCCACCCATGCCTGACATACCGCTCATGCCACCCATTCCGGACATACCGCTCATGCCACCCATTCCGGACATACCGCTCATGCCACCCATGCCTGACATACCGCTCATGCCACCCATTCCGGACATGCCGCCCATGCCTTCTTGAGCAGGTACCCACTTAACACAAACCATGTTCTGACCAGACATGCCACCCATGCCTGACATACCACTCATACCGCCCATGCCCGACATGCCACTCATACCGCCCATGCCTGACATACCTTCTGCAAAAGCAGCAGGTGCCATTAATGCGAAACCAATAACAGCAGCCAACAAAGTTTTTACAGATTTCTTCATTTCATACTCCTCATAATGTTTTAGGACATTTATATAAAAACAAAACACTCAAAAATATGCGAGTAAACATAACTATGTTTACCTAATTGAATTGATTGAAGATAATTGGACAACAAACCCTAGTAGTAAGGAACAATGCTTTAAGAATTACTCTAACTTAGACATAACCCAAAACCTTTGTCTATTGACATTAATGCAGTAATCATACCAATAGCTTATTTCGTTTTTAGCTGCTTATTATCATGCTAGATAAGCAATTTCCATTCATTGATATAACGCAGGAAAACCATTAATCCCGAAAGACTGACAGAGTGTCAGAAAAAGCAGTGAAAAAATGTCACGCTCGTTTGAGCCGCTACTGTTTTACACCTCTCAGAGCTGCCTAATAGTAGCTAAAAATATAAAATGATCAATAAATAAGCTAATGCAAGTTTCACTCCTACTCGTCTTTAGCTTAGACTGTCTAGCACCAACTTTTTGTTCACCCACCTTTAGTGATATTTTATGTTTATTACACGACGTCATTTTTTAACTATGCTGGCTGCATCACCCTTAGTGATGTCCCCCTTAGGTGAAACGCAGGCTGCTCCTTCTCGTGTTATTGTTATTGGCGCTGGTATCGCAGGTCTTGCCGCAGCGCGTGCATTGGCAGAGAAAGGTATTGCGGTCACTATCTTAGAGGGACGCGAGCGAATTGGTGGGCGCATTTATACTAGTCACACTTGGCCAGATATTCCCCTTGATTTAGGCGCCTCATGGATTCATGGGCAACACAAAAATCCGATTACGGATTTAGCAAAAGCTGCCCAAGCGCAACGGGTGGTAACCAGCTATGACAGTGCTGCTTTGTACATTGATCCACGCCTCAGCAAGCTCGGTGTTAAAAGTGCTAATGAGGCTGCTATCGCAAAGCTAGTTACCCAAGCGTTGAATCAGGCCAATCAGTTAGAGCAAGACATTTCCGTGAAAGCGGCGGTGGATCGGGTTCTTACCAAGCCGGTGTCTCCTAGTTATCAAGCACAGCTCGACTTTTATTTGAATAGCAAATTCGAACAGGAGTACTCTGGCTCTATTGCGACTTTATCTGCACAAACGATGGAAGATGGAAAATCCTTTACTGGCACAGATGCACTCTTCCTACAAGGTTATGAACAAATTACTAACTATTTGGCGCAAGGTCTGAATATTCAGCTCGGTCAGACGGTAACTAAAGTGGCTTATGGTGCTAAAGGCGTTAGTGTCACTACCCAACATCAAACGCATACTGCTGACTATGCGATTATCACTGTGCCCTTAGGTGTATTAAAACGCAACACTATCCAATTTAGCCCTGTTCTATCCCGTGACAAGCAAATCGCTATTCAACGTTTAGGCATGGGACTACTCAACAAAACCTATTTACGATTCCCTAAGGTATTCTGGCCTAAGAATATTGATTGGCATGAGTATTTGTCACCAGATAAAGGGCGTTGGGTGGAATGGGTCAGCTTTGCCAAAATCGGTGCACCCGTGTTATTGGGCTTCCATGCTGCCGATACCGCACGAACCGTGGAAAATTGGACGGATCAAGCCTTAGTCGCTGATGCTATGAAAGTATTAAAAACCATGTTTGGCAATAACATTCCACAACCAGTCGGTGCTCAAATTACACGCTGGGCGAAAGACCCCTTTGCTTATGGCTCTTATTCTTTCAACGCGGTTGGCAGTACGTTGCAAGATCGCAAAAACCTAGCAAAACCCTCCGGACGTTTATTTTGGGCAGGTGAAGCGACCAGCAGTAGTTATCAAGGTACGGTGCACGGTGCTTATTTAAGCGGTGTTGAGGCGGCTAAAGCACTGTTGAAACTGCGCTAATCCTGAGGCTATATGTCCGACCATAAAGAGCTACCCATGAATCACGACATCCGTGATTTCCGCCAACCGATGGTCACCTCGATTGGTATCATGCTAGGTTTTCTTATGAATTTTCTAGCACAGTGGGCCATTTCGGATGATGAGCATCCAGCCATTCAGACCCTCGCGGATGGATTAGTGGCAGGCACTTTACTTATTGGTATTGGTTTAATGATTTTCGTGCTGTTCAAACTGCTCACCAATCGCTATGACATTGCCAATGCAGGGCATTATTACCAAGGCATTTTTCGCTGGTATATGGCATCGATTATTGTGTCATTTGGGGGCTTGGCAGCGGCTTTGTTTATCTAAAACGATGTAAAAATCTTCCTTATCAATTTAGTAGAAGCTCAAGATTTGAGCTTCTACCTTACCCCACGACTACTATGACTAAGGTTTTTATCAGCTATAGCCATGACTCTGAACCTCACAAACAATTTATTTTAGAGTTTGCCAATCGCTTGCGTAGTGAAGGTCTGGATTGCCATATTGATAGATACATTAATGGCTTTCCGCCTGAAGGTTGGCAACGTTGGATGGAAAAGCAAATTGAAGCAGCTGATTTTGTTCTAATTATTTGCACAGCTAACTATTTAAAGCGTTATCGTGGTGAAGAGCGTGAGGGTGGAAAAGGTGTTACGTTTGAAGGCGTAGTCATAGCAAACACTCTTTATCAGCATTACTACCAAAATACCAAATTTATTCCCATTCTTCCTGAGCACGGTTCGATTGAGCATGTCCCCTTACCGCTTAGAGATTATTCAACTTATACATTACCAGCGGATTATGACTCCCTCTATCGTGTGCTAACTGGGCAAGCTGAATATCTTGTACCACCCTTAGGTTCAATTCGACAACTTTCCGCTACTCAAACACCACCTATTAACTCCGGTGAACTGCCCACAGTTGAAGGTGAGTTATTTGGACGTTCAAGCGAGCTAGCTTTTTTGGATAAAGCCTTTTCTGATGCTGACACACACATAGTGCAACTAATAGCTGCGGGTGGTACAGGCAAAACCAAACTGTTGCAATATTGGTTAGATGAAAATAAACATAAAATAAAAGCTCAGCTCATTCATTCGTTTTACTCACAAGGCTCAAGTGAAGATAAACAAATAGCCTCTACGCCATTTTTTATTCAAGCCTTGAACGCTCTGGGTTCAGATAAGACGATTGCTGACTTTCAAACTGAAGAAGAAAAAGGCGAGCATATTGCAGAGCTGTTAAGGGCGAAGTGTTGTTTATTGGTATTGGATGGTTTAGAACCATTGCAACAAGCTAGCCAAGGCATGAGAGGAGAGTTGAAAGATCGTGCCATACGCCGCTTGCTGCGCCAACTGGCTAGCGACCATAATAGCTTATGCATCATTACGACACGCCGCAAAGTCCATGAACTAGAAGGACGTAAAACGGTTCACTCACACGATTTAGGCAATCTTGCACCTGAAGATGGTATCAAACTACTTAAGTCATTTGGTGTGCAAGGGCGTGAGGCGGAGATGCTCGCAGCCGTTCAGGAGTACAACTGTCATGCCTTAGCTTTGCATCTACTAGCTAATGCTGTAGCAACTTATTTGGGTAACGACATTCGCAAACGTGACACCCTGCCAGAGCTGATAGGTGAATATGACTATGTGGAGCGCCATGCTTTTCGAGTGATGCAAGCTTATCAACATTGGTTGGCTGGAAGTATTGAGCTAAAACTACTTTATCTGCTGAGCTTATTTGATCACCCTGTAGAGCAAGAGGTTTTGCAGGTTTTGTGGGAAGCACAAATTCCTGAACTAACGCAAGGTGTGACCATACGAGATTGGCAAGCAGCACAAAAGGTATTAATAAAAGAATACCGAATGATGTCAGCTCATCAAAATCAAGATGATTTATTCGATTGTCATCCTTTGATCAGAGAGTATTTCGGACAGCAGTTAAAAGAAAAATATGAAGCCGTTTGGATAAAAGCTCACACAGTTCTGTATGAGTATTACAAAGCTTTGCCAGAGAGGCTTTATGGGAAGTTTTTACCTGAAACACTAGAGGAGATGCAGCCATTATTTAGTGCTGTGGCACATGGGTGCTTAGCAAAGCTGTATTTAAAATCTTGGGAGGAGGTTGTTTGGAAACGTATTGAGCAAGAACCTAGTAATTATATGGGTAATTTTTATTTAGTAGATACGTTAGGTGCTTGGTCAGAAGCATTAAGCCTTATCTCCAATTATTTTTCTACTCCCTGGTGTTCATTAAAATTTAATACTATACCTAGTATGGAGAATAATCTTTATAATAGAGCTGCTAGCTATTTAGATGCGATGGGAAGATATAGTGAAGCCATTGAAGCTCAAACAAGGGCTGTATATGCTGCTGTTGCGGATTCAGGAAAAACTGCACCAGACTCTGCTGTAATTAATTCTGCATCTCTTACTGAATCAATGATTAATCTAGGATTATTAGAAAAGGCTAAAGCCAATTTAAGAACCACAATAAATCTTGCAAATGCGGCTAACACTCCTCAAGCAAAAATAACTGCTCTTTGCGTGACTGGCCGTGTGCTGCATCTACAGAATCATATAGAAGAAGCAAGCTTTTTCTTTAAAAAAGCTGAAGAAATATGCTCCTTATCTACCATACCATTTTTACACTCACTACCAGGTGCATATTTATGCGAAACACTAATTGATCTTAATCAAACAAAAGAAGCCAGAAAACGGGCTACCAAAGCACTACAGAAATGCGGTAAAACATACAGCCGGTTGTCACTGTTTTATGATCAATTAACTATTTGTAAATCTTGGTTAAGAGAAGGAGAAAAAAAACAAGCTCTTTCCTGGTTAAAGAAACTAGAAGTATCACTGGACTACTTAAATAATCCACACCACATGATTAAATATTATTTTGTATATTCACAATTTAAAATTAAAGAGCAGCAATACACATCAGCTAACTTGAAGCTTCAAGAAATATATGAAATAGCGCAGCTTAGTAAAATGCGCCTCCATCTCACTGACTATCACCTCGAAATGGCACGCCTCATTCTTGCTGTAGAAGCTGATGCTCACCAATACCCCGAAGCTACCCCAACTCGAGAACAACGCATTTTACCCTTCGACAATGGCGAGTGTGGTGGAGTCTTAACTTTAGAGCAACATCTTGAAAAAGCAGCAGATCTTATAAAAGAAACAGGCTATCATCGTCGCGATCATGAACTCGCCGAACTACAACAAACAGCTAAATCCTCGCTCTAAAATCCTCATTCAAGTACATAGCTAGCCATACAAGCAAAACTCACCTAAAATGATAGCACTGCTATCAAATAGGAGCTTGCTATGGCTAACCTTATTGTCCGTAATCTTGAACCTGAGATCATTGATGCGCTCAAACAGCGAGCGGCACGTCATGGACGTAGTGCAGAAATGGAACACCGTATAATTCTGCGTGAGGTATTGGGTGCTTTAAAAAAACGCTCTCTTGCTGAGCTATTAAACACTATGCCAAATGTGGGGCTGGATGCTGACTTCGCTCGTGCTCAAACCTCTTCGCGGTCAGATGATGTATTTAATTGATACCAATGTCATTAGTGAAATTCGCAAAGGCGAACGGGCTAATGTTGGTGTGCAAGCATTCTTTCGGGTTCTTGGTGTAACTAATGAATCTGTGTATTTATCCGTTATTACGATTGGCGAGCTAAGGCGTGGAATTGAGCGCATTCGCCATCGCAACGACCTGATTCAAGCTGAGCAATTAGAACAATGGTTTCAAACGATTGTACAAAATTATCAAGACCATATTCTGGCTATTGATGCTGATGCAACACAAATTTGGGGAAAGCTACAAGTGCCTAATCCAGAACACGAATTGGATAAACTAATTGCGGCAACAGCGCTAATTTATGATTTAACCTTGGTTACACGCAATGTGGCTGACTTTCAGCATACAGGCGTAAAACTGCTCAATCCTTTTTCCTAAACTCAACTAATTTATCCAATTTTATTCAACATTTCCTTGAAAAACTTGAAATTGCTTTAATGGCGCAGTGCAGCAACAATATCCGGTTTTGTACTCTGGATTCTGCCCATGTCTACGCCACTGCAAACCGCCCTCACCCAACGCATTCTGATTCTGGATGGTGCGATGGGCACGATGATTCAACGTTATCAATTACAAGAAGCGGATTATCGCGGGGTGCGTTTTAAGGATTGGCAGAAAGAAGTCAAAGGCAATAATGACTTATTGGTGCTGACCAAACCTGAAGTGATTCGTGAGATTCACGGGCAATATCTCGCCGCAGGGGCAGATATTCTGGAAACCTGTACCTTCAATGCCACACGCGTGTCTATGCACGATTACGATATGCAGGACTATGCGTATGAAATCAACGTAGCCGCCGCGCAATTAGCTAAATCTGTAGCACAGGAATACAGCACAGCAGATAAACCACGTTATGTGGCCGGTGTACTAGGCCCGACCTCACGCACTTGTTCGATTTCACCCGATGTGAATGATCCGGGCTTCCGTAATATCACCTTCGATGAATTGGTGGAGAACTACAAGGAATCGACACGTGGTTTAATCGCAGGTGGCGCGGATATGATTCTGATTGAGACCATCTTCGATACCCTGAATGCTAAAGCTGCTGTCTTTGCGGTCAAGCAAGTGTTTGAGGAAGATGGTATTACATTACCAATCATGATTTCTGGCACGATCACCGATGAATCAGGGCGTACTTTAACGGGGCAAACTACCGAAGCTTTTTATAATTCCTTAGCACATGCCGATGCCCTGAGCTTTGGTCTGAACTGTGCGTTAGGACCTGACAAATTACGTCAATATGTGGAAGAAATGGCGCGCATTTCTGCTACCTTTGTATCAGCCCATCCCAATGCGGGTTTGCCGAATGAGATGGGCGCTTATGACATGACGCCTGCGGAAATGGCTGCCTTAATTAAGGAATGGGCGGAACACGGTTTTGTGAATATTGTCGGTGGCTGCTGCGGTTCGTCGCCTGCACACATTAAAGCTATTGCCGACGCAGTACACGGTATTGCGCCACGTCAACTTCCAACCTTGAATGCGGAATTACGCCTGTCTGGTTTAGAGCCTTTCAATGTGGGCAAAGACAGCTTATTCGTGAATGTGGGTGAACGTACCAATGTCACAGGCTCTGCCAAATTCAAGCGTTTAATCAAAGAAGGTCAATATACCGAAGCCTTAGCGGTAGCACTCGAACAAGTCGAAGGTGGTGCACAAGTCATTGACGTGAATATGGACGAAGGCTTGTTGGATGCGGAAAAAGAAATGAACCGCTTCCTGAATTTGATTGCCTCCGAGCCTGATATTGCGCGTGTGCCCGTGATGGTCGACTCGTCCAAATGGGAAGTCATCGAAGCAGGTCTAAAGTGCATTCAAGGCAAGGGCATCGTCAACTCAATCTCGATGAAAGAAGGCGAAGACAAATTCATTCAACAAGCCAAATTAGTACGGCGCTACGGTGCGGCAGTAATTGTCATGGCCTTTGACGAACAAGGTCAGGCGGATACTAAACAACGCAAAATCGAAATTTGTAGTCGTGCCTATAAGATATTGACCGAGCAAGTCGGTTTCCCACCCGAAGATATTATCTTCGACCCCAATATCTTTGCAGTGGCAACAGGGATTGAAGAACACAATAACTACGCAGTGGATTTCATTGAAGCCACGCGCTGGATACGTCAAAACCTCCCCCATGCGCACGTATCGGGCGGGGTATCGAATGTGTCGTTCTCCTTCCGTGGCAATAATCCAGTGCGCGAAGCGATTCATAGCGTGTTCCTCTATCACGCGATTCAAGCGGGTATGGACATGGGCATTGTCAATGCTTCGCAAATGGAAGTGTACGACGATATTCCTAAAGAATTACGCGATGCGGTCGAAGATGTGATTCTCAATAGGGATGCGGGCGCAACTGAACGCTTATTAGAAATCGCTCCGAAATACAAAGGCGATGGCAAGGCGGAAGAGAAAAAAGAAGATTTAGAGTGGCGTTCATGGGCGGTGGAAAAACGTCTGGAACATGCCTTGGTCAAAGGGATTGATGCTTATGTGGATCAAGATACCGAAGAAGCGCGGGTTAAATTAGGTCGCCCGCTATTAGTAATCGAAGGCCCGCTGATGGATGGCATGAATGTGGTCGGCGACTTATTCGGTGCAGGTAAAATGTTCCTGCCCCAAGTGGTTAAATCCGCGCGCGTGATGAAAAAAGCCGTGGCTTATCTCGATCCGTTTATGGCGGCTGAGAAAGAAGGCGCGGATGTACAAGCCAATGGCAAAATCCTGATGGCAACCGTAAAAGGTGACGTACATGATATTGGTAAAAACATTGTCGGCGTGGTGCTGCAATGTAATAACTATGAGGTGATCGACTTAGGCGTGATGGTATCCGCCGAAAAAATCCTACAAGTCGCACGCGAACAGAACGTAGATATTATTGGTTTATCAGGTCTGATCACGCCTTCCTTGGATGAAATGGTGCATGTTGCCAAAGAAATGCAGCGTCAAGATTTCCATATTCCTTTATTAATTGGTGGCGCGACCACGTCCAAAATTCATACAGCGGTAAAGATCGAGCCGCAGTATCAAAATGATATCGTGGTGTATGTGCCAGATGCTTCGCGCGCGGTGGGTGTCGCCAGTAGCTTATTGTCGAAAGAACAAAAGCCAGCCTATGTACAAAGCATTCGTGATGAATATGAGCAAGTGCGCGTCAAACGTGCCGCCAATCAAACCGAGCGTAAATTGATTGCCATTGCCGATGCGCGTGCGAATAGCTTTAAAGCGGATTGGACAACTTATGTACCACCTAAGCCGAAGTTGATTGAAGCCGCAGCCACATCAGGTCAGAAAGAATACTGTTGTATTGCGCACAAGCTGCAAGCCGAACGTAATGCACAAAAGGCTGCGCAAATCATTCCTGATGATGCCGAACTGATTCACAGTGGTACAGGCGTGATTCTCAATTTTGCCGATTATCCACTGACTGAATTAGTGGAGCGTATCGACTGGACGCCGTTCTTCCGTAGTTGGGAATTGGCGGGACGTTTCCCTGATATTTTAAGTGATGAAGTGGTAGGTGTGGAGGCGAAAAAGTTATTCGCCGATGCGGAAAGCATGTTGCACAAACTGGTGAGCGAACGCTGGATTAAAGCCAAGGCTATTGTGGGTTTCTTCCCTGCCAATAGCGTGGGCGATGATATTGAATTGTATCAAGATGCCGCACGCACCCAAGCGCAAACCACTTTACACCACTTGCGTATGCAGATGGATCGCAATGGGCAACAACCGAACTATTGTTTAAGCGATTTCATTGCCCCGAAAAGCTCAGGCAAAGCCGATTGGTTGGGTGCATTTGCAGTAAGTGCGGGCTTTGGCATTGAGTCACACTTACAAGCCTTCCGCGCCGCCAATGATGATTACAGTGCAATCATGCTAGAAGCCTTGTGTGATCGTTTAGCCGAAGCTTTAGCCGAGCGCATTCATGAGCGTGTGCGCAAAGAACTCTGGGCGTATGCGACACACGAAGTCTTGGAAAATGATGATTTGATTGCAGAAAAATATCAAGGCATCCGCCCTGCCCCTGGTTATCCTGCATGCCCTGATCACACCGAAAAAGGCACGCTGTGGCAATTCTTGGAGGTGGAAAAACACACGGGCATGATTATCACTGAATCCTACGCCATGTACCCTGCTGCCTCGGTTTCGGGTTGGTATTTCAGCCATCCTGAGTCGCGCTATTTCGGCATTGGGCGCGTGGCACGTGATCAGGTCGAGGATTTTGCGGCACGTAAGAGCATGAGTGTGGCAGAGGCGGAAAAGTGGTTGGCGCCTGTGTTGGGGTATGAGAACTAGGTAGAATTTTGTATATGCCTCACCTATGCTAAACCTACTGTCTGCATAGGGAAGCTATCTTCGTGCTTATCATAGCTATTTTCACTGGGGGCAAAAATCATGTGATAAACTATTCTGCCTGATTTAGCCTTTAAAAATGCCTCTAAAGTTGAAATTTGCTGTGAACGCGATTTGTTGATATTAAGATCATTGAAACCTGATTGGTTATCTTTGGCAGCACATGAAACCGTGGATGCTTCTTATCCATTAACATTAACTGTGAATTTTGGGAACATGATTTCTGATAATTCCCGACTATGCAGAATTATCGACGAACCAAATAGGCGGCGTGTGCTCACCAATTGATCGCAGGCTTCCTATCCTGATATTCCAGAACGCCGCCTAATAAACTGTTAGACCCTTCACAACATACACAGCAGTATTGGAAGAGAAATTTATGACAATTCAGCAAGCAATAAAAGAATTGGCTCAAGACTATTCAAGTCGTTTACTTGCGGCGATTGATGCAAGAACGGAGGAAATGCTTGCTGATGATGTTTCGCATTATCTGATATATCGTGTGCTTGGCATTTCTCATCACGAAGGCCAGCAAATAGATTTGTATCAAAACGGTCGTGATTTAAGGGAGTTGAAAACGCTTTGATGGAGCTTTATCGTTAAAGGCATTTGATCTGAGGAAGAGGTGTGTATGGCCACCGTACCAGTCGACTGCCGCTACTGTCAAAGTGCATCGATTTACAAACACGGCTATGCGCGTAGTGGTGAACCGCGTTACCGCTGCCGTGATTGCCAACGTAGTTTTCAACTTTACTATCATAATGTGGGCAACCGCGACGGTATTCCCGAAAAAATTGTTGAGATGGCGATCAATGGTTCAGGGGTTAGAGATACAAGTCGTGTCCT
>NZ_AQVE01000042.1 GCF_000371925.1 Thiolinea disciformis DSM 14473 | reverse complement strand
GGTTAGAACGCTTGTGCCAGTCCTTGCAAGGTAAAACCCATTATCTCATTCTCGATAATGCTTCCTTTCATCGAGGAGGACGTATTCCAGCCATTGCTCAGCAGTATGGTCAGGTGTTGATGTATCTACCCCCGTATTCCCCTCAACTCAATCCTATTGAAAAGGTGTGGGCAACCTTGAAACAAAAGGTGTTATTACGCTGTCAACACGGTCTATCCTTGCTGGAGGCTATCGATCAAGTCATTTGTAGCTCTTAATTAGGGATTTACTATACTTGATAAAGTAGTGATGTACATTTTACTTTTTCCATATCGATGTCAGAAGTGTAAAGATAAAGCTTGCACTTGGGATAAGCTAGCTCGTTTAGGTTAAAATGAAACCCACTTAACGATAACGGAGCGAATCATGAACCAAGCCCCAACCCCGCCCGAACCGCACGAATGCTGTGGTAGTGGTTGTGATCCTTGTATCTGGGATATTTATTATGAAGCCTTGCGGCGCTGGCAAGAGCAGCAGAGTAGGCCAACTGAGAAAGTGGACGAAGTAGGGGATTGATTGAAGCTTGTCAAGCATGATTATTTTAAACGCTTGGCAAACCGTACTGCTTAATTCAACCCTAAATTCAACAAGGTGTTGTACACAAATGCGCCGTATTCAGGCACACAACCTTTATGCGTAGATGGTGAGGCGCTGCATTCACGTAGGGTGACTTGGGTAGAACCTTTTGCCGTCATTGCTGTAAGGGCATCGGTGGCATTCAAAAACGGGACAGTTTCATCTTCACGCCCGTGGAACAAATACACGGGCTTGAGCGCTTTCCAGTCATATACATTATAGGCTTCTACGCCGCTGACACCTGCGTCGATATAGTTATAAATTACCGTATTATCAAACACGACATCCGAATCATCAGGGATTAATTGCCCCATTAACAGCTTAGTGAGCCATTCGGAAACACCATCAGGTAAATTGCGCGCGCCTGCCGTGTCAACCTTACTGAAGGGATTGAGGGAGTCGAGGAAAAAATCTAAGGTGGCTGATAAATGATAAGGCCCCGCAGCTGGAAGACTAGCTACTAAAGTTAAACCGGTAATGGGTTCTTGCTCTAGGGCTTGATGTGCTGCCATGGTGACATAGCCACCCTCAGAATAACCTGTTAAGGCAAGTTTGTTATTCAGGGTAATATTTTGTTTTTTTAGCCAGTCGTAGCCCACCTTAATCAAGTCATGCACGGCTTGTGCTGATGGTTTGAGCATTAAATAAGGGTGCGGGTGACCAGCCGAAACGCCATACCCCACATAATCAGCGGCAAGTGTCATATAGCCGAGTGAGGCAATCACAATCGGTGGCGCATGGCCTGTTAAATCATTGCTGGGGGCTTCGCTATTATAAAAGATCGTGGCGTGTTGAAAGCTAAGCAAGGTGCTAGCCAGTACGGCTGCTTTTTGTGGTACTGCTAATAAACCAGATGCAGTCACATCAGCACCCTGATTATTAAGGGTGGTATAGCTAATACGATACAGTTTTACGTCGTATTGTAAAGCTGCTGTGGGAATTTGGAGTTGTTGACTATCGAAAGCCTTACTAATTTCATCCCGCGTCAGTGTTTTGAGGTATTCGATTTGATAGTTCGGTACGGGTTCATTAGTACTGGAGTCATCTCCACCGCCACAAGCACTCAAGCCTAGCGATAGCAAAAAGCATAACCCTATATTTATAAAAGAGATGAAGTGGCGTTTTTGCAGCATGGGAAGATCCTAAAGTACTGAAACCATCTGGTATCGTGAACATCCGTAGCATAGCCTGAATAAGGTGTGGATGGTAAAAGCAAATCGGTTTTTTTGAAGTGGGTAGAAATATGGTACAGCTAGATCATCTGATAATCACTACACCATCATTGGTATTAGGCGCGCAGTATATTCAAGAAAAATTAGGAATTACCCCACAAATCGGCGGTGAGCATAGCTTAATGGGGACACATAATTTATTAGTGCGTTTAGGTGCTGATCTATTTTTAGAAGTGATTGCCCCGAATCCGCAAGCACCTACGCCGAAACGGTCGCGTTGGTTTGGTTTAGATAGATTAAGTCCAAAAGATCAAGCGCAGTTACGTACATGGGTTGTTCGCACGACGACTATTCACCAAACCCTAGCACAAGCTAGTGAGGATTTGGGGCAGGTCATTACGGTCAGTCGTGCCCATATACAATGGCTGATGGCAATACCCGACGATGGTTCTTTAGCTTTAGACGGGGTCGCACCCGCTTTAATTTAATGGCAAACGGATATACATCCCGCACAGCACTTACAAGATCTTGGTGTATCACTAAATGCTTTAGTGCTGCACCATCCCGAACCAAACCGTATTAAACGCTTATTGGCAAGTCTACAGATGGATGTTGAGATAGCAGTGATGGAAAGTGACCAAGCCAAAGTAGAAGCTTATTTGAAAACCGCCAAGGGTGAGGTGAGATTATAAGTGTCTTGGATAAGACTCTAGTGTATGTGTGTAAGTAGTGATGAAGTACAGCGTTTTTAAAGGCCGCCTGCTAACAGCATCCAGCGGCTTAAGTGTAAAGTGATATGCTCTCCTCCTCCCATATCAAGCCACCGCTTTATCTTGGTATTCGAACACAGTGATCATGCTACGAATATCATTGCGATTGTCATTGAAGTTAGATTGTTTTTGCTTGAAACCAGCAAAACGTGCAGCGATTTCTTCAGCAGAGCATTTTTCGTATTCAACGCCCTGTAATTGATCAATATAACGATCCGCGCTGGATTCGGTCTTGAATTCAATCGCGTGCTTCCATAAACGACCTAAAACAACATAGTTTTTCATAACTAACCTAACCTTGTGTGAGTGTACGGAGTTTTTATAATTCTGCGTCGCAACAAAAATATGTTTGGTTCATGAAAATATATAAAAAATGTTGCAACGCAACAACAGCACACAAGATTAATGGTGTCTTTTTGCTAGTCAATGTGACTTGCCCTGACGGACGGCTATTAGAAGGGATAGATACCGATGCTGTAATTACAATTGCATAGTAGTCATCCTTGCATCGGATACAGGAAAACTAAACAATTCCTCAGCATAAGGAATCATTATTGTACTCACATTGGATGTACGAAATCGCACGTTTGTGCTAAACTTTTCAAAGTTAACAGAGGGTTATCATCATGCCAAACCTTAGCTTAAAAGAGGATCGCATCAGTCTACGCACGCCACCTGAATTGAAGAAAATGCTCACTTCAGCAGCGGCTTTATCGAATGTGTCTTTGACCGATTTTCTATTGACTGCTGCTCGTAAGGCAGCCGAGCAAGTGTTGCTGGACGCGAATCGTATTAGTTTGAATCACGCTGAATGGGATCGATTTATGGATTTGTTAGACCATCCACCAAAGCCTAATACAGCCTTAAAAAATGCCATGCAGCGTCATCAACACTTATTGGATTAAACATGCGCATTATTCCATTCAATCATGAGTTGATGCGTGAGGGCTTCGATTGTGGTGAGCCGTTGCTCAATCATTATTTGCAGCAATTAGCGGGACAGCATACTCGTAAGAATGTCAGTCGTACTTTTGTGGCGGTAAAAGAGGAACGCATTGCGGGTTTTTACAGTTTGAGCATGGCAGAAGCACAGTTGGAAGAATTGCCAAACGCTACACGTAAGAAATTACCGCCTCATTATCCTGTACCTGTAGCAAGGCTTAGCCGCTTGGCAGTAGATCAAACTCTTCAAGGTCAGCGTATTGGGGAAGCGTTATTAGTCAATGCTTTAACGCGTTGTGCACGTATTGCTTCAGACATCGGTGTAGTGGGTGTTGTGGTCGATGCCAAACATGATAAAGCTAAACAATTTTATGAAAAATATGGTTTCGGTCCTTATACCAGTAAGCCTTTGACTTTATTTATTCCGATGCAGACGATCATTCAGTCTTTGCCAAACTGACATATCTACCCCCAAAAGACAGTCTAAAAACCTTCACGTATACCCATTACAATAGATACTTTATCAGTTTGCTAAGGATTGCTCATGCGCCCTGCTTTATTGAGTGCTGTCTTGGATAAAGAGTTTGCAGCCACGCTACACGGTAGCCACACGCCCGTGATGCTTTGGGGTGCGCCTGGGGTAGGCAAGTCGCAACTGGTGGCACAAGTCGGGCAGCGCCATCAAGTGCCTGTGCTGGATATACGTTTATCGCAGATTGAACCCAGCGATTTGCGCGGTATTCCGTTTCGTGAGGGCAATGTGGTGGAATGGGCGATTCCCGCGATGTTGCCGAATGACAAGCGCCACGGCGCACAAGGCATTTTATTCTTGGATGAAATTACCTCTGCTGTGCCCAGTGTGTCGGCGGCAGCTTATCAATTGATTTTGGATCGCCGTTTAGGTGAGTATGTTGTGCCTGACGGTTGGGCGATTTTTGCGGCGGGTAATCGACAAGGGGATCGTGGTGTGACCTATACCATGCCTGCACCTTTGGCGAATCGTTTCTCACATTTTGAGGTGGACATCCATTTGGATGATTGGGTGGCGTGGGCGTATCAGCATGGCATGGATGAACGCATTATCGGTTTTTTACGTTTCCGCCCCGAATTATTATTCAAGTTTGATGCAGCACATAATCCTGTCGCTTTCCCTACCCCACGTTCATGGGAGTTTGCCCATCGTGCCTTACAAAAATTTGATCAATCCCCCCAACTATTATTAGCCACACTGCAAGCCTGTGTAGGGCAGGGGGCAGGCATAGAGCTAAAAGCCTTTATCGATCACCTTGAGCACATGCCTGATTTGGATGCGATTTTACGTGGTGAAACAGTCAAATCCCCCAAAGAAGTCGATTTACAATATGCGTTGGCCTCGGCACTGGTTGGGCGGGCGATTCGTGCCAAAAATACCCCAGAGGCGCTGCAAGTTTATGGTCATATTCTCAACTATGCACAAGCTTTGCCCTTGCGTGAAATGGGCGTGATGTTGGTATCCGATATGTTGCGGGCTGTCGGTGACCAGATTTTTGCTGCGCCTGAATTTGCGCAATGGGCGGAATCGATTGGCGATGTAATGCTGTATGACTGAGAACTTGCTTTCTCCACAAGAAATTAACGATAAATTAGTCGCAGTTCGCACGCGCCTCATCCTTGATCGTCCGTTTTTGGGGGCGTTGGTATTACGTTTACCTTTACAACCCGCTGATCCCGCATGGTGTGCCACCACAGGTACGGATGCACGTAAGTTCTATTATAACCCTGATTATATTGCCGAATTGCGCCCTGAGGAATTGCAGTTCGTGATGGCACATGAGGCTTTGCATTGTGCTTTGGGGCATTTTGCACGTCGTCAGCATCGAGTGAAACATCGTTGGGATTTAGCCTGTGATTATGCGATTAACCCGATCTTGATGGAGGAAGGTTTGAAACCACCGCCCAGCGTGATGGTGATGCGTGAATTTAAAGGTATGACGGCGGAGGAGATTTATCCTTGTATTGATGACAATGATCTGTCAGAAACGCTGGATCAGCATTTATACGACAAGGAGGATACTCCCAAACAGGGCGGGCAGGATCAGGAACATAATCCGCTTAATCAGCAAAATGCTAATCCTACCGACGGTGACGGTGAATCCTCCGAGCGTTCAGACCCACAACCGCAATCTGCCAAGACTTCTCCCAGCACCAAACCTGAATTTGATCCAGAAGCGCAAGGCGGCACTCCGCCACCGCCGCCTTTACAACAAAACGAAGCAGAAGATTTAGCAGTGCAATGGCAACAACGTGCCGCAGGTGCAGCCCAGCAAGCCGAGCAAGCAGGCAAGCTAAGTGGTGTGATGAAGCGCTTAGTACAGGAATTATTACGTCCGCGTTTGCCGTGGCGTAGTGTGCTGGCGCATTATTTAACCGGTTTGGCGCGGGATGATTATAGCTATACCCGACCCTCAACTCGACGCGGCAACCCTGCAATATTCCCTAGCCTGAAAAGCCAGCAACTGCACGCGGTGGTGGCATTAGATGTGAGTGGTTCAGTGAGTGATAAAGAATTGCACGAATACCTGTCCGAAATAAATGCCATTAAGGGACAAATCCGCGCTGAGATTACATTAATTGCCTGTGATGCCGACATTATTCAAGGCTTCCCCAAAACCTTTCAACCGTGGGAAGACATTACTTTATCCGCTGAATTACAAGGCGGCGGAACTACGGATTTTCGCCCTGTGTTTGATTGGATTAATCAACAAGATCGTGTGCCTGATGTGTTGATTTACTTCACCGATGCACAGGGAATATTTCCGAATACTGCACCGAGTTATTCAGTATTGTGGTTGGTGAAGGGTAACAGTGATGTGCCTTGGGGTGTGAGAGTGGGGTGGAGTTAGGTTACTAATACAGTATCTATGCAGAGCAATGCACAACTAGTTGTTAAGTTTATTATTGCAAGAATGTATGTTAGGCAACCCCCTTGATTTTGCCAGTCACTAAACCCATCAACTGATATACTTAAGGTTCTGGATGCCTAAACAAATTGAACCGAATATGCTGCTAAAAATCCCCTATGGTGTGAGCAATTTCAAAGACTTGATCACTCAAGGTTATCATTACATTGATAAAACTGCTTATATCGCAGCGATGGAAGAAGCAGGTAAGCATACTATTCTCTTGCGCCCGCGCCGCTTTGGAAAAAGCCTGTTTCTTTCTATGCTGGAGCATTATTACGATACCCAGTATACGGATGACTTTGAGACTTTGTTTGCCGATTTACACATTGGACAGCATCCTACACCCTTAAAGAATAGCTATCCGATTCTGTTTATGGAATTTAGTGGGATTGCCACCAGCAGTGAGGCGGATATTTATCGTGCTTTCTCTACCAAAATCCAATTAGCCTTAGAACGCTTTTTAGAACGTTATCATTATCCCTCGCATACATTAGCCAGCATTGCACAAGTACAATCGCCCCATGAAAAAATGGAAGCTTTCCTCCGTATCATCGAAGGCCAGAAAATTCTATTGTTGATCGACGAATATGACCATTTTGCTAATAGTTTATTGGGTAATGACTTAAGCCTATTTCAAAGCATTGTCGGCAAAGGCGGTTTTGTCCGTAGTTTCTACGAAACTATTAAAACAGGCACGCAGCGCGGCATTATAGATCGCTTGTTTATTACAGGCGTCACGCCAATCATGTTAGATAGCATGACCAGTGGCTTTAATATTGGTAAGAATTTATCGCTGACAGAAGCTTTTAATGAGGCGATTGGTTTTAATAGAGTAGAAGTTGAAGGTCTACTGAGTAGTATTGCAAACACTTGTCCTACATTAGATCAAAACACCCTATATGACGATGTGCGCCGCTGGTATAACGGTTATCGCTTCCATTTAGATGCTCGTGAAACGATCTATAACTCTGATATGGTGCTGTATTTTGTAGATCGCTTTGATTACAAACGCTGTGTTTATCCCAAGCGCATGTTGGATATTAATATTGCCTCCGATTATGGCAAGATTATGGCGATGTTTAGTATTGGGGACAGAGATGCCAATTATACGGTATTGGATGAGCTACTTAATCAAGGTGAAGTGATTGCACGACAAGTAGAAAAATTCGATTTTGATAAGGGTTTTACTCGTGATGATTTTGTCAGTTTGCTTGCCTATATGGGCTTTATCTCACTTGCGGATGAACGCTTAGCAGGTGAGGTGTTCACGATTCCTAATCACGTCATGCGTGAGTTGTATTTCCAATACTTCAAAGTGGAAGTAGAACGGCGTAATCACATTACAATTTCCGACCGTGCTATTTTGCTAGCGGTAGAGACATTGGCTTTAGATAATAATATTCAGCCGTTAATGGCCGAACTGGAACAGGTACTAAAACTACTCTCTAACCGTGATTCGATTTGGATGGATGAGCAGCATATTAAAACCATCTTACTCACACTCTTATATCAATCCTCTGCTTATTTTATTCATAGCGAGCGGGAAATGAATCGCCGTTATCCTGATATTTTATTGCTAGAACGCAGTCCGTTTAAGGTGAATTATCAGCATTTGATTGAGTTGAAACACAGTAAGAAAAGTGAGGGGGAAAAGAGTTGGGCGCAGAAAAAGCAGGAAGGCATTGAGCAAGTTAAGGGTTACTTACAGTTACCGAATATTGCTGCTTTAGCAAAGCTTAGTGCGTGGTTGGTGATTGCGGATGGGGAGCGGGTAGAGTGGGTGAGGATAGATTCTTAAACTATCCACCCCCTCCAACAAGCGACAAAACACTTTCAAAGCACGGTATCCACATCCGCAAACTCATCCGCTTGTGCGAAAATAAACTGCTTTAAAAATTGATCAATACGTATATTAAGTTTAAATGGTGCTAATACGACACCGTCCTGCTTTTCAAAATAGGCTTTGGCTTTGGTTTTATCCACGCTTTCTTTGAGTGCGTCGAAGCGACCAAAATTATTCAGGTTGTGCTCGTTCACATGGTCAGCAATTAATGCCAACAGCCTATCCTTATCTAAACCCAGTGCGTTGACGACGGCATTTAATTGTGCGTTTTCGGCATTATGTTGGTAGGTGTTAATATAATCTCTAAACGTATAGCCTTCGCTCAATTGTGCATCGCCACGCTGTAGATCGTGTAGGAATAACCTAGCGTACTTTTGTTCGACTTGGGTAAGTGATGCAAATGATTTATGCAGCTCGTTTAGGGTCAGTTCAATGCTGGTTTGATCTTGGTGTTGATGCAGTTCTTTTAAATATTTTTCAAAACGGCTATTCATATAATCCGCATCGATTTTGCCCGTATCAATTTCAGTAAGATAACCGCTAATATCAAAAGGTATGTCGCCACCACTATCGCCACCTCCTTCGCTTCGTCCAGCCAACTCTTTGTAACGTAGCACAAGGCTTAGATAGGTTTGCTCTTCGATGTTCAGAGTGATTTCTCGCGTATGATCTTCAGCACAAGGATAGCTGAGCTGACGCCAATGAAAGCCTTGCACTTTGGCGGCTTCTAAGTGCTGATTAAAGGTGTTAAATAATTTGGCAAATTTTGCGCAGGCGTCTATATCATCGGGTAATTTTTCAAAATTAGGCACACCCGCACGAATAAATAGTTCGCTAATCTCTGTTACCAACTCATTCATGGCTTTCAGGTTGCTTTCCAGACGGTCTACAAATAAACCAATCGGTCGGTCGCCTGAATAGAGCTTGACCGCTGCATGAATATGCTGCTCCATAGTATGCGGATAGCGGTAATAACGAATGGTGCCGTGCGGTTTATCAGGGCCAAATAAGCGATTGGTACGCGAGAAGGCTTGAATAATATTCTGGTATTTTAATACCTTATCTAAATACAAGGTATTGAGCCATTTAGAATCAAAGCCCGTGAGCATTTGATCCACCACAATTAATAAATCCAGTTGTTTAGCGGGTTCGGTGTGGATACGCTCATACGGTTTTTTATGGGCAAGGCGTGCCGCAAGGTCTTTTTTGAATTTCGCGTGTTTGGCAAAATCAAAGTCTTGTCCGTAACGCGCATTATAATCGCACATGATTTCGTCTAAACCATCCGCCTTAAAGGTAGCACCACGTTCACCACAGCCATCATTGTCAATATTAGGATCAAACAGTGCGGATATTTTCAGTTCTGGTTTAGCAGCTTTAAAGCGACGGTAATAATCAATAGCCTCGGCAATGCTATTGGTGGCTAACAGCGCATGAAATTTACCTGCTTGGCTGAGTACCTCCCAATTTTCCACAATATCTTCTACCACCTTGGCTTGGTGATCTTTAGTTAGGTATTGTTCTTTGGGTATATAATCCTCAATGCCTTTAACGTACTTGCCAATAGCATCTTGGTAGCCTGCCATTGGCACATCATGCATAAAATAATTAAATTTTTTCTTTTTGGCAGGGTCTGCCATTGCATCGGCGACCGATGTGGCTTTGGCTTGCGCAAGGGCAACGGCTTGGCGCAGGTCTTTGTCTTTAAAGGTGGTGACTTTATACGGGTCAAAGCCTAGTACATTGCCATCACGAATCCCATCAGCAATGCTATAGCGGTGCAGTTCGTTGCCAAATACGGTGCTGGTGGTATTGCCGCTTTTTTCGTTTTCGTCTTGAATCGGTGTGCCTGTAAACCCAAAAAATAAGGCGCGTGGAAAGGTGCGTTTAATGGTAATGAGCATATCGCCAAAGGTCGAGCGGTGCGCTTCGTCAATAATAAACACCAAACGCTTGGCGCGAATGGTATCAATATCCGCCGCATTGGTGGCCGTGCCTTTATCATCCACGGCTTCATCAATATTGCTCATTTTCTGAATGGAACTGACGATTAAAGTGTCGGCAGGGGCGCTGCTTTTGAGTTTAGTTACCAAGACATCGGTATTTTCGGTCGCCTGTATGGTTTCATCATCACTGGCAAAATTATTGTATTCGGCTAACGACTGCGTGCCCAACTCAATGCGATCCATTAAGAAAATCACTTTATCGGCATCTTTGGACTGGGCAATGAGCTGTGCGGATTTAAAGCTGGTCATGGTTTTGCCTGAACCGGTGGTATGCCACACATAGCCGCCCAAGCGATCAGGATTATTGGTAAAGTTGCCCAGTTGTTGCCAATTGGTTTTAGCCACTTTATCGGAAATGGCATTGGCCGCGTAATATTGATAACTACGCATGACTTTCAGCACGCCATCGCTATCATCCGCCACCGTATAAAACCCAATCAGTTGGTGTGCCATGGGAATGGATAACAGTGTGGAGGCAATCGCTTTCCAGTGGTTAACGGGTTCGTTATTAAAATCCGCCCAGTGAAATTGGTAGTCGGGGTTAAATTTGCCATCAACGCCAGGGTTGGCAAAGTATTGGGTTTCGTCGGGTTGCATCGCCACAAAAATTTGAATGAGTGAGAACAGCCCACTAAATATGCCTTCGGCGCTATATTTTTCAATTTGGTTAATGGCTTGGCTGACCGGAATACCACTGCGTTTCAGTTCAATATGAATCACGGGCATGCCATTAATGAGTAACAATACATCGCCACGGCGGTCATTACGCAAAGGGCTGCCGCGTTCAAATTGGGGTTGTTGCACAATTTGGTAGCGGCTTTGTCCTGCGGCGATTTCTTGGCGGTCGTAGATTTTGAGGCTGACTTCTTTGCCGTAGTGCAGGGTATCGGCGGGGTTGTCGCGTTTAATGGCGACGGTTTTGCCATTAATAAAACCGTTGAGTTTGAGCGGAGTTTTGAGTGCTTTGATTTGCTCTAAAATCTGCTGCATTTCGCTCGTGCTGAGCGGTACATTGTTGAGGCGGTCTTGTTGTTTGTTATTTTCAAATAAGATATTCGCCCAGTTTTGCAGTAATGCGGCTTCGGTGGGGTGTTTTAATATTTCGGGTTCCCAGCCTTTTTGGGTGAGCACCTCAATAAAGGCTTGTTCAAAGGCGGCTTCGGTTTTAAAGGTGTTCATGTGTGCGGCTTTCCCTGCTAGACAAACATGTTGTTCAAGCAGGCTTGCTTGATGTGGTGGAGTTTGCTGAGTTGTTGTTGGTGTTGCTTGATGAGGGTGTCGAGTGTTTGGAAGTAATTGCCGATGGCGGTTTGTTCTTCCTTTTTGGGAATAAATACTTTCTTAAGTTCCATAGCTGACTT
>NZ_AQVE01000041.1 GCF_000371925.1 Thiolinea disciformis DSM 14473 | reverse complement strand
CGAGCGATTGTAATTGGGACAGCCCGGCTACGGGTGTTAAATCGCTGATCTGCGTAGAACTGCAAGCGAGCGCTTGTAATTGGTTCAAGCCCTGCAAGGGGCTTAGATCGGTGATCCGAGTGGAACTGCAATGGAGCGCTTGTAATTGCTTCAAGCCCTGCAAGGGGCTTAAATCGGTGATGCTTTGCTTATTGAATATTAAGCGCTTTAACTGCGTTAACTGTTTAATTTCGTTGGGAATGACATGAATAAACCCCCTCAACCAATAAAAGCGTTTCATTTGGATCGAAAAATTTAATTCTTCTAGCCAAACTAGTTCAAAAACTGCGGCTGGTAGTTCTTTAATTAAAAGATTAGTTAAATCCAAGCTAGGGCTTTGTGTTCTTCGGCAGGTCTCAATGCGTTCAAAAGCTATGTCTAAGTGCGTGGGCATGAGTATAGGAATGGGGTAAGTGAATCACTTGTTTAAGTTTAAAGCATTTTTTTATGCGCTCAAACTTGAATGAGTGGCTTTTGATAAACTACACTAAACCTAAGCTACATCAACTTGATGTACCAAGTTTGTAATGGGATAGCCTTATATGATTGATTTTGCTGATAAGGACGTGGGTTCGAATCCCTCGCTCTCCAAATTATAAAGCCCTTATAAGTAATCACTTATAAGGGCTTTTTGTTTTAGCTGCGTATTAGTATTTCAAAGATTGCTTACTATGGGTGATTAATTCAGGGTGAAATAGCTGAAAATCTTGGATAAATTTATCCTCTTGCTCACGTAAATCAATCAGTGCCGGACTTAAGTGCGTGGGTCTTTTAAAGCGCTGTGAAACGCTTTGCAAGCTGTGCTCAATGTTTGGTAATGTCTGATATTCACCTAACCAATTTTGCTCTACCAAATATCTTAAGGGTCGATGGGCTTTTTCCGGTGTGCTGGAAAGGGTTTGCAGTAAAGTCGTATAGCTTTGGGCAATAAACTGATCAAGTGGTATTAGGTGATAGTGTTCCCAAGTTTGACTCAAGCAATAGTCATAAAAGATATCCACCAAGATGCCAGAAAAGCGCCGATACGGTGGTGAAATTAAAGTCTTGCTGCGTTTAACGATAGGATGTGCATCTGTGAAACGGTCGATAGTTTGATGGAGTTAAATAGCGATTTTTTGTTGATCACTTAGATGGGACAAAGTGGTGACATTGACTAAATCGGGTAAGAGGCTTGCTGCTAAATCAGCGCCCACTAGATCTGCTAGCTGTAAATGTGCAAGCCAATTCATCGTTTCATCCCTCAGACTGCTGATGAAGGTATAATCTAAAGGAAAACGTAGCGCTTAGTGAGGAGAGAATATGACGCACCCTAAAATAATTACCGGTGGCTGTATCTGTGGGGCAGTACGCTATGAAATCCATGGCCCTTTGCGTCAAATCGTGGCTTGCCACTGCGAGCAATGTCGGCGTTTTAGTGGACATTTCGTGGCAGCAACTGCAACCCGTAAACGCTATTTCCAATACCTCAAGCGTGATGGTTTGAAATGGTATAGCTATCAATCCGGCTTGCGCCAAGGGTTTTGTCAGGACTGTGGTTCAAGTCTATTTTTTGAAGATGAATACGGTGATAGGATTTCGATTGCCGCTGGCTCTTTGGATGAAGCACAAGGTTTGACTATTGCGGCTCATATTTTTGCGGCGGAAGCAGGCGATTATTATCATCTCGATCCGAATGTGCCTGTTTCTCAAGCAGGTGATCATTCCGTTGTTTTACCGAAATAGCTATTTTGGTGCAGATTCTACCTAGCGCAAGTCTAATAGTGCACCACTCTGTAATTTGCACTATATTGGTGCAATCTTCAGTGTTGCCTAGCTAAAACCTAAGTAATAACGCGATTTCTTCCATCAAAAAATACGGACTGGCTCGTTTCTAGGCTATTGGCACGTCACTTGCAAAGTTACTCCCAACAAGGCGTATCACTGATCACGTCAATTACTTTTAATTTTAGTCGCTTTAGGGAGATTTTTATTCATGAAAATGATTACAGCCATTATCAAGCCGTTCAAGCTCGACGATGTGCGTGATGCGTTGGGGGATATTGGCATCAAGGGCATTACGGCGACCGAAGTGAAGGGTTTTGGACGACAAAAGGGGCATACTGAGCTTTATCGGGGTGCTGAGTATGTGGTTGATTTCTTACCAAAAATTAAGATTGAAGCAGCAGTGGATGATGCGCAGGTTGATGCGGTGATTGAAGCGATTACAAAAGCAGCGCACACCGGCAAGATTGGCGATGGCAAGATTTTCGTTTCCAGCTTAGAACAAGTGATTCGTATTCGTACCGGCGAAAACGGCAGCGCTGCACTTTAAGGGGCTAGAGTTATGATTAAGTATTTAGGGATTTTTCTAACGACTTTGTTGTTAGTCGGTAATGCGTTTGCAGCAGATGCGCCAGTACCTGATAAAGGTGATACCACGTGGATGCTGCTTTCTACCCTGTTAGTTATTTTAATGACTTTGCCGGGTTTGGCTTTGTTCTATGGTGGTTTAGTGCGTGCTAAGAATATGCTCTCGGTATTAGCACAGGTGTTTACCATTTTCTGTGTCATTGCCATTTTATGGGTCACCTATGGCTACAGCCTCGCATTCACTGACGGTGGCAGTTTGAATAGCTTTATTGGGGGTTTTAGTAAAGTATTCTTGAAGGGCGTTGACCCTAGTTTGACGGTCGAGGGCTTTAGTAAAGGTGTGGTGATCCATGAAATGTTATTTATGGTATTCCAACTTACCTTTGCAGCGATTACGGTTTCCTTAATTGTGGGTGGTTTTGCCGAGCGGATTAAATTCTCTGCTTTATTAGTATTCTGCGTTTTCTGGTTCACCTTATCGTATCTGCCCATGGCACATATGGTGTGGTTCTGGGGTGGTCCTTCTGCTTCAACAGGACCTTCCGGCTTCTTATTCGGTAAAGGTGCATTAGACTTTGCGGGCGGTACAGTCGTTCACATTAATGCAGCCATGGCTGCTTTAGTCGGCGCACTCATGGTGGGCAAACGTGTCGGTTATGGTCGCGATTCCATGGCGCCACATTCGCTAGTAATGACTATGATTGGGGCATCCTTGCTCTGGGTCGGTTGGTTTGGCTTTAATGCTGGCTCTAACTTGGAATCGAATGGCACAACGGTCTTAGCGATGGTGAATACCGTAGTAGCACCTGCTGCTGCCGGTTTGTCGTGGATGTTTGCTGAATGGATGTTACGTGGTAAACCATCTCTATTAGGTGTCACCTCTGGTGCAGTATCAGGTTTGGTCGCGGTCACACCAGCGGCTGGTTTTGCAGGTCCCATGGGTTCGATTGTATTAGGTCTAGTGACGGGTGTAGCGTGCTTCTGGGGTGTGACTGGTCTAAAGCATAAACTGGGTTATGATGATTCCTTGGATGTATTTGGCGTACATGGCATTGGGGGGATTTTGGGAGCGATTGGTACAGGCATCCTAGTGAATCCAGCGTTGGGTGGCACAGGGGTATTCGACTATACCACTGATACCGTGGCAGCCTATAGCAGTGCACAAATTGTGAGCCAGTTATGGGGTGTTGGCGTAGCGGTAGTATGGTCAGGTATTGTGAGTTTTGTGCTGTTCTTCCTGATTGATAAAACCATTGGCTTGCGAGTCACACACGATGAAGAGCGCGAGGGCTTGGATACTGTGTCGCATGGTGAGCGTGCGTATAGCCTCTAAACGCTTTATCTAGTTAACAAGGCAGGAAACTTCCTGCCTTTTTGCATTTATTATGCTTAATCGAATGTGAATTACTCCACTCACATTATTAATTCTCACCCATTAGTTTCCAAAAAAAACATTTGATTGGAACAAAAAATAGATAAATAGTCTAATAATTTATTAGCGCTATTTCAAAATGGTATTAATTGGGCATTGGGGAGGGTTTTATGCCAGAAAACATCACAACGCATACGCTCTATGCGCATTACACACGTCAACTTAAACAGGCAAATGATGAATTACAGCGATTGCAGCGGTACTTAGACCCTAATTCAGCAAACTATTATCCTAGCGATCCTTATCAGCAACGAGAACAAAAAGCTCGAAGTATTATTGAATCGGCTCTAGATCAATTACAAGCCTTAGAAAACGCTAATTTACTATTTAGCGCACCTACTGAAAAGCGCAATCAGTATCTACATATACTGGATTTAGAAACGTGTCGTGCCACTTGCATTTCTTGGTCTGATATAGCTGAGGCGATGCGCCATAATGGTTGGGGGCAGGCTATTGATCAGGATACCTATTTAGCGGGCTGCGGTTCTTATGTATTTTCCAATCAAACCATCACGCTACAAGGTAATCAAACCGATGCGGTACGCATTTGGAGCCATTATTGTAGTTTAGAAGGTTTAAGCATTCAGGATATGCGAGATTATAACATCGCACATCGGGATGCTATTCAGTTAATTCCACCGCCAAGCTTTGATGAAGATATGGATGCACAAGGTAATCCTCAAAAGTTATTAGAACCTTTAGCCGGTGGTATTTTAGAAAGTCCTCAAGTGATAGGGTGTTCTGTTTACGCACCCTTGGGAACATTGCAAGGTATTTTTATGAGTGATGGTTTGTGTCGGAATGTAACGATCACGAATAATGAGATTGATACTTGTGCAGGACATGCCATTTCTATTGCAGGGGTATTATCAGGCGATATCAGTGGTAATACTTTACGGCAAAGGACACCAACATTACCTTTGCCAAGTATTCGGCTTTATCCATTACGCATTGGTGGCAATATGGCGGATGATAGTGTCATCTATATCTTGAATTTCTCAAACAATTCTAGTGTGTTTTATGGTGGTGTTACTGGCTCTGATAATCGCCTGATTAAAGTAGATGGAACTGAAGATTATTTAGAAATAACTGATCTTCGTTATGAACTTCCTACCACACCAGCAGAGCGTGCAAGAGCCTTAGGCTTGGTTAATTTTGACTATGATGCTTATGCGCATGATTATGGTTCTTGGACATTAGCCGAATTTAGGAACTACGATTCTGTGGGCTACAATCAATTATCGTCGTGGTTGAACGTTCGGATTCAAGAATTTACTACCGGTCAACGCATGGTTCCCAATACTTTACCAGCCCCCTCTCCTGAACAAAAAGAGAAAGTGTTACCCATGCTAAAAGCAGCCAAAACCTTATTGGCTAATCCCAACGCATTGAATACGCGCCTCATTGATTTACAAGCCACCGCCATTCGTAGTTTTACGATGAAGCGTATTGCCATGCAGCATGGAACTTTACAGCCTTTGATTGATTTAGGTGGTGAGTTTAATGCGCGGCGCGTTGAGTTTTCAAAATGGTTTTTAGCCTAGGAAGTATCACTATGTATTATCGATTACCGCTATTAATGATAGTTAGTGTGATAGTTTTGGCAGCGCCTGCAAGCATACAGGCAGTGGTGAGTAGTCATTTACCCGCTAGCTTGCAACCCTCGGGGGTTTGGGAACTCAAATCCGCTTTATCGGCAGATTTTAATCAAGATAAACAGGCTGACTGGGTAGTCGTCGCCTACCGACGTATGAGTCCGGAATGGTTCAAACATCAAGTCTCGATTTATATGAGCCAACCCAACGGGACTTATCAACGTGTAGTCAATAGTAGCTTTGACCCGAGTGATAGTGATGGTGACGCGTGGCGGGTGGATGCGCGTTTGCTGGCGGGTAATGAACTGTATATTAGTAATAATACTACCAATCCTTTTTCTAGTCGAAACTATCAAAATAGCTACAAGTTGCGCTGGCTGAGTGGGCGGTGGGTATTACGCGAATACAGCTTTGGCTATGGGTCCAGTACGGGAGGTAGTACGATAGTTGCCGATTTAGTGCAACAAAAGTACCGTAAATTAGCAAACGGGCGTTGTGATTACACGCCTGATCATACGTGTCGCGGGGCTAAAGTAAACAACTTGGTTAGGGTGCCTACTATAATTCTGCGAGATTCAGATTTTGTCAGCCAACCTAAGTTAGCTGACTTATCCACTAAGCAAGTCGATAATGTTAGAGTATTTGAACGTTTCTTACGTTAATTTTAGGCAATGTTAAGCATCCTGAAAGCCTAATTTGACATGCGAGCCATCACAAAATGGCTTATTAGCTGATGCTCCACAACGGCACAGCGCTACTTTTTCCTTCACCGTCTCGCTACCATCTTTCGCTTTCAAGGTGATGGAGCCTTGGACTAATAAAGGCCCATTGGGTCTTACATCAATCAGGACTGAAGGTTTAGTAGCCGTTTCAGTGCTAGCAGAGCTACGCATGTCTTGATAAGACAAAGCCCCAGAAGGACAGGTCTTAATTTGCGCAATAATGGCTTCGGTACTAGCGCCTTGGGGATTCACCCAAGGACGGGTTCGTGGATCAAAAACGCTGGGTAGGTGTTGAAAGCATAAGGTTGAATGGCTGCATTTAGCCGGTTGCCAAATAACAGTGATTTCACCATTCGAATATTGCTTAATAATGGCTTCTGAACTCATAAGAATGCCTCTCAGTGCGGTGGTACGGTTCGGCTATTAGGGGGATTTAGCTTTAGTTGCCTTGGTGGCTGGCTTTTTCGCAGGTTTTTCAGCTTTCGCTTCTTCTTCTGCGTGTAAAATCGATCCGGTTTTGAATAAAAATTCTTTTAAATATTCATCAAATTTAGGATCGTTACGGCGAATCCATTCTAAAACCATGGCCGCATGTTCTTTTTCTTCATCCCGATTGTGCGCCAAAATCTCTTTAAGCTCTTTGTCCTTACAGGCATCCACCCGTTGGTTATACCAATCAACCGCTTCTAATTCTTCCATCAAGGACTCAATAGCACGGTGCATATCGCGGGTAGCAGCAGAAAGCTCTTCAACAGGCTCATGATAAGATTCGCTAGACATGAAGTTCTCCTTGGTTGATAGTGAATGATGAAGGGTAAGCCGCTCTAAAAATGTAGGGTATGTCTGGCGATAACACAATAAGTAAGAGTCCGATAGGGTTAAAGTTTCCTTAAGATAAAAATGAAAAATGCTGGGGTAGCTTTAGCCAATCTAGGGACTATGCTAGGATTGCGCGCTGCAAATAATTAGCAGGTGCAAGTCCCCCTTATGGCACGATATATATTCATTACTGGTGGTGTCGTTTCTTCCTTAGGAAAAGGCATCGCCGCCGCTTCATTGGGCGCGATTTTAGAAGCCCGTGGTCTTAAAGTTACCATGATGAAACTCGATCCCTATATTAATGTTGACCCCGGTACGATGAGTCCGTTTCAACATGGGGAAGTATTCGTCACCGAAGATGGTGCGGAGACTGACCTAGATTTAGGGCATTACGAGCGTTTTGTGGGCTTTAAAGCGACACGCTACAACAACTTTACTACTGGCCGTATTTACGAAACCGTGATTCGTAAAGAGCGTCAAGGACAATACTTGGGCGCTACCGTGCAAGTCATTCCGCATATCACCGACGAAATTAAGCGTAGCGTCAAGGCTGGCGCGGGTGATGCAGATATTGCCATGGTGGAGATTGGTGGCACGGTAGGCGATATTGAGTCCTTGCCTTTTCTTGAGGCTATTCGCCAAATGGGTGTGGAAGAAGGGCGCAATAATACCTTATTTATTCATCTCACTTTGCTGCCTTACATTGCTACGGCAGGTGAATTAAAAACCAAACCTACTCAGCACTCGGTCAAAGAATTACGCTCGATTGGGATCCAACCCGATATTTTATTATGCCGCAGTGAAAAACCTTTGCCGGAAAACGAACGCCGTAAAATTGCGCTATTCACTAATGTGGAAGAGCGGGCGGTTATTTCTGCGGTGGATGTGGATAATATCTACAAAATGCCGCTGTGGTTACATGCGCAAAAACTCGATCGTATTGTCGCCGAGAAATTTGGTCTCAGCAATTTGCCAGAAGCAGATTTGAGCGATTGGAAAAATGTTGTCAGTGCCATGGAGTTTCCCGAGGCAGAAGTGACGATTGCCATGGTTGGCAAATACATGGATTTAACCGAATCCTACAAGTCGCTGAATGAAGCCTTGCGTCACGCGGGGATTCAGACCCATACCAAAGTCACAATCCGCTATATTGATTCTGAGAAATTGGAAGGCGACGACGATAGCGTTGAAATGCAGGCCGTGAAGTCGGCGGACGCCATCCTTGTTCCAGGCGGTTTTGGTAAACGTGGTGTGGAAGGTAAAATTAAGGCCGTGCAATATGCGCGCGAAAATAAAGTACCTTACTTAGGTATTTGTTTAGGGATGCAAGTGGCGGTCATTGAGTTTGCGCGGCATTGTGCTGACATTGCTCAAGCAAATAGTACTGAGTTTATACACAATACACCTGACCCCGTCATCGGTTTGATAACGGAATGGCAAAATCAGGATGGCTCGGTAGAACGTCGTTCGGAGGCTTCTGATATGGGCGGCACGATGCGCCTTGGTGGTCAGGTGTGTCACTTGGTTGAGGGTAGCTTAGCGCGTAGTACTTATGGTACCGCAGAGATTATGGAGCGCCATCGGCATCGTTATGAGTTTAATAATAATTACCATGATATTCTGGCAAAACACGGTTTGGTTTTTTCTGGTTGGTCAGCGGATAAATCCTTAGTCGAAATGGTAGAGCTAAAAGATCATCCTTGGTTCTTAGGCTGCCAATTCCATCCTGAATTTACCTCGCGTCCACGCCAAGGCCATCGTTTATTCAGTAGCTTCATTCGTGCCGCGCGCCAAAACCACGAAAAACGCCATAAAGACACAGGGGTTTTATAATGCAATTATGTGGATTTGAAGTCGGTTTAGATCAACCCTTCTTTCTCATTTCGGGCCCTTGCTCGATTGAAGGGGAAGGCTTTGCGTTAGAAACCGCGCAAACCCTGAAAGAAATCACTACACGCCTAGGGATTCCCTTCATTTATAAATCGTCCTTCGACAAGGCCAATCGTTCGTCTCACACCAGCAAACGCGGCGTGGGTTTGGAGATGGGTTTACGCATATTGGAACGCGTCAAACGTGAAGTGGGCGTGCCAGTATTAACCGATGTACATGAAGATACGCCGTTTGATGAAGTCGCTAGCGTGGTGGATGTGTTACAAACGCCCGCGTTTTTATGTCGCCAAACCAATTTTATTCAAGCCGTAGCGCGTGCAGGTAAACCGGTAAATATTAAGAAAGGTCAATTCCTCGCACCGTGGGATATGGGCAATGTGGTGGAAAAAGCCCGTGCCGTGGGGAATGAGCATATTATGGTATGCGAACGCGGCTATACCTTTGGCTACAACAACTTAGTCTCGGATATGCGCAGCCTTGCCATTATGCGCGACACTAATTGCCCTGTGGTATTTGATGCCACGCACTCCGTGCAGCTTCCAGGCGGACAGGGTAATGTATCAGGCGGTGAGCGTAAGCATGTGCCTGTATTAGCACGCGCGGCTGTGGCGGTGGGGATTGCAGGTCTATTTATGGAGTCACATCCTGATCCTGCCAATGCATGGAGTGATGGGCCGAATTCGTGGCCGATGGATCGGATGGAAAGCTTATTAGAATCCTTGGTGGCGCTGGATCGTGTGGTCAAAGCACAGCCACTGGCTGAACAACTTTTGTAGAAAATAGGAAAATCTCATGTCACAAATTAGTGCTATTCACGCACGTGAAGTGATTGATTCACGTGGTAATCCAACGGTTGAAGCAGATGTTACCTTAGCCAATGGTGTCGTTGGTCGTGCTGCTGTACCTTCAGGGGCGTCTACAGGCTCACGCGAAGCGATTGAATTACGCGATGGTGGTTCACGTTATTTAGGTAAGGGCGTGCAAAAAGCCGTTGCCAATGTGAATGGTGAAATTGCTAATGCGTTGAAAGGTCACGATGTAAATGATCAGGCGGGCCTTGATAAAATCATGATTGATTTAGACGGCACCGATAATAAAGCACGCTTAGGTGCAAATGCTTTATTAGCCGTTTCCATGGCGGCTGCACATGCAGGCGCGAAAGCAAAAAGCTTGCCTCTGTATCAATATATTAAACAGGCAGATACGTATAAATTGCCGGTGCCGATGATGAATATCATCAATGGTGGTGCACACGCCGATAATAGCGTGGATTTACAAGAATTCATGATTCTGCCCGTCACCGCGCCAAGCATGGAAGAAGCCATTCGTTATGGTGCAGAAGTATTTCATAGCTTGAAATCGGTATTGAAAAAACGTGGTTTGAATACGGCGGTGGGGGATGAGGGTGGTTTTGCCCCTGACTTATCGTCTAATGAGCAAGCCATTGAAGTTATTCTCGAAGCGATTAATAAAGCGGGTTTCAAAGTTGGTCAAGATATTTGGTTGGGTTTAGACGTTGCCAGTTCTGAATTCTATAAAGATGGCCAATATGTTTTAGAATCAGAAAACCGTAGTTTCACTGCCGAAGGTTTTACCGAATACTTACACAATTGGGTACGCCAATATCCGATTTTAAGTATTGAAGATGCAATGGCAGAAGGTGATTGGGCAGGCTGGAAACATTTAACCGATGTGTTAGGTGGCAAAGTTCAATTAGTTGGCGATGATTTATTCGTAACCAATACCAAAATCTTAAAAGAAGGCATTGATAAAGGCATTGCGAATTCGATTCTGATTAAAGTTAATCAAATTGGCACATTAACCGAAACCTTAGCCGCGATTGAGATGGCTCATCAAGCAGGTTATACCGCTGTGGTGTCTCACCGTTCAGGCGAAACCGAAGATTCGACCATTGCCGATATCGCGGTTGCGACAGGTGCAGGGCAGATCAAAACCGGTTCATTATCGCGCTCTGACCGTATCGCGAAATACAACCAATTACTACGCATCTCTGAGCAATTGGGTGGTCTTGGTATTTACGCAGGCAAATCAGCGTTTAAACAATTCTGATTAATCAAGTTTGCTAAGTGCTTATAAAAGGACATCTGTGCAGATGGATGTTCCTTTTAACGGCTCAATGTGCAATGTAGTATTTAACCTTATTTTTGTTAGGTTCATACGAATAAAAGAAATGAGCGATTGATGGATTGTTCCCTCTGTGAGACTTTGACCAAAAAATAGATGGTCATGATTTAAAGGGGTTGAAGAAGCGTCTTTCAATGCACGTGCCTATGACTTTGTCATGAATCTCGATAGACTTAGAAAAACAGATCGTCTTGCGTGCTAGACGTTTAATCCAAATCCTCAAATTCAGGTTTTGCCGTTCAATACGTTGCGTGTAGCGTTTAGTGATTAAATGCTGATTCTCAGGCAATAAACGCTCATAAGCGCCCCAATCATCGGTGCAATACAAGGCTAATTTGAACGGTGTCAACCGTTCCAAGAGTNGCTTCAAGGTGCTATCGGCTCGCGGTCCAAACGCATAAGCCAAAGCCACTTTCAAATGCGGTTGCCAAGCGTACCACAGCCAACGTGGCTGCTTTTTATGGCCGACAAACGACCACTGTTCATCCATTTCACACACTAAGGTCACCTCATGATGTTCAGCTAAGGCTTGAATCGGTAAAGGATTAACTTGAGCGGGTTTTAATTTTTTTTAAGTGAGCAATCACCGTGGTGATACTCACGCCTAGGACACGACTCGTATCTCTAACCCCTGAACCATTGATCGCCATCTCAACAATTTT
>NZ_AQVE01000040.1 GCF_000371925.1 Thiolinea disciformis DSM 14473 | reverse complement strand
ATCTCTAACCCCTGAACCATTGATCGCCATCTCAACAATTTTTTCGGGAATACCGTCGCGGTTGCCCACATTATGATAGTAAAGTTGAAAACTACGTTGGCAATCACGGCAGCGGTAACGCGGTTCACCACTACGCGCATAGCCGTGTTTGTAAATCGATGCACTTTGACAGTAGCGGCAGTCGACTGGTACGGTGGCCATACACACCTCTTCCTCAGATCAAATGCCTTTAACGATAAAGCTCCATCAAAGCGTTTTCAACTCCCTTAAATCACGACCTATTAAACTTATAAGAGTTTCTAGGTTTGAGGTGCTATAACGTCCTTCATTAAATAACAAGATTCTTTTCTTTATAAAAACAGGATTTATTTTTTTAAAAACGATTGGCTGAATTCTTATTAATTTTTTTACTATATTTTTAATTGTCATTTTTAATGGTTTGATGTCTTTATTATTTGATATTGTGACAAATGTTGTGTATTTTTTTTGACTATTTAGATACATTAAGTTAGATATATAAAGGTATGTGGATCCCGAGTAGATCTTACCTTTAGTAAATAAAGTATTATTATTGCTTTTAAAAAGACTCTGATCATAAAAAGTCATATCTGGCACTATTATTGACTTTATGCCAATTTTCTCTAATTCCTGCTGAGTTAATGATTCTCTTGCATATATTTTCATAAACTTTCTGACATGCTCATTTATAGTGTTATTATTTTCTTGGTATACACAGTTTATAAGAAAGCAAGGTTTTTTAAGTTCTTTGCAAAATGTTGCGACTTTTGTAAGTATAAGTGCTCTTCTTTTTGAGTGGTGTATAGTACCCTCACCGTTAACAAGAACCAAGTCTGATCTTAGTATATTAATCTTGTCTGTATCATTTTCCCAATTTTTTCCTACCGATACAGTATGTATTATATTAATAGAATATTTCGATGTTACTTTAAATATATTTTTTACAACTAATTTACAACCATAGTGATTAAGAACTGATGTATCATTTACAAGAGTAGCTGTAAGAATTCTACTCTTATTCATTTTTTCCATACTTTTTTTCGAAGAGATCCAAGTAAGTATCTGCGGACATATCCCTAATATAAGCCAAGTGCTCGTCAGTCTCTATATTATATTGTTGTATCATTTTCTTTAATAAACAGAAGTTAAATAAAATATCATGCCTAGCCAAACCATATAGAAAATATTTATAATTGACTTTACCATTTTCTTGCTTGAGTCCTGAAGGATAATTCTCGGAATAAATTTTATCACCCATGTAAAAATCAAAGCCGAATAGTTTTATTTTTGGTACTCCCATCAAAACTAGCGTATTAATTATTCCATGCAAAGCTAGTGGACTAGCTGAGAATATCGGCTCTGCTAATGACATAGTATTAAAAAAAGAATTGCTTTCTTTTCTGGTATTGGGGGCAGTTAATATTTTAATTTTATTTGATGCAAAATAGGCAATCTTATCTTTATGTCGCAATGAATCATTATAATTATAATACATTACTAATTTTTCCAATTTAGGCAAATGAGATATGTTAAAATCAGATTTTGGCTTTATTATAATAAGCATATCAAATTCTTCAATAGATTTCATTATTTCTTGATTAGTAGCGTGAGTACCAAAAATAGCTACCTTGTAATTTTTATTGACAATTAGAGCCCGTGCTAGGATATACTTATCCTCTTCTGTTGTACTAATGATTTTTAAATAGTTTTCTATCTCTATCTTTCTTAAATCTAAGGCTTGATCATAAACTATAAGCAGAGAGTGGTTCTTGCTAATATAGGCTTGCCTAATAAGACCTTTTTCAAAAAAATAGTAATATTTTTTTAAATAGTAGTAAGCAATTGGTAGTTGTAATAGCTTTACCTTAGAAAGAATAGAGCTTTGACCGATATAGCCTAAAAAAAAGACAGGTAGTGTAATTATTTTAATCCAAATTAAATGTTGATTAGATGCTAATAATAGCATTATTTTTATTAAAAAATTTTTTAAGGTAGGCTTATGTCTTTTTAGATTTTCTTTTAAAAAATTTTTTTCCGTTTTATCTGAGATTTGCCATCTAAACATAATCTAACCTTTTTAACTGACAGCTTTCTAAAAGATAGAGATGTGAACAATGTTTGAGGCTACTTAAGCGATGTGTAATGATAATAATAGTTTTTCACCTTTTAGACTTTGCAATGCTTCAACCATAGAATTTTCGGTAACATCATCTAAAGCACTAGTCGCCTCATCCATTACTAATACCTCGGGATTTCGATATAAAGCTCGGGCTATACCAATGCGTTGTCTTTGACCACCAGATAATTTAACTCCTCTGTCTCCGACTAAAGTGTTATAGCCTTCTACTAAATCGTGACAAATAAAATCATGAACTTGTGCTAATTGAGCACATTTATGAACGTGTGACTGCTCTATATTTTCTTCGGGAATACCCAGTGCTATATTTTTATAGATACTGGAGTCTGTTAAAAATATTTGCTGTGGTACATAGCCGAATATTTTCTGCCACTGATGTAAATTATTTTTGGTTATTTCTATATCATCTACTAATATACGACCGGAACTAGGGGTAAGTAGTCCTAGTACAATATCCATAAGAGTGGCTTTCCCCGAGCCTGTTTTACCCACAATGCCTATTATACTCTCTTTTTGAATAGTCAGAGAAATATTGTTAAGTATCTTTTTAGTGTTGTTAGAGTAGGAGAAAATAATTTCTTGAAGGCATATATATTGATGCAAGTTTATTAGTGTTGTGCATGTTTTTTTTGCAGAAGATGTTTCTTTTTTTTCTAAGTCTTGCTTAAACGTTCCAAGAATATGTGAAGCGTAAGTGATTCGACTTAGATTAGCATAAATATTTTGTGCCACAGGTAGTAGTTTATATCCTGAAATCGCATATAAGCCCAATAAGGCTAATGAGTCACCTAGACTATTATTTTGCTGAATCAAAAACAACGCCAAACCTATTATGCTAATAAAGCCAGTGGCTTCAATTAAATATTTTGGAATAGTGGCTAAGGTTGAGCTGTTAGCTTGACATTGTGAGTTTATTTTGGAGAGATACTCAAAATGTTGAAGGTAGGTTGCCTCACAACCTATAACTTTGACTTCTTTAATACCTGCCAGAACATCATGGGTGGCTTCGAATCGTTCTTTGTTCGCAATAGCACGCTTAATACCTAGTTTAATAATTGGATTTTGGGTTGTAATCTTTACTAGTCTATACAGCATTAAAATGCCCCTTCCTATAGTTATTGCAATCCAAAAGTCTTGCATCAATAACAGTACGAGTAAAAATAAAACCACGAAGCTGTAGGCTATTGGATCTAGAATAGGCTTGATAACGTTACTGAAAACTTGATCGGTTTCAGACAGGATAGTTTTTGCCATCTCACTAGTGGAGTAATTTATAAAGAACTCATAAGGTCGGCTTAAGTAAGATTCTAAGAGTCTTTGACTTAAGTGCCCACTTAATTGAGTACAATTATTGACTATATATGTAGTTAATGATCGAATTGCAGCGGAGCAGAGGAGAATCGAGGAAATACCCCCACCGATTAATAGTAAAAAACTCTCAGGTCGTTCAAAGTCAAAGAAGATGTAGAGCTGACTTAAGATAGGTTTTTTTTCTACTATAGAAGGCTCTCCCAATAATGATAGTATAGGCAAGATACCAGCAATACCAACCATCTCTAAAAAAGCCGTAACTATCAGTAAAATAACAATAAAAATAAAAATAGCTTGCTTTTTTTCTCTCGTTGATGAGATATCATTAAGTGTTTTTAGGGCTTGCCACATTGGGATGTGTATTAGCTTGGGGGAAAGATCAAGTTAGTATTTCATACTAACTTAATATTTTTTTGTTGGATAGTAGATTCTTATGGTTTTTTGAGGGTAGCTTTTAAATTAAACAAGATGAAGTTAGTTAGCAAGATTATAGTTTGATAGAGTATTTTTCGAAAAATTAGACTTGATTAGTGACTTTGCCCAGTTTGAGAACGAATTAAAACAAAACACTGTAACACTTACCACAACCCAGCAAGCGAGTGTGTGGGGCGGGAATGCTAAGAGGTTTTATGGGTTGGTAGAGTGATGTTGGAATAAGGCCTTTTAATTCGACACTTTTTGGATATAGGTTTTGCCGTTCGTCCTTAAATTTATTACATTCACTTCACCCTCCCCGCCAACTTTCAACAGCAAGGTAGGCATTAATATGGGCATATCAAGGCTCTACGCTGTGGACACCCGCAGAGGAGAAATAGGTGTCGATGTCAGCGCTGTTTGCGTGGGCAGGCTAAGCAAATGCCTGTTCAATATAAGCAACTAGAGCTGCACTTAGTCGATCTTGTCCTACAGCCTGATAATACATTGCGATACTAAACTCTGGTAACTCGGGCAATACACCATTATGCAGAATAGCTTGGCAGTCCTTTTCTAAGGTCTGTTCCATACAAACGCCAATACATAAATCTGCACGGATCATGGCATGTTTAGCAGGGTCATCCACAGTGAACACGACATTGACCCAATCAATACCAGCTTGATCCAAGGCATCAGTGGTTGGGATACGGAAGGTACAACCTTTATTAAACCCGAGTGGCAAGGGTTGTTTTTTCCAAGCGCAGCCATTTTCAGCACCGTACCAAATGAGCGATTGTGTACTTAATATTTTTCCTCCATCCGGCTTCAACTCAGTCGTCAGAATAATATCTTGCAGATTATCTCGAAATTGCTCCTTGAGATTAATGGTTAAATCAGAGGTTAATTGGACTTGAACTTTGGGATAGTCGCGGGTAAATAAATTTAGCACGCGCGGTATATAGGGCGTAATAATATCGGAGGGTACACCTAAACGGACTGTGCCTTCGTAATCGGGTGCTGTAATGCGTCCCCACGCCTCATCATTTAAGGCGATGAGCTGCTTTGCAAATTGCAGGAGCTGTTCACCAATAGGCGTTAGGCTCAGCCTTTGAGTGCTACGATCAAAGATTTGCTGCTCGATACTAGCTTCTAAACGCTTGATTTGCATACTAATCGCGGATTGAGTCAAGTGTAAGCGGCTTGCTGCTTTACTCATACTGCCTGCATCAGCAATCTGCACAAAACTACGCAAAGTAGCTAAATCAAAATTACGAGTCACATTCATATTCAGAGTCTAACCTATCAATTTTTGTGAAGCTTGATTTCAAAATTATTAGTTTTATTAATAGCTCAGTGATTTGCTATAGTCAACATCTGTTAAGCAAATAAATTTCATCTTCACAAATATTGATAGAGAGTATCATGAAACTATATAGCCTGCTGGTGGCTTTACCAGTCGAATTGGGGGAATTCTTACAGTTACGATCTTTATTAGTTCATTATAAAAAATGGGCTGATCTCTATGCTTTAAAAGTACAAGTGGCTAAAGAGCGTAAAGATTTAGCAGATTTACCTGACTCTATTTTAAAAGATATTGGCGTGCATCGAGCAGAGGCAGAATTAGAAAGCCAACGTAGGTTTGACGATGTGCCAGCATCCAGATTAAACAGGTTATCACGTAATGATTATCCCTTTTAGACAGGGTATGCTCAGCATGTTTTTATTGAACAGCCACAAGGATTAAGCAGGCTGACATCTACCGCTACCATACTGGGTTTTGACCCTTACAATGATCGTGCTGTCGGGTAATAAGGAAAAATGTAATTTATCTTTAGGTTAAAGGTCTAAAGCGCTCCTAATATCTTTAGAAATCGTGGTTTGACCTGTGCTGGTGATAGTGGCGGCTGACATGATTGATACCTCTTTTTCCTTACTTTTTCAATTCTAGTAAGAAATAACCAATAGGCAATTTTTAAGGTTGTGCTTAGCTAAGATGCGGCAAAGTGTTGCCACGAGTGGAAAATATGCTAAAGCAGTGACTGTTGTATAGATAAAACTCCATCTTTCATCGCAACCGGAGAGAGCATCAAACTGATCAGAGCTACCTTAAACTATGATGCAAGACGGCAACTAGCCACGCACAGGCAAACAACTCGGCCCAATCGGCTCAAAGCTTTTATAAGTCAGAATAAACTCAGCATGTCCCATCGCTTCTGATTTAGTTTGTGTGCCTTGCATCACGGCTTTTACTAGATCGTAAATCTCGGTTCCAACTTCATCTAAGGTGGCTTGGCCTTCTAAAATACGCCCCGCATTCACGTCCATATCGTCGGCAAGCTTGCGATAGGTATCAGGGTTAGCACAGATTTTAATGACAGGGGAAATCGCTGAACCTACTACCGAGCCACGTCCTGTTACGAATAAAGTCAAATGGCAGCCAGACGCAATCATTTCCACAATTTCGGCATTGTCGGAGATATTAGGGAAACCGAAGCGCACTTCACCGTCAGGTACGACATCCATTAAGTACAGACCGCCTGTAGGGGGAATATCGCCTGGCTTAATTAAGCCGCTAATTTGTGAATCACCTGATTTGGCATAAGCACCCATGGATTTTTCTTCAATCGTGGATAAACCACCTTCGGCATTACCTGCGGCAAAACTGCCATAACCCAGTGTGGCATAATAACGTGCAGCTTTTTCGACCGAACCACGTAACTCATCCGCTAGTTCTGGGGTAATGGCGCGTTCTGCCATGACGGTTTCACAGCCAATCAATTCGCCCGTTTCTTCAAAGATACAAGCTGCCCCCTCGGCTACTAAACGATCGAATGCTTTACCTGCGGCAGGATTGCCTGTGATTCCGCTCGTACCGTCCGAGCCGCCGCAAATAGTACCAATGATTAATTCATTCATGGACATGGGGGCAGTGGGTGTTTGCTTTAAGAATTTTAGTTGTGCTTCAACCCACGCACGTCCTTCTTGAATGGTACTTTTAGTGCCACCTGTGTGTTGAATCACTAAGGTTTTTACGGGGCGCTGACTGTCTTGAACGACTTTTTCCAATTGGAAGCGGTTAAAGCTTTCACAGCCTAGTGAAACTAGTAGTACTGCCCCTACGTTAGGATGAGTACACAAACGCTCCATGATTTTTTGTGCGTATTCATTAGGAAAGCAGCCAGGGAAGCCAATCACATGAGCACCTTGCTCTCGATACGGATAAGCAATTTCACGGGCAACATGGTGGGCGCATTCGACTAAATAGGCTACGACGACATGATTGCGGATACCTTTGCGTCCGTCGGCGCGTAAGTAGGCACACATTAGGCTTGCTCCTTGATGGCTGAGAATGCTGTTTCTTTGAGAATGTGTGTCGCGGTGTAATCACTTTGCATATTATGTACATGCACCACCTCACCGAGACGAATGTCACGTGTGGCAGAACCGATCGATACACCGTATTTTAGAATCTTATCGCCTTGCTGGATATTGCGATTGGCCAGCTTGTAGCCGATCGCCAAGTTTTTTTCTATGGGGATAAGGGTATCGTGCAAGCTAACACTTGAGCCCATCGCTAAGGCTTGGATGGTGATGACCACATTATCGCTAGGATGTAGCTGTATGACAGTTTTGTCAGATGTTATGTGCATAGGCATCACCTCATTCATTTGTTTTTATTAAATCATATACGAATTTTAAATTCATATACAAATCAAACCATCATTTTTCTACCAGCTTCCACTTATCAATTTTTGTGCAAAAAGTCTTACGAAAATTGCGTGACAAATCCCATCATGCAGTTCAAAATGAAGTTATATATAAAACAATAATTCATTTATGAATGAGCAACATTGTTTTAACATGGATCAATAAGCGCTCCAACTATTGGGGAAGTGCTTATATCCAAACTATTGAGGAGTAATTAAAACGTCAGCGAACATACTTTCGTGATGTTGTCTGTGTAAATGGAGGAGACTCGGTCACACCCCGAGTAAGCGCTACTTAGAAAAGTAGTATTGCAATTGAAGGAGAGTATACAGTTGTCTACACAACCTATTATTCATGCCGTCAATATGGGTAAAGTTTTCCCAGGTGTCATTGCCTTGGATCATGTAAGCTTTGACTTATTCAAAGGCGAAGTCCATGCACTAATGGGTGAGAACGGTGCTGGCAAATCTACTCTGATGAAAATTCTTGCTGGCGTTTATCAGCGCGATTCCGGCGAACTCTATCTCGACGGCAAACCAGTCACCTTCAACAATACCGCAGCAGCACAGGCACAAGGTATTGGTATTGTGCATCAAGAATTGCACCTCATGCCTCACCTCAGCGCTGCGCAAAATATTTGGATTGGACGTGAATCGACGACCTTGGGTGGCTGGTTTGTTGATGAAGATGCGCTGGTTCAAAAAACACAGCAATTGTTTGATCGCCTAAATCTAAAACTCGATCCTAAAACACCGATCCGCGATTTGACGGTTGCCACACAGCAAATGGTGGAAATCGCCAAAGCACTGTCCTATCAATCGCAAATCCTGATTATGGATGAACCCACCGCTGCACTAAATCCACGTGAAGTCGATGAATTATTCCGCGTCATTCATCAGCTCAGAGCCGAAGGCGTGGCGATTGTGTATATCTCACACAAAATGGACGAAATTCAGCGCATTTCAGATCGCATTACCGTCATGCGTGATGGTAAAACCATTGGTACAGTGCCAGCACAAACCCCCATGAATCAGATTGTGGCGATGATGGTGGGGCGTGAATTGCCAGCGCTGCAAAAAGATATACCGGATCAGAGCCATCAACCCGTGCTACTCAAAGTACAGGGTTTAACGCGCGGCAAGGTGGTGCAAAACGTGAGTTTTGAACTGCGGCGTGGTGAAATTCTCGGTTTTGCAGGACTCATGGGCGCAGGGCGGACTGAAGTCGCGCGCCTCATTTTTGGTGCTGATACGCGTGAAGTTGGTGCTATTTGGATTAATGGGCAAGAACAAGCTATTCGCAGCCCACAAGATGCAGTGACCGCAGGGATTGGTTATTTATCCGAAGATCGCAAACAACTGGGGCTGGCTACCGGTATGCCGGTGGAAGCTAATATTACCTTATCTAGTCTGAAACGTTGGTTAAAAGCTGGTTTTTGGTTAGATAGCACTCATTTAAATCAACAAGCGCAAGAATTGGTGACGCGCTTGCGTGTCAAAACTCCCAGCATTCATCAAACCGTGCGCTTATTGTCAGGTGGTAATCAGCAAAAAGTAGTTATTGCCAAGTGGTTATTGCGGGATTGTGAGGTATTGATTTTTGATGAGCCTACACGCGGGATTGATGTAGGGGCTAAAGCGGAAATTTATAAGTTGATTAATGATTTGGCGGCACAAGGTCGCGGCATTATTGTCATTTCTTCAGAATTACCGGAAGTATTGTTATTGAGTCATCGCATTTTAGTGATGTGCGAAGGACACGTAACCGGAGAAGTGTCAGGGCGTGACGCGACACAAGAACAAATTATGAATTTAGCGACTCAGCGTGGTTCATTGACCCAGCCTCAAGCGACGTGAGCCAAATGTTATTACAGAGAGATATGACATGAGTTCTACCACGACTATTTCATCCCCTTCACCACGCACCCGCATAGCATGGTCAGGTCAAACCAAGCAAAAACTCTTGGCGTTCGCCAGCTTATTAGCATTAATTGTAGTGTTTTCGGTGCTAAAACCAGATGCGTTTATGACCACCGATAATTTCATTGGCATCTTGCAATCCACTACCGTGGTTGGGGTTTTAGCCTTAGCCAGCACCTTTGTCATCATTACCGCAGGCATTGATTTGTCGGTCGGCGTATTAATGACTTTTTGTGCCGTGATGGGTGGGATGGCAATGGTGAATGGGGGGCTGCCTATGTGGTTAGGGATACCCATTACCATCGGTGTGGGTGCTTTGTGCGGTGCGATCTCGGGCTTAATTATTACCAAACTGCGTGTTCCTCCATTTATTGCCACTTTAGGGATGATGATGTTGTTGAAAGGCCTATCACTGATCATTACCCAAGCTAAGCCGATTTATTTCAGTGATGTGGAAGGTTTTGAAAATATCGCGCTCGGTTCATGGATGGAAAATCTTATTCCCGTTTTACCACTCCCTAATGGTGTGGTGATTTTCATTTTGGTCGCAGTGTTGTGTTACATCATTCTCAATAAAACCGTCTTAGGGCGCTATACCTTTGCCATCGGCAGCAATGAAGAAGCGGTGCGTTTATCCGGTGTGAATGTGAATCGTTGGAAGGTGTGGATTTATACCTTGGCGGGTGGGATTTGTGGTGTAGCAGGTCTTTTGATTGCGTCACGGCTTAATTCCGCACAACCCGCCTTAGGTCAAGGTTATGAATTGGATGCGATTGCTGCGGTGGTGATTGGGGGCACTTCACTCAGTGGTGGCGTGGGAACGATTGTAGGGACTGTGATTGGCGCATTCATTATGAGTGTATTGGTGAACGGTTTGCGCATTATGTCGGTCGCCCAAGAATGGCAAATGGTGTTAACCGGTTTGATTATTATACTTGCGGTGTATACCGATAATTTGCGTCGTACTAAAGCGTAATGGGTTTTGTGGACATGGATTCATACCGCCTGAATGCAGTTCACTACAATTTTCGGCGGGATCGATTTTATTTCTATGAGAATGGAGACCAGCATGAACAAGTTTAAACTCCTGATGTTATCTGCAAGTTTAGCGCTCGCAGGGTTTAGCACGCAGTTGCAAGCTGCGGATGATGAAATCTATATCCCTGTCATCAGTAAAGGTTTTCAACATCAATTCTGGCAAGCCGTGAAAGCTGGCGCTGAAAAAGCCGCGACCGAATACAAAGTTAAAATCACTTTTGAAGGTCCGGAAACCGAACAGCAAGTTGATAAGCAATTGGATATGTTATCCGCTGCTTTAGCGAAAAAACCGGCTGCAATAGGGTTTGCTGCGCTTGATAGTAAAGCAGCGATTCCTTTATTGAAAAAAGCCCAAACGGCTAATATTCCTATTGTAGGCTTTGATTCTGGCGTGGATAGCGACATTCCGGTCACCACGGCACAAACTGATAGTAAAGCCGCCGCTGCCTTAGCTGCCGATAAGATGGCGGAAAAAATCGGTGGTGAAGGTGAAGTCGCTGTGATTGGGCACGATCAAACCAGTACTACCGGTGTGGATCGCCGTGATGGCTTCTTAAATCAACTGAAAGAAAAGCATCCAAAGATCAAAGTGGTGGATGTGCAATACGGTGGCGGTGATCACTTAAAATCAGCTGAAATTGCTAAAACTTTATTACAAGCACACCCTAACCTAAAAGGCATCTTTGGTACTAACGAAGGTTCTGCGATTGGTGCAGGTAAAGGTGCAAAAGAAGCGAAGAAATCGATTGTGATCATTGGTTTCGATTCTGGCAAAGCGCAAAAAGATATGATCAATGACGGCACGATTGCCGGTGCGATTACCCAAAATCCAGTCGGCATTGGCTTCAAAACCGTAGAAGCAGCAGTCAAAGCGCTAAAAGGTGAGAAATTACCTAAAGTCATCGATACTGGTTTCTTCTACTATGACAAAACCAACATGGCTAATCCTGAAATTGCTGCGGTTTTATACGATTAAATCAACCACTTGTTAGGGGTAAGTACTTTAGTACTTACCCGCTTTCCCTTTTGCATATAGGACAAATATGCGAACGTACATATTTAAATATATCATTTAGTTTAAAAATATTCTTTTACTGGATTCTGAAATTCATATATAGTGTATTGCATTAAATTTTAACCTTCTGCAGACAGTATTAAACCCGTACTCAAATAGGTAAGTATTTATCTAAAAGACCGCTTTTCAAGAATTAAATTTGTATAAAAATTTATAACCACATTACTTCTATTTTGATTTAATAAATTTAAAAATTCTCTTATAACATATATAAATGCTTATTTTTCATTTAAACGCTTAAACGCTGATTTATTCTAATATAAAAAACGGGTATAACTTTGCAAATTTTTACCAATTTTTCTTGGTTAATGATTTTTTATAGGAGTTTTACCTAATGTATTATAAGCATATCCTATTCATACTATTTCTAATGTTTCATAGTTCAAAGTCTATTGCATATCCTTGTGATGAGCACTTTGATTTAACCTATGATCCTATCTCTATACAGACTTGTAGCAATTCTAAAAAATACATTCTAATACAAAAAAATTATAGGCTAAAAGAGAGTGATTACAAAAAGCTATTAGATAAACAATGCACACATTTTGTTATAGATAGTGGAAGCAGATATTTGCCTGTGACTTTAGATCTAAACGGTGTAACAATTGATCATGAAGATATGGATAACGCACCATATGCAACCATAATTCTTAAAGGAGATAGATCATCCGTAGTATCTTGTAAAAAAGTTAACAATGCTATTCAAAATGGCTCAATAAAAAATGCATATCATGCCATAAGATTAAGAGCTAATATGCCTCCCTCAGCATTAGAACACCACCTATACAAAAACACCTTTTCTATCTTAGATGAAGAAAATATAATCGATCCAGTAAAAAGGTCATGATTTAAAGGAGTTGAAGAAGCGTCTTTCGATACAGGTTCCAATGACTTTGTCATGAATCTCGATAGACTTAGAAAAACAGATCGTCTTGCGTGCTAGACGTTTAATCCAAATCCTCAAATTCAGGTTTTGCCGTTCAATGCTTTGTGTGTAGCGCTTAGTGATTAAATGCTTATCTTCAGGCAATAAACGCTCATAAGCGCCCCAATCATCCGTGCAATACAATGCCAGTTTGAAAGGTGTCAACCGTTCCAAGAGTTGCTTCAAGGTGCTATCGGCTC
>NZ_AQVE01000039.1 GCF_000371925.1 Thiolinea disciformis DSM 14473 | reverse complement strand
CCCGCCTGTTTCCAAGCGGGTCAAGTCAAGAACCTAACCTATCCAACCAGAGCTTTTATATGCGCTACTGACTTAATTTGTTATTTAATTTATCTTGCAAAAATGCCAGATCATCATTAAAACGCTTCTGGATAAACCGATAAATAGCCGATGCAGCAATGTTTGCACTTTGCAAATCTTGAATAACGCCATGACTTTCCGAATAGCATGGCATATTTTCCCTTACTCTTAACCCCTGGGTGTTTTCGACGATAAAATGCACCCTCTTGCGCATCCCCTGTCTCTCTATTTCGTCGACCACTTCCGCTCTAGCAAACCAGTGCGTTAAATGTATTATTTCTGCAGTTTCGTTTTTCAAATGACCGCATATATCAACATCAGGATAAAGAAAATCCACTTTTGATGTTGGCACGTAGCACCTATCCGCCCGATGATTAATCAGCTTAGGCGGTAATAGATATGTATTTTCCCCAAATGCGCTTATTAATGTTTGCCTAAGATCATTCCAGGCTCTCTGCAAACGCGCCAACTCTACATATAAGGGATCATGCCTTGAATTAATGCGATTTATTCTAGCTAAACATTCGTTCAACTCCGCACGCACTTGCATCACTTGTTTTCTTTGCCGTCTAATTTTCCGAGTCTTACTCATAAGTTAACACCCAATACTAGCTCACTAGGCATCCGCAAGCGATACAACCAAACGCCCAGCAAGCGCCGATCATCATCACTCAGTGAGTTGTAATCCAACTCCGTTGTGTAATCGACTTTTGACACAAAACGTGTTCTAGTCCACCGACCTGATATCAAATAATCTCGCATCGTTACTCAGCGTTACTCAGATTGCGCCCATAAAAAAAGCCGCTCCGGTTTCCCGTGCGGCTTCTTTTAAATGAAGAAAGCTACCTAAACGTAACTTTCCATATCTTACAGAAAATACTCGCAAAAACTGCGCAGCTTGTCAAGCACCTCATACATTAAGCCGATGCCGTGCAATGCGTTCACGCAAAGTATTGCGATTTTTTCGCAAGCAGGCGGCGGCGGCGGTTTGATTGCCTCTAGCCTGTTGTAAGGCAGCGCGCAAGATGCCGCGTTCGGCGCTGGCAATCAGTTTGCTCCATGCGATTTCGGTGTTTTGCTGGAGCAAGTCTTGGGTGAGTTGGAAAGCCGTTTGTTCAAGCTGCTCAAGTGGGTTCATGGTTTTGCTCCTTGAGTGACGCGAGGGGTTGGCGTGAAAGTACTTTTGTGGCGCTTGAGTCGGGATAAGCCCAAATCAAGGGCCATGGTGAGGGCTTCTACCTCATCGTGCATGATGTCGAGCTGGCGTTGTTTGATGGTGACTTGCCCGTTGGCATCCGCTTTGGGGAGCTTTGGCATGGGTTCTTCCAGATGCTTTAGACTTGCAAACGGCTTAAATAATTGCTGCAACTGTTTTTCAGCATTGACGAGGATTTTCTGAGTCTGACGCTGAAGATCAACTAAAGCTTGGGTGGGAATGACTTCGATGGGTTCGTTGTAGGTGATGCTTTGTGGTGCTTGATGAGGGCGGATCACGGTGACAATGGTGATGGTGCTGTTAGTAAGCACGGGCAAGCTGGGTGGGGTTGGTGCGACCGGCGCAGGCAAAGCGGGTGGTTTTTGTTTTTCGTTCCAGTATTTCCACAACACCTCGTCGCATTCGGTTTGGTATTGGATAATTTTGGGGCGTAGTTCATTAGGGACTTTGTTGGCTTGGATGGTCATGAGCCATGCAGGGAGTTTGCGCAGGGGCATGACGATTGCGTCTTGTTGACCACCTTCAGTAGGTATGGTGATTTTCACCATACCCCAACGAGCCTTATTGTGATTGAGTTTGACATATTGGCTTTTCCAATCCAAACCAATTGCCTGAACGATTTCTTTGGCGGCTATGTAGGGTTCATGGTTGTGAGTAATAAGGGTGAAACGTGCGCCATGAAAGTCAGCTTGCATGATGTGCTGCATGATAGTTACCTGTGTCTGAGGTTTACCTAACCCGCAGTCTTCTGGTTCCTAATCAGAGGGAGCGGGAGCTGTACGGGGTTAGGAACTATCGGGACACAAGTGACCGACCAGCCTTACGGCTGCCCCGCACAGCCCCACATTGGGGACTTTTCTACGCATTGCAATGCAATAGGCGTAAAAAAACCGCTCACGCGGCTGGTGCGCTTATGTCTGAACGGAGTTCCTAATTCCGACACCCGTTTTTTTCGGATGCAGGTTGAAAGTATAACTTTTGTGCGATACTGTCAACCATCAAGCCACAAATCACCACTTTGCCATGCAACAACTACTCACTATTACCTTCAAAAAAAGTGATTGCAACTAACAAATCGCCAACGCAACCCCAAAGCGCACACGATCCAACATCCCACGAATAGCATTAACAGACCCAATATTGACTTGCTTAGCCGCACAATACCGAATAGCAGCCTTGTACTGACTTCCCCCCAGCTCTACCCACCATATCCATGCCAACACCCGATAATCAAACGGCATTCTATGTACAGCCACATCTACCAACTCGACCACTGGTGACATAAGCGCAAGCTCGCCAGCATTGAACGAACTCGGATGATTAATCCGCTCAAATGGAGTCATTGACGGATAACCAACACCAAACCCCATATCCCGATTATCTTGCCAATAAAGGCCCCATTCCGTAAGCGCAATTTCCGCATCATTCAAGGCAAGCTGAGCGCTACTAACCCCCTCATTTCTGCGCTTCCACAAATATTCTGGCATAGCAAAGCTTGGCACTACATTACATGCGCTCATAAACAATCTCTTAATTTAGTTGTGGATTGAACTTACAGACTAGACAAATAACGATGCATGACCGCATCACGATCATCATCAGACAGAGGCACAGCGTCAGCATCACTGACAGGAACAACAGGTACAGGCTTTCCGCCAACAAATTTAGCACCCGCAGCTACTTGATACGTTTCTGCGACTTTCTGTGTGATGCGACACACTCGCTCACCCATCGCCACCAACTTTCCTAGTGCAACTAAATCAAACACCCGCTTAGGAGCATCACAATATTCTTCATGCTGCAACCCAATAGCCCGGGCCACTTCCTTGGTCGTACTATCCGGATAGTTAGCAAAGCCCTGCAATACACGATCTTGCAGCGCATAACGCTTACCAGACTGAGAGAGTTGATTGATAGCCCCCGCACTATGACTCATACCCCAAACGCCTCCTGCTCCCGTTTACTGTTGATACGCCCAACATGATTCACCAATGCTTGGCGATAACTGTGAAACTCCTCACCCGCCAACGCATCCCTAAATCCAATCTGTTTAGCCCAACGCACTAGCTCATCACCCACCAAGTAAGGCACTTTTAGAGTCTTAGCGCCGCCAGATGATTTAGTTTTGGCATACAATGGCGTGACTTTTTCAGCATTGATATAAACTTGTAGTTTTCGCATCGTCCTCAACAACTCCAAATGCCAACCATGCTGGTTTTCCGTGCGATGCTGTCCCTTAGCCGATTGCCAATACATACGCACATTGCCAATAGCCTTTTCCATCAAATCACGATCACTCTCTCCTTTGCGTACCTTAAAACCACTCATCGCAGCCTGATCCGCAAAAGATTCGGCAGGAAACCAATCATCACTCATCGAAAACGCATCACTAGCAGTAGTAGTAGTAGTAGTAGTATAAGAAGGTAGTGCGCTGCTCGGTGTTTCACTCGTGCGCTGCTCAAGCTCATTATCGTTATAATTCAAATACTTAGGTTCATTTTCCCGTGCGCTGTTGCGTGCGCTATCCGTGCGCTGTTGTTTTGGACGGATTAATCCCTCAACCTCAAAAACAGGCAATTTAAAAACATACGCATCCACCTTCACCAACAAACCAGCCCGTATTAGCTCCTCTTTTCTATTACGCAACCAACCCCGCCATTTATCCGCTTTACCATACTCCGGTAAAGCACTATTCCAGTCAGCAGCGGAACCGCTACTGGGAACAAAGCTCAAGACTTCCCACCAAGCTTGTTGGCTCATCCGCCTATCGAATAAGCCGCTTTCTACACAGGCATATTGCCGGAATACCAGCAGGTACATCATCTGCGCATAAGGCGATAAACCCCGTAGCCGGTCTAATTCAAATCGAGTTAGCGCCATGCTCCCCCCTCCTCCGGAACATAATCGCGGAACCGCTGAAACTGCCCCTGCCAAACCAGCCGATCCGTGCCAATCGCTTCTGATCGACCTTTCAGCGTAATAATCTCTGCAATCCCCTTGTCGGGTGTGTCTGGGTTATACACCTCATCGCGATACAAGCCCCAAATCATATTCGCATCCTGTTCCACGGAACCGGACTCGCGAATATCCGACATAATAGGACGCTTATTGGGCCTGCGCTCCAACTCCCGATTGAGCTGTGCCCCTACCACAACAGGCACATTAAAATCTTTCGCTAAGCGCTTCAGGCTTCGGCTGATGTCCCCAATCTCAGCATCCCGATTCTGATAGCGCTCCTTATCCCCTTCCATAAGCTGGAGATAATCCAAAAATACACAACCCACCGGCAACCCCGTTTGATGCGCCAAACGGCGCAATCGGGATCTCACCGTGCTAGGGGACTGCACTGAACTACAATCCAAGTAAATATTACTATTGCCAATGCGCTTAACGCCCATCGCTATATTGGCCCATAGCGCATCAAAATCACTCGCTTGCTTAGCTCGGCTAGGATTGCGCAGATGCGCAAAATTAGCCCCACCACTCGCCGCAATGAACTTTTCCGCCAACTCACCTTCGGTCATCTCCATCGAGAAAATAACCGTGAGTTTATCAAGCTGCTCCAACGACACCGCTTCCGCCATGTTGAGCAAAAAGCTGGTCTTTCCCATTGCAGGCCGAGCGGCCACATAATAAAGAAACCCCTTTTCCAGCCCATTGGATCGCCGATCAATCGTCTTCCAGCCCGTGCTATAACCACGGATCGGCTCATCCCCTTTCAAATTTGCCAGTGTTTGAATAACCCCAAGCTGTGCCTTCAACGCATCCTTAAGCTTCACAAACTCTCGCTCGGAACCGATACTGTCCGTCTCCAGCTCAAACACGAGCTGAGCTGCTTTTGCAATCGCCTCTGCCACTTGCGCTTGACTGCCCAAGTCGGCGTGTTGCGCATGTAAACTAAACCCCATGTCCGCGATAGAAGTTCCAACGCTAATCAACCGCCGCAACAGCGACTTTTCACGTACTATCTTCGCATGAGCCACTACATTAGCAGCGCTCGCCGTGCTGTTGCACAATGTACCTAGATAATGAAACCCGCCAACATCCTCTAACATGCCATGTTTTTTGGCATATTCTGATAACGTCAACAGATCAATAGGCTGTTGATCCTGCGTCATCAACGCAACAGCCTTAAATATCAAGCGATGATCGTTGCGATAAAAGTCATCCTCCCGCACAATCCCAGCGACACTGATGTACGCATCGGGATTCATTAGCAACCCGCCGATCACCCACTGCTCTGCCTCAATAGAATGCGGCGGTATTTTTAAGGTTTCGTAAGTATCAGCCATAATTTTCATCCCCCAATCATCTTGGGAGTCGCAACCCCACCAACCCCATGATGCAGTTGCACATCTTTAGCGGCATCCATGCCTTTCCGCATATCATTAAGGGAGTACTTACTAGGGCTAAGTCCATCATGCGTGGCTAAATCATGGTAGTTTTTATCCATAAACGCTTGGATAACACGCTCTTTTTCTGGAGTCCGCTGGCGCAACGCAGCAGCTTTATAACTGATCTCTTGCGACCATCCTATAGCGAAAGAATCGGCTGCTATGCTTCTTCTATCTTGTCCATAGATAGTGTCTTTTAATTTCGCGAGGTAATGCTTGCGTGCTTGTGTTAACTGCTTAGCCAACACCTCCATCGCATATTTAGCGATAACAGGATCAGTACCAATGCCTATATAAGTATAAGAAACGCCTCGGTCTTTACCCCATCCCCCACGATTAATTAGCGTTTTACATTCAAAAATATCACCAATCGTAGTAGCCAATAGCGACAAATAAGTAGGCACCCTCCGTACCTGCTTCCCCACTGGCTTGGTTTGCTCCTCTTTAACAGCGGACAACTCAATATCACTATCACTAATCTGATGTTTGCGCATCAACGCATGAGCTTGACGCAAAGCAATAGACGCTTCATGAGGTGAGGCTTCGGTTTGCGAAGCCATAGCCAACAGCTTTTTGATTTTATTAACCATTTCGCTATTCATAACCCCCCCCCTCCTCACAGTCGAGTAGCTGACAGTGACTGCGCAACTTAACTCAAAATCATGCTCGCAATTACCACACTCATACACACCATCATCAAACTCCCAAGAATCCGACTGCTCATGACCACACCACGGACAGATAACTTCGTCGGTGTATGTTGTATCACCATCAAATCTAGCAATTTGCGCAGCAATCCTCCTATCTCGGCAATCAGTGCAGATATAAAGATGATTACCGTCTGGGTTAATGACCTTCATGAATAACTGGAGTGATTTAACACCGCAAACGCGGCAAGAGGCGTGCTGACTCATACCCCACCCCGCAACAAAGCATCCAACGCCATCAGGCGCTGAAACCCATAAACATAAGCGCAAAACTCAAGATAGCCCGAACGGGAGGATAAATAATCGTGATCAGACAAAAGCTCGACAATGAGCTGGAAAAGTGCCGAATATTCTAAAAATAACTGCTGGGACTCGCGTGCGCGTTCCTCGGGTGAAATACCCTCGCGCACCATAAAGACAGTGCTTGCCATGATGATGTCCTTTGTTTGATTTTCAAACGCTGACATCATCCTCGCCAAAAGATGGTGGCAGCGTGCGTCAGGTTGGCGAACCGAGTACAAAGGCAACTCGGCAACTAGCCCTTGCGGGTAGTTCCCAACGCACACCACCAAAAGTGATTCTTGTGGACGAAAAAAAACCACAAGAGATTGTGGCGTGTGCACGCCTTTGTTTTGATTCAGGTCGCCAAACCCGACTACTGATGTTGCAGTAGTGGATAAAGTATAAGCCTGATCAATGCCACGGTGCAAGTTCATCCCAGCACCTCCTCTGCACAAACAACATGCGCTTCACCTTCGCGTGCTCGAATCCCCATCAGCACGATAAAAACATCAGGATGCTGCGTGCTAGAAAAATAAATAGGATTCCACATACTCCACCCATCCTCAAAAATCGTGGGGGGAGCTGCGACCAGTAACACATTGCCCAACAAACCAACCACTGTATCTAAATAATTCATATCTAGCGGCACCTTACGTACTTCCGCCGTTGATGCGTCTGACTCAGTAGGTGATAAATGACGCTGGCCTACCCCCCTGCAGCGGTAGCAGGTTTCCATTGCAAGTTCAGTTTCATCATCTTCATCTTCATCATCTTCATCTTCATCTTCATCAAACGCAAACTCATCTTCACACGGCACCATCCCTGATCCATGACAAGTGGGGCAAACCACTTTATCGGGCAACTGTACTAATACCCGCTTATCAAATGCGGGTTTTGAGTAGGGTGAGTTACTTACTGCTTTAGCCAGCTTGTCATTGTCTCGCCACTCCTCCGCGATAGACTCACATTGGCTAACGGGGATACTGACCATTATGTGACCATTCGTCGCTATAACTGCATCGCCCAATACAGTCGGTAACTGCAAATACCAACGCGGATCATCCTCCTCTAAAGCACAAAACCGCATAATCTGCTCAACAGAAAATGTCATCTCACCACCTCCAATCCACGCTTTTGGCGATAAGACGAGCAAGCCACTACCGCGCCAGCTTTCATAGTGCGATGCAGTCGCACCGGCTTCACCGCAAGCCCACACAAATGCCGTGCTGCTTTGCTACCTTCCCCTTGCAATCGCGCAAAATCGCGATGCACACAACGATTACAAACATGCACGTTGTCCATCTGGATAACGTCCGTATTGCACTCTGATTCTGTCTTTGCCATAATGACCACCTGAATATTTTACTTTAAAAGCCCATAAGCCTTCCCCGCTGTGGGCTTTTTTTCTGTTTACCTTAACGCTAGTATTTGCTTACCAGCCGTCCATTTCTTTTTCAATAAAATCAAAGACTGCCTTGATAAACCAAATAATGGCTAACAAAGCACCTAAACCTACTAACCAAAAAAGCATCCTTAACTCCCCCACCGTCGTATGCTTATGCGCAAGCTTTAAGAGCGTTTAAAAACTCCTCGCCAAACTCTTGCGGCTTAATACCGACAAAAACCAAAGTAATATTGATTGGACTTTTCTCGCGCTTTGCTTTTTGCTTATAGAGCGAGCGAATCTTTTCCGCGTCCTGCGGCGGCAACGCATCCAAATTATTAGCGCACACATAGCGCATCAGCTTTTTTTGATCGTCATCGGGAACAAACCCCAACTCAGCCGCACGCTGCGCAGGAACAGAGTTAGGTTCATAAAGAATTTTCCTTGCCGCATACGCTGGATGAAATTTGGTGACCTCAAGAAGCTTGACAAAGGTTTCGATGGGTGTAGGTGTGGTTTTCATGTTTTACTCTCAGAGTAAATTAAGTTAAATTACGGTTTCGCCCACATTAACTTAATTTAAGTTTATCCGCAAGTAAAATCTTGCTAATATTTAAATTGTTCTTTTAGAAGGTTTGCGATGGATATAAAGACAATAAGAATAAACAACTTGGCTAAAGCCATCTCGTTAGCAGGCACAGCCAAGAAATTGGCAGCACTATCTAATATTTCTGAGTCATATCTGAGTCTTTGTCAAAAACCAGACTCAGGGAAAAACCTAGGCAGTAACAAAGCACGAGCCATTGAAAAAGCGCTAGGGCTTGAACACGGATGGATGGATCATGAGCACGATGATCTAGCCACAAACAACCCAGCTATCGATAGCAGCGAACTCAAGGAGTTAGCGTTCATCATTACCCTGCTAAATGATCGCGAACGCGATGATTTACGCGAATTTGCTCAATCTATGTATCGGATGCGCAAGATACGCGAAAAATACGACTCCTAGCCCACTACTCTCTTTTCTCGCCACCACCCGTGTTCCTAGCATTGCGCAAGCGCCGAAGAAACATCTTCCGCGCTAGCTTCAGCAACTCAGCATGATCACTAACATTCAACCGTAACGCGATATTGTCCAGCAATATCGCTTTGTCCCCCCACGCCCTATCTGCGGCAGCATCATCCCCGTTCATGCTTCTTCCTTCGTTGTTGCCCATTGGCTAGTTCATAAAAAGACAGCGTCCACCCATAAATTCTACTGCAAAACTTTTCTTTTTGTAAAATACCTATTGAGTAAAATTTTTTATTTTGATAAATTTACTTTACTGTTGTTAACAAGTAAACAACAACAGCAACAACAACCAGTGATCAGTTTTTGAGAATTAACAAGCCCAGAAGTTCACTGATAGACATAACGAGTCTTGACTTTTCTAATAAAAGTCAAGATCAAACAAGAGCGTTTATTAAACAGCATGGACGCACAACAACAAGAGCAACAACATGCTAACAACAACAATAACGCTGGTCGCTGCAATAGCAGGAAACCCAGCATTCGAGCCAGTAGTGTGGCGCATTAACGGTGAAATTGTGGCAACCCGCCACACCTTCGCCACCCAACTACCAGCCGGACAACATGAACTATGCGCAGAAGTAGCCAATAAGCCGCCCAAGTGCATAACCAAACAACTGAGAAGCGGAACAAACAACCGCATCGTTATCAACGTGGATTAAAAATGGACATGAACAACGTAAGTAATGGAATTTACCGCGCCAGAACAACGCGATCTATTGAGGTTTTAACGCCATACGGCAGCACAGACTGGGAAAAAGAGGAAGGGCAAATGGTGTTCGTAAAAGTTGAAACGATCCCATCAAATCAACCTCACATCACCATCAAAATCATGAACGAACAACACCCCATCTACAGCGGCGAATACTATGCCATGCACCCTATTAGCAAAATGCCGGTGGAGTTGCTAGAAAAAATTGAGCTGTAAAAAATGAAAAAGCCACTACCAAAAGTAGTGGCCCGAACAACCGAAGGGCATGAATTCGACAGCCTGCCCTTCAATTAAGAGAGATACCAGTATATGAAAGACTACATCACTTTACCAGTAGGATTACGGTCACTAGCCCTAGTCACCGCATCCACCAGTGCCATATCGGCCTACCCAGTGGCAGAAAAACTACTAGGATCAGGTGCAGCGACAGTAGCAATAGCTACCTGCACTGCCATTATTATGGGATCATGGCAAGTCGCAAGCCAAGAAAACTGGCGCACCAACGAAGGCAGCGCCAAAGGCTTCGCCGCCGCTACTGCCGCAACACTGCTATCTGCCTTGATGGTCGGAGGAGTCTACCTCTCCACCGACCTCAACACCTCAACAGCACAGCTTGAAGCTGCAAAACGCGCTGATCTAAGCTACCAACAACAAGAACAACAACGCCTCTCTAGCCTAGAAAAGCTAACGGACGAACTGCGCGTCACCAGCAAAAACAAAAACCAAGCCGAATACACTACCCTACAAGCCCAAATTACCGCACTCAGCAAGCCCACTACTCGCACAAAAACCCAAGAGCAACAAGCCCTTGATGCAACTAGCATCCCCAACAACTACCGCATCGCCCTATCCGCTCTATTTGAGATATTCACCTTCTTATTATTGTTCTTAGCGTCGTGGCTAAGCCCAAAACAACAATCAACTACCCATAACAACGTCACAACAACAAGCAACAACATCAACGAACCGCAAGCACCCCAGCCAACGCCCACCTCACCCACGGGTGGAAGTGGCGGAACGCCAGCTAGTGCTAGCCCAGCCCCATCAAAAACCGATGCAGCGATCCATGCTATCGCCCAGCGCCAACTCGACCCGTCCTCAGAAGGCTTCATCACCGCAAAACTCATCAGTACCCGTTTTGCCGTGCCTGACCTACTCGCCCGCAAAATTATCGAGCAAGCCTACCAAGCGCACCTGCTTGAAACCGTCGGCGAAGGCAAAGCCAAGCGTTATCGCTATCCCACCAAAACACAATTACGGAGCGTTGCCTAATGGATACCCTAATCACCATTATTATCGCCCTGATTTTATCCGCTGCTATTTATATGTATAGCAGCTACAAAAACCTCATTCCACGCACCAGTTTTAGCCCACTACCGCTAATTAAATGGTCATTATTCACCGTGAGTGCAGGGTTTAACGCATTTATGTTCTATGGGATGCTCTCCCCATTTAATGAGCTACTAGCCGTCATAATGGCTGCTGCAGTAATTGGTGTAACCTTTGCTGCTGAAAAAGTAATTCGCACTTGTTTTGCATCATGGCGACATGGATTAATGCTAACCTTTAGAATTACGTTAGTCGGACTACTGATTCTAACAACCTATTCTCTGATTGCGGAGCACACCGCTTTTGCCGCAATACTTCACAAAAATCGCGATGCACAATATGCCCTACAATTAGATTTGCAAGCATCCAATGCCAGAATAGAAAGCAACAGAAAAAACCTCGAAGCAGTAGATTTAAGAAATCGCGACGCATTAAATAGACTCGAAACTCGTGCTAGATTAAATGCCCAAGCCTTAAACCAACAGGCGCATGAGCAACAATACCAAGCCGAATTACTGCGCAACAAAAAGCCCGAAATTATTCCCTCCTTCTTTGGTCAAACGTTGGGTATTGGTTTTGTTGCCTCCCTATTCTCTATTGCGCTCCAATTTGCGGTTATAGGTATTGTTATATTTGAGGAGCTATTTCACCGCCCCACTCCATTACAAGCAGTTGTAAAGTTTGAAAATAAAATCCTAAGCTGGAGTCCGCATTCAAACCAACTTCAAAATTTATATGTCACCACATCCCCCGCGAATGGTGTAATTGCTATTCCACCGGCTCAGCTCGCTCATCAAAAAACCGCCCTTCCGCACCATACCCCAAAAGCCCCCCCAACCTTACCTAGTAAGGTTTCCGACCTTACCAGTAAGGCGGAAGAGGGCGCTTTGGAAGCGGCTTATCAGCAGTGGGTAGAGCAGGTGGAAAACGGGCAAATAAAGCCCACATTCCCACCGACTGAATTATTCATTAAAAAAGCTAACTTAGTTGCCAATAACATCGAAGCCCAAAATCTAGCAGGGCAGTGGCTTGATAGAGCATTCGACGACGGCGTGCTGGAATATGACTTGCCATTCGTTAATGGCAAATCAAAATATAAACTAGCTCCCAAAAGATTTTAAGAGGGAAGGCTCATGTCAATAATGATTATTCGTGAAAACCTAACACCAGATCAAGTGATGGCAATATTCGAGAAACAAACAGCAAAAGGCAATGCTGTAAATATTAACAGACTGCACTCCCAGCTAGTAGAAATAACTATTACACCACCCAATAACATAATAGAAATCAATCAATATGATTACTCAGCACCAATCAAAAAACGTTTAAGGGTAAATCATGACTAACTTCCAACGTGAATCACTATTTAAGAGCTTTATTCAAAGCGGGCTATGGAAAGAGTATTTTATAAAAAGGACGGGAGAGTGGAGTATAAAATCCTGCCAACAAGAAATTGGCAGGCACAAAATCCACCACGAAGCACTAAAACAAGCACTATTCTATTTTCAACAACACCAATCCGGCTGGTTACTCGGCCTGAAAGAATCAAGAGGTTAATCATGGGAAAACTAAATGCTGTAATCTACGACTGCGAAATTATTAACGCCATTCCTCCATCTAAACAAGCAGAACGACTGCCTAATATTAATTACTGCGAAGGCTGGAAGGATTTTAAAAATATGGGCATTAGCGTAATAGGCATGTATGACTACCTAGACGACAGATACCGAATTTTCTGCCAAGACAACTTTCAGGCTTTCGCAGAACGATTAGATAGCGCTCGAATAGTAGTTGACTTCAATGGATACAACTTTGATAAACCGTTGATGGAGGCGAGCGGAATACCATCGTTATTACTAGAAGGACTAGACGAGCTAGAGTTCCCGTATCACTACGATATTCTGCGCGAAATTTGGAAAGCCGATGGCAATGATCCAGATATATTTGATAAAAACACCCACAGCGGTTACGGCCTAGATGCTTGTGCTAAAGCAAATTTTGACATAAAAAAAACAGGGCACGGTGCACAAGCGCCGATAGATTGGCAAGAGGGAAGAATCGGCAACGTAATCGACTATTGCCTGAATGACGTAATCATCACTAAACGCCTGTTTGACCGTATTCTGAAGGATGGATTCATCGTCAACCCAAAAGACCCAGCGAGAATCATCAAAATGCCTTACTTCACAAAAATATACAACTAAACAAGCAGAAGGGTTAAAACCATGCAATTCAACCTAAAACGCCCTTGCGCCAACTGTCCCTTCCGCAATGACAAGCCCGACCAGCAAGGCTGGCTCGGTGCATTGCGTGCAGCAGACATCATCGTCGCTATCACAGCTCAGCAAGGCACATTTAGTTGTCACAAAACAACTGATATTGGTGATGAAGGTGAAGTAATAGAAACCAAAAACACCCAGCACTGCGCTGGAGCACTGATCTTGCTGGAAAAAATCGAACGCCCTAATCAAATGATGCGTTGGATGGAGCGTATTGGAAAGTACGACAGAAACCGACTTGATATGAACGCCCCCGTGTTTGACAACACATCAGACTTTATTGAATTTCATAGGTAATCCCATGAACAAAGAAACAAAGAAAATCATCATCGAAAATGCCATTGGCAGGTCAGGACTCATCGAAAAACTATCAATAATAACCGCTCAAGCTGCCCAGCTAGCAGAAGAAGCGCGAATAGCCCAGATAAATAGACTTTTACCAGCAGGGGAGACTCGTTCAATAGAAGACATCGAGCAGGATATTGCTAGTGAATTTAGTCATTTCATGAAGTGCACCAACTTTAAATCGTTCTTTAATAAAGAATTAGGCATAGACATCATAAGCGACAAAACCGGCTTTCGTACTTTTTTGAGTTATGCCGATAATGACAATACAAAAATTTATAAAATATCGCCAAGGCATCCATTTTACCACACTGAATACGCCCAAAAAGCTATAGCTTTCTCTGATGAGAAAGCACGTATTATTCAAGAAATAAAGCAACTACGCTTAGAACTAACTGCGCTACTAAGCAATATTCGCAGCATTAAGCAGTTGTTAGCTACTTGGCCTGAGGCAGTAGACCTAATCCCCACTCAAGAGAAAGCCTCAACCAGCACAGCGCTAACCATCCCCATACAGACCCTAAACCAAAAGCTCGGCTTAACAGCAGTGGCCGCAGCGTAAACCATGCTATTGACGCAGCCCAAAAACCGCGCTACTTTAATCCCCATGTCGGCAAAATCCGGCATCGGGATTAGCAACCTGTCATACACAAAGCGCACAGACGCTAAGCGTCTTTTTTTGTGCCTGCGTAACCTTACGCGCTCAAAAAAGTTCACCTATGGGGACTGTGTGGGGCTACCTTCGGGTAGGCTGATTTCTTTGTGGTCAGTATTGCTAACCCTGCACAGTTCCCACCATTATCTAATTAGCAATGGATATGGTGGGCTAAAAACATCAGGCACAAAGGATGACATAATCATGTCAACTCAACTCGTATCCATCTCAAATGGACAAAGTATAACCACGTCCAGACTAATAGCCCAAACCTTCGGAAAACTTCATAAAAATGTTATTCGATCTATAGAAAATCTTGGATGCTCATCTGAGTTTAACCGGCTCAATTTTGCGCCCGTTGAATATTCCGATGAAAAAGGGGAGCTGCGCAAAGAATACCAAATCACATTTGACGGCTTCACGCTTTTGGCAATGGGCTTCACAGGCGCAAAAGCCATGCAATTCAAAGAAGCCTACATCAAAGAATTCAGGCGCATGGAACAACAACTAACCCAGCGCCAAGACAGCTCACTGACCCCAGAAGGGCAGCGCATTATTGTGATAACCACCATCGAGGCAGGGCAGATCACCAGCACCAACGCCTACCAACAAGACGAAATCGTCATCCTAACGGCCAAAGAAGCTGAACTCATGCGCGACGAAATCCAAGCCATCACCATGCCCTTGCAGCTTGGTATCAGCCGCCTAACCAGACACAGCAACCGCCTAATCCCAACAAAACAGGGACAACGCCCATGAAAACCGCAAAAATACCCAACCCCAGCATACTCCCGACAGAAGTCCAACTCCTTCACGTTGAATACGGAACCCTATACCCAACAGCCGAAGCAGTAAGCAAGCGAATGCTAGGCATCGAGCGCAAGGAGGCGGTAAGCGCCATGATCCGTAACGGCGAATTCCCCATACCCGTCAAAAAACTAAACCACAGCCAAAAAGCCCCGTGGATAGTCACCCTAACTGACTTAGCGATCTACATCCAAAACCTAGAAAGCGCATAAAAAGCCTGAAAAGCTTTCCACACTACCTCGGTTTATTTATAGTCAAATCTTTAAATAAACCGAGGAGCATAAAATGGGCTATATCATTGGAATAGCAGCAGTAGCAATCATAATCTGGCTATACTCATCCAAAAAACAAAGCGATACAGTAAGATCATTTGCCTCGATTGACCTAGCCAAAGACTGGTTCAAAGAAAACAACCTAGACTTTGAGAACGCAAAATTCTCGACCATCCCAGACCAAACCTCAACCACCATCGTCGGAATAACCAGAAACAAAGCAGGTGATCCACAAGGCTTTGCAATCACCATTGACCACCAATACGGCACAAAACCAGACGGCATACTCATCACACCAGCAAAAGCGGCGAACGCTAAAAGCCTAATCCCACTAGCCAAACAAGCAGGCGTACCGCTAATCGACTACCTGCGTATGACCTAAAGCTTAAATTGAACAGGGCAATACCAAACGTGTTGCCCACAAAAAGTCGTACTTTTAAATGATTGATGAATCGGCAGGGATGACGTTGAGTGTATAACCAAATGTTTTATAAGTAATTTTTTTAAAATTTAGAGGATTTATGCTTAATCAAACTAATAGGTAAGCAGTTATAGGGCATAAGTCAAAAATTACAATGACTAAGGAGGAGGTGTATAGCAGACTGGTCTGGTTATTCTATTGCCATTATAATAACACTCTTCTGGCAGCAGACATTTCACCATATGCTTTTGTTTTATCACCGTATACCGCCCTATACTCTGCAATTCTGAAGTATAAGTTTTTCTACTAGGAGGGAATAGAACGTGTATTTCTTTATTAGGAAATATCTGTTTTATAAGGCGCATGGGTGGGAGTAAATCAGAATCAGCAGTTAGTACATACGCCTTATCGAAACCATCTATATGCGCTTGATGAACTAACTGTATAGCTAAATTTACGTCACTTTCTTTCTCCTCATGAGTTTTCCAATTATTACCACAATTTCTACAACTCATGGATTTCTTCTTGAAATTCCCCAAATGAACCGTAATGCCATGTGCTTTTAAAGCATCTAAATATGTTGTGTGCCTTGAAATCGAATCAACACCACGATGATGAGCGATAGCACTAAAATAATGAACTTCACTTAGGAATTCTGATCTTTGAAGAAAGATATTAGTAAGAGCTTTGAGATTCACCCATTTTAAATGATTTAGCTTTAAATCATGAATGGCGTGATAAAGATTGAATCCATCAATAAAACATTGAACTTTTTTATCACTCAAAGTGGACAGCCCATAAAAAATAAAGCCCCCGAGCGCTGGCATCGAGGGCACGATAGAGTCCTGCTCTACCGGATGAAATCGGCAGTAAGTGAAACCACTTACCTTGCCATTAAATATAGTGGAATAGTCAATTGTTTTCAATAGAACCTAGATAAAATATGATAAAATGGCAACAAAGGCACATGGCTTTCTTCAAGATATTGATTATAAAAGAAATAAAAAATCATACGTCCAATCTAACATGGG
>NZ_AQVE01000038.1 GCF_000371925.1 Thiolinea disciformis DSM 14473 | reverse complement strand
CGGTTGCCCACATTATGATAGTAAAGTTGAAAACTACGTTGGCAATCACGGCAGCGGTAACGCGGTTCACCACTACGCGCATAGCCGTGTTTGTAAATCGATGCACTTTGACAGTAGCGGCAGTCGACTGGTACGGTGGCCATACACACCTCTTCCTCAGATCAAATGCCTTTAACGATAAAGCTCCATCAAAGCGTTTTCAACTCCCTTAAATCACGACCAAAATAGATAAACCATTATTTTCCCAGACTAGACGGAATATGGGCGAAGGTGTTATACCGAGAGTCCGTCTAATCAACTGGTATGCTTTTACCATCACCAAAATTTGGGTAAATAAATGAAAATATGTCATCTTGCTGCGATGGTTTTCCTGATTTTGATATCTGGATGTGCAGCGAATAGCCAAAGCGAACCGGATCTTGGGTACCAAGGCAAAAACGGAGATGTTTTCGGGTATGGAACTGTTAGCAATGCCATCAGCTCTTTAGCTGCAATTCCAGGAGCAGAGAAACGTGTTGTGCGAGAATGGACAGTAATTTCTATTAGGAGTCAAGGCGAAATATGGTCATTTCCACCCGAATCTCATGCGGCTTATCCGTCGGCCGTAAAAAGAAAGGTGTTTGAGAAAAACGGAGGAATCTATTTAGATACAAAAGTGAACTGCGCGGCTTCAAGGAGCAGCTGTGACAATTTGGTCAAAGATTTCGTCGAACTTAATAAATAGCCGCGCTCAGCAAAAGATGAGACAACCCTAAGCATAACCAGGTGTTCAACGCGGACAGTTTGCAGTGGGGCGTAAAATTGCGAAGCAATGCCCCACTACAAATCACTCCGTCGGCAAGTCGCCTCCGTTCTACCGGTTAACTTGGCTTTGGTTTTGCAAATAACAATAAGCCGCGTCAAATTTAGTGATCAAAAAGTTAGTATTTCATCTATTACACTGATGTGTAGGTACAGGCTACAAACAAGCGTTGCTCACTACCCCTTCAAGTAATACCATATGATTCTTACTTAGAAAAAGAGAGCGCCTGCCATGAAAGTAACTACTAAAGGTCAAGTTACTATTCCTAGGAATATCAGAGAGATACTTGGCATTACACCTGAAACCGAAATAGCCTTCAGAGAAGAAAATGGACGATTCTATATAGTCAAAGTCGAGGAACCTACAACCACTACGGGAAAGCTCCGCCGATTGAGAGGTATAGCGACAGCTAAGATGTCAACAGATCAGATTATGAGCCTTACCAGAGAATTAGAATGAACGGTATTCTTGTAGATTCGTGCGTGTTGCTTGATTTGTTCACCGATGATCCTCATTGGGCTGATTGGTCGGAAAATATGCTTGAGAAATATAGCCAAACCAATACCTTATATATCAATTCCATGGTTTATACGGAAGTTTCTATTGGCTTTGACAAAATCGAAGAAATGGATGAGGCTATATCGGAACTTGGCATAAAAGTGTTGGAGATACCCAGAGAAGCGTTGTTCTTGACTGGAAAAGTATTTTTACAATACAGGAGAAATAAAGGCACAAAAACATCCCCATTGCCTGATTTCTTCATCGGGGCACACGCAGCAGTTTCCCAGTTTCATTTAATAACTAGAGACTCTGCCAAATATAATACTTATTACCCACAGCTTAAACTCATTGCTCCAAAAAGCGAAGATCACTAATTTAAGCGTCAACATGCTTCAAAACTAAAAACAGCAGTCATGATAGGTTTGGGTATGACTGTTTGGGGACATTGCAAGGCGTAGTAGAATTAGCGGGTAAACCTATGCCTACTTTAGATGGGTTGATTGCGGTTACTGGTCTCATTCACCATTGCACGGTGGTAACGAGAAATATAACGGACATGGAGCAGCGCAGCGCAGTATTATTCAATCCTTGGGATTATCATCCATAGCATTATTGTGTTTGCTTAGGCGCTGAACTGCTATGAGAAAGACACCTTTCGGGGTGTTTTTTCGGCAGCATATAAGTCTGTTTTGTTCAGATAAGTGGTAATGTGACCGGCCAAGTGATTAGGTATGATCTAGGTAAGCAAAAATCATAATGAGATTACTATGAGCATTTGGCAAGAAATAGGGGCTACTGTGGTGTCAGAGTTTTCTGATATTCCAGATGTTGCGCAACTAACCCGTATCTCCCTGCGTTTGCTAGTGGCCGCTGTACTAGGCGGTATTTTGGGTTACGAACGGGAGCTTCAAGGTAAGAGTGCAGGGGTGCGCACCCATATGTTGGTAGCCATTGGCGCAGCTCTGTTTGTCCTCATTCCCCAGCAAGCGGGTGCATCCAATGAAGAATTGAGTCGTGTCTTACAGGGCTTAATTGCGGGGATTGGCTTCCTGGGTACGGGTGCTATTATTATGGGAAACAAGGAAGTACAAACTCGAGGGCTGACCACCGCAGCCGGTTTATGGGTCACGGCGGCAATCGGCATGGCTGCTGGAATGGGGCGTGAGTCGACGGCTGTTTTGAGTACGTTGATAGCGATATTGATCCTTTCGGTGGTTCCTTGGGTTTTTAGAACCAAACACGCAAATAAGCAGTGACTGCGAAAAAGAAGGCCATTGCTATTATAGAACCTGCCCTTGGCTAATAGCCTAAGCCCTTCTGTAAACTATCACTCCACTAGCAACCACGCTGAGTTTCTGTATGCGTGGCTGCCCTCTACAATACAACCGTCCTAATGCTAGAACATTAGTGCATTACCGTATGTAACACGGTCTGCTTTTCAAAGTACACCGAGTATTTTCCATAATTCCATTCGGTAATTCTCGGCCAGCGTTTCTTGACTGGCCCTTTAGAAACACGTACCGATGCGGGTTTGCCATAACGCTTAGACACTTGCTTCATACTCATGCCACGCGTCGGAACGCCTGCTAGTTTGGCGACTTGCAACGTTTTTACAGGATGTTTAGAGGCTTTATGGGATTTATGCGCCTTACTACCCGCTTCTGCTTGGAAAGCGACGGGCAAACATAAGGCTAGTGCCAGTGTCCATTTTAAAAGAGACATGCTTAGCTCCGAAGTAAACACTCGTTATTGTGGTTTTTTTATGCGCCTGCGCGACGTAATTTAAGCTGTGATTTTATTCAGGGAACGGTACAATCGCCACCCATGTTTAAACCATTAGAATTATTCATCGGGCAACGTTACACGCATTCGCGTCGACGCAATCGCTTCATTTCATTCATTTCCTTTGCCTCGATGCTCGGCATCATGCTTGGGGTTATGGTGCTGATCACAATCTTGTCGATCATGAATGGTTTTGAAAATGAATTACGCAGCAGAATACTCGGCGTGGTATCGCATGTCACGGTTTCGGGGACAGATGGCAAACTGAGCCACTGGCAAGAAGCTTATAAGCAATTGGAAAAAGCACCACATGTCGTGGGCGCCGCGCCTTATATTCAAAAGCAAGTAATGGTGGCCAATGGCAAATTATTGCGTGGTGTGTTGATGCAGGGCATACAGCCTGAGTTACAAACCAATGTCAGCGATACCAGCTTTCAATTATTGGCGGGTTCTTTTGGCGACTTGGTGCCGCGTCAGTACAGTATAATTTTGGGTGCTGGTTTGGCTGAGGATTTGCAAGTTTATCCAGGGGATAAGGTCACCGTGGTGGTGCCTCAAGTGCAGGTGACACCGGCAGGTGTCTTGCCAAGAGTACGACGTTTTACGGTAGCAGGCGTCTTTTCCTCAGGGCAGCAAGAATTTGATAATTTCAGCGCTTATATTCATCTCGAAGATGCAGGACGCTTATTTAAAATGCCGGAGGAAGTCAGCGGCGTGCGCCTAAAGCTTGATGATCTGTTTAAGGCACAGAGTGTTTCACAGCAGTTGCAACATCAGCTCGGTAATCAGTATAAAGTTGCGGATTGGAGCGTAGAGCATGGGGTCTTTTTTCGTGCGGTAAAGATGGAAAAAATTGCCATGTCCTTTATTCTATTTTTGGTGGTAGCTGTTGCTTTATTTAATCTAGTCGCTTCTCTGATGATGGCGGTTAATGATAAATCAGCCGATATTGCTATTTTGCGTACCTTTGGTTTAGAACCCAAACGTGTCCAGCGTATCTTTATGATCCAAGGTAGTATTATTGGTGTGATAGGCACGGTCGTGGGTGCCATTTTAGGAGTTTTATTAGCTTCTAATATTCATACCATTATCCCTGCCATTGAGAATGCTTTTGGTTTTAAGGTTTTTCCAGCAGAAGTGTTTGCAATCAGTGAAATTCCTTCCGATTTACGCTGGAGTGATGTCGCCCTGATTTCGCTAGCCGCTTTAGTATTTTCCGTCTTAGCTACGCTCTATCCGTCATGGCGAGCCTCGCAAATTCAACCCGCCGAGTCCTTACGCTATGAGTAAAGTATTTCAACCGCTAGAATTATTTATTGGTCTGCGTTATACCCGTGCACGTCGCCAAGGGCGTTTTATTTCCTTTATTTCGCTGGCGTCGATGGCGGGTATTGCCATTGGCGTTTTAGTCTTGGTCACTGTGTTGTCGGTCATGAGCGGTTTTGAAAGTGCTTTTCGTGATCGGATTCTCGGAATGCTGGCGCATGTAACGGTTTCGCAAGCCAATGCTATTGTGGAAAATTGGGAGCCGTTACAAAAAGAACTGCCTAATTTTACTTATGTAAAAGCCGTGTCTCCCTTTATTGAAAAGCCCGTGATGTTAAATAAAGATGATGAGGCGCGGGGTGTATCGCTGGAGGCAGTCATACCTGAATTAGAGGGGCAGGTATCAGATGCCTTCAAGCATGTGGTTGCAGGCGATATGAATGCACTGAAGGCAGGCAGTTTTGCTATTGGTATTGGCCAAACGCTGGCTGATGAAATGAAGCTTAAAATAGGCGATTCAGTCACTTTATTAAGTCCTTCTGAAGATATGCTTGAAGCTACCGAATTACCGGTTTTGCAGCGTTTCACAGTGAAAGCAATTTTTCGGGTAGATATGCAGGTCTATGATAGTAGTTTTGCTTATGCGAATTTGAACGATGTCCAAGAAACTTTGAAATTAGGCAATAGTATTACAGGTTTTCGGGTGCGCGTGACTGACCCTAGTCGTGCGCCCGCCGTGGCGAAAGATATATTTAAGCGCCTAAGTCCACAATATCCACAATTATGGGTCAGTGATTGGACTCACCAGCAAAATAACTTCTTTAAAGCGATTCAAATTCAAAAGACAGTTATGTTTATTATTTTGCTGCTGATTATTGCGGTGGCAGCATTTAATCTGGTCTCAACACTAGTCATGGTAGTATCAGAGAAAGAAGCAGATATTGCTATTTTACGTACCTTAGGTTTATCGCCACGCCGTATTATGGGTATATTTATGGTGCAAGGCACTTTAATTGGTGTCATAGGAACGGCGATTGGGGTAGTATCGGGCTTATTAATTGCTAGCAATATCCATATTATCGTTCCTTGGCTTGAGCGTTTATTCGATACAAATTTTATTAATCCAAAAACCTATTATGTCAGTGAATTGCAGTCACAAATTAATGCAGGCGATGTGATAGTGATTGCATTCTCTGCTTTATTAATGGCAATTATCGCGACTTTATATCCAGCTTGGCGGGCATCACGCGTGCAGCCAGCCGAGGCTTTGCGCTATGAGTAATATGAACCAAGCTCCTGTTCCGGTAATCCATTGCGAAAATCTTAGTAAGCGTTTTAAAGAAGGCGCTTTGGATGTCACTGTGTTGGGCGGGGTCAGTCTCACGGTTTATGCCGGTGAGAAAATTGCGATCGTGGGCAGCTCGGGGAGTGGTAAAAGTACGTTACTGCATCTGTTAGGGGGCTTGGATTTGCCCACTACCGGATTTGTCGAGGTGCTGGGTAAGCGTATGGATAGGTTGTCTGATAAAGATCGTGGCAACTTGCGTAATCGCGCCTTGGGTTTTGTCTATCAATTTCATCATTTATTGCCCGAATTTAGCGCCCTAGAAAATGTCGCGATGCCTTTATTAATTCGTGGTTTAGAGGTCGATCAGTGCGCCGAATACGCGAAAATCATGTTAGAGCAAGTCGGTCTAGGGAAGCGCTTGAGTCATAAGCCTGCACAATTATCGGGCGGTGAAAGGCAGCGTGCCGCGATTGCGCGTGCGTTGGTAACGCGTCCTCATGCAGTATTAGCGGATGAACCCACCGGTAACTTAGACCAGCATACTGCAGAGCATGTATTTGAATTGATTCAATATCTAAACGAGGCTTTGGATACCGCGTTTGTGATTGTAACCCATGATCTTAATTTGGCACGGCGCATGGATACAATCTATCGGATTGTGGATGGTCAATTACGTTTAGCGGTTTAGCTCTTTAGCTCAGCTTCGCAAGGCGACGTTTACGCCGATTCCTGACACGCTGTATTAAATGAGCACGCCATAATAAATTAGTTCCAAAATACCCCACTACGGCGGTGGCCAGCGCGAGTACGATACTCCCCACTAGAAACGGCTTCCAGATATAGATTAGCGTTTCTAAATTGGCATGAAATTCAACCGGCATTAAGGGCTGTCCGGTTAAAACAGCACCCAGTGCATAAGCCGCATACATCAGGGGGGGCATGGTAACCGGATTAGTAATAAATACCATGGCAACCGAAAGTGGCAAGTTCGCTCGAAAAAATACGGCCAATATAGCGGCTAGCAGGGTTTGTGCCGGAATCGGAATCCACATGGCAAAACCCCCGACTGCAATCGCAGCTGCAATCGAGCGCCGGTTAAAGTGCCATAAATTCGGAAGGTGTAAATGTTGACCCAAAAAGCTTAAGTATTTGTTATTTTTAATAACGTCAGGGTGTGGGGCGAACTTCTTGAAAAACTGCTTTGGCATGAATATTAAAAAATCATAATCTAAGAAATTGACAGGCATTAAACGACAATTAAAAAACATCCGTACCTTGGCACTGAGTTTATTTGCCGGTACATGGCTCCTTTCCACTTTTTCCAGCTTACCTGAAGCATACTACTTAAGGCTAGTGGTTGCCGGTTTATTATTGACAACTTTTATTGGAATTATGTTCCCACGCCAGCGTTATGTCGCCTATTGTTTGATAACTGGTGTTATAGGCTTCAGTTTCGCTTGGTATAACGCCCAGCAAGTGCTGGCTCAACAAATGCCGCTTCCGTGGGAAGGGCAGGATTTACTGGTCCGAGGGCTTGTGCGCGATTTGCCTGAAAAGCAGCTAGATAGTGTACGCTTTTTATTTCAAGTTGATGAAGTCGAGCTGCTTAAACCTGATAAACCCCTCCGGCTAACATGGCGTGGTCAGTTAAGGATCAGTTGGTATACCCAGCAAGCCTTGCCACTCGAAGCCGGTGAAACTTGGCAATTTACAGTGCGTGCTCGTCGCCCGAGTGGTTTTATGAATGCGGGCGGCTTTGATTATGAAAAATGGCTATTTAGCCAACGCATTCATGGCACGGCTTATGTGCGTGATAAGCCTACTCCTCAACGTTTAGCGCCTGCTAGTGCTTTATCCGTTAGCTATTGGCGCCAACAAATCAGTGATGCGATTGCACAAGCACTACCCCATCAAGCCAGCCTTGGTTTAGTACAAGGCTTGGCGGTTTCGGCACGTGCAGACATTAGTGATGCGCACTGGGAAACGCTGCGTCGTACCGGTACAAGCCATCTATTAGCCATTTCTGGTTTGCATATTAGCTTAGTGGCTGCCTTGGGTTTTTTGCCAGTTTGGGGGATTTGGTGGCTCTTTCCACAGCTTTATTTGTATCTGCCCGTGCGTATTGCGAGTGGGATTGCGGGGGCCGGGATGGCGACCTGTTATTCACTATTGGCGGGTTTCAATATACCGACCCAGCGTTCGCTCGCCATGATCTTGGTGCTATTGTTTGGCCTGCTTTTGCGTAAGCGTCTGAATAGCACGTATTGGCTGGCCTTAGTGCTAGTGCTCATCATTGATCCTTTAGCCAGTTTAAGTGTCGGTTTTTGGTTGTCATTTGGCTCAGTGGGTTTATTAGGTTGGCTATTACAGCGCCGCCTAAAACCGCTACGCTGGTCTAGCATTCCACTACAGATCGGCATTTCTCTAGGTTTATTACCGCTAACAGCCCTTTTTTTCGGCTCAGTTTCTTTAAGCGCTCCGCTCGCTAATTTAATCGCCATTCCGTGGGTGACTTTTGTGATCGTGCCCTTGGTTTTATTAGGTATGCTGAGTTGGTTAATACACGACACCGTAGCACAAGGATTCTGGCAATTAGCCGCTTGGGGTTTGGATGGCTTATTTTACTTATTAGATAACTTGGCGGCTCAGCCTTGGGCTTTGGTCAACATTCCTAATTTGCCGCTTTGGCTGTTGGGCTTAATCATGTTAGGTGCTATGTTATTATTAGCACCTGCTGGAACGCCTGCGCGTTGGTTGGGTGGGGTTTTGATGCTGCCTTTAGTATTATGGCAGCCTGATAAACCACCTGTGGGTGCATTTCGTTTAAGTGTTTTGGACGTGGGTCAGGGCTTAGCAAGCGTCGTTCAAACCGCTCATCATAGTCTAATATTTGATACTGGTATCCGTAGCTCGCCGAGTTTTGATAGCGGTGAGCTGGTGTTAGTCCCGTGGCTACAGGCGCAAGGTATTCAAAAACTAAACGGATTAATTATTTCGCATAGTGATAATGATCATAGTGGTGGCGCGGAAAGTTTATTGAATGTGTTTGCTGCTTCAAACGTTTGGGTAAATGAAGCACCTTTGCTCGCTACTTATCAAGCAAAACTTTGTACTGCAGGACAAACATGGGAATGGGATGGCGTGCGTTTTACCTTTCTGCATCCTAATGCGGCCTATCAGATGCCTAAGCGTAATAATCGTTCCTGTGTGCTCAAAGTGCAAAATGCGCAACATAGCTTATTACTGATGGCGGACATTGAGCGTCATGCAGAAGCCTACTTATTAGACGAAGCGGCGGATCTACGCGCTGAGGTTATGCTGGTACCGCACCATGGCAGTAAAACCTCTTCATCCCCCGCGTTCTTGCAAGCGATTCAGCCAACCTTAGCTATCGTCAGTACCGGCTATGGCAATCGTTTTCATCATCCCCACCCGAGTACCGTAAAGCGCTATCAAGCTTATGGTATCGATTGGTTAGACACCGTTGATTCAGGCACTATCAGCGTGGATTTTTCACATGACAGTGAGCCTTTTAGCGTGCAACGCTATCGTATCGAACAGAGGCATTTTTGGAATCGTTAAGGCGTCGCTGTCGTTTCTGGCTCATAAAGCACTTCAAAATGTTGTTCGACGCGATTACCCATTTCATCGACTACGGTGAGTTGATGTTTGCCCGAAGGCACGGACACTGCTTGTTGGTGGAAGGTTTGGGTACTCCCCAGATAAACCTGATCTAGATGCCAATAGAGCAGCGTTTCAGGATGACGTGGCACGGCACGAAACACCGTTTGATTGCGCTTACCATCCAGTTCGCGTGGTAAATAAATTTGGGTATTCGGGCGCGGGTAAACTAAGCTGATCGCGGCCTCATCTAAAGCAATAGTTTCATTTTGACAATCGGCGCGCCAAGGCGGTAAGGGTTGATAATTAGCATGATGTTGCTGATAGTATTGGGCTTGGTCTGGCGGCAAGACGAACCACGAGCGGAGTTGCATGTTTTGTACAGATTCGCAGTTGCTATCGACACGCCATTGCCCGCTGGCGTCTAATTGAATACGATGATGATAGGGTGTAATTCTTGCGAAGTGAGCGCTGAGCGGCACATCGACGCGCTTAGTGTCACACGCACCATTACTCAAATAGCCATCTTCGTGACATACCTCAACTTGGGTCATTTGCCAATCTGGGCGAGTAAACCAAGCATTTTCACTCGGTAACAGATTAAAGGTATTAAATAAAATAGGCGCAGCACTTTGAGTGCCCGTTAACCCTGTACGTCCCTCACCACTCGCATTACCCACCCACACGCCAATGGTGTAATGTGGTGTGATGCCGATAGCCCAAGCATCGCGATGCCCATAACTTGTTCCTGTTTTCCATGCAACCGTTTGGCTACTGCTGAATTTCTCCCAATAACCTTCGTCTCCTGGGCGCGCAACCCCCATTAAGGCTTGCAAAGTAAGCCATGCTCCAGCAGTAGAAATAGTGGCGGGGCGATTGCTCGTACTGACATCCGTTTGTAGTAAACGGGCTTGCTGCCAGAAATTGACTTGACCTTGGCTCGTTTGTCCGGCGCGATAAGCTAGGTTGGCATACATCTGCGTTAACTCCCACAGTGTACCTTCTGCGCCCCCAAGAATAAGGCTTAAGCCGTAGTCACGCGCAGGACGTTTTAAGTGCTGCATACCCATCTGCTGTAAAAAGCCTTGAAAGGGCTCGACCCCGTGTAAACTGAGCATATTGACCATCGGGATATTGAGCGAACGTGCCAAGGCTTCTTGAGCTGATACCGCGCCATGGTAAGTACGGTTATAGTTTTGTGGTGTAAAGCCGGAGTAACTGACGGGTACATCCGGAATCAAGCTGCTGGGTAATAGTTCACCTTGTTCTAGCATGGCCGCAAATAAAAATGGCTTCAAGGTGCTACCGGTGCTACGTGGACGCTGAATTAAATCTATTGCATGACCTTGGTTATCTTCTTCTAGGCCGGGGCGATTTCCGACATAAGCAAGTGTTTCGAAATGGCGATTATCTAGGACTACAATCGCTAAATTGTGCACCCCTTCCATGGCTAATTGATCACCACTACGTTGCGCGAGTGCTAAGACTTGTTGTTGTAAGCTGCCATTAAGGGTGGTATGGAAACGTTGACCTTGTGCTTGGCGCTGCGCTAGGGTATCTAGCAAATGTGGCGCAAGGCGGGGGAGGGGACGCGGCGCTTCCGGCAGTGGTTCTAGCACAGCAAGCTTATAATCTAGTTCAGTTAGTGCGTTAGCCTCTAACAGCTTTTTAAGTAAAAGATCACGCTTTTGTTGTAATTTGGCACGATTACGCCCTAAGTGAACTAGCGCAGGATTGTTGGGCAGAACGGCTAATAACGCGCTTTCTGCCCATGATAATTGCTCCGGATTGCGACCAAAATAGCGCCAAGCAGCCGCCTCCAAGCCCACTACATTGCCACCAAAAGGGGCATGACTAGCATAGAGCTTTAAAATACTAGATTTGTCGTAGCGCACCTCAAGTTTAATGGCGCGCAATAATTCATTGAGTTTTTCAATTAATGTGCGTGGCGGGTTTTTGCGCGAAAGGCGTACCACCTGCATACTAATCGTACTGCCGCCACTGACGACACGCCAGTGTTTGGTATTCAGCCAGAAAGCACGTGCTAGCGCTAAGCCATCAACACCTTGATGTTGGTAAAAGCGTTTATCTTCGAATAACACCAGAGATTTCGCGAATTTGTCCGGCACACTCGCGAGTTCGGGAAAGCGCCATTGCCCATCTTTAGCGATTTGTGCGCTGAGTAAATTGCCGTCGCGATCTAGTACGATGTTCGAGAAAGGTGCAGCGAATAGCGTCGTAGGCAAAGTAGTTTGCCACCACCACACTAAGGCGATGAATAGGACGAGACTTAAGCTGATGAGCCAGCGTTTTAGGCGGAAACGCTTAGTATTGAGCCGCACCTCTGAGCCCTGAAATAGTCATTTTTGGCGAAATTCCCTCGGGATCGATTACTAATTCAAGTAATGTGCCTTGTTTCGCACTTAGTGCGCGCTGAAAAGCTGCTGGAAAATCAGCGGTATTGCTAATGCGCTCAGCGTGGAAACCATAGGCATTTGCCAGTTGGACAAAATCAGGATTTTTTAGTTCAGTACCATGCACCCGACTCGGATAATGCTTTTCTTGATGCATTCGAATCGTGCCATACATGCTATTATTCACGAGTAGAATAATGGGTTGGCACGCGTACTGGGTGGCTGTGGCTAATTCTTGCCCGTTCATTAAAAAATCGCCATCACCGGTAAAGCCGACCACGACTTTTTCTGGATAGCTGAGCTTTGCGGCAATCGCCGCTGGAACGCCAAAGCCCATGGCGCCATTCATGGGAGCTAGTAAACGTGCTTTTTCGCCATATAAAAAATACTTGGTTGGCCAAGTGGCAAAGTTGCCAGCGCCATTGGTAATAATGACATCCTTTGGCAAATTCGCTCTGAGCCACGCCATTATTTCTGCTAAATCCAAACTGCCGGGCTGGGAAGGACATGGTATCGACGCCATGAAATCAGCGCGTGCTTGAGCACAATACGCTTGCCAAGTATTCGCAGGCTGAAGTCTGATCGATGCTAGAGCCTTAAAAAACGCATTCGAGCCACAATGGATGGCTAAATCAGCTTGATAGACTTTGCCTATTTCATTATCACTGACATGAACATGAATCAGGGTTTGTTCAGGTTTAGGCAGTTTGAATAAGGTATAACCTTGCGTGGTGATTTCACCAAAACGTACACCAACTGCCAACACAAGATCGGCTGTTTGAAGGAGTTTTAAGGTATTTGGAAAGACTGCCAAACCACAATCACCCGTATAGCTAGGGCTATAATTATCCAGTAAGTCCAGACAGCGAAATGCGGCTACCACAGGGAGGTGATTGGTTTCAGCGAATTGTTTTAAATACCACTTGCCTTCATCTGTCCAGCCTGAGCCACCGACTAATAAAACAGGGCGCTGCGCTTTTTCTAAGGCTTGAATAACCGTTTGCTGTGTTAGGGAATCTAGTGTTGGCTCAGCTAGGGGAGTAGCGGCGAGAGCGTGGGCAGCACTGGTATCGCGCAGCATATCCTCAGGTAACACCACAATCACGGGGCCAGGGCGACCGGATTGGGCGACTTTAAAGGCACGTGCGACTAATTCGGGGATACGATCTGCTTCATTAATTTGTACCACCCATTTCGTCAGGCTAGCAAACATCTGCCCAAAATCAATTTCTTGAAAGGCCTCACGCTGCAACATGGCGCGACCGACATGACCAATGAATACGACTAGGGGTGCGGAATCCTGCATGGCGGTATGAATGCCAATACTGGCATTCGTGGCGCCAGGGCCGCGCGTTACCATACACACTTGCGTTTTGCCTGTCAGTTTGGCGCGGGCTACGGCCATGAAGGCTGCACCACCCTCTTGGCGAGTCATGATTGTCTTAATACGGCCTTTAACGTCATGTAAGGCGTCTAATACAGCGAGATAACTTTCCCCAGGGACACCGAACACGGTATCAACTTGCTGTTTAAGCAAGCAGTCCACTAAAATTTGTCCGCCACTGCGCTGTGTTCTAGTCATAGCAATCTTAATTTTGGTCTATCGGCAAGCTAGGCATAGAGCGGAAACCGCGATATAACTGGTGCGCCCACTCTTGGCGAATACTAATCAAATAAGGATGATCTGCACCAAAACGATAATGCCGATCTTCTTTTAAAGAATCGCGCCGATACAGCAACACTTCGATGGGTGGCCCAACGCTGGCATTACTTTTCATGGTGGAATCCATCGAAATCAACGAGCAAACGGCTGCATCTTCTAAGGAGGTCGCACGATCAATAAAACGATCCAATACTGGCTTACCGTATTTGCTTTCCCCGATTTGCAAATAAGGCGTTTCCTCCGAAGTGGTAATATAATTACCTTGAGGGTAAATCATGAAGGCGCGCACATTACCACCTTGAATTTGACCCGCTAAGATCAGAGAAGCATCAGGTACAAATCCGGAGGTTTCGGTATAACGGCGAATCCGATTTACTAGGATATTGCCAATATAATCCGCAATATCAGCCATATAGCTCAGCGTATTGAGGTTATTGCTAGCCTGTTCGCGCATATCACGGCGCAATTGCTCGACCACACTTTGGGTGGTAGCTAAATTACCAGCGGTCATGAGCACAATGAAACGATCTGGATTCGTATCACAGACATTCATTTTGCTATACGTGCTCACGTGGTCAATTCCTGCATTGGTTCGTGAGTCAGAGGTGAGGACTAGCCCAGCATCCAAGGAGATGCCTATACAATAGGTCATAAAATTCGGTCATTATCTAGTGAAAGATAGCCACTACACTAGGTGAGTCGTGCCAGTAGGTCAACTGCTTTATGCGAGGATTTTGATAAGAAGCCTTAATCCTCTATATAGCCATCTTTGTTTTCAGGGAGATAAAAGTGTTTTTCGCATTCTTGGCAGTGATAATGACGTGCTCGTAAAAATAATATACGCCGCCACCAAGGACGTGGTAAGCGCTTCACATAACCGCCATGTGTTTCACAGTGGGGGCATAGTACAATTGCATCAGTACCGTACGTGAATAGTGGATTTAATTCAGCCATACAATTTTTGCTTTTTCAGTAGGGGAATGTTCTGTTAGTTTAAAGTTTTTGCTTAAATGTGCGTGATATTCCCGATAATCAGTGGTATCTGCTGAATAATTGATAGCGTTGTCTAGGAAAATCTTTTAAGTTCTAGTCACTTGCTTGCAGCGACTCACTCAAGAGCGTAGAGTAGCGCCCTTTTCAGTTTTTATTCAGCCTACTAAAGTTGTTCTCTTATTCAAGCCCTTACTCAAACAGGCACTAGCCATGACAGATGATTTAACAGTTTCTACCGCGCAGCGTTTCGACGAAATGGCGCTGGCTCCTTCTATTTTAAAAGCTATTAGCGAGGTGGGCTATGAAACACCATCTGCCATTCAAGCCGAAAGTATTCCTTTATTATTAGAGGGGCGGGATTTAATCGGGCAAGCGCAAACCGGAACCGGAAAAACCGCAGCATTTGCGTTACCCTTACTCAGTCGCATTGATCTCAAACAGCGCCATCCACAGTTATTAGTGTTAACGCCAACACGCGAGCTGGCTATTCAAGTGGCGGAGGCTATGCAGACTTATGCCCGTTATATGCCAGATTTTCATGTTTTACCCATTTATGGTGGGCAGGGCATGGGGCAGCAATTGCGCCAGCTAGAACGTGGTGTTCAAGTGGTGGTCGGTACGCCCGGACGCATTTTAGATCATTTGGGGCGCAAAACCTTAGACCTAAGCCAATTGCAAGCCGTGGTGCTGGATGAAGCGGATGAAATGCTGCGCATGGGCTTTATTGATGATGTGGACGAAATTTTGAGTCATACACCGCCCGAGCGCCAAGTGGCTTTGTTCTCAGCGACTATGCCTGAACCGATTCGTCGTATTGCTTTGCGGCATTTGCATGAGCCTGCTGAGATTAAAATTGCGACTAAAACCAGTACCGTGGAGGCGATTACGCAGCGCTATTGGCTTGTTACGGGCGTTCATAAATTAGATGCTTTGACACGTATTCTGGAAGTTATTGATTTTGATGCGATGATTATTTTTGTGCGCACCAAAGTTTTAACAGAGGAATTAGCAGAAAAGCTCGAAGCACGTGGTTATTCCTGTGCAGCGCTCAATGGCGATTTGAATCAACAGCAACGCGAGCGCACCATTGAAAAGTTGAAAGATGGCAAGTTGGATATCGTGGTCGCTACGGATGTGGCGGCGCGTGGTTTGGATGTGCCACGGATTAGCCATGTCGTGAATTATGATATTCCGACCGATACTGAGTCCTATGTGCATCGTATTGGTCGTACTGGGCGGGCAGGGCGCACAGGCGAGGCAATTTTATTCGTCGCACCGCGTGAAAAACGGATGTTGTATGCGATTGAGCAGGCGACACGCCAGAAAATTGAGCCAATGCCACTCCCGACCCGTAGTGAAATTGTGGATCGCCGTATTCAGCAATTTAAAAAGCAGATGAGCGATACATTAGAAAATCAAGACTTATCATTTTTCCGTGAGCTGGTGGAATCTTTCCAAACTGAACAAACGGCGGATATGGAAGATATTGCTGCTGCTTTAGCTTATTTGGTGCAAGCAGATCAGCCATTGCAGCCTGATATTCGCGATATTCCTGCTGCGAGTGCTGAGCGTGGTCGAGGCCGAGATCGCGATAGCCGTGAAACGTGGGAAGGTGCTGCCGAACGTGGTGGGCGACGTGAGCGTGGCGAGCGTAGAGAAAATCCTGTGGATAGCGATATGTGTCGTTATCGTATTGAAGTAGGGCGGGTGCATGGTGTCCAACCTAAAAACATTGTTGGCGCAATCGCGAATGAAATCAATTTAGATAGTAAGTTGATTGGCAATATTGGCATTCGTGATGAGTTTAGTTTGCTCGATTTGCCGGCCGGGATGCCGAAAGATTTATTGAATCATTTGAAGAAAGTGCGTGTTTGCGGTCAGGCTTTGAATATTTCGGTGGATAAAGGTGGTCGGGCAAGACGTGACGAGGAAAGCTCAGAGCGCCCACCAAGACGCGCTAGACCTGATTATGCCGATTATGCAAATTCTGAGAAAGAATCAGGCGTATTTGAAAAGCCAGAGCGCGCCAAAAGAAGTGTTGAAGATCGTCCAACGCGTGAGCGACCAGCTCGACCTCAACGTGAATCGTTTGATGATAGTTTTACGGAGGCAAAACCTCGTAGAGCGCCTAGAGAACAAGCGTCAGCAGATCGGCCTATTCGAGCGAAGAAAGTTGTTGAGGATCGTACCGAGCGTCCAGCCAGACCCAAACGAGAGGGTTTCGAGGGTCGTGCCGAGCGTCCAGCCAGACCTAAGCGTGAAACGTTTGGTGAGCGTGATGGAGGAGAAGTAAAAGCACCTAGACAAGATAAGCCTTACGCCGCCAGTAAGGCTGTGGCTTCAGAGGATCGGTCATTCGAAACAAAGCCACGCGGTAAGCTATCCCTAAATAAGGATAAGGCTAGCCCACGTAAATCAAGTGTAAGCGCTAAAACCGATAAGCCTAAGCGTAGCAGCAGTAACAAGGGTAAATCGAATGCGGCGAGCCGGCCAAGCTCGGGAAAACCACCCAAGCGCAAGGCTTAATCGGTGATGAGGGGGAAGCTAGTTTGACGAGCTTCCTCCAAACCTATTTTATAAGTGTATCGTAATAAACTTCCCCGTATTGCCCAGCGGGTAAATTACCGCTGAAGTTCCACATCAACGTATCACCGGTGGCGGTGGGTGTGCAGCTACTAATTTCAGGCGGGGTATCGTTACATTGCAAACTACCGGTCACTAAGTCGGTAAACTCTGGGACGCGATCATGAATCACGAGGGTGTTTAAGGTACCATTCCCAATGTTCTCGTAAGCGATGGTATAGCGTAAGGTTTCCCCCGGCTTGGCGACTTCCCCGGCGCTATTGCGTGTCACATTCCAGACCGACTTGTTCAGTTGTAATTTGCCCGCCCCATCGACCGGGCTTTGTGTCGTCCCAGCCGCCGTGGTGGTGAGGTCGGTATGGGTTTGTACA
>NZ_AQVE01000037.1 GCF_000371925.1 Thiolinea disciformis DSM 14473 | reverse complement strand
CGCCTTGAAGCAACTCTTGGAACGGTTGACACCTTTCAAACTGGCATTGTATTGCACGGATGATTGGGGCGCTTATGAGCGTTTATTGCCTGAAGATAAGCATTTAATCACTAAGCGCTACACACAAAGCATTGAACGGCAAAACCTGAATTTGAGGATTTGGATTAAACGTCTAGCACGCAAGACGATCTGTTTTTCTAAGTCTATCGAGATTCATGACAAAGTCATTGGAACCTGTATCGAAAGACGCTTCTTCAACTCCTTTAAATCATGACCCTAAAAGGCATGGCTTTATAGAGCGCTGAGTTAGATGCAAAATGCTGTGTTAAATAAATGTGCAACGATCTCCTGCTGAAAAATTTCTCGTTTACACAGCCAGACCCTACCCACTAGCCATCATTCATTAGCTAGTTGCCCCTTTAAGGCTTGATCGCTTACTTGCCTGAAACTTTTTATAATCATCGCCTCACCCTTGATACAGGAATGCGGATTTATTAGACGTTATTGTTCATCCAGTAACCACTGAACCATAAAGTCAGACCAGCAGCCATCTCAGGTGATCAAGACAGGCCGTAATTATTTTTTGTGGTAAAATAAAGTCATTGCCTTTATAGATGGCGCAGTGTATTTTTATGGGATTTAAAGCGCTTTGATTTTGCTTGTAGAAATTTTAACGTTTTGAATTCTCAAAAAATTTTCACTAAGTGGTCTTTTGGAGGAGATTGATCATGACGCTGTTGCGTAGTCCTATTAAGCAAGCCATTTTATTGTCACTATTCACTGCTGCACTTTCTTCTACTGCTGCTTATGCGGTGGAAGTCAATTTCGTTTCTGGTGCAGTCGGTAAAGACATTGAATTATTTAAAAAACTGGTTAAGCCTTGGGAGGCTAAAACAGGCAACACGGTCAAAGTCGTGCCCATGCCTTCCTCAACAAATGACCAATTTGCGCAGTATCGCCTATGGCTATCCGCGGGCAATGCGGATGTGGATGTGTATCAAACCGACGTTATTTGGGCGCCCCAATTAGCGGATCAATTCGTTGATTTAACCGAGGCTACTAAAGACGTTATTAAAGATCATTTTCCGTCTATTGTTGAGTCACAAACGGTTGATGGTAAGTTAGTGGCTATGCCGCTTTTTACGGATGCACCCGCTTTGTATTATCGCAAAGATTTGTTAGAAAAGTATGGTGCTAGCGTTCCAAAAACTTGGGAAGAGTTAACCACCACGGCTAAGAAAGTGCAAGAAGGCGAGCGTGCAGCGGGCAATAAAGATTTATGGGGTTTTGTCTGGCAGGGTAATGCCTATGAAGGTTTAACCTGTAATGCCTTAGAGTGGGTCAAGTCGTTTGGCGGTGGTCAAATTGTAGAAGCCGATGGCAATATTTCGATTAATAATCCCAAAGCGGCTGCAGCTCTTGATTTAGCCAAATCGTGGGTCAATACCATTTCTCCCCCTGGCGTGTTGTCTTACGGTGAGGAAGAAGCACGCGGTGTTTGGCAAACAGGTAACGCGGTCTTCATGCGTAACTGGCCTTATGCTTATGGCTTAGGCAATGAGGATGACAGCAAGGTCAAGGGCAAATTCGATGTCACAACCCTGCCTACAGGTGGTGGTCACGATAAATCTGCTGCGACCTTAGGTGGTTGGAACTTGGCCGTTTCTAAATATGGCAAGAATCAAAAAGAAGCACTGGATTTAGTCAAGTTCTTGGCTTCGAAAGAAACTCAAAAAGAAAATGCGTTGAAAGGCTCTAAGCTGCCAACGATCATGTCGTTATATGACGACGCTGATATAAAAGAAAAACAGCCGATTATTCCACGTTGGAAAGATGTGTTCTTACAAGCGGTGCCACGTCCTTCTGCACCCACGAAAGTCAAATATAATGAAGTGTCTTCTAAGTTCTGGTCAGCAGTCCATGAAACCTTATCTGATGAAGGTACAGCGGACGAGAACCTCGAAGTGCTCGAAGCTGATTTAACCGAGCTAAAAGGTAAAGGCTGGTAATTTTCCTCCTCCGCCCTGAGTATACATAGGCTCAGGCATAAAGCGTAAGGGTAATAACGTGAGTTATTACCCTTTTATGATGCATCACCTTGGGAGATCGACTCATGACTCCAACTCATGTTGTCTCACCTTCGGATAAAGCAGAACTTCAATCGCAACGTAAACGTGCCGCCCTGTTGTTTCTCGTGCCTATGTTGGCGGCGTTAGTATTGGTGGCTGCTTATCCCTTATTTCGCTCCATTTATTTCAGTTTTACTGATACCTCCTTAACTAATCTGTATGGCGGGCAATGGGTTGGTTTTGATAACTACCTAAGTTGGCGTACCCTACCGTCAGGACGTACGATCTATCGCGGTACCTTAGTCGATCAAGCGTGGTGGAATGCGGTCTGGAATACGGTGCGTTTTGCGGTGGTGTCCGTGTCCTTGGAAGCCTTTTTCGGCATGATGGTCGCTTTGGTCCTTAATGCAGAGTTCAAAGGTCGTGGCTTAGTACGTGCAGCTATCTTGATTCCTTGGGCCATTCCTACAATTGTTTCCGCCAAAATGTGGAGCTGGATGCTGAATGATCAATTTGGCATTGTGAATGATGTACTAATGAAGTTAGGCATCATTTCACAAAAAATTGCTTGGACAGCGAATGTGGATACAGCGATGTTAGCGGTCTTGATTGTCGATATTTGGAAGACCACGCCCTTCATGGCGCTACTTTGTTTAGCGGGTCTACAGATGATTCCCAAGGATGTTTATGAAGCATCAAAAATCGATGGTGTACATCCGGTAAAAGTATTCTTCAAAATCACCTTGCCCTTAGTAAAGCCAGCGTTAATGGTAGCGATCATCTTCCGCATGTTAGATGCGTTACGGATTTTTGACTTGATCTATGTGCTAACACCGAATTCTTCGTCCACTAAAACCATGTCGATTATCAGTCGTGAAAACATGATTGAGTTTGATAAATTTGCGTATGGCTCCGCGCAATCAACCTTACTTTTCACCTTCATCGCCTTGTTTGTGATTCTCTATATTTGGCTGGGTCGCGTCGATTTAAGTGGAGATAGCAAATGAAAATTCTCAAAACCATTAGCTTTTATCTACTGGTGCTGGCGATTGTGGTCATTTCGGTTTTTCCGTTTTATTACGCTATTGTCACCAGCTTCAAGACCGGTACTGCTTTGTTCGAAGTGGATTATTGGCCAAAATCTTTTAGCCTAGGCAATTACTATGCTGTCTTCCAGCAAGGCGAATTCCCACGCAATATTTTGAACTCAGTGTTTATTGCTACCCTGACAGTGGTCTTATCTTTGTTGATGGGTGTCACCGCTTCTTATGCTTTAGCGCGAGTGCGTTTTCGTGGGCGCGGCTTATTATTGATGACTATTTTAGCGGTTTCGATGTTTCCCCAGATTGCCGTATTGTCGGGGCTGTTCGAAATGATTCGCTATATTGGCATTTATAATACGCCGTGGGCGTTGATTATGTCCTATACCATTTTTACGCTACCGTTTACGGTTTGGGTGTTAACCACGTTTATGCGCGATTTGCCGATTGAAATCGAAGAGGCTGCGATTGTGGATGGGGCAACGCCTTGGCAGATCATCGTCAAAGTCTTTTTGCCTTTGATGTGGCCTGCGTTAGTGACCACAGGCTTATTGGCTTTTATCGGTGCATGGAATGAATTCTTATTTGCCTTAACCTTCACTTCATCTAATGAGACTCGCACGGTGCCCGTAGCGATTGGTTTATTGTCCGGCGCAACCCAATATGAAACCCCATGGGGCATTATTATGGCGGCCTCGGTATTGGTGACAGTGCCTATTATCATTATGGTATTGATTTTCCAACGCAAGATTGTAGCGGGTCTAACCGCTGGTGGCGTTAAAGGCTAAAGGAGTAGTGCAATGGCTCGTATTGAATTAAAAAATGTGCGTAAGTCCTATGGCAACTTTGATGTTATCAAGGGCGTTAATCTCGATATTCGCAGTGGCGAATTTATGGTGTTTGTCGGGCCTTCCGGTTGTGGTAAGTCCACTTTATTACGCCTGATTTCTGGCTTAGAGGATATTAGTTCCGGCGACATGTTGTTTGATGGCGAGCGCGTTAATCATTTAGCGCCCTCAAAGCGTGGCATTGCCATGGTATTTCAGTCTTATGCTTTATATCCACATATGAATGTCTACGACAATATGGCCTTTGGGATGAAGCTAGCGAATACCAATCCGCAAGAAGTGCGCACGCGTGTAGAAAAAGCGGCAAAAATGCTACAGATCGATCATCTACTCGATCGCTTGCCCAAGCAATTGTCGGGTGGGCAACGTCAGCGTGTTGCGATTGGTCGTGCTATTGTGCGGGATCCACGCGTGTTCTTATTCGATGAACCTTTATCCAATTTAGATGCCGCCTTGCGTGTGCAAACGCGTTTGGAAATCGCCAAGCTCCATCATGAAATGAATAAAGCTACCATGATTTATGTGACCCACGATCAGGTCGAGGCGATGACCTTAGCCGATCGGATTTGTGTATTGCGCGATGGCCTTGTCGAGCAAGTGGGAACGCCCGCTGAGCTTTATGCTAAGCCTAATTCACTATTCGTGGCGGGTTTCATCGGTTCGCCGAAAATGAATTTCCTGACGGGTAATTTTGCCGAGCAATACCACTGCAAGACGCTGGGCATTCGCTCAGAGCACCTGAGTATTGATAATGCTAATCCGGTTTGGCAAGGCGAAGTGGTTCACTATGAAAATCTCGGCTCAGATAATTATATTTTTGTGAACATTGGTAGCGATGAACCGGTGATTGTACGCGAAGACGGCACGGCCTCATTTGAGTTGGGTGCGAAAGTCGGTATCCGCCCACAAGAGCAAAATCTGCATCGCTTTGATGCAAACGGCAAGCCCATTAATTAAGGCTTACCATTGTGGATTACTGGTATCAGTTAGTTGCTAATTGATACTGGTTGTGTGGTTTTGAATAAAGCAAAACCATTGCCCGCCAAGTGTAAAGTTTCATTCGCCAATTGTGCACTTTCCGCCAATAAGCCCGTGATATTACCCGCGATTGTTACCGTTTCCGTTTTCGGCGATAAGTTAAATACACATAGGGTATTGTCGCCCCGTGTAAAAGCTAAAATCGGCTCTTGCGTATCAAAAAACTTTGTTCCCCCTGTTTGTAAGGCAGGCTGGGTTTTACGCAATTTCAGCATACGCTTGTAAAAGTTAAGCACTGAATCGGGTTTGTCGATTTGCTCGGAAACACTATGCGCAGCTTGGGCTGGCTTCACGGGTAACCAAGGCTTGGCCGCACTAAAGCCTGCATTGGGTTTGGTGGCATCCCAAACCATGGGGGTACGACATCCATCACGCCCCTTATTTTCCGGCCAAAAGCGTAACCCTTGCGGATCAGTGAGTTCGTTGTACTCCAAATCAGATTCCGTTTGTCCTAGCTCTTCACCTTCAAACAGACAAATCGAACCTTGGAGCGATAACAATAGCGCACCCGCTTGTTTCGCTAAGGCTTGGTTGCTCACGCCGTGATTTTTCCAACGCGTGGCATGACGGATGACATCGTGATTGGAGAAAGCCCAGCACGGCCAGCCGTGTGGCGCACCGCTGTAAAATTCTTCGATTAAATGGCGAAAATGCGTAGCGCTGAAAGGGTCTTTCAACATTTCAAACGAATAGCACATGTGCAAGCGCTTGCCAGAAGTATATTCGCCCATCATGCGAATCGGGTGATGATCTTCGCCCATTTCACCCACCATGGTACGTGCATCAAATTCATCTAATAAGGCACGCATACGCTCCAAAAAAGCTAAGTTCTCAGGCTGATTTTTCGAGAAAATATGATATTGCATGGCATAAGGATTCCATTCCGGCTTTTCTTTGCGACGGAAATCCGCCGGATCATCCCGCAATAAGGCATCATGGAAATAGAAATTGACCGTATCCAAGCGGAAGCCATCGACACCGCGCTCTAACCAAAAGCGCATGGTGGAAAGCAACCAATCTTGTATTTCAGGATTGTGGAAATTGAAATCTGGTTGCTCAACTAAGAAATTATGCAAGTAGTATTGATGACGACGGGGTTCCCATTGCCAAGCCCCGCCGCCAAAAATAGCCAGCCAATTGTTCGGTGGTGAACCATCGTGTTTGGGATCAGCCCACACATACCAGTCTGCTTTGGGGTTAGTACGATTTTGGCGGCTCTCTTTGAAGAAGGGGTGTTCAGAGCTGGAGTGCGATAAAACTTGATCAATAATGACTTTTAAACCGAGTTCGTGTGCCCGTGCAATTAGCTTGTCAAAGTCGGCCAGTGTGCCAAAACTAGGGTCTATATCTGTGTAATTCGACACGTCATAACCCATGTCTAGCATTGGTGACGTAAAAATGGGTGAAAGCCAAATAGCATCGATCCCTAAGTCTGCTACGTAAGGGAGGCGCTCGGTAATGCCTGCTAAATCACCAATGCCATCATTATTGGAATCTTGAAAAGACCGTGGATAGATCTGATAAGTGACAGCACCGCGCCACCATTCGTTATTCATATATGCTCCTTGTGACTGAATGTGATTGGACGTTAGGATGATGCTTATAAGAGTACTATACTCAAAGCGCTTTGATTACGTCAGTCCTCTTAGCGTTGAGATCCTAATTTTTCTTGCTTTGCACTGAAGGTCGCTAAGTATTAGAGAGGCTGAGACGATTTATACACATGACGCTGCGTTTTTAGCGAGATGATTGAACTATTTACTACCACTTGTCTTGTTTACGCCGAATTACAACTTTCGTTATATTCATTGTTTTTTATTTACATTGATATACTTTAATTGTTGAGATCATCAACATCTAAAAAATAATGGATATCTGACGATAAATAATTCTTGATCGATGCGTTATTAAATTTATGTAATACCGCTAGTCAGTCAATTATTTGATGTCTAAAGATATCTCTATACTAAAATAAAAGAGTAATAACATGCCTTTCAGAAAAAAAATAACTTATGTAGTGCTGTTAAGTATTTTGGGATTTGTATCCCCTCAGACTCATGCGCTGGTTACACCTAGTGGCTTAGAATTTAGTGTAAGTGGTGAGGGATGTTTAGCTGGTGATTTAGAAGATGTCACGACTATTTTTGTAAAGCCAACAGAAGGGCTTTCTAAAGACCTAGCCGTATTATCTAGCGGTGCTACATTTGCACAAGACATTACAATCAAAGCTAATTCAATAACAGGTGCATGTTCAAGCGCATGGGCATATATAAAGGTTAGTGTGGGTGATGATGTCGAAAGTAATGTGTCCATGAGTATTATAGATCAAGGAATACCGACAGACGACGCGCTTATTGACATATCTGGGAAGACATATACGATTAGATTATCTGGTCAGGTCACGAGAAGTCAAGGCGGAGAATTCACGTATTCAGTTCCAATTACCATTAAAACGAGCCTTCAGCCTTATAATTAATCAGCTATCTCTGCTTTAATTAATCTTTCAATTGTAAACAGCAATCACTTATGTTGTATTACTTAAGTTTTTTCAGCAAACTAAAGGCTAGAGCGTAAGTGATTGTCCTTACTTCTTCTTGATTTTCTATTATTGTAAAAAATTAAAACCAGAAATTATAATCTATCTCTAAAATTAGGGGCTATCATGTTGGGGCTTTTCAAAAAAAATAATATAGTTTTGTGGGCATTGCTCAGTTTTGCACATCAGGTGAGTGCAATAGGTTTTGAGGTTATTGAAAATAGAATTGAAGTCATTGGTGGCGAGGTTTATACCGATAAAAAAGCAGACGATGATAGTGAGTATCAAACGGTAGATACTGTTTTAGTCGATCAGGATGTGTCGACCTACATTCCTTATAAAAGAGCGACAGGTGTTTTATATTTCAATATCGTTGCCTTCATGAAAACTAAAGTCCGCCTCGAATGGCCGGATGATAGTGGTTTATATTCGCGTGTTGGTCACGAAGTGGTGTTTAATAAAGAAGGTGAAACTAAACAGGTCTCCTTCAATGTCACCAAACCCACTCAAGGTGTGATTAGCGTTTATAACCTCGATAATGAATTGATTAAGACTATTCCCTACCGTGTGACTCAACAAGCAGCTTTTACACAAAATATTTCAGGTAGATTGAGTCAAAGTGATCTGGATAAGCCCGAGCAGGATGCCAGTATTAGTTATTCCATCGCACCACGGACTAAGCCGGGGGATGCGCGTTGGAATATGGGGGTGAATCTAAATTCGACGCTAGAACGTGAGAGTGCACCCGATAAAAAGTCAGCTAGTGTCTATTTTAATTATTCATGGTGAGACAAGAGCACTACTGTGAAATTATTCGTCGAGGTGATTTGTCGTAGTTTCTATTTCAGCGAAAATCTAAAAGTAAGCTAGGGCGGCTGGAGCGTTAGTGCATTACACATAATCAATAAACAATTTCCCCTCTAAATGATCGTACTCATGCTGCACAATACGCGCGACAAATCCCTCATAGAGGTTCTCCTGTGTGTCACCGTGTCGATTCAAATAGCGCACCCGCAAGCTTTGTGCACGTTCAACCATAGCGCGTTGCTCGTTGACACTTAAACAACCTTCTTCGCCACAAACGGTTTCGGGCGAAAGTTGCAAAATTTCAGGGTTAATCATGATTTCGGGCTGCATCTCAGGTGCATCAGGATAACGTGGGTTGGGACGTGAGGCGACAATAATAATTCTTTTGGAAACATACACTTGTGGTGCAGCGATACCAACACCATTGGCGTTTTCCATGGTGGTTTGCATATCCGTGAGGAGCTGTTGGAACAAAGGCGTTTTGATTTCTTTAGGGTCAACGGCTTGAGCGATTTGGCGTAAAACCATTTCGCCATTTTGAGCAATAGGCAGAATGTGAGGAGTTAATGGCATAGAGTGTCTACAACTGAAATGATTAAGGGCTATATCCTAGTACGATTGCTATTAATAACAAATATCTGCCAGCCTTGGCGAGTGTAACAATACCCACAAACTGCCACAGAGGGACGTGCAAAACACCTGCTATTAAGGTTAAGGGATCGCCAATAGTCGGTAGCCAACTGAGCAGTAGCGACCATTTCCCATAACGTTGAAAACGTTCACGGGCTGTAGTGAGTGTGTTTGGTTTGAAGGGGAACCATGCTTTGCTTTGAAAGTAGTCAATATGCCAGCCCAGATACCAATTGATGAGTGAGCCAAGCACATTGCCCACTGTCGCCACTAGCCACAAAACCCAAAGGTTATAGTTTTGTTGTAACACTAAGGCACTGAGTAGTACTTCTGATTGCGCTGGAAACAGCGTAGCAGCGAGCAAGGCAGCAAAAAATAAGCTTAGATAGGCCATGTGCAATTTTTATAAAAATTTTTCGAAATCGTTTGAACCTTGCTTAAAAATACTACGACTCAGTGTTTGTATATGTTCCCATTTCCCTCAGCGAATGTATGCGTGTTTAGGTAGTTCCCTCCTCCTAAACATTCTAAATAGGCAGCCTTTTCCGGCTGCCTACTTTTTTTCAGTTTGCCACGGTAAATTAATTTCCACTCGCAACCCACCTTTCGCACGATTGCTAGCTTGAATAGTTCCATCATGGCTAGTGATAGCACGCTTAGCGATGGCTAAACCTAAACCATAGCCATTGATTTTTAGGTTTTGGCTACTGCGTTGAAACGGTTCAAAAATATGTTCTAATTCGGTTTCAGGAACACCCGCACCCTGATCATCGACAATGATGCGCAAACCCTGTGCGCTACGCGATAGGTGAATACTGACCTCGGTATGTGGTGCTGTGTGATGAATTGCATTGCGCACTACATTTTCTAAAGCGCGATACAGTAGTTCACCATGGCCACGATAGACGGGGCTTTCCTCCAATTCGCTAGAAAAGCTAACATGACAAGCTAAGGCTTGAGCTTCAAATTCAGCGCCCTCAACGACCGCGTCAAGCAGCTCTTGAATATCTAAATATTCATCCATGGCCGGAGCAACCCCCGCCTCAAGGCGTGACAGCGTGAGCAATTCCCCGACCAAGGTATCTAAACGTCCCGCTTCTTGTTCAATACGATCTAAAGTGGCTTCCATTTTATCAGGTTGTTGGCGTGCCAAACCAATACTAACTTGTAAACGTGCTAAGGGTGAGCGCAATTCGTGGGAAACATCATGTAATAAGCGTTTTTGTGAAACCATTAAATTTTGGAGCTGGCTCGCCATTTCATCGAAGTCTTTACCCAAGTCAGCGATTTCATCACGTCTTGATCCCATTTCCACGGCAACACGCTGATTGAGATCACCTTCCGCCAAGGCCCCAAACGCTTTGCGTAAGGAGTGAATCGGATGAGAGAAATACCACGCTAATAACAGGCTTGAGACAAAGCTGGCCAGAATGCCAGAAACAATTAAACTCAACCAACTATCATTAGGTGGCCGATGTGTATGAGTTTTAAGCTGATTATATTGAGGGAATTGGCCTGAGCGTGGCGCAAACAAAACGTAGTCTTTATTATCTTTTTGAACCAGACGTGCCAAAGGTGGCTCGATATTTTTTGCAGCCCCTTCACGTGCTAGGGCTAATGCCTCGTCCAAAACAGGCCGATTGAGCAGCTCATTACCTTGCGCATCAACTGCATAAACTTGTACTGCTTCGGGTGCGGAATCGCGTTGATCGATCAGCATACCGCGTAAAGATTCAATACCCCCATGTTTTAAGGTATTAGCAGCCGCTTGCACAGCAATAAACGAAGCAGGGCGTACCACTAAATTAGTCGTCATGTCTTGCATAGAGCGCTGATGTAGCCATACCGCCACACCCGAAATCGCACCGGCGACTAATAAGGTGACCCAAAAGGTAATTAAGATTTTCCAGAATAGGCGCCCCAACTTATTCTCCAATCAACTGGTAGCCGATACCGCGAATGGTTTGAATACAAGAGCGTCCATCGGGTAGTTGCCCCAATTTGTGGCGAATGCTGCTCATGTGTACATCAATACTGCGATCATAACGGGTCAAGACTCGTCCTAAACCGAGTTGTGATAAATCAGCTTTACTAACGGCTTTGCCTGCCTGATGTACCAACACTTCTAATAAATTAAATTCCGTGCTAGTGAGTTCTAGCGGTTCGCCCTGCCAAAAGGCTTGGCGTTTTTCCGGCCACAGTTGTAAAGCACCTACCTGTAAGGCTTCAGATTCATTCGACGCATTGGGTGCAGTCATGGTGGTGGCGCGACGCAAAATAGCACGAATGCGTGCGACTAATTCACGCGGCTGGCAGGGTTTGGGTACATAATCATCTGCACCGAGTTCTAGGCCAATAATACGGTCAATATCATCACCGCGAGCCGTAAGCATTAAGACCGGTATTTGGCTATGCAGACGAATACGGCTTAAGGCTTCGATGCCATTCATAATGGGCATCATCACATCCATTACAATCAAGGCAAAATTCTGGCGCAGGGTTTCTTGCAGTGCCGCCTCGCCATTGGTCGCCGTAGTCACAGCAAAGCCTTCACGCTCTAAATATTCTTTGAGCATATTATTGAGCACAAGGTCATCATCCACCAAGAGTAAATGAGTCATGATGAGCCTTCAGTATTTGGATGGATTATAACAGTCATGATGTGCCCACCATTGTGCAGGATTGGTAAGCAAATGATTACGGAGAATAGGGCGGTGTAACAGTGGTTTTACAATTTTTTACACCGCCTTAATCTATCTTAACCTTCTAGGAAATTGCGAATCAGGGCATGACCATGCTCAGTTAAAATCGACTCGGGATGGAACTGCACACCTTCAACCGCTAAGCTCTTGTGACGCACTCCCATAATTTCATCAAGTTCGCCATCGGCGGTGGCTGTCCATGCGGTGATTTCCAAACAATCAGGCATACTAGCCTGCTCAATCACTAAGGAATGGTAACGTGTGGCATTGAAGGGACTGGGTAGGCCGCGAAACACACCGGTATTTTTATGCACAATTGGTGAAATCTTGCCATGCATAATTTGCTTGGCACGAATGATACGCCCGCCAAAGGCCTGACCAATCGATTGATGGCCTAAGCAAACACCGAGAATCGGAATTTTTCCAGCATAACGCTCTATCGTTGCCAAGGAAATACCCGCTTCATTCGGGGTGCAAGGCCCTGGGGAAAGCATAATTTTATCCGGTGCAATGACATCAATCGCCTCAACGGGAATCTCGTCATTACGCTTTACTATCACCTCTGCGCCTAATTCGCCGAGGTATTGCACAAGGTTGTAAGTAAACGAATCATAGTTGTCGATCATGAGAATTTTCATTGGCTTACTCCCTATTTGTGCTTGCCGTCTAAACCGGCTAAGGCAGTACTGGCGGCACGGAATACAGCACGACCTTTATTTAAGGTTTCCTCCCATTCCATTTGTGGAATCGAGTCATACACAATACCAGCGCCTGCTTGTATATAAAGCTGGTCATCTTTAATCACGGCGGTACGAATCGCAATCGCGGTATCCATATTACCATTCCATGCTAAATAGCCGACTGCGCCTGAGTACACGCCGCGTTTAACAGGTTCTAGTTCATCGATAATTTCCATGGCGCGAATTTTGGGAGCGCCACTGACCGTTCCTGCGGGGAAAGTCGCGCGCAAGACATCCATAGCGGTTTGATTAGGGAGGAGCTTGCCATTTACATTGGAGACAATATGCATCACATGAGAATAGCGCTCGACGATCATTTTTTCGGTCAATTCAACCGTACCGGTTTGGCTGACACGGCCTACATCATTACGCCCTAAATCAATCAGCATTAAATGTTCAGCTAATTCTTTAGGATCACTCAATAAATCTTGTTCTAAAGCATTATCATGCTGCTCGGTTTCACCACGGCGTCGGGTGCCAGCAATCGGGCGTACTGTCACCATATTATCTTCCAGACGCACTAGAATTTCGGGTGAAGAGCCAACAATATGAAACTCGCCCAAGTGCAGATAATACATATAAGGTGAAGGATTCAAGCGGCGCAGGGCGCGATACAAATCTAAGGGGGGGGCAGCAAAGGGGATGCTCATACGCTGCGATAAAACCACCTGCATAATATCGCCAGCACTAATATATTCGCGAGCTTTTTCGACTGCTTGTTTAAAGCCACTTTCAGTAAAGCCAGACACAAAGTCGCTTTCATGGATTTGGCTAGTGCGTGCCGCAGGCTGATATAAACGTTGTGATTCTTGTAGTTTTTTATTCAACTCGTCCAAGCGCTTGACAGTTTGGGCATAGTGTCCCGCTTCGGCATGGACAATTAAATGTAATTCACCGCGCAAATTATCGAAAACGACGACTTCTTCCGACACCATCAATAAAATATCGGGTGTGTCGAGCGGGTCTTTTTTGCTGTATTTAGCGAGTTTGGGCTCGACATAACGCACCGTATCATAGCCAAAATAACCGATTAAGCCACCGGTGAAACGCGGTAAGCCCTCAATATCAGGGACTTTAAAGCTTGTTTGGAAATCACTAATCCAAGTGAGTGGATCAGCAACCTCGAAGCTTTCTATGGCTTGATGACGGCGATGTATTTCAATGCGATTGCCATACACTTTAATGAAGCTATTGGCTTGCAGGCCTATGATCGAATAACGTCCCCATTTTTCACCACCTTGAACGGATTCAAACAGGCAGGAATAAGGATTATTGGCGAGTTTTAGGTAAGCGCTGAGTGGGGTATCGAGATCAGCTAAAATGACGCGGCTGACGGGAACGCGATTAAAACCTTGAGCAATAAGGCTGTCAAACGTGGTTTGATCCATGGCAGTATTCCAAATTAAAAAATGAAATGGGGTCCAGCTAACTATGTGGCTAAGTTAGATTAAGAACGCCATCGCCATCGTTTATTTAGAATAAGCTGGTTCATGTTCATTCCAGTGAAAAGGCTGTATTAAACTTGATCGGAGTCTAGCACAGCCTTTTAAGAAGCGTTAAAAAAAATGTTAGACGGTCAACTAAGCAGATACACGGATAAGGTTTTTTAACTCCGCTAGGGAGTCTACCACCGCATCAGGCTTGTATTTACGTATATCTTCACCATGATTATAACCATAACTGGTACACACGATATTGAAACCCGCTTCGCGTGCAGCCTTCACGTCCGATTTTGAATCCCCCACCATTAAGCACTGTTTAGGTAGTAAACCGAAATGGTCAGCAATATGCAGCAATGGCAAAGGATGGGGTTTTTTCTCAGGGAGCGAGTCACCACTAATCACGATTTCGAAATAGTGGAATAGACCTAAATCTTTGAGTAGAGGCACCGTAAATTGCTCGGCTTTATTCGTGACGCAAGCACAATGCAGTTGCGCTTCGCGCACAAATTGCAAAGCTTGTTCGACACCAGCATAAACCCGACTACGCCGAGCATTATTTTCTGCATAGATTTCGGTAAAGATCGGCATGGCTTCTTTAAATAATGCCTTATCAGGTATGCCATCCAAGTTATTGGTTAAGGCGCGCTCCACTAAGCGTTGTACGCCATTGCCGACCCATTGGCGCACCGCTGCCTCACCACGTTTGGGCAAGCCTAGTTGCTCTAGCATAGCATCCACGCTATAGGCCAAGTCCGGCACGCTATCGACTAAGGTACCATCTAAATCAAATACAATGGCTTTGGGACTAAACATAATGATTAACCACGTATACTGGCTAATTGCTCGCGGAACTCAGCCAAAATACTATTGTAATGGTGTGGATCGGTGGGTTTTGCCGCATTAAAGATTGCTGAGCCTGCTACGAAGGTATCTGCCCCAGCCGCTTTAATGTCTGCGATATTGCTTGCCTTGACGCCGCCATCAATTTCTAAGCGAATACTATAACCCGATTCATCAATCAGCTTACGTGCTTGGCGCAATTTGGTGAGCGCAGAGGGAATAAAGCTTTGTCCACCAAACCCCGGATTGACTGACATAATTAAAATCATGTCAATCTTATCCATCACATATTCTAAGACATCTAGTGAGGTCGCTGGATTGAACACTAAACCGGCCTTACACCCTTCATTGCGAATCAATTGCAACGTCCGATCTACATGCTCAGACGCTTCGGGATGGAAAGTAATATAAGTTGCCCCCGCTTTTGCGAAATCGGGAACAATGCGATCTACAGGTTTCACCATTAAATGCACATCAATGGGCGCGGTGACACCATATTTGCGCAAAGCTTCACACACTAAAGGGCCAATGGTTAGATTGGGGACATAGTGGTTGTCCATCACATCGAAATGCACGACATCTGCACCAGAAGTCAGCACATTAGCAACTTCTTCACCTAAGCGCGCGAAGTCAGCCGATAAAATAGAAGGAGCAATAAAATCAGTTTGGCGAGCCATGAGTCACATCCTTAAAGCAGGGTAGATGGCTTAACTGTAACGCATGGCAAGGCTTTTAACAGCCTTACCATGTAGATAGATTTTCTTTACAAAGTGGAATACATCACACCTATAGAATAATTATCGGCATCGGTTTCGTATGCTGAATCAACGCCTGTATTAAACACATGCTCCCACTCACCACGTAAATGCAGATTATTATTTAATTTATATTGAGCGCCCAAGCCCATCATGGGCGAAATGCCATTGTCACGTGAGAAAGATTCTTTATCACCTAGCGTAGAGCGGCTATCACGTTCCCAAAACATCGTTCCAGCTTTACCGATGATTTCAGTATTTGGGAGAAAATTGAGTGGTAGGTAAGCCACCCCTGTTAATTGATAGCCTTGCAAATCGTTATACAAATTGGCTTTGGTATTATTAATCACACCTTCTTTGCTGGCTTCGCCAATCGACACATAACCCAGTTCAGCGCCAAACATAGGATTCAGACGAATCCCGCCATAAGCCTTCCAACTTAAATTCGCATCTTCGCATTGGCCCTCAAAAAAAGGTGCATTACAGGTATCGCCTTGTGTGCCATAACCCAAAGCACCCCCTATATACATTTTGACGCCATTATTAAAGCTAAAATTATTGGGAATCGCCGCGCTATTGCCAAACCAGCCAGCCGCGTGAGCAGGCGATGTTGTTGAAAAAAATACACTCAGGATTAGCCCTAGGGTTCGATAAGGCTTTTTCATCATTATTGCACTCCTACCGAGCTGCTTGAGCAAGAGGCTCAAGGCCGGTTTTCTTTATTTTTATTATTAGGTGGAGAATGAGTTTTATTGGATTAAAGCGTTGAAAAGTGAAGCCCCAGATTCACCATATCAATATCGGTTTGAAAATCAGTATCCGCACCCACATCCATAGCGCGTTCCCATTCGCCACGCAGGTACATATTGTTATTGAGCTGATATTGCGCCCCTACACCCACTAAAGGACTCACGCCGCTTTCGCTGGTTTCGGTAGTGACTTTGGTCAAGTTGGTGGTTGAACTATTGTCTTGACTCCAGCTCATAGCGCCTGCCTTACCGATTAAATCAAAGCGTGGCACGACCGGTACATAAACAACCCCAGCACCATAAAATCCGCCCGCATCACTGCTTTGGGTGGTAGCGAGGCGACCATTTAAACCTTCCTTGCTGACTTCACCGAATTTGCTATAGCCCAACTCGACACCACCATAACGATGTATCCGTGCCCCGCCATAGATTTTTCCAGCACCAGTAGTGCCTTCCTCATAGTTACTTTGATTTGAAGAGCCGATCCCCGCGCCACCATAAAACGTCGTATGGAAAGAGGTGAGTCCCCAGCCCTGCGCAAATTCACCACCAGCATTCGCTGGCATTGCAATCGCGAATAGAGCAAGCCCTACCACGCGTGTTAATTTTAAAAAATGCATGACTTTATGCCCTCAAAAGTCAATCGTTTAAAAGCCCCTAAGCAGTGATTGTTTTAATAGTGTTACTGCTAAAGTGATGAAAAAGTTGCACCCACGGATAGCATGTCAATATAACCTTGCTTGCTAGTCGTGGTTTGGGGTGCTATGCCCTCATAGCGTTCCCATTCCGCCCGTAAACCTAAGTTGTTGCCTAAATTGTATTGTCCACCCACGCCATAAAACACATCGTTTCCACTAGACTCGGACGTCAGTGCGCTCGTTTTCGTCTTACTGTCCCACCACAGCATGCCTGCCTTGCCGAATAAAGTGATGTCATCACTGATGCTATGTAATAGCACGCCTGCAGCGGTATAGCCTTGGAGTGAGCGAGTTTCATTGAGTTTGGCGCTATTGCTGCCTTGGTATTCGCCAAATTTCACATAGCCGCCTTCCAGCATAACCTTGTCGACCACACGAACGCCTGAATACACTTTCCAGCTACGTCCATCATCGCCACAATTGCTTAATTCCACACAGAGGCTGTCTTTGTCGGGAGAACCTAGGCTTGCCCCTACATAATTAGGGGGCAAGGTATCGCTAGCTGTTGTGCTAGGTTGCGCGGCGCTAATCGGCTGGGCGAATAATAATGCCAAACTGACTAACACGAGCTCCTTGTTGAGTGCGTATTTCATGCTGCCCCTTGGGTTATTATTAGTATGAGCGAAGCTAGTTAGGCTTAATTATAAGATCTATCAAGGGGTTCGCAAAAGAATCGGATGAGCGCATTGACATAACGCTTAGGGTTTGATCTTGATGCTAAGGGGGAGAGTAAGCCTGCGTTTGGGCAAGCTTACTTGGATCGTATAAATATCTAACTAACCTGAGCTCGACGTACGGCACGATAAACTGGCTAAAGGTTTGGTACGTGAGTGTGAAGTGGGCTGCTTCGCTTTAAGAGTACCACAATGGGCTACTACTCACATTGAACTTAGATTATTTTGGAGCAGTCCTTACGTCGGCCTTAGGTTAACTACATTACATGCATACACTATCTACGCAGGCTGCTAATAAGCCGACCAATCGTCATGATTGGCACAATCTAAGCGCTATTTTGTCGTTTTTAATGAGTTTTAAAGGGTACGTGTTCATTGCTTTATTCGGTTTGGTCTTGGCAAAATTAACAATCGTCGGCGTGCCCTATGTGCTGAAACTGTTTGTGGATCATCTGCAAGTCAAACCTGACCACGTTTTATTATTACCTATTGGTTTATTGATTACTTACGGCGGAGTACGCCTGTTGCAATTCTTATTCGCTGAGCTGCGTGATGCAGTATGTGCCAAAGTATGTTATCGCACCAAACGCCGCATTTCCACACGTGTTTTAGACCAAACTATTTATCGCTACGTTTTCACTGAGAACGCAAAGCAGGTATTATTGAGCGTGATATTGAACGTGGTACAGCCTCCGGTTAATGATATCAAGTAGTTGAAAATATTTTCTGGCTTTATGCTCTACCTTTGCTAAGGCTGAGCTTTAATAAGTTAGTCAAGTTTACCCTCAACGGATTGTAGCCACTACCAATAAAGTATATGCATACAGACTGTCAGTTAGTCTTTTTAGTGCCTTGGCTTTGATTAAGATAAAAGTCCTACTATAGTCTTTTTTTAATTTTTGAAAAAGTCCTTTGAGGAGTGCTTTTGATAATGAATCGCAAGTCAAGATTAACAAAAAATATACAATTAACAAGTAATATTTTAAAATATTTAACTAATGAAAATAACGGTTTTCAATTTCAAAATTACATTAAGATAGCAGCTAATAAATTAGCAATATTTGGATATAATAAAATCGAATTGGATTCTGTTTTCTACAAGAATATTTTTCTGCCTAAAAAAAGATCAAATCAAGGACTAAATGATAATGATTTATATATAGAGTCAACTAAAGAGCAAATAGGTCTAATAAAAGAATTTTATGAATTCAATGAGAGTTCTAAAATACTAGATTTCGGATGTGGGCAGGGTCGATTTGTGAATGGACTTAACTTTTATCATATTGATTTTTTGTCTTACATAGGTCTAGATATAGATATATATTCAATAGCATGGTGTGAAAAATGGCTTGCCAACGAAAAAGTTAATTTCATTTATTGGCCTGCTTATAATGCCAGATATAATACAAATGCAGAAAAAATAGAAAAACTGCCTTTTAAAAATAATTTTTTTGATCTAATTTTTTTAAACTCTGTTTTTTCTCATATGCTGACTAATGATATTATTTTTTATTTGCGAGACTTTAGAAAAAAAATACAGAGTAATGGAATTATTTACCTAACAGCTTTTATTGAAAACGATGTCAGTAATTGTGAAGAAAATCCAGATAATTATTTGGGTAGTCTCCCTGATCATAACAAGGTACTATTAAGAGTAAGATATAATAAAAACTATATTTTTGATATATTCGAACAATCAGGGTTTACAATTAAATTCTGGTCGTGATTTAAGGGAGTTGAAAACGCTTTGATGGAGCTTTATCGTTAAAGGCATTTGATCTGAGGAAGAGGTGTGTATGGCCACCGTACCAGTCGACTGCCGCTACTGTCAAAGTGCATCGATTTACAAACACGGCTATGCGCGTAGTGGTGAACCGCGTTACCGCTGCCGTGATTGCCAACGTAGTTTTCAACTTTACTATCATAATGTGGGCAACCGCGACGGTATTCCCGAAAAAATTGTTGAGATGGCGATCAATGGTCCAGG
>NZ_AQVE01000036.1 GCF_000371925.1 Thiolinea disciformis DSM 14473 | reverse complement strand
CCATTCGTGCAGGTCGGAACTTACCCGACAAGGAATTTCGCTACCTTAGGACCGTTATAGTTACGGCCGCCGTTTACCGGGGCTTCGATCAAGAGCTTCGCTTGCGCTGACCCCATCAATTAACCTTCCGGCACCGGGCAGGCGTCACACCCTATACGTCCACTTTCGTGTTTGCAGAGTGCTGTGTTTTTGATAAACAGTTGCAGCGGCCTGGTCTCTGCGGCCTCCATGGGCTTTAACACCCTCAGAGGCGTACCTTCTCCCGAAGTTACGGTACCATTTTGCCTAGTTCCTTCATCCGAGTTCTCTCAAGCGCCTTGGAATTCTCATCCAGCCCACCTGTGTCGGTTTGGAGTACGGGTAATTTATACCTGAAGCTTAGAGGCTTTTCTTGGAAGCATAGCATCAACCACTCGAAGTCCGTAGACTCCTCGCCATCACGCCTCAGCATTAAGATCCCGGATTTGCCTAAGATCTCTGCCTAAACGCTTAGATACACACCAACTGTGTTCTGGCCTAGCTTTCTCCGTCCCCCCATCGCAGTATAAATTAGTACAGGAATATTAACCTGTTTCCCATCGACTACGCATTTCTGCCTCGCCTTAGGGGCCGACTAACCCTGCGCCGATTAACGTTGCGCAGGAATCCTTGGGCTTTCGGCGGACGGGTTTTTCACCCGTCTTGTCGTTACTTATGTCAGCATTCGCACTTCTGATACCTCCAGCAAACTTCCCAGTTCACCTTCACAGGCGTACAGAACGCTCCTCTACCACTTGCACTTGCGTGCAAATCCATAGCTTCGGTATATGGCTTAAGCCCCGTTGAATCTTCCGCGCAGGCCGACTCGACCAGTGAGCTATTACGCTTTCTTTAAAAGATGGCTGCTTCTAAGCCAACTTCCTGGCTGTCTATGCCTTCCCACATCGTTTCCCACTGAGCCATAATTTGGGGACCTTAGCTGATGGTCTGGGTTGTTTCCCTTTTCACGACGGACGTTAGCACCCGCCGTGTGTCTCCCGTGCTCGCACTTCTTGGTATTCGGAGTTTGCAATGGGTTGGTAAGGCGGTCAAGCCCCCCTAGCCATAACAGTGCTCTACCCCCAAGAGTGATACACGAGGCGCTACCTAAATAGCTTTCGAGGAGAACCAGCTATCTCCGAGCTTGATTAGCCTTTCACTCCTATCCACAACTCATCCCCGACTTTTTCAACAGGCGTGGGTTCGGTCCTCCAGTACCTGTTACGGCACCTTCAACCTGGTCATGGATAGATCGCCCGGTTTCGGGTCTACACCCAGCGACTGAACGCCCTGTTCAGACTCGCTTTCGCTACGCCTCCCCTATCGGTTAAGCTTGCCACTGAATGTAAGTCGCTGACCCATTATACAAAAGGTACGCAGTCACCCCGAAGGGCTCCCACTGCTTGTACGTACACGGTTTCAGGTTCTATTTCACTCCGCTCGCCGCGGTTCTTTTCGCCTTTCCCTCACGGTACTGGTTCACTATCGGTCAGTCAGTAGTATTTAGCCTTGGAGGATGGTCCCCCCATCTTCAAACAGGATTTCACGTGTCCCGCCCTACTTAATATGTCCACTACCCAATTTCGCATACGGGGCTATCACCCACTATGGCCAGCTTTTCCAAACTGCTTTGCTATCAAGTAATGATTCGGCTGTTCCCCGTTCGCTCGCCACTACTAAGGGAATATCGGTTGATTTCTTTTCCTATAGGTACTTAGATGTTTCAGTTCCCTACGTTCGCCTCCCTTGCGGGATACTCCTTGCGGAGTGGGTTTCCCCATTCGGACATCTTCGGATCAATGCTAGTTTACAAACTCCCCGAAGCTTTTCGCATGTTACAACGTCCTTCATCGCCTCTGACTGCCAAGGCATCCACCGTGTACGCTTAGTCGCTTGATTCTATAACCCTTAGCGGTCTATTAGTCCTTTTGCGTCGATGAGAAGAGTGAGACTGTTATTACTAACAGACTATTTCTTGGCTATTCATCGAGCCTAATAGTCCAGGTTATAGCACAACTATAACTTGTAACGATCATCTTGAGATTGTTGATTACTCAATAATCTCGCCTTGTTACTTTTCCAGTTTGTTAAAAAACAAGAATCTCTCGGGATTCTTTTTGACACGAAGTCAGGTCAATCAACTAAATCACTAGCGCTTACCTCTCATAAGGCAGCCAAAGTATAATTTAATGGATTCACCAGATGCCGCGTTTGATACTATTCAACTTAGGTGGTGGAGCCAGACGGGATCGAACCGACGACCTCCTGCGTGCAAGGCAGGCGCTCTCCCAGCTGAGCTATGGCCCCATGAAAGATGGTGGGTCTGGGTGGACTTGAACCACCGACCCCACGCTTATCAAGCGTGTGCTCTAACCAACTGAGCTACAGACCCGCAGTCTCGCTTACAGGTCTACCTACTTCCTTATAGACCCAAGTTGAATTTCTTAGCCAAACAGTTACTTGTGTGGGTGCTCGCAAACTGGTTTCGGACTCATCTCTTAAAGGAGGTGATCCAGCCGCAGGTTCCCCTACGGCTACCTTGTTACGACTTCACCCCAGTCATGAATCACTCCGTGGTAAACGCCCTCCTTTCGGTTAAGCTATCTACTTCTGGAGCAACCCACTCCCATGGTGTGACGGGCGGTGTGTACAAGGCCCGGGAACGTATTCACCGCGACATGCTGATTCGCGATTACTAGCGATTCCGACTTCATGGAGTCGAGTTGCAGACTCCAATCCGGACTACGATTGGTTTTTTGGGATTTGCTCCACCTCGCGGTCTTGCGTCCCTCTGTGCCAACCATTGTAGCACGTGTGTAGCCCAGCCCATAAGGGCCATGATGACTTGACGTCATCCCCACCTTCCTCCGGTTTGTCACCGGCAGTCTCCCTAGAGTTCCCACCATTACGTGCTGGCAACTAGGGATAGGGGTTGCGCTCGTTGCGGGACTTAACCCAACATCTCACGACACGAGCTGACGACAGCCGTGCAGCACCTGTGTTCGAGTTCCTTGCGGCACTCCCATATCTCTACGGGATTCTCGACATGTCAAGGGCTGGTAAGGTTCTTCGCGTTGCATCGAATTAAACCACATGCTCCACCGCTTGTGCGGGCCCCCGTCAATTCCTTTGAGTTTTAGTCTTGCGACCGTACTCCCCAGGCGGTCAACTTAATGCGTTAGCTGCACCACCGACTCCTTAGTTGGAGCCGACGGCTAGTTGACATCGTTTACGGCGTGGACTACCAGGGTATCTAATCCTGTTTGCTACCCACGCTTTCGCACCTGAGCGTCAATCTTGGTCCAGGGAGTCGCCTTCGCCACTGATGTTCCTTCCGATCTCTATGCATTTCACCGCTACACCGGAAATTCCACTCCCCTCTCCCAGATTCTAGCCTCCCAGTATCAGATGCAGTTCCCAGGTTGAGCCCGGGGCTTTCACATCTGACTTAAAAGGCCGCCTACGTGCGCTTTACGCCCAGTAATTCCGATTAACGCTTGCACCCTCCGTATTACCGCGGCTGCTGGCACGGAGTTAGCCGGTGCTTCTTCTGTTGGTAACGTCATTATCTTCCCAACTGAAAGTGCTTTACAACCCGCAGGCCTTCTTCACACACGCGGTATTGCTGGATCAGGGTTTCCCCCATTGTCCAATATTCCCGACTGCTGCCTCCCGTAGGAGTCCGGGCCGTGTCTCAGTCCCGACGTGGCTGATCATCCTCTCAGACCAGCTACTGATCGTCGGCTTGGTAGGCCTTTACCCCACCAACTACCTAATCAGACGCGGGCTCATCTTATAGCGAATTGCTCCTTTCCCCCTTAGGGCGTATGCGGTATTAGTCCAAGTTTCCCTGGCTTATCCCCCACTACAAGGTAGATTCCCACGCGTTACTCACTCGTCCGCCACTCGTCAGCTTAACCTGTTACCGTTCGACTTGCATGTCTTAAGCATACCGCCAGCGTTCAATCTGAGCCAGGATCAAACTCTCCAATTCAATCTCGTTGACACTTACGTGTCGAATTCTTTAAATTGGAAGCATTGATCTTGAGCTATATTACTTAATCTATTACGTAATTGAGCTTTTTGAGTCACTTGCTTCCTTTATGGTCATCCACTCAGTCTGCAAGCACCCACACAAGTATTTGTCTGGCTATCTTGTTAAAGTTCGCCTAGCGCTTCAGGCTAGGAAGGAGGCGTATTCTAGTTCGCTTCTTTTAATCTGTCAAGCTTTTTTCAAACTATTTTCAGATCACTGTCTGCTTTACTAGAGCTGCTTAATCTTGAAATACTTAGTAACTTATTGTTTCTTAAGTCATTTCAACGTTCAGTGCCCCTCAAGAAGTTGCGCATTATACAGACCTCCCAACCATCGTCAACTACTCCGCGAAAAGTTTTTTCAATTTTTTTGTAAGTTTTTTAAAAAGCCTTTATGAATCAAAACTGTATAAATAAAATTTTTTACGGTGATCCGAGTACACGCCATTCAAAACCTAGTTTTATGATGCCACATAGATTTCATTTGACGAACGATTAAACCCTTCAGCTAAGGCTTGCTGTACATGATTCTCGGTTTCTTTGAGCGTAAAACCACAATCTACTAAAATACGCGTGCGCCCCGCCTCAATCAGGACGGCATTTTTACTACCACTGCCTAATGAGGCAAAACGCGCATGTGATCTTAAATTTGAGCCTGAAGCAAGGAGAGGAGTTGCATAGCGAGCTGCGGATTCAGAGGCATTCCCTTATCATCTGCAACCACAATTAGGCTGCGTTCGCCTTCATCACTAATAATTAAACGCGCTTTAGTATTAGACCGTGGCTCAGTCACCGCATAAAGACCTTTGTCTTTTTGCTGGCCAGTCATCTGCATCCCGGCACGATTAAGCACCTCACCAGTACGCGCCCAAACAGCGTTATAATCCCCATTGACAATCAAAGCAGGATTGCCATCGGCTAGCTTGCCTAATTTCGTACTTAAAGCATTAGTGTTAGCGGCGTTGCTGGCTTGAATACTAGAGGGTATTGCCTGATCCTGCGCAGCCTGCGCCTCAGATGGCGTCATAACACGATTGAGTACGTAGGTGTCATCGAAATCAGGGGCACTTAAATCAGGTGGTATCGATAATTTGTTAACCGATGTCCCACCTTCTTTATACTTTACATTGTCACGCACACCATCAACGGTAAAGCTAGGCAAACTGGAACAGCCAGTTAACACTACTGCGACGCCAAGTGCCAAGGCATTTCTGGTAAAAGTCATAGCCCAAGCCATTGTTAGCCTCAACATTTAATACCAGCTTTATGCATGGCAGCTAGCACTTGTGGGCGCAAACTTTCGGACAATGGCACTAGGGGTAAACGCACACCCTCGCTACCATAGCCTAATTGACTCATGGCCCATTTCACCGGAATGGGATTAGGCTCAACAAAAAGCGTTTTATTCAAGTCGTCTAATTGCGCATTCAAACGCGCTGCTGTTGCACGATCACCGTTAATGGCAGCGAAACACATATCACTCATTAAACGCGGGGCAACATTGGCCGTGACGGAAATATTACCTTTGGCTCCCATTAGCATAAGCTCCATGGCCGTCGCATCATCACCACTATAAACAATGATGTCATCGCCACAGCGCTCCATGATTTCGCGCCCACGCTCTAAATTGCCAGTGGCTTCTTTGATAGCGATAATATTGGGAATCTTAGCAAGACGTTCCACGGTTGGTGGCAACAAATCGCAACCGGTACGCCCCGGTACATTATAGAGAATCTGAGGGATCGCCACTTGCTCGGCAATTTTCTTATAATGTTGGTATAAGCCTTCTTGTGGTGGGCGATTATAATAAGGAGTCACTAACAAACAAGCATCTGCGCCATCTTGTAAAGCAGCTTGGGTTAATTCAATCGCCTCGTCTGTACTATTCGAGCCGGTTCCTGCAATGACGGGTATCTTGCCTTTAGCAAGTTCGATTACACGTTTCACGACATGGCGATGTTCTTTATGGGATAAAGTGGCCGACTCGCCCGTAGTCCCCATCGCTACAATGGCATTGGTGCCATTTTCAATATGAAATGCTACCAATGCCTCCAAGGCTTGCTCATCAAGCGCTCCCGTTAAGGTCATAGGCGTGATTAGCGCTACTATACTGCCGCGAAACATGGATCCCTCCAGTCAAGTGAATGATCAAAGCATACTACTGGTGCAATCTTTGAAACACAAGTTTCTACTAGCGCAGCATTAGCAACTTGAAGCGGGTTTCCAATTCACTTTTACTTGATAATTCAGTTTACCCGCTGGCGCATGTTCCCAGCTTACAGGAACTTTACACTGAGTATTAACGGCATTGCAGCCAACTGGCTTTTGCACCACAGCCTGTCCATAACGGCGCTTGGAATAGCTAATCTCAGCGCTATCAAAAGAAACACATTGCCCACTGGGCACACGTACTACTACATTATCAATGCCTTTCCCGCCGCTGACATCCGCGTGTTCAATGGCTTCTGAACTGGATGTAAGAGGAGCCGCTGTTGCTCCTAAGGCGACTTGGCTAAGCGCTAGTAATCCCCAAAAAACAATCTTTAAGCAATTGTTCATGATTCGTGCTCCTACTCTTGAGCTTGTTATCAGTGTTGTGAAACGGGCAAGCGAATGGCAATCTGTGTTCCATCACCGCTAGAATCCATAGTGATATCTGCCCGAATTTTTTGCGCCCGAAAACGCATGTTCTTTAGCCCATGACCAGCACTTTGGGTACTGGTAAAACCTTTGCCGTTGTCTATGACTTCGACTAAGACAAATTGTTCGCCAGAATCAATAACATCCATTCGTGCAACTAACTTTATAATGCTTGCTCCCGAATGCTTAAGCGCATTGGTGAAAGCTTCTTGTAATATGCGTAACAAATTTAACGCCCGCTCAGGACCAAAATCCGGTAAAGCCGGCAATTCATCGACCTGCCAATCCAACTCCACATTGCACGCTTCAAGCGCCATGCTAATACGGGTGCGAAACATGCCCAACATGGCGGGCAAATCGCTACTGGCACTGCCTAATGAATCAATCATCAAGCGCAAATCATTTAAGGCATTGCGAGCTGCTTCGCGTAAGTGATCTTTATCGACCGGATCTTTATCCAGTTGGCGCAACATGCTGGTCAAATAAACACCAATTCCATCGTGCATATCACGCATAATGCGCGAACGTTCGTGCAGTAACACTTGCTCTTGTCCTAATAATCGAATGGTCTCGTAACTTTGTGCGATTTTTTTCGTCTTCTCATCGACTCGTGCCTCAAGATCCTGATTAATCAAGACAAGCTGTTTATTCGCTTCTTCGACATCTTGTAAGGAGCGCACAAAACGCTGTAATAAAATCCAACCAAACGACAGTAATAACAGTAGCGCTCCGAAATGTAAGAAAAACCCATAAGGTAACGCCCGATGACCCATTAGAACTAAAAGATCATATAAACCCAATCCCACAATTACGCTACTTGATGCGACTAGCGCGTATAACTCATTTGGGGGAATGCGTTGGGTGCGGCGTAAGATAAACTGTAAGGAGTAAACGACGCCAAGCCAGACCAGTGGATTCCAAAGGTAAATAGAAGCGGGATAAAACCAAGCTTCAGGTAAGAGCAATAACAGCGTTGCTAAGCCACCGAAGCCTATTAATAGGCGCTTTTCTAGTGCTAGATGCGGCTCACGTAAGAAACGATGGATAAAGAAAATCCCACTTAAACTTAATCCCCCTGCACTGACTAGCATTAGCCAATCCCACAGCGCTGTATTGATGGGCGTTTTCACTACAAATTGATCAAGGGTGTGCACCGCCCAGAACACCCCCCCCAAGGCAAATAAGCCATATTCAGTATCTTGGCGGCGATATAGCCACAGTAAAGCCATGGCTAAACTTAAAACAAACACCACTAGACTAATCATCTGCGGCATAATGGAGCGAAAAAAATTATATCGTTGAATAGCTGGCTCTAATAACTCGACCGGACCAATCTGAACACGATCTAAGAACCCCTTGACTGCAGGCTGCGAAACCACATACACATCAAATTGATTGTCACCCGCCTGCAAGATGCCCTCCGGAATCGTGTATAAACGTGGCCGTGACATATTCCGTGCAACAGGCTGCTCGAAACTGCCTCCCCAACCTAATAAAACCCCATTCACCCAGACCGCTAGGTTCTGTCCTGTTGCAGGTAAGGCAATGGCCCAAGGGCTATTCGGTGCGGTAGTAAAAGGAAATTGCATGTGATAAACCGCCCGCCCTGAGTTTAAATTGGGCATACTGCTTACACCGTAACGCCACTCGTGGGGTAACATCACCGCTTGACCACGCGCCTTACGTTCGGCCAACAAAGCACGCACACATTTAGTCAATAAATCTGGCAAGCTTGAATTCATCACCTCAGCCGTTGCCAAACTATCGGGAATCGACTCTTGACATAATCCATCATCGGCGATGTCGTCAGCGATTAAGATCGCTTGTGTCAATGGAATACTGCCATCTGAAGGAATAAAACGCACCGTAGTCAACCGCCAACAGCCCACAAAGCACAGCACTACTAGACTCAAACTAAACAACAATAAACGATTGTCCAATGAGCGTTGCTTGATAGTCGTGTTGATAATCGCTTCACTCATAATTGCGCCAACATAGCTTGTAAGGCTTGTTCATGGGTGAATCCCAGTGCTAACAACTTTTGGATTAAGGTTTTATCATCCAATCCCAATTGAGCACGCCCGACACCAAATAAATCATTTGCTCCAAACCCAGATTGCATCAGAACTTGTAATGTTTGATCCGCATTTAAACTAAATACCACTTGTACGATTTCTAGGGTGTCACCTACTGATTTACCGGCTTCGCGTAATGCCTGAGCAATTTGACGCGGATCTTTTTGAGACGCCGTAGCACTAGAGGATTGCGTTTGTTGGCGCATACTTAATTGCCCCATACGCCAACCCTCAAAAACCGCTTCATTACGTGAATTCACCGCTAATTTTTGATAAATGCGCTTAATGTGGGAAGCGACTGTGTGAGGTGAAATCTCTAAAGCACGCGCAATTTCTTTATTCGAGTAGCCGCGCGAAATGTATTGCAGCACCATCTTTTCTTTAGGGGTAAGTAGTGCATCGTTATCGACTGCCTCATTGGAAGGCACATCAGAGACTGCCGTCTCGCCATGCTGAAAATAATCCAAGATATAACGTGCAATCGCGGGACTAATTGGCGAACCACCTTGCAACAGTTGTTGGATGGCAGAGGCGATATGTTCTGGTGACTCATCTTTTAGCAAATAACCACTAGCGCCTGCTTTAATCGCTTCTACTACGCTATTTTCATCCCCAAAACGCGAAATCACCATAATTTCAGCCTTGGGATGCTGAGCACGGGTCTGCTCAATTAATTGCTTGCCATTCCCATCAGGCAATCCTAAATCTGTTAATAAAACATCTAGCTCATGGAGCTCCAGCCACTGTGCTGCATCCGAATAGTTTGCCGCCATGCCACATAAATTCCACTCGGGATTCGCCCGCACAATCTCCGCCATACGATGCAAAGTACCTTGATCGTCTTCAACTAGAAAAACACGAAAAGGGGCTTGCGTCATGAACCTGATCTCCTGTGGCTGAGTTTAATGTGGCCAAGCATAGCTTTAAGACTTATAGGTATACTTACCCTGCATTTATAAGTGAAAAAAGTTTAATCAGACTACCCCTTAAATAAGGGAGCAACTCACTGCAGCGCACACTTATCCATGGGATGCACATTTTTTTAGCGCTAGCGCAAGATGCACACCATGGCAAGCGCAACGAGAACACTCCAACGCCACTGCTACACACCATTCATTTAGTGAGTTAATTTAAAGGGATTTGCAATCATGAAAACGGTAAAAACACTCGTAGCCGCCGCTAGCTTAGCTTTTGTCGCACTAGCTTCACAAAACGTTTCCGCTACACCTAATAAAAACGCGGTGTACTTCGGTAAACCAGCTATTGCTGGTAGCGGCTGTAAAGCAGGTAGTACAGATTATGCTTTAACACCGGATGGACAAACCTTGAGTATCTTATTTGACTCTTATAGTGCCAGCTCTGGTAATAAAGCGTGTAACCTAGCAATTCCAGTGCATGTTCCCAGTGGTTACCAAGTTTCTTTACTAACAGCTGACTATCGTGGTTTTGTGCAAGGTGCCGGCGATTTGCGCCGCTCCTACTTCTTCGCTGGTAGCACAGGCCCAAGCTTAGTCACCCCGATGACCAGTAAAGCGGGCAAAGAATACTTACAACGCGACAATATGCTATCCATGACTAAAGTTTTTTCTGCCTGCGGCAAAGATGTGAACTTGCGTATTAATAGTCGCATTGTCCCCAAAGGCTACAAAAGTACTATTAGTGTAGATTCTTTGGATTTAAAGAATGGAATCATCTTCCAATTGAAATACAAAAAGTGCTAATCTAACGCTTATCGGTAAACCTTGACATCATATCTCCTTTTATTTGCCCACTTGGTCTTTCCGGTGGGCTTTTTTTATTGATCCTTTCAAACGTTAAAAAACGCTTCCTTTTCCTTGTCTTAACCCTAATTTACTCTAAGCCTAAAGCTAAGTAGTGCTAAATAAATGGGCGCGACTCAGCCCACTCATTACACCACAATACACACGTTTCTCCTGCTTGCTGTATAGACCGTACAAGGCTGAAATAGATCAAAAATCAAACAATCGTATCACTCATTTAAGGGAGGTAAAATTCGTAGAACCTACTTATCTAAGGGATAGTGGTTCATTCAAAAATCCTAGAAACTGATCTCAAGCTAGTTAGTGAGGCAAACAATAAAACTCCCTAGCTCCAATTCAGAACAACACTGAATGACCTAAGTAACCAGTAAACATGGACTTTTAAATACAAACAGAGGATTTATTATGAAAACTTTACGGACTTTTATCATTGCTGCTACCTTAGCGACAGTTGCTGCCACTTCTGCACAAGCCGCACCTGATCAAAATGGCGTGTTTTTTAAAGATCCTGCGATTGCAGGCAGCGGTTGTAAAGCGGGAACAGTTGATTATGCCATCACTCCAGATGGTCAAACTTTAAGTATCTTGTTTGACTCTTACAGCGCAGCCCCAGGCAACAAAACCTGTAATATCGCCGTGCCTGTGCATGTCCCCAATGGCTATCAAGTTTCTTTAATGACCGCTGATTATCGTGGTTATGTACAAGGCTCTGCCACCTTAAGTCGTTCTTATTTCTTTGCAGGCGCTACTGGCCCAAGTTTGAGAACCCCCATGAGCAGCGGTGCTGGTAAAGAATATACTCAACGCGACAGCTTAATTACCTCTAGCAATAGTTATGCAAAATGTGGGGAAGACGTTAACTTGCGTGTGAATAGCCGTATTATGACCAATAATAGCAAGAGCTCTATTAGCTTAGACTCACTTGACCTCCAAAACGGTATCGTATTTAAATTACAATATAAACCTTGCTAATCCATCACACTCCTCCAGAATAGCAAGTCTTTAACCGCTCTTAATAGAGCGGTTTTTTTATGAGTATACTTTTAATACAACGATGATCCCCTATTTAAGGGATATGAATTAGATACCAAAAAAGACTAATATTTATTCAGGTTAACAGCAACGCTGATTAACTAAAAAACTAGGCAGATATACCCAGTATGGAATCACCTAGTCAACATTGCTTGAGTGTCAGATCTTTCAATTGCACAGAGGGAGTTGCAATCATGAAAACGTTATCGAGTTTGATGACAGCCATTACGCTTGCCGCCGCCGTCGCTGTACCTAGCGCACAAGCTAATCCTAATACTGTCTACTTTCAAGCCCCTGCTATTGCGGGGAATGGTTGTCCAGCAGGCACCACGGACTTTGCCATTACACCAGACGGTCAAACCTTAAGTATTCTATTCGACGCCTTTAGCGCAGCCCCGGGCAATAAGACTTGTAATATTGCTGTACCCGTACATGTCCCGAATGGCTTTCAAGTCTCTTTGATGACAGCCGATTATCGCGGCTTTGTCAAAGGCTCAGCCATTCTAAGTCGCTCTTATTTCTTTGCTGGCGACACAGGCCCTAACCTATCAACACCCTTAGCGGGTAGCGGCTCAGGTCAGGAATATATCCAAAGTGATAATGTGATTACTTCGAGCAATAGTTACTCGAAATGTGGTGAAGATGTCAATTTACGCATTAATAGCCGCATTAGAACTAATACCAATTCCAGCTCTATCAGTATAGATTCCTTGGATTTGCAAAATGGCATGATTTTCCACCTTCAGTATGGGCCTTGTTAATTAACTCCTACGCCATTTAAACAATCATGCTATCAATCGCCCATTAGTTTAATGAATTCAATGGGCACTTTTTTATTGGCTCAAGGTACATAATAAATGGGTCTGAGCTGAGAAATTTTTTTGATCACTGGACGGCTGCAAACGCGTATATTGCCCCTCTGCGTCTAAAACCCAAGCCTGAGAATTATCCGTCAGATACCATTCAAATGCTTCACGTTTAACCCGCTCACGGAGTGAGGGATCTAAAATAGGAAAAGCTAGCTCAACGCGACGGAAAAAATTACGTGGCATCCAATCTGCACTCGCACAATACATTTCTTCTGCGCCAGCATTTAAAAAATAATAAACCCGTGGATGCTCCAAAAAACGCCCCATCACTGAGCGCACCCGAATATTCTCCGACACACCAGCTAAATTCGGACGCAAACAACATACACCGCGCACAATCAGATCAATCTGTACCCCTGCATTGGATGCTCGATACAGGGCTTCAATAATTTGTGGTTCAATCAAAGCGTTCATCTTCGCCATAATATGTGCCACTGTCCCCGCTTTAGCGTGTTCGATTTCACGCTCAATTTTATCGAGCATGGCTTGATGCAAGGTAAAAGGTGCGACTAATAAATGATTCAGGGCAGGCATCCGCCCAAGCCCCGTTAATAGATGAAAGATACGATGCACATCTTCAGTAATCGCCGGATTACACGTTAAGAGCGCAAAATCGGTATAGGCACGCGCGGTACCGGCATGATAATTACCCGTACTCAAATGCACATAGCGTACTAAACCTCCTTTTTCGCGCCGCACTACCAAGCACGCTTTGGCGTGCGTTTTATAACCCACCACACCATACACCACATGCGCATTAGCTTGTTGCAGGCGATTGGTGAGATCAATATTCGCGGCTTCATCAAAACGCGCCCGCAATTCTACTACCGCAATGACTTCTTTGCCCGCTCGTGCGGCTCGCGCCAGGCTTTCTACTAAGGCCGAATCCCGTCCGGTACGGTACAAAGTAATTTTTATCGCAAGCACATCGGGATCACGCGCTGCCTGATCGACAAAATCCAAGACTGGCTGAAACGATTGATAAGGTTGATGCAGCAAAATATCGCCACAACGCATTTGTGAAAAACTATCAGGCCGATCCTTGCATTCACCTAACACTTGATTTTGGCGAAAAGGTGGAAACCGCAAGTCTGGGCGTTCCACCAAATCTAACACGGTCATCAGGCGATTCAGATTCACCGGCCCATTTACCTGATAAACATCCGCTTGGCTCAGCCCAAACTGCTCGCACAAAAATAATACACTATCGACTGGACAACGATCCGCCACCTCAAGGCGTACCGCTTGACCATAATTGCGATGCGACAACTCGCCTTTCATCGCCTTCAATAAATCATCGACCTCTTCTTCATCCACATACATTTCGCTATTGCGGGTCAAGCGAAATTGGTGGCAACCCTTCACCGTCATACTGGGAAATAAACGATCAATAAAAGCGTGCAAAATGGAAGACAGAAAAACAAAACTATCCTTACTGGGCGCAATTGCTTCAGGCATACGAATGATACGGGGCAAAATTCGAGGCGCTTGCACAATAGCGGTATCAAGCTCGCGCCCAAATGCATCGGTGCCACATAGCTCAACCAAAAAATTGAGACTTTTATTGAGTACATTCGGAAAAGGATGCGCTGGATCTAAGCCGAGCGGATTTAAGAGTGGTAATAATTCACGCTCAAAATAATCCGCCAACCAAGCACGTTGTGCATCATTCCACTTAGTACGCCGCAAAAAATGAATATCCTCACGCTTGAGCGCCGGAATCAAGACCTCGTTAAGCAAACCATATTGACGCCTCACCAAGTCATGTGTATTCGCCACTAACGCTTTGGCTAAGGCTTGATTGGACAAGCCATTAGCAGCATTGGCTTGTAAATTGAGTGCTACTTGTTGTTTTAAACGCCCGACGCGTACTTCAAAAAACTCATCCAAATTGGCGCTAGAAATACATAAATAACGCAGGCGCTCTAATAACGGCACTTTATCATCTTGTGCTAAATCCAACACGCGCTCATTGAATGCCAATAAACTCAATTCACGGTTGATAAAATGTTCAGGGTAATAGCCATTGATAGGTGCATTCATGATAGGTGTGGACACATGGATATTCTGTGGCAATTTGTTGCAAAGGGGCGCCCATCTTACCCTAGACTAGATGAATATTTGATGACGAATAAAAGGTGAATGGTATGAGTAAGCCCGATATTGGCAGCAGCCTAGCAGATTTTTCAGCACCGATGACCTCTGGCAAAACCTTTCAATTAAGCGATTATCGCGACAAACAGTCGGTTGTGCTTTATTTTTACCCGAAAGATGCTACACCTGGGTGTACCACAGAAGGCCAAGACTTTCGAGATGCTTATGCTGCCTTTCAAGAGGCTAATACGGCTATTTTTGGGGTTTCACGTGATAGCTTACCATCGCACGAAAATTTCAAAGCCAAACAAAATTTCCCCTTCGAACTGATCGCTGATACTGATGAGGCAGTATGTCGGCTATTTGATGTCATCCAAATGAAAAATATGTACGGTAAACAGGTAATGGGTATTGAGCGCAGCACATTTTTGATTGATAAACAGGGGGTATTGCGAAAAAGTTGGCGCAAAGTGAGTGTGAAAGATCATGTTGCTGAAGTGCTGGCGGCGGCACAATCTCTCTAAGCTGTTAGGCGAACGATTTTTGTTTTAGACAGCCTAATCCTTTTTTGGCTAGAAAAAGAAAGAATAGTATGGCAAAAACACAACAAACTCCCTCCACAAAACGTTTATTCGTCTTAGATACCAATGTGCTCATGCACGACCCCAGCGCCCTGTTTCGCTTCCAAGAGCACGATGTGTTCTTGCCCATGGTGGTGTTAGAAGAGCTGGATAAACACAAAATTGGGGTGTCCGAAGTCGCTCGTAATGTGCGCCAAGTGAGTCGGTTTCTGGATGATCTCATCAAAAACAATCCGAACACGCCGCTGGATCAAGGTATTTCGCTGAATGCACAATCCTTATTCCGCAATGGTTCAGTCCCTTATGGCAAGTTGTTTTTCCAGACTCAACCCAGCCCGAAACACTTACCCCCCAATTTGCCCACCGAATCGCCGGACAATACGATTATCGCGGTGGCCTTGGAGTTGCGCGATAAGTCTAACGACCGCGATGTCATTCTGGTCTCAAAGGATATTAATCTGCGCATTAAGGCCAATATTGTTGGCTTAACAGCAGAAGACTATTTCAATGACCAAGTCTTAGATGATGTCGACCTTTTGCCGAAAGGTTTTCATGATTTGCCCGATGATTTTTGGGAAACCCACGGCAAAGATATTGAGTCGTGGAAAGAGGAAGGTCGCACGTTCTATCGTTTGCGTGGGCCGTTAACCAGCCATTGGTTGGCGGGTGAAATTATCTCTGAAGGAGGCGAAGGTGAAGGTGGATTTCATGCGATTATTCGTAAGCGTAATCAAGACCATGTGGTGGTCGAAACCTTACACGATTACACGCAACAACGTCATGCGGTATGGGGTATTACCGCGCGCAATCGTGAACAGAATTTCGCGCTGAATTTATTGCTTGATCCAGAAATTGATTTGGTCACCCTACTAGGGGCAGCCGGTACCGGAAAAACATTACTCACCCTAGCGGCTGGTTTAGCCCAAACCATGGATGAGCAATTGTATAAAGAAATTATTATGACTCGCGTCACGGTGCCAGTGGGCGAAGATATTGGTTTCTTACCCGGAACCGAAGAGGAAAAAATGGCGCCGTGGATGGGGGCGCTGATGGATAACTTGGAAATTCTTACCCAACCGGCCAATGGCAGCAAATGGGGACGTAGTGCGACAGATGAATTTTTAATGAGCAAGATTAAAATCAAATCACTCAATTTCATGCGCGGTCGCACTTTCCTGAATCGTTATTTAATTATTGATGAGGCGCAAAACCTGACGCCCAAGCAAATGAAAACCCTGATTACACGCGCTGGCCCTGGCACTAAGGTGGTGTGTTTAGGGAATATTGCGCAGATTGATACGCCTTATTTGACCGAAACCTCATCCGGTCTAACCTATGTGGTGGATCGTTTCAAAGCATGGGAACACAGCGGGCATATTACGTTGCAACGCGGCGAACGCTCACGTTTGGCGGATTTTGCCTCAGAAAATTTGTAACCACCTTCCAAAACCCTTGCAAAGCACCTCGCGTAGGTGCTTTTTTATTAAAATGCTATAATCCGCCCATCAACAATAGATCGTTAGGAGTGATCTCATGCTAGCTCAAAAGAATGATAGCTATCTTAGCGAAACCGAATATCTGGAAGGTGAAAAAACCGCAAAAGAACGCCATGAGTATGTTGATGGAAAAGTTTATGCAATGGCGGGTGCAAGCCGCCGCCATAGTCGGATTGCCTTGAATATAGCGCTGGCACTACGAACAGCAAACAAAACAGCACCTTGCGAAATACATGTCGCTGATGTAAAGGTGAAAGTTTCTCCAGCAAAAGCGTATTATTACCCCGATGTCGTGGTTGGTTGTGAAAGCGATGAGTCAGACGACTATTATTTGCAGAAGCCTTGTTTAATTGTCGAAGTCAGCTCCAAATCCACTGCTTGGAAAGATCAACATGAAAAAGTCGTGGCCTACCAAAAACTCGCTTCATTACAAACTTATTTAATCGTGGCGCAAGAGAGTGTGCAAGTGACCGTTTATTTTCGCGATGCCACGGGTGCATGGGCTGTAGCGCTGTATGATGCTTTGGAGCAAGTGATTCATTTGTCTTGTCCGCCCACTGAATTACGGTTATTGGATATTTATGAAGGGGTGCAATTTGATTAAATGTAGCGAGTATTTCTCTTTAAAAAAGCACCAAGCAAGTAACCAGTGCTTTTTAAATGCTTCAAAGTTAATTTTGAACATCTATGCGTAGAATTTTAGGAATGGTATATCCTGCCCCTACACAACCACCGGTGACAATAATCACTGGCTTCCCCGACATAAAAGCGCTCATGGCATTAGCGTACAGCTAATTAGCATGTTGGTAGCTGAAATCGATGGCTGCTATGCTAGTTGATGTTGGATGTGTACAGGCATCTAAATTACTTCCTGCTGTGGAGTAAGTTACCACTGCATAATTCATATTCGCATACACACCAACACTGGATACCGTCTTGCCGAGAAGATTTTCGGCGTGGGCGGTATTAGAAACACCTAGGCAGCACACTAAAAGAGCAATTATTAATTTATTATATTTTGAAATCATAAAACTTACCTTTTCCATATTATACTAAAAACCTCTCATATTTTAAGGTTAATAAACTATAGCCTCATAACAATAAACTTTATTAAATTTTAATTTTCTTTTTTCGCAAAACTATAAAATATTGAATCTTCCGCGAAATCTATTATTTATGATCTAAGCATTTTAACCAATCTTAGGCTATCACCAACTTGTAGTAAACCAAAATTGATTAATCTTTTCCTTGCGTAGCAGATTTTTTATATTTAAATATAATTTAAATCAATAAAAACATTAAAAATAGGCCTCTCGTGAAAGTAATTTTCTTGATCGGTAAATCAATGAATTAGTAAAATTAACCGCAATTTTCGCAAGAAATCCAATGATTATTCTATTAATAAATAGTTGGAATTCTACCGTCCTCAGTATTAGCCTTATTTAGAATAACGACATTATATTTATTTTTAAACTCACTTAAAATAGATTCTTTTAGATTATTAAAAATAACGTCTTCTTTCGAAAAGATATGAATATCGAAACCAGTCACACCTTTGAAAGAAACATGATCTACTAAAGATAGATTATTGATATTTATTATAATTTTTTGCGGCGTATTGTCAAAATAATATAAGTCAAAAAAATCGATATTAAAATTTTCTAAAGCAGGTTTCATTCCAAAAATCCTCATTATCTCTTGCACTCTCTTTATTTCATACTGCATATTTTCCTTGTCAACAGCTACGTAGATTGAAAAACTATTATATGTGCTAGTCTTATTTTCGAGAGGCATCGCAATTTCCATGTAGCATATAAAAAATGCAAAAAGCATAAAGGATAATATAGATTTCATAAGTTATAACCATAATTTAAATTTAAGAATATGTTTTCTAGGGTTTAAAAAATATAATCTCTCCAGTTCTAGCCACAGCTATATTAGAAACATCTGCATGCATCTTAGTAAATAATAGAGATCCAACGACATTATTCACTATAGGATTTGGACCTATGCCTTCACCCATCGACTGCATATAAAATACATTATCACTACCTAAATAGGATTCATGCCGTACATAACCAAAATGATATTCATGACCAGGCAACGTAACGTTCATTGACCATCCTAAACCATGTGTATGAAAAATAGGATTCTCTGGATGCCATGGAAAGCCAGGAAGAATAATCACGCCGTCTACTGCGTCCGCCATAGGAGCAGACTGAGAATCCATAAGATCGCTTACCATTTGATCAGTACAAATGTTGCTTTTGGTGCATACAGGTGTTGGTCCTACGGTGTATTTATGATAGTTCTCATCACTTTTATCTAAATTATAGGGTAGACTCATTTGCCGCCACTTGGGTCTCTTTTCTAACAATGTAACTGAAAGTTCATTAAACATATGCACAAAAGCAGCAGTGACTGCGCCATTAGCAAATTTGCCGCCTCCTATGACAGAGATAGTTCCACCAATAACGGCCTGAACAACAGTACTAGACATCGGACTTATACCACTTAAATCTCCACCAATTGTATGACTAACAAATGCACTCGCAAAACTAGATCCAAATTTTGCACCTTGCACAACAGCTAAAGCCCCTTGTGAAACCCCATGTGCAATAGATTGAGTGAGTTTTGAGGCAAAACCTGCTGCTTTCACTGCGCCAGCCATGCCTGCTGAGAGGGCACCAGTCACAAAACCTTTAAAAGCTCCTGCAAAATTACCCGTTGAAATAAAGCCATTAATAGCGCCCGCCACTGCTCCAGACAACACAGGCCCTACCCCTAACGTGGGTAGTAGCTGAGGCACAGCAATAGCCACCGCAATTGCAACGATGGTACGCCAGTGATTACTAATAAAATTCCCAATGGACTTAAATAACGAGCTGAAGAAATACCCTGAAGGATCTGTATAAGACAACGGATTATTGGTCACATAACTATAGCGATTGAAACTTTGGGTATTGTTGGGTGCCTTGCGTACTGCTACCCGTCAGACAGATTGCTTTGTTAATGCTTCAGATGTGAAAGTGCGCATTGATAAAGCTAGTCCTTGTTTACTCGCCGAAGTCAGCTCTCCATCCACTGTTGGAAAGATCAACATGAAAAAGTTGTGGCTTACCTCATCACACAAGCTTAGCAAGCAGTGAAATATAGATGATTGGTCGTGATTTAAGGGAGTTGAAAACGCTTTGATGGAGCTTTATCGTTAAAGGCATTTGATCTGAGGAAGAGGTGTGTATGGCCACCGTACCAGTCGACTGCCGCTACTGTCAAAGTGCATCGATTTACAAACACGGCTATGCGCGTAGTGGTGAACCGCGTTACCGCTGCCGTGATTGCCAACGTAGTTTTCAACTTTACTATCATAATGTGGGCAACCGCGACGGTATTCCCGAAAAAATTGTTGAGATGGCGATCAATGGTTCAGGGGTTAGAGATACGAGT
>NZ_AQVE01000035.1 GCF_000371925.1 Thiolinea disciformis DSM 14473 | reverse complement strand
AGGACACGACTTGTATCTCTAACCCCTGAACCATTGATCGCCATCTCAACAATTTTTTCGGGAATACCGTCGCGGTTGCCCACATTATGATAGTAAAGTTGAAAACTACGTTGGCAATCACGGCAGCGGTAACGCGGTTCACCACTACGCGCATAGCCGTGTTTGTAAATCGATGCACTTTGACAGTAGCGGCAGTCGACTGGTACGGTGGCCATACACACCTCTTCCTCAGATCAAATGCCTTTAACGATAAAGCTCCATCAAAGCGTTTTCAACTCCCTTAAATCACGACCGTGGTCTAATAAGCATTTAATTAAATTTTCAGCAAATAAGATAACAGGCGTACTCCTATCCAGCTAATGAGCGCGGTGATAATCGTATGGCTCAGGAAGTGATCACCAATCAGCATTTTATAAATGCCCATACTACTCGCCAATACTAATACAACACTGAAAATTATTAGTCGTGCGCGACGTGTATTAAATAAAAAGACCAGTGCTAATAAAGCAAATCCACCGCTAGCGTGCCCAGCAGGATAACAACGTTGTTTTTCGGCTGGGTGATAGGTGTCCGGATAGCGGTGCCATAAGCTTACATGGGGATAAGCACCACCATAACGGTCAATATCGCGTGGGCAAGGAATATTGGTAGTGGCTTTTAGTGCGCCAATCAAGAGTGGGATGCTGATTCCAGCTAACACAATAAGCCATAAACGGCGCTGGTAGGTTTGAATGAGTGGGTGTTTTCTAAAAGCGATGAGGCCAACTAAAATACTCAGTACAAAAATAATAATTAAGCTTTTTGCACCATCATAAAAAATTAAATTCGGCCAAAAGGCGTCACGATTGACTAGCCAGCTTTGGGTGTTGAAATTATAAAAATAATCCTGCAAGCTAATATCAAGATGACTGGATTCAAATAGCATAATAGTGGCGAGCAATAGACCAATGCTTAGGCCTAGTGATTTAAAAAGCTGTTTGATCGAGGTCATGGATTAGTTAATTCGGTCTAAATAGCGTCCGCGATACAGTAGGCGTTTGCGATCAGGCTCGGTGGCATCCACAAAAGCGCTACGACAATGCAGTACATTATTACACACCAACCCTTCGCCCGCTTGTAGCGTGTAGTGCAAATGATAGGGTGTTTCTTGTTCCCACAGGCTTAGTAAAAAATCAGCGGCTGCTTGTGTCATTGCGTCATTACGCCATTCCACATTTCTTTGGCGTGCTGAATAACGCATATGCAGACGCCCAGTTTGGCCGATGGACAATACGGCCCCCGTTTGTGCGGGTCGAATCACTTCACCATTCAGAACATTCGCAGGAATGGTGAAAGCTTGTGGGTGCAGGAGTGCGGTAATATAGGCTGGATTGGCTTCGCGTAACAAAATATACGCGATTTCATGATCCATTAGTTTGGTCATTCCGCCATTGTACGCCGGGCGCACGCAATGCAATAACATGCCATGAATGGCCTCTTTGGGAGCATGATAATAACCATCGGTATGCCAACTTAATTTCTTATCGGTATAAGGAATATAGTCGTGTTGACCCTCATGCTGTGTCATTTCAATGGACGTTAGGCTGTCCGCATCCGCACAAAGATTCGCATGAATTTGCTTTAAACCCAGCGCTTGCGCGAGTCGATGCACTTCTGGTTTACCGACCCTTGCGTCTTCGAAACGATACAGGGCGAAATTATAAGTGTTTACGGTATCACGCAGGGTTTGTATTGCTTCTGGTTCCGGGGCGAGGGCATTAGTAATAGATGTCGTGAGCTGCTCTATACGGACGGGATAGTTTTTCAGTTTTTTATCGCGCCACGCTTGGTATAAGTCTTTATTTTCTAATGAAAAATCGAAGTTTGTCATTGCGCTCAGCGCCATAGTCGTTAGGTGAAAAAGGATTTGAGCAAGTATAGTTAGTTCTGTATATTATTAAATTAGAATATTTTTAGCATCTGCTAGTAAAAGCTTATTTTTAAACATTACTCGCAATATCTAACTAGAGATATACGCAAAAATAGGCCACACCCCATGGGTGAGATTCTTTAGCAGGTGGTAGCAACTTACACTTGCCGAGTATGAAAGACAGTGAATCCAGCGATTCACACCATTGAATTAAATACTGTCCGTGTCCCAGTTAGTTAAACGGGCAGGGCGTCATAAGTGCAACGATGAGGAGGCAGCTATGGCAACAAAACATTATCCAACCCCGATGCTGGATGTCTTAGAAGAAGGTCCATGGCCTAGCTTCATTACTGGTATTAAGAATCTCCGCGATAATCATCCCAATGAACGTATTCGTAATATGACTAATGGCGTATTAGGCCAGTTAGAGCATTCTTATGAAACTCGTATGGGTTATTGGAAAGGCGGCACGATTTCAGTATTCGGTTATGGCGGTGGGATTATTCCGCGCTTCTCTGAAGTCGGCCATATGTTCCCGGAGTCGAAAGAATTCCATACCTTGCGCGTACAACCGCCTGCTGGGAATTACTACACCACCGATATGTTACGTCAGCTTGCTGATAGTTGGGAAAAGTATGGTTCTGGCTTACAAACTTTCCACGGCCAGACGGGCAACATTATGTTCATTGGCTCGGATAGTAAAAACTATCAAGCCTTCTTCGATGAAATTAATGATTATGGCTGGGACTTAGGTGGTGCGGGGCCTTGTGTGCGTACAGGCATGTCCTGTGTCGGCTCTGCACGTTGCGAAATGTCAAACTGTAATGAGCACGCGATTCATCGCCACTTATTAAATAATTTCACGGATGATGTGCATCGTCCTGCCTTGCCTTATAAGTTCAAGTTCAAAGTGTCGGGTTGCCCCAATGATTGCATGAACGCGATTGAACGTGCTGACTTCGCCATTATTGGTACGTGGCGCGATGAGATGAAGATCAACCAAGAAGCTGTCAAAGAAGCCATTATGAAAAAGGCTGCTGAGATCGGCAAAGAAGGGGATCGTGCAGCGGGTCGTCAATATATGTTCGATAACGTCATCAGCCGCTGCCCAACCGGCGCGATTAAGCTGAATGATGATGACACCATGACCGTTGATAATGGCAATTGTGTACGTTGTATGCACTGCTTAAACGTTATGCCAAAAGCGTTACAAACCGGTGATGATAAAGGCGTGAGCATCCTGATGGGTGGTAAGCGGACCTTAAAGATCGGCGATTTAATGGGTACGGTAATTATTCCATTTATGAAAATGGAAACGGAAGAAGATTACGAGCGCATTAAGGAACTGGCTTCAACTGTTATTGACTACTGGGCTGAAAATGGCTTAGAGCACGAGCGCTGCGGTGAGATGATTGAGCGTATTGGTTTAGTGAACTTCATCGAAGGTATCGGTATTGATCCTGATCCCAATATGATCAAGCAGCCACGTAATATTTCTTATGTGCGCATGGATGGTTGGGACGAAGCCGCAGAAGAATGGTTCAATCGTAAACGTGAAGAAAAGATGGCGGCTGCTTAACTAAGCGCTTTCCGCTTTCCTTTGTCAAGGGCTGAGCCTAAGTAGCTCCCTTGATAAAGCTAAGCCTAGGCTTAGTTAGTAGTGAATTCATAAAGATTTTTTGGAGAATTTAGTTCATGGCAGCCGAAATGCGCGACCCAATTGAATCTGGATGTCCTGATGGTTTCCAGTACATGCATCCTGTGATGCGTCGTAATTATGGTCAATGGTTATATCACGAAGATCCACGCCCAGGTGTGTTAGTGCACGTTGCGCGCAGTGGAGAAAAGGTTTGGACTGTGCGTGCCGGTACACAACGTATTCTGGACGTATTCACCTTACGCAAATTGATGGATATCGGCGATCAATATGGTGAAGGCTTTGTGCGCTTCACGATTCGCTCCAATATTGAGTACATGGTAGCGGATGGTGCCAAAGTTGAACCCTTAGTGAAAGCGTTGGAAGATGCGGGTTTCCCCGTAGGTGGTACGCGTAATTCAGTAACCACCTTGTCCCATACTCAAGGTTGGTTACACTGCGATATTCCGGGCACCGATGCGTCTGGCGTCGTGAAAGCGATGATGGATGAGTTAATCGATGAATTCAAAGGTTGGAATATGCCGAATCGTGTGCATATGACTACTTCTTGCTGCCAGATCAACTGTGGCGGTCAAGGTGATATCGCGATTAATGTTCAACACGTAAAACCACCGAAGATCAATCACAATCTGGTGGGTAATATCTGTGAGCGTCCATCGGTGGTGGCGCGTTGCCCTGTGGCTGCGATTCGTCCTGCGATGGTGGATGGTAAACCTTCTTTGGAAGTGGATGAAAAGAAATGTATCTGCTGCGGCGCGTGCTACCCACCTTGCCCACCGATGCAAATCAATGATCATCAATACACACAGTTAGCCATTTGGATTGGCGGTAATCACTCTAATGCGCGTGGTAAGCCAACGTTCCAACGCCTAGTAGCTGCCGGTATTCCCAATAATCCACCACGCTGGCCAGAAGCGACGGCTATCGTGAAGAAAATTTTGCAGTGCTATAAAGAAGGCGCGCGCGATTGGGAACGGATGAATGAATGGGTCGAGCGTATCGGTTGGCCACGTTTCTTTGAAGTTACTGGCTTGCCATTCACGAAGTATCATATCGATAACTGGCGTGGCGCACGTAATAACTTGAATTCTTCAACCCATATCCGCTTCTAAAGCTGATAACGAGGAATGACATGAAATACACCATTATGGTTAATGAAGGCCCTTATCAGCATCAGTCATCTGATACAGCGCTGCAATTTGCACGTGCTGCGTTAGAGAAGGGTCATGAAATTTTTCGGGTGTTCTTCTATCACGATGGCGTGAACAATGGTACGCGCTTGGCGGTTCCACCCAAAGATGATCGTATGCTGCAAAAAGAATGGTCAGAGCTAGCCGAAAAACATGGCTTAGACTTGGTTATTTGTATCGCAGCAGCACAACGCCGTGGCTTAATGGATGCTTCCGAAGCCAAGCGTCAAGGCTTGAATGCCGATAATATTGCTGCTGGTTTTCGTATCTCTGGCTTGGGTCAGTTGATCGAAGGCGGGATTGAATCTGACCGTACTATTGTGTTTGGGGATTAAAACATGGCAAAGAAATTCATGTATTTGAACCGCAAAGCACCTTATGGCACGGTGTATGCGCTGGAATCCTTGGAAGTGGTATTGATTGCTGCCGCCTTTGAGCAAGAAGTGAGCCTCGCCTTTTTAGATGATGGTGTCTATCAAATTGCTAAAGGCCAAAATCCTAAAGCCGTTGGTATGAAAAACTTCTCGCCGACCTACAATGCGTTGGGCGATTATGGCATCACCAAACTGTATGTAGAGCGCGAATCCTTAGCGGAGCGCGGTTTAAGTGAAGAGGATTTGATGCCCATCGTCTACGAAGATGAAGATGATGATTATGCTGAAAAGCCTTCCGTTCAGGTGATTTCGCGTGCAGAAATGGCGCAAATCATGGCTGAGCAAGATGTCACGTTTAGCTTCTAAGGGGTGAGTTATGGCAATGTTGCATATTGTGAATAAATCGCCTTTTGAGCGAAATACGCTGAAAAGTTGCTTAGGTCATGCTTTAGCAGGCGATAGCGTGTTATTAATTGAAGATGCTGTGATTGGTGCAGTGAGTGGCTCTAGTGTGGTTGCTGAGCTGCAACAAGCCATCAATGGCAATTCTATCTCGATTTATGCCTTAGGCCCTGATTTAACGGCACGCGGTGTGAAGCTAGAGCGAGTGCTGGAAGGCATTCAAGTGGTGGATTATGCAGGTTTTGTGGATTTGACCGTAGCTAACGAAAAAACACAAAGCTGGCTGTAAACTTTAACCTTATCTAAAACAGGAGGCCGTGAATGGCTCTGGAAATTGGCGGTAAAACCATTGCGACGGACGAAGAAGGTTACTTAGAAAACCTGAGTGATTGGACACCTGAAGTAGCGAATGCGATGGCGCAAGCAGAAGAGCAACCGGTTACTTTAACGGATGAGCACTGGGAAATTATTAATTTCCTGCGTGAGTATTATGAAGAGTATCAAATCGCTCCAGCGGTGCGCGTATTAACCAAAGCGGTAGGTAAGCGTCTGGGTGCTGATAAAGGCAATTCAAAATACCTCTATAGCTTGTTCCCTTATGGTCCTGGTAAGCAAGCGTGTAAATATGCTGGCCTGCCTAAGCCAACCGGCTGCGTCTAATTCGTATCTATTCATTCGTTTAGTGCTCTAGATAACTAGAGCTACGTCACCAGCCCTAGTATCACTAGGGTTGTTGTGAAGTTTTGTCTGTAGGAGTCAGTTGTGACCTTCGTAAGTATTCTTTATGGTCTGCTGTTTTGGGTGGCGACACTTGTGTTAGTGGTCGGGGTAGGCCGCCGGATATACTTCTACACGCAAATTTCCGTCCCCTTAAAAATTCCAACTACACCCGCCCCCGTTACCCAAAGTGGTGTGGTCTGGCGCATGTTTCGTGAAGTCGTATTCTTCCAAAGCTTATTCCGCGCCAATAAATATATTTGGTTATTTGCCTTTATCTTCCATATGGCTTTGTGGTTAGTGTTGTTGCGCCATACCCGCTATTTCATGGAGATAGGTGCTTTCTTAGGCTTTCTCCAGCCGTTTGGCAAATATGCAAGCTTTGCGATGGTATTTGGCTTAGCAGGTCTATTAGCGCGGCGCATTTTAGTTGATCGTGTACGTTATATCTCTGCGCCTTCTGATTTCTTAATGCTAGCCTTGCTGATTGGTATTGGGCTGAGTGGCATGATGATGACCTTTGTGGCGCACACAGACATTACCATGGTGAAGGGATTTTTCCGTGGCTTAATGACCTTTGATTTTCACCCACTGCCCGCTTCGCCTATCTTGTTAGTGCATTTATTATTAGTGGCAATTTTGATGCTGGTGTTCCCGATTAGTAAGTTACTGCACGCACCTGGGGTGTTTTTCAGCCCGACGCGTAATCAAGTCGATAATCCGCGCGAAAAACGCCATGTTTCTTCGTGGGCTTTAGAACTAGAAAAGAAAAATCAGATTTATCGGGACGAGGTGAAAAATGGCTGATTACGAAGTTCCGAAGCTCAACGGCGAAGGCTATATCGACATCCCGAAAATCAAGCCGGATGCGATGGCAGGCAAAGGCCCTTTTGTAGCTAAACCTGACTTTCAAAAAGCCTTAAATTTTCCCACGGACTTTGCGGCTGACCCAGAGGGTGGCTATGAGTTAGTACCCGATTGGAAAGAACGTGCTTTAGCGAAAATGGATGATTTGCGCCATCGCTATCGTTCGCTGCAATTGTATTTAGATATTTGTGTTAAGTGTGGTGCTTGTACCGACAAATGCCATTATTACCTTGGCACGCAAGACCCGAAAAATATGCCGGTCGCACGGCAAGATTTAATGCGTAAAGTGTATCGGCGCTATTTCACGTTTGCTGGTAAACACTTCCCAAAATTAGTGGGTGCGGTGGATTTGACCGAAGCGGTGATTGACGATTGGTATAACTATTATCACCAATGCTCACAATGTCGACGCTGTTCCGTGTATTGCCCGTATGGGATTGATACTGCTGAAGTATCGATGGCCGCACGTGAAATCCTCGACCACATTGGGCGTGGCTCCAAGTACAACAATGAAATCATCGGTAAGGTGTTCAAAGTTGGTAATAACCTAGGTTTGCCACAGCCAGCCCTGGCGGATACTTTGGAGGGTTTAGAGGAAGATGTCGAAGCCGATACCGGTATTAAGGTTCGCTTTCCTTTAGATGAAGAAGGCGCAGAAGTATTACTGGTTACGCCATCTGCTGACTTCTTTGCTGAGCCGCACGTTGATGGTTTGATGGGTTATGCCAAGGTCTTTCACGAAGCAGGGATTAGCTGGACGCTCAGCTCGTATGCCTCGGAAGGCGCGAATTTCGGCATGTTCATTGGCTCTTACGAAAATATGCGCCGTATTGCGCTACGTATTCGTGAAGCGGCCATCAAGCTCAAAGTTAAACGCATTGTATTCGGGGAATGCGGTCATGCGTGGCGCGTAGCTTATAGTTTCTTAAATACGCTTGCCGGGCCCTTCGATTTTCTTGATCCGAAATACCCTGTACCACAACACATTCTCGAAGTGACTTGGGGTTTGATTCAAGAGGGCAAGCTGGTCATCGATAAATCCCAGAATGATGACAAGGTTCTCACCTTCCACGATTCCTGCAATGTGGCACGTGGCTCGCGCATGGGTGATAAACCCGGTGGGCAGTTTGAATATCCGCGTAATGTCATCAAAGCTGTGTGCAATCACTTTGTCGATATGCCAGCTGACACGATTCACGATGCCACTTATTGTTGTGGTGGTGGTGGTGGTTTGCTGACTGACGATTTAATGGAGTTGCGTGTCAAAGGTGCTCAACCGCGTATGGAAGCACTCAAGTACGTCACTGAGCAGCAGGGTGTCACGCATATGGCGGCGATTTGCGCGATTTGTAAGTCGCAGTTCACCAAAGTTATTCCGTATTACGGCTTTAAGATGGATCAGATTGTCAGCGTGCACCAATTGGTCAGCAAGGCTTTGGTATTGCAGCGCCCAGTGTCCGTACAAGCGCGTCCTGATGAGGATGACGACGATGATGAAGATGATAACGACGACGCATAAGCCGATTCCTAAACCAGATTTATACCGATTTGATCCTGAGTTTGGTGTGCCAAGCTCTCTGAGAGGAGAATGATATGTCAACAGCAGCGCATGACCCAAAATTACAAGGGCATACTTTCCGGCGTTTTAAGGACGGCGATCATCAATGGGACAGTATGCACGACAAGATTTTTGTCGCGGATACCTCCCACAAATGTCCAACTTATGTGCATAAAACGCCACCTTGCCAAGGTTCTTGCCCCTCCGGTGAGGATATTCGTGGCTGGCTGCAAATTGTGCGTGGTATTGAAAAGCCGCCGGTTGGCATGAGTATGCAAGAGTATGCTTTCCGTCGCTCCACCACGGCCAATCCTTTTCCTGCGATGATGGGGCGGGTTTGTCCTGCGCCTTGCCAAACGGGCTGCAATCGTAATGATGTAGATGATTTTGTTGGCATTAATGCGGTTGAGCAATACATCGGTGATTATGCCATTGAGCAGGGTTTTAAATTTGATCCGGCACCCGCTTTATCTGGCAAGAAAGTCGCCATCATTGGTGGTGGCCCAGCCGGTTTATCTGCTGCTTATCAATTACGCCGTTTAGGTCATGCTTCCACGATTTTTGAAAGCTTGCCTGAATTGGGCGGTATGTTCCGCTACGGCATCCCAGGTTATCGTGTGCCACGGGATAAACTGGGCGCAGAAATCCAGCGTATTCTGGATTTGGGCGATATTGAAGTGCGTTGCAATACCACGGTGGGCAAAGATGTCACCGTTGAGCAGCTAGAAAAAGACTATGACGCTGTATTGTGGGCGATGGGTTGCTGGACGGGGCGCGATTTATTCGTTGAGAAATTTGCCGAGACACCGAACTGTGTAACTGCGGTTGATTTCCTCCAAGCCTTCAACTTAGGGACGATGAAATATACCGCGCCGCGCATTGTCTGCGTCGGTGGTGGTGATACTTCGATTGACGTGGTGTCGGTATCGCGCCGGATTGGCACGTTAGCCAATTACCATGAAAAGCCTGAAGATGCAGCGACGGGCAAATTAGTCCATGGCGAAGTGGGCGAGAAAGTCCCTGCAACCGTCACCTTAACGACGTTGTTTGCATTGGATCAGATGACCGCTGCTGAGCATGAAGTCCAAGATGCGCTAAAAGAAGGTGTAACCATTCTGACGCAAGTGATGCCGAAAGAAATCGTCTTTGGCGCAGATGGTCGGGCGATTGGCTTAAAAGTAGTTGAGTGTGTGATGAAGGGTAATTTGCCGCAAGCGTGTGAAGGTGGCAAAGAAACCATTATCGACGCTGATTTAATCGTGTCGGCTATCGGTCAATACGGGCGCTTTGAGGGTGTGGAAGCGTGGAATAATGGTAAAAACCTGATTAACCACAATGCACTGTACCAAGTGCCGGGCAAAGAAGGGCACTTTGCGGCAGGTGATATTGTACGTCCACATTTATTGACTACAGCGATTGGACAAGGCGCTATTGCCGCTGAAACGATTCATCAGTATTTAAATGCGCAAGAAATCCAAAAGCGTCCGAAAGTGGATAAACACCACTTTGATTTAATGCGCAAATTGCAAGAGGCTGGTTTAGAGCCGAGTCGTTTTGATGCATCGAAATCCGCCGATTTGCGCGGTACTTCGGAAATGAAGTATGCGGTGCATAACTACGAAGATCGCGCCAAGAGCACGATTGTGCAATCGTCTGAATTATTCTTAGGGCACTTTGCCGCAAAAGCGCGTCATTTGCGCACTGAAGAAGTGCCCAGTTCTGAAGAAGTACTGGGGCATTTTGCAGAACGGATGAATGCCTTGGCTGAGGTGGAGGTGGTGGCAGAAGCAGGGCGTTGCATGAGTTGTGGCATGTGTTTTGAGTGCGATAACTGTATGATCTTCTGTCCACAAGATGCGGTCTATCGCGTACCGAAAAAGCAAGCGACTTTAGGGCGTTATGTAGCGACTGATTATGCGCGTTGCATTGGCTGCCATATTTGTGCCGATGTCTGCCCAACGGGTTATATTGAAATGGGTATGGGTGAATAAAACATGCCCTTGCTCAGCAATATCAAATCACTGCTGGTGCTGGCGCTATTTGCAATAGCGCTAGTAGGCTGCGATGCGGGTGTGCCAGAGCCAAATCTTGCCCCTGCGAAAGCGAAAGCAGCACAATGCGTCGAGCCGACCGCGGATATGCGTAAAAATCACATGAAGTATTTGCTGGTACATCGCGATAAAACCGTGATTGAAGGGATTCGCACGACCCAGCATAGCCTCAATGAATGCATTAATTGCCATGTCGCGCCCACACGGGAAGATGGTTCGGCTGTGCATTATACGGACGAAAAGAAAGATCATTTTTGTTCGAGTTGCCATAGCTATGTGGGCGTGAAATTAGATTGTTTCCAATGTCATGCGGATCGCCCGCAGGTGATGGAAAACATCAATTACCAACATAAGCTTAGCTCCAATACCTATCATCTTTCCGCCAAGAATGCACCGCCTGAGCTGAGTGATTTATTGTTGCTGGGGCAAAGTCAACAAGCGCAAGGAGTTACGCAATGAGTCAGATCAATGCGTATCGACGCAAATTTATGGCGGCTGTAGGCGGAGTTGCAGTCGGTGGTTTGGCCTCAGGCGTGATACTGCGCAGTGTAGAGGCCAGTGATGTACCGGCCAAACCTGCCGATCAGCCCGTGTCCAATAAAGTGCGCTGGGGTATGTTAATCGATATTAATCGCTTAACGGATGGTGGTGTGGCCATGGTCGAGGCTTGCAAGCGTGAGCATGGTTGGGGTAATGATCCAAAGTCACGTCCTGAGCAACAGTCGCAATGGATGCGTACCGTTAAAGTCACCGACAAACTCACCCAGCACAGTTTCACCTTGCCGGTCATGTGTCAGCATTGCGAAGAGCCGCCTTGTGTGGATGTTTGCCCCACTGGCGCGTCCATGAAGCGTGCGGATGGTATTGTGCAAGTGAATAAGCATATTTGTATTGGCTGTCGTTATTGCATGATGGCTTGTCCATATAAGGCGCGCAGTTTTGTGCACGAGAGTTTGACGGATCAACGCCCGCATTCACCGCGCGGCATGGGTACGGTGGAGTCTTGTAATCTTTGTGTGCATCGTATCGATAAGGGGCAATTGCCTGCCTGTGTCGAAGCAGCCCCGAATGCCGTTATTTTTGGTGACCTAAATGATCCCAATAGTCGGATTAGTCAAGCCGTGAAAACCTTGGGCGGCTCACAAATTCGCGCGGATTTAGGTTTAAATACCGGCGTGCGCTATTTAGGTCTGTGAGGAGTTAGTCATGAGCAGCAAAACCATCGTTTATAGCGAACTCCGCAGCAGCAAAGCTTATTACATCCTGCTGGGTATTTGTGCCGTGTTAGTGGGTTTGGGAGCGCTTAGCTTTTTCCACTTGGAGCACCAAGGCCATCATGTCACAGGGATGAATAATCAAATCGTCTGGGGCCTACCGCATGTATTTGCCATTTTCTTGATTGTGGCTGCTTCCGGCGCTTTAAATATCAGTTCGATTGGTACCGTCTTCAGCAAAACAATTTATCAGCCTTTAGGGCGTTTATCCGCTTTATTAGCCATTTCTTTATTGATCGGCGGTTTAGCGATTTTAGTCTTAGATTTAGGCCATGCTGATCGCCTATTAGTGACCTTGACGCATCGGAATACGAAATCTATTTTTGCATGGAATATTTGGCTTTATAGCGGGTTTTTAGCGCTCGGGGCTTTATATCTATGGACGATGATGGATCGTAAGGTGAATCGCTTCTATAAATATGCAGGTTTTGCAGCCTTTAATTGGCGTTTAATTCTCACCATGGGTACAGGCTCCATTTTTGGATTTTTAGTGGCTCGTGAGTTTTATACAGGCGCGGTGATGGCACCTTTATTTATCTCAATGTCATTTTCGCTAGGATTATCGGTTTATATCCTTGTCTTATTGGCCAGTGCTGCCTTAGGCAGTCGAGAAGTAGGTGATTTAATTGTAAATCGCTTACGCTATTTATTAGCCATTTTCATTGGCGCAGTACTATTTTTTGAATTGGCGCGTCATCTTGCTAATTTGTATGTTACTGAAAAACAAGGTGTAGAAGCCTTTATATTAAAAGATAGTCGTTACGCTGCTTTGTTTTGGGTAGGGCAGATTTTCTTTGGTAGTCTATTACCTTTATTCCTGATTTTCTGTAAGAAGTTTGTTAATCAGCGCTGGGCAGTGCGTTTGGCAGCGATGCTGGTGATTTTGGGCGGTTTCGTACAATTATACATTAATTTAATTGGTGGTCAGGCTTATCCTTTGACCTTATTTCCAAATGCTGAAGTTTCCAGCTCATTTTTTGATGGTGAAATCACACAGTATAGTGCCAGTATTTGGGAATGGTTGTTGGGTTTAGGTGGTTTTGCACTCTCAGTTTTAATTTTGTTAATTGGCTTACAAGTATTGCGTTTCTTACCCGAATCCTTAGCGGATGAAGTCATAGAGCCGCTTAGTCAGGCGTAAAGTTTGAAACTATTAAAGCTATTTGAAAAACCGGCTTAGGCCGGTTTTTGCCATGCACTTAATAACGCTTGGGTTTGTTCCAATAAATAATTCTTGCGCCATTTATCATTGCCTGCGGCTTTTAATAATAACTCATGTTGCCGCAAACAAAGTTTTTGCCACTGCGGTTGATGTTTTGCCCAATCCCGTAATAAGGTCAGAATAAAACTATCCAAATCGGCTTCTAAATAGGCAGGCTCTACGTATTCACGCAATAAGCGCTCAAAGGCACTTTGTTGACGTTCTGGCGGCAAATTCTTAAATACTTCCCACAATTGCACGCAGCTTAGTTTCATTAAGCGATACACATGCCCGTCCGCATCATCCATCTGTTGAGTTAGGCGTGGTAAAACACTCATCAATGCCAAACATAAATCAATAGTTTCACTCGAAGGTGTGGTGGGTTTTCGCGCATTCGAAATAAGCAGGTCTAAGGAATCATTCAGAATTTGTGCGCTTTTGCGGCTAATAATGCCATCAGCGCCGATATGCCGCTCAATCATGGTATTTAGGGTGCGGCGATATTTAGCCTCATTGGCCTCATCTTCACTCAGTAATTCGCCAAATTGAATCAAGAGTGCATCACGTACATGATTATCATTTAAGGCACTGTCAATCAGAAACTGATCGAGTTGTTTGCGATTGAGTTTTTTCAGAATGAATTCTATTTGTCCGCGACGTGTCAGGGGGCGCGTATTTTTTTTTGTATCAGTTTCCGCTTCAGTGTTTATGGTGGGTGTCATTGTGAGTCTGATTATAGTGTTTATTAATGTGGCGCAGAGCTTACTACAAAGCAAACCATCAAGCCTAGCTACCTCGCTTTAAAGTTTTGGCGTAAAGCCTTTGCGTTTTAAACGAATACTTCACAGGCGATAGGGGTATTCCCAAATAAGACCATACTAATCTCCCTTTTGGGGAGGGGCTAGTTTTCTTGAACTTCGTTAGACTAGCATTATGGCAAGACTCTTTATTTCCGCAGCGCACAAATCCTCAGGTAAAACCACGCTTTCCATTGGTTTATGTGCCGCATGGCGTGCGCAAGATTTGAACGTTCAACCTTTCAAAAAAGGCCCTGATTATATTGATCCCTTATGGTTAAGTGCGGCCAGTGGGCGTAGCTGCCATAATCTGGACTTTAATACTATGTCGCCCAGCGAAATTCTGCATAGTGTGCAACATTATGGGGCAACAGCGGATATTTCGGTTCTCGAAGCCAATAAAGGCTTATACGATGGCATGGCCTTGGATGGTGCTGATAGTAATGCCGCTTTAGCGAAATTGACCCAGTCGCCCGTTATACTGGTGCTCGATACACGCGGTATGACACGTGGCATTGTTCCTTTGCTCATGGGCTATCTAGCGTTTGATCGTGAAGTACAAATTGCCGGTGTGATTTTAAATCGTGTGGGTGGGGCGCGTCATGCCACCAAATTACGCCAAGCGGTGGAATATTTTACCGATGTTGCGGTATTGGGCTGTGTGCAAGAAAGTGCAGCAATGGCCATTGAAGAGCGTCACCTCGGTTTAATTCCTAGTAATGAGGCTGAACTCGCTAGCTTGCAAATTAATCGGATTCGCGACCAAGTAGCGGATCAGGTCGACTTGGGGGCTTTGCGTCAAATTGCTGACTGTGCCATGGACTTACCCCGTCAAGCACTGGCTCATCATTCGAAACCGCGCGCTAGTGTGCGTATTGGTATTTGCCAAGATGCTGCCTTTGGATTTTATTACGCTAGCGATATAGAAGCGTTGCGGCAAGCGGGGGCGGAGCTAGTGCCGATCAATACTTTGCGTGATGCCTATTTACCGGATATTGATGGTTTGTTGATTGGCGGTGGTTTTCCGGAAACACATTTGCAGGCTTTGTCTGCTAATCGTAGTTTGCGTGAATCGATTCGGACGGCCATTGAAGCCGGTTTGCCGACGTATGCGGAATGTGGCGGCTTGATGTATTTAACGCGCCAGATTGTTTGGAAAGATAACAAAGCAGAGATGGTCGGCGTGATTCCTGCGGATGCGGTGATGCAGAATAAACCGCAGGGGCGTGGTTATGTACGTATTCAAGAAACGGCACAGATGCCTTGGGGCGGTGCAAGTGAGGCGGCAATTCAGGCTCACGAGTTTCATTATTCGCGTCTTGAAAATATAGGGGCAGGTGGCACCTTCGCCTATAAGGTGCTGCGTGGTACGGGAATCGATGGTGAGCATGATGGTTGGATCTATAAAAACCTGCTCGCGTCCTATACCCATTTAAGACACACTGCTCAATACCCTTGGGCAAACCGTTTTGTGGATTTTGTGAAATCTCATCGAAGGAAAGCTGTTGCATGATTATTGTGACTCCTGAAGCGGCGAAACAAATTAGACAGGCTGCTGAACAAAGTTTTACCCAAGGCTTGCCCTTGCGCATAGCGGTAACTCGATCAGCCGATGGGATGTTTCACTATCGTATGGGGTTCGATGATGAGTTTCAGGTGGGTGATATCAGTGTTGAAACGGAAGGGATTAATCTATTAGTCGATGCGGATTCACAAGCCTTATGCCAAGGAATGATGCTCGATTTCGTGGAGTTGGACGGGAATATGGAGTTCGTGTTCATGAATCCTAATGATCCCCATTACCGCCCACCACAGGATTAAGCGATGGTGACGGCTACTTCATCCACCACACCGGATATGAGCGCTACCACCGAGAATGGGCGTACTATTGGGTCACGTGCGCAAGCCAAATACCGTTCGGGTTTGAGTTTTCCGCTGCGTGTGCGTGTTATTTTAGTTTTTCTGGTACTTGCTTTTGGTGCTTCAGGTTTATTGTCGTTTTGGGCCTTACTAAACCATGCGCAAGCGAATTGGATTTTGCCAAGCCTCTTGGTGGTATGGGTTCTAACGGCGATTGGCACACTCAGTTTTTTGTATTGGATGTGGCGCGAATTTAATTTTTTCGGCCAAGAATTATCAGATTGGGTAACGCGTTTGCGTGCGGGTGATTTGAATACACGGATGCCTATGAATCGCAAAGGTTGTCCATCGCTACGGATTCGCGAACAAATCAATGCGATTACCGATGATTATCAAGCCATGTCGCGAATGCAACAACAGCGCCTCAATCGGCAAGCTCAATTCATTGCCCAGAAAAACCGTCATTTAACCGTGCTTTATGATGTGGCGAGCTGTATCAATCGCGCGAATTCGCTGGAAGCCTTATTTGAACGTGTCTTACGCGGCCTAAGGGAAGTTTTTAAGGCTAAAGCAGTCGCCATTCGTTTATCCGATGAGCAGGGTGAATTAAAGCTGGTCGCGAGTTTTGGACTAAGTGATGAAATTGTGGCCTTGGAACAGCGCTTACCTAGCCCAGAGTGCATTTGTGGCAAAACCTTGAAGGCCGGTTTGATTGAGGCACAACCCCAGATTCAAACCTGTGATCGTCTCTTAAAGACCAGTATGTTTGGCACCGACAGCGCTTTGCAGATGCTTGCTGTGCCTTTGCAATACCGTGAGAAAATTTTGGGGGTGTATAATTTATTTGTGTCGCCCGAACAATTTGCGCATTTGCAGGAAGAAGAAGATTTATTGACCAGTATTGGTCAGCACTTAGGGATGGCGATTGAGAAAGCACGTGTCGAAAAAGATGTGGTGCGCTTATCGATTATTGAAGAGCGTACCCGCATGGCCCATGAGCTACATGACTCCTTAGCACAGACCTTAGCGAGTTTGCGTTTTAAAGTACGTTTATTAGACGACACCTTGCATCGTGGCGATGAAACTATCGCATGGCAAGAATTAGAAAATCTTGAGCAAACCGTGGATGAGGCGTATGCAGAATTGCGTAGTCTTATTACCCATTTCCGTGCCCCGTTAGATGGTAAAGGTGTGGTGCGTGCGGTGGAGAAAATAACCGAGCGTTTTCGGGTCGAAACGCAGATGGAAGTATTTTTCTACCATAATTGGAATTTGGCCGGTCTGCCGAGCGAAATGGAGTTAGAAGTCGTGCGCATCGTCCAAGAGGCTTTGGCGAATGTGCGCAAGCATAGTAAAGCAAGTACCGTGCGTATTTTGATGTATAGCTCGGAAGAAGGTCGTTGTAGTATTTTGGTGGAGGATGATGGTGTTGGTTTGCCGCAAGATTTGCCGAAATTTGATCCGAAAACGGGTGAACATATCGGTATGAAAATTATGCAAGAGCGTGCCGAGAAAATAGGCGGTGAAGTGCAATTTGAAAGTGATCCCGAGGAAGGTGGCACTCTAATGCAATTGAGTTTTCAAGCACCCGTTAAGGTTAAAGCCGATGTTGAATTCCGGCCTAGGCCAACTGTCCCAAATACTATGGTGGAGCCAGCGTCACATGCATGAAAAAGTATTATTAGTCGACGATCACACCTTATTCCGTGCGGGTTTGCAGGATTTATTAGTGCGGCGTGGGATTGAAATTGTCGCAGCGGTGGGAAGTGGTGACGAGGGTATTCGTCGTGCTGCGGAATTAGAGCCAGATATTGTGCTCTTGGATATGCGTATGCCACAAATGGATGGCCTAACCGTTTTACGTCAATTACGCAAAAACCATCCCAGCTTGAAAGTGGTTATGCTAACGACCAGCACCAGTGAGAACGACCTGATTGAAGCCTTGAAAGCCGGTGCACGCGGTTATTTGTTAAAAGACATTGAGCCTGACGAATTAGTGCTAGGTTTACGTGAAATTATGGCCGGTAAGACTGTAGTCGCGCCCGAGTTAGCACCAGTCTTAGCTCGCTTTGTACAGGGTAAAGATGGCGATTTTGATAATAAAGCAGCCAATCCTTTCTCCGAATTGACTCCACGCGAATATGAGATATTAACGCTCTTAGCGGAAGGACAAAGCAATAAAGTTATTGCACGTAATTTGGGAATTTCGGATGGCACGGTAAAATTGCATGTCAAAGCGATTTTACGCAAATTAAATGTCAGCTCGCGGATTACGGCGGCGGTGATGGCCGTTGAGCACGGTGTGCGCGCTAATGCCACGGATGAGCTGACCTGAGTTAGTAAGGTTTCATGCATAAAACTTATAAAAACTTAATTAGTGAGGTATTGCCTCAGATTCGCGAAATTTTTCCTTGGGATTTAGCGGATTTACGCGAAACTCAAGAGATAGTAATTGTTGATATTCGTGAGCCTGAAGAGGTTGCACTGGGGAGTATTCAAGGCGCTTTGCACGTACCGCGCGGTATGTTAGAAGCTGCCTGCGATTGGGGTTATTCAGAGACGATTCCTCACTTAGTCGCCGCGCGTGATAAGCCTGTCGTGCTAGCCTGTCGCTCGGGTAATCGTAGTGCTTTGGCCGCCTTCACCTTGCAATTAATGGGCTACCAACACGTTTATTCGCTAAAAACCGGCATTCGGGGTTGGAATGATGCGGAGTTGCCCTTGGTTACACCACAGGGTGAGCAAGTGGATGTGGATGAAGCAGAACATCTGCTAAGCCCGCCCGTGAAACCTGAACAATTAGCGCCACGTTAATTTATACTGCGCCGCATGAAAATCGGCAGCTATCAACTCTCCAATAATCTGATTGTCGCCCCCATGGCGGGTGTGACCGATCGTCCCTTTCGGACGCTTTGCAAATATTTTGGTGCAGGCCACGCGGTCAGTGAAATGATGGCGGCGGATGCAACGTTGTATGCACAGAAAAAGTCCATGTTTCGCAAAAACTTTGATGGTGAATTAGCGCCCATTTCCGCGCAGATTGCTGGTTCTGATCCACAATTGCTAGCAGAAGCAGCTCGTTATCAGGTCGCCAATGGCGCACAAATAGTGGATATTAATATGGGTTGCCCCGCTAAAAAGGTTTGTAACAAACTAGCAGGCTCAGCTTTATTAAAAGACGAGGATTTAGTTGCGCGGATTTTGGAGGCGGTTGTCCAAGCAGTAGACGTACCAGTTACCCTAAAAACTCGTTTGGGTTTCGCCAATGGGCAAGAAAATATCCTACGTGTGGCTGTGCGTGCGGAACAAGCCGGTATTGCAGCGCTTGCGATTCATGGGCGCACGCGCGAGCAAATGTATACCGGTGCAGCCCGTTATGAATTAATCGCGGCAGTGAAGCGTTTGCTCAAAATTCCGGTGATTGCGAATGGCGATATTGATAGCCCGCAGAAAGCTAAGTTTGTGCTTGATCAAACCGGCGCAGATGGGCTGATGATTGGGCGTGCGGCGCAAGGTCGACCGTGGATTTTTCGCGAAATTGCGCATTATCTGAAAACCGGTGAAGTATTAGCGCCACCGCATGTAAGCGAAATTCGTGAAGTATTACTACAGCACTTAGATGATTTATATACCTTTTATGGCGAATATGCAGGGGTTCGTATTGCGCGCAAGCATATCGCTTGGTACACGACAGGATTCTATGACAGTAATGCGTTTCGCCAAGCGATGTATCAGCAAGAAACCCCGAGCCAGCAGATAAAAATGTTGGAAGCGTTTTTTAATAGACAGATAGAAAACGCAGTGTAAGGTTTACATCTGTGGCCATTATGTTACCAAGCTACTGAGTTAACACGCTGACAGCATAACTCCAAAGCGCATGGTTTGTGCAAGCGCAAAAAGCGGAGTCTTCACTCCGCTTATAAATCTACACTCATTAAATACCGCGCAAAAGTTCGTTGATACCGACTTTGCCGCGCGTTTTGGCATCGACACGCTTGACGATGACAGCACAATAGAGGCTGCATTTACCGTCAGTCGAGGGCAGATTGCCTGATACGACTACCGAGCCTGCGGGAATACGGCCATAGATAATTTGGTCGTTTTCGCGGTCATAAATGCGTGTGCTTTGGCCAATATAGACGCCCATGGAAATGACTGAGCCTTCTTCGACAATGACGCCTTCCACGACTTCAGAGCGCGCACCAATGAAGCAATTATCTTCAATGATGGTGGGCGCTGCTTGTAATGGTTCTAAAACGCCACCAATGCCAACCCCACCAGATAAGTGCACATTCTTACCAATTTGCGCACAAGAGCCCACAGTAGCCCAAGTATCGACCATCGTGCCCGTATCTACATAGGCACCAATATTCACATAAGAGGGCATTAACACGGTGCCGGAAGCGATAAAAGAACCCCGACGTGCAATGGCTTGGGGCACAACGCGAATCCCGCTTGCTGCAAATTCTTCGCTAGTCATATCGGCGAATTTTGAAGGCACTTTGTCATAATATTGGGTACAGCCACTTTGCATGACGACATTGTCATTAATGCGGAACGATAATAAGACGGCTTTTTTTAGCCATTCGTTGACGACCCAGTCGCCCACGCCACGGCGATCAGCCACACGTGCTTTGCCGCTATCTAAGAGGTTTAAGGCTTCGTTGACAGCCTCACGGGTACTAGCATCGACATTACGCGGGGTAATGTCAGCGCGGCGTTCGAAGGCGGCTTCAATCGTAGCTTGAAGGTCGGACATGTGCTTCTCCCAAATCCTAAAAATTATAACTGTTCAACACAGTGACGAATGCGCTGTGCTGCGGTGATACATTCTTGCTCGGTCGCAACCAAAGCCAAACGAATACGATTTTTACCCGGATGATCAGTAGCTGTTTCGCGTGCTAAATAACTCCCCGGAACCACATGCACATGTTGCTCTGCAAATAAACGGCGTGTGAATAGAACATCATCTTCGGGAGTTATGGGCCACAAGTAAAAGCCCGCATCCGGTTTTTTGACCTCTAAAACGGGTGATAAAATGTCTAGTACCGCATCAAATTTGGCGCGGTATAAATCACGGTTCGCACGCACATGCTCCTCGTCTTGCCACGCCAAAGTACTAGCGACTTGGAAGGGTGGTGGCATGGCGCAACCATGGTAAGTGCGATATTGTAAAAAGCTATCCAATACGTTTGCATCGCCCGCAACAAAGCCTGAGCGCATCCCGGGTGCATTAGAGCGCTTAGATAGGCTATGAAATACCACACAACGCTGATAATCCGTATTCCCCATTTGGGCTGAGGCTTGCAACAAACCTACTGGCGCATGGGCTTCATCAAAGTACAATTCGGAATAGCATTCGTCCGACGCAATAATAAAATCATATTGTTCCGCAAGACGAATCAAATCCTGCAGTTGCTCCATCGACATGACTGCGCCGGTTGGGTTTCCGGGCGTGCAAATGTAAAGCAATTGGCAGCGTTGCCAGACAGCAGCGGGGACGCTAGAAAAATCAGGGATAAAGCCATTGTCAGCGGTGCAATTTAGGTAAATTGGTTCTGCACCTGCCAATAAAGCCGCGCCTTCATAAATCTGATAGAAAGGGTTCGGCATGACCACAGCGGGATTAGCACGACGATCAATGACCGCCTGTGCAAAAGCAAATAAGGCTTCGCGGGTGCCATTCACCGGCAAAATATGCTTGTCTGGATCAATCGATTGGGCTGGTAATTGAAAGCGACGCGTTAACCAATGACCAATCGCAGCGCGCAAGGGCATATCACCTTTGGTCAAGGGATAAGTTGCCAAACCTGCCAAATGCTCACTCACCGCCTGATGAATAAACGCTGGAGTTGGATGTTTGGGTTCACCAATTGCTAAGGAAACCGAGGAGAGAGCAGGGGGCTGCACGCCTTTGAGCAATTCCCGAATTTTCTGAAAAGGATAGGGTTGCAGTTGCTGTAGTTCGCTATTCATGACAAGTAGGGGGTGGATAAAGGGTTTAGTATAACGAATCATGAAGCAAAAAAGAAAAGCCTCCGTGAAGGAGGCTTATCAAGTTTCTTGGGCGTTTTACTGAACTTGAATGGTCATCCAATTCACAGCCGCTTTTACTTCATCATCACTTAAAGATAAGTTACCCCCTTTAGGCGGCATAGCATTTTTACCTTTTAAGCTACTGATATACAGCGCTTCCATACCCGTCGCAATACGTGGTGCCCAGGCTTGTTTATCACTGATTTTTGGCGCATTCGCCACGCCGGTGTCATGACACATAAAGCAAACGGCTTTATAAGTCTTTTCACCATCTAGAGGGGCTGCTGTGGGTGCGGCCTCAGTGTTTGGCGTCGTTTGCGCCACCTCGGCACTAGGTGCAGCACTCGGAACCACATTATCAGGCGCCACGGCCAGTGTAGGGGTATCGGCTGGTTTCGGTACTTCAGGACTAGCGACTTCGTTGGCAGTACCTGCCGTTGGCATTGTAGCGGTTTCAGTGCTAGTCGTTGCTGTATTGGTGTTTGAGCTAGTCGCTTGCGTCTCAGTCGTGACTGCTTGGACATTATCGAGGGTAGCTTTAGCTGCCTCCGTGGTAGCATCGACTGCTTTTTGGGCTGCAGCCTGTGTATCGCTCGCTACTTCCTTAGCGGTTTCTTTCGCATCACTGGCTAATTGCTGCGTAGCACCCAGTGCTGCTGTAGCGGCTTCCTTGCTTGCATCGACAGCATCTTTAGCAGTTTCTTTGGTCGCATCCACTGCGTTTTCTACGGTTTGTTTAGTAACATCCACTGCGGTTTTAGCGGTTTCTGTAGCGGTTTCAGCCGCTGCCTTGGTGGCATCAACCACGTCTTTAGCAGTTTCTTTGGTCGCATCCACTGCGTTTTCTGCGGTTTGTTTAGTAGCATCCACTGCGGTTTTAGCAGTTTCTGTAGCGGTTTCAGCCGCTGCCTTGGTGGCATCAACCACGTCTTTAGCAGTTTCTTTGGTAGCGTCCACTGCATTTTCAGCCGCTTGTTTAGTTTCTTCTACCGCTGTTTTGGCAGTTTCTGCAGCGGTTTCAGCCGCTGTCTTGGTAGCATCAACGACCTCTTTTGCTG
>NZ_AQVE01000034.1 GCF_000371925.1 Thiolinea disciformis DSM 14473 | reverse complement strand
TTGGTGTCGCCAAACGGTTTACTCTCCCACGACCATACGATTTTACCGCTCGCATCGCTTAATACACGTGGGGTATCAATCTGATCGGCATGAATACGATAGGTCTTGCCTTGTTGAATCAGGACTATCGGAGTAGACCTTAGATAGATCGTTTTAGATGGCTATTTAGGACATCCTTCCGTCCGATGTTTTAATATTAGGGTCTTTGCTGTTTCGCCAGCCGTATTCCTAATATTAACATTGGCACCACGGGAAATCAGCAAATCAATCACTTGCTCTTCGGCACGACCTAATAAGCATCTATGGCTAAGAAATTCATGTAATGGTGTATCTCCATAACCGGATTTCATATTGATGTTGGTTGGGCTAATTAACGTAGCAATAATCTCTAGATGAGCTGAGTTGATACCGTAAGTTCCCCGAAGGTATAAATGCAAAGGAGTTGCTCCATCAATACGCCGTTTATTATTCAATAATTTAGGATTGGCTTTTGCTAGCAGCTTTATTTCCTCATAACAATAAGCGGAATATAAGATAACATCTGTTAAATGATGTAAATCCTCCCAACGATAAGAATCGGATATATTACTTGTGTCATTAAAATAAGGAATCGATTCGTTGAGTGTTCTGTTTTGTTGGTAAAGAATTAGATTCTTATTTAAGAAGAACCTATAAGCTGTACAGCTAGCAAAGTTACCGCCATCTAATACTTGTTGCAACAGAGTTTCTTTAACAGGCAAACCAAGATATATTAAAGTTTGAATAAGATATCGGTTTTCAGACTCCCCACTAGCTATAAATCTGAAAAATTTAGACCTTTCTACCTTAGAAAGTCCTATTATATAAAGCTTCATTCGATTGATAAAATATCGATCAAACAAATTCTTGTCATTATTCTGTTGTTGAGAAAGCCCTAAGATTTTTCGATTATTAGGGGTAGGCCATGCTCTAAGACTCACAAAACAGCGATAAATAGCATGAGCGGTAATATTAAGATCACTAGGTCGCCTCTCATAAAAAAAACGGCAATCTTGGTCACTCCTCATTATGTTAGCATCTAATATACGAGCTTGTTTATCAGTTAACTCAACGTTTTGGCGATTCTTTATAGATCTTTTGTTAATAGTGCTATCTGCTTGCACACAAATGGATAAACACACGTTTATAATTAATAAACAACTGGCTATCAGTAAAGTAGAGACACATGTATTCATAGCTATTTCTCACTGTTAAAACGCTTTAGTGTTATCTGTGCATTTGGCTCAGTGGTATGTGCAAAATAGTGCTTGATATTACTATATTCTTGTATATCTTCTACTTCGTGTCCTTGAGAGAAAGTATAATAAAGTTTTTTGCCTTGGCTAGTGTAATATTGATTGTTTTCGTGAAATTCAGCACTTCTTACCCAATCTATCTTTTTCTCGGTTAATGCTTTTGCCGAGTCGGAGGTGAGATTTCTTCCTAATGAATTACCAGCCTTACCATGCATAGAACATGGAGCCTTGGGATAAGCCGCATAATCATATCATAGGTTTTGCGATACACCGTGCCATCCAGACCTTTGCCAACGGGCGATTGCTGGTAGAAGTATAAGCAATTTGGTTCAAATACACTGGTTCGTTCAGGCTGATACGAGAGAGTTTATCGAGAGCATAGCTATAACCCACGGTATTACCACCCTTGTTTTGCCAATTCAGGAAAGAATAACCTATTTTCTATTGTTATTTTTATCGATCCACCTGCATCTAGTAACTGTTTTCGATAATGTGGAAGTGAAAATCGCGTATACCACTCTGAAGACGGCGCATATGAAGTATTTTTTACACTAGCTAGTACAGGTGTATTAATTGCACCAAGCAATAACAAGAAAGTTATAAATCGTTGGTTTTTAGTAGTTCTTATTACTTTTTTTCTATTGCTGAGTAAAACTACCGCCTCTGTACTTTTTAATTCTGCCCAGTCACTATAAGCAACCTTACCTTTATTAAGCCCTAGCAAAATCAGAGTCTATTGCCTTAGCACACAGCAAAAGCTAATTATGCCTACCCATAGTGAGTAGGCTCACGGATGAAGTTTGTTAAGTTTTTTACTGCACTTTTAGTGCGAAAAGTCATTTAAAATTAAAAAGTTAGAGGGAAATAATCTAAACCAGAATTTTAACCAGCCTAGCTCGAGATAAATTTTTCGAAATAGAAATGGTGCTCAGCGACCTTGTGGCTGTCTAACCAAGCCCGAGAGGCTTCAATCATGGCAGGCGGGCCACATAGATAAGCATCAAACGCTTGTTGTAGGAAATCTAAGTCGAGTATATCGGTCACGACGCCTTTGTTACCTTGCCATGACTCACTCGGACGCATAATGACCGTTTTATAATCAAAATCAGCCAGTTGTGTTTTGAAAGCATCTAAGCGCTGTAATTCGCTGAGATCGGCTTCTTGATTCACACCATAATAAAGGCGAATCGCTTGGTTAAGATCCGTTTGTTGTGTGAGACTTTCGAGCATGGCTAAGAAAGCGGATAAGCCCGTACCGCCAGCAATCATCACCAAAGGCCGCTCAATTTTGCGTAAATAGAACACACCCATCGGCGCTTCCATCTGAATGACATCACCTACTTTGCAGCGTTCCCGCACATAATCGCTCATCACCCCACTGGGTAATAAACGAATTAAGAAACGCAAACTGCCTGTATCAGCGGAGGCATTAGCAAACGAATAGGCACGCCATTGATCCGTATTAGGGATATTTAAACGTGCATACTGGCCTGCCATATAGCGAAGCGGCTTGTCGGAAGGACTTAAGGCTAGCGTTAAGGTCGCAGCGGCTTCAGATACTTTTTCTATGGCTGTCACCGTGCCTTGGAATTTGCCCACTGCCATTTTGCAAACTTTCGAGTCAACATCGAAGCTATAGACACCATCGCTTTGTAGACGCGTCTGGCAGGCCAATATATGACCTTTTGCCAGTTCTGCTTTGGTGAGTGCATCACTATCCACATAATCGAGCGTAAATTTGCCCGTTTCACAAATACCTCGACAGGTAGCGCATACACCTTCACGGCAATCGACCGGTAAATTCACACCGTGACGGCGTGCCGCATCCATGAGTAATTCTTTGTCACGAACTTCAATCGTTGCAGTATGACCATCGCGAAAAACGAGGGTAGCCGTATGTGGCATATGCGCTCCTTAGGGTATTAGACGTGGTAAAAGTCGAATACTGAATCAATTTTATCGTTGAGCACAATGACCTGTTTCGAGGTAATGCGCCAGCTATCACCGTGCGGCTTCACCGTATAGTTCGCCTGTCCATAAAACAGATTGCTTTCACCAAAGCGATAATAGTGAGTAACAAAATTCATGGACACAGCCAGTACTTCCGCACTTTGCTCAGTATAGCGAAGATTACTAATCATATGCAGTGTACGTGGCATCGGTGTGGAGGCAGCCGATTTGCCGGTGCGAATTCGGAAAATCCGATCTTCTAAACCATCACGATTTGCATAATAAATCAACGACATTTCCCGTTTAGGATTGGTCGTGTATTCATGCTCCGATTTCCACTGAGGAATATGCAGGGGGGCTTCGGGCGCAAATTGCTCTAAATAATTATCCCAATCTTGTGCATCACAGTACGCAGAGACTTGGTAAAAAAACTGCTCTAAGGATTGCTGATGGCTCATGATTTAGCCCTCCTGCTCGGCACGTGCTTTTCTTTCCAAACCAGCCAGCATTTGCTGTTGCCAGGCGCCATGCTGATTGACGTATAAACCTTCGTGGGTAAATTCCATACCCGTGATGACTGGATGAATACCGAGGGTTTTTGAGTTCTTCGTTTCACCGTATTGCCACGTATGATAGCCGCGTGAAATATCGCTCCATTCGGCTAAACGCGCTTCGAAGCCACGTTGCGATTCGCGGAATTCCACCAAATCATCCGGTGTTCCCATACCCGATACATTAAAGAAATCTTCGAATTGGCGAATTCGGTTTTCTCGATCTGCATCTGACTCACCTTTGACGCCAAGACATAAACTAATGACTTCGGTTTTATTCCAAGCCACTGGACGAATAATGCGCAGTTGCGAACTGATTTGATCCATAAAGAATAAACTTGGATAAATATTCAAATTGCGCAAGCGGTGCATGGTCCATTCCGCACGTTCTTTAGGATGTTTTTCTAATAAGCGTGGCATGACAGTGGCATAACCCGGGCGTACAGCAGGATTAGGCATATCGCTGAATAAGACGGTGTGTCCGTTAGGGAAGGAGAACCAGCCATCGTCGGTATCCGCATCACCTGCCCCTAATTTACTGTAATCAAGGGTATCTTGGCGTTTGCCGCTTTTCTGGGCTTCCAATTCTTTGCGATGCTGTACGGTACTGACATAGTTGTAATGTACCGTACTAACATGGTAGCCATCCAAGCCATTTTCATTTTGTAGCTTCCAGTTACCATTGAAGGTGTAAGTGGATTGGCCGGGAATAACCTCTAGTTCACCGGTTTCGGATTGCTCGACCATCATATCGAAAAATAAGCGCGTATCGCCTAAGAAGTCCTCCAAACTGACAGTGGATGCCGTATCTAGGCTAATAAAAACAAAGCCTTTATAACTTTGTAAGCGTGCTTCGGCTAACCCGCGACCGGCTTTCTCAAAGGTGTCGGCATATTCACTGGGGGCTTTAACTTTGACTAAGCGTCCATCGGATTTATAGCACCAAGCATGGAAGGGGCAAGTATACGTGGATTGATTGCCTTGCGTGACGCGGACTAAGGTTGCACCACGATGCTGGCAGGTATTGGCAAAAGCATGAAGTTTGCCCTCGCTATCCCGATTAATAATCATCGGCTGGCGACCCGCTTGCATGGTTATAAAATCATTGGGGTTGGGAATTTGGCTTTCATGACAAGCGTAAATCCATTGTTTTTCGAAAATCAGCTCCATTTCTAGATCAAATAAAGCCTTATCCGTAAACATATCGCGCTTAATGCGAAATATACCCTTGTCAGCTTGAAAATCGGTACAGCCTTTGACAAAGTCTTTCCACTCGTCCACCGTTCTCATTGTGGCCATGGCTATTCTCCTCTGTGTATTTTCTAATTTACAGTCTAATGCTTGGGAGAATTGCGGAGATATGCAGTTTTTCGAGATTTGATATACATTTTTTGGCACACTATTATAAAAGTTCGATGGAGGAGAATAGTGGAACTGTCTTGGGCAGTGTTCACTAGTAGAGAGGATGAACTAAGTGCAAGCTCAACAACGTCGCTTGTTAGCCGTTGAATTAAATACGATTCGCTCGGCTCGAGAATGGATGACTGCTATTTGTGGCCCGCATCAGCTGGATGTGCGTTGTCCCCGTGATTTGTTATTTCGCCATGGTGGAGCGGCTTTGCCAGATCTTTCGGTTGGAATGATTCAATATTCAACCTGCGCTCATATTCGTACCGAAGATTTATGTTACAGCTATAGCATTAGCCTACCCATTCAAGGCTCACAACATTTTGAGCGTGGCAAACAACAGCTTGAGTCCAATCCCCAAACGGGTCTCATTCTATCACCTGGCCATCCGATTCATCTCACCTTGAACGAGGATTGCCATAAATACCTAGTGCGCTTATCCCGAGCCGCAGTAGAAGCTAAATTGGAAAAACTTTTAAATCGCCGCGTGGTTAAGCCAGTGATCTTTCAGCCTGGCATGCAGCTTCAAGGCAGTGTTCAGGATTGGTGGAAGTTGATTGCGCAATTGCATACCACACTCAATCAAAGTAATAGCTTATTTGATTTTGCCGATGTGTGGCGCTCTTTCCAAGAAAGCCTCATTACAGGCTTATTATATGCGCAACCACATAATTACTCGCATGAGCTGGAGCACTTGAGCCGGAATCGTCCCGCGTACTTGTTGGATTTAGAGCAGTTTATGCGCGATAGTATTGGGTGTGAACTAAACTTGGATGATTTAGAGCGGGCAGTAGGGATTAGCCGTGAACGACTCTATCGCGATTTTCGCCAAACTTATCAATGTACGCCGATGAGTTATTTTAGAAACCTGCGTTTTCAGGCGGTGCGGGAAAGGCTAATGGATGCGCCGTCTCATGCGAATGTGTCGAGTATCGCCATGGATTGTGGTTTTACGCAATTGGGGCGTTTCGCACATGAATATCAAGAACGTTTCGGTGAGCTACCCTCAGATACCTTACGCAAGGCTCAGATGGATCATTTGGGTAAGTTGAAAAGCTATTTGCAGTAAAAGCTTAGCTAACTACTTTTGGGCAATACCATAAAAACAAGGCGGGAGAGGTAGGGCAACTACCTCTCCCGCTTGTATTTATCGAGGTTTACTGAGGCTGACTAGCGTCAAATTGAATACCATCAATCAGAATGTCAGACGCCAGATAAGCATCGTTTGCATCTTTGGGATGCCAAAAACCTAAGGCTTTTATTTGCTTTAGATCCAGTCCAAAATCAGCTAAAGGTACAGTGTAAATTTTCCAAATACCACTGGTGGTATTGGGGTAGGACAAGAGGTTTTTGCCTGTACCCGTATTTGCATCATCTAGCTTGATTTCTAACTTGGCAAGAGCAGGTGGAGCGGCAATAACAACCTTCATACTGCTATAACTACTCAAATCCTGCACGGTAGTGAAGTCTCCAAAGAAACCACCCCAATCTGCACCGTTATGTGTCATTAATAATGACGCATTTCCACTATAAGCCGTTGAGCTAGTGCGTAGCGTGGCACTATTCAATGCTGTACCAGTAATCGTCGCCCAAGGATTATTAGCTTCATCGTGGAAACCAACGGTTAAGGCTTTGTCCTCGGTAATCGTGCCTAGATCAATGGTGGTATTTTTGGTGAGGTTAATATCATCAATTAAAATATCACCTTTTAAGTAAGCGCCTGCACTGGTTTTAGGATTCCAAAAGCCCATATTGCGGATTTGTTTCATATCAACACCAACATAATCCTTTAGGGGGATAGTGTAGATTTTCCAAATACCGCTAGTGCGTGATGGATAGGATAAAATGTTTTTAGGGAGCGCTGCGTTAGTTGCATCATCAAATTTCAGTTCCAAAGCACTTAAACTCGATGGCGCAGCGATGGCTAATTCGATATTGTCGTAGCCACTTAAATCCATTATTGGATTGAATTCTGTGAAGAATCCACCCCAATCAGTGCCATTGTGACTTAACAATAAAGACGATGTTCCTTGATAAGCATTAGAACTGGTTCTTAAGGTAGCACTATTCAATGCAGTGCCATTGACATTAATGCCTAATGCATTGGCTGCTTCATCGCGGAAACCCACAGCAAGTGCAGTACTATCGGTGACCGTGCCTACGTCAATCGGCGTATCGTTCGGATTAGTACCAAACAATGCCGCACAAGTGAGCGCGTCAGCTGCAGGATCAATGCTTTTCGGTACAATACGAATATTACCTAAGTCAAATTGCGCTTCACCTTCAGTCAGGAATAAGAACGGCGTATTCATAGTGCTAAAGTTCATGCCAGCCTCAGCAAAGCATTGCAGTGGCACTTTTACGGTTGACCAAGTAGCAGAGACCGCTGGTAAATGTGGCGCAATATTGACTTGCCCCAAACATGGCCATACACAGTGCTGTGCAAGGTTTAAGGCTTTAGTCGGTGCTTGCAGCATGCGAATATCAAATTGTAAGGTAGACTCCGCATTCAAATAAGAGGTTTTGTCTTGTCCCTGTTCATCTGCATATTGTAGATAAAGCTGAGCAAGGGCTTGACCATCAAATTTTACATTGACCGCATCGTATTGGCCTTGATAATTGATGGGGCGCGTGGAAACATTGCCTTGATTGGTTTCGGTTTGACCTGAAACGGGAATCGCGACCCAACCATTGTTTGCCCCTGAAATGCGCATCACAAATTCACCACCGGCATTACGGTTGTAAACTTCGAGCGGAATCGTGGCGACACCAGTATCTGGTTCGGACTGACCACAGCCATAGTTGCGACTGTCTAGCGGTAAATTATCTAAATCAGTAGTACCTGCGCCACCGGCATAAGACAAACCATACCCATAAGCAAATAAGGGTGCATGTTCACCGACTAAACTTTGCTCGAAACTAGGAGTGACATAGTTTGGAATATTGGTCGGTGTGCGATTAATCGTGGTCGAGCATTTAGTATTCGGCCATGTATACGACAAGCGTCCGGTAAAGTCTTTACCATTCACTTGATATAACACATCAGTAATACCAGTAGCTTCTGTACCAGGTAACCATGCAGCGATAAACGCATCAGAGTTATTAATCGCCTCATTCATATACATCGGACGACCCGAGAAGAAGATAGTGACAACTTGCATCCCTTTGGCTTTTGCCGCTTTGATCGCTTCCAAATCGGCGCTGTACGAACTCTTTAAGGTAGCAAAATCTAAGGTTTGGTGATCTTTCAAATCGCCGACAAATTCTGCATAAGGGTCTTCACCAATTGCAATCACCGCAATGGTATTGGTATCGACGGCATTAATATCGGTAATAATATTACTGCTGCCAATTTGTGCTTCTAATGCCGTTTTAACCGTGGTGGCATTGGGGAAATCCGCCAGTGTATTTTCCGTGCCTTGCCAGGTTAACGACCAACCACCAGTTTGTTTTTGCAGGTTGTTGGCAGCGCTACCGGCTAGATAAACTTTTTGAGTGGTTTTCAGTGGCAGTGCATTGGCTTTATTTTTCAATAATACCAAGGATTTGCTCACCGCTTCGCGTGCTAAGGCACGATGTGCATCTGAGCCTAATGTACCTTGTAGCCGGCTATGATGATTTACCGATTGCCGAGCACTTTATTCCTGCTTTAACGACTATACATCAACCTAGGCGTGCTTTGGGACGCTTAGCGGCGGAGACCTTGCTGGCTTTGCTTAACAAAGAAACGATTGATGCGGTTCAAGTGATTGATCCTTGGTTAATGGCGAGAGATTCTACCAGTGCTTATCTCGAGCCCTAATGGTTAGCTCGAAGTTTTTGCTGAGGATTGCGCTTTGTTTATAGGTTCAAGATCAGCTACTTATTGGATATAGCCTTTATTATCAGAGATAGTAAGACTGCTGAATATAATTAGGTGAGTGCGTGGCGCTCCAACTACAGCTTATCCAACCATTCAGTAGCACTTAGTCAGAAATCTATAGCTTTGTTGGCATAGCAGAGTAGACTAAAATTTGCTTCTCCTCGGTAGTGAATTGACTCCTCCTACCGTTTCGACCCACCAGTCATCTCATGGGGGTGACTGGTTGGCGTTGATCATCAGCTATGGCTTCACGAACGCAAAAATGATTGCAAAGCCCAAACTGCTAAATCCATCGTGTCATTCGTTTGATCAACTTGTCCGCTAGTGCTTTCCAAGGATTCGCGCAAGGGTAGTAATAAATGGCGTGTAAAAGGATTATTCAAGATGCGCAAAGGGGTGAAGCCTGAATCATCCGCATAATAAGTATTGCCTACCAAACGTGATTCAGACCTGAGCGAGTCGCCATCTTGGGCATTGTCCAAGTCTGTCACAATATCACCACGCATTGCCGTATTATGAATTAAATGTTGATTCTGGTTAAGGCGGTTGCCTAATAAGCTTTGTGTCGCTGGATTTAACCCGACCGCATTGAAGGTATAGGTGGGTCTTCCGACATTTAAACCAGCGACTTGTGCTAAAGCGCCCCCTAAACTATGCCCCGTAAAGCTCAAGTGGGAACCATAGGTATTGGCAGCCGCCCGCGATAAGGCTAAAGCGTGATATAGCTGGGGTGAAACTTGTCCATTCGCTTGTAGGCTATCATCTTGCCAATCATTACGTGCTTGTTGCGGGTTTTCACTGCCGCGAAATGCGATAGAAACTTCACCTGTGCTGCGATTACGAAATGCGACAGCATCAAAGCCAGTATGTGCATCATGTAAGGGCACGCCGCCAATTTCCGTCATGTTTAAGCGATCCCAACCGACTGGTGCACCACTATCTTGATAAGCACTATCACTTAAATTTAAATAAGGGAGGAACTGTTGTGCACGATTAGCATTCAGGGTGCGATTCGTGTTTAAGCTAGGTGTGGCTGGATTTTGGGAGTCAATCACTTGGCTAATTAAGCTATTAATTAAGGGTCTTACTATCTGCGAACTTGAGGCGCGTGGGGCCGCTGCTTGACTAAAACTGGAGCTAGTAGCGGGTGCGTGTTGATAAGTTACATTACCGGATTGAACGGGTCGTGGCAGCAAGGTGCTGGTGCGTACTAGCTGATGAAGTGCTAAGAATGCCATGGGTAAAGCCTATAATATTTATTTATAAATAAAACTATAAGCGAGAAGAAAATAGATTGTATTTATGGCTTAGGGTGAAATGTAGGGATACGCTGATAGAAGGGAAGCGCACTCAAAGCAAGAGTGCGCTATGAAAATAGCTAGGGGAGGCGTAACGTGATTATTCTTAAGCCTTTTGAGTCACTTAAAGTCAAATCATTAGCCAAACGCTGATAGCTACGTACTCGGCTCCATGTTTGCAAGAAGGCAGCTTCTTCTTTCGCAAGATCGGGATCAGCACACATTTTTTTGGTACTAGCCAATGGACTATTCACGCGTAAGCTAGCTTGCGCGGCATTGAGCGTATAACGTCCTGAATAGTGATTGCAGCCTGAAAAACCACTCAGTGAGCCATCTTTGCCAAATTGAGCCGTCATGCGCTCAGTGTTGAGGCTAGATACAAACGCATTGCCCATATTAACGCCGAGCACTTTCCAATTGGTACCGCCTAGTGCAGTTGATGGCTTGATGAAGCTTGCCAGTACTAGATTTTTTTGATTTAACAGATTTAGGCGATTACCAGATACGCTATATTTTGCTGTTTGGGACAAAGCCTGCGTAAATGCGCGCGCGAAGCTAGAGTGTTGCGGCGGGCAAGCCATTAAGCTAGTGGCGCCCATGCTTAGGCTCAACGAATGACTTTTAGGTTTAAGCTGATAGCGCCCATTGAAATAGTTACAGCCGTCACTGCCATATAATTGCTGGTTTGGTCCAAAACCAATATGTACCGGCGGTTGAAGGTTAGTAGGTGGACGACCACGCCAAGCCGTGACACTCTGAATTTGCCATTGGCTTTGGTTCAGGGACGGTGTAGCAGCATTAACCTGTAGGGGATGAAATAAAGCCCAAGTCATTAGTAAAAGCGCAATGAAAGCATAGCGTTTTTTCATAGTAAATCCTTAAGGTGAAAGGTAGAGCTTAGAAGCAGTTTGTGTCTAAAAAGTTCCCATTGCGTTTACTACTATAATTAGACAAGGAATTCAAAACTATAAATGGGTTTTTGTTTTTTAAATAGACTTCAGAGAGGCTTAGTGGTTGTTTTGAATTACTGACTAGGTAATATAGATCACCCAGTCAGTTAGGATTAGCTGGTTATTTCCAACCAACCTTGTCCATAATTTTTACGGCTTCAGCATTGTTTTTGCCAAGTATAGAGAGATTGATCGCGTCACTTTTAAAATTTCCCCATTGTTTTAAGGTGTCAGCAGGTTCAATACCTGGTTTGACAGGAAATTCGCCATTGGTCGTAGAGTACCAACGCTGTGCATCATCTAATACCATATATTCCAAAAGTTTTTGCGCATTTTCTTTATTTTTCGCCGAAGCTGTCACACCTGCACCACTAATATTAATGTGAGTCCCGCGATCATTTTGGTTAGGCCAGAACAAGGTAACTTTAGTTGCCGCTTCTTTTTGAGCAGCATCCTTGCCTGATAACATTTGAGCGTAATAATAGGTATTCGCTACGGCAATATCACATTGTCCAGCGGCGACTGCTTTGATTTGATCACGATCACCCCCACTCGGGGGGCGCGCAAAATTAGCCACCAAACCTTTGGCCCACGTTTCCGTTTTTTCGGCACCGTTAGTTTCAATCATTGAAGCTAATAACGATTGGTTGTAAATGTTGCCAGAGGAGCGAATGCAAATTTTGCCCTTCCATTTTGGATCAGCTAAAGCTTCATAAGTCGATAAATCGCTGGCCTTCACCTTGCTTTTATCGTAGAAAATCACACGTGCGCGTGACGTTAAACCAAACCAGCGGTTTTCAGGGTCACGTAGATTTGCGGGTATGGCTTGTTGCAGTTTTTCAGATTGAATGGGTTGCAGTAAATTATTATCAACGGCGCGCCCTAAACGTCCCGCATCGGCGGTAATTAAAATATCTGCTGGTGAATTAGTGCCTTCGCGTTTTAAGCGCTCCAATAAAGGATCATCTTCGCTAGTAATTAGATTCACCTTAATGCCGGTATCTTTGCTAAAAGCATCTAATAAAGGTTTAATGAGTTGCTCTTCACGGGCTGAATAGACATTAACTTCATTTGCTAATACTAAGCTGCTACTGAATAACAAGAGACTTGCTGCTAACCAAGATTTCATAAACACTCCTTAGGTATCCGCCCAGCGGCGAATAAGATTGTGGTAAATACCAGAAAGACGTAAAACGTGTGCGTCCCCTAAACCTTTTTCGTTGGCAAGGGTTTGAATGCTTTGGTCGAGATCATAAAGTAGGGCGCGATCTGCATTATCGCGTACCATGCTTTGTAACCAGAAAAATGAACTGATACGTGCACCATGGGTGACCGGCTCGACGCGATGTAGGCTACTGGAGGGGTAAAGTACCAAAGCGCCTGCCGCAAGCTTAATCGCTTGTGTTCCATAAGTGTCTTCAATCACTAATTCGCCCCCCTCATATTCTTCTGGTTCCGTCAAAAATAAGGTGACAGATAGGTCAGTGCGAACGCGAACGAGCGTGCCTGCTACATGGCGAATGGCATTATCTACATGCACACCAAAATGCCCGCCATTCTCATAACGATTAAAGAGTGGCGGGAAAATTTTGAGCGGTAAGGCGGCTGAAATAAAGGTAGGACTTTGCACTAAAGCATCTAGAATCAAGTCACCTAGTGCTTGCGCTATTGGTGAGTTTTCCGGCAATTGGCTATTGTATTTTACCGTTGCTGATTGTGCGCCAGCCGTAACGCGTCCATCGACCCAATCTGCTTCTGCCATGCGAGCACGGCAGTAAGCGACTTGTTCAGCATTCAAGACCTGAGGAATGCACACTAACATGAGCCTAGTGTCCCCTTAGAAATCATAACTTAATCCCACATTGATGGTGCGACCGGGTGCGACATACACAAATGGGGAAGGGCTACGATACAGCGCTTCATAGATGGTTGCGTCAGCGACATTTTTCACATTAAGTTGCGCGGTGAGATTTTTGGCGACCTTGTATTCAGCCATTAAATCAAGGCGTTTTGAACTAGGCAGTTCTACATTACTACCATTGTTTTGCACATTAGCGGCGAAAGTTCCTGCTCGAATCACACCGGTGTATACAGCACCGCCCCCCACCGCTAATTGGGGAGTGAGTTGGTATTTGGCATTAAAACTGGCGCTTTTCTCGGCGACATTTGCCAATTTCTTACCGATATTGGAGCTAAGCGTCGAATCGGTAACTTCGGTATCCATTAAGACTGCTCCGGCGGATAGGCTTAGTTTTTCGCTGGCATTACCGGTAGCGCCTAACTCCAAACCTTTTACCCGTATCGCGCCAGTTTGGCTGGCGACTTGCGTGGCTCCGGTACCTGTGACCTCAATTTTATTTTTCTTATCCGTTTGAAAAAGCGCTGCGGTCAGAGCTAGTTTGTTATTCGCCACATCCCACTTTGTACCGATTTCAGTGGTTTTATTTTTCTCAGGCTTTTTCAAGGCCGCCACTAAAGGCGTTATGCCACCATAATCGACACCACCCGAATCATACATTTCGCCGGGCAAATTAGAGGAGCTGCTCACTGATCCATAAATACTGCCGTTTTCACGCGGTTTATAGACCACTCCCACATGACCATTGACGAAGTTGGTAGTGTCCTTGGAGTCACTATTCACATCATAAGTACCTTCACGCGCTTGGCGTTCAATCTCAAAAAGATCATGACGTATCCCTCCAAAAGCTTCCCATTGTGGATTCAATTTGGCGGTATCCATCAGATAAAACGACTGTACCTTGCCATTGACTTTTGACGTGTTTTCGGCGCGACCTTTAATCTGTGGGGCGGACGCGTGATTATTGGGATTCATGACATTTAAGGCAGGTGCAGGAATGCCTGTTGGATTAGTGGTGGCATCATAAGTGTTTAAGACATAGCCTTGGTTAGTGACCTTTTCCTCACTCCATTCCACTCCACCCACAACATGATGCTCTACCGCACCGAGATGAAATTCATGACTTAATTGCGTGTTATTCGCGACAGATTTATTAATAAAACCGGCGGTAGAAGCACGATTGGTCATGGTGCTGGTAGCACTTAAGGCTTGAGCCGCTTGACCGCGTGGCGTCCAATTAGAAGGTGTGGAAACAATATAATTATTAGTCGTTTTGCCAGTACGGGTTTTGCTACTGAGCTGGGTTTGATCCGATAATTTAATGTCCAGTGTACCGGTTAAAACATCTGCACCCGTTTCTTGAAAATCCCTTCCGACAATGCCGTAGAAATTATCACGGTTCACATCAGCCGGTTTATTGGTAAAGGTATCCCAAGGATGGCCGCGATCCGGCATTTGATCGGTGCGTAAATGATAATAATCGACTAAGAATTCGACCTTATCATTGAAGCGATAGTCCGCCGCCAGTGCTGCGCCATGACGCTTATCAAACACCTCATCACGACCAGCAATATCAGAATCTTGCCACATCAGATTACCACGCACTGAGAGCTTATCGTTCAGCGCACGATTCACATCTAAGCTAGCACGCTTATCATGTCCGATAATGGCAGTGGCCTTACCAAAATTGCTAGCTTGTGGCTTTTTGCTAACACTATTCACGGCGCCGCCAGTGGTACCCCGCCCCGCAAAAGTCGAACTCGCGCCCTTAGCAATCTCGATTTGTTCAGCGGTAAATACTTCGCGTGTCACCACGCCGGGGTCACGCAGCCCATCAACAAAAATATCACCCCTTGCCTCAAAACCACGAATAATGAAACGATCACCTTGTGCATTGCCACCTTCACCGGTTCCTAGCGTAATGCCAGCTTGCGTGCGCATTAAGTCTTTAAGTGCTGTGGTATTGGTATCCGCCAATTGCTCCTTACCCACGACTATGATGGTTTTAGAAATATTGCGTAAGGGTTCAGTAAGCTTGGTATTACCAGAGCGTTCAATTTTATAAGGTGCAGCCGGATTGGCATTCGGATTGCTCCCCGCTGGTCGTTTTTGAGCGTGAGCAGTAACGCCCTCTAATTCAGTCACTTCAGGTTTTTTAAGCTTCAGTTGGTTTTGGGATACCGTTGTCTCAGCGCCTGTTTGCGCTTGAGTGGGAACGCTCGCCAGCAATAAACAGGTCACAGGCACTACTAGCAGCGCATTACTCTCACGACGTGCTGCAACTGTTCGCAGCATAAGGGGTTGTTTCACATAGCTCACTCAAATCTCCTTTAAAGCTCTTAATCAAAATCCATCAGAGCATCCGTGGCGAACATGAGCTATGCGATGCTGGGCATTAGTGTTGTAAGATGATAATAATTCTTATTTTCATGGTCAAGCCCTTGCAAATAAAATAAGAATCATTATCATTAAGACCGCTTGACACCACTAGCTAACTGTTTATGTCGTCAGTCGCCAAGGTGCAGCCCTTTGAGGAAATGGATAAAGGATTTGGCGCAAATGATGGAGTTTCTCAAACTGCACTTGGATCACATGGTGCTAGCTGTGTTGGGTTTCATGAGTTTTGTTATGTTGGCTTTGGCGCTCGAGCGTTGTATTTACTTCTGGCAGATGCGCAAACACTTAGCGCAATTCCAGCATATTGAATTATTGAAAGTGGCGTTGACGCGTCATTTAACTACTATTTCTAGCGTAGGGTCGAATGCACCTTATGTAGGATTGTTGGGGACGGTATTAGGTATTTTGCTGACCTTTTATGAAATGGGGCAGGGCGATGGCATTAATGTAAATAATATTATGGTCGGTTTGGCGATGGCTTTAAAAGCAACGGCAGCGGGTCTTTTGGTCGCGATTCCTGCCATGTTGTTTTATAACGGTTTATTGCGCCAAGTCGATGTGCTGGTATCACGCTGGAAGGCTTTGCAGGATAGTCAAGCATGAAGCGTTTTGACCAAATCAACATGATTCCTTTTATTGACATTATGTTGGTGCTGTTAGCGATTGTGCTCACTACGGCAAGCTTTGTGTCCAAAGGTTTGATTGAGGTAAATGTGCCAAGTGCTAAGCAGCTTAGTCAGCCACCTAAGGATCAGGAAAGCTTAGAAATTGCGTTGAATGCGGATAAGTCTTTATTTTTTAAAAATGAAGCGGTGTCAGTAGAACAGTTGCAAGAACGTTTAAAAACCGTAAATGCGGATACTTTTATTGTGTTGCGCATTGATAAGACCGCCGCATTTGAGCAGTTTGTGCAGTTAATGGATTTGCTCAAGGCTCAGCAGCTTAATCACTTATCGATTCAAGCTCAGAAAAGCTCATGAACATGGCGCGTTGGATAGGTTTTGGTGCTTCGGCATTGGTACATGGCAGCTTACTGTTATTAGTGCCTGTATTATTTGCACAAACCACGAAAAAAACTGAGCCAGACCTCATGCCGATTAGTTTGGCGATGTTTGAGCCACCACCAGTACCTGAGCTGAAAATGTTGGAGGCTTTACCTGAGCCGGTAATACAGGAGACGCCAGTGGAGGAAGTCGCTGAGACTTTGCGAGAGCCTGTTAAACCGCTAGAGCCGATTAAAGAAGCTACTGAAAAAAAGCCACCGAGGCCTAAACCTGAAAAAGCGATCGAAAAAACCAAAGCAGATCGTGAAACATTAGCAGCACAACAGCGGAAATTAGAGCAGGAAAAAGCTGCTCAACAGGAGCAGGTCAGATTGTTGGAACAGCAGCGCCAACAGGCAGCAGAGCAAGCACGTTTACAACAACTAGCGCAAGAAAAGGCGCGTTTAGCCGAACAGGGGCGTATAGCACAAGAGAGGTTTTTGGCTGAGCAACGCAAGCGTGAGTGGGAGGCTAAGCAAGCTGCCGAAGCGCGGGCGCGTTTAGCTGAGCAACAACGTCTGACGGAACGTGCATTAGCCGAACAAAAGCGGCGTGAATGGGAGCAGGTGCAGGAAAAAATGCACCAGCAAAAAGCGCTTGAACAAGCGCAGGCACGTCAAGCAGCTGAACAGCAACAAGCTGAGCAAGCAAAAGTTGCCGAGGCTGCTAGGCGTGCACAGACTGCGAAGCCTGTTACTTCCGCCACCCCTAGTACGGAACAAAGTGTGCCGGTTGTGATGAAGCCGAGTTTTCGTTCCAAGCCGCGTGCACCCGATTATCCCGAACGTGCTTTGCAAGCCGGTATCGAGGGAACGGTGATTGTACGCGCCCAAGTCAGTCCACAAGGGCAGGCAATCAGTGTGCAGGTTCATCAATCCTCGGGGCATTCGAGTTTAGATGCTGCAGCGCTGAAAGCCGTCAGAGCGTGGGAATTTATCCCTGCACAGCGCGATGGACAGCATATTGCCTCGATAGTGCAAGTGCCTGTGAATTTTAATTTGAATTAATTAAGTGTGAGTTAGAGTGTTATGAAACCGACAGAAAGCCCTGAAAACCCGTGTTTGCGTAGCGTTAATCTGCAAGAGTTAATGTCGAATTGTAAGAAAATCATGCTACAACACGGCGAACGCTTTTATTATTTAACCATTACCCGACGCGGTAATTTGATTCTCACCGCAGCCGATGACAAGACACTGAATTTAAGCTCCTCCTGAGCGACAACTCCCAAGCCAGTCAAGCCAAGCTTTGCTAGCCAGACTGTTTAATCCTTTTCAAAAACAATAAGTTGCTCGGTATTAATGGAAAAACGAACTTCTTGATCTAACAGGAACTGTGCTTCAGCACTGCTTGCTAATAATTCACTCTGATCCGCTAGGCGCAAGCTATACAGCACATCGGCGCCGCGAAAAGTCTTTTTCACGATCTTGGCTTGAAAACTCCCGTGCTCAGTTAATTGAATCGCTTCGGGGCGAATTAAGATTTGAAGGCTTTGAGTAGTGAAGGTTTTGGCTGAACGGAGCGGCAATTCACCCCAAGCTGTTTGTAAGTTATTGGCTTGGTTGAGCTGCGCTGGTACTAAAACGCCTTGACCAATAAATTGTGCCACCCATGTATTACTGGGTTGGTGGTATAAGTGGCTAGCGCTGTCATATTGTTGCAACATTCCTTCATGGATAACCGCAATACGATCTGCCATGGCAAAAGCTTCTTGTTGATCATGTGTGACTAAAATGGCGGTCGTGCCTTCGTGCTTTAAAATATCACGCACTTCCACCGCTAAGGCTTCGCGTAATGCTACATCTTGGCTGCCAAACGGCTCATCCAATAGTAATAAGCGTGGACGGGGCGCCAATGCACGTGCCAAGGCAATTCGCTGCTGTTGACCACCGGATAATTCATGCGGATAGCGTTTCTCATAGCCACTTAAATTGACTAACGCCAGTAAAGTTTTGACACGCTTTTGGCGCATCGTGGTGTTTAAGTGACGAATCCCAAAGCTAATATTTGCAGCAATGTTTAAATGGGGAAATAAGGCGTAATCTTGAAATACCATCCCTATTGAGCGTTGCTCCGTCGGCATATGGACATCTGGTGAGCTGATGATCTGTTGCGCTAAGTGGATGCTACCCGCACTAATCGCTTCAAAGCCCGCGATCGCTCGTAATAGGGTGGTCTTTCCGCAACCGCTAGGCCCTAAAAGGCAACCAATCATCCCTGCATCGAGATTTAGATTAAATTGCGGAATAATGATTTTTTGTGCATAGCGAACTTGTACATCCTGCAAGATCAATTCGCTCATGCCGAATCTCCCGCTCTTGCGCGGCTAATCGAACGGCTTAAGAGGATCACAGGAATAATGCCTGCTGCTACAATCATTAGCGCCGGTAAACCCGCATCGGCTAGGCGCTCATCCGAGGCTAGCTCATGCGCACGTACTGCGAGGGTATTAAAATTGAAAGGACGCATGAGGAGTGTGGCGGGTAGCTCTTTTAATACATCAACGAAAACTAATAATAAAGCGGTGAGCAGGCTAGCTTTCATAAGCGGTAAGTGAATACGCGCTAACACTTCCCAAGCTTTTAAGCCTAAGGAGCGTCCGGCGTTGTCGAGACTGGGTTTAATTTTGCCTAAACCAGATTCCACCGTTTGCAACGACACAGATAGAAATCGAATGCTATAGGCACAGAGCAGGGTGAATAAGCTGCCACTGAGTACTAAACCCCACGAGCGATTGAAATAAGTTTGTAGTCCTGCGTTTAATTGATTATCCAACCATGCCAAGGGGATGAGTAAGCCAATGGCTAAGACCGTACCGGGCAGTGCATAGCCCATTCCCGCTAAGCGACTAGTGAATTGTAGCAGTTTACTCGGATAAATACGTTTACCATAGCCGAGTAAGAGCGCCAAACCTAAGGTAAGGAGTGCCGCCATGGTGGCTAGGCTTAAGCTGTGCCAAACCAGTTCAATAAACGCGCCATCTATACGGGTCGTTGCGGAAAATAAGCCCCAATACAATAATTGAGCGATGGGAATTAAAAACCCCAGCGAGACCAATAAGCTACAAAAAAGCACGGCTAGTCCAGCAGACCAGCCTCGGAGTTGATAGCGTTTTAGGCGGGCATATTTATTGGTGGTGTGATGGTAGCGTGCACGTTGCCGCGACCAGCGTTCCAATACTAATAAGACAAAAACAAAGCCTAGTAATAGGGCTGATAATTGTGCAGCGGCTGCTGCATTGCCTAGGCCAAACCAAGTGCGGAAAATGCCGGTGGTGAAGGTATCTACGCCGAAATATTGTACCGTGCCAAAATCCGCTAAAGTTTCCATCAACGCGAGGGATAAGCCAGTAATAATCGCAGGGCGTGCTAGGGGTAGCGCGACACGATAAAAACTTTGCCATGCATTACAGCCTAATGTGCGGCTAACTTCGAGTACACATAAGGATTGTTCTAAAAAAGCGGCACGTGCGAGTAAATAGACATAGGGAAAGAGTACCAGTGACAACATCGCTATTGCACCACCCAAGGAGCGGATTTCTGGAAACCAATAATCGCCATAACGCCAGCCCGCTAAGTCGCGTACTAGGTTTTGAATGGGGCCTGCGAAATCTAAAAGACCCGTATAGGTATAGGCAATAATATAGGCAGGCATCGCAAGCGGTAGTAGCAATGACCACGTAAAGAAGCGCTGAAGGGGAAAATCACACATGCTGGTCAGCCATGCCGCCGGAATGCCCATTAATAATACGCCTAAGCCAACACCGAGGCTGAGTAATAGCGTATTGCTTAAATAGCCTGATAGGACGGTTTCTGCTAAATGTTGCCAGACGTCGTCTTCAGGAATTAATAGGTAACTCACAATCACCCACAGAGGCAGGGTAAATACCAGCCCCACACTGATCAATCCAACTTTCCAGAGCGATAGCAGACTGGGCAGTCTAAGGCGAGGCGTTTTGCTAGGGGCTGTTACACTGAGCGCTGCTTGCATGGGTACTCACATTAATAATAATTATTCTCATTATCACTGAGTTACTGAGTGACTGGCAAGCACGCGTTTTAGGTTAAGAAGCTAGTTTTTGAGACTACGGATTAATAAAGTAAGTAGTGCCAAACTAAAGCTCAAGAAAGAACAGGCAGTGCGCCAAGCATTGGCTTGATTCCAAGACTGGCGCGTGGTTTGCCAATCACTGGGAAGTTGCAGGGGATTCCACGACTCGGTGTAGTAATTCAACGGTAAATTAATTTGGCGTGTGAACACAATAATGCCCGCGACATAGAGCAGTGCAGCTAAAGCCAATAACCAATAACTGACTTGCTGGTAGTGTTTGTAATTGATTAATAAGGCAACAATGGCCGCTAGGCCAGTCCCAAAGAAGAAGGTGAAAAACATGGCGTGGCGCACATTCACATTGAAAAGTGATTGCACACGCGCATAAGTAGCGCCATCGAGTTGTGCGGTGGCTAAATTAACATTGAAGGTATAAGTCCAGAAAAATCCCGCCATAATGCCGAACATTAAGACGCTGAATGCGATGCTGCTATTTTCAAGCAAGCGGTAGGAAGGTGCTGTCATCATCAATTATCCATACAATAAAGATAATTCAGTATCACCTAGCAGGCTCAAGACAGCCTTATCAAATGATAAGCGCCAAGATCTTATTTAGCAGCATGTCGCAAACGCGATAAAGAAACGTCAGTTATCCCTAAATAACTGGCAAGCTGCACTAAAGGGATACGTGATGCTAATTCAGGCTGTCGTTCGCAAAACGCTGTATAACGCTCTTTAGCAGACAAACTGAGTAAATCATGTTCACGTTGTAATTTGTGATCGACTAATTGACTTAAAAAATGACTTTGTACAAGATTCCACGCGTGGTGGCCTTGGAGTATTTCCATAAAACTGGTGGCAGAGCATTGCCAGATAGTACAGTTTTCAATACAGCTAATCCCGAATAAGGCGGGTTTGTGTAGCATATGTGGGGTAAGCGGGCAGACTAACTGTCCTTCGCGGTAGAAGTTTTTATTAAATTCGCGCCCATCAGACCGCAAGAAATAAAGCCGAATTAAGCCAGTTTCAATCAAAAAAACCTGTTGCCACAGTTCATTTTGCCTTAGCAAAGCCTCACCACGTTTATAGTGTTTGGAGCGAAAGTGGGGCTTGAGCAATTCTATTAAGTCGGGCTTGAGTAAGGCTTCAAGGCTTGTGAGCGGTGCTGGGTGTCGAGTGTCCATAAGCCTTATTGTGCAAATCAAGCCTTAAACTACAAGTGTTTTCAGCTTAAGCGTGCTTTGAGGTATCATGTTCACCTATTTTGCCGCCAACCTATTCGTTCAATAAGGTGCTTTTAATGCCCAGCATACAAGAACAAATCGACGCCTTACGCACGCAAATTCGTCACCACAATCATCTTTATTATGTGCTCGATGATCCGCAAATTCCTGATGCAGAATACGACCGTTTATTTCGCGAATTGCAGGCTTTAGAGCTCGCACATCCTGAGTGCATTACGGCTGATTCACCGACCCAGCGTGTAGGGGGGGCAGCCTTAAGTGAATTTGGTAGTGTGCGTCATGAATTGCCCATGTTGTCCTTGGCGAATGTATTTAGCGAGGAAGAGCTGAATAATTTTGATCGGCGTATTCACGAGCGTTTAAAGGATGAAACCGAACTTGAATATGTGGCTGAGCCAAAATTAGACGGTTTAGCGATTAGTCTCTTATATGAAAATGGCGTGTTCGTGCGGGCTGCAACCCGTGGCGATGGTGAAACGGGCGAAGATGTGACCGCGAATGTACGCACCATTCAATCTATTCCTTTACGCTTATTGGGTAATGATTATCCGGCTCGCTTAGAAGTGCGTGGCGAAATTTATATGCCGAAAGCCGGTTTTAATAAGCTCAATCAGCGCTTAGCCGCAGAAGGTGGAAAGACTTTTGCCAATCCGCGTAATGCCGCTGCTGGTAGTCTGCGTCAACTTGATCCGCGTCTGACAGCACAGCGACCCTTGGAGATGTTTTGCTATGCGCTGGGGATTGCTGAAGGCGGCAAGCTTCCTGACCAGCATTACGCTGTTTTACAGCAGTTTAAAGCATGGGGTTTGCGGGTTTGCCCCGATATAAAAGTCGTGCAAGGCGCAAAGGCTTGTATGGTGTATTTCCATGAGATCGGTGCCAAGCGTGCACGCTTGCCTTATGACATTGATGGCGTGGTGTACAAAGTCAATGCGCTCAAAATCCAACAAGAACTCGGTTTCGTGAGTCGTGCGCCACGCTGGGCAATTGCCCATAAGTTTCCTGCCCAAGAAGAAATGACTGAATTGGAGGCGGTGGAATTCCAAGTCGGACGTACCGGAGCCTTGACTCCTGTGGCACGCTTGAAGCCAGTATTCGTGGGTGGTGTCACGGTGAGCAATGCCACTTTGCACAATATGGATGAGATTGAGCGTAAAGACGTGCGGGTGGGTGATTTTGTGATTGTGCGCCGTGCGGGGGATGTGATTCCTGAAGTGGCGCGGGTGGTTCTGGAAAAACGTCCTGCGACGGTACAAGTGATTAGTATGCCAGCGCAATGTCCAGTGTGTGGCTCTGAAGTCAAGCGCAGTGAAGAAGGCGCGGTGGCACGTTGTACCGGTGGCTTGTATTGTCCCGCACAAGTGAAGGAAGCGATTAAACATTTTGCTTCACGTCGCGCCATGAATATTGATGGCTTGGGCGATAAATTAGTCGAGCAGTTTTTTGAGCAAGGCTTAATTCGTCATGTGGATGACTTGTATCGTTTGACCAAAGAGCAACTCGTGGCTTTGGAGCGCATGGGGGATAAATCAGCGGAAAATATTCTCGCTGCTTTGGAGACCAGTAAAACTACTACCTTAGAACGTTTTATTTATAGTTTGGGCATTCGTGATGTTGGTGAATCGACCGCGAAAGCGTTGGCACGCCATTTTGGTTCGCTGGAAGCATTGCAAGCTGCCAATGAGGAAACCTTGAAATTAGTGCCTGATGTTGGCCCCATTAGTGCTATGAGCATTACGCAATTTTTCAAAGAAGCTCATAACACCAAAACGATCAGTAACTTACGCGAGCTGGGTGTGCAATGGGCAAACTACGAGGCTAAGCCGGTGGAAGCCTTACCTTTGGCGGGTAAAACCTATGTGATTACTGGCACACTAAGTCGCTCACGCGAAGCTATTAAAGCCGATTTAGAAAATTTAGGCGCGAAAGTTTCGAATAGTGTTTCCAAGAAAACTACTGCTTTGATTGCGGGCGCGGAGGCAGGCTCTAAATTAGAAAAGGCGGAGAGTTTGGGAGTGAGTATTTTGGATGAGGCTGAATTAGCAGAATTATTAGTCATGCCTAAAGAATTGTAAGCATTTTAATGAATCGCCTCTATACTTAGCTAATCTGGAGAATAATTTGAAGGAAAATTCACTAAGATGAAAGCGGAATTGATTAAAACCAATCAAGAAACTTGGTTGAGTCTTCTTGAGTATTATGAAAATGACTCTAGAGACCTATACTGGGAAGAGCATCGCTTGTATGGTTTACAACTTCTCAAATACGGTATTGAGCAAGGTTTTGATCGTTATTTCCGAGCCGGATCTAGTGCGTATTCGCTATTTGGTCATGATTTAAAGGAGTTGAAGAAGCGTCTTTCGATACAGGTTCCAATGACTTTGTCATGAATCTCGATAGACTTAGAAAAACAGATCGTCTTGCGTGCTAGACGTTTAATCCAAATCCTCAAATTCAGGTTTTGCCGTTCAATGCTTTGTGTGTAGCGCTTAGTGATTAAATGCTTATCTTCAGGCAATAAACGCTCATAAGCGCCCCAATCATCCGTGCAATACAATGCCAGTTTGAAAGGTGTCAACCGTTCCAAGAGTTGCTTCAAGGTGCTATCGGCTCGCG
>NZ_AQVE01000033.1 GCF_000371925.1 Thiolinea disciformis DSM 14473 | reverse complement strand
ATCGAGCTTGGTTTGAACGTTGGTTAGAACGCTTGTGCCAGTCCTTGCAAGGTAAAACCCATTATCTCATTCTCGATAATGCTTCCTTTCATCGAGGAGGACGTATTCCAGCCATTGCTCAGCAGTATGGTCAGGTGTTGATGTATCTACCCCCGTATTCCCCTCAACTCAATCCTATTGAAAAGGTGTGGGCAACCTTGAAACAAAAGGTGTTATTACGCTGTCAACACGGTCTATCCTTGCTGGAGGCTATCGATCAAGTCATTTGTAGCTCTTAATTAGGGATTTACTATATAACACTACGCCGCCTATAAAACTCAAGCTGAGTAATCCTAAAGAACCGATAATAACGCCCTGCCACGCTAGCCAATGCCAAAAGGGTTCGAGGTAAAATCCCCCCAAACTCGCGCCAAAATAATAAAATACTAAATATAACGAAGACGCGCTAGCACGAGCTTTCAAGGCATGACGACTGACCCAGCTACTCAATACCGAATGGGCTAGGAAAAAGCCGAAGCTATTGATTAAAAAACCTAAAATAATAAACGTTAAGCTACTCGCTAAAGTAGTCATTGAACCCAGCATAAAACAGCTAATCCCTAACAGAATAGCCAGCGGTTGGCTAATCGATTGGGTAATCCGCCCTGATAACAGCGAGGCCAGAGTGCCACTCAAATAGGTTAGAAATAACAAACCAATATAGCGCGGAGGCAAGTTATACGGCGATTTCGCCAGTACGAAGGTGATATAACTATATTGCGTAATAAAAATGAGGAAGTTAGCACCCCCCATGACATAAGCGATCAGCAGATTGGGATTGCGCAAATGGTGTTGAATATCGTTGAGCATTTGATGGGGGCGCAAAGCTTGCGCTTTAAATTGCTGCGAGGCGGGTAGTAAACGTGCGACAGCAATCGTAATGAAGCAATTAATCACTGCCATTAAGCCAAATGCTTTTACCCAAACACTATCGCTGACAAAACCACCGATTAAACGTCCACCAATGCCGCCTAAGGTGTTCGCGGCAATATAAAAACCGACCGCAACGGCAACGGCTTTGCGAGAAAACTCATCACCCAGATAGGCAATCGCAATAGCAGGCAAGCCGCCTAAACATAAACCTTGCAGGGCACGGAGGGCTAATAGCATGGTGAAGTTATCGACTTGTGACAAGGCAAAGGTGCAGAGCATCACACCGACCATGCTACTAATAATCAGTACACGCCGCCCTAAGGCATCAGAAAGTGGGCCATAAAACAGCAGTGACACGCCAAGCATGAGGGTTGTAATGCTAAAGCTCCAGCCAGCTTGGAGAGCCGAGATGCCAAAGTGCGCTGCCAGCATGGGTAGGAGCGGCTGGGTGACATAAACATTAGCAAAGATCATGAATGAGCCCAAGCATAGCGCAAGTGTTGCTTGCCAAAAGGCGCTGCTATTGGTTTCGATCATGTTTTTTACCTTGGTGGTAGGAAAGTGGCAGACACTAGCGCGAATTATTGGCCTAGACAATGAGGCTTGCGAGCATTCTTTGAATCTCGTCTAATCCTTGTATTCAGTTTTGGGAGTTTGCCATGTCCGATACGTTTCATACCGATAATGCCATGCAGGATTTACTTGCGATTATGCAGCGTTTGCGTGATCCCGAGCGTGGTTGCCCTTGGGATATTAAGCAGACATGGCAAACTATCCTGCCTTATACCTTGGAAGAGGTTTATGAGCTGGCAGATGCAATTGACAATAATGATGCGCGTGGTGTCTGTGATGAGCTAGGTGATGTGTTATTGCAGATTGTGTTTCTCGCACAAATCGCTAGCGAGCAAGGTTTATTTAATTTTAGTGATGTTGCGCGTGGCATTAGTGACAAAATGTTGCGCCGTCACCCCCATGTATTTGGGGAGTCAGTCTTTGCCAATGAAACCGAGCAAAAACAAGCATGGGAAACTATAAAGCAAACCGAGCGTGAGCAACGCAATGAGTCCGATTTCTTTGCGGGCATTGCCAAGGCGATGCCCGCATTGCGGCGCGCCCAGAAAATTCAGAAACGTGCGGCTAAAGTGGGCTTCGACTGGGAAAATTGGCAGCAAGTCGTGCCCAAAATTCATGAAGAATTAGACGAGGTTGCTCAGGCCGTGGCCAATTGTGAATCCTTTCAACGTATTGAAGAAGAGGTGGGGGATGTGTTGCTTGCCACCAGTAATTTTGCTCGCCTTTTGGGGGTGGATGCAGAAAACGCCTTGCGCTTATCGAATGGTAAATTTGAACGACGCTTTGAACGGGTTGAGTCCTTATTAAAACAACAAGATTTAAGCTTAGCACAGGCGAGCTTGGCGCAAATGGATGAAGCATGGAATGCTGCGAAATATGAGGAAAAGCTCAAAAACAAAAAAGCCCTTGACTAGCAAGGGCTGGTTTTTACCGTTTATTCGGCAGTATGGGTCTTTCTTATTTTTATTATCGAGAGATTGCTGCTGTTTCGGCATTGCAACCCCTTTGGTGTAATAACCCCCCACTTTCGCAGGGGGCATCAGGAGTCGAGGCATGGCAAACGTTTTATTTTTATTAGTAGAGATGTTTGCTCTTCTACCTCTTCAGGGCTTGCTGTTGAGCTGTTAAAACTGCCTTTCCTTAAAATTTCCCCCTACTTTCGTAGGGGGAGATCAGGAGTCGAGAGATGGCAAGCGTCTTATTATTATTGGGTACTATGCTTGCATCATTTCTCTGGGGCTTGTTGTCTTTGTTATTATTATTGTTAGTGTCGTTATTGTTATTCTTCTTCCGTGACGCTTTCTTGTTATTGTTGTTGTCCTTGTGTGATAACCATGTTGCAATGGCCGTGCCAAACTAGATCAAATAATTTAAGTGCTTGTTTAATAAAATTATTTTATTGATGTGACTGGATTTTTAGGCAGGTGACACAAAGCCAATCAGTATTGACCTTGTCACTATGTGACACTGAATCACGACAGGAAATGACAATTGCAGGATGAACGGTAGATGAATTGTCAGTTTAGCAAGCGCTTGATCTGACAAAACTTAGTTGAGACTCGAACGCAAAGCCCGTCGAATCATTTCTTCCACACTTAACGCTTGATCTTCCAGTGGTGCGATCATTTTACTCGCTTGTGCGGGCTTATAGCCTAATGCGAGGAGCGCATTCATAGCTTCATCGGCAGGCTTCAAGGTAAACGGTGTTGCAGGGGCATTGCGTTTGCTTGGACTTGTTTCACTATGGGGGGAAAGGCTTGGCAAGCGGTCGCGCATTTCAATAATTAAGCGCTCTGCGGTTTTTTTGCCAACCCCAGGGATACGGCTTAAGGCTTGGGCATCGCCTGCATGAATGAATTGGGCAAACTCATTGCCCGTCATACTAGACACAATCGTCAACGCCATTTTTGGACCCACCCCATTTACTTTCAGCAAATGGCGGAAGAGGGCGCGTTCGTCTTGCGAGCAGAAACCAAATAAGGTTTGTGCGTCTTCGCGCACTGCGAAATGCGTGTAGATAATCACTTCGGCCTGCGGTTCGAGTGGCAGGTTATAGAAAGTGCTCATCGACGCTTGTACTTCGTAACCCACGCCGTTCACTTCGATTACTAAATCGGGTGGCTGTTTAAACAACACGGTGCCGCGTAGTGATCCAATCATCGCTGTGCTCCTGCAATGCGGCTGGTAAGGTGGCTAAAATTAGCATGGCAAATAGCGACGGCCAGTGCATCGGCAGTATCCGCTTGCATTTTGCCTTGCAAATTGAGTAGCACTTTTATCATATGTTGTACCTGTGCTTTTTCTGCCGCACCTTTGCCAACAGTAGCTTGCTTAACTTGCTTGGCCGTGTATTCATGGACAGCTAAAAAGTGTGTAACACCCGCACAAATCGCCGCGCCACGCGCTTGACCCAGTTTTAAGGCTGAAGCGGCATTATTGGAGAGGAAGACGTTTTCCACACTCATTTCATCCGGTGCATATGTGCGAATCACTTCTGCAATACCCGTATAAATAAGTCCCAAACGCTCTGGCAACGGTCGATCCCCCAGACGCAAGCAAGTGCTAAACACATGCTGCATCCTTTGACCATCGGTTTCAATAACACCAATGCCAGTAATACGCGAGCCGGGGTCAATGCCAATAATGCGCCGCATGACAAGCCTTACTCGTCGTCACCTTCCAATAATTCTTCCGGTAGATCAGCATTGGTATAAACATCTTGCACATCGTCAAGATCTTCCAAGGCTTCAACCATTTTCAGCAATTTTTCAGCCGTCTCGACATCAAGAGCCGTGAGATTATCAGCGCGCATCGTCACCTCAGCATTATCTGGATTTAAGCCAGCGGCAATTAACGCATTTTGTACCGCGCCAAAGTTTTCTGGTGCGGTTAACACTTCAAAAGAACCGTCTTCTTCAGCAATGACATCATCAGCGCCCGCTTCAAGCGCTACTTCCATCAATTTATCTTCGCTCACACCGGGGGCAAAATTGAAAATGCCTAAGCTTTTAAACATGAAAGCAACCGAGCCATTGGTGCCCAAGTTGCCGCCATTTTTGCTAAAGGCATGACGGACTTCAGCGACCGTGCGGTTTACGTTGTCGGTAGCGGCTTCTACATATACCGCAATACCACCAGGGCCATAACCTTCGTAACTGACTTCAAAATAGTTTTCTGCCCCTAATTCGCCAGAACCGCGCTTACAAGCCTTATCAATCGTATCTTTGGGCATATTCGCGCCTAAGGCTTTATCAACCGCTAAACGCAAACGCGGGTAAGCATTCGGGTCAGAGGTTTTGCCTTCACGTGCTGCAACGGTGACTTCACGAATTAATTTAGTCCAAACTTTACCGCGCTTTTTATCAACTGCGGCTTTCTTATGTTTAATGTTCGCCCATTTACTGTGGCCAGCCATAATCGTAATCCTGTAAAACGCTAAAAAATGGCGCGTAGTTTAGCATAGGCTTAGCGTATTGCAGAATGGGGGCAAACTATTGTTGCTCCAATCAGGACTAATTAAGGCAGCGCTAGCGACAATGCCCTGATAGTCAGAGAGAAGTAGGCTGACTGGATGGGGTATTGAATGCCTTGACGAAGGTGCGCCGCTAGCTCGCTTGTATAGCGGTGTGGTAATTTTGCGCTAATTGGTTTTGATCATGGTCTGAGCGCGGTTGGGAGTGTTTGAGAGCGTTTGCCTTATAACGATAGATACATTTTTATTCATCGTATCCATGTAAAAATCTTTAAATAGTTAGCAAACCTTATTGTAATACGCTGTCTAAATTTTAATAAATACTCATTGCAAGGAGCAACGTATGAGCCGCTTAGTGCGTTTATTTTGTATAGCATTCTGCTTCACCTTCGTGACGACTCCTGCGCTAGCCGCAAAGCGTGCTCCAGCCGTTCAGACGCCAGAGACGTATTGGCAAAAAAATTGGTCCTGTGGCCATAGTGTCAAACCGGATAAACGTCTCGTCCATAGCCTGCTTAAGAGCCAAGGTTTGCATAGTGTCGTGCTACAGAACAAAGTTTTTCCTATTCTGGTTGGGCATGATTTAGAAAAACTAGGGACTGTCTTATTTATTCAATCAGCGCAAGGTACTTGGCGCATGATTCCGATGGCACAAGGGGAGCGCTTGCAAGGTATTTCCAGCTCTGCATCAGGCTATAATATGATGTTCTTTTCGATGTGGATGAGCGAAGGGCCGGGGAGCAGCTATACCTTATTGCGCACGCGTAAGGGGTTTACCGAATTTGATTGTCAATCGATTCCTTTCCCCAAAACCTTAAACAAACCTGCTTGGGGTAATGAGTTTTTGGACTTAGTCGATGTGAATATTAATGCTAAAGGTGAGGGGACGTTAGTCGGGGTGGTGGCCTTAGAACGCGATGGCAAAACCACTCAACAGTGGTATCAATATAAGACCAATAACTGGGGGCAGACGTGGAGTGAGGCTGTCATGGTAAAACCCCCCGTTAAAACCCCACTCGGTGTGTTTTTCCCCGCTGTGGAAGTGCCTGCCCGAAAAGCGCAAATAGAGAGTCTGTTACGTAGTAGTCGCTAGGCTTGTTGAAACCCTTGGCTAGCTGTTAACCCGTAATTTATTAATCGCACTGAAAAGCCGTATAGAAAATCGTATGAAGGTGCTGCATTGCGCAAAAAAATAGTGCAGACTCTACGCAGTGACCAGCAAGGAGAAGTGAAGCATGTCCCAAAACACCCAAAGCGAAGTCAATACCCTAGGTTTCGCGGCCGCCAAAGAGTTACAGCAAAATTTCAAGCAAGTAGAAGAACTCATGAAAGGTTTTGCCAAGGCTTATGAAGGCAAAAATCTTGACCCTATGCACATGTCCAAGGCCTATACCGAATGGATGCGTGTCGTAACTGCCAATCCACAAAAATTGATACAAGCGAGTGCTGATTTTTGGCAGAAATCGATGGAATTGACCCAACAAGCCATGTTGAGTTTGGCCGGTCAGCGTCCTGAAAAGCCGGTGGTAGAGCCCGAAAAAGGGGATCGTCGCTTTAGCCATGAAGAATGGGTGAATAATCCCGCTTTTGATCTAATCAAACAATCGTATTTGTTAACCTCACAGTGGTTACGTGCCATTGTGAGTGATGTGGAAGGCTTGGATGAACATACCGCAGAGCGTGTAAAGTTCTTCACCGAGCGCTATTTGGATGCACTATCACCCACTAACTTCGCTTTAACCAATCCTGCAGTCTTAGAAAAAATCCGTGAAACCAAAGGGGCGAACTTGGTACACGGCTTAAAGAATATGCTGGAAGATTTGGAAGACGGCAAAGGCGAATTACGCATTCGCATGACCGACACCAAGGCCTTTGAATTAGGTAAAAACGTAGCGATCACCCCGGGTAAAGTGGTATTCCAGAATCGCATGTTCCAATTGATTCAATATACCCCCAGCACTGAAAAAGTCTTAAAGCGCCCGCTATTGGTTGTTCCGCCTTGGATTAACAAATTCTACATCATGGACTTGCAACCTAAGAACTCATTGCTGAAATGGTTGGTGGATCAAGGTCATACCGTATATGTGATTTCGTGGGTCAATCCTGATGAAAATTATGCCAATACTGCGTTTGAGTCGTATGTCAAAGAAGGTGTCCTAACCGCGCTAGATGCGATTCAATACGACACTGGCGAAACAGAAATGAATGCTATTGGCTATTGCATCGGCGGTACCTTGTTAGCCTCTAGTTTGGCGTATATGAAGACTCAAGGGGATAATCGCGTTAAAAGCGCTACCTTCTTCACAACCATGCTGAATTTTGAAAATCCGGGTGAATTAGGCGTATTCATTGATGATGACCAGATTTCTACCCTAGAAGGCACCATGAATGAAGCCGGATACCTTGACGGCAGCAAAATGTCGGGTGCTTTCAATCTGATGCGTGCGAACGATCTGATCTGGTCGTTCTATGTGAACAATTATTTGCTGGGTAATGATCCACGTCCGTTTGACTTGTTATATTGGAACTCAGACTCCACCCGTATGCCAGCCAAGATGCACTCTTGGTATTTGCGCAATATGTATTTGAACAACAATTTGTGCAAGCCGCAGGGTGTTAGTATTAATGGCACACCGATTGATTTACGTGCAATTGATATTCCGGCGTGCTTCGTTTCTGCGGTCGAAGATCATATTGCGCCTTGGAAATCGACTTATACGGGGGCACGCTTATTCTCTGGCCCAACTCGCTTCATTCTGGGTGGCTCTGGCCACATCGCGGGCATTATTAATCCGCCAGCGGCTAAGAAATATGGTTATCGTGTCAGTGATCAATTGCCCGAAAGCGCTGAGGCTTGGTTGACCTCAACACAGGTTAATGAAGGCTCTTGGTGGACAGAGTGGGATCGCTGGGTACGCAGTTTAGACGGTCAGCAAGTCGCGGCTCGTCCAGCAGGTGCTGGGAAGCTGAAAGCGATTGAGGATGCGCCTGGTACTTATGTCAAAGTGCGTATGAGTGATCCAACCCCTGTTGTGCCTTATACCGAATTGCCAAGCCTAGATAAGCCAGCGAAGGTTGCTAAGTCGGCTGAAAAAAAGGCAGAGCCTAAAACGGAAAAGCCGAAGGCTGCTGAGAAAGCTAGGGTTGAGAAGCCGAAAGCAGAAAAACCAGCCGTTAAGAAAGCTGAACCTAAAGCCGAGAAGCCAAAAGCTCAAAAGGACGAGCCTAAGAAACCAGCCCCTAAAGCTGAGCAAACCAAAGCTAAAGCTACTGATAAGCCAAAGGCCGAGAAAGCTGTGGTGCAGTCTAGTGTGCCAAAAGCGGAAAAGCCTAAGGATAGTAAGCCTGCTGCACCTAATAAGCTTGAAGCAGCTAAATCAGCTCCTGTGCCGGAAGCACCTGCCGCCGCCCCTATTATTCCGTCGGCTGCCCCTAGGGCGACTACACCCGAAGCGCCTAAGGCGGATGCGGTGAAGCCTGTGGAATCCGCGAAAGTCACTCCTAGTGCTGCGCCAAAGGCGAGTAACGCTGACGCCGATAAGCCAAAAAGCTAAAACCTAGGTCTGATCATTACTATTAAGCCCATTATTATGACGATAGTGGGCTTTTTTTATGCATGGTTTATGGCGATTAGCCATAAAAATTAGCATCTTGCTAGACGATGCCACAGGCTTGAGTTATAAATTATTGTAACAGCGTGCTATGCTATTTATTAATTGTACTTTGCTACGTTTTGGAGATTGTATCCGTGAGCGAAAACATTATGTCTGTGTCAGATGCCTCATTTGAACAGGACGTGCTTAAATCCGATATCCCAGTATTAGTTGATTATTGGGCAGAATGGTGTGGCCCTTGCAAGCAAATCGCGCCCTTATTGGAAGAAATCGCTGTTGAATATGCTGGCCGTGTGAAAGTGGCTAAACTGAATATTGAGGACAATCGCCAAGTTCCACCGAAATACGGTATTCGTGGTATTCCAACCTTGATGTTATTTAAAGATGGTGCTGTAGAAGCGACGAAAGTTGGCGCCTTATCAAAAACGCAGCTAGCAGCATTTTTAGAGCAAAACGTTTAAGTCCGACCCTAATGACGCGTTATTTAACGCGGGTAGTTGCTATATAATGCATTTTTACTGGACAGATTGCGATGTCCATGCTAGCTTCAGGGGGTAGATGCGTTCCGCGTCTATTCCTTCGAAGCCCATTCTCATTGTTCCCGAAATTAGAACGTCCGAATTTGTTACTTTGGTAAAGTTTTATCTCGGTTGTTGTGGGACAGCTTCCGAAACACCTATTCTTGTCCGCAACTTAGCGAATTAACCATCTAATCCTTTGATATGAACCTATCTGAATTAAAGAAAAAACCTACCGCTGAATTATACGAGCAGGCTCAGGCTATGGGCGTGGAAAGCATTTCGCGCGCTCGTAAGCAAGACATTATTTTCGCAATGTTGAAAACGCACGCGCAAAGCGGCGAAGATATTTATGGTGATGGCGTGTTGGAGATACTCCAAGACGGCTTCGGCTTTTTACGTTCGCAAGATTCTAACTATCTGGCGGGCGCGGATGATATCTACGTTTCACCCAGTCAGATTCGCCGTTTTGGGCTACGTACCGGCGACTCGATCACGGGCAAAATTCGACCGCCTAAAGACAATGAGCGTTATTTTGCCTTGCTGAAAGTCGATACCATCAATTTTGAATCTCCTGAACAAGCCCGCAATAAAATCCTCTTCGAAAACCTAACCCCGCTACATGCAGACGAGCGTATGCGTATGGAGCGTGGCAATGGCAGTCGTGAGGATATTACAGCGCGGATTATCGATATTGTAGCGCCTTTCGGTAAGGGTCAACGTGGTTTGATTATCGCGCCACCTAAAGGCGGTAAAACCTTAATGCTGCAAAATATAGCGCAAAGTATTACCTCGAATTATCCCGAATGCTATCTGATCGTGTTGCTGATCGATGAGCGTCCGGAAGAGGTGACAGAAATGTCGCGCATGGTGCAAGGTGAAGTGGTTTCCTCGACTTTCGATGAGCCAGCCGCACGCCATGTACAAGTCGCCGAAATGATCATTGAGAAAGCTAAGCGTTTGGTGGAGCATAAGCGCGATGTCGTGATTTTGCTGGATTCGATTACTCGTTTAGCACGTGCTTATAACACCGTGGTGCCTTCCTCTGGCAAGGTCTTAACCGGTGGTGTCGATGCCAATGCGTTACACCGTCCTAAGCGCTTTTTCGGGGCGGCACGTAATATCGAAGAAGGCGGTAGCCTAACCATTATTGCCACGGCTTTAGTGGATACCGGCTCCAAAATGGACGATGTTATCTACGAAGAATTCAAAGGCACCGGCAATATGGAAATCCATTTGGATCGTCGTATTGCGGAAAAGCGCGTGTTCCCAGCGATCAATATTAATCGCTCCGGTACACGTCGCGAAGAATTACTCACCACGCCAGAAGAGTTGCAATCACTTTGGGTACTGCGCAAATTCTTGCACAGCATGGATGAGTTGGAGGCTATGGAATTATTATTTGATCGTCTATCTAAGACTAAAAACAATAATGAATTCTTTGACGTGATGAAACGCGGCTAAGACTTATAGCAGGGCAGGTAGTGCTTCAGTCGCTACTTGCTCAAGCGATAGTGTAGCTTCTTGCAAATACTGTTCTAATTTGCGCTGATCAATCTTGACCTGTAATACAAATTCGCCTTGTTCAGAAATTTGCTCTTCTAAAATTGCTTGTTCGGCATATAAATGAGCACGTAATTTCCCGTGTTGTGGTGGTAAAGTCAGTTTGCCTTGGAAAATGGTTTTCGCAAAGTATCGCCCTAAATGCTCCAATAATTCGGGTAAACCAGCGCCAGTTTGTGCGGAAACTGAAATAATGGCAGGGTGTATACCTGAGGCTTCGAGAATAGAGGGTTCTTTGCCACTGAGATCAATCTTGTTCATAACCTCAATCTGTGGCACTTCTTCTGCACCAATTTCCTCAATGACTGCATTCACTTGTTCACGATACAAGTCCTGTTGCTCATCATTGCTATCCATGACATGCAGCAATAAGTCAGCTTCAGCGGTTTCTTGCAAAGTGGAACGGAAAGCAGCGACTAAATCATGCGGTAAATGGCGTATAAAACCGACGGTATCGACTAAAATGATTTCTTGCTGATTCGGTAGCTTAATACTACGCAGCGTGGGATCTAGGGTTGCGAATAATTGATCAGCCGCATAAACATCGGCTTGGGTTAAAGCATTGAAGAGCGTGGATTTGCCTGCATTGGTATAACCTACTAAGGAGACGGTGGGAACTTCGGCTTTTTTGCGCGATTGGCGGCCTTGTTCGCGCTGGTTTTGAACTTTTTCGAGCTTCTTATTGATTTGTTTGATACGAACCGCTAAGAGACGACGGTCAGTTTCGAGTTGGGTTTCACCAGGTCCACGTAAACCAATCCCGCCTTTTTGGCGCTCTAAGTGCGTCCAGCCACGAACTAAACGGGTTGACATATGTTTAAGCTGCGCTAATTCCACTTGCAGCTTGCCATCATGGCTACGCGCCCGTTGAGCGAAAATATCTAGAATTAAGCCTGTGCGATCGAGTACGCGGCACTCAAAGAGTTTTTCAAGATTACGTTCTTGGGCAGGTGTAAGATTGTGATCAAAAATCACCAGATCGGCTTGGAAGGTTTTGACACAGTCGCGAATTTCTTCGGCTTTGCCTTCACCAACAAAATAGCGCGAATCCGCACGCTGCCTTGAGCCGGTGATCAGAGCTACTATCTGAGCACCGGCTGAGCGAGCCAATTCAGTGAATTCGCGTTCATCATGTGGCGTATCGTCGTTTTTAAAAGCTATCTGAACTAAAACTGCGTTGTCGCCAGAATCTGGACGTTCGAATAATTCCAAAGTCTTGTTATTACTCTGTAGTCAAATTCAGTTTAATGGGACGAGCGGGAACAATCGTTGAAATAGCGTGTTTATAAACCAATTGACTGACCGTATTTCCCAATAAAACAACAAACTGATCAAAAGACTCGACATGACCTTGTAATTTTATACCGTTTACCAGATAGATAGAGACGGGAATCCGTTCCTTTCTCAGCGCATTCAGGAAGGGTTCTTGTAACGTGTGCCCTTTCGACATTGGGTTGTTCTCCTAAAATTATCGGGGGTGTGGTTTTGTTATGGTCTGGATAATCCAACCAGTCCGTTTTTCACTCAGGTTAAAAGTCTATCAGTTTCGTCATGTTGTAAAAACATCAGCTTATCGGACATGTCCGCTTATCCGCTATTAAACGCTAATAGTTGCTGGATCACCGATGGAAGGTGAACATTCTCTGCTTGATGAGAGTTCAGCCCAGATTCAGAACGCAGCCACGTCAGTTGGCGTTTAGCAAGCTGTCTAGTCGCGACGATAGCATGATTACGCATTGTAGGGTAGTCTATTTTCCCCTCAAAATGCTCCCAAATTTGCCGATAACCCACCGATCTCACCGCTGGGAGGCCAATATGCAGGTCTCCACGCTCATATAGCGCTCTGACTTCGTCGATTAAACCCTGTTCGAGCATCTTATCAAAACGTAATGCGAGCCGTTCACGCAACCATTCACGATCCGCTGGCAATAAAGCAAGTTTGTAAATGTCATAAGGGCAGGCGGCTTGGTGTTGCAGTTGCTGCATCACCGTTAAGGTCTGTCCGGTTAGCTCATAAATTTCTAACGCACGCTGTAAACGTTGCGGATCATTAGGATGAATACGTGCTGCCGCTTCAGGGTCAATCTGCTGCAAGCGCTCATGCAATGTAAGCCAGCCATGTTCTACGGCTTCCGCTTCAAGACGAGCGCGTATCACTGGATCAGCCGAAGGTAATTCCGATAAACCTTGTTCGAGTGCGCGAAAATACAAAAAAGTGCCGCCAACCAATAAAGGAATACGGCCTTGTGCAGTAATATCAACCATTTCACGCAAGGCATCGGTACGAAATTCGGCTGCGGAATAGGATTGTGCTGGATCAAGAAAGTCTATTAAACGATGGGGGGCACGCTGTAAGAGGGTTGCATCGGGTTTTGCCGTGCCAATATTCATATCCTTGAATACTAACGCGGAGTCGACACTAATAATTTCGACCGGCAAGTGTTCACGTAGGGCAACCGCAAGATCGGTTTTGCCCGTTCCAGTCGCTCCCATGAGGAAAATGGCTTTAGGGCGTTGTTCCATCTATTGCCCACGCATAAATAATTTATCGATTTGATCGAGGCTCATTTGTGTCCAAGTAGGGCGGCCATGATTGCATTGCCCACTGCGTTCCGTGCGCTCCATATCGCGCAACAAAGCATTCATTTCGGGAATACTGAGTTTACGATTGGCGCGCACCGAGCCATGACAGGCCATGGTGGCGAGAATTTCGTTCATTGCGTTTTCAATACGTTGACTGGAGCCATAGGTAATGAAGTCGGCTAGGACATCACGCACCAAACGTTCAGTATCAGAATCTTTTAAGAGACTCGGCACAGCACGAATGACCAGCTTTTCCAAGCCGATACGCCCTAGGTCAAAACCCAAATGGTGGAAAAACTGTTGATAAGTTTCAGCTTGATCGGCCTCTTTTCGGCTCACATGTAAACTCTGCGGCATTAATAAAGGCTGAGAGCGTAAGGCATCCGCTTGCATACTGGTTTTTAGCTGCTCATAGGTAATGCGCTCGTGAGCAGCATGCATATCCACAATGACCAAACCGTGTGCATTCTGTGCCAACACATAAATGCCATGCAATTGAGCAATTGCAAAACCCAAGGGCGGCATATCGCTAGTAGTAAGCTCCTCACTCGCTAAACTCGGATAAGCGCTAGGCTCGTGTTTTACGCCATATAACTGTCCATAAGCCTGTAAGGTTTCACGGACTGGCATGTGCAAGCGATTTTGCGCATCGGCTCGATAGACATACGGGTTAAGGGTAGGCGTTGTGGTAGTTGCTTCTGCCGCATTCAGCAAGCTAGGATCAGCTACTAAGTGCGGTGAAGGAGGAGCCAATTGCGTGGGTGCTGCCACATCACCTGGGCGAACATCTGCTAAGGCTTGGTGAAGGGTGCGGAAGATAAAGTCATGGACTAAGCGGCCTTCACGGAAACGTACTTCTTGTTTAGTCGGGTGCGCGTTTACATCGACTAGCTGCGGGTTTAGCTCCAAGTAAAGTACATAAGCAGGATGCCGCCCGTGATACAGCACATCGTGGTAGGCTTGACGAATCGCATGACTGAGTAATTTATCGCGTACAAAGCGGCCATTCACATAAAAATATTGTAGGTCGGCTTGGGAGCGCGAAAAGGTCGGCAAGCCTACCCAACCCCATAAGCGCAATCCCACCGCCTCATAGTCTAAATATTGGCTTTGCTCAACAAAAGGAGCGCCACATAGTTCAGCTAAACGTTGTTCAGCGTCACTACGTTGTTGCGCTTGGCGCAGTTGTAAAACCGGTTTTTGATTGTGGCGTAGCGCAATTTGAACCTGAGAGCGGCTTAAGGCTAGGCGGCGCACGGTTTCTTCAATATGGGCAAATTCGGTTTTCTCAGATTTGAGGAATTTGCGCCGTGCAGGAATATTAAAAAATAAGTCATGGACTTCAATACTCGTTCCGGTGGCTTGAGCAACCGGTGCAGGTGAACTGAGCATACCGCCATGATCCGACTCGATAATCCAGCCTTGTTTTTCGGTATTAGAACAGGAAGCAAGGCTTAGGCGTGCCACCGAGGCAATACTGGGTAAAGCTTCGCCGCGAAAGCCGAGGCTAGTCACCTGCTCTAAATCATCTAAGGTGCTGATTTTGCTGGTCGCGTGGCGACTTAAGGCTAGGGCTAATTCATCTTTGGGAATGCCACAGCCATTGTCACGAATACGCATCCGTTTTAAGCCACCTTGGTCTATATCGATTTCGATGCGAGTCGCGCCCGCATCGAAAGCATTTTCCAATAATTCTTTAATGACCGAAGCAGGGCGTTCAACCACCTCACCAGCGGCGATTTGATTGATTAAGTGTTCGGGCAGTAAACGAATTGGCATTTATAGCTTTTGCTCTCCCTTAGGCATTACGGCAGGCGTTACCGTGCTGGCTGCATTGGTGGTTCGGGTAGCTGTTGCTGCCTCATTAGTAGGTTTTTCAGCCATCGAGCTGCCATCTTTCGGTGTCACCATTAAATCTTTAGAGCGATCCGCATTAATACCGTAGCGTAGTAGAATATCGGGCTGCTTGGCCTGTGCTTCGGCGCGGTCAATCACGACTTGATAGCCATCATCTGCTTCTAAGGTAATGAAACGATCAGTAGACGATTGAATTTTCTCATAAAACGTTTTGAAATCTGGGAAGGGCACCCCGTTGACTTTTTGAATCAATAGACCACTATCATGGTGATGATCTTTATTAATATCAGCCGGTAAAACCTTAGCCATTAGCACAGGCTCACGGTAATCTGCTGTGGGAGCTTGATCGGATAAGGCTGCTAAAGCATCGGGCGCTGGATCAATACTATCCAATACATCTTGGTTCAATGGCATAAACACAAAGCCACCAAAGATAAAATAGGTGGGTTGTTTGTCGTATTGATTGGGTTTGATCAGTAGGAAGTCATTACCCGGCCTGTCTAAGGTTAAAGCCACCTCCATCGGTTGCCCATCACGCAGTATACCAAGTTTAAGCTGCTCACCCAGTTGGTGAATATCGATATAATGAGTGTAATCAATATACTCACCTGGGCGGAACTCGACAGTGCCATTATTTTGAATGGTTTGCCCGTCAATCGAGGTTAAAATATCGCCCACTTTTAATTGCCCGTCCGCAGGTGATTGGGGGTAAATTTTGTGGACTAAAATACCACTTTGCTTATCCGTCAAGCCGTATTTATTACGCATAGCAGGGTTCTCGGTCGATTGAACCAGAAAACCAGGGAAACCAAAGCCATCATCCTTCCCATCTTTAATATCATCCAAGAAATGGCGAATAATCGGCGTTGGAATAATATAACCAATATTTTCAGTCATGAGTGCCGATTGCATGGCAACCCCGACAACTTTGCCCTCAGAAATGACGGGGCCGCCGCTATTTCCAAAGTTAATCGCGGCATCAATTTGAATTGCCATCAAATTTTCGCCAGTATGCACATAGTTTTGTTTTTCGACCCGTGACACCACGCCGCGCGTAATACTTAAGGTATTACCCCCCACCGGAAAACCATACACTTCGACTTCTTGTTGGGTCTTGGGTAGCTCGCCTAGTTCTAAGGGTTTAATGGCTTTATAAAGTTCGGCTTCGCGTGGACGCAATAAGGCTAAATCCGATTCGTGCGAAATATAAACTACTTCGGCTTCATGCCGCTCGGTTTCACCGTGACGTTGCACTTCAAGAAACGTTGCATCAGAGGCAACATGGGCATTTGTTAAAATCAAGCCCCCTTCAATAATCAAACCAGAGCCTGAGCCTTTTTCGGTGCTGGAATTCCAAGGTGACAATTTGCTATAGGTATGCTTGACCACATACACGTGTACCACCGCATCTTTTAAGGCTTCACGTTGGTTTTTGTTCGTGGTATCGGTCGTAGTTGTTGCTGGGGTGGTTTCCAGCGTCAATTTACTGTCTTTATTCGCAGAATTGCTTAATTTCTCTGCGAGAACTGGGGTGGCGGTTAAAGAAACACCTAATAGTAAAAGTGCCACTTTTACGTGGATAGTTAGCTTTTTCATTAAATAATCCTGAAGATGGGTGCCCGAGATAAAACGGAGCTGCTATTAGTAACTTAATTGCTCTATCCGTTTTTCTAAATTTTACGTTGAATCTAGCTTTGGCACACGGAAATTATCGGTTTTTATTGGAAAACTTGGTATTCTTCGCCGTCTGCGAAACTGCGTCAACAATAGTCAATAGGATAGCACGATGACGGATTATAAGCATACGCTCAACCTACCCAGCACAGAATTTCCCATGCGTGGAGATTTGGCTAAGCGTGAGCCTGAGATGCTAAAGCAATGGGAAGGTGACGACCTGTATCATAAACTGCGCCAGAAGGCGCTCGGTCGCCCCAAATTCATACTGCACGATGGCCCTCCTTATGCCAATGGCGCGATTCATTTAGGCCACGCCGTCAATAAAATCCTTAAAGATATTATTGTTAAAAGCCGTACCATGGCGGGTTTTGATGCGCCTTATGTGCCGGGTTGGGATTGCCACGGTTTACCCATCGAGAAAAAAGTCGAAGATAAGATTGGACGTGTGGGTGTCAAAGTGGAGGCAGTCGAATTTCGCAAGGCTTGCCGCCAATTTGCGAGTGAACAAATCGATATTCAGCGTCGCGATTTCAAGCGTCTAGGGGTGATTGGCGACTGGGATAATCCTTATCTCACGATGAATTTCCATACCGAGGCCGGTATTGTGCGGGCTTTGGGTAAGATTGCACTCAGTGGGCATATGTATAAGGGTGCGAAGCCGGTGCATTGGTGTACCGATTGTGGCTCGGCCTTGGCAGAAGCAGAAGTGGAATACGAAGATAAGCAATCGTATTCGATTGATGTGCGTTTCCGCGTGATCGATGAAGCCGTCTTATTAGCGAAGATGCCGAATGCTAAAGGCGAAGGTGCGGTTAGTGTCATTATCTGGACGACCACGCCTTGGACCTTGCCCTCGAATGAAGCGGTCGCTTTAAATGCTGAGCTAGATTATGTCGTTGTGCAAGCCGGTACTGAGCGTGTCATCGTGGCGGAGGGCTTACTAGCCGATGTGATGAAGCGTGCAAGTATTGAAGACTTTCAGGTCTTAGCAACTGCTAAAGGTGCTGAGTTAGAAGGCTTACTGCTGCAACATCCTTTTTTGGCTAAGCAAGTGCCGGTAATTTTGGGCGAGCATGTAACCTTGGATGCCGGTACTGGTGCTGTCCATACCGCTCCTGCACATGGTCAGGAAGACTTTGTAGTGGGGCAGCGCTATGGTTTGCCGGTTGGAAATCCTTTATTGGATGATGGTAGCTTCCAAGCCAGCATTCAATATTTTGCGGGCGAGTCGGTGCATAAAGTCAATCCGCATGTGATTGAAGTGCTAAAGGAGCATGGGAGTCTCTTAGCTTCCAGCAAATTTAAACACAGTTATCCTCATTGCTGGCGTCATAAAACACCCTTGATTTTCCGCGCTACGCCGCAGTGGTTTGTAAGCATGGATAAGCTTGGTTTACGTCAGCAAACCTTAGATTCTATTCAGAAAGTACAGTGGGTGCCTGATTGGGGACAAGCACGTATTGAGGGAATGATTGCCAATCGCCCCGATTGGTGTATCTCACGCCAACGGACTTGGGGTGTGCCGATTGCACTATTTATTCACAAAGAAACGGGTGAATTGCATCCAAATACCGAAGTGCTGATTGAAACGGTGGCGCAAAGGATTGAGCAGGGTGGGATTGATGCTTGGTTTGCTTTGGATAAAGCGGAAGTACTGGGTGCGGATGCGGATCATTACATCAAAGTACCGGATACCTTAGATGTTTGGTTTGATTCGGGAACGACGCATTTCTCAGTCTTAGAAACACGTCCTGAATTACGTTTTCCTGCCGATATGTATTTGGAGGGTTCGGATCAGCACCGTGGCTGGTTCCATTCCTCGATTCTGACGTCGGTCGCGATGCACGGTTTTGCACCTTATAAAGCGGTATTGACCCATGGATTTACCGTGGATGCCAAAGGCGAAAAGATGTCTAAGTCGAAAGGCAATGGCATCGAACCGCAAGATATTATGAATAAACTCGGCGCAGATATCCTGCGTTTGTGGATTGCCTCGGCTGATTACAGCCGCGAAATGACACTCTCGGATGAAATTCTCAAGCGTAATACCGAAGCATATCGTCGGATTCGTAATACCGCTCGTTTTTTATTGGCTAATTTAGGTGATTTTGATCCTGCCAAGGATGTCGTTGCGTCCCAAGAGATGCTGGCTTTAGATCGTTGGGCCGTAGCACAGGCTTATGAAGCGCAGCAACGCATTGTATCAGCCTATGATCGTTATCAATTCCATTTGGTTTCGCAGGAAATTCAGAAATTCTGCTCGGTGGAAATGAGTAGTTTATTCCTGCACATTACCAAAGATCGCCAATACACCATGCAAGCGAATAGCCTTGGACGGCGCTCTGCACAAACGGCGGCTTGGCATATTTTGCGTGCGATGTTGCGTTGGATGTGTCCAATTTTGAGTTTTACGGCGGAAGAAGTGTTGCAGTACCTGCCTGGTGAGAGCGAAAAGTATGTGCTCTTTATGCAGTGGTACGATGGCTTATTCGCGCTAGCGGCAAGTGATCACGTATCTGCTAGCGATTGGGAGCATATTTTTGTAGCACGGGAAGCAGTGAGTAAACAGCTTGAGAATTTGCGCATTGCAGGCCATATCGGTTCTAGCTTAGAGGCTGAGGTGGATTTGTATTGTGCTGCGGAGAGTGAACAGGGCAAAGCACTGGCGAAGCTAGGGGATGAGCTGAAGTTTGTTTTCATTACCTCTCAAGCACGTTTACATAATGGCCTAGCGCCCGCAAATGCAGAAAATCTCGTGGACGGCTTACAAGGCTTGGCTCAGGTAGCTACAGCCGCAAAATGCACACGCTGTTGGCATCATGTGCCTGATGTAGGGACTCATGCTGAGCACCCAGAGCTTTGTGGGCGTTGTATTAGCAATATTGAGGGTACCGGTGAGGATCGTCAGTATGCTTAATCTAAGCAGTCTGAGTGATTCTGGACAAAGTCGCGGCCTCTTGTCATGGCTTTGGATTTCTGCGGTTGTGGTAGCTATTGATCAACTGACTAAGTGGATGGCGGAAGCGTCTTTGACCCATGGTGTTCCAGTCGAGGTATTTCCGCATTTAAACATGACTTTAGCCTATAACTATGGTGTGGCATTTAGTATTGGCTCAGGCACCGGTGATTTAGGTCGTTGGTTTTTAGTGATATTAGCGGGCGTTGTTTCAGTATTTATTATCAATTGGATGCGTAAACTCTCGAAACATGCCATCTGGGCAGCGATTGCGTTGGCCATGATTGTGGGTGGTGCTATTGGTAATATGATTGACCGCTTATTATATGGCAAGGTTATCGATTTTATTGATGTATATTTTGATATCCCTTTTGTGATGGATAATTATCACTTCGCCACTTTCAATGTGGCCGATATTGCTATTACTTTGGGTGCAATGATTTTAATTTATCTCAGCCTATTTAAGCATGAGCAATTAGAGTAAATAGTTAAGCCTATAGCTTAGGCTTTAATCTCAAGCCTAAGCTCTGTATTATTCGCTTTGTTAAGGCATCGGTTATAATACAGCTAAAAATATAATTAATAAAAATAATAGATTTATAATGATTTGTTTTAGCTAAATGATTTCGCCGTTGATGCTATAAAATGCTCCATTCATAAATACAAGGGTTTCTAGCGAATAACGACTCAGGAATGATGAGGCTAATAGGCTTCTGGTTTTTGCAGAGGCTTTTAGTCATTTACTTCATAGGATGAGACGATGTCTAGTTCTATCAATAGCTTCTTTAACCCTACTCAGCCTGGTCTAATAACCCCTTTTAACCAGTTTGCCCCCTCTTTTGGTAGTCCAGCTTCTGGATTCTCCTATGATCCGAATGTAGTGAATGTCTACGACAGTCCCTATCGGCAGGTCAGGGAGCAAGCGGAGCTGGTCTTGTCACAAGGGCAGCAGGCATTGAATGTTCCAGCATCCTACCCAGCGAAGCAACATTTGGTTGTTGCGCTGAATGTGTTGAACCAGATGTTGCATATGAAAGAGATGAGCTTATTTAGCTCGCATGTGTATCAAGGTGCATCGCCCTATGCTAGCCCCTTGCCGGTGGGAGCGCGCAAGTTGGATCAAAACGAGTTGCAGGCTATGGGTATTGATACCGCCCTGATGAGTGATCCTAACACGGGACTTGATTCGGCTATTTATCAAAATCGCGCAGGCCAATATGTATTAGCGTTTCGTGGCACCGATGACTTAGGGCGGGATATGGTCGCTAATGTGACCAATCTGCTCGGCATCCTGTCGCCTCAATACACGCAAGCAGATACGCTAACACAGCAATTAAAACATGCGGTCGGGGCGCCTCGTATGGAGTTGACTGGGCTTTCCTTGGGGGGCTCTTTGGCTAATTATGCTGCACTACAGAATGATGTGCGTGCCACAACCTTTAATCCAGCCGGTATGCCCGACCGTATTTTTAATAGCATCCCTAATGCAGAAGCAAAAGCCAATGCCTTGATTACAAATTATCAGGTGGATGGCGATATTGTGACAGCCATGCAGGATACGCCTTTCTTTAGTTCACTGGGGGCTTCACTTTTAGGGGGTATTGGTAGGGCGTTGGGGGGCTATGTGGATGATTTTGTGAGAGGTGCGCCAGGGAATAATATTAAATTACCCGCAGTGCCACCGACGACTCCACCTGAAACTAAGCTAGTAGGTGGATTATTAGGGCAAATTCAACCGAATTTCGCGGATAGTGTGGAGCGACACGGTTTAGCTTATTTGAATCGTGGTGCGGACAGTGCATTAGAGCAGGCGCGTATTAATGCACAGATAGCACTCAATAATTTGTCAATGCCTTATCCACCCTTTGCATTTCCTACCCTCGTATAGGTTTGTGTTCAAAAGCAAGAATTAGCTGACTGAGCTAATCTGTTTAGCGATAGGGCACTAAACTTCGTGTATTAACATAGCAACTGGGACGATGGCTAAGTTTGGGATAAACATGCAGCCAAAATTCAGAGCCACGTTGGAGTAATCCTTCTTCCAGTGCGACTAGGCTTACGATATCGCCCGATTTTAAATGAGTCACTAAGGTTGAACTCGGATCAGCACCCTGATAGCAAGGTACTAAACTGGTATCAGGCTTGGGTTTTATCAAGTATAAGGTCGCCACGGGCCTTTCGGTTAAAGGTGGCGTGGATTCGGTTAATCCTTCCCCTTCTTCATCACAGGCACTCAAGCTTAATGCGAGAATAAACCCCAAAAAGAGCTTAGCTCGCGATAAGTGGTTCTGATTGTCTAGGCGCATGAGGCTCTACTAAGTATGTCAAGGGCTGCTAAGGATTGGGTTAATGGCTTATTTCGCGCTTTGTTAGTTTTCAGACAATGTTTTTAGGGCAGTTATGACGTTTTCTTCCGCTTATCGGTCAATCATGGTTGAAACCCAAGCTTAATCTGGTTTAATGAGCGGTTTTTACAGCCAAGCTCGGTTGGGCGGGAGTGTCAAATGAAGATTTTAGTGGTAGGCAGTGGCGGGCGCGAACATGCTTTGGCTTGGAAGTTAGCGCAATCAACACGTGTGACCGAAGTGTTAGTCGCCCCTGGTAATGCGGGTACGGCCTTGGAAGCGAAGGTGAGAAATGCACAGGTAGCAGTCGACGATGTACCAGCCTTAGTGCAGTTGGCGCAAATAGAGCAGATTGACTTAACAGTCATTGGCCCTGAAGTCCCTCTAGTGAAGGGGGTAGTCGATGCTTTTCGCGCCGCTGGCTTACGCTGTTTTGGCCCTACGCAGCAAGCTGCCCAACTAGAAGGCTCTAAGGCGTTTGCCAAGGATTTTCTGGCACGTCACCACATTCCTACCGCTTTTTATGGTGTTTTTACCGATTTGAACCAAGCAGAAGCCTATATTCGTGAAAAGGGCGCGCCGATTGTGATCAAGGCAGATGGTTTGGCAGCAGGGAAGGGCGTTATTTTGGCGCAAACCGAAGCTGAAGCCTTGGCTGCCGTGCGGGATATGTTAGCGGGTAATGCGTTTGGCGATGCGGGACATCGTGTGGTCATTGAGGAATTTTTGCATGGGGAAGAAGCCAGCTTTATTGTGATGGTCGATGGCAAAAACATTCTGCCTATGGCTAGCTCACAAGACCATAAGGCGCGTGATGTAGGCGATACAGGGCCGAACACTGGTGGCATGGGGGCTTATTCACCCGCACCCGTGGTTACGCCTGACATGCATGAGCGTATTATGCGCGAGGTGATTGAGCCGACCGTGAAAGGCATGAGTGTCGATGGGGTTCCTTATACTGGCTTTTTGTATGCTGGCATTATGGTTGATCCGCAAGGTGTGCCAAAGGTATTGGAGTTCAATTGTCGCTTTGGTGACCCCGAAACCCAGCCGATTATGATGCGTTTGCAATCCGATTTAGTCGATCTGTTGGAAGCAGCTTTGAATAAGCGCTTAGATAAGGTTCAAGTGCAGTGGGATAGTCGTGCTGCTTTGGGGGTAGTGTTAGCGGCTGGCGGTTATCCGGATGCTTATCGCAAGGGCGATGTGATTAGTGGTTTAGAGCAAGCTGCTCAATTAGCGGGTAAGGTTTTTCATGCAGGCACACAGCTTAAGGATACGCAAGTCGTGACTCAAGGGGGGCGGGTCTTATGTGCAGTGGGCTTAGGGCACAGTGTTACCGAGGCACAACAACAGGCTTATCAATTAGTGAAGGCCATTCAATGGCAGGATATGTATTGCCGCCCAGATATTGGCCATCGTGCGATAGCGCGTGAGCAGTCCGTCGGAAAAGTTTAACCCTGAACATCGCCTTAAAGTGGCGCTAAGCTTCGCCAGTGTAAAGTAGTGCTGTCTGACAGAATACCTTTGGGTATTCTGAGAAGTAAACAGGGCTGATTAGAATTTACAAAGGTAACAGGTATGAAATTACAACAATCTGCTATAGCCACTTTATTTTTGGTATTGGGCTTAGCGGCGGCTTCGAATGTTCGTGCGGCACAACCCTTAGAGTCGGTGGCAGAAGCCAGTGCAGAAGCGGTTGAAGCAATGCCAGTCACAGCACTGCCTAATCTGGAAGCTGTCGACGATGCGACCATTGCCGAAGGTATGGCCGCAGCGCAAGAGCAAGCAGGTCAACCAGTCGTAGCAGCTGGTGTACCAGCAGATGCTACCGCTTTTGATGGGGTTCAGGCCGATGCAGCAGTGGATGCTATTGAAGAGCAAGCGAGTTTAGAGGCTGTTGGTTCTGTCGAAGATCAGGTTGAAACCGCTTGCGCACAATTTGCTGAAGAAGATCAAATTGACGCTGCGAATAAACAAACATTTATTGATAATTGTGTCGCTGACAACATGGCAGCCGTGCAAGAGCCAGAAGCGGCTGAAGTGGTTGACGATATGGCGGCCTTGGATACTGATGTAACGGTACAATAAATTTAGGCGTTGACGCTTGAGTTTTATCGGGGGCTGTTTTTCAACAGCCTCTTTTTTTTTATGGGTGTTTAATAGAGGTCTTTCATAAAGCAGTTTTTAGGAAAATCAGCTCTGCAAGACAGGACACAAGTAACGGAGTTAAGAGCTGTCTTTCACCACGTTCGCCGTTGATAAAGGTACACTCAGCAGATTAAAATCAGTAAAATATTATTGCTCATCATGAACATGAAGTTCAGTTATAAGTGAACTTGTTCGTAATAGGTCGTTGCGAGTTATAACAGGCTGTAGAAAACTTAAAACTGAATTTTTGCTTATTACAAATCAATTGCTTATAAAGCTAATCTTCCTAAAAAATAGGGCTTTTCTACAGCCTAACATCTTGTGTGACGGGCGCGGCGGTTGGATTTTCGGGCTTTTACCACGTCCGCCGTCGACATAATTGTTAGGTTTTATTGAGATAATAAATGCTTGTCATTAACAACAGTAAAGTTGATCCAATTACTGAAATAACTATTATATAATAATATTCTGGTGTTATGATATTTTTAATGCCTTCAACAATGCTGAAAGAAGCGCTAATAATTGACAATACTACTCCTAAGAAACTGCTGAATACAGCAAAATAATAAAAGCCTTTTTTTGTTCTAACATTAACGAGAAAGAATGAGCGTAAAGCTATTACAAATGTAATTCCCATACCGTAGTGGGGCAGATCATAAAGAGATAGTTCGAGGGAAAAAATACTTGCCACACCATAACCACTAAAAGCAGCTATCAAGTAAAAAACAATATTAGCCCAATATTTCATTTTTTAGTTATGAGTTGAACAGCTAGAATACTGTTTCGTTAGATAACATGCTGATATATAAATCTCAGCGGTTCTCATTTTTTCTAAGCTTTCATTTATTATGCGCCCCTCTAGGATTCCGGTTTTTGTAATTTTTTTAGAGCATCTTTGAAGATATGATAAATAATTGGTCATGATTTAAAGGAGTTGAAGAAGCGTCTTTCGATACAGGTTCCAATGACTTTGTCATGAATCTCGATAGACTTAGAAAAACAGATCGTCTTGCGTGCTAGACGTTTAATCCAAATCCTCAAATTCAGGTTTTGCCGTTCAATGCTTTGTGTGTAGCGCTTAGTGATTAAATGCTTATCTTCAGGCAATAAACGCTCATAAGCGCCCCAATCATCCGTGCAATACAATGCCAGTTTGAAAGGTGTCAACCGTTCCAAGAGTTGCTTCAAGGTGCTAT
>NZ_AQVE01000032.1 GCF_000371925.1 Thiolinea disciformis DSM 14473 | reverse complement strand
CACCTTGAAGCAACTCTTGGAACGGTTGACACCTTTCAAACTGGCATTGTATTGCACGGATGATTGGGGCGCTTATGAGCGTTTATTGCCTGAAGATAAGCATTTAATCACTAAGCGCTACACACAAAGCATTGAACGGCAAAACCTGAATTTGAGGATTTGGATTAAACGTCTAGCACGCAAGACGATCTGTTTTTCTAAGTCTATCGAGATTCATGACAAAGTCATTGGAACCTGTATCGAAAGACGCTTCTTCAACTCCTTTAAATCATGACCGGAACCTACAATAAGAAAGGCCTAAATAATATTTATCTAGGCCTTTATACATTATTTAAGGGGTTTTAGGTGGAATATAGTTAGGGCAGCTAGGTTCTGGGCCATTTTTGTCATAACAATGTCTCAGGTCATTGGTGCTACCAGCAGCTGCGACTGAGGCTGCTGCGGCTACACCACCCAGAGCTGCCATCATAGTCGTGGTAGAGACACCTCCCACAACACCTCCGGTCGCCACACCACCAGACACTCCACCCAGCGCACCATTGCTACGACCCGCTCCCCTTAAAGCATTATTGAATGCATTATTAGTGGGTTGTGGACGTCTACCTGCTTGACCCACAGAAACCTTCTTACTAGCAGCGCACTGTGCTTTTTCAGAAATAGCTACTAAAGAGTTATTATCGTGGTTGATCTTGCATTGGCTAGCTTGGTATTGCAAACCTACTTTGCCATTTTCTAATACAATCACGTTTGAGCCTTCCGCCAAACTCATGTCAGCTTTAGCTAAGCTACGCACACCCTCAGCATTTTCAATGATCACTTGCCCTGTAACAGACGTAATCGTTGCTACCGAGCTAGGGGCAGCACTAGCAGCTCCCGCTGCTAAAGAGAAAGTAGCTACTAGCGTAGCTAATAATTTTCGCTTCATCATCAATCTCCCGATTGGTTATTCAACAGCATATAAAATAATAGATTCATTATAGATAGAACTATACCTGTCGGATTCTAATGGTTTTACTGAGTGAAAGATAGAAACTTTTTTAGGGCTTCTATCTTAATTTTAATAGTTATATGTTATTTATCACACAAGAATGCGCCGCCTGGAATAGGCTTGCCTTGAACATCTTCTGCTTTTGGATGATAACCGACAGCCTTAGTAAAGTTTGCAGCTTTACAGTCACTATCACCTTGCTTCTGAAGAGAAGCCGGTACAGCGCCAAAATTATCGACTTTATCCCAAGCTAAATTCATGGGATGAATATCGCCTTCGCTTTTTTTATCTTTTTCGATAATTAAGCGTGGTGGGGTTTTAGAGGCCGTTTTGGTAATGCGGGCTGATGTGGTGCTACAAGCTGACAAAGCAGCAATAGACAAAATTGATACTAATACAACTGGAATTTTATGCATAGTTTAATCTCCTACATATCGACACTTCAATTCAAAAACGTTTATATCAATTACGTACAAAACTGATATTTTTCAGCTTATCTTAGTATAGGTAGTACTATGCGAGGTTCATGGAACAAGACATTAATTTATTATCATAAATCAGAATAAATACAATTAATCAATTGTTAAAATAGCATTAAGCTTAATATGGTTTGCTGCGACAAAGCCAGCGGGCACTTCAACAACATATTGTGTATTAGCTGCTTGATATAGCGGGCAATCATCTACCATACAGGGCTGTGTATTCTGAGCAATTTGAATGAGCTGACGTCGCGCGTTAAAAAACAACATATCTAAGGGCATGGGGGTGTTTTTCATCCAAAAACTAACCATATTAGGTTTGTCATACATAAATAAGCCACCCGACGATTCAGGCAGATAAGTTACCTCCATTAATCCCTGTTGACGACTTGCTACGTCATCGAAGATCGCGACTCGAAGGGGAATATCATTAATATAGATGACATAAGGTAGGGGTAGTTCGTCTGTCGCTGGCGGCGAAGACATACAAGCTACTAAGCCGAAGCTTAGTAGGATCAAACTAAGCAGGGCACGTTTCAAACCAAATAATCCATACCATTCATATAGGGGCGCAAGGCTTCAGGAATGCGAATGCGCCCATCACTTTCTTGATAGTTTTCGACAATCGCAACTAAAGCACGTCCTACCGCAACACCAGAGCCATTTAAGGTGTGTACTAACTCAGGCTTGCCCGTTGCGGGATTACGATAACGCGCTAGCATACGTCTGGCCTGAAAATCTAGGGTATTAGAGCAAGAAGAGATTTCGCGATATTTATTCTGACCCGGCAGCCATACCTCAAGATCATAAGTCTTGGCAGCAGAAAAACCGACATCCCCTGCACATAACGCTAACACACGATACGGCAAACCTAATGTTTGCAAAATCGTTTCGGCGTGCTGGGTCATCGCCTCCAAAGCAGCCCAAGAGTCTTCTGGTTTAACAATTAGCACCATTTCGACTTTCTCGAATTGATGCTGGCGAATCAAACCCCGTGTATCTTTACCATGTGAACCCGCTTCGGAGCGAAAACACGGCGTATGACAGGTATATTTCAGCGGTAACTCCGCCGCCTCCAAAATAGTGTCACGTACTAAATTGGTAACGGGTACTTCAGAGGTTGGAATCAAATAATACCCTTGCTCGTTATTGAGCTTAAACAAGTCCTCTTCAAACTTTGGCAATTGTCCCGTACCGCGTAAACTTTCAGCATTGACCATATAAGGCACATATACTTCACGATAACCATGCCGCGTGGTATGCGTATCCAACATAAATTGAATCAACGCACGATGTAGGCGTGCCATCGCACCGCGTAACACCACAAAACGTGCGCCAGTCAACTTGCTAGAGGCTTCAAAATCCATCCAACCATTCGGCAGACCTAACTCAATATGATCTTTAGGGGTAAAATGGAAAGCCGTTGGCTCGCCCCAACGACGTACTTCAACATTTTCATCTTCACTCGCACCATCCGGCACGGAAGCATCCAGAATATTCGGCAAACCTAAGGACAAGGCTTCAAGCTCATTCTGAACTTCGATTAAACCCTGTTCAGCCATTCTTAATTGGTCACCGAGCTTAGCAACCTCTGCTAATAAAGGCGCGGTATCTTCACCCCGCGCTTTGGCTTGTCCAATGGACTTAGATTGCGTGTTACGTTGATTTTGTAATTCTTCTGTGCGGGTTTGTAAGGTTTTACGGCGACTTTCTAGGTCACGCAAGGCTGCAACATCTAACTTAAAACCACGTCTTGCTAATTGCTGCGCTACTTCATCAAGTTCATTTCTTAAGCGCTTAGGATCCAACATGCTTTTTTATCCATTTTGATTAAGCAAAAACGCATCATATCAAAAGCCTTTCGCAGTAAAAATGCCCAAACTCACCGCAAGTAAACAAAGGCCAACATTTAAACCAATATTGAGCAGCCCCTTAGTTAGATCACCTTGCGCCAGCAAATTAACTGTATCTAAAGAAAAAGTGGAGAAGGTAGTAAAAGCTCCCAACACCCCTACGGCCAAACCACGATACCAAGCGCTTGCCAATAAATCGCGCTGCCCAAAATAAAATGCTAAATACCCTAGGGCAAATGAACCCAACACATTCACCGTCAAGGTACCGTAAGGAAAGCCCTTGCCCAACACTTGCTGAATGCCCTGAATCGTGCCATAACGCAACAACGCACCAAACGCACCACCGACTAAAATTGCCAACCAACTTGCCATTTCGATCTCTTGCTATGAATGAATTTGATCTGATTAAAACCTATTTCGACTGGCCCAATCCACCTAATACAGTAAGTATTGGCGTAGGCGACGATGCCGCTATAGTACAAGTGCCGAGTGGCGAGGATTTACTTATTTCAGTCGATACCTTTATTAGTGGTGTGCATTTTCCCAGTGATACCCCCGCAGATGCGATTGGCTATAAAGCCTTAGCCGTGAACTTAAGTGATTTGGCGGCAATGGGTGCTACACCACGCTGGTTTACCTTGGCACTCACGTTGCCAGAAGTAAACCCACTCTGGTTACAGGCATTCGCCCAAGGTTTAAAAACACTGGCGGATGCCCATGGCATTTTCCTAATCGGTGGCGATACGACCCGGGGTGCTTTGAGTATTACCATTCAAGTCATGGGCACTGCTCCCAAGCAGCAAGCTTTATTACGTCAGGGTGCAAAAGCGGGCGATTTGCTCCTAGCATCAGGCTATTTAGGCGATGCAGCGGCAGGATTAGCTTTAGTGCAAGGACGTTTAAATCTGCCTGCTTGGGCCAGTGATTATTGCATTAAGCGCCTGAACTATCCTAGCCCGCGTACGCGCTTAGGAACTTGGCTGGTTGATAAAGCCAGCAGCTGTATGGATATTTCGGATGGTTTATTGGGAGATGTGAAGCATATTTTGCAACGCTCCCAAGTCGGTGCAAGGCTAAACACCCAACAGTTTCGATGGAGTAAAGCACTGGCCTTGTTACCTATGGAGCAACGCTTAGCTTATGCTTTAGGGGGCGGTGATGATTATGAGTTATTATTCACCTTACCGCCTATCTTATGGGCAAGATGGCAAAGTGAACTCTTAGCATACAGTGACGTCCAAGTGCTAGGCTGCATCACAAATCAGGTGGAATGTATTGAATTTGATCAAATGCCAAGCAAATCAATAAAAGGATATGATCACTTCGATAATTAGCTTGTATGTGAAATGCCCACTCGCTAGTATTAACTGATAACAATAAACAGAGGGCTATTTTCAATGAATCATTCGATACGCTTGGTTCTAAGTTTATCTATGGCTGCTTTATTAGCAGCGTGTAGTACCAATCCAACAGGCCAAAACACAGGTCTGGAAACCGGAACACCGGATCCTTATGTGAATAATGATGTCCCACAAGCAACACCACTAGCGCAGGGCGGTGGTGGCGGTGGAAATTACTACCAGCCGCGTCCCCAGCCACAACAGCCACAGCAACCTTATTACCCTCCCCAACAGCCGCAACCGCAACAAGGTGGTTATCAGCAAGATGCTTATGACCAGCAAGATAATGGCGGATATGACAGTTACGCTCAAGCTGGGCAACAAGGCGGCAATTATCAACAAGGTAACCAACAGGGTGGTGGCCAACAAGGCGGCCAAGCGCCTTATGATTATAGCGGTGGCGTAGGTGGGCAAACCGGCGGAAATAATTCCTACGATAGCTATGCCCAAGGTGGTGGTGACTTCGGCGGCTCGGGCGGGTACAACGATTCCTACGCAGGCGGCGGGAATAGTGGTGGCGGCAACAACTACTATAGTGGTGGCGGAAGCAGCGGTGGATCATCGTCTAGCGGTGGCGGCGGTGCAGCTGTTCAGGTTTTTGCTTCTGGTAATCGTAGTAATGCCGAACAAATTAAACGCTCGATGGACAGTCGTGGATTGCGTGCGGTGGTCGATCAAGTGGATGGACTTTATAAAGTACGCGTTCCTTTCAGCAGCGAAAGCGAAGCACGCTCTAATTTAGCGCGTGTCAGAAGTGCTTCTGGCCAAAGTGGTGCATTTGTTACCTTCCGCTAGGCAGATTTTATACTCGCAAAAGCCGCTAATGCTTGTTGGCGGCTTTCGGCTAAATCAAGCATTGCTAATGGATAATCGGCCAACCCCTCACCGAGCTGGCGTGGTTGGTGAATGACTTGACTGGAACGTGTCGCTAATTCAGGCACCCAGCGCTTGACATACAAGCCCTGTGCATCAAATTTTTCGCCCTGTAAGATAGGATTAAAAATTCGAAAATACGGTGCTGCATCTGCCCCACAACCAGCAACCCACTGCCAGCCTAATACATTATTGGCTAAATCCGCATCCACCAAAGTATCACGAAACCACTGTTCCCCTAATTGCCAAGGTAAACGTAAATTTTTAGTCAAAAATGACGCCACAATCATCCGCACACGATTATGCATCCAACCGCTTTGCCATAACTGGCGCATCCCTGCATCCACAATCGGAATACCGGTTTGCCCTTGTTGCCAGCGTCTTAAGCTAGCCTCATCTAAAGCTGCCCAAGGAAACTGTTCAAAACGTGAATCTAATGGTTTATCGAGGGTATGCGGAAAATGATAGAGCAGCATTATGGCAAATTCGCGCCAAACCAACTCCTTCATAAAGCGCTCATAGCCCGCAGCTAAAGCGGGATCAGCATCTAGTATTTGTTGTGTCGCATAACTGATTTGTGTCGGGCTGATTTCACCAAAATGCAGGTGTGGCGATAATTGCGAGGTACCATCCACAAAAGGATAATCACGCTGGTGGTCATAATCGTCTAGCGCGCCTCCTAGAAAATCCTGTAACGCCTGCTGCGCTGCTGCCTCACCCACGTGCCAATGCCCCATCATCCCCCAATGCCAATCCAGCAATGGCAGTAAGTTCAAGTCAGCTAACTCAAGGCTAACAGGCCAAACGACTGGCGCAGGAAGCTGTGCGGGTTTTGGTAAAACGTTGCGAATTAAACCTTGATTATTTAGCGCCTTCCAAAAAGGTGTATAAACTTTATAAGGCTCGCGATTGGGTTTGAGTATCTCCCACGGTTCATACAACACATTGCCACGAAAACTATGAACCTCGACGATTTGTTTTAAAGTGGCTTTAAGCTGTTGATCACGCTGAATCGCTGCTGGCGCATAACAGCGATTCCAGTATAAATGGCTAGCGCCTGTTTCTGCGATGAGCTGCTCTAACACCGTTTGCGCAGAGCCTTGGCGTAGAATTAAACGACTGCCGTGTTGCGCCAACGTTTCTGAAAGCGACCTTAAACTATGGTGTAACCAAACCCGACTAGCCGCACCTAGTTGGCTCGTTGTCGTTGGTGTCGGATCATCAATAAAAACGGGAATAACTTGCTCACAACTATGGCAAGCCTGAAATAGCGCGGTATTATCCGCTAAACGTAAATCTTGGCGAAACCAAACGATAGCCGTAGGCATAAGTTAATGCAGCGTGTTGTCGTTGGGGCGAGGCTGCCCCACCATTTCATCCAAGAGTGCAATCGCCATTTTCATCGAATGGGGCAAGGACTTAACACTGGAAGGCAAATCATTTTTTGGGATCATGTGCAAGTCTGGAATATCCAAATAATGCACTAGCAAATGCGTTGCGGTTAGGCGTGCTAAGGCATCCATGCGCGTTAATACATCTTGCGTTGGCGTACAAAAAATCACCGCATCAATCGTGGAGCGTTCTAGCACTAAAGGTAAATGTTGTGGACGGCAATCCGCACCGAGCAAGCTTGCTTGATAACCCTGTTGGTTTAAAAGGCAAGCAAATAAAAGCATTTGCAAATGCACCACAGGCTCATTCGACGAACCCATCAAAATTACACGCCGCCCATTCGCTTGGGCACTACAATCCAACCACGTTGTGGCTAAACGCGCCCGCAAGAACTCATACCAAAAAGCATATTCAGCACAGGTCGAATCCAGCATTGAACACTGACCATGCAACTCTAAACACAAGGGGAGAAATAATTCTTTGGCAACCAACTCGAGGGGGTAATGCGCCATGATTTCAGACATGGCTCTATCTAAAGAACGGACATCTAACTTATAAATACAACGCTTGCAAAACTCAAAATAAGCATTCCAATTGCCATCTTTTAAAGGCACAACACAAGCACACTCGCCATTTTTCTTACAGACTGAGTCCACCAAAGGGCGATTATCCAAAATGCCACGCACACGACCAACGGCAACACCTTGATCGATTAATTGTAAAATTTGGTGAATTCGCTGAATATCAGCTTGGGTGTATAAACGATGACCTTTAGGGGTACGATGCGGAATAATGAGCCCATAACGTCGCTCCCATGCTCGTAAAGTAACCGAGTTAACCCCTGTTTCTTCTGAGACTGTGCCGATGGGAAAAAGCGCCTCCTCGTTAGCTTTCTGATGTGCCATGCCTGTAATACTTACCTATTAGAAGCCACTTGAATTTTTAAAAACACTATATGCCATGCGTGCATATTTGAGAAATCCCACTATGCAAAACAGGTGAATAGTGGATACTTGCGTTAAACGAGCGTGATTTTATCTTTACTCAGTAAAATCCGCTGCTGTTTATACAGTAGACCGAGGGCACGTTTAAAGTGAGCTTTACTTACCTGAAATTCTTGATAAATCAATTCAGGAGCGGTTTTATCCGTAAACGTGGAACTACCACCGCGCGCTTTTAAATGTTCAATAATTTTGGCTGCTAAACCATCCTCAACCACCTCACCGGCTTTGCGCAAGCTCAGATCGATCCGGCGGTCAGGGCGAACTTGTTTAATGAAGCCCGACACACGCTGACCGATCTTGAGGGACTGATACACTTCGCTATCAAACAATAAGCCTATATGACTATTATCGATCACAGCCTTATAACCTAGCTCCGAACGAGCATAAATTAATAAATCCACCGGCTGTTCGGCTTTGAAGTAATACCCTAATTCACTTAAATGATGCGACAAGCGCGAAGAGGCGACAATACTTTCGCTGCGCTCATCCAGATAGACATAAACGACATAACTTTTGCCCACTTGCATCGCACTCTCTTGCTCAGCACGCGGCACTAATAAATCCTTGGGCAAGCCCCACTCTAAAAAAGCACCATAACGATTGGTGTCTACTACTTTTAAATAAGCGCACTCCCCCACCGTGGCAAGAGGTTTTTCAGTGGTGGCAATTAAACGATCTTCAGAGTCTAAATAAATAAAGACATCTAGCATCTGCCCAACTTGCAATCCCGCTGGAATATAGCGTTTAGGCAGCAGAATTTCGCCATAACTACCACCATCCAGATACAGGCCAAAATCCACTTGCTTAGCGACACGCAAGTGGTTGTATTCACCAATCTTGACCATGAAATTATTGCTTACCGTCGTCGCCTTCCGCGTCTTGCGCGTCCCAATTCTCATCCAATTCAGCGGCAATATCGGCGGGCTCTACTTCCAAACCTTCTAACTCATCATCCCAGTTAGGTCCGACCAACACATCATCTTCATGCATACCCGGCAACCAATCGCCCAAAAACTCATCTAGGCTAATCGCACGCGGTTGGTAATGACTCCATTCATCAATGCAATGTGCCTTCGCAGCCGCTTCTTCAGACCAAAAAGGAACAACATCCGTTTCCTCGTATAAGGCTGATGGACACAAAGCCCACTCATCATTCTCATCACATAAGCCCCATACTTGCCCAGACTGGCGCACCCCAGCAATAAAGGCTTCATAATTGGCTTCAAATTGAGCATCTTGTTGATTCTCTGGTGTAGTCATACGATTTTGCCTCAGATGGGGTGAGTAATTGTTCATTAATTATAGCATCATAACACGCCTCAATCATAAACCAAGCGACCAGAATCAATGCAGGGTCGCTAGCGATTTCTTATAATTTTAATCCACTTAAACCAAGGAAGAGACACATGGCTGACTCACACGCACTGACTTTTAAACCGCTGAATATTGCGGTACTCACCATCTCTGATACACGCACGGAAGCTGATGATACCTCGGGTAAAACCTTAGTAGATCGTGTGCTTGCAGCAGGCCACCACTGCTTAGCCAAAAGCATTGTACCGGATGATAAATATGCGATTCGTGCAATCCTGTCCCAGTGGATTGCAGATGAAAACATCAATGCCATTTTAACGACCGGTGGTACTGGCGTTACCGGACGTGATGGCACGCCGGAGGCCGTTAAACCTTTATTAGATAAAGAACTAGAAGGTTTCGGCGAAATGTTTCGCGTTTTATCTTATGAGGATATTGGCACCTCAACGCTACAATCACGCGCTATTGCGGGGGTTGCTAATAGTACTTATCTTTTTTGTTTGCCGGGTTCCAGTGGCGCGTGCCGTTTGGGGTGGGATAAGCTGATTCAGGCGCAACTGGATAGCCGCACCCTACCCTGCAATTTAGTGATGCTAATGCCACGCCTCAACGAAAAGTGATTAGCCGCCAGTGGCATTCATATGGCGGAATAAAATCGGCTTTTCCGCCAACTGAAATTCGTGACCTTGCGGTTTAATTTGCATCGCTTCTTTAAGCGTTGCGATTAAGGGTTCATCACTTAAAGGATGAGCACGTAATACACGGCGCAAATCGACCGAATGCTCCTGCCCCAAACACAATAATAAACGCCCTTCCGCCGTCACGCGCACCCGATTACAATCACCACAGAAGTTATGGCTGTGGGGTGAAATAAAACCCACACGGCTATCATGATCGAGGGTTTTATAATAGCGCGATGGGCCACCCGTTTGATCGTTTACCGCTTGCAAATCATAGCGTGTCCGTAAGTCGCGCAATATTTCATCGCTGGAATAATAAGCCTCAGCACGATCATGATCACCAATCTCACCCAAAGGCATTTCTTCAATAAAGGAAATATCGATATGGCGCTCGCGGGCAAACGCGACTAAATCCAACACTTCATCATGATTGCGATTTTTTAAGATGACCGCATTCAATTTGATACGCTTAAAACCTTGTGCCAAGGCAGCCTCAATACCGGCGAGGGTTTGCTCAATATGACCCGTGCGAGTTAATTGCCTAAAGCGATCCGCACGCAAAGTATCCAAACTAATATTAAGACGGGTAATGCCTGCTGCTTTTAAATCAACCGCAAAACGCGGTAACTGGCTGCCATTCGTGGTCACCGTAAAATCACGCAAACCCTCTAAACTTCCCAAGCCTTGAATCAATTGTAAGACACCGCGCCGCGTTAAAGGCTCGCCACCGGTTAGACGAATTTTGTGCACACCCAATTGGACAAAGGCACGCCCAACGCGCTCCATTTCTTCTAGGGTTAATAATTGTTCACGCGGTACAAACGTCATATCCTCCGCCATGCAATACACACAACGAAAATCGCAACGATCTGTCACCGACAAACGCACATAAGTGATATGACGACCAAAACGATCTATTAATTGAGGCTTTGAAGATTGTAGCTCTGTTGTCTTGAGCTGATCCATGGCACATATCTCCTCTAGCGTAACAAGACTCGTACCCATCGTAACTTTACTGTAACACAGCCTCAAGAACACTACGATCTCCGCCTATTATTCAACGCCTTTAAGCACTTTCCCAGATTCGGATTGATAAGCATCAAAGGCAAACGAGGGGCGATTCATAATAATCTACGCATCAAGAGGAAGTGCACTATGAACGAAACAACCTTAAACCGAGTGATGTATGGCTTAATCGCGGCGGGTCTGCTGATTACAGGCAGCGGAGTGCTCATCGCTGTATTTACCGACACCGCCATTAATAATCCTCATGGCATCGCCATTATTGCTGGTTTAATTGCAGGCGGATTATTTCTATCCATCCCCGCTAAAATTTATCTGACCTTACAATTGATGAAATATAATGATGAACGTTTGCGTGCTCAGCGTCAGGCTGCCGATGCAAACAACACTCTAAAATAGCAGCTAACTTGAACAAAACCCCACAAAAAGGCACTATCGAGCCTTTTTAGGACAGGGGTCATTCATGATATCACGGCGTGCATTTAGCGCATTTTCTTTACTCAGCACAGTATTATTTTCAAGCACCAGTTTTGCGGCGCAAGAAGGTTATCTAATTGCTGAACAAGCCTGTCCTGCCTATCACTCTATTCATGAAGCGACCAATCCCAACAATATTAAACTTGAACCTAAACAGGTTTATACCATTAAAGCGAAAAACAAAGTTGCTGCGACACATTATTTGGTGGAAATTACCAAGCCTGAGCGCACCCAGCGCTGGGTGAGTATTTCTTGCGGTAAATTTGTTACTAGCCTAGATGGGCAAGCCAACGCACCGACCAACCCTACTAGCAGAGATACACGATCAAACGCAGTAAATGACTATTTACTAGCCTTAAGTTGGCAACCCGCATTTTGTCAAAACCATCAAAGCAAAAAAGAATGCACCCTTCAAACCTCAGCTAGTCCCGATGCCAAACAACTCTCTTTACATGGCCTATGGCCACAGCCGATTAATAATGCTTATTGTGGAGTCGATATTACCCTACGCACGATTGATCGGAGAGGTGAAGAGGGCTGGCGCTTATTGCCTGAGCTCAGCTATAGCGCTGAATTAAAACAAGAGTTATTAGTTGCTATGCCGGGTTATCGCTCTCACTTAGACCGGCATGAATGGTATAAACATGGGACTTGTTATGGTGCAAGCCCTGAAACTTATTTCCGCGACGCCATTAATGCACTAAAACAAATCAATACTTCAGCGGTAGGCCAATTATTTAGCCGTCATATTGGTAAAACACTGACTGCAACACAAATTCGCGATGCTTTTGATCAAAGTTTTGGTGCAGGCAGTGGCGACCGTGTGAATATACGCTGTGATGGCAAGCGCATCAGCGAATTGTGGATTAATCTGCGCGGTGCTTCTGCGAATGGAAAATTAACCGATTTAATCCAACAAGCAATGCCGGTTAGAAAATTAGACTGTACCAGTGGCTTAGTTGATCCTGCTGGTTATTAGGCTTTTCGTTAGGAACTGAATCATGAAACTATTGCTGCGCTACTGGGGTATCTATACCTTAAGTTTAATTTTTGCTACCAGTAGCGCAGTGCTACAGGCGGAAGACCCGCCCAAGGACAAGTCCCCTGCACCAGCCACTGGCAGTGCTCCTAAAGGCCCCCCACCAGCGCAAGTCACTGTCTTAACGGTGCAAGCAAGTGATGTCAAAGTGAGTTTTGAATACGTGGGTCAGGTCGCCGGTGCGCGTGAATTAGAAGTACGTAGCCGTATTACCGGCATTGTACAAAAGCGCCTCTTTGAAGAAGGCTCGCCCGTCGAAAAAGATCAGGCTTTATATGAAATCGAGGCAGCCAATTATAAAGCGGCCTTAGATCAAGCAATCGCCAATCTGAAGCAGGCCGAAGCGGGTGTAGTCAGTGCGGAAGCGAATCGTACCAGCGCTATTGCGACTAAAGCGAGTGCTGAAGCCAGTTTAGCCAATGCGCAAGCCGGTTTATTATCCGCCAAAGCGGGGATTGGTACGGCCAGTGCGGGCGAAGATAGTGCGCGTTCCAGTATCGCAAGCGCAGCGGCACAATTGAAACAAGCACAGAGTGAATATAATCGTGTCGCACCACTGGTAGCCAAACAATTGTTGAGCCGCAGCCAGCTGGATAGTGCTGAAGCGGCTTTATCGGTGGCAAAAGCAAATTATGATGCGCAACAAGCACAAGCGAAACGTGCCGACTCCGGCACGGCTCAAGCGCAAGCCGTCACACAACAAGCTCAATCAGCCTTGCTGCAAGCACAAGCACAAATGCAACAAGCGGAAGCAGGCATTGTAAAAGCGGATGCCGCGATTGAGCAAGCCAAGGCAGCCGTGGTGCAAGCCCAAGCGGGCGTCAATAGCGCAAAAATCAATGTTGATTATACCATCGTGCGCTCACCCGCCAGTGGCGTGGTTGGACGTGCGCAAAAAGTAGAAGGGAGCTTAGTTGAAGTTGGCAGTAATAGCCTCATGACTACGGTAGCACAAATTGATCCGGTGTATGTGAACTTCGGCATTCCAGAAAAAGAACATCTAATGATGCGTGAAGATCTGTCAGCGGGTGCGCTAAAAATGCCTGAGGGTGGTTTTATGGTGTCGCTTAGCAATTCGGAGGGCAAGCCGATCAATCAGAACGGCAAGATTAGTTTCCAAGATTATAAAGTCGATACCAGTACTGGCAATGTAGCAACCCGTGCCACGATATCGAATGCTGATAAAACCTTGTCGCCCGGGCAATTTGTGCGGGTTCGTTTACTGGGCGCCAGCCGCCCGAACTCGATCAGCGTTCCACAGCGTGCGGTGTTAGATAATCCGCGCGGCAAATTTGTCTATGTGGTCGGGCAAGACGATAAAGGTGCAACGGTGGCACAACCACGCCCTGTTGAAGTCGGTCAGTGGGCGGAAGGGATGAAGCCCGAAGAAAAGATGTGGGTTATTCGTAGCGGCTTAAAAGCGGGTGATCAACTGATTGTGGATGGCGTGGCGCGTATTCTTATGCCAAACCAAGCGATCGTAGTCAGCACCGATACCGCCACGACTGAGAAAAAACCGAACTAAGGATTGACCATGTTTTCACGTTTTTTCATCGACCGCCCTATCTTTGCTATCGTTATTTCGATTTTTATTGCTTTGGCGGGTTTTGCGGCACTGCGTGTATTGCCCATTGCGCAATATCCACAAATTGCCCCGCCTACCGTGCGCGTGACTGCCACCTACCCCGGTGCTTCCGCACAAGTTATTGCAGAAACCGTCGCTGCACCCATTGAAAACGCCATTAATGGCGTGGAGAACATGCTGTATATGTCCTCCACCTCATCCTCCAGTGGCGCAGTGACGATTAGCATTACCTTTGAAATTGGCACGGATACCGATAAAGCGGCCATCAATGTCAATAATCGCATTAAGCAGGTGGAAGCACGTCTACCCGATGAAGTGCGCCGTCAAGGTATTACGGTGATTAAAGGCTCCTCGTCCTTACTCCAAATATTGGCCTTTTATAGTGAAGATGAGCGTTACGACGATCTTTTCATTTCCAATTATTTATCACTGAGCGTCCTAGATCGTCTCAAATTAGTACCGGGAACCTCAGAAGTACAAATTTTCGGTGCAAAAGACTATGCGATGCGCATTTGGCTTAAACTGGATCAAATGGCGCAATTAGGCTTAAGTGCAGGCGATGTGGCCAGCGCCTTGACCGAACAAAATGCACAATTTGCAGCGGGTAAAATTGGACAAGCGCCTACGGGTGAAGACCAGCAAGTGGTTTATACCATTACTACCCAAGGCCGCCTGTCTACGGTTGAGCAATTTGAAAATATTATTTTACGCGCCAATGCAGATGGGAGTTTATTACGTTTAAAAGATATAGCACGGGTTGAATTAGGCTCGAAAAACTACGATTTTCGGGGACGCATCAATGGTAAAGCAGCGGCCATGATTGGTATTTCCCTACAAAATGGTGCGAATGCGTTAGAAGTGGCTGACTCTATTCAGGCGACCATGAAAGAGCTATCTACGCGCTTCCCTGAGGGGCTCACTTACAATGTATCGTCGGATAATACCCGTTTCGTGCGCGTGTCGATTCGCGAGGTGGTCAAAACCTTGGGTGAGGCCATCGCCTTAGTCTTTCTGGTGGTCTTTGTATTTTTACAAAACTGGCGCGCTACCTTAATTCCCATTTTGGCCGTACCTGTCTCACTGTTAGGGACTTTTGCGGGCTTAATGGTATTGGGTTACTCGATCAATACCCTGACCTTATTTGGTATGGTGTTGTCGATAGGAATTGTAGTGGATGATGCGATTGTGGTGCTGGAAAACGTCGAACGCATTATGCACGAAGAAGGTTTGAGCCCACGCGCCGCCGCCATCAAAGCGATGCAGGAAGTCAGTGGCCCTGTAGTGGCCATTGTCTTAGTACTGGTTTCAGTATTCGTTCCGGTGGCTTTTTTAGGTGGTTTAACGGGTGAACTATATCGTCAATTCGCGGTGACCATTTCAATATCCGTGACGATTTCGGGCATTGTCGCACTCACCCTAACACCCGCTTTATGTAGCCTGATTTTGCGTCCTGAACACAAGCGCGAAAATATATTAGCGCGTGGTTTCAATAAATCCTTCGGTGCTATCACCAAGGCTTATGTTACAGGCGTGGGTACCATGCTGCGTTATTGGATCCTACCGGTTGGCTTATTTGCCAGCATGTTATTCGCTACTACTTGGCTATGGAAACATACGCCGACTTCACTGGTACCCGATGAAGATCAAGGCTATTTTATGGCCTCGGTATATTTACCCGACGGCTCATCGCTCGAACGTACTGATCGCGTAGTCAAGCAAGTCGTTGCTGCCATTAAATCCAATCCCGCCAATGTCAACGTTGTGTCCTTAACCGGCTTAGACTTCATTGGTGGTGGCTCAAAAAACAATGCAGCCACTTTCTTCGTCGCTCAATCGCATTGGGATGAGCGCACCATGACCACTAAGGAATTAGTCGCGGAACTGCTCAAGAAGACCAGTGGTATCAAAGAAGCCATGGTACTGGCGTTTACCCCACCCGCTATTTTAGGTTTAGGCAGCACTGGAGGCTTTGAATTTTATATTCAAAATCGAGGTGACGGTGGATCTCGAGCACTCATAGAAGCCTTACAAAGCTTCCAAAAAAGTGCTACCGGCAATCTTGCTCTCGCTCAGGTACGCAGTCTTTGGAAATCCGCAACGCCGCAATTATATATCGATGTCAACCGTGAACGCGCAAAAGCACTGGGCATTTCCTTGAATGGCACCTTTGCCACCTTAGCGGCTGGACTTGGCACTTATTATGTGAATGATTTCAATAAATTTGGGCGTTCTTGGCAGGTTCTCATGTCAGCCGATATGCAATACCGGCGTACCCCCGACGATGTAAAACGCATGTTTATCCGCAGCAGTAGTGGCAATATGGTTCCTTTATCGACTTTCGCGACCGTGGAATATACCTCTGGGCCTGAAACCATTGAGCGTTTTAATAACCTACCTGCGGTAAAAGTCATGGGGTCTGCCGCTGCTGGTTATAGTTCTGGACAAGCCTTGAATGCTGTACAAACTATTGCCGATCAAGCCTTGAGTTCAGATTTTAGTTTAGATTGGAGTGGTGCTGCCTTCCAAGAAAAGCGTTCTTCTAGTAGCCCTATTTTAGCGCTATCCATGGCGGTGATTATGGTATTTCTGATTTTAGCCGCCTTATATGAACGTTGGACTTTGCCCTTCTCCGTCATGCTCGCCCTGCCCTTTGGTTTGTTTGGTGCACTTGCCGCGATTTATTGGGTAGGCATGACCAATGACGTGTATTTTCAGATTGGTCTGGTGACTTTATTGGGTTTGGCTGCAAAAAATGCAATTTTGATCGTGGAATATGCCTTATACAAAGTCGAAGAAGGTTGGAAAGCAACCGCGGCAGCCATGGAGGCTGCGCGGTTAAGGTTTCGCCCTATTATTATGACATCCCTCGCCTTTATACTGGGCGTGTTACCGCTCGCCCTATCCGTGGGTGCGGGTGCCGGCGCACGCCGTTCGGTTGGTACTGGCGTGACTGGCGGCATGTTAGCAGCCACTTTTCTAGCGATATTCTTTGTGCCATTCTTTTTTAAACTACTCATCGACCGTCGACTGCGGACACGCCCAGCAGACTTTCAGCCACCTGTTGAAGTGCTTGCCCCATCTGAACTTCCCCAATTAACGAGCTCAGACAAGGCAAACGCATAGTTTTAATGGCATCCTAAGGCTTAGCATGTTTAGATAGTTGCCGAAGGTCGATGAATACATGATCTACTTTTGGCAGCGCTAACACGATCCCGTGATTATGTGATCTAATTTTCAGCATATGACAGACCTTATCCCCCATTTAGAGGATGGCTCTGCTAAAAATACAACCAAACTTCAGCATCCTGAGCTGAAGCGCCTTAGGAGGAAACTATGTTGCTTAAGAATAGCGACTTATTAAAAACAGCAGCTTTTATTAATAACCAATGGGTACAAGCCGACTCAGGTAAAACCCTAGCAGTGACCAACCCAGCCACCGGTGAACTATTGGCCAAAGTGCCGGATATGGGAGCGGCTGAAACAGCGCGCGCCATTGCAGCGGCAGAAGCCGCCTTGCCTGCATGGCGCGGCAAAACAGCGAAAGAACGTGCTGTGATTATGCGGCGCTGGTTTGAACTGATTATGGCGAACCAAGAAGATTTAGCGCAGCTCATGACCGCCGAGCAAGGCAAACCCTTGGCAGAAGCACGTGGTGAAGTCGCTTATGGGGCTTCGTTTGTTGAATGGTTTGCAGAAGAAGCTAAGCGGGTTTATGGTGATGTCATCCCCTCGCCGGCGAATGACAAACGCTTAGTGGTGCTTAAGCAGCCGATTGGCGTAGTGGCCGCGATTACACCGTGGAATTTTCCGATTGCGATGATTACGCGCAAATGCGCCCCAGCAATTGCAGCCGGTTGCACAGTGGTGATTAAACCGTCTGAACTCACCCCCTTATGTGCCTTTGCTTTGGCTGAATTGGCGCAACAGGCAGGTTTACCCGCAGGCGTCTTGAATGTCATCACCACTCAAGATGCCGCCAGCGTGGGCAATGAACTCACCAGTAATCCAGTGGTGCGCAAACTATCATTCACTGGCTCCACCGCAGTTGGTAAAAAACTAACCGCCGCGTGCGCAGCTACTATGAAAAAAGTCTCCATGGAATTAGGGGGTAATGCGCCTTTCTTAGTGTTTGATGACGCTGATCTAGATGCGGCTGTCGCCGGTGCGATGGCCTCCAAATATCGCAATGCGGGACAAACTTGCGTCTGTGCAAATCGCTTATTAGTCCAAGACCAAGTCTATGATGCCTTCGCCGAAAAGCTGGCCGCCGCAGTTGCTAAACTCAAAGTGGGTAACGGTGCTGAGGAAGGGGTTAACCAAGGTCCCTTGATCAATGAAGCGGCTGTCCAAAAAGTCGAGACCTATATTGCTGACGCGGTCAATAAAGGAGCTTGTGTTTTAACGGGTGGCAAGCGTCTAAGCGATAGCAGTACATTTTTCCAGCCCACTATTATTACGAATGTAACGCCTGACATGCGTGTCGCACGCGAAGAAATTTTTGGTCCAGTTGCCCCGATTTTCCGTTTCAAGACTGAACAAGAAGCGATTCAAATGGCGAATGATACCGAGTTCGGTTTAGCTGCGTATTTCTATAGCCGTGATATTGGGCGTATTTGGCGCGTGAGCGAGGCCTTAGAATACGGTATTGTGGGCATTAATGAAGGCATTATTTCAAACGAAGTTGCACCCTTTGGTGGGGTCAAAGAATCCGGTTTAGGGCGTGAAGGCTCAAAATACGGGATCGAAGATTTTCTGGAAATTAAATATTTATGTATGGGCGGTTTAGCGCAATAACTCACAGGAAGGTGAAGGATGAATAATTTAGAATGGCAACAACGCAAAGAGAAAGCCATCGCACGCGGACAAGGCACTATGGCTCCTGTTTATGTGGCCAAAGCACTCAACTCAGAAGTGTGGGATATCACTGGTAAACGTTATATTGATTTTTCCTCAGGTATTGCAGTGGTCAACACTGGTCATAGCCACCCAAAAATTCAACAAGCTGTCATTAATCAGGTAAACAATTTCTCACACACCTGCCTAATGGTTAGCCCTTATGATGAAGCCGTGTTGTTGGCCGAACGCCTAAATGCGGCCGTTCCAATAAAAAACGCTAAGAGTATTTTCGTCACCACTGGTGCAGAAGCCGTTGAAAATGCGATTAAGATTGCACGCGCACACACCAAACGCAGTGGCATTATTGCCTTCCATGGCGGCTTTCATGGCCGCACCAACTTAACCATGGGGTTAACTGGAAAGGTCGCACCCTATAAAGCAGGTTTCGGCCCCTTCCCAGCGGACATTTATCATGTGCCTTTCCCCATTGATTACCATGGTATCACTGCGGAACACTCGTTGGCTGCGATTGATAATTTATTCCATGCTGATATTGAGCCAGAGCGTGTCGCGGCGATTATCATTGAGCCAGTGCAAGGTGAAGGTGGTTTTTATCCAGTTCCACAAGGCTTCTTAAAACAATTGCGCGATTTGTGTGACAAGCACGGTATTGTATTGATTTGCGATGAAATTCAAACCGGATTTGCGCGCACTGGAAAAATGTTTGCCTCTGAATACCATGGTATCGAACCTGATCTGATCACCATGGCTAAAGGCTTGGCGGGTGGCTTCCCACTAGCCGCCGTCGTGGGTAAGGCTGAGATCATGGATGCACCGAATCCCGGTGGTTTAGGTGGCACTTATGGTGGTTCCCCAGTGGGTTGCGCAGCGGCCTTAGCCGTATTGGATGTGATTGAAGAAGAAAAATTATGTGATAAAGCCACTGCTATTGGGGAACAAGTGGTCGGCCACTTGAATCAAATGCAGAAGCAATATCCGCAATGTATCGGCCAGATTCGTCACTTAGGTGCAATGATCGCGATTGAGCTAGTCAAAAATGGCGATGCCAATCAGCCTAATGCTGACCTAGCCAAAGCGCTCGTACAAGAAGCCTCGAAACGTGGTTTGATCTTATTGTCCTGTGGTATACGTGGAAACGTGATTCGTATTCTGACCCCGCTGACCATTCAGGATAATGTGCTACAAGAAGGTTTAGCTTTGCTCAGTCAGTCCTTAGAAGCCTTAGTCTAAGCTTTAATACACTAGGCAAGACTGGTTATAGCCAAGCGAGATATAATCAGTCTTTTAAGGAAGTCTATTATGAAAAAGCGTGTGCTTATTTTAATGGGTTTGGCACTCAGTAGTTTACCGCTTTATGCGGCGTTCTGGTCACAGCCTGCGCCTGTTGTCGCTTGTACGGAAGATGCAAAAGTGTGTCCTGATGGCACAAGCTTGGCACGTCAAGCTCCAAACTGTAATTTCCCTGCTTGCCCAGTACCAGCGGATAAGCCATTACCCGAGCACGGTATAACTAATCAAACACCACAATTTGAATGTGCCACAGATGTGAGATATTGTCCCGACGGTAGTGCTGTGATGCGCTTACCAACACAACAATGTCAATTTGCAGCGTGTCCTTGACAGGGAGAAAAAAATACTAATAGATGGCGCACCCTAGAGGATTCGAACCTCTGACCTTTGCCTCCGGAGGGCAACGCTCTATCCAGCTGAGCTAAGGGTGCATTTCGATAGGGGCTTGATCATAGCGAACTCCATGCTTAACGTCTATGACTGACTTTAGTCTGCTTGCTAAAAAGCTGCATAACTATGCCTTTACTCTATCTCTAAAGCACTGTCTTTAAGAAAAAAGTGAGATAAAGATCAAGATTTAAGAATCGGTACTTTGAGTCCATAGGGTGTTTCAAATATAATCGCGTCGCTTAAACAGAATTTTTAACCTTTCAGATTCATTTTATGAACCGCTAGTGGTTCCATTTATGGGAGAACATCGTGGCCGTAGTAAATAAAGATCCTTATGCCAAACCCGTACTGATTGGCGGCCTAGTTGTTATCGGTGCTGCCGCGCTTGTATTGGTCAGCAGTCTATTCCATACCATTAGCCGAAACTCGACCGTTGGTGCACAAGACAATACCATGGCCGTTGCCGCCGCTGCGGATAACATCAAACCTATCGGCACTGTAGTAACAGTTGATAAATCTGTCGCTCCTGTGGCGCGTACCGGCGAACAAGTGTATACCGCTGTTTGTACCAGTTGCCATACGGCTGGTGTATTAAATGCCCCTAAACCCGATGATAAAGCTGCATGGGAACCACGGGTTGCTAAAGGTTTAAAAGGCCTACTCACCTCAGCCACGAATGGTTTGAATCAAATGCCCGCAAAAGGTGGCGATCCTAGCTTAACGGATCAAGAATTAACTGACGCTATTGTATATATGACAGCGAAAGCGGGGTTTGATTTATCGAAAGAAGCTCAAGCAGCCGCCCCTGCTGGTGGTGCAGCACCAGCCGCTGCCGCTACTCAAGCTGCTCCTGCAGCACAGGGTGCAGCGCCTGCGGCACAAGCAGCAGGTGGTAATGGTGAAAAGACTTATCGTTCAGCTTGCTTTGCCTGCCATGACGCGGGTGTAGCCAATGCTCCAAAATTAGGCGACAAAGCCGCCTGGGGACCACGTATCGCGAATGGCATGGATACTTTATATACCCATTCTTTGACAGGCTTCAATGCGATGCCCGCTAAAGGTGGTAATGCGGCACTTAGCGATGACGATGTAAAAGCAGCGGTTGACTTTATGGTTAGCCAAGGCAAATAACATCCAGTACTGGCTTTGAAAAGGCGCTTTTTTAGCGCCTTTTTTATGCCTGATTTATGCTAAGCTTGCGCTTTTTAAGTGCTAGTCATGGATTTATTCTTAGCGGTTTCTGGGTCAGACATCACCACCCTCTTCGTTTTATTTCTATTGGCGATCTTAGCTGGCTGGGTTGATTCCATCGGTGGCGGTGGCGGTCTCATTAGCATTCCCGCCTTATTATGGGCAGGCCATAGCCCTCTCGAAGTACTGGCCACTAATAAATTACAATCCAGTTTTGGCTCACTCACGGCTACCATTAACTATGCACGCCAAGGTCTACTCAGTCCACGCGAGCACATCGCCGATATTACCCTCACGTTTTTGGGCGCTTTGCTCGGTGCTCTAGTCGTACAACGGGTAGATTCGAGCATCTTACAACGCCTTATTCCCGTTTTACTGATCGGCTTTGCTATTTATTTATTACTCTCCCCCAATCTTGGTGCCTTGGCTAGTAAACCTAAAATCACAAGGCCCTTATTTGCGGCAACCGCAGGCTTTGGGATCGGTTTTTATGATGGATTTTTTGGCCCCGGAACCGGTACTTTTTTCGCGATCGCCTTCATTAGTCTGTTGGGTTATACCTTGCCGCGTGCTACGGCTAGCACCAAACTCTTAAACTTTACTAGCAATGCTGCTGCATTATTCATTTTCATCTTATCAGGGCACGTACTCTGGCTAACAGGTTTGATCATGGGGACTGGTCAAATTATAGGCAGTTGGGTAGGATCACATATGGCAGCAAAGCATGGTGTGCGTTTGATTCGTCCTTTATTGATCGTGGTTTCGTTACTCGTTTCATTGCGTCTGTTACTTGCAGCCTAGACGCTATTAAGCTGAAATTAAGCTGAACTTTTTTGGTGTCGATAAATACATACCACTGTAACTTGATCAAAATTACCTCAGTTCATAGTGCTTTTTTCATTTAGTCTGATATGTAGGATCTTTTCATGCGACATTTCTCAAAAAGTCAGCGCTTAAGCTGTGCTTGTTTATGCCTTATGTTTTCCTCTGCCGGTTTTGCAGGGAGTGAAATACGCTCGATCACAGGGCAACTTAATCTAAGCGCCATCGTCAGCGGTGAGCCCGCTTTTAAACCCGTAACTTGGCACTTAAAGCCCAAAAACAAACCGACCCGTGATGTTAAGATTGATAATCGCCACTCAGCCGTCGTTGATTTAGAGGCGGGTGATTATGAAGTCACTGCTATTCTGGGCGAAATGGTAAAAATTGATCGGATTACCATTAAAGAAGGTGGTAAACACCAATTGGTGATGAAGTTGAAATAAAACGACAATTCTGTACAAACTGAGCGAGTTGTTTGTACAGAGTTGCTGTGCTGAAGACGAAACAGGCTAGCAGATAGAGTTTACTTTATCTGCTAAGCCCCTCAACCGCTTAATGGCGGAAATGGCGCACTCCCGTAAAAATCATGGCCATGCCATGCGCATTGGCAGCCTCAATGACCTCCTGATCACGCATCGAACCACCGGGTTGAATGACTGCTTTAATCCCTACCATCGCCGCATTATCAATACCATCACGGAAAGGGAAAAACGCATCGGAGGCCATCACCGAGCCAACCACGGTTAAACCCGCTTGTTCTGCCTTAATCGCTGCAATACGTGCAGAATTAACACGACTCATTTGCCCCGCCCCCACACCAATGGTCATCCCGTCTTTGGCATAGACAATCGCATTCGATTTCACAAATTTCGCCACGCGCCAAGCAAAGTTCAGATCGTTTAGCTCGGCTTCAGTCGGCTGACGCTGCGTTACAACAGTTAAATTATCGATCAAAGCCGAGTCAGAGGTTTGCACCAATAAACCGCCATTCACACGCTTATAGTCAAGCTGCTGTGCAGCTATACCCTGCCATGCCTCGACTGTTAATAAGCGCACATTCTTTTTAGCAGCAACAATGGCAACCGCCTCCGGTAAAACACCAGGCGCAATAATCACCTCAACAAATTGCCGCTCCACGATGACTTGTGCCGTTTTTCCATCTAAAGGCTGATTAAAGGCGATAATGCCACCGAAGGCTGATTCAGGGTCTGTACTATAAGCACGATTATAAGCTTCCAGTAGATTCGCACCGACTGCGACACCACAAGGATTAGCGTGCTTCACAATCACACAAGCGGGGCTATGCTCAAATTGACGCACACACTCTAAGGCAGCATCAGTATCAGCAATATTATTATAAGAAAGCTCTTTACCTTGAATCTGCTTGGCGGTCGCAATACTGCCGCTCGCTGGATTCGCTTCAGCATAAAAAGCGGCTCGTTGGTGTGCATTTTCACCATAACGCAAATCTTGTACTTTATGCAGTTGCAGATTGAAAGTGCGCGGAAAAGCAAGGGGCTTGTTACGACTGCCCTCACCTACCCGCGCACCGAAATAATTGGCAATCATGCCATCATAATGCGACGTATGCTCAAAGGCTTTAATGGCCAAATCAAAACGCGTTTCAGGCTCAATAAAGCCCAAGTTCTCTATTTCCGCCTGCACACGTCCATAATCACTAGGGTCAACCACAATCGCTACATGCGCGTGATTCTTGGCACTGGCACGCACCATCGCTGGCCCGCCAATATCAATATTTTCCACCGCATCCTCAACGCTGCAATCTGGCTTAGCCACAGTGGTTTCAAAGGGATAAAGATTCACCACGATGAGATCAATACGCTGAATATCGTGTTCTGCCATCACCGCATCATCGATCCCACGACGGCCTAAAATCCCGCCATGAATTTTAGGATGCAAGGTTTTCACGCGCCCATCCATCATTTCAGGAAAACCGGTGTGCTCTGACACTTCTTTCACAGGGAGTTGATTGTCAGCTAATAGCTTCGCCGTTCCACCAGTAGAAAGCAGCTCCACACCCTTGCTATGGAGAAAGCGTGCAAATTCCAGTACACCCGTTTTATCAGAAACACTCAGCAGAGCACGCTGAACCGGCAAAGTCGAAGCAGTAGTCATGGGATTAATCAGTCCTGAATGAAGCAAAACGCGTATTGTAGCCTGTTGCTTTCAGCGAACAAAGCTATAAGCCATTATGTTTCAGAGCAATTGCTTGAACTACCTATACTTGCCAAACGATCAGCCAAGTTATGCTATCCTGAAACTATGTAGTTTGAGAGATTGATCCCCATGATTCGCTTTCCCTATGGAATGAGTAATTTTCATGCCATTCGTACAGAACATTACCTCTATCTTGATCGAACCGCTCATATTCCACTCTTAGAAGAAACTGGAAAACAACTGGTTTTCCTACGCCCGCGCCGTTTTGGCAAATCCCTCCTCTTATCTACCCTTGCTCATTACTACGATATTAAAACAGCCGATCAATTTGAGACTTTGTTTGGTGATTTGGCAGTGGGGCGCAATCCAACCCCTGAGCATAATTGCTATTTGATCTTGCGTTGGGATTTCTCCAATGTCTTAGCTCAAGGCAGTGCAGAGCAGATTAAGCAGAATCTATTTGATCATATTAATGTGCGGATTCAAGGCTTTATTAATCAATACCGCGAACAATTACCTGATGTACAAATCAACCTATTACGCGACAATGCCCTGTCATCGTTTGAGCAATTGGCGACCGTGGTGCAGGAACATGGGCATCAGCTTTATTTACTGATAGACGAATACGATAATTTCGCTAATGAAGTGCTAGTACGTGATGCACACAATACCCGCCCTTACCGTGAATTATTGGAAGGCGAAGGCATCCTAAAAGGTTTATTTAAAATTATTAAGGCTAGTGCCGCAGAAGGGAAGATTGCTCGGGTATTCATTACCGGTGTCTCACCGCTGGTGTTGGCGGATATGACCAGTGGCTATAATGTGGCGACGGATATTACTTTAATGCCCCGTTTCAATGCCCTCTGTGGTATTACTCAAGCCGAACTGAGTGGATTAGTATCAAAGGTGTTGCAGCACTGTGGACACGAGGAAGCTCAATATAATGAGTTATTGCAAACCCTGAAACAGTTTTACAATGGTTATCGTTTCTGTGACGCTCTCGACAAACCGCTATTATATAACCCGATCCTGTGCTTTTATTTCTTGCGCCACTATCAAAACGAATGTAAAGCTCCACGACAAATGTTAGACGGCAATCTCATGATGGATACGGCACGGATTCGTTATCTGGCGAGTCAACCCAGTGGGACAGGAGTGATCGAACGAATTCTGGATGAGGAAAACACGATTACGCTGGATATTTTGGAAACCCGTTTCGGGGTGGAAAAACTAGCAGAGCTGAAACAAGATGAGCATTACCTATTGTCCCTCTTGTATTACTTTGGTGTCTTGACCATTGTTGATACCGATATCCTCGGCAAACTCACCCTTGGTATCCCGAACCTAGTCACACGAGCCTTGTATGTCGATGAATTGCGCCAACGCATCCTGCCTGCGGCCAAAGAGCGCATTGCAGTCGCCAATATGGCGGAGCAGTTTTACCAAAGCGCTGATTTAACGCCCTTGGCGGATTACTTAGAACAAAGTTACTTTGCGGCATTCAGTAACCGTGATTATGTGTGGAGCAATGAGCTAACCATCAAAACCGCGTTTCTGACCTTATTATTTAATGACATTTATTATGTAGTGGATTCAGAAACAGCACTGCAACGACGTTATGCTGACTTGGTATTGATTATCCGCCCCAGTATGCGCCAATACCCCACCTTGAAAGATATTGTATTAGAGTTCAAATACTTATCACTCACCGATTTGAAACTGAGTGGTGAGCAAGTACGTGAACAGTCGCGTGAAGAATTAATGCAATTACCTGCTGTACAACAGGCACTTCATAGGGCTTTGCAACAATTACACCATTATCGTGCGGTATTAACCGAGAAATACCAACAACCGGAGCGCTTGCGCTGTTTGGCAGTGGTTTCATTGGGTTTTGATCGGGTAGTGTGGCAAAACTTATAAACTGCCATCACCCGCCACCTTTACGGTAATACAAGTCGAATTGCTTGAGAAAAGTTTGGAAGGATACATCAGAACCCGCATAGTCAAAACGGATCGGCAGATAGGGTAAAGCTAAGAGTGCAATGCGACGGACTTGCTGCGCGCCCAAGGTGATTACTAAAGGGGTGTCGTCAACATCAATTTGGATCATCGAGTCGTGACAGGTATAAGCATAGCCGTGTAAAGCCGCTGGTAAGAGTTTGAGAAACTCCGGCAGCGTAAAGCCCATTTCACGTTCAAGGAATAGAATAAACTAGCCTCCCGCCACCGGTGGCCAGATAGCAATGACATCACCTTGCTTCAAACGATCTACCTGATCACGTTCTTCAGGATTAATAAAAACACCATTGACTAGCACTAAATGGGCTTGCTCACGCGGCACATGATAAAGATCGATTAAGTGATGAATGCTAATGGGTTCAAGCAAATCCACCTGCACCGCATTATGTTTCGCGTGTACAGGTAGCAAATAACTCAAATTGGCATACAACTTTAGCGTGATATTCATCCCGTATTACGCGCTAAATAAGCCTCCATGATGCGGGTTGGATCGTGCATCAACTTCTGCTTCCAAGCACCTAATCGGGTACGGCTTTGGATTAAACCACGCAACACACCAATGTGCTGAGTCATCCCTAAGGTATTCGCACCCACTAGATAATCGTCTTGGAATTGCAAGTTAATGTATTTATAGCGATTTAAATCTTCCAGCGTAGCTGATTCGCCGCCATCAATGCCTTGCCACAAACCAAAGGATGATGAAATCAAGCCCATGGTATCCAATACGTTCATATTGATGGTACCGCGATTTAAGGCATTATGCCCACCAGTCATATTGATCGCTGCTAAAGCACCGTGATCAACGGCCGTAGGCTGGATAGCTTGCACACTGTATTTGCCCGTCGAGAAGTCTTTACCTTCTGCCACATCACCTGCTGCATAAATATCCGCAGCACTGGTTTGCAGGCGCTCATTCACTAAAATACCGTGTTTGGTTTCCAAGATACCTTTGGCTAAATCAATATTAGGACGCACACCGGTCGCACAAATCACCAAGTCTACTTTCAATGGCGCTTGGCCATCCAACTCTACTATCAATTTACCACTTGGCGTCGGCGCTGCCTCCGCCATGACAGCCGGTTTTGGTTTAAACAATCGGCTAAAAAAGCCACCACTGGAGGCTGGCGCAGAATTGGCGGGTGCAGCGAATATTTTTTCCTCAGATACGCCTTTAACACGCGTGGAGGTTAAAACCCTTACACCTTTGGCTTCGCACCATTTTTTGAGCAGCGTACCGGATTTTTCATCCATCATACGCGGCACCATACGGTCTTCCATTTCGACCACGGTTAATTTCACGCCACGTAAAGCTAAGGCCTCCAGAATAATGCAACCAATGAAGCCCGCTCCCATGAGCACGACTTCATCACCTTTATTGGCACCTGCTGCAATCTTGCGCGCATCCGCTAAAGTCCAGCAATTCACCACACCCGCCAAGTCCATACCCGGAATAGGCGGACGGGTTGGATAAGACCCTGTCGCCAGCAAAAGCTTGTCAAAAGACAAACTCTGCTGGTTATCAAGACTTAGGGTTTTGGTTGCCACATCCAAACGGGTAACATGCTGACGCAATAAATGAATCTTTAAGTGATCAAAATGCTGCGCAGCAGGGCGTAGATGCGTACCATCTTCGCCGACTTTACCAATCAGGTAATAGGGAATCGCCATACGCGAATAAGGCGGCTCTGGCTCGCCACCAATGAGCGTAATGTCAGCTTCTGGCTGACGTTTACGCAAAGTTTCAGCCGCCACTACACCCGCAGGCCCTGTACCGATGATGATATGCTTCATGCCTACCTCAGCTTGGTAAACCGTAACGTGCTCGCGTTTCTGGGGTTAATTGCCCCTCTGTTGTCCAACCACGCAATTCATAGTACTTCGGCAACATTTCTGCCAAACCCGCAACTTTGCCTTGTGCAGGGCCGGTATTGGCACCATCTTTTAATAAGCGCGGTGGCAAAGTGTCATCGGCACTGGTCAAACCGGCACGCATATTAAAATCACGCTCCAAGTTCCATACCCGCGCCCCTAATTCAGCACATTTTTCCACTGACCAGTCGCCTTCGCAAGCCGCATCAATTTGTGGCGCAATATTTTCGAGTGACCACGCGAAAGTCGTGAAAATACAAAGACCAGATGAGTCCACCGCTGCAGTCGCATCTTGGAAAGCAATGACCAATTCGGGTTTACCTTCGGTCGCTAAAGGATCTGTTTTGAAGGGAATGCCTAAGACCTCAGAAGAAACCGTATAACTACGCAAGTGGCAAGCACCACGATTCGAGGTAGCATAGGTTAAGCCCATACCCTGAATACCACGCGGATCATAGGCGGGGAACTCTTGGCCTTTTACGGTCATAGACAGTTCGGGATGGCCGTATTTCTCGCACATGCGCTTAGAGCCTAAGCCCAGAATCTTGCCGAAGCCTTCACCTTTGGCGGTTAATTCAGTGACTGCCACTAACGCTTGGGCTGAACCAAATTTTAGTTCAATACCACCCGTGTCTTCTTGGGTAATAACACCCATTTCATACAACTCCATGGCTGCTGCCACTGTTGCACCGTATGAAATCGGATCCATGCCATCTTCATTACATAAGAAGTTCACATAGGTCAAAGCGTTCAAGTCATCCACGCCCGTATCAGGCCCCAACGCCCATGCGGCTTCATATTCCAAACCACCTGAATTTCCCCAATACTCGGGTTTGGTTTCAACCGAGAAGTGACCACGATCAATAGTTGAGATACGACCACAAGCAATTGTGCAACCAAAGCACCCAGCATTACGGGTTAAATTCGGTTTGCCATCGGACTTACGGGGTTCATGCATCGCCTCGCCAGAAACCGCATGGGCGCCTTCGAACTTTACCTCACGCATATTGCGCGTTGGCAAAGCTCCCATTTCATTGATTACATTCATGAGGACTTGCGTACCGTATTTAGGTAAGCCAGCGCCCGTTACCGCATTATCCGCCAAGACTTTTTTCTGCTCAGCTACGGTTTTCATAAAGCGAATAGGGTCTTTAATATTACCCACGCCTTTGGTGCCACGTACCGCAACCGCTTTCAGATTTTTGGAGGCCATCACGGTGCCAACACCTGAACGGCCTGCTGCACGGTGTAAGTCATTGACAATCGCGGAATACAAGCAGCCTGCTTCCGCAGAACGTCCCACACAGCAAATCCGTAATTGCGGGTCTTGATATTTTTGGTGCAATAACTCATCGGTCGCCCAAACTGACTTACCCCACAAATCATCTGCTGGGACTAATTCGGCGTGATCATTTTCTACATATAAATAAACAGGGCTTGGCGCTTTGCCTTCGAAAATAATCATATCCCAACCGGCATTTTTCATTTCAGCGCCAATAAAGCCACCGGAATTGGAACATGCAATAGCACCGGTTAAAGGACTTTTGGTCACTACGGAATAACGTCCGCCGGTAGAAGCCATCGTGCCCGTTAAGGGCCCTGTCGTCATGATAAGCTTATTATCTGGCCCTAAGGCATCCACTTTTGGATCCACCTCGGCTACAAAATAACGCGTTGCCAAGCCACGCTGGCCGAGATATTCACGTGCCCAGTCCATGTTTAATGCTTCAGTTTTGATCGTGCCATCGGTTAAATTGACACGCAGGAATTTTCTAGTCCATGCCATAATTTCTTTCTCCTCAAGCAGCGTACTGAGTATTAATTTTTTCGGCCCAGTTACGCATACGCTCTAAGCCAGTCGCATCAGAATCAATATAAGTAATCGCACCAGTGGGGCAAGCGGAAGCGCATTGTGGATTACCACCACATAAGTCGCATTTAATGACTTTGCCAGAAGCTGAATTGTAGTTGACCGTGCCGAATGGGCAAGAAATCGTGCAGACCTTACAGCCTACACAGCGGTCATTTAAAATTTCTTTCGCGCCAGTCGCTGCATTAATCACAATCGCTTCCACAGGGCAGGCTTTCAAGCACCATGCCTCGTCACATTGCGTACAAGTATAGGGAACGAAACGCCCTGCATCATGAAAAGTAAAGACTTTAATGCGCGAGTGCGCCGGATTAAAAACCTGCTCAAGCTCATACGAACAAGCCATTTCGCATTGCAAACAGCCTGTACATTTTTCTGGATTAATGTAGAGTGATTTCAGCATGTCGCTTGCTCCTCCAAAAGCTTAGCTATCGAGTGTTTTTGGTTTGTATTTAGTTCATACCACCATCCTAACACTGACAAGGTTGCAATAAGGTTGAAGAGGAAAATCGTACACAATGAGGGCTGGTATGCAGCCCGCTAAACGAAAATTAATATTGGAGCAACGCCGCAAAGCTCTGAAATTGGCGTGGGCTTTATTCGTCTATGAAAACCGCGTGCCTAGCCCCGACACGCTGTTATCGGCTGAGCTGATTAGCTCGTGGCAACGTAGCCTGAAACAAGTATTACCCAGCTCACTCGCGCCTGAATTCAACTTTTCTGCTTCGCGCTGGGTCTCCTCCCCCTTATGCGTTGCCCTAGAACCCATTAAAGCGGAGCTTGAGCAACTAGTGGAGGAAGGTAATTTAGTAGCGGCCTTAACTGATGAACTAGGGCAAATTCTTTGGACTAGTGCTAGTGAAGCATTAACCTCTGCTGCTCACGCTATTCACTTCAGTGTAGGTAGCCAATGGAATGAAGCCTCTATCGGTACCAATGCCATTGGTTTGGCGTTGCGCCAGCAAAAACCACAGGTAGTCTTTGCAGCCGAACATTTCAGTGAAGCTTTACACGATTGGGTCGCTTATGCTGCACCCATCACTCACGCTCAAACCAATGAAGTGGTAGGTGTGTTTTGTATTGCCACCCACGCTGACTTGCATACCCCTTTGGGTGAAATGGCGGTGGCCGATATAGCCCACACACTCCGTCGGCACTTACCGGCAATGGCACAACCTGCTGAATTACAGCTTTATGCACTTGGCTTTCCACAGGTAATTTTTCGCGGTAAACCCTTACACGTTTCCTTACGCCAATTGGAAATTCTCTGCCTACTGAGTTTACATCCTCAAGGTATTACCCTCGCGGAATTGCACCGTGCTTTGTATAGCGACCCCACTATTGCACCAGCCAGCCTAAAAGCTAGCCTCTCGCATTTACGTCATTTACTCGATGGGCAAATTGGTTCGCGACCTTATCAAATTTTGGTAAGCACTTGGAGCGACTACACAGCACTGTGGCAGGTCTTAAAAGAACAAAATCTTGAGAAAGCCTTGAATCTGTATCGGGGTTCTTTGTTACCTTTATCTACCTCGCCGGAGCTCACTGAATGGCGTAATTATACTGACGCGATTATGGAAAAAGTGGTTGCTAATTGTCTTGATCCACAAGTACTGATGGACAGCCTTGCCCACAATGCTCAAGGTAAAGAATTAGTGCGCGAACGTTTGGCAGAATTGTTGAATTGGGAGTTGGGTAAAAACGACTAAAGGCTTTGCCGTAACGTCGTAACATTTCCATTATCGCGCTTCGCATGTAGTGGCACAGGCAATAACTGGCCTTGATTCAGATGCAGATGATCCGTCACCAATGAAGAAAAATAATCAGGATCATGGCTCGCCACCACTAAGGCCATGCCTTCACTCCGTAATTGGCCGAGAAGATGCACGGTACGCAAACGTGCCTCTTGATCCATATTCGACGTTGGCTCATCCAGCAATAAAATCTGCGGTTTGCGCAACCAAGCTCGTGCTAAAGCTACACGCTGATATTCACCGCCTGAAAGGTTTTTCGCCTTAGCATTTGCTAAGGCTTCGAGTACAGCCCATGTTAACGCTTCCTCAATGCGCTCAGCACGCTCCAATTTGCTCAAGTGGCGTGGCAAGGCATAATCCAGATTCGCCCAAACACTGCCTTCAAACATATAAGGTTGCTGGTGGAGATACAGGACACGGCTACTCAAGGTTTTTTTGTATTGCCTCCAATTCAATAAACCCAAACTTGTCTGCACCTCAAACGTATCTGGCCTTTCAAAACCAGCCAAAATCCTCAATAAGGTAGTTTTACCGGCGCCATTTGCCCCCGTTAACAAGGTGCAGTGCCCCTGCCACACCGGCAAGCTTATTTCTTGTAATAGGTGACGGTCTTGAAAATATTTGGAAATACCCTGAAACTGCAACTTAGTCATGAACCCACATAGCCTTTGCCCTGAAAATGGTGCAGCAGAACATTTAAAGCTAAAGCCATCACTAATAAAACCAAGCCTAAAGCAATGCCCTGTGCGAATTCGCCTTTGCTCGTTTCGAGCGCGATCGCGGTCGGGATATTACGGGTGTGATGTAAGATATTGCCGCCCAGCATCATAGAAGCACCCACCTCAGAAATAATCCGCCCGAAGGACGCCAATACCGCAGCCAGCAAACCAAAACGTACTTCATAAGTGACTGTTAGCAAGGCTCGCAAACGCGAAGCGCCCAAGGTTCGGGCGGTTTCCCACGCGCGTCGATCAGCCGCCTGCAAAGCGGAATGACCGATCGAAACCAACATTGGAAACGCGAGCGTTATTTGCCCTAACATCATCGCCGTTTGAGTAAATAGCAAACGCCATTCACCTAAAGGGCCTTGGCGTGACAATAGAACATATAAAGTTAGACCAATCACCACCGTTGGCACGGATAGCATGGTGCTGAATAGCGCAATCAAAAAGCGTCTGCCGACGAATTGACCATAAGCTAAAGCAAAAGCGAGTAATAAAGCGGGTGGAATCGCAATGATTAAAGCCAAGAGTGAGACTTGGAAAGAAATACCAACGATTTCCCAGAGCTCTTTATCCCCGCTAAATAACAGGGATAAAGCGTCTTGGCTAGCTTGAACCAAAGCCTCCATGAAAAATATTATTGAACTTTAGCTGGAGTTTCTTTAGCGGATGCGTCGGCTTTATCAGCATTCGGGGTAAATAAGACCATATCATTCACTTTGAAACTAGCAATAGCAGCCTGACCTTCTTCTGATACCATCCAATCAATCAAAGCTTGTGCGCCATCATGATTAATATCGGGATAACGTTTTTGGCTTACCGCCATAATGCCATAAGGATTGAATAATTCTTTATCGCCTTCATGCAGGATTTTCAAGGGCGACTTGTTCATCACTGCAAGCCATGTTCCGCGATCCGCCAACGTATAAGCATTCAACTCACCAGACATTTGAATCACTTTTTCCATACCATCGCCTGCTTCGCGATACCATTCCCCTTCAGGTTTAATTTTCGCCGTTTCCCAAATTTTCAATTCTTTTTTATGCGTCCCAGAATCGTCGCCACGCGATATAAAAGGCGATTTAGTTTCAGCAATTTTGGCAAATGATTCGGCGGTCGATTTTAGCTCCTTAATTCCGGCAGGGTCGGCTTCAGGGCCTAAGACGACAAAATCGTTATACATGACCGGATAACGTTTATCGCCAAAGCCTTTTTCCACAAATTCTTTCTCAGCGGCTGGCGCATGGGACAGCACCACATCGACATCGCCATCCTCGCCCATTTTGAGAGCCTTACCAGAACCGACGGCAATCACTTGCACACTATAACCCGTTTTTTCCTCAAACTTAGGTAAGAGAAACTTTAACAAACCGGAGTTTTCGGTACTGGTGGTAGTCGACATTTTGATCACGCTATTCTTTGGCTTTTCCAATGCGAACGCACTGGACTGTACGAAGGACAAACTTACTAAGCACAGGGCTGAGAATAAGGTTTTTAACTTCATTGATTTAGACTCCTCACGATGATGAAGTCTTAGAATAACAATAAAGGTTGCGTAAAAGTAGCCATCTTGTGCATCTTGCTACAAGCTTGAGCACTCACTTCGCGCATTAACTAAACAGCCTCACGCTTAAATGAGCAATGGCTAAAGAACCCAAACAGGCTAGAAAAGTACGTCGATATATACTTTCATGCGCATATTCGTCATACCAATCAAACGCTTGCTACGAAATAGTGATCAGGACTTTGGTTTCCATAATCCTCCTCCTTGATAAATTTATATTCTTAGTGAATAGCTGATACCGGATAAGTTGCACAATAAAGCTGCATTTCAGTATTAGCCACAAAACCCATCTGTTTTTATAAATATGCTAAGATCGAAACAGATTCTGTATCCTAATTAGAGGTTCGCTTATGTTTGCACAGCCACTTGATCAGATTAGCATCCAAGATTATCTTGCTGGCGAGCGGATCAGTCAGCAGAAATACGAGTATGTGGCAGGGCAAGTGTATTCCATGGCTGGAGCGAAGATTAATCACAATCGTATTACTCGCAACCTATCTAACTTAATGTGGAATGCTTTGAAAGACCAACCTTGTGAGCCATTCGTAAGTGACATGCTCATTAAAACTGCTCACGATCGTTTCCGTTATCCTGATGTCGTGGTCATTTGTAATGATGATCCCTCCCAAGATGCTTATGTACGCGAACGTCCGATTTTAGTCGTCGAAGTGATTTCAGAAAGTACACGCCGCACCGATAAAACTGATAAGCGTTTAGAATATATTGCCCTACCTAGTTTATTGGAATATGTGCTAATCGAGCAGGACATTGCTGAAGTGACGGTTTATCGCCGTAGTGCAGGTTGGCAACCTTCATATTATTACTTGGGGCAGGAGGTTACATTCGAATCTATCCACACCACACTAAAAGTCGAGGGTATATACGAACGCGTGGAAAATGGTGAGTTGGCAAAATGGCGTTTGGAAAAATCAGCAAGTGAGGAACAAGACTAGATTCTGTTGACATTTAGCGAGTCCAGATTAAGAAGGCGACGAAGTGAAGGAATGCCATAAAGTTCTGAGCCTTCTTATCAAAACGGGCAAAGACCCGTCGATAATGTTTGATCTTGCTAAAGAAACACTCAATCAGATGCCGCTCTTTATATCTCACGTTGTCATAAACGCGAGGATTCAAGGCATTAGCACGTGAAGGAATGACGGATTCAATGTGTCGTTCCTTGAGATAGTCCACTAATGCTGGTGAGTCATAGCCCTTATTCGCGAGTAACGCTTTAAGCGGTGTGGAGGAGACGAGTGCTTGAGCTTGAGTAATATCTGCCGTTTGTCCTGCGGTCAGTAAAAAGCGCAGCGGGTAGCCCAACCCATCGGTTAACACATGGATTTTACAGCTAAAACCCCCAACTGAACGACCAAGAGCTTCGGCTGTGGCACTACTTTTTTTGTCCCACTGCACAGGCATGTGCCCGCACCACGGTACTATCGATACCGCCTTCTTGATAGTCAGGCTCTACTTGAATGGCCTGAAATAAGGTATCCCATACAACCATCGCCGCCCAACGATTATACCGTTTAAACACACTATTCCAGTGACCGTACTCACGCGGTAAACTCCGCCACTGACTGCCCGACCGCAGGATCCACAACACCGCCT
>NZ_AQVE01000031.1 GCF_000371925.1 Thiolinea disciformis DSM 14473 | reverse complement strand
CGCGAGCCGATAGCACCTTGAAGCAACTCTTGGAACGGTTGACACCTTTCAAACTGGCATTGTATTGCACGGATGATTGGGGCGCTTATGAGCGTTTATTGCCTGAAGATAAGCATTTAATCACTAAGCGCTACACACAAAGCATTGAACGGCAAAACCTGAATTTGAGGATTTGGATTAAACGTCTAGCACGCAAGACGATCTGTTTTTCTAAGTCTATCGAGATTCATGACAAAGTCATTGGAACCTGTATCGAAAGACGCTTCTTCAACTCCTTTAAATCATGACCAAATAAAAGTTTGTCAGAAAAACAGTTGTATCTTTTTTCGCCATAAAAAATACAAGTAACTACGCTGAAAATATGGCTTGTTTGTGACAATTAAATTAGTCATTAGGAGCATAAAAAAAGCCCCGCATTGCGGGGCTTCTCGTTTCACCGTTATCTGTCAAGCCACTTAGGCAGCAGCGTCTACGCTTTCAGCCGCTTTCAGATAATTTTCCATTTTATCGAAGTTCAAGTAACGATAAATATCAGAAGACATACTATTCAACTGATTCGCATACTGCATGTATTCCTCAACCGTTGGCAATTTACCCATCACTGCGGCCACAGACGCTAACTCAGCCGAGGCCAAGAATACATCCGTGTTAGTACCTAAACGGTTCGGGAAGTTACGGGTTGAAGTAGACACAGCAGTCGAACCCTCTTGGATACGCGCTTGGTTACCCATACAGAGTGAGCAGCCAGGTATTTCCATACGCGCACCCGCCGTACCATAAATGTTGTAATAGCCTTCATCACTTAATTGAGAGGCATCCATTTTGGTCGGTGGCGCAATCCACATACGGGTTGGGATTTGCTTATTCGCCGCTTTCAACAATTTACCCGCAGCACGGAAATGACCGATATTGGTCATGCACGAACCGATGAATACCTCATCAATTTTACGACCCGCCACACTCGAGAGTAAACGTGCATCATCAGGATCATTCGGAGCACACAAAATAGGCTCTTTAATTTGATCCATATCGATTTCAATGACGGCAGCATACTCTGCGTCTTTGTCAGCACGCATCAAGCTTGGGTTAGCCAACCACTCTTCCATGCCTTTGATGCGACGATTAATCGTGCGCACGTCACCATAACCTTCCGCCAACATCCACTTGAGCATCACGATATTCGAACGTAAGTATTCAGCAACGGACTCTTCAGACAAGGCAATGGTGCAACCTGCCGCAGAGCGTTCTGCTGAGGCGTCAGATAATTCAAACGCTTGCTCAACAGTCAACGTTTCTAAACCTTCGATTTCGACTACGCGCCCATTAAACACATTCTTCTTACCTTTTTTCTCAACGGTCAAAAGACCTTCTTGAATCGCTTGGTAAGGAATCGCATGGACTAGATCGCGTAAGGTAATGCCGGGTTGCATTTTGCCTTTGAAGCGGACTAATACTGACTCAGGCATATCTAAAGGCATAACCCCAGTTGCCGCCGCAAACGCTACTAAGCCAGAACCTGCTGGGAAGGAAATACCAATTGGGAAACGGGTATGTGAGTCACCACCAGTACCGACGGTATCAGGCAATAACATACGGTTTAACCAAGAGTGGATAACGCCATCCCCTGGGCGTAATGAGACACCCCCACGCGTCATGATGAAGTCAGGTAGCGTGTGATGTGTTACAACATCGACTGGCTTTGGATAAGCCGCCGTATGGCAGAAAGACTGCATCACTAAATCAGCCGAGAAACCTAAGCACGCCAAGTCTTTTAACTCGTCACGCGTCATCGGGCCTGTCGTATCTTGAGAGCCTACCGTGGTCATTTTAGGTTCGCAGTACATGCCGGGGCGAACACCTGTCATACCACAAGCCTTGCCTACCATTTTCTGCGCTAAGGTATAACCTTTACCGGTGTCAGCTGGCTGCTCAGGAGAACGGAATAAATCAACCTTTCCTAAGCCTAAGGCTTCGCGTGCTTTATTGGTTAAACCACGACCAATGATTAAATTAATACGGCCACCCGCACGCACTTCATCTAAGAGAACTTGGGTTTTTAAGCTAAAGGTAGAAATAACTTCGTCAGTACCGTGACGCTTTACCACACCTTCATAAGGGTAAACGTCAATCACGTCACCCATGTTCATTTTGGAAACGTCCATTTCAATCGGTAATGCGCCCGCGTCTTCCATGGTATTGAAGAAGATAGGCGCAATTTTGCCACCGAAACAGTAGCCACCTGAACGTTTGTTCGGAATGCCCGGAATATCGTCCCCAAAGAACCACAGTACCGAGTTGGTAGCTGACTTACGAGAAGAACCTGTACCGACCACATCACCGACATAAGCAACCGGAAAACCTTTGGCTTTAACCGCTTCGATTTGCTTCAAAGGTCCCACTGAACCTGGATTAACAGGTTCAATGCCATCGCGTGCCATCTTCAACATTGCATTCGCGTGCAAGGGAATGTCAGGCCGTGACCAAGCATCAGGCGCTGGAGACAAATCGTCTGTGTTGGTTTCACCCGGTACTTTGAATACCGTAACAGTAACTTTCTGTGGTACTTCAGGACGTGAAGTAAACCATTCACCCTCCGCCCATGACTGCATCACTTGCTTAGCAGCCGCATTACCCGCCTTCGCTTTTTCTGCAACGTCATGGAAAGCATCAAACATCAATAAAGTATGAGATAACGCCTTAGCCGCTGCCGCAGCGGTTTCAGCTTGATCCAACGCCGCAATTAAAGGCTGAACATTGTAGCCACCTAACATAGTTCCCAATAATTCAACCGCACGCACTGCGGAAACTAAATTGGATTTGACTGCACCCTTGGCAACATCCGCTAAGAAAGCCGCTTTAACATAAGCCGCTTCATCCACACCGCCCGGGATACGATTTTCGAGCAAATCAACTAAAAAAGCTTCTTCACCTGCGGGTGGGTTTTTCAATAAATCGACAAGTGCAGCCGTTTGCTTAGCATCTAAGGGCTTGGCTGGCACACCTTCTGCTTGGCGCTCGGCGACATGCTTACGATAGTCTTCTAACATACTCACTTCTGGTATCTCCTAAAATCAATTAGCGCTTATCCAGCATCACATAATCCCGCCGTGTTGCACCCATATAAAGCTGACGTGGACGGCCAATACGTGCTTCATCATCACTCATCATCTCACACCACTGCGATACCCAGCCCACTGTACGCGCCAAGGCGAACATCACGGTGAACATCGAAACAGGAATACCCATGCTTAGGAAGATAACGCCAGAATAGAAATCCACATTCGGATACAAACTACGCTCCTTGAAGTAAGGATCGCTCAACGCAATTTGTTCCAGCTCGCGTGCAATATCAAATAACTTTTGGTTCGGGTTACCGGGTGGCAAACGATCTAAGATTTCATTCGCTAATTTACGAATGATTTTAGCGCGTGGGTCATAGTTCTTATAAACCCGATGCCCGAAGCCCATTAAGCGGAAACGATCATCTTTATCTTTGGCACGATTGACCCAATACGATAAAGGCTGGCCTGATTTCTCAATGTCGCGCAGCATATTAATAACGGCTTCATTAGCGCCACCATGTGCAGGCCCCCATAAAGAAGCAATACCTGCCGCTACCGCCGCAAATGGATTCGCTTCCGAAGAACCCGCTAGACGCACGGTTGAAGTTGAAGCATTTTGCTCATGGTCGGCGTGCAGAATCATAATCACATCTAAAGCCTTAGCCATCAGCGGATCAACTTCATACTCCTCAGTCGGCATAGCAAACATCAAATGCAAGAAGTCTTCGGAATACTTCAAACGATTTTTTGGATAATTAAAAGGGAGTCCCATGGAGTAACGATAACTCCATGCCGCAATCGTTGGCATTTTTGCGATCAGACGATGTGCGGAACGCTCGCGCTGAATAGGATCATGGATGTTTAAGTCATCGTGATAGAAGGCGGATAGTGCACCTACTACACCCACCATCGTAGCCATCGGATGCGCATCACGACGGAAACCACGATAGAAACCTTGAACTTGGTCATGCAGCATGGTATGGCGAGTAATGATGCTTTCAAACTTCATTAACTCTTCGGCAGTAGGCAGGTTGCCATATAGCAACAAATAGCACACTTCAACAAAGGTACTGTGCTCCGCCAATTGCTCAATCGGGTAACCCCGATACATGAGCTCGCCTTTGTCGCCATCCAAGTACGTAATGGCACTGGAACAGCTTGCGGTTGCCATATAGCCCGGATCGTAAGTGAAATACCCTAGCTCTTTATACAGCTTACGAACATCAATCGCTTTAGGGCCAACCGTTGGACTCAACAGATCAAGTTCAACTTGCTTACCTGTAGAATTATCGGTCAACGTAACGCTTTCTTTACTCATCTTGGCACTCCAGATGTCGGGTAAATATCAAATAGTCCTCAGCGTAGAATGGCAGCAACACCTTGACCCATTTCAGCCGGAGATTTAATGGTACGTACACCTGCTGCTTCCAAGGCCGCAAACTTTTCGTCGGCTGTGCCCTTGCCGCCAGCAATAATCGCGCCAGCATGACCCATACGCTTACCTTTCGGTGCAGTTACGCCCGCGATATAAGCCGCTACAGGTTTAGTCACGTTCGCTTTAATAAAGGCGGCGGCCTCTTCTTCTGCTGAACCACCGATTTCACCACACATTAAAATAGCTTCGGTTTGTGGGTCATCTTGGAACATTCTTAGTGCATCGATGAAGCTTGTGCCCGGAATTGGATCACCGCCAATACCAATACAAGTACTTTGCCCCCATTGATTGGTTTGCTTAACGGCTTCATACGTCAGCGTACCCGAGCGAGAGACAATACCAATCTTGCCGGGTTTGTGGATGTGACCGGGCATAATGCCAATTTTGCATTCACCTGGGGTGATAATGCCTGGGCAGTTAGGGCCGATTAAACGCACCCCTAAACTATCGACGATCATCTTTGCTTCCAGCATGTCCATGACGGGAATGCCTTCTGTGATGCAAACAATCAGCTTTACGCCAGACTCAGCAGCTTCAATGATGGAGTCTTTGCAGAAAGGCGCTGGCACATAGATAACTGTTGCATCTGCGGCTGTTTCTGCAACCGCTTCTTTCATAGTGTTAAAGACTGGTAAGCCTAAATGTGTAGTACCGCCTTTACCCGGAGAAATACCGCCCACCATTTTAGTTCCGTAAGCAATCGCTTGTTCGGAGTGGAAAGTACCTTGCTTACCGGTGAAGCCTTGGCATAGAACTTTTGTATCTTTGTTAACTAGGACACTCATGCAGCACCTCCTACCGCAGCAACGATTTTACGAGCAGCATCGCCAAGATCATTCGCAGCAATAACCGCCAAGCCACTGTTATTCAACAGTTCAGCGCCTTTTTCAGCATTATTACCTTCTAAGCGCACTACCACAGGAACCGTGACGTTAACCTCTTTAACGGCTTGAATAATGCCTTCTGCAATCAAGTCGCAACGTACGATACCGCCGAAGATATTAACCAGAATGCCTTTGACCGCTTGGTCAGACAGAATGATTTTGAAGGCAGCCGCGACACGCTCAGCCGTTGCACCGCCACCGACGTCAAGGAAGTTGGCTGGTTGGCCACCAGATAACTTAATGATGTCCATGGTTGCCATGGCTAAACCCGCGCCGTTGACTAAACAGCCAATGTTACCCTCTAAAGCAACATAGTTCAGATCCCACTCAGACGCTTCAATTTCACGAGCATCTTCCTGTGACTTATCACGCATTTCGACTAAGGCTGGTTGGCGATACAGTGCATTGCCATCGATATTCACTTTACCGTCCAAGCACAGTAGATTGCCTTCTTTAGTGACCACCAATGGGTTTACTTCCACTAAAGAAAAATCTCTTTCTTTGAACATCTTGCCTAAGCCGGTTAAAAGCTTGGTGAACTGAGCAATCTGATCACCTTTTAAGCCTAAACCGAAGGCTAATTCGCGTGCCTGATAAGGCATGACGCCGCTAATGGGATTAATCGCGGTTTTGAGAATTTTTTCTGGCGTTTCATGCGCCACTTTCTCAATTTCCATACCGCCTTCGGTGGAAGCCATGATAACCACGCGACGGCTAGCACGATCTAATACTGCACCCAAATACAATTCACGATCGATGTTGCAAGTTTCTTCAACTAGAATCGTGTTGATCGGTTGACCATTCGCATCGGTTTGGAAAGTGACTAAATTAGTACCTAACAGAGAACCTGCGAATTTACCGGCTTCGGCTGGCGAGTCAAATAACTTAACACCACCCGCTTTACCACGGCCACCAGCATGGACTTGTGCTTTGACAACCACTTTAGGAGTGGTTAAAGATTTTGCCGCTGCCTCTGCTTCAGCAGCTGAGGTAGCAACCTTGCCATTTGGCACAGGCAGGCCATATTGGCGGAATACCTCTTTAGCTTGATACTCGTGTAGATTCATCCTGGTTTCCTTTGGTTACCGGCACACACACACTGTGCCTTGTGCAATTGGCGCTACTGAAGTAGCGCCGTTTGTATCATTAACGTTTGCGATTGACCGCGTGTAAGGCACGACCATCAACAGCTAATACCGCTTCATGTACAGATTCAGACAAGGTCGGGTGTCCGAATACCATACGCGCCAAATCTTCGGATGACGCCTCCATTTCCATCGCAATCACGCCTTGGCCGATTAATTCAGAGGCCATGGGGCCAACAATGTGCATACCCAATACACGGTCTGTTTTAGCATCCGCCAACACTTTCACAAGGCCAGCCGCTTGATCCATCGCTTTCGCGCGACCATTCGCTGCAAACGAGAAGCTACCCGAACGATAAGTCACACCGGCTGCTTTGAGTTCTTGCTCCGTTTTGCCAACCCATGCGATTTCGGGATGCGTATAGATAATCCACGGGACACAATTGAAGTCTAAGTGAGGTTTTTGACCGACGATGCTTTCTGCAACACAGACGCCCTCTTCAGAGGCTTTATGCGCTAACATCGGACCACGAACACAGTCACCAATCGCATAAACATTAGGGAGGTTCGTTTTGCAATGATCGTCGACTATGACACGGCCACGTTCATCGAGTTGCAGATTCAAGCCTTCGCCAATTAAGCCTTGCGTATTCGCTTTGCGACCTACTGCCACAATCAAGCGATCTACTTCTAAGGTCTTCTGGCCTTGGCTATCGCTATAAGTCAGCGTTAAGCCATTGTCACCCACGGTGACATTGCCTAACTTAGAACCCAAACGAATATCTAAGCCTTGCTTCTTGAATTGCAGTGCCGCTGCTTTCGCTACATCACGATCCGCCGCCGATAAAAACTCATCCATCGCTTCGAGGACAACAACCTCCGCGCCCAATCGACGCCAGACACTACCCATTTCCAAGCCGATAACGCCTGCACCGATTACCCCTAAACGCTTAGGGATAGTTTCCCAATCCAAAGCGCCGGTCGAATCAACGATCCGCGTATCTAGCCACTTAGCAATCGGCAATTCGATAGAGGTGGAACCCGTTGCAATGATGACATTCTTAGCACTCACCGTTTGTGAGCCAGCATCGTGACCTGTTACCTTCACTTGATTGTTCGGCAACAATTGACCGCTGCCTTGTAACCACGTGATATTGTTGGCTTGGAACAGTTGCGCAATACCACCGGTTAATTGCTGAACGATTTCATCTTTGCGTGCAATCATTTGCGGCACATTGATGTGCAAACCTTCAACGCTAATCCCATGTGGGCCATTATAATGGGCAATTTCTTCATAGCGCTCCGAGCTTTCTAAGAGTGCTTTAGAAGGAATACAACCTACATTTAAGCAAGTACCGCCTAAGGCTGGTTTACCTTGCTTATTAATCCATTGCTCGACGCAAGCGGTTTTTAAACCTAATTGCGCACAACGAATAGCGGCCACATAACCACCTGGACCACCACCGATTACGACTACATCAAATTGATCGCTCATTCCTTACCTCACACGTCCAGAATGATACGAACTGGGTTTTCAACCAATTCTTTAATCGTTTTGAGGAAGGTGACCGCGCCTTGACCATCTACAATACGGTGGTCATAAGACAACGCCAGATACATCATCGGACGAATCACAATTTGATCATTAACAACCACGGCACGCTTCTGTGTTGCGTGCATCCCTAAAATCGCGCTTTGTGGTGGATTCAGGATAGGGGTTGATAATAAAGAACCAAACACACCACCATTCGTGATGGTGAAAGTGCCACCAGATAAGTCATTCATATCTAGCTTACCGGCTTTAGCTTTCTTAGCGAATTCTGCAATCGAGCTTTCGACACCCGCCAAACTCATATGCTCAGCATTACGTAGAATCGGTACGACTAAACCACGATCCGAAGAAACCGCAATACCGATATCACAATAATTATGGTAAACGATGTCATTACCATCGATGAAAGCATTAATGCTTGGGAAGCGTTGTAGAGCGACCGCCGCCGCTTTCACGAACATAGACATAAAGCCTAAGCGAACGCCGTGTTTCTTCTCGAATAAATCTTTGTATTCATTACGTGCATCCATTAGCGGCTGCATATCGACTTCATTGAAGGTCGTCAACATCGCGGTGGTTTGCTTCGCCTCTAATAAGCGCTCAGCAATACGTGCCCGTAAACGGGTCATTGACTCACGCTTCTCACCACGATCCCCTGTCATCACGGGCGCGGCTGGCGCTTTAGGGGCTGGCGCAGCGGCAGGTGCTGCTGGTTTAGCGGCTGAAGCAGCTTGTACATCTTCTTTCAGAATACGACCATCCTTACCAGAACCAGTCACATCAGATTTCGCTAGCCCAGCTTCATCCATAGCTTTACGCGCGGCCGGACCTGATTGAGCATCGGCACTAGGCGTAGTAGCACGTGGAGGTGATGAGGGAGCAATAGGGGCTGGAGCAACAGCTTCTGGCGCTTTTGGAGCAGGTGCAGCAGCACCAGCAGCAATACGACCTAACAATTGGCCACTAGTCACGGTAGAGCCCTCAGCCTCAAGAATTTCAGACAGAACGCCATCCATAAGAGCAGGAACTTCAAGCACAACTTTATCGGTTTCAATCTCGACGAGAATCTCGTCCGCTTTGACCGCATCACCCACTTTCTTGCTCCAAGAAACGACTGTTGCATCTGCCACAGACTCGGGTAATACCGGTGTTAAAATTTCACTACTCATCCTGTCCACATCCTCTTCGTCAGTTTATTTGGCGGTTTTGGTGGTTTTAAAAACCATCTCATGACAGTGTATTGCATGTACACTCAATACAGGCGGATCATTGCAACCAGCACCTGCTGGAGCCGCTTTTGTTGACAACTCGGCTGACTCCTCCTCGTAAAAGGCCTTCCCTACCTAAAATTGTCGACATTATACGCCCGTTGCTACCACTGTCAAATAGCGTTACGGCATATATTGTCGACAAAGGTATGATTTTGCTTGACTTTACCGCAGTGCAGCACAGTCAAAAAAATCACCTATCGAGAAAACATTTTTCTTATGATGGTAGTCACACACAAACACTGAATGTGCACGTATTCTGGTTAAAACTGCCCATCATTTCAACAAAGGTTATGGTATAGAAGGTGGTGTTATCGGCGTTGGCGTTGTTGAACCGGTTTGGGTTGTACTGGTATTAGCGTTTGTTGCTGGCACAGGAATACTGCTATCTGTTTGATAATAATAGTCATATTTATTTAGCATATCCCGTGTAAACACCCACGCTTCGTTATAAGACAACCCACTTGAGGAAGGAATAACAATTTTCACATATAAATTAGCGCCATGTTTAGCCTTTAAATCGCTGAGTTCGGCCTCTATTTCAGAGCGATTTGCGCTGCGATATTGCGAATCACCGGGTACACGAATTTGATAACCCGAACGTTGATACACGACTTCAACGACGGTTTTATCTTTAGCGGAACGCGTTGGCTTGAGTAATTTCTGATATTTACTATCTAAAGCCGCAAAATCTCCTTTTAAACTGACTAATGCTTCGCGGTCTTTTTCAGTTTGTTGACGTAGATTATTTAAAGCGGTTTCGCGCTCAGTGGCTAAGGCTTGGCTAGTGCTTAATTGGGTACGAACCTCCCCTAACTCTGTACGTAAGCGACTGAGCTCGGTCGTTGTATTACCTAGCTCTGCCTGCAGGCTGGTAATCTGTTGTTCACGCTGTTGCAAAGAATTCGCCTGCACCGAAGCCTGCGCTTGTGCTTGACTCATTTGACTGCGTAAAGTGCTTAAATCTAATTCTGCTTTTTCATTCGCCGCACGACTTTCTAGCAATTCCATTTCAGAAGCCGAGGCCAAACGTTTGTAATAATCCAATTGCTCTTCGAGTGTGGCATTTTCTTTCAAGGTAAATTCGGCCAACTGACTCGCCTTTTGCTCCGCCATCACACTGTGGCGCAACTTATCCATTAATTGCGTATTGGTCAGTACCACAGCGACGACGACAAGTAGAAACACCATGACAATCACTAACATCATGTCAGTAAGGGACGGCCAGAAGCTTTCCTCGTCTTGTTCAACTTGATGGAAGCCTGGGTTACTCATGACGAACGCTCACTACGCACGGATGTGCTCACCACGCGACTGTCTAGACGAAAACCTTCCCGAATCGAGTCACGAATAATGCGCAAATCATCACTACTATTACTAATTTTTAAGGTATGAGCCTGCAGATCGCTCACCGCCACTTGCAAACGTTCGCCAGCTGCTAAAAAGCGATCTTGCACGGTACCTATCGTTTCTGCAGCAGCACGCAATTCATTGGCTAGCGTTGCTACATCGTGCAACATATTACTTTCAATCGTGCGAAAACGTGGCGCAATATACAGGGTCGTAGCCCCTTCTAAATTCGCTAAGAACTGATTACGCACATCCTGCAAACGCAAATTGAAATAAGCAAAAAATAAGTAGCACACAATGGCTGTCATGGTCTTACTCAAAGCCGCTGCCATACCACCAATAATCACTCCCATATTTTGCACATTATCAGGGCTATCTAATAAACCCGCCGCCCCCATTAAGGAACTTGACAGAGAAATAACGGTTCCTAATACACCTAACAAAATCAACGTGTTGTTCACAAAGCGCACTAAGGTAAAACGGGTGCTTTCACTGGTAGCTGTTACTCCCGCTAAAGCAGCTTGATCAATCTCTGTTTGTTGTTGCGCTAAAATACCTACGGCTTGATAACGCTCTACAATTAACGCTTCGAGTGGCATTTTATAGGTGGGATTAGCAACTTTGTCGCGTGCCCGCTCAACAAAGCTATTTAATAATGCTTGCTCACGGGCGTAACTCAATAACAGCCACACAATACGCAGTAAGCCGATTAGGAATAACGCAATAATCACACCATTTAGCCACCAACCTTGGAAGCCAGCCTTGGTAACTTCGAAAAACTGCTCAACGATAGAGCGGTTAAAGATTAGAAAGGCAGCGATGGCTACTAACAGCAGGATAATTTGAGCAACGGCAAAATAGGCTTGGCTTGTCACAGATTTCAAAATATATGTCCCTTATTGAAGTTTACTCGATGTGGGTTCTACCGCACCATTCAAGCGGGTTCGTGGTGTCGCATCCAGTGTTTCTATAGACGATAGCTCACGCCCTGACTGTGTGCCTAATTCTGCCAAACGCCGCGCCGCTGGCAATGCACCACGCTCCCAAGACCCTATTAAACTATTATAGCTGTCCACACTATAAGTCAGTTGCTTACCTAGTTTTTCTAGGTGTGTGCTCAAAATGGCCAAACGCCTATGTAATTCAATGCCAGTATCTCGAATATGTACGGCATTATCGGTCAAAATGGATTGCTGCCAACCAAATGCCACCGCGCGCAAGAGCGCCATTAAGGTAGAGGGCGTTGCTAGAATAACACGCTGATCTAAGGCATCCTGCATTAAGCTTTTGTCATGTTCAAGCGCAATTCCCAGAAATTGCTCCCCCGGTAAAAAGAGCACGACAAAATCGGGGGCATTTTGAAATTGCTCCCAATAACGCTTCCCAGATAAATTGCGTACATGTTCGCGCATATGACGCGCATAACGCGCTAAATGCTGCTGGCGCTCCTGTTCTATTTCGCATTGCGCCGCATCCAAATAAGCATCCATCGGTGTTTTCGCATCGATCACCAAATCGCGCTTATCCGGCATACGAATAACCATATCGGGACGAATAGTGCGCTCAGAGGAGCTGGTATAGGCCTGCTCAATAAAATCACAATGCTCAATCATGCCCGCCATTTCCACCAAGCGCTTTAAACTTAACTCCCCCCACTGACCACGGGTATTCGGCGCTCGCAATGCCGTCACTAATTTATTCGTTTCTTGGCGCAATGCGAGTTGATCCAAACTCAAATGCCGCAATTGCTCACCCAAAGCCCCAAATGAACGCTGTCGATCATGTTCGATACTTTGAATCTGCTGCTCCGTCTTTTTTAAGGCTTCACGAATCGGCTCCACCAAATGGTGGATAGATTGACGGCGTTGATCCAGATCGGCCTGTGATTCAGCACGAAAACGCTGCATACTTTCTTGCGCTAATTGCAAAAACTGCTGATTATTTTCATGCAAGGCACGTTGTGAAGCAGCGGAAAAACTCTGTTGTAAACGCTCTTCCGCAGCCTCTAAAGCGCGAATACGTTCAGCATGTAACTGTGCATCCGAGGCTAGTTGTGCACTTAAACGCTCGCTATCACGCCGTGCCCGATATAGTAGGCGATTCAAAGGCAGATACACCGCCAATGCACCGAGTAAAAACATGCAAATAGCCGTTAGCGGGAGTATATTCTCCCCAATCAATTGACCTAAACGGGCAGCAGAATCATCCATGCCCAGCCTCTGTCTTTGAAACGATTATCCCCAGTGGGTGAATGATTATGAATAAAAAATTCAGTTGTCGAGCCTTAGCCCAAACCTTAGTTATGGTGAGTTTAACAATCATCACTAATGCAAGTTATGCCTTAACGGACATGAATGGTAAATCCACCACTATAGATGCTCATACCGCGAAAGGCCAATGGAGTGTAGTAACTATATGGGCATCAACTTGCACGATTTGCCATCAAAGTATTGGCGAAATTGAAACCTTCAAAAAGCGCTTCCCGCAAGCCAAAGTGTTTGGTGTCTCTACAGATGGCCCCTTAGGTAAAGCTGAAGCACAAGGCTTTATTAAACAATTGGGTCTAAGCTTTCCCAATTTATTGGGGAGTTATATGGAAGTGAGTGATTATATTTACCGCCATGCGGGTGAGTCTTTAATGGGAACCCCGACTTTATTGTTATATAACCCACAAGGTAAATTATTAGCAGTACAACCAGGTCCAGTAAGCGCTAATGAGTTAATTGGTTTTATTCAGAAACAAACACCCGAAACGAAGTAGCACACCCAACTAATGGGCGGAGGTGCGCTCTGGTAAAGTAATATTCAATTCCAGCACATCGTAGTCCGCCCCTTTTTCCACTTGGACATTGACTTGGTCATCATCCACCTGCACATAGCGGCGAATGACTTCTAAGATATCACTCCGTAACTGCGGTAAAAAATCCAGACCTTTTTCACGTCCAGCCGAACGCTCATGCGCAATTAAAATTTGCAGTCGTTCCTTCGCAACCTGAGCCGACTTAGGTTTTTGGCTGCGAAAATAGTCAAATAATCCCATGGTCGCTTACCCTCCAAATAACCGCTTAAAAAATCCTTTTTTCTCAACTTCTAAGAAGCGATGCGGAACTGTCTCACCGAGGAAACGTTTAACAAAGTCATCATAAGCCTGTCCAGCCGTGCTATTTTTATCCATGATCACGGGGACACCACTATTAGAGGCTTGTAATACCGAGCCTGATTCAGGGATGACGCCAATCAGTGGCACGGCGAGGATTTCTAATATGTCTTCCATCGCTAACATATCGCCACTGGCAACGCGATTGGGCGAATAGCGTGTAATGAGTAAATGTTCACGCACTTGCTCACCGCGCTCCGCTTTGCGGGTACGGCTTTGCAATAAGCCCAAAATGCGATCCGAATCACGTACGGAAGAGACTTCAGGATTGGTGACAATAATAGCATCGTCTGCAAAATACATCGCTAAAGCAGCACCGCGTTCAATCCCTGCGGGTGAATCGCAGACAATAAAATCAAAACCATCTTCTTTCAGACTATTGATGACGGCTTCAACACCCTCTTGGGTTAAAGCATCTTTATCACGGGTCTGGGAGGCAGGAAGAATAAATAAATTTTCAACGCGTTTATCTTTAATCAAGGCCTGATGAATATTGGCTTCACCACTAATCACATTGATTAAGTCATAGACGACTCGACGCTCGCACCCCATAATCAAATCGAGATTACGCAAGCCTACGTCAAAATCGATAACTGCCGTTTTAAAACCTTTTTGGGCCAATCCGGTGGCAAACGCTGCGCTGGTTGTCGTTTTGCCGACACCTCCTTTACCAGAGGTTACTACAACAATCCTGCTCAATGTGATACTCCTTGCGTTGAAAGTGGGGCTCATGCAATTTCAGGCTGGACTATAGGGAAAAATTCAGCCATTTGCCAATCAATAATCGCGTTAAATTGGTACGATCTTTAATTTATCATCATCCAAATACACCATCACTGCCTGACCTTTGAGTGAGGCATCTAATTCATCTAAAAGTTTATACCGACCTGCAATAGCAATTAGTTCGGCCTCTAAGCGCTGACAAAAAATACGCGCCATGGTATCGCCTTGTATACCAGCTAATACTCGCCCACGCAAAGTACCATAAACATGAACGGAACCGCCGGCCAACAACTCAGAACCCGCGCTAGTTTGTTGCATCACCACAATATCACCATGCGGAAAATACACTTGCTGTCCTGAACGCACCGGACGCTCTAAGAGCATTAAGCGTGAAGGCATGGGTTCTGAATCACTTTGTGGTGTAATTTGAGGCGCTGCCTCAGTTTCAACAGGCACTTGAGCAATCGCTTTGCCACCTCGCAGGATGGCCCAACCACTCTGTTGCACCTGTTCCTCGAGGTTTTCTGGCACTTGGCGTAAGCCGACTGGTACTAAGCCTAATTGTGTTAGAGTTTGCTTTAAACCCGCAAAATCCAGCTCTGCTAGTTGATCAACCACGGTGGAACAATCAACGATAATAGGACTACGATTTAATAACTGTCCCGCTTTTTCGAGTTTTTCCGTCAAGGTTTTTTCAATAGCAGCCAACTCAGTCGTGCGAAGTAATAAAACATTCAACAACGACATCTCACCCTTTAACTCCAGTACATTTTCTTTCAAGGCGTCCTGCTCCTTTAACTCATGCATGGAAGCAAACTATGGAAAAAATTCTTAAGCCTAGGCTTTCGGGTATAAAATACCCATAAAAATATGTTACGCTTTCTATCAAGTTGCTAATAAAATAGCAGCTTATAATAAAGTTAGATCAAGGACATCTAACCTTTGGTGTCAAAAGTTATAATTCATTTTTAGGGCTAACCGATGTACAACAAAAAAATACTGTTAAGTTTACTGACAACATCGCTCCTTTGTTTACCACTCCTACACAGCAACATTAGTTCAGCAAGCAGCACCCCTGTTACACCTGCCATTCCTGAATTAGGCACTATTTACGACGCTAACGAACAATTAAAAATTGCTATGCGCCTGATTGATGGAGTCAATGTAAAGGCTGATTTTAGCACGGGTGTGCGGTGGTTAAAACTTGCCGCCGCTCAAAAACAGCCCGAAGCCCTGAATCTATTAGCCACTTACTACATTTATGGGGTAGATGATATACCGCAGGATTATTACAAAGCTGTCGATCTACTGGAGCAGGCTGCAGAAAAAGATCATATCCCCGCTCAATTTAACCTAAGTGCTTTACTATTACGCGTTAACACCCCCACTTATAATGCCGAACGGGGGCTATATTGGCTGGAGAAAGCTGCTGAACATAATGATCGAGAAGCGCAATATAGCTTAGCGATGTTATATAAAAAGCAATCCCCAGAAACACCGGCCCTCCAAAAGAAAGTTCTGCACTGGCTTACTAAAGCAGCGCAAAATCAACACAAGACCGCTCAATACACCTTAGGTGTTTATTACCTTGAAGGCATAGGTGTAGAAAAAAACCCAACCCAAGCTTTCCATTGGTTTAAACGAGCTGCCGAACAGGGCGATGCTGCTTCGCAGTTCAATGCCGGTTTAATGTGTGAACAAGGCCAAGGCATCGATAAAGACATAAAACAAGCGGTTCAGTGGTATGAAAAAGCAGCGGATCAGGGCGAAGCCGGTGCCCAATTCAATTTAGCCACACGCTATTTATTTGGTCATGAGTTACCGGAAGATACCGAAAAAGGTTTAAAGCTCCTGCAACAGTCTGCAGCTGCTGGAAATCCAGCAGCTTTAACCTTAATCGGAAATTTAGCACAAACCGGTAAATTCCTGAACAAGGATTATGGTCAAGCTTACAAAAGCTATTTAGCAGCCGCAGAAAAAGGCTATACCGAAGCGCAGTATCAATTGGCTTTACTCTATGCGAATGGTTATGGCGTTGAGAAAAGTAATCAGCAATCGGTCTACTGGATTCAAAAAGCCGCGCTTTCCAATCATGCGCTTGCTCAATATGGCTTGGGTGCTTACTTAGCCAATGGGGTGGGGATTGAGAAAAATTTGTTTGAAGCGGCTTATTGGCTTTCTCTAGCAGCAGCACAAGGTCAACAACATGCTATTCAATCGCGTGATTCGGTTTTAGAACAGCTGAGCCGTGAAGAAATTGATAATTTGAACAAACGCATTCAACTCAATCTGTCCACTTACTCAGCCCATCATTTCTAAAGCTCTCATTTCCTAGCAAAGTGCCTTACTTAATGTAGGGCGCTTTACTTTCGGCTACACTATCGCGCTTTATCCTAAGTCCGCACTGTTATGAAGGCCGCTACTAGCATTCTGCAACCTGTCTATCCGCCTCCCAAGCAAGGTTTGATTCGCTGGGGTCAATTATATGGCAATGCACAAGAAGCCTTAATAGCGCAATTAGCGCATGAATTTAAGGGTGTTGTGTTATTGGTTACGCCAGACACCCATAGCGCTTATCGTACTGAAGCGGCGTTACGTTTTTTTGCCCCCGACTTAGCGATCCATTTATTTCCCGATTGGGAAACCCTGCCCTATGACTTATTTTCACCGCATGAAGGCATTGTCTCCGAACGCTTAAAACTATTGGCACGTTTACCCAGTTTGCAACAAGGCGTGCTGATTGTTCCCATCACGACCTTGATGCAGCGTTTAGCGCCCATTAGCTATGTACAAAGCCATAGCCTAGTGCTCAAAAACGGCATGAAGTTGAACTTAGACAGCTTTCGCCAACACTTGGAAAAATCAGGGTACCGTCATGTTAGCCAAGTGATGGAACATGGCGAATATGCGAGCCGTGGGGCGCTGCTGGATTTATTCCCCATGGGCAGCCACACACCGTATCGGATTGATTTATTTGACGATGAAATTGAAACGATTCGTAGTTTCGCCCCAGATACCCAACGTACTGCGGAAACCTTTACAAGCATTGAATTATTACCGGCACGCGAATTTCCCCTAAACGATGCAGGTATCAAACAATTTCGTGCCAATTACCGTACTCATATTGAAGGTGATCTTGCACGCAGCCGCATTTATGATGAAGTCAGTAAAGGCCATCAGCCGCCCGGTATTGAATATTATTTGCCACTATTTTTTGAAAGCACTTCCACTTTATTTGACTACCTCCCCACGAAAGCACTGATTGTTGAAAATGGTAGTATTGCTCAGGCCAGCCAACAGGTATGGGAACAGATTCAGCATCGCTATGAAGAACGCCGCCATGATATTGAGCGCCCTTTATTAGCGCCAGATGCTTTGTATCTTGCGCCAGAAAAACTGCAACGCATCCTCCACGATCACCGCCAAATTCATGTTCAAAACTTTGAATTAACTGAGGCGGGGCAAAATTATGCGACACGCATACTGCCCTCGCTGTTAATTCATCCACGCTACGAACAACCGCTATGGTTACTGCACGATTTCCTCAAAGACTTGCAAGGTCGTGTGTTATTTACGGCTGAATCGGCGGGGCGACGTGAAGCTCTGATTAGCTTACTGCGCGAGCATGACTTGAGCATAACGACCGTTAGCTCTTGGCAAGATTTTTTAAGTAGCAAAGAGACAATGTCCGTCGCCATTGCTCCCTTAGAACAAGGCTTTTGGCTCCCTGCGGCAAAACTGGCGGTAGTACCGGAAACCTTATTACACGGCGAACAAGTACGCCAGCAACGTCGGCGCAAGAAAACCACACGCGATGCAGATGCCATTGTTCGCAATCTCACCGATCTCAGTATAGGCGCACCCGTTGTACATGAAGAGCATGGAGTTGGGCGCTATTTAGGAATGGAAACCCTCACAGCGGGTGGCATCACCTCCGAATATTTGCTGATCGAATACGCGAATCAAGACAAACTGTATGTTCCGGTTGCCTTTTTGCATTTAGTGAGTCGCTATACAGGGGCTGATCCTGATCATGCGCCTTTACATAAATTAGGCACCGATCAGTGGGAAAAAGCGCGCAGCAAAGCCGCTGAAAAAGCACGCGATGTAGCGGCAGAGCTATTAGATATTCACGCACGCCGTGCGGCACAACAAGGTCAAAGCTTTGATCTTGAGGAAAATGACTATCGTCTCTTTGCTAGTGCCTTCCCCTTTGAGGAAACACCCGATCAAGCACTGGCCATTGAAAATGTAATAAACGATATGCGCTCCAAGCAGCCTATGGATCGCGTGGTGTGTGGTGATGTGGGTTTTGGTAAAACGGAAGTCGCCATGCGGGCAGCCTTTGTCGCAGCGAATGCGGGCAAACAAGTCTCTGTGATTGCACCCACTACCCTATTAGCGCAGCAGCATGTTAATAACTTCCGCGATCGTTTTGCCGATTGGCCGTTTGTTATTGAATCTTTGTCGCGTTTTAATACAGGGAAAGAAAGTAATAAAACCCTCGATGGCCTCGCTTCAGGGCGCATTGATATTGTTATCGGGACGCACAAACTCCTCCAAAACGATGTCGAATTCAAAAACCTTGGCTTGGTCATCATTGACGAGGAACATCGTTTTGGTGTGCGCGATAAAGAGCAGATGAAAAAGATGCGCGCTAATGTCGATATGTTGACCCTGACCGCCACCCCGATTCCGCGCACGCTAAATATGTCACTGTCGGGCTTGCGCGATTTATCGATTATTGCAACGCCACCCGTACAACGCCATGCGATTAAAACCTTTGTTACGGAGTGGAGCAAAACCATTATTCAAGAAGCCTGTGCGCGGGAAATCGCACGCGGCGGACAGGTTTATGTCCTGCATAACGAAGTGAAAACCATTGAAAAAATGACGCATGATTTGATGGAAATACTGCCCAATGTGGACATACGCTATGCACACGGGCAAATGCGCGAGCGTGAGCTAGAAACGATTATGAGTGACTTTTATCACCAGCGTTTTCAGGTATTAGTCGCCACCACCATCATCGAAAGTGGTATCGACGTGCCAACAGCCAATACGATTATCATCAATCGTGCTGATAAATTAGGCTTGGCACAATTACACCAATTACGTGGACGGGTTGGGCGCTCTCATCATCGAGCCTATGCTTATATGATTGCACCACCCAAAAAGTTATTGACTGACGATGCGAAAAAACGCCTTGAAGCGATTGAATCTTTGGAAGATTTAGGGGTTGGCTTCACACTTGCCACTCATGATTTAGAAATCCGTGGCGCAGGCGAATTACTCGGCGAAGATCAAAGCGGCCAAATCCAAGAAATCGGTTTCAATCTCTACAATGAATTATTGGAGCGTGCGGTTAAGGCGCTAAAGTCCGGCAAAGTCCCCGATCTCGACCCACGTACCCGCAGTCGTACCACGGTTGAACTGGGTGCGCCCGCGTTAATTCCCGATGATTATTTGCCGGATGTGCATAGCCGTTTAATTCTTTATAAACGCATTGCCAGTGCCCCTTCACAGGAAGCTTTGGATGAATTGCGTGTGGAAATGATTGATCGTTTTGGCTTATTACCAGAGCCTAGTAAAAATTTATTTAGTGCAACGCGCCTTAAATTACTCGCGCAAGCCTTAGGGATTCGCAAAATCGATGTAGGCGCCAAAGGTGGGCGGATGATCTTCGAAGACAAACCGAATATTGATCCACTAAAAGTGATTCAGTTGATTCAAAAACGGCCATGGATCTTCAAACTGGATGGGCAGGATAAGTTGCGTTTTGAGGTAGAACTGCCCACAGTTGAGGCAAGAGAAGATTGGCTATTTAAGCTCATGGAAGACATTAAAACTTGATGAAGTAATAATTACCTAAGCTCACCATAACAGCGCTATAACAAGACTTTTGGCAACAAAGGTCGTGTCTTAGCGCTAGCTTCAGTACACTAGCTTTCTGACATTGATTACGGGTGACTTATGCGCATTTATTCAGCTCAAGAAACCGCCAATGCTCTGCCCTATCCGGCCTTGATTGAGCAAATTAGCACGCTCTTCGCGTCGGGGCTTACTGCACCGTTACGCCACCATCACACCCTTCCCAATCCTCAGGGTCAAGCCAATACCTTATTACTCATGCCAGCGTGGCAAGGTGTACAAGGCTATGGTGGGGTGAAAATTGTTAATGTGACGCCCGATAATGCTCAGCGCGGATTACCGGCGGTGGCAGCTAGCTACTTATTATTTTCCGAAACGACAGGCGAGCATGTAGCGCTTTTAGATGGCTCGGTGTTAACCGCAAGACGTACCGCAGCCGCTTCAGCCTTAGGTGCACGCTATTTAGCGAATCCCCAAGCCAAAACCTTATTGATCATTGGTGCGGGACGGGTGGCGCGTGAATTGCCTGAAGCGTTTGCAAGCTTATTTCCGCTGCAAAAAGTGCTCATTTGGAATCGTAGTCCAGCGCGCGCTCACGAGTTATTAAACAGCTTACAAACGCTCCAACGTTGGGAGCTAGCGCTGGTGTCGGACTTAGCCAGTGCTGTTGCCCAAAGTGACCTGATTAGCTGTGCAACCTTGGCACAAGCGCCGGTTTTAATGGGCGAATGGCTTCAAGCTGGACAACATCTAGATTTAATTGGCTCGTTTACGCCACAAATGCGGGAGGTGGATGATACTGCCTTGCAACGCGCCCGCGTTTATATCGATACAGAAGCGGCCTTAAAAGAATCCGGTGACCTAGTGATTCCATTACAGCAAGGCGTTTTAAAGGCCAGTGATATTCAGGGTAGTTTGTACGAGTTATGCAAGCTTAGTCAGACCCAATATGATCCTAAAGCCATTACGTTGTTTAAAGGCGTGGGTCATGCGGTCGAGGATTTAGCAGCAGCCATTGTTGCTTATGAAACTTAGGCTATTTTTGTAGCTTGCTAGCGCCCCTTAATTGGTATTATATTGGCACTTAAAATACCGATAGGACTCTTGCCATGAAATCTTCACTTATACTCAGTGCCTTCATGATTTTAGTTAGCCACACGAGCGCTTTTGCTTTAGATTCTGCCTGTGAACCACTACTGAGTTCCAGTGCAGCAAAAATTGCTCAACCTGCTTGGCACGCTATTCATTCTGAAGGGGAAGCTATTAGAATCGCCGATCAATCCTTTATGAAAATGGAGGGTCAGTGGATGAAATCCCCGATCGATTTGAACCAAGTAGAACAGCAAGTTATTGATCAAGTGAAAAGTGGGGCTATCAAAGTCACTGATTGCAAGGAAGCTGGTACAGAAACCCTAGATGGCAAAGCAATGCGGATTTTTACTTACACCACCGAAGTGCTTAATTCTGGTATCCCCGCTGCGAAAGCTAAACTGTATATTGGCAAGGAGGATGGCTTGCCTTACTTGCAAACCGATGTAGATGACAAAGAAGCGAACCAAGTAACTTATCGCTATACAGGGGTTAAAGCACCTTCTTTATAACTGCCTAGGCTGAAATAGATATAGCCAACGTGCATGAAATTGGTTAAAGCAGTGCTTTGTGCTCAAGAATAAGGAAGTATTTCATGCCTAAGCTAACGAGTTATCCCCGCTGGCTGATTCACGAACAAAATCTGCAAACTTATTACAACTCTTTACTATTAAGCGGTGAAGCTCCCAAAGTTGCGAAGCTCATTCAACAAAACCCTGAAAACTTTGCCCATTTAATCAAACTACTCACCACCAAAGGTTTGCCCTTAAGTAGTCGTATGGGCATAGGTGTGGTCATGGAGGAATTGGCCGGCACCGCAGTATTGGAAAACCACATTCACCTTTTACTACCACTCACCCAAGAGCATGACGCTCGATTACGAGCCGATGCTTGTTATTATTTGGAGCTGAGTGGCAATCCTGTCGCCTTATCCACTTTGCAAGCTTGCTTACAAGACACTGATCCTTCAGTGCGTGAAATGGCACAAGATGCAATCATCCATTTGAAGCGCTTAATGCACTAACAGCAAACTGTGCTGGATTGCTGTTAGTGCAGCTGAGTCTAGCGTCCTAGACTTAGTGATGTGAGCGTGCTGCCAAATACTCAGTCAACGATAAGGTTTTGCTGCCATCTGTATCTAAACGCGCAAAATCCCAAATGCCACTGCTGCTACCTTTGCTGTGTAGATTCGTAAATTCGGCCAAATTTAATACAGCATTGCTATCAGCGTCTGCTAGTGCAAAGGCCGTATTGATAGCCGTAGTCGCCGTATTAGCGCCTGTTAATTCGGCTAAGGTCAAAGTGCTACTGGTATCGGTATCAAGACTAGCAAACACCGCTGCGATTTGACGGGCTTGTACCGTCGCTTGCAAATTCTGAAATTCTGCCAAGCTTAGTTCGTCTGCTGTATTCGTATTCGCTGTATTATAATCCGCAGTACGTACCGCCGTGACTTCTTCTGTTGTCACCGTCCCATCACCATTGGTATCATAAATAGCTGTGTAGACTGAAGATTTGCCATATAAATCGGCGCTCAGCGTACCGCTATGGCTGCCGTGACCGCCTTTAGCAAAACTGCTTAAGGGTACAGATAATAAAGTGCCTACTACAAGGGCAGAAATCGCTAATTTAGCTTTCATTGGATGAACTCCGTTCAACATTTCTAAAGACTTACCTTAAGAGGTAAGTTGTATCGACCCGATGCTCGAACCATCGGGTTTTTTATTCGCTTAATTGACTCGAACTCAATCAAGCAATTCGTCTAAGGGCTAAGGCTTAACGCGCCCACCCCGATCCAAGCGTAAGACCTGCCACGTACCATCGCTTAATGGCATGGCATTCACTTCCACATAATCTCCTACTACTAATTCACCAAACTTAATATAGGGATGTCGATCGCCACCTTTTGCAGCTAAGGTTCGCGCTTGAGTATTCTGTTTCAGCAACATACTCGCGTTACTCATCACTAAGGTGAATCCTTCCACGACAATCGTCTGCTGTTGCTGATCAATAGCCGTAATTTGTCCTGCAATAACCTTCACATTACTCGCTTCAAGATCACGTAATTCAATTAACGCGGCTTGCAACACACCGGCACTATCGATTTTTCCATTCACTTCTAGCGCTAAACCTATTTGTATTTGATCCGCACTTAGCCCTTTGAAGCGCGTCGCTACGCTAGTCACCACCACTTGATCATCTACAGTAAACTGAGTAGCTGAATTTTTGGCGGTCACTACCCCCTCCAGCTCCAAACGTGAATGGGTGTTATAGCTTGGTTTTACTTTCGCAATAATGTGCTGTGCTTTGAGGACTAAACCTTGAGGGGCTTGATTCGCAAGGACTTGCACCTCCTGAAGATCCGCGAGTGATGCCCCATTCCAACCAGCAATCGTCGCCGTCGTATAATCCACGGTCAGACCACCCATTTGAAAAGTCTTTTGCGCCGCTTGTAGCTGACTGACTACGCCCTGTACGGTTAAACCGTCACCCGCTGTATAGCTATCACTTAGCAAAGCAATACTGCTGGCGCGAATCGAGCCATCGGCTGTACGTGTACCTGATACCTGAATCACATTGCCCAAGCGCAAATCACTTAATTGATCAAAACCATGTAGCACAGTGAATAAATCCACGTATATGGTCTGGCCTAATACACTAAGTGTTTTGCCATTCGTACCAAAAGCGGAAATAGCACCGGACACTAAACCATCAAACTCTACCTTAGTCGCAACGCCAGTCATGCCATCCATATTGACTGAGCCACTGACTGTGACAAACTCGCCAGTTGCAAAACTACTTTGATTACTACTCACGCCATCACGGTAGAAAGCCGCATTATCAACGTTATAATGCACACCATTGACATAAATACTACCAAAGCCCGTAATACGTCCTGCACTAATGCCCGTACCAGTCATACCACCCTCCGCCACCAGAGTAGTGTCAACGCAGGCCGTCAGCAACAGTGAAACGATCACAACCACAGTGGCTAGTTTATTTCTCATGCACTGACTCCTTGTGGTCGGCTTCAACGGGCTGTTCAAAATAATAAATACCAACCCCTGCTTGCATACGTCCGGTACCTTCTACCTCAGGATGACTATCCCGATCATGCTCATACAACCAGGTGTTAAACCGCAGCAATAACTGATGCGCATCCTCACGGACTAAAGCACGAAAGGCTAAGACAGCCTCTGTCGGCAAATTATTATAGCTAACCTTACGCTGATAAAAGCGCTCCTCACCCGTCGTTTGGAAATTGTGATCTATAGTATTAATTAATAGCGCAACATCAGTTCCTAATAACTGCCATTGCGCTTGATCATTTTGCGTTGGAATATAGGCCGCGTTCAATAACTCCACTGAACCGTTTTCCAATACTTGAATTAATTGCACACGCTTCATTTCATCAAGCATGGCAAAACTCGACATATCACCACTATAACGCTGCACTAATTGCTCAAAGCTAGCGTCGCCCCGAAACGGTAAAATCGCAGGTTGCCCTTGTTGATTTAAAAACTGCTTATCGTGAAGCCACCCATTTAAAACCCGCAAAGTGCGATTAAAACGTGGCACAGACTCAGCCATTTCGTCTTGTTTTAAATGCATGACATCCTTGCGTGTCAAGCCCGTTACCGCCGCAATACGGGTAGTCGTTGGGCGGTCACCATTGCGACGCAATTCTTGAGCGACCACTTCCACATACGCATGTTTCGCCCATTGGGTAAATTCACCAAACGCAACCCCTTTGCGATACAGCAAGCGCATCATGGCTTTGAGTATTTGGTAACAGGCAGCACGCAACGGATTATCCATGAATGGGATTTTATTCCCATTCATACATAGATAACAAGTAGTGACTTCGTGAATTGTGTAATAAGTCAATCAGGAATTAAGATAACTCTCACAGTTAATTAAAACGTTGAAGTAATTTGCGCCTGAAAGCGATCAGAACACCTTCGAAAACGCGATCCACAATAAAAAGCCCTATAACCTAGCAGGTTATAGAGCCAGATAGATCAAAGAGATTTGTCACTAACAGCCTGGTGTACTAGCACTTGGACACACAGATGACACTAATGGGACAATATTACTACTGGTAAATGGACTAGCGCCCAATGCCTTGGGGGCTTGGTCAACATAACCCCAACTGGTAACACCGACTACGACATTACGATTAGCTTCAGCCCCCACTCCTACACCTTGTGAAAGAGAGGCCAACTCACCGAAGTTTACTAACCACGGCCCACCACTAGCTCCTCCAGTTTGCCTAGAACCAATAATGTTATTGTATCGTTGCGTAGCAGAAGCCTTATAAGATTCTGCATCAGTTCGCTGCATTAATAAGCCACTATCGTGAGATACGGGATAACCTAACTGAGTTATGGCAGCAAGATTAGAGTTATTGGTAAAACCATAGCCATCCCAACCATAACCATACCACCCTACTAAATTACCTGCATACCCTCCATTTTGTGGAGCCAATTTAATGACTGCAATATCGTTATAACAAACCGCACCACTGCAATCAGTTCCATTATAATAGGAAGGTAGAATTGCTACTGAGGCCGCTGTCCAAGTACCATAAGGAGCTTGACCATTATAATAAGCTGGAACAAATCTAAAATTAGTATAAAAGCGTTTCTGTCCATATGCGGCCACGCAATGTGCAGCCGTGACGACCACTCCGGGTTTAATTAAGGAGGCACTACAAACAAAATTACCTGTTGGCTTGCTAAAGAATAATTTACCCGTTCTTCGATAATAGACACTTTTTGATACCTGCAAGGTAGGAGAAGCTGAAACGACATCGACTCGACTGGTTGTGAAAGGTAAATAGGTTGTGCCATATTCTTGCGGCGCAATCAGAGTAGAATCATCTTGGGCAATAGCCAAAAGGGATTTTAATTGACTTGTCGAAATTAAAGTCACACTTCGCTCTTTGCCATTTCCATTACCGCCTGCAGCAAAACCTAGAGTTCCTAGACTATTCGATGAATAAGCAGCAAGCACTTTATCATCCAAGGTACGCGTAGTAGGAAGTGCGAGTGGTTTAGCAGTAGCATAATTCATTGGTGCTGCGTTATTTTTTACCTGCTGAACAATCACAGACGTTGAGGGTGCTGGTGAAGCAATGGAACCCTCTACACTTCCTTGAGTCACTTCAGCCAAACTGGTACTTGATTGACTAAATGCTAATATGATGCTTAAACTAAGCAAAGTTTTAGTAGATCCAAACATTCTTAACATAAAATAGCTCCTTAAACTTTTGTTTAATTACTTCCCTGTTTAACTTATTAAGAATCTTTTTAATTAAAAGCCAGAGAAATTCCGAATTACATAAATCACTCCAACTTAAGGAAATCTAATTTTAAATATTATATCCCGTTGATAAATCAAAAGAATATGCAATTTCGAGCTTTACCGAAATTTTATGAGTCGATTCCAATAACGAAATAATGAACTTTACAAAAGCAGTAGATTAAAATCAATCCCTCAAATTCAACCAATAAATTACCAGAAATACTATTTCTGGTTTTAAGATTAATTACGAAAAATCAATTTGTCAATATTTTATTCAATGACAACTTATAAATTTTATTAATTTACGAATAGAATAAAAATAAATCAAAATATTTTTATCATAAAGAACTAATAACGATCAACTCAATCAAACAACACTCTAAGTGGCATCCAAATGCTATATACTGAGTAAACCCAAGAGGAACAAATTATGTTTTTTATCTACTTCGCCAGTGCAGTGGTACTGCTCACCATCACGCTCATTTTCATGGGCATCAAAATGGTGCCTCAAGGTTATTCTTATACAGTGGAACGCTTCGGGCGTTATGTTTATACCCTACAACCGGGGCTAGGTTTGTTGATTCCATTTATTTATCGCGTCGGACGCAAGGTGAATATGATGGAACAAGTCCTCGATATTCTCCCTCAACAAGTGATTACTGCGGATAATGCGAATGTGAATATCGATGGCGTAGTGTTTTATCAAGTATTCGATGCCGCAAAAGCCTCGTATGAGGTTGCGCATTTAGAAAATGCGATTCTAAACTTAACCATGACCAATTTACGCTCGGTGTGTGGCTCGATGGAGCTGGATCATCTACTAAGCAAGCGTGATGAAATTGGCGCTCGTGTACTCAAAATAGTGGATGAGGCGACTAATGCTTGGGGCGTTAAGGTCTTGCGCGTCGAGATTAAAGATATTGAGCCGCCTGCTGAATTGGTGCGTGCCATGAATTTACAAATGACGGCTGAACGCCAGAAACGCGCTCAAATCACAGAAGCCGAGGGCAAAAAACAGGCGCAAATTTTGGAGGCAGAGGGTGCGAAATCCGCAGCCTTTTTACGTGCTGAAGCCCGCGAGCGCGAAGCATTAGCGGAAGCCAAAGCCACACAAATGGTATCGACCGCCGTCGCTGAAGGCGATGTACAGGCGTTAAACTATTTCGTCGCGCAAAAATATGTGGAAGCTTTAGGACGTTTTGCCGACTCACCTAATCAAAAAACCGTTTTTATGCCTATGGATACCAGCGGCTTAATGGGCTCGATTGGCAGCATTAATGAATTGTGGAAAGCGATGCAGAAGGAAAACTCATAATGCAGATTGAATTTTGGCATTGGCTGATTCTAGGCTTAGTGCTGCTGGTGTTAGAAGTCGTTACACCTGCCATGATTTTATTATGGTTTGGTGTTGGTGCTCTGCTCACGGGTGTATTGCACTGGCTGTTACCGGATTTAGGATTGGGTTGGCAGTCATTATTCTTTGCGACATTCTCGTTACTGAGTGTACTCGCTTGGCGTAAATTTCGCCCCGAAACTCACATCAAATCCGATATACCAGAGTTAAATAACCGACTTGCAAGCCATATTGGTAAGGAATACGTATTGAGTGAAGCCCTTGAACATGGGCGTGGCATGGCACGAGTGGGCGATAGTGAATGGCGGGTGGAAAGTACACAAGATTTACCGGCTGGCACACGCATTCGAGTCACCGGCGTGAATGGTGTCATTTTAAATGTAGAAAAAGCCACGACTTAACATTAACACCCACGCCACTTATCGGTAAGATAGCGCCCTACACTGCAAAGGACTTAATTGGCATGGCGCAATATATCTATACCATGAATGGCGTGGGCAAACTGGTTCCGCCGAATAAACATATTTTAAAAGATATTTATCTTAACTTTTTTCCGGGCGCAAAAATCGGTGTACTCGGTTACAACGGTGCCGGTAAATCCACCTTATTACGCATTATGGCGGGTGTTGATACCGACATACTCGGTGAAGCACGCCCCCAACCCGGCATTAATATCGGTTACTTACCCCAAGAACCGCAGCTTGATCCCACTAAAGATGTGCGCGGCAATGTGGAAGAAGGCTTAAAAGTCATTAAAGAGGCACAGGAAAAACTTGATGCTGTGTATGCAGCTTATGCAGAACCTGATGCAGATTTTGATGCACTAGCGGCTGAACAAGCGCGTTTAGAAAATATTTTGCAAGCCTCCGATGCGCAAAATTTGGAGCATACTTTAGAAGTGGCTGCGGATGCTTTACGTCTGCCTCCGTGGGATGCGGATGTTTCGACCTTATCAGGCGGTGAGAAACGCCGTGTGGCCTTATGTCGTTTACTACTTTCTGCGCCCGATATGCTGATCCTCGACGAACCTACTAACCATCTGGATGCGGAATCCGTTGCGTGGTTGGAACGTTTCTTACAGGAATTCCCTGGCACTGTCGTTGCTGTCACGCATGATCGTTACTTCCTCGATAATGTGGCAGGCTGGATTTTGGAATTAGACCGTGGACAAGGTATTCCATGGCAAGGCAATTATTCTTCTTGGCTGGAACAGAAAGAAAAACGCCTAGAGCAAGAAAAGAAATCCGAACAAGGCCGCTTAAAGGCCATGAAATTGGAATTAGAATGGGTACGTTCTAATCCCAAAGGTCGCCAAGCGAAAAGCAAAGCCCGTATGCAGCGCTTTGAAGAATTATCCTCCAGCGATTATCAAGCTCGCTCTGAAACGAATGAAATCTATATCGCCCCAGGCCCACGCCTAGGTGATTTAGTCATTGAAGCAAAAGACATTGCGAAATCATTTGGCGATCGTTTGCTGTATGAAAATCTCAGTTTCGCTTTACCGCGTGGTGGCATTGTGGGCGTCATTGGACCAAATGGTGCGGGTAAAACCACTTTATTCCGTATGATTACTGGACAAGAACAACCTGACCGTGGCGAATTTAAAGTTGGTGAAACCGTTAAGATTGGGTATGTGGATCAATCCCGTGATTCGCTAGATGCCAACAAAACCGTTTTCCAAGAAATTGCAGATGGTCAAGATATTATCACGATTGGCGGCTACCAAATCCAAGGCCGTGCTTATTGCGGACGTTTTAATTTTAAAGGCGATGCGCAACAAAAACGTGTCGGCGAATTATCGGGTGGTGAACGCAATCGCGTCCATTTAGCCAAACTACTTAAATCCGGTGGTAATTTATTATTATTGGACGAACCCACCAATGATCTTGATGTGGAAACTTTACGCGCCCTCGAAGAAGCTTTATTAAACTTCCCGGGTTGTGCAGTCGTTATCTCGCATGATCGCTGGTTCTTAGACCGTATCGCGACTCACATTCTGGCCTTTGAAGGTGATTCGCAGGTGATTTGGTTTGAAGGCAACTATAGCGACTACGAAGAAGACTATAAGCGTCGTCATGGCAATGAAGGCCCACAACGCATTAAATATAAGCGTTTAAAAACAGCTTAATCCTCCAAACAAAAGCCCTCTTGATGAGGGCTTTTTTTATGTGTTTATAAGCGACACTCAGAGATTTTAAGCTTCTGACCCGCTTTTATTCTAGAACTTGCTAAATCGTTATAACGTTTAATCGCAATTTCTGATGCACCTGTTAGTTTTTCGATTTTATCGAGCGAATCATTCTTTTGCACCCGATAATAAAATACGCGTGCGCCATCATCATCACGATATACCGTAGCGCGCTGCAACCGACGCGAAGCTTTTAAACAACTGGGTAATAGTTTTCGCTCTGCAAAACGCCCCGTTAGTTTTCGTTCTTCGAAACGTGCGCGCTTATTTCCCACAGTTCGCTCTACCAAAGGTTCACGCTTTTTGGATTTACCACTTTTAGATTCGGCAATCGTTTCCACCAGATCATCACTACCACCCAATTTATAATAAGCGTTCATAACACGCTTCATATAATCTTGCGTTTCACGATAAGGTACTTCAAGACCATGTCTATCCACCGTGCCTTCGCCAGAATTATAAGCAGCGATTGCATGATGAATACTGCCATCATAGCGCTTCAATAAAAAGCTCAAATAGCGTGCACCGGCTTGAACATTATTTTCCACGCTGGTATCGAAAGCCCCAAATCTTAGGGCAGTGGCAGGCATGAGCTGCATGAGTCCGGCGGCTCCTTGGGGTGAAATCGCCGTGGGTCTGAAACAAGTTTCTGCAGTGATAACTGCTTTTATAAGATTCGCATTAACTCCAGCTTGCTCAGCAGCGGATTGGATAATCTCCTCATATTCCTCTGCCTTGCGTTCTAAGGTACTAGAACTGTGTTGATCACACGTTTTTAATACATAATTTCGTACTTTATTCGGCAATTCCTCTGCCAGGGCAGCACTACTCCCTATTGACAGTCCCGCTGCAATTACCAAAGCATTAAACGCCACTTTAGTAAATTTGCGTGGGGTAACACGCCTTTTCATTGTTAGCATCTCTCTCGCTTTTTTTGCGTAACTCAAAACTTTTTGGGTTTGTCAAGTACCCACAAATCATCGTCAACAGAATGCATTCTTGAAAAATCATGGCTTTATATAGCAGCAAAGGAAGAGGGTTCTAATCTTTTTTTTCTATTAATTATAAATTTTTATTATAATTTTCTTACAAAGCTTAATCTAGCAAGCTCCGAAACCATGAGAAGATCCCGAACATGGTTAAAATTCATACAAATTATTACAAGCTTCACTGCGCTATAATGTGGCATATGCTTAAAGAAATCTTACCGGCTCAACTTAGTATCCAACCGAATGGAACGCCATTTGCTGAAAACTTCGGCGACCCTTACTTTTCAAACTATGACGGTCTAGCAGAAAGCCGCCATGTTTTTATTCAAGGAAATCACCTACCTGAACGCTGGCAAAACAAAGCACAATTCGTGATTGCCGAAACCGGATTTGGTACCGGTTTAAATTTCCTAGCGACTTGGCAAGCTTGGCAAAACGACCCGCAACGTTGCGCTACACTTCATTTTATTTCGATTGAAAAGCACCCTATTCCACGCGAAAAACTCATACCGCTTTTAGAGAATTGGCCTGAGCTAGCCAATTTTAGTGGTGAATTACTAGAAAACTACCCATCGCTTTTAGCTGGATTTCATCACTTAATACTTGCCGAAGGCCAAATTCATTTAACCCTGTGCTTTATGGATATTCAGGATGCTTTAGCTGAATTAACTGGCAATGTAAATGCTTGGTATTTAGATGGATTTGCACCTGCCCGTAATGAATCGATGTGGTCTGAAACCGTACTAAAAGTTATTGCCTCATTAAGTGCTACCCATGCAAGCTTAGCAACCTACACGGTTGCAGGTAGTGTCAGACGTCATTTAATGGCGGCTGGATTTTGTATTGAAAAGCAAACAGGGTTTGCCCAAAAACGTCATATGCTAATAGGAGAATTAGCTGATGATGTTCCTAAAAAAACCTTACTAACTTGGTTTAATCGCCCCCAAATTACGTTTAATAAAAAGGCGCTTGTTATTGGTGCGGGTGTTGCTGGTTGCCAAATCGCTTATGCTTTAGCGAGAAAAGGTTGGCACATCGAACTGTTGGAGCGACATCGTAGCTTAGCGCGTGAGGCTTCAGGCAATCGTGCGGGTGTCATAATACCTAAGATGACAGCCGAACCCGATTGGGGTGAGCGTTTTTATCGAAGCGCTTTTTTATTTGCGTTAAACCAACTTCAATTTCTGGAAAAAAAATCTAAATTAATCAGTTGGAACAAGTGTGGCTCACTTCAAATTAACCATGATGAGCGCGAATCTAAACGTTGGCTGGCTTTAAAAGAGCGTAGCTTACCGGAGGATTTCATACAGCTTGTAGATGCTCAAACAGCTAGCCATTATGCAGGTATTCACTTAAATACAAATGCTAGCTATTTTCCTCAAGGTGCTTGGATAAATCCAGCCAGTTTATGTACTGTACTGACAGAACATGAAAATATTAATTTACACTTTGACACGATTATTACTGAATTAGAACAGCATACAAATAGCTGGAAGGCTTATCCTGAAACAGGAGCTTATTATCAGGCGGATGTAGTTATTGTCGCTTCAGGACAGGAAGCTGCTAGTTTTGCACAAACCAAGTTTCTACCTTTAGTCCCTATACGCGGTCAAACCAGCCACGCGCAAGCGACTGCTACCTCACAACATTTGAAAGTCACTTTAGGGCATGAAGGGTATGTCACACCCGCTTGGCAAGAACAGCATGTCTTTGGTGCAACCTTTGAGCGTGGTAGCCGCGAGGCTGTCTGTGATAACACTCGTGATGCAGAAAACCTCCAGCAATTAACTAGCTATTTACCTGAATGGGCTAGCGCACTGGGCGCGGTAAGTAGCGGTCATTGTGCCATTCGTGTCGCCTCACCCGATCGCTATCCTTGTGTGGGCGCAGTGCCCGATCCACTGGATTTTATGGAGCGCTATCACGCGATAAGGCATGGCCAACAGCATAAAAATTGGCCCGAAGTGAAGTATCAAACCGGCTTATTTATTTCAGCCGCTTATGGCTCACGAGGTCTCACTACTAGCGCGTTATGCAGTGAATTATTAGCCTGTTTAATTAATGGGGAACCATTACCCCTAGAACTGAGTCTGTATTACAAATTACACCCAGCGCGATTTTTATTACGCCGTCTACAGCAAAATCGTACTTGATTGCTTTAGCGCGAATGGGTTAAAAGGAATAAATACACGTAAACCCCACGTGGCTTGTCTTTTTTCTTCTCTTCACACTTAAGGAGATGTCTCATGCCAACTAAATGGTTGCTTGCTTTGTCAATTAGCCTATTTTCCAGCGCCGGTTTTGCCCAACAATGGGAAGCTAAATGTATTGATGGAAAAAACTTACACTATTTACAAACCATTAATGGTGACGGCTATTTGTATCTGACGGTTAGCACCCCTAACAACACGAAACGTGTATTCCCCTACGCTCGTGTACGCCAAACCATGTATAACGGCACCGCATTATGCGGCGAAATTGTCAATGGATTGAAAAGCCGTAGTAATCAACCCGTATCACAATTTTGTATTAATCAACAATTACGCATTATCTACCTAAAATACCAAGACCCCTTAGAGCAACGTCCACAAGGCAGTGGCAAATTCTGTGATGCTACCGTAATCGTGCGCTAAGCAATCAGACTCCAACTAACCTATCATTTTTTAGCTAAGGTAGGTGATGGGTTAGTTGTAGAGGCTTTCAGCTTTTCCATAGCATCAATTTGTTGGGAAGCCACTTCATTAGCTGCTTCTAACTCTGCTAAACGCTTTTGTAAGGCTGCTTGTTGAGCATTCAATTTAGCTTCTTTGGCTTGAACCTCATTAAAACTTTTTAGGAGAGCATCGTATTTTGCACGCTCTTGCTTACTAAGCTTTTTCAGCTCATCTTTCGATAAGGCAAAGGGAGCAATAGTATTTACTTCAGGTGCTGATTTTTCTGGTGCAGTCGCCATTGGTTCGACCGCCAATGCCTTCACCGCCAAGGTTTCAACTTGCTGTTTCACTTGTTTTTTAGCGGGCTCCACCGCTTGTTTAATATCGGCTAATTGCTTCAGTGCATTCTCAAGTGGTTGTGTGACATTTACTGCCTGAGGCTGATTCGACTTCACTTCAAGTGGCGTGTGAATGTCAGGCGGCGTATTCAAAAAAGAAGTTGTTGGTGCTTGTAGACTCACTTTAGCGACCAAACCCTTTTCCTCTGCCATGGCCGAAGACACACTTAAGCCGAGACTCAACGCAAGAATGAAACCGATTCCTAAACAAGAAGAAAAACTACCTGTTGCAGCGGCTTGCGTAGGTTGATTCAGCATGGTTTCACTCCGAATTTTTCATTTTTAATTAAACAATGTTTGCCACCAGCGTCTTCTGTTATTAGGCGCTGGAAATGCACCAGGCAAATCCACCGGAGGTAATTTAGACAAAATCCAACCAGGCAAGGGTTTAATTTTACTACTTCCACAGGTGCTGCCTAGATTATGCGGATCAAAGATTTTAATAAAACTTGGATGCTTTAAATCATCCGCATAAACAATGCCACAGTAAGATTCTTGGTGTTCCTTACGCAGCAAGGAATCTAATTTTCTAATAAACACACCTAATTCGCTACTATTAGCTACACTAATCGGTGGTATTTCCCCGACAGCATACACATACCAGCTCGCTGAAGACTCTGCTAAAACAAGCCTCCATAATTCATCTAGCTGAGTCCAGCTCAAAACCCCAAAGAAGGTACTGCGATAAGCCACTAAAAATGCATCAGAATCCAGATTTTGATGCGCTAATGCCGCTCCACTCATACTCTAAACCTAGCCATCAACCTAAATAAAATGAAGTAAATACCTAATTAATGCTGCTTTGCAACAACTATCTTACCTTAGTTTACTTACAGGTGATTGACAGTTATTAAAAGCTACCCTACGATGCGCGCCACTATAATAGGTTTGACTTGATATGACCTTCTGTGCCTACTCAAAAAACCTAACATGGGAACTTAACATTTAAAAAATAGTCATCTTCCTTTTACATTTTGGAGTTTTACTTAAATGAAATCGATTTCTGTCAGTCTTTCCGCTTTATTTTTAGCAGTTGGCCTTTTAGGTGGTTGCGGAAAAACCGACACTGCCGCTAGCGACTCAGCTAAAGCTGTTGAAAAAGCCGCTGAATCTACTGCTGAAGCAGCAAAAGATACCGCTACGGCTGCTAAAGAAGTAGCTCAAGACGCTGCGACTGCTACCACTGAAGCTGCAAAAGATGCTGTCGATGCCACTAAAGATGCTGCCGCTGCTACTGCTGAAGCTGCAAAAGATGCTGCTGCTGCAACGACTGAAGCTGCAAAAGACGCCGTAGATGCTACTAAAGATGCAGCCGCTGCAACTGCTGAAGCTGCAAAAGGCGTTGCTCAAGATGCTGTAGACGCCACTAAAGACGCCGCTGCAAGTGCTGCACAAGGTGCTGCTGATGCTGCTCAAGGCGCTGCTAACGCAACTCAAAATGCTGCTGATGCTGTAAAAGATGCAACAAAACCACAATAATTCCTTGGGGTTATTGGTTTAAGTGCTTAACAGTTCAGGAAGAACTTCTTAAAAGCCTCTAGCAATAGAGGCTTTTTTGTTTTTGTATACTCTTCATTTAATTCACTATATTATTTTTCCCGTCAGAGTCGCTAGCGACGACTATAATAGCTTAGACACAGCTAGTGTTCTTGATGCGACCTCACAATAAACCTCAGATTCTTTTTAGAAATAGGAGCTTTCGTCCATGAAACCTATTGTAGTTAGCCTATCAGCTTTATTTTTAAGCATAGGAATGCTTGGTGGTTGCGGCAAGAACGACACACAAACCGATGCTAGTAAAACCACTGAGCCGTCCACCACTACCACTGAAACCGCTAGCAAAGAAGTAGTAGACTCCACCAAAAGCTCGACAGAACAAGCTGTTGAGGCAACTAAAGATGCAGCAAAAGAGGTCGTTGATGCTACCAAGACAGCGGCTGAAACCGCTGCAGAAACTGCCAAAACAGCGGTAGAAGAAACTAAACAAGCGGCTGAAAATGCAGTGGACGCTACCAAAGAAACTGCTAAAGACGTGGTTGATGCCACCAAGGCAGCGGCTGAAACCGCTACAGAAACTGCTAAAACCGCAGTGGATGCTACTAAACA
>NZ_AQVE01000030.1 GCF_000371925.1 Thiolinea disciformis DSM 14473 | reverse complement strand
TTCTGCTGCAACTGTAGCGACCGCTAAATCTATTTCAACTAGCACTGTTATGATTAATGATGGCTATTTAGGCCGTGGCTTGGGTTTAGGTCGTGGTTTTGGTGATGTGGGTCGTGGCTTTGGTGATATGGGCCGTGGTTTTGGTTTAGGCCGTGGCTTTGGTGATATGGGTCGTGGTTTTGGTTTAGGCCGTGGCTTTGGTGATATGGGTCGTGGTTTTGGTTTAGGCCGTGGCTTTGGTGATATGGGTCGTGGCTTACCAACGGCTGGCTTTGGCCGTGGTTTGTTACCTGGTGGCTTTGGCCGTGACCTGATGGGTTATAAGCCTAGCCTCGGCGGTGTATTTGGCCCTAATTTCAATGCAGGCTGGGGGGCTCGTAGCGCTTATAACGCAGGTTATCGTGATGGCTTCTCTGACGGTAATCGCGAAGGTTATGTGGATGGTGGTCGTGATGGGTACAAAGCTGGTTCACGTGATGGCTATATCGATGGTCGTACTGACAGCCGTCTAGGTTGGGGTGCTTGGAATCGTCCTCGCCCAGCAGCTTGGTCTCGTCCAGCTTTTTCAGATTGGGGTCGTCCACAATTTGCTGGCATGAGCCGTCCCAATGCTTGGACTGGTGCCAAGTTTGATAATAAATGTGATGACCTCACTGATAAATTCACCTCTGGTTTAGCCAGTGCCTTAACTAGCTTTGCACAGTCTATTGGTGCCAATAAAAAAGCTGGCATGTGCTAATCGGTAAGACTAAAAGAGGCTTTTTAAAAATAACTGGCTAGGAAATCTGGCCAGTTATTATTTATTACCTTTCACTAAAATTTTATTTTTATTTTAACTGGCTTTATACAGATAATTTTGGGTTGTACTTGCTTTTTTTGAGTTTTATTAGATAAAGCCTCCGGTAAAAACTAATAAGAAATTAGATAGTTAAAATTTTTGGAAATCGAATTTGGTAAAAGTCCGATTTTCTATTGCCTACTCATCAATATTTCTCTCTGGAAGATAATTTTTATCTTCAATTTCTTATATTCATAATATTTTCGTATCGATTTCATACTGATCTTTTTTAGTTAAGCCATCCGAAAAATAGCTTTGAGCAAGCAGTCATTTACTAATCAGTTTTATAGTAATTTTACTTCGATTGTTATTTTTTATAATAAGTTATTTTTATTTATAACCTTGAGTTTGATATGTGACGGTTTGTCGTGATTTGATCTACGGCAGTCATAGTTCTGGTTCATTGATGAGTCTGGTTTATCGCATTCTAGCCTACAGGAACACACCTAGTGTGCTCAGGTAATACAGTAAAAGAGTTCAAGCCCATAGTATTTTGAATTATTTTGGCTTGTTTTAATTGATAGAAACTATCATTAAAGAAATAAAGGAGATTATCAAATGATGCCTTACGGATATTTAGATCGTTTAGATGGCGGTCCTAGCTTTGCTAATTATACTGAATTTAGCGATTTCAGTACAGGTTTGGATGGATTAGGTTCTCGCTTTGATGACGTATTCGGTGCTGGTCGTTTTGGGCCAGATAGCTTGTTCGATGTAGGACCTGGTCCTGATTTTGGCTATTATGGCAGAACCCCTTATGGTCTTAATGGCTTAGGTGGTGGTTTAGGTGGCTTTGGCGATTTAGATGGTTTTGGCGGTCTAGGTGGTTTCGGGTCTGGCTTGGGTGGATTGGGTGGTTACGGCGGTTTGGGACGTGGTGTAGGTGCCTATCCAGTGCCTGTACCTGTGGATCGTCCGGTTGAAGTACCTGTCGTGATTGAACGCCGTGTGCCCGTTGAGAAGCGTGTGCCAGTGCCACAACCTTATCCGGTTGAGAAACAAGTACCTGTTCAAATCCCTGTTCCACAGCCTTATCCTGTTGAAAAGCAAGTACAAGTGCCAGTGCCAGTGCCTGTACCTGTAATGCCACAAATGGTTCCTCAGCCAGTGCCAGTGCCAGTGCCTGTAGAAGCTGATGTTGCTCAGCCTGCAAAAACCACCCAAAAACGTTCTGGTGGTTTATTAGGTGGCTTGTTAGGCGGTCTGTTCTAAGAGAACTTTGTAGGCAGTGTCCTCATGGGACTGCCTAAAATGTCAAATCGAAAAGCCAGTATCTTACTGGCTTTTTATTATGTATTGATGCGTGTAATCTTCTTTTATTATTAATTATTATACCAGCTGGCATTAAGTTGTCTTTTTGCAAACTAACCACCAATATCTCTTTTCTTGCAGTTAATACAAGATTTTGCAGCCCAGCGCTGGCACATTTTATCGTGATTTGTTCAACGATAATCCTTTGAGAACTCTAATTTTAGCGTAATTTACTGCATCCTTAACGCAGGATTGAGAACAGTTTCTCATAACCTTCCAGAATAACAGCTGTATGCCTTAGGTTGTATTGCTGCTCGTTCTATTTTTAGGCTTGTTTTCTTGTCGAAAATTCTTAGCAAACATCAGGAGATAAACCATGGCTAGTAGTCCTATTTCAGCCAGTTCCTATCCAAGATCATCTTCGTCATCAGATTTGGATCGTTTACTACAGTCACTAGATAGTAGAAGTGGTGATAGATTTTCTGATTTATTATCTGAATCTGATGAAAATTTACTTCCTTCTGAGCGCGTTATCTATGTCGGTAAGCCAACCGTTTTAAGTAAGCCCTACCCAGTAGAAATACCTGTTGAAGTACCTGTACGTGTTCCAGTGCCAGTACCTGTTGAAGTGCCAGTACCTGTTGAAGTAGCGGTGGATCGTCCTTATCCAGTAGAAGTGCCTGTCGAAGTAGAAGTAGATCGTCCAGTGCCATATCCACTACCTTTCCCATATCCAATTCCTTTCTAATCATTAGGCTTGGGTATGAGTTTTATGAAAAGCCAGTAATTATCTGGCTTTTTCAAAGAAATTAATGTCACTTTCTATCTCTCAAATAAACCTGCTTATCCTTTATTTAATTTTATTGCTTCTTTTTTTTATTAATGATTAGTAGTCCAGCAGTTGTGCAACTAATGCTTGTATAACTAGCGTTTAATGAATTTTTTAAAGGAAGTCTTATGTCAAGTCTTTTCAGGTTATCCTCCTTGCGTAGCTATCGTGATTATCCTTCTTCCATGGCTTTTTTTAAAAAAAATACAACAATTATTCATCATGACGGATATTATCGCGCTCTTGATAGATCAGCTTATAATGACCGTTATAGACGAGATGTAGATCGTGATGATAGAAGCTCATATATGCGTAATTATGATCTCAGTGATAAAAAGTCGGCTTATAATGACCGCTATAGTCGTGATATTGAACGTGGCAGTATGCGCTTAAATTATAATAATAGAGATAATCGAGTTGATGATCGTGATTATGTCAGTAAGGCTGAAGTGGCAGCTTTAGATGCTTTACTACGTGATATAGATAATCGAGATGTTGGAGTTGAAGACAGACGGACTATTAAGCCATTAGAGCGTGAATTAAGACGGCCTTTGGAACAGCGTGTGATGCAGAATGCGTATGATAGAACAGAGGCTAGTCCTACGCCTAGACGCCCGTTAGGCCAAATAGAATTAGAACCTTCAGTGGCAACAGAGGGGGCGAGACGGCCTTTGGAACAGCGTGTGACGCAGAATGCGTATGATAGAACAGAGGCTAATCCTATGCCTAGACGCCCGTTAGGCAAAATAGAATTAGAACCTTCAGTGGCTACAGAGAGTGCTAGACGACCTTTAGAACAGCGTATGACGCAGAATGAGTATAATAGAGCGGACGCTACGAGCACTACTAAACCTAAGCGCCCGTTAGGCAAAATAGAATTAGGACCTTTGGTAGAAGCAGAGGCCGCGAAATCTGCGAAATACTATCGCCCGCTAGGTAAAATAAGGGTAGGTGTTTCACCTTATGCGGAAGAAGCGGCTAGAGAAAGGCAAGCGGGAGGGCAGAAAAAACCACAGCGTCCCGCACAACAGCAGCCCGCTCAGCCCTTTAATATGCCAAATATGCAAATGCCTATGCCAAAACCGGCACCTGCTCCCACACCAAAACCACAGCCACAGGCCCCTGCAAAAGGTCAAGAGCGCCGCTCTAGCTTGTTTGATCTAAACTTTGATCTGGATTTTGGCTTATTTAAAGTGAAAAGTAATAATGGTTTGCAGTTCGGTGGATTACTCGGGGGCTTGCTCAAAGATATCATGGGTATCGGTAGTTCTTCCAAGTAGTTTCTGCAAGTATGGAAGAGGCAAGGACGCCTCTTGCTGGCGGTGGTTTATAACTTTCACTTGTCTATAAATAAATACTTTTTATCAGAAGATTAGCCATTAATCTAGAAGATAGTTTTCTCAACAGACTAGCCTAGTTCATCATAGTGGGTATGGGTAGACACTATGCCCAGCAAGATTGAGTTGCCACACTTCTCGATTTTTGCACTGTTATGTAGTGTAGACAATTATCATAATAGCTTTGAATACAGGACAGTTTAAGAATGTATAACACTATCTCTAATCAACAATATCAAGCAGTGACTTATAACACCAATCGCACTCCAAGTTATAGCTTATTAGGCGGTCTGACCCAATATAAAGCTGGTATGTATGATAACGGTTATAATGCAGGTTACACCCAAGGCTATTGGGGAGGCGCTGCTAACAATTATAACAATGGTTATCAAACGGGTTACCAAAGTGGCTACACCAGTGGTTATGATCATGCTTATCGCCAACCCACTTATGTGGCCAATAATGGTGGCTGGGGTGGATTAGGGGCAGGTATTCAAATCGGCCCTTTTAGTGCCAGCATTGGTTTTGGAAATATTTTGAATGGCTTATTAGGTGGTATTGGTAGCGGTACTAAATATTGGTAAACTGCGCTAACTGCAGATTTTATAAAAAGGCCAGCATTAGCTGGCCTTTTTTATACTAAGTGCTTAGTTAGCAACTGTAGTACATATCGTATTCAATTGGATGTGTGGTCATGCGGAAGCGAGTGACTTCTTGCATCTTTAATTCGATATAAGCATCGATCATATCGTTAGAGAATACGCCACCTGCTGTTAAGAACTCACGATCTTTATCCAATGCTTCTAGGGCCATGTCTAAAGAATGGCAAACTTTTGGAATGAGTTTGTCTTCTTCAGGTGGTAAGTCGTATAGGTCTTTGTCCATTGCATCGCCCGGATGGATTTTATTTTTAATACCATCTAAGCCAGCCATCATTAACGCAGCGAACGCTAAGTATGGGTTTGCACTTGGGTCAGGGAAGCGAACTTCAATACGACGTCCTTTGGGACTAGAAACGAAAGGAATACGGATAGAAGCAGAACGGTTACGGGCTGAATAAGCTAGCATAACAGGCGCTTCGAAACCGGGAACCAAGCGTTTATAAGAATTAGTACCTGGATTACAAAAAGCGTTCAATGCTTTTGCGTGCTTAATAACGCCGCCAATGTAATACAGTGCTGTTTCAGACAAACCTGCATAACCTTCACCCGCAAATAAGTTGGTGCCGTCTTTTGCTAAAGACATATGAACGTGCATACCGGAACCATTATCACCGACAATAGGTTTTGGCATGAAAGTGACGGTTTTGCCGTATTGGTGTGCAACGTTGTGGATAACGTACTTTTGACGTTGAGTCCAATCGGCACGTTTGACTAAAGTTGAAAATCTAGTACCGATTTCGCATTGACCGGCTGTTGCCACTTCATGGTGATGCACTTCAACAGGCACGCCCACTTCTTGTAGCACGTTACACATTTGTGCACGTAGATCTTGTGAAGAATCAACCGGTGGAACAGGGAAGTAGCCGCCTTTTACGCCCGGACGGTGACCCATATTGCCATCTTCAAATTTCTTGCCGGTATTCCAAGCCGCTTCGTCAGCGTCTACTTTTACAAAGCAGCCGCTCATATCCACACCCCAACGTACATCGTCGAAAATGAAGAATTCAGGCTCTGGACCAAAGAATGCGGTATCTGCGATGCCAGTTGATTTTAAATAAGCCTCCGCACGTGAGGCGATAGAGCGTGGATCACGCTCATAACCTTCCATAGTGGCCGGATCAACGATACCGCAAGTGATGTTTAAGGTAACGTCTTGGAAGAAAGGATCAATAAAGGCGGTATCGGGATCAGGCATCAAAATCATGTCAGATTCATTAATACCTTTCCAACCCGCAATGGAGGAGCCGTCAAACATCTTGCCGTCTTCGAAAATATCTTCATTAAATTCGCTGAGCGGCACACTGACGTGATGTTCTTTGCCACGTGTATCGGTGAAACGGAAATCGATATACTTAACGTCGTTTTCCTTAATCATGTTCATTACGTCTTGTGCAGACATTCGATCGTCTCCTGAAGTTAAAACGAGATTTAATAGGTCTAAAGGTTTAAAGCCCCAAATTTACAGCTAATCTGCAAAATTCATACCAAGTCAAATGAGTCCGTGAGGCAGATAATAAGCTGTATCTGCCTAGGTTTTAAGCTTTGCTAAACGCTAGCACTGCACCAATTTAAAGCAAATCTGTTAAAGCGCACTTTTATGGGGCGATCTGCTGATAGAAACGGATTCGACCTAAGTAACTTAATTGTGCACAAGCGGCTAAGAAGGCTTCAAGTTGCGCAGATTCTACCGCTTGTCTTAGGAAAATATCCAAATAGATTTTATCTTCCACATAGTGCGCTTGAATGCTTTCAATCGAGACCCATAGTACATCGGTTTGTGGATTGGCTCGTAAGGCTTTCATCCAATGACTACGCAATGGTAGGCGACTACTCGGATGGGAAAGCTCATCATCTTCTGGATCAATATGTACAGTGACATCCGCAAATTCAGGAAATTTTTTCTTTAAGCCATAAATCACCGATTCGGCGATATGATGCCCTTCAGAAACACTAATAAAATTATCGACTTGTATATGGGCATCGGCAAACACTTGGCTACCCACTTTGCGGGTGCGTAGCATGTGTAAGTCCTTAACCCCATCAATTTGATGAACATAATGGCGAATAGCATCCAATTGTTCGGGTTCAATACCCGTATCTACTAGCTCCATGGTGCTATTCAGAATCATTCGTCCGGCCATGAATAGAATCATGACGGCTACTACAATCGCTGCCACGCTATCTAACCATGGAAAGCCGAATTGTGCTCCCGCAATACCGGCAAGTACGATGATCGAGGAAATAGCATCAGAACGATGATGCCAAGCGCTCGCTTCTAATAGGCTAGAGCGTACACGCTTAGCAGTACGCATCGTATAGTGATAGAGCGTTTCTTTGCTTAAAATAGCTAGGCCAGCAAAAAACAGCGCAAGTGGATGTGGGGGCGTAATCGGGGCGCCGGAAAATAGGCGTTGCCAAGCTGTCAGAAAAATGCCTACTGCAACCCCAGCCAAAATTAAGCCAAGTAACACAGTGGCGAGGGTTTCAATACGCCCATGACCATAAGGGTGTTCTGCATCTGCTGCTTTATGAGCCTCTTTTGCAGCGATTAGTACCACACCATCACTGAACAAATCCGAAAGCGTGTGAAAGGCGTCGGCGATTAATGCCTGTGAACCACTTAAAAAACCACCGATCATCTGCGCAATCGTTAAGAGCAAATTGGTAATAGCACCAATGATCGCAATAGCGCGTGTGGCACGATGACGTTCGCTAATAGAAAGAGGAGCGTTTGAAGTCTCAGTAGGAGGTGAATGAGAATGTGCCATCACTAAAACATCGAGTTAAAGAAATGGATTATAACGATTTTGGCCAGCACTGGTGTAATAAGCTTTCGTCTTGTTGACGCAATTGTAGTTTTTGACGAAATTCCTCAGGGTCTTTACGTAAAATAATTTGTTGCATGTGCTGCTGTGGAAGGTGCCAAGCAACTAAGCGTGATAACCAAAACCGTAAAGCCGCTGCTCGTACTAATCCCCAAAATTGCTCAGCCTCCGCTGGCGTAAATGGACGTAATTGATGATAAGTTTGCAGACAGATGGTCAAGCGCTCAGGATCTAATGCGCCTGAAGAATCACAGCACCAATCATTGACCACAATGGCAACATCATACAACCACGGATCATGACAGGCGTAATACCAGTCAATGACACCGGTGAGTTGTTGTTGATCGAAGAGCACATTGTCGCAAAATAAATCTGCATGAATCACGCCTTGTGGGAGTTGATCAAGCGGCACTTGTTGCTGAAACGCCATTTCTTGACGTAGTAAGGCGCTATCATGCTTATCTAATAGAGGCAAGAGGTGGTTAGTAGTCTGCTGGCGCCATACGTGACCACGATCTGGCGCCCGATAATGGGGGAAGTCTTTACCTGCTAAATGTATTTGCGCCAATACCTGACCTATAATCGCACATTGCTCAACATTTGCGTGCGTTAGGATATGCCCTGCCAGGCGCTCTACTAATACCGCAGGTTTGCCGTTCAGGCTATGCCGCAAACTATGTTGTCTATCGCGTAGCGGCATAGCGCTTGGAATACCGGCTTGTGCCATCCAATCCATCAACGCAAAAAAGTAGCTCGCTTGGTCAAGATCATATTGTTCGAGTAGTGTGAGGACGTACTTGCCCCGTGTAGTAGTAACGAAGAAGTTGCTATTCTCAACACCCGCTGTGATGCCCTCGAACTCAAGAAGGTCACCCAGCTCATAAGATCGCAAAAACCTACTTAGCTCAGCAAAGCTAATGGGCGTATGGACTGACATCCTTCCGTGTTACCAGCTAAACATTTTCCAGCTCGGAATTTTCAACTGATCACTGTCATGATGGGCATTATTAATAGAGCCAGTGCTATCCGTATCGATGAGTTGATAGCCGCCTGTGCTGCCAGCTGGCGTAAAGCGAATTTCACTGTACATCGCTTGAACGCGACGCTCTTCTAGGGTGCCCAAGCGATCTTGGGTTTGAATGGTTTGTACTTTAACGCGGCCATTGGTTTCCTCTTCTACCGTCACCCCCGGTTCGGCTTGGGCGGTATACGTGATTGCCAATAAAGCCATGCCAACTAAGCCCTTGTATAACATGTTATAGCTCCATGTATTGAGCGCGCTCTTGCGGTGACATACCTGCCACATTACGCTCGTAATATTGAAAAATGTAATCGACAATCGCATCCACATCATCCAACAACACAAATAAATCCATGTCTTGGGGTGAAATGGTTCCCTCGGTGACCAGCGTTTGGCGGAACCACTCCAATAAACCTGTCCAAAACGGTGTATGGACTAAAATAATCGGTATTTTGTGTGTTTTGCCAGTTTGTACCAAAGTCAAAATTTCTGCTAGCTCGTCTAGCGTACCAAACCCCCCGGGCATCACGACATAGGCCGAGGCATATTTCACAAACATCACTTTGCGCGAAAAGAAGTGGCGAAAATACAGTGAAATATCCTGATAAGGATTGCCGTGTTGTTCTTGGGGGAGCTGGATATTGAGGCCAATGCTGGGCGACTTACCCATTTGCGCCCCTTTATTGGCAGCCTCCATAATACCAGGGCCACCACCACTGACTACCGCAAAACCGGCATCCGATAACTTATGCGCAATTTCAACCGTTAATTCATAAAGTGGGCTATCCACGGGGGTGCGTGCTGATCCAAAAATACTCACAGAAGGTCGGATACGCGCTAAACGCTCAAACCCCTCGACAAATTCGCCCATAATTTGGAAAATTTTCCAGCTCTCGCGGGCTAACTCTTTGTCATCAATCGGTTTTAAAACCGGATGGCGTGCTTTGGTGATCTCATCCATAGCGTTATTGTTGTTCTCCTAAACTCTTATCCTTATTTATGTGCTTGCTTCATGCGGTGTCAATGCAGTAATAGTGAGTGCATGGACTTCGCCGGAGCTAATAGCCTCAGCCACTGTGCGATACACTAATTGGTGACGTTTTACTTTACTGACGCCTTCAAAAATTATACTAATCACTTCAGCGTGGTATTTGTAACCGTCACCAGTTACGGTAATCTTTGCATCGGGAAACTGGGTGCGGATAAGCTCAGCTACCGCTTCATTTGTCATACTCATAATAACTCGCTTAATAGTGCCAAGTTATGCAGTATAGCGGATGTGAAGCCGACAATCGGTATCTATACACGAATACTTGGTTAATTTGCTCGAATTTGGAAAACAGCACCATGGATCATGCGGCATTAGTTAAGTTAGTACGACAAGTCTGCACCGAGTTTTGTGCTGAGTTAACGCAAGATGAAGTCAGTAAGTTTGTACGTTATACCCGTTTGGTGACGCTCCAGCCTGAACAAGTATTAGCCGAAATTGGCGCACGCGGCGAAAGTTTTTTTATGGTAATTGGCGGGTCGATTGGACTTTATCAAATCACTCAACAGTCATCCTTGCAAGTGGGTGAGATAGGCAGCGGTGGACTGGTAGGGGAAATGTCATTTTTTGATAAACGACCTCGTACTTTACGTTTAGCAGCTATGCAGGAAGGTGCTGCTTTGCTGGAAATTAGTCGTGGCATGTATAACCGTATCGTGTTAGACGAGCCTTATGTATCCAGTAAATTACTAGAGTTTGTGATTCGTAGCCTCGATTCTTTAGTCCGTGACTTAAGTGAGAAAAATGCTAGCTTGCATCGCCAATTAAAAGAGTTCCAGCCTGAGCAGTAGCCTAGCTCAGACCTGTAGCCAGAAGGTGACGGGGCCATCATTAATTAAGTGGACTTGCATATTAGCGCCAAACCGGCCAGCTTGGAGGACTCCAAAGCGCGTTTGGAGTTGTGTACACACATAATCGAATAGCTTGTGCCCTAACTCAGGATCAGCGGCACTGGTAAAACTAGGTCGATTCCCTTTTTTGGTATCCGCCGCTAAGGTGAACTGTGGTACGACTAATAAATTTCCTTGAATCTCCAAGAGCGAACGGTTCATGCGCCCTTGCTCATCTTCGAAAATGCGATAATTGAGCACGCGTTCTAGCAAACGATCCGCTTTTGGTACCGTATCTAATTTTTCTACACCCAGCAGCAATAAAATCCCGCGTTGAATTTCAGCAACGCGTTGTTGTTCAATCGTGACACTTGCCTCAGAAACACGCTGAATTAAGCCAATCATTTTTTTTCTAATTGATCGAGTAAAAAGTCAGTCGCATTTACCAGCGCACTTTGAATCGCCGGCTCGCTGGCAGCATGACCGCAAGCGGAAACAATGGTGAAATCGGCCTCAGGCCATGCTTCATGCAAGGCATAGGCTTGGTCTAGTGGGCAAATCATGTCGTAACGCCCGTGAATAATCATTCCGGGAATAGTTTTCAGTTTATGGGCATCCCGTAACAGTTGATTAGGCTCAAAAAATGCCTCGTTAATAAAATAATGCGCCTCAATTCGCGCCACACTCATGGCGGTATAAGGATTAGTGAAATGCTCTATAGTACTTTCTTTCGCCGTTAAATTGGCAGTACGTCCTTCCCACGCCGCCCAAGCTTTGGCAGCTTGCATACGGGCAATCTCATTTTGTCCCGTCAAACGCTGATAATAAGCTTTTAACATATTGTCTCGCTCGGCTTCAGGAATCGGTGCTTGATAATCCTGCCAATAATCAGGGAAGACTTGGCTAGCCCCTTGATTTTTTTCGTAAAACCAATCGATGTCTTTTTGGCGACAAAGGAAAATACCGCGCAAGATTAAACCAAGCACTTTATCAGGGTGGGTTTCCGCATAGGCCAGCGCTAAAGTTGAACCCCATGATCCACCAAAGACGACCCATTGCTTAATGTTTAATTTGGTTCGAATGCGTTCCATATCGTCGACTAAATGCCACGTGGTATTATTATCCAGTGAGGCATGGGGCGTGGAGCGCCCACAACCGCGCTGATCGAATAAAATAATGCGATAACGCTCGGGATCAAAAAATTGACGATGCCACGATTCGCAGCCTGAGCCAGGGCCACCATGTAGGAACACTACGGGCACACCCTCAGGATTGCCGCTCTCTTCGATATATAAGTTGTGTAGTTCATCAACTTTTAAATAGAAGTGGGAGTTCTCGCGAATCGGTGGATATAGAGCCTTCATGTATTGTCCTATTCGGATTCCAATAAACGACGCGCTTCAGCAAACTGACTGCGTTCTTTATCGGTAATCGTTGGGTATGCAAGTTTTAGTGATTTTAAGGTATCGACTATAATTTGTGCTACTTGTACGCGCATATAATCTTTATCATCGGCTGGAATAGCATACCATGGTGCTTGTTTAGACGACGTTTCTTTTAGCGCCGCTTCGTAAGCCTCCATGTATTGATCCCAATGTTGGCGTTCGGCAACATCACCGGCAGAAAACTTCCAATTTTTTTCGGGCGCATCCAAGCGCGCTAAAAAGCGTTTTTTCTGTTCGTCTTTGGAAACATTGAGCCAAAATTTCAAAAGGACGACACCATTTTTAGCCAAATGGGTTTCATGATGACGAATGGATTCATAACGATCTTGCCAAATGGTTTTTTTATCAATAGCAGGTGGCAATTGTTGGCCTGACAAATACTCAGGATGCACGCGCACGACTAACACTTCTTCATAATAGCTGCGATTGAAAACACCAATACGCCCTCGCTCTGGCAAGTTTTTAGTAGTGCGCCATAGAAAATCGTGATCTAACTCTTCTGCAGAAGGCTGTTTGAATGAGACGACTTGTATGCCAGCCGGATTGACGCCACTCAAAACCGCGCTAATCGTACCATCCTTACCGGCTGCATCCATCGCCTGAAAAATCAGAAGTAGTGCATATTGATCCTGCGCGTAAAGCATTTCTTGCAATTCAGCTAATTCTTTCACGAGCTGTTTAAGCTGCTTTTTCAAATTATCTTTATCGGTGGCTTGAGCAGGTTTTGTTTTTGCATTAGCCACCGAAAATTTGCCATCAAACGGCACTCGATAAGGTTTAGGGAAGTCCATTATTTTGCCACTCCACAGGTATGTTGGGCTTAAAGATAAGGTAGCACGCCCTCTAGCTTAGTGGGCAGCTATCCACTAAAAAATTATTGAGTAGTTCTATGCGGGTACAGTTAAATGATGATAAAATAAATTGTCATACTATAAAAATAACTAGGGAGTTTATATGGCGCTTCTGTTGAAAAAAAGCCTGATTGTGTTATGCACTTTAGCCCTCACCGCTTGTGGTGGTGGTGACAGTAATTATATTGTTCCACCCTCAGGCACCGGAGCAGGTACTGGGACTGGCACAGGGACGACAAGCAGCAAAGTGAATACCTTGGACGTGAAGGCAAGCTCGCTAGAATTAGGCTCTAGTGGCGCTACGCCAGTAATTATTTCAGCGATTGCTAAAGATGTTAACAATAATCCGTTGAAAGATGTCACTGTTCAATTTGCCGTGGATAGTAACGCAACCATTGAGCCGGATGCGACTACTGCAAGTTCCGGTGTTAAAACCGCTAAACTAACCCCTGGCGATGCGACGAATAAAACACTACAAGTAACAGTCAAGGCAGAAACTAAAACAAGTACCGTTAATGTGGCGGTGGCAGGCACTAAGCTACAAATCGAAGGACCTAGTCAGTTGATGGCTAATGTAGCAACACCTTATAAAATCAAATTGTTAGATTCTGATGGCAAGCGCATTGGAGGCCAGCAGATTAGTGTTAGTTCATCCGCAAAAAATCTGATTACGTCTGTGAGTGGCAGTAATTTTTTAACTAATGCTCAGGGTGAGGTTGATATTGAGCTGACGGCAGCAGTTGGTGGAAAAGACACTATTCTGGTATCGGCGTTGGGGGCTTCGACGCAGCAGGAAGTTACCATTTCGGGTGAGGAATTTACGCTAAGCAGTACCAATAGTGAAATTAACGTGGATACTGATGAGTCGATTAATTTGGCTTGGAAAAATAATGGTGTGGCTCAAGCCAATCGTGTTATTAAATTGACGGCTACACGCGGTACGATTCCTAGTCAAGTAACGACTAATGAAAAAGGCGAAGCGTCCTTTAAGATTCGTTCTTCTACCGCTGGCGGAACTTTTATTAAGGCCACCGATGAGCAAACCGGTTTAGCAGCTAGTTTGAGTCGAGAATTTGTTGCAGTAGCGCCTAAATATTTAACTATTCAAGCAACAAAGCAAATTATTGGACCCAAAGAGAATGTGGAAATTACTGCTTTAGTCAGAGATGCTAATAATAATTTGGTCAAAAATCAGGTGGTTTTATTCACTGTTAGCGATGCGATTGGTGGGGGCTTAAGCAGTGGCTCGGCGATGACAGATTCCTTGGGGCAAGCCTCGGTTATCTATACGGCGGGTAATACATCCAGTAGCAAAGATGGTGTAGTGATTAATGCGGCTTTAGAAAAAAATACCAATATTGCGCATCAAATCAACCTAACAGTAGGCGCACGTGCTTTACGGGTGGTATTGGGTGAAGATGAAAATATGTCCGAATCAGATGTCAACTATACTAAAAAGTTTGGCGTAATTGTAACGGATAGTGCAGGTAATGGTGTTAAGGGGCAAGAGGTATTATTTAGTATTCACCCTATAGAATATTATAAAGGTGCTTATGCACCGTGCCCCACTTCTGATCAAAAGTACTGGGCTCAAGCAATAACTGTTAGCTGTGCAAATGAAGATATAAACTTCAATGGAGCATTAGAGGCAGGGGAAGACTTTAATAATAATAAGCGTTTAGATCCATCTTTTGCCAGTACAGTGACCAGTGCAGCGATAACGGATGCTAGTGGTTTTGCTTCTGCGGTCGTTACTTTCCCACAGAGCCAAGCGGGTTGGAGTAAAGTTAAATTAGTTGCTAGTGTTAAAAACAATGGCACTGAATTTCAAGAGTTTACTGAGTTCACTCTACCGGTATCAGCGGGTGATATTGCATGTTCAGTACCGACCCCTCCCAATCGTGTTAGTCCATATGGGATTAACCCTTCCTGTTCAGATCCCAATTAGATTAATTGTTAAATTAAACAAAAGGCCGCTAAAAGCGGCCTTTTTAATAATCTAGAAAATAATAGCGTTAAGGGGTTTTGGGCTTATTATCATTAATACTATCGGCACTTAAAGCCCCTACTACGGTAAGTCCTGCAGCCGCTGCTAAAAAGCCTTTTGGAATAGTGTACACAGGTGGTGGTACTTCAACTACAGGGTTGTTAGTGGTTATCGTGGTCTTTTTAACAGTCTTAGTTTCAGTAATTTTGGTGCCTTTTGAGCAAGGTTGAGCCTTATTGACATCCAGTCTGGTTTTAGCGTCGTATTCGACAGCGCAACCTTGTTTGTCATAAGTACCTTGTACCGAAGCACCTTCCATCACGATTAATTGTGCACCATTCGGTAAGGCCATGCCTTGAGTAGCAGGCACGCTAGTACCATCAGGCATAATTACTTGTGCTGCTACGGTTTGACCGGGGGCTGGAGTCACTTTGGTTAAAGTAACAATCGTTTCAGCACCTTGAGCCATTACCGCCGAAGCGAATAACAGTTGGGCTGCAACAGTCCCCACTAATAATTTTTTGAAATTCATCATCATGATTGCTCTTAAGTTAGTTGAGTTGACGAACCTACCCATTCAGAATCAATGATGGCGCATAAATTAATTTATGTTAAAAGCTTTAAGATTGATGGCAAATTAGGATGGATAAACGTTATGAGGCAGGTAGTGATTCCATGGTGAGCACAGCTTATCGGCAAAATTTGCTTGTGATTTATGAGGCAGGCTTGGAGGTGGTCAAAGGGCATCACGCCGTTTATCAGGCTTTGATGAAACAAGATTTGCCCCAAGTGGATTGCCACCTGATTGCGATTGGCAAAGCGGCTGAATCGATGTATCAGGGCGCAAAAAATTACCTTGAAAAAGGTGTAAAAAGTGCCTTGTTAATTAGCAAATTTGGTCATTTCTCAACAGAGCTACTGGCTAACCCACGCGTCAAAGCTATTGAGGCCGATCATCCAGTGCCCTCGGCATCTTCATTACAAGCGGGCAGTATTTTGTTAGAGCATTTAAAGCGCTTGCCTAACCATGAGCCACTTTTGTTTTTAGTGTCGGGTGGTGCTTCCAGTTTGTGTGAGGTGTTGGAAGATGATTGGTCATTGGAGCAATTGCAGGGGCTCACACAGTATTTACTCGCGAATGCTTATACGATTCAGGAAATGAATGCGATTCGTCAACGGATTTCCAAAATCAAGGGTGGAAAGTTATGGCAGTATTTGGGAGTCAGATCGGTTAATTGCTTAATGATTTCGGATGTAGTAGGTGATGATCCTAGCGTGATCGGCTCGGGGCTACTATTTCCTCCCCATGAAGATAAAGTGCCCGATCGCCTTCCACCAGCGTGGAAAAATATTTTGCCAGCATTTAACCCATTACAAACTCCCCATGATTTTCAGTGGCACATCGTGGCGAGTAATGCATTAGCTTTACAAGCGATGGCTGCAAAAGCGCGTAACTTAGGGTTTGTGGTACGAATTAGTGAGGATGTTTTGCAAGGTGATGCGATAGAGTGCGCTCAAGTTTGTGTTGAACAATTGGAGCAGGGTGAACCAGGTATTACCTTATGGGGTGGTGAAACGGTCGTACAATTACCCGAAAAGGCTGGGCGAGGTGGTCGAAATCAACATTTTGCGCTTGCCGCTGCCTTAGCGATGGAGGAGGGTGATGGTTTGATGTTGTTGGCAGCTGGGACTGATGGTACGGATGGTAATACGCCTTATGCCGGTGCTATCGTGGATGGGAGCCTGCCTGAGCATCCTCAAGGGCTTTATAATGCGCTAATGGCTCAGGATGCTTTGCGTCGTGCGGATGCAACGTCCATTTTGGAGTTGAATGATTGCTTGATTGAAACAGGACCAACTGGCACGAATGTGATGGATGTAGTGATGGGATTGAAGGTGTGATGGGCGCGGAAAAACAAGATTTTTACCAAACAGTTTATAAGTGTTTAATGCAATGTGATGTTGATCGGAAATTACAAGCGGCATTGGCATTGCAAAAAGCTTATCAATCGGGTCAATTAGAGCGCGTTAGTTCCACTCGAGCTCTTGCTATTGATATGCCGGGGCGACCTGCTAAACCCGAGTTAGTGTTGCCAAAACAGGTGAAGCAGCGCAAATTGAATACCCCTGCGGGGCGTGCTGCCTTACTTCATGCCGTAGCGCATATTGAATTTAATGCGATTAATTTGGCGTTGGATGCAGCCTATCGATTTCGTGATATGCCCGAGCACTATTATGCCGATTGGTTGCAGGTAGCGGCTGAAGAAGCCTATCACTTTGACTTAGTTCGTGAACGGATGCGCGAGTTGGGTGCTGAATATGGCGAAATGCCTGCACATAATGGTCTTTGGGAGCAGGCGCGCCGTACTGATTATGATGTGATGGTGCGTATGGCTTTAGTGCCGCGCGTGTTGGAAGCGCGTGGTTTGGATGTAACGCCCAGTATGATTGCGCGTCTTAAGCAGGAGCACGACCAAAAAACTATTGATGTATTAGAAATTATTCTGAAAGATGAAATTGGCCATGTACGCATTGGTTCCTACTGGTTTCACTATTGTTGTCATGAACGTGGTTTAGAGCCTGAGGCCACTTTCCGTAAATTATTGTGTGAAGTATTACATGCGCCAGTGCGTGGTCCTTTGTATAACGAAGGGCGCTTGCAAGCAGGGTTTAGTGCGCAAGAGCTAGAGCAATTGCGCCTTTTGGAAGAAAACTGGGTCGAAGAGATTACGCGCCCAAGTGCTGCATAACATGCTGTGTAAAGATTTCCGGTGTTTGCACATGCGGCAAATGCCCAGCTTCTGGAATCATAATCAACTGGGCTTTAGGGAACATTTGTTGTGCGACTGCCCAGCGTTCAGGGCTTAAATAGTCTGATTGGGCGCCGCCAATAAATAAAGCTTTATCTTGGTAAGTCAAGCCTTCGTCGGGGAAGGCAGTGAGATTAGGGTAGTTCTTGGCAATTTCACTCAAATAACATTGCCACTCAAACGTGCCTTCCTCAGTACGCTTAAGGTTTTTCAGCAAAAATGCACGTTCGAAAGGCTGTTTAACGGTTGGCGCTAACGCCTGATCTGCCTCACGGCGCGAAGTGAAAGTATCCAGCTGCATGGCCAGCATGGCTTGCAGTAAGTCATGGTGGGTTGCGGACGATTGCACAGGCGCAATATCCACCACGATTAAATGATCTAGTCGTGCGGGATGATGCAGCGCTAAATTCATCGCTACTTTACCGCCCATGGAATGTCCCATTAAATCAAACTGGGACATGTTCAGATGCTCAGCCACTTCCAACACATCTGCCATCATCAAGTGATAGTTCATATCAAGTACGTGCGGTGACTCACCATGATTGCGCAAATCGATGGCAACAATAGGGCGTTTTTCTTGCTGACGGGTTGCGAAGGTATGCCAATTATCCAAGGAGCCAAGCAAGCCATGCAACACCACTAGCGGTGTGCGATCACACGAAAAATCGCCATAGATACGATAGTTAAGCATCGAAGTGCCTGCCTAAGTCTTCAATTTCTTGCAAAATAGTTTGGCGTTGTTCATCGCTCAAACTAGGGACATTATAATAAATGCGGTGCTTAATATGTTTGATGCCACAGAATGCTAAAGTGCCATCGGTTACTGGACGATAAATTAAATGTTCCGCATCGGTTTTACGGAAATATTCTTCGTCGCCGCCAGCGGTAATTAAGACTAAAGCGCGTTTAATCGGTAGCAGACCTTTAACGCCTTCAGGTGAATATTCAAACGCTGTGCCATTGGTGAGCACATGATCGAACCAACCTTTGAGAATTGCAGGGCGATCAAACCACCACAATGGATAAACAAATACAATACCATCCGCCCAGAGCAACGCTTCTTGCTCGTGTGCAATTTTTTCTGGAATGACGCCGCGCTGTAATTCAGCCAAATGCTCGGCGCGCAGTACAGGATCAAAATTTTCTTGATACAAATCTTTTATGCGAACCTCATGACCAGATGTTTTCAAGCCGCGTTCGCAGGCTTGCAACATGGCGTTATTAAAGCTATTCGGATAAGGGTGAGCATAAACCAGCAGAACGCGCATGTTATTTCCTAATGCAGAGTATGAGTTGCTGGTTCAACAACACCAGCGGTAAATAAACGAGCCACATCGACTTTATCAAGCTGATAGCGCGCATTGCAAAATTCACAAGTGACTTCAATTTGACCTTGCTCTTCCAGTATCGACTTTGCTTCGGCTTCACCCAAGGAGCGTAACATAGTATCAACCCGTTCTTGGCTGCAACTGCATTGGAAACGAATTGATTTCGCCTCAAAAATTCGCGGGGATTCTTCATGAAATAAGCGATAAATCAACGCTTCAGGTTCTAAGCTTTGCAGTTCTTCATGCGTCAGAGTATCCAGCAGCATCGAAACCCGATTCCAATCTTCACCTTGCTGCTCAGGATCAAAAGAAGTAGCGTTACTAGCTTGCGGTAGACGTTGAATCAACACACCTGCACAACTTTGTTCGCCTGTCGTAAGCCAAAGGCGAGTAGGTAATTGTTCAGATTGTTGGAAATATTGTTCTAACGCTTGCGTTAAACTTTCACCTTCCAAAGCGATCATACCTTGATAGCGCTCACTCTTACCCGCCGCTTCCATCGTAATCACCATGCGTGCTTCATCACCAAACAGTGCTGGTAGTGAACTGCCTTGGGGCTCAGTTTTCCAACGTGCTAAACCGCGCAATTGGCCATTCGGAGTGGCTTGCACTACCAATAAATGAATCGGGCCTTCGCCTTGAATTTGTAAAATAATAGAACCTTGGTGTTTTACGGTTGCTGATAATAAAACAATCGCAGTAAGTGCCTCGCCCAAAACAGCTCTTACTGTTGGGGGATAGTCCGCACGTTGTAACATTTGTTGCCAACTGGTATCTAAATGCACCCATTCACCGCGTACATGGGCACTTTCTAATAAAAAGCGTCGTAAAATATCTTGAATCATTTAATATAATGCCTTTCAGCACTACCTTTCATAGCAGTGTGTGTTAAAATCGCCGCCGCGATACTGGCTGGGGCGCAAAAAATAGAACTTACCATACAAGTTGGCTTGCTCCCAATCTTCATGATTGTTACATTCGATAAATCATGAGTTTACTGTTATTTGTTGAGCCTGTAATAAAATTAAAGACCATCACAGACTATGTTCTGCGGTCTCATCATCATACTAATTTAAAGCTTTTTGGCGGACTGATATACGATGTTCAAAGCCCTCTCTGGTTTGTTTTCTAATGATATTTCCATCGATTTGGGTACTGCAAACACCCTCATTTATATGCGTGGCAAAGGGATTGTATTAGACGAGCCGTCGGTCGTTGCCATTCGCCAAGATCGGGGCCCGGGTGGTCCTAAATCTATTGAGGCTGTTGGGGTTGAGGCGAAAAAAATGTTGGGGCGTACCCCCGAGAAGATTACCGCCATTCGCCCTATGAAAGATGGGGTTATTGCAGACTTTATGTATACCGAGAAAATGCTCCAGCATTTTATTCGTAAAGTCGATTCCGGCCGTATCTTACGCCCAAGTCCACGCGTGGTGATCTGTGTCCCTTGCGGTGCAACGCAAGTGGAGCGCCGTGCGATTAAAGACTCAGCCTTAGGAGCGGGGGCGCGTAAAGTTTATCTGATTGAAGAACCGATGGCGGCTGCGATTGGTGCGGGTATTCCCGTTGATGAAGCCGTAGGCTCTATGGTGCTGGACATTGGTGGTGGTACTTCAGAAGTTGCGATTATGTCACTGCGTGGTTTGGTCTATTCAGCCTCAGTGCGTATTGGCGGCGATAGATTAGATGAAGCGATTATTAGTTATGTGCGTCGTAACTATGGCATGTTAATCGGTGAGGCGACAGCTGAGCGCATTAAATGCGAAATTGGTTCAGCCTATCCGGGTAAAGAACTACTGGAAATTGAAATTAAAGGGCGTAATTTATCCGAAGGTGTTCCGCGTGCCTTTACCTTGACCAGTAATGAAATTCTGGAGGCTTTGCAAGAGCCGCTATTCGGTATTGTCAGTGCGGTCAAGACCGCCTTAGAGCAAACACCGCCGGAATTGGGTGCAGACGTAGCTGATCGCGGTATTGTATTGACAGGTGGTGGTGCACTTTTGCGTGACATCGACCGTCTATTGATGGAAGAAACGGGCATTCCAGTCGTTATTGCAGATGATCCCTTGACTTGTGTAGCCCGTGGCGGCGGGAAGATTCTCGAGTTATTGGAAACAGAAGGGGATGCTTTCTTATCACTGGACTAACCTACAAAGCACTAATTTGGACGAGAGGCGCTCAGTAGTCCGCTAGTGAGCGCCTAGTCTCATGTTTAGACAGGGAGCTGAGACTACTATTATTATTAACGATTATAACTATCATGCTACGCCTGGATTTTCATTTCAGTTCATTGCTTTAGTGATAGCAGCTTTGTCTTTAATGGCAGTGGATTATCGAAATCCCTCATTAACTCGGCCTGTGCGTACAGCATTATCTTTAACAGGGTATCCTTTACAGCTCATCGTAGATGCACCGTTTGATATTTATACGAATGTCACGCATTATTTTACGAATCAAACGCAATTAGCGAGCGAAAATCGTCACCTAGAAGAGCAATTACAAATTTATTCAGTCAAAAATCGCGATATGCAAATTATTGAGCAGCAAAACGCGCGTTTACGCCAATTGCTCAAAGCGCCACAACGCCCCGGTTATACTTTTACGATGGCTGAAATTTTGGCTACTTCCAGTGAACGCGGACGTCAAATTGTGACTTTAAATAAAGGTTCGCGTGATGGTGTTTATGAGAAGCAGGTCGTTTTAGCTGAAGATGGTAATATTTTCGGGCAAGTGATTGATGTGACACCGATTAGCTCGCGAGTCATGCAATTAACCGATCGTCAACATGCTATTCCTGTGCGTAATCAACGTACAGGGATGCGTGCCTTAGCCAGCGGGACAGGCAAAACTGATCAACTAGAATTAAAAAGCATTATTCCAAGTAGTGATGTAAAAGAGGGCGATGTCTTCGTAAGTTCTGGTCTAGATATGCTTTTTCCTCCTGATTTTCCGGTGGCTAAGGTTATTCCAAATGGTGTGAAGTATGAGCCGGGTGATCAATTTGCTAATATTTTGGCCAAGCCTTTTATTAATTTTGACAATACCCGCGAAGTTTTACTGATGTGGAAAGATGATTCTATTGCTGCACCTACTATTATCCCACCAGAGGCCACGACGGTTTCGGGTGTACCTAGTGGGGATTTGACCCCTAGTCTGTTTGGTGCCGCTACCAGTACTCCTGCGCTTACGCCTACATCTAATGCAGTAGCGGGCAGCACAACACCTGCACCTGCTACAACGGCGCCTAATCCAGCCGTCACACCCGCAGCACTGGCTCCAGTGGCCACGCCCACTCAAAAACAGGCTCATACACCTAACTCAAAAACACCGTCTAAGCCACCTAAACCTACGCGGAGCGCACAATGAATTCGCATTCACCACGCTTTGCCGGAGCTGTTTTACTAAGCTTACTGTTAGCATTAGCGCTAAATAGCCTGCCGATTACTGGCTGGTGGTCTGTCTGGCATCCTGATTGGATGGTATTGACCTTGATCCATTGGGCGGTTGTCATGCGCCAAAAAGTTAATTTAATTTTGATCTTTTTTATTGGGTTATTAGCGGATGTCATGACGCATTCCTTGCTAGGGCAACATGCACTCGGTTATGTTTTAGTTTCCTATATTGCAGTGCGGTTAAGTTTACGCATGTCTGCAGAAGCCTTTCTTCAGCAGTTTGCGCTCGTATTTATTGTCATTGGCATTTATATGCTGATGAATATGTGGATTCGGGGGCGGATGGGGACGGGTGTCGGAGGAATGACCTATTGGGCGCCATTGATTACAGGGCTATTACTATGGCCTATTTACCATTCTTTGCTGGGTAGTTATTTCTCGACTCAGCGTAAAATGATCTAACTGCTTATTCTTACTGATAAAGTGCCTGCTTGACCAGTGCACTTTCAGCGTTTCTTGCCCTTTATCGGATTCAGCATAAATTAAGCATAATTTTTCTGGCGAAATCGATTAAAACGACTACACTTTTTGGCGTAACCCTACTAAGGAAGGAAGTAGGGTTATGTTATTTAGTTTGGAAGAACTAACAGCAGGGAAAGCTACCTTCGGGACGCCATGGATGGCCTTCTTTTATCGGTAGGCTTGAAAGGCTAATAAATTACTCTGACTATTTTGCGCAACACCCAGTGGCTTTTCACGATTTAGTTGTTTCAACTGCTGTGTATCTTCAGCATGTTCAACTTCATTAATCACTTGCTGTGTTTTGCTTTCTAATAATTTCAACAGTTTATGCGCGTTTTCAAGACCGGATTGTAAATCAACGCACATTTCATCGGTCAGTTCGACGGTGTGAATTAAACGATCTACTTTTAGTGCATCAACCGCTTTAAATTGCTGTTGAATTTGTTCTGCCATGGCAATGGCATCCTGCTCACGTTTTTGAAAGGTATCTGCACCGACACGAATTTCCTCTAAACGCTGATCAGCCTCGCGTTGAGCATTATCCAACTTTTCAGCGACTTGGGTAAACTGATTTTGCACCTGTTGTTGCATATTTTCCAATACGCTACAAAACTGTTGGAATAATTCATCAGAATTTTGGCGTTGTTGCTGCATCGTCTGTAAAGTGCCACCCGCATCTTTCAACAGAGCTTCCAGTTTGCTGGTCATATCCTCCGCAACGCGTAAATTTTCTTGTTGGGTAGATAAGTGATTTTTTTGATAGTTCAGTAAGCGTTGAGTAAATTCTTGTGCCATCTTCTCTTGCTCATGCAGGCGGTTTAAATTCGCATCCGCATTAGCAATACCTAATTCAAGTTTATGCTGCACCGTTTGTACAGTTTCGACAGTTTGGCTGAGCTTATTATCCCAAGTACTGTTAATTTCTTGCAGTTGAGAGCTTAACTTGAAGGTTTTTTGGCGCAAACTTTGTTCGGTTTGTTGCGCTTGCTCCAAGGTTTTATCCGTGATCTGCGCTTTCGCAGCCACTATTTTGGAGTCCTCTTGGGTTTTGGCTAGTTGTTCGCGTAACTTTTCTGTAACTTGGCTGGCATCTTTAGCGCTACCTTCCATTGTTTCGAGAATTTTTCCCATGCGCTGTTGATTCGCCTCCGCATCCAAACGTAATTTGTAAATGCGTTTCGTGTCTAAAGGTTCGCGACTTTGCGGACGCAGTAGTAAAACGGCAGTGAGGGCAGCGCCGAGTGCCAATGAAATAATAAGAACATCCGTCAAGTTAAACATGTTATACCTTATCGCGAATTTTTATATGAGACCCAGTAGAGCTTGATGATTTTTCGCCACATTAATTGCACCATAAACGGAATTATCTGAACCTAAGCTGAGCCACTGCCGTAATAAATCGCCATAAATGAGGGAGTTAATCATCGGCTGGATTTTGCCTTTATGCCGCTTAGAAGGCTTAGCTTGTCGGATAGTTTCTAATAAGTTAATCTTATGAAATAACGTGCCAAATTATGGCAAATTATTAGAGCGATCTCAGTTCTAAGATCGGGGCTTGTATAATAAAAATAGGTAAAATTTATGGCTCACCGTACAAGTAGGGGCGCACGTGTATTGCTCACGGTTGCCTTATTACTGGGCTACTCGTCTGTTCAGGCTGCTTTAGTACTCAACTCCTCCTTATCTGCTGAAAATTTACGAGCTGCTTTAGAAGGGCCCGGATTAAAATTAGAAAATGTTAAGATCACTAAAGGTGTGAGTGGTCAGTTCGGTTTATTTAATGGCGGTATGGATTTGGTGGGTAGTGCACCAGTCTTGGGTATTGCGAGCGGTCTGTATATGACCACAGGCAATTCGAACAGTATTTTGGGGCCAAATAATAATAAAGAATTCACTGTCAATACAAACGTCACTTATGCCGATGCCGATTTAGTTAAACTCTCCAGTAGTGCGATTTATGATCCCGTCATTATTGAGCTCGATTTAATTCCCGAAGGTGACCGCGTCAACTTCCTATTAGTCTTTGGCTCTGAAGAATTTCCAGAATATGTGTGTAGTAAATATAATGACGTATTCGGCTTATTTGTTTCTGGCCCAGGTTTTACTACAACACAAAATGCTGCCTATTTGCCAAATAGCCAAGATGCGATTGCAGTTAATAATGTGAATTCAGGCACGGCAGGCATCTTAAAAGATGGCACGGCTTGTAAACTAAACAATAATGCTTATTTTACCGATAACGGCAATGGGACTGGGAATGGGGGTACCCAATTAGATGGCTTTACTAAACCGATCACCGCTACCTTAAAAGGCCTGCAAGCGTCACAGCGTTATCATGTTAAATTGGCGTTAGCAGATGCGGGCGATCAAGCCTATGACTCGGCTGCCTTTTTTAAATGGCTTACCAGTACAGCGTCTACCTTGGTTGACTTAGAGCTGAAAGGTGTAGCCTTACCGAGTAAGCCCCAACAAAATAGTAATGTCAAATTAGTTTATACCTTAAATAACCTATCGGGCTTGGCGACGCGTTTGGTGCGTGTTGGTGTTGAAGTCCCTGAGGGTATGACCATTTTGAGCAGCGATGCAGGTTCTTCTTTTGATGTGAACACCGGTATTTGGTTAGTGGGGGATATTGCGGCAAATAGTTCACGCACCCTAACCCTCACGGCAAAAGTAGGTGGTGCGGCTAATTATCAAGTCCCGGCGGAAGTTATTTATTCGTTTAATGAAGATCCGAACTCTACACCCTTTAATCATTTGATTAAGCCGAGTGAAAACGATACCGCTTTATTGAGTTTAAGTACGGTGGTAAGTAATTCTGCACCCGTAATTACGAATGCAGCGGGAGCGGCAAGCCAGAAAATTAATGTTGCTGAAAATACTGCTACAGTGATTCAAGATTATCAGGCCAGTGATGTCGAAGGTGAGATAGAGGGTAGTGGTTTAGTGTGGAGTTTCGCAGGAGGTGCGGATGCCAACCTATTTAATATAGATGCCCAAGGTAAAGTTATTTTTAAACTGCCCCCTGATTTTGAAAATCCCCTCGATTTAAATAAAGATAATCTTTATGAGGTGAATGTCAAAGTTTGCGATAGCTACCAAGCTTGTGCGCAGCAAATCTTAAATGTGCAAATCACTGATGTAGCCGAAGATTTAGATGGCGATGGAATCAAGGATAATGATGAGTTAGCCATAGGTTCTAATCCCAATAATCCCGATACGGATGGTGATGGAGTTATGGATGGGATAGAGCTTGGCTCTAATGTGGCTACACCACGCGATACCGATGCCGATGGTAAGATTGATATTCTAGATACGGATGATGATGGCGACTCCATCTTAACCCGCTACGAGTTGGGCACTGATGTTAACAATCCAATTGATTCTGATGCTGATGGAAAAAAGAATTATCTGGATAGTGATGATGATAATGATAGCGTGCCCACGCGTTATGAAATGCCAGATGTGAATGGCGATGGTGATCCCGCTGATGCACGCGATACCGATGCGGATGGTAAAAAAGATTATTTAGATACCGATGATGATGGTGATGGCAAACTCACTGTGAATGAGTGGGGCTCTGATCCGGCTAAAGCTAAGGATTCCGATGGTGACGATGTGCCTGATTATTTAGATAAAAATGATCAAGATGCTGCGTTGGGTGATTCGGATGGCGACGGCTTAACTAATGCTGCGGAGGCTTTGATCGGTACTGATCCGAATAATCCCGATACGGATGGTGATAGTATTAACGATGGGATAGAAGTTGGTGCTGATACGAGTAAGCCCATTGATACTGATCAGGATGGCAAAATCAATGCCCTCGATAATGATGATGATAATGATGGTGTTTTATCTTTGACTGAAATAGGTTCAACGCCCGCTAGTCCACGCGATACCGATGGTGATGGCAAAGCGAACTATCTGGATAAGGATGATGATAATGATACGGTATGGACTAAGTTTGAAGTAGGTGCAACTTCAGCCATGCCGCAAGATAGCAATTCAAATGCTAAGCCAGATTATCTGGATACCGATGATGATGGAGATGGCATTCTTACCAAAGATGAGCAACCCGATGCTAATGGGGATGGTGATCCTGCGGATGCTTTGGATAGCGATTACGATGGTATTCCAGATTATTTGGATACTGAGTCCAGCTCTTTTGTGAAGATCAAAGTAAAGGCGTTGTTGCAAGGGCCTTACGATTATGTAGGCGGGTTAATGAATGATCATTTGCGCCGCTCGAATTACTTACCGCGTAAACAACCTTATGCAACGATTCAACAATCCAGCGGTTTTACCAGTTCAGCGACGATCTATCGCCCGTTCTTGTATAAAGGAACGGAGGTACTCGTGGATGCACTTTATAACCGCAATGATAACAGTGCGATAGTGGATTGGGTGTTGGTCGAATTGCGTGATGCGACTGATCCCACTAAACGCATTGCGATGAGAGCTGCCGTGCTACAGCGGGATGGCGTTATGATTGATGCTGCTACCGGAGCATTAGAAATTGTGCTAAACAATGTCAAGCCCGGTAAATACTATGTGGCCTTGGCGCATCGCAATCATCTAGGTGTGATGAGTGCTGAGCCGATAACGCTTTCTGAGACTGAAGTGGCTAGTATCGATTTTACCAATCCTACAGTCGCTACCTATGGCGGCGTTAATGCACGTATGGTGTATAAAGGTAAGGCATTAATGCGTGGCGGTGATGTCAATAATAGTAATAGCGTGACCGCAGCAGATAGTACAACAAGCGACATCGCTATTGTGCAAGGTGCAGTGCTAATGTTACCTAGTAATGAAGGCGCCAATACTTCCTATGTGATGCGCGGTTATTATGCGACTGATGTGAATATGGATGGGGTTAGTTTGTCCGCAGGGCCGAATAATGATGCCAATCTCATTGCGCTTTACATTATGTCTTACTCCGAAAATACTGAGGCTACAACCAGCTATATCTTGAATGGTAAGATGCCAGCCTATAAATAAAGGGTGAAGTTGCCGTAACGTATTTGCGTAACTATAGTAAACTCACTGCATTGGTTCTGGAGATGCCCGCCCTGACTGCGGGCATATTCATTATAAGAATAGCCCTGAAAATGGAGCACTCATGTCTCATCCTCATTCTCAAATAACTTCATTGACACAGCTTTCATTGAAAGATTTGTCTGATGGTCTTCAGGCGGGACGTTTTTCTGTCATGGAGATTACCGATGCGTGGTTAGCACGTATTGAAAAATTCAACCCGCTATTAAACAGTTTCATCACCGTATTAGCCGATGGGGCACGCACGCAAGCCCAACAGATTGATAATCAGATTCGTAAAGGTGAATTGACCCATACCTTGGCTGGTGTGCCCTATGCCCTTAAGGATTTATTCTGTACTGATGGCGTATTAACCAGTTGCGGTTCGAAGATGCTGCATAATTTTGTTGCACCCTATGATGCACATGTAACCACTAAACTTAAACAAGCGGGTGCCGTGTTATTAGGTAAAAACAATATGGATGAATTCGCGATGGGTTCGTCCAATGAAAACTCGGCTTATGGCGTAGTGCGCAATCCTTGGAATACCGAATATGTGCCAGGGGGTAGTTCAGGTGGTGGAGCAGCAGCAGTGGCGGCACGTTTAGCACCTTTTGTATTGGGTACGGATACAGGGGGATCAATTCGTCAACCTGCATCGTTTTGTGGCATTACAGGGATTAAACCGACCTATGGGCGCGTTTCACGTTTTGGCATGATTGCCTTTGCTTCTAGCTTGGATCAGGCTGGACCTATGGCAGTATCGGCGGAAGATTGTGCCATTGCGTTAAATGTAATTGCGGGCTTTGACGAGCGTGATTCAACCTCCGCCCAAGAGCCTGTAGGCGATTACACCGCGAGTTTAAACAACTCGATTGAGGGTTTGAAAATTGGTTTGCCCAAACAGTTTTTTGCCGCCGGTTTAGACCCTGATGTAGCAACAGTGATTGAACGGGGCGTAAAAGAATTTGAAGCCTTAGGTGCTATTATTAAAGAGATTGACTTACCCAACTCACACATGGCAGTACCTGTTTATTACATTATTGCCCCTGCTGAAGCTTCTTCTAACTTATCGCGCTTTGATGGTGTGCGCTTTGGGCATCGTTGTGATAATCCAAAAGACTTGCGTGATTTATACGAGCGCAGCCGTTGGGAGGGTTTTGGTGAGGAAGTTAAACGCCGCATTATGGTGGGAACTTATGCCTTATCAGCTGGCTATTACGATGCTTACTATTTAAAAGCCCAACAAGTACGTCGCTTGATTAAACAAGACTTTGTGGAAGCCTTTAAACAAGTCGATGTGATTATGGGACCTGCTGCACCCACCACTGCTTTCAAAATTGGTGAGAAAGTCGATGATCAGGTGGCTATGTATTTAGCGGATTTATATACCATTCCCACGAGCTTAGCAGGTCTGCCTGGTATGAGTTTTCCGATCGGTTTTGACGAGCATCAGTTACCTGTGGGTATGCAATTAATTGGTAATTACTTCCAAGAAGCACGTATGTTGAACATTGCCCATCGTTATCAACAAACTACGGATTGGCATTTACGTGTGCCAGCAAAATTTGCTTAAAGGAGAGTGATCATGGAATGGGAAACTGTTATTGGGTTGGAAGTTCATACACAACTCTCCACCCACAGTAAGATTTTTTCAGGTTCATCGACCAACTTTGGCGCTGAGCCAAACACACAAGCTAGCCTTGTTGATTTGGGTATGCCTGGTTCGCTACCAGTTTTGAATAAGCGTGCAGTCGAATTAGCCATACGTTTTGGCCTAGCTATTAATGCCAAGATTGCGCCGAAATCTGTGTTTGCACGTAAAAACTATTTCTATCCTGATTTACCGAAGGGCTATCAAATTAGTCAATTAGATTTGCCTGTGGTGGCACAAGGGCATTTGGATATTGAATTAGACAACAGTGAAACCAAACGCATTGGTATTACGCGCGCGCATTTAGAAGAGGATGCTGGTAAGTCTTTGCATGAAGATTTTCACGGTCAATCGGGTATCGATTTAAATCGTGCGGGTACGCCTTTACTAGAAATCGTTTCAGAACCTGATATGCGTTCGGCTAAAGAAGCGGTGGCTTATTTGAAGAAGCTACATACTTTGGTGCGCTATTTAGGCATTAGTGATGGCAATATGCAGGAAGGCTCATTCCGCTGTGATGCTAACGTGTCAGTGCGTAAAAAAGGTGAACCGTTTGGGACACGTGCAGAAATTAAGAACTTGAACTCTTTCCGTTTCATTGAAAAAGCGATTAATCACGAGGTCGAACGGCAAATCACCTTAATTGAGTCGGGTAAAAAGGTGGTACAAGAAACGCGCCTCTATGATCCTGATAAGGATGAAACCCGTTCGATGCGTGGTAAAGAAGATGCCAATGATTACCGCTATTTCCCTGATCCTGATTTATTGCCAGTAGACATTACGAGCGCTGATATTGAGCGAGCGCTTGCTGAATTGCCCGAATTGCCTGAAGCGAAGAAACAGCGTTTTATCCGTGAATTGGGCTTGAGTGCTAATGATGTAGAAAGCTTAACCGCGAGCCGTGAAGTTGCCGACTACTTTGAAGCCGTACAGCAACAGTTAGGTGATGCCAAGCTGGCTGCTAACTGGGTGACAGGTGGGCTAAGTGCCTTATTAAATCGTCAGGGGGTTGAGATCGCGCAGTCTAAGGTTGCTGCGAATACCTTAGGAGAACTGCTCAAACGTATTAAGGACGGTACGATTTCCGCGTCTGCTGCCAAAGACGTATTAGATGCATTGTGGAATGAAGAAGGCTCAGTCGATCAGATCATTGAGCAAAAGGGCTTGAAACAAGTGAATGATACGGGTGCGATTGAAGCCATGATTGATCAAATCTTGGAAGCTAACCCGTCACAGGTCGCCGAATTCCGTGCAGGTAAGGATAAACTCATGGCCTTTTTTGTGGGACAAGCGATGCGTGCTTCTAAAGGTAAGTTTAATCCTGCCACAGTGAATGAAATTCTCAAGCAGAAACTCGAGGGCTAGCTCATGTCGATTAGTGTAGATGAAGTTAAAAAAGTAGCAGGTTTAGCGCGCTTAGGGATTCCTGAGGAACGCCTAGACGAGTACAGCACTAAACTGAATAGCATTCTAGGCATGATGGAGCAACTCAGTGCGATTGATACCAAGGGTGTCGAACCGCTGTCTAATCCGCTGGATAGTGTACAGCGCCTACGTGAGGATGTGGTTACAGAAACTAATCAGCGTGATAAATACCAAACCATTGCGCCCGAAGTAGAAGAGGGTCTGTATTTAGTGCCTAAGGTAATTGAATAAATTCATTCCAAATCAACACGGCTAATCATGTGGTTAGCCGTAATGCTCTTGTTTTTCCAGCGTTTTTATATCAGAAATCTATCAATCTCAGTTGTCCTTCTGGCACTTGTCAAGTTTGTTTCTGATGCTTGTGCGGAATCTTTTTATAGCTTTGCCATTGACTTATAATACAATGCGATAATTGACTAAAATCGTAGGAAATTGCTAGGATGCAATTAGCCGTAAAAAGAGGATAAGCCTGATGAAACTCACAACAAAGGGCCGGTATGCGGTCACTGCTATGTTAGATTTAGCATTACATACCGGCGACGAGCCAGTATCACTGGCTGAAATATCCGAACGCCAAGACATTTCTTTGTCTTATCTGGAGCAACTATTCTCGAAATTGCGCAAGGCCGGTTTAGTGGTCAGTATGCGTGGTCCCGGTGGTGGCTATCAGCTAAATGGGGATCCGAAGAAAATTGCGATCTCCGATATTATTGCGGCAGTGGATGAGCATGTCGATGCGACGCGTTGTGGTGGCTTAGGTGATTGTCAGAATAATCAACGCTGCTTAACCCATGATTTGTGGACTGATTTGAGTAATCAAATTCGCTTATTTTTATCAGAAATTACCTTGGCGGATATGACGGAGCGTGCTGAAGTACGGGAAACAGCGCTACGCCAAAAAAAACGCATTGAGTTTTTATCTTTGGCGCGTTAGTTAAGGAAATAGGGTAATGAAGCTGGCCTTACTAAAAAGCCAGCTTGTAGGTTTAGCCACCAATGTCTGAATATTGAATGCGCTGTGTTGCAGCTGTTTTGCGCAAACGATTGAGTTGGCTTGTTAAATCAAGTACATAACTCTGAAACGCTTTGAGTTCTCTAGGTTCTAATAAACCTTTTGTTGGCAAAGCAACGGTTAAAGGGTCTTCGGGTGAACCAGCAACATGAAATTCGTAATGCACATGATTACCTGTGGATGAGCCTGTTGAGCCGACAAAACCAATCAGATCACCCCGTTTTACGGTATCGCCTTGGGCTAGGTTACTGTTGTAATCAGACATATGCCCGTACAGGGTTTTGATGCCGTCCCCATGGTCAATTTCAATGGTCTTACCATAACCACTTCGACGCCCTAGGCTAGCAATCTTGCCGTCACCCGTAGCATAAATCGGCGTACCATAAGGGGCTGCAAAGTCAGCGCCTGCGTGCATACGACGATAGCCAAAAATAGGATGCACACGGAAACCAAAATTGGAGGATAAGCGGCCGGTTTTTACAGGATAACGATTAAAAGCAACTTGTTTAAGCTCCAAATCCTCATCGGGGCGTAAGTAACGCATTTTTTTATCATCCGCCAATGCGAAACGAACGCGTTGGTGAATGGTACCCCGATGTTCAAACTCAGCGGCCAACACCTGATTAGCGAATATGAGTTCACCTTGATAATAAAAACTTTCAAAAATAAGACTGACACGATCACCTAAGGCAATTTGCCGGAAATTAATATCATCTTTGAAAATAAAACTGACTTGGCGACTAATATTATTGGGTACGCCCGCCTCTTTGGCAGCTAAGGCAAAAGGTTTATTAATCGTAAAGCTCACTTGGCTGGTTTGCTGATCAAACAAGTCATTCGCCGGTTTGCCAAGATAAACGCCATTTTGTAAGGAAACGAGATAAGTAGTGTACTTACTAGGCGAGTAAATAATTTGCTGAACCTTGCCCTGATCCATTTGCACCAACAACTTACTGTCAGTTCGTAAATAAGACAAGGTTTTATGAATATCAGGATCGTCAGTCAGCTCAGCAAAATTAGTACTAATTTTCAATGCCTTAAACGCATCATTGATGGTGTCACCGGTTTGCGCCGTATAAAGTGACCATTTACCTGCATCGGCAGCGGGTAATACACCACCTTCGTAGCCAGAAAATGTTTCCTCTGCTGTTTCAGGTAAATCTAATTCAATAAGCTGGTCATTTTGTAAGGCATCTTTTGCTGCCAAACTCGCAATATCGGGCAGACTTGGATTATCCGCATCCGACGAAATTTTGGAGTAAACCGGAATATTTCCGATCGCGAGCAATAAACCTACTACCATGGCGGAACGTGTTGCCAGATAATAAAAAGGTCTACGTTTACGCGGCTCTGATTCTTCTGGATAGTCAGTAAATTTGGCGGGTTGGTGGGGTGGCTGGTGTTTCTTAGGCGCTGTTAACGGTAGCGGCGAGCTTTTAGCTTTTTGTTGTTCAGTAACGGATGAATCAGTAATGGCATTTATGGTATCTAGTTTCGACGAATGTCGACCCTCGATAATGATTTCAATCCCCCCATGCGGCAAGTTATAGCGCTCGACAGCTTGATTCCAACTTCGTGTCGGTGCCGTTTGTCGTAAGGGTTTCTTACTACTGTGTGGCAATGTTGTAACTCCATAGTTTCGATATCAGCCCTGTGCACATCCCCCGAATGACTAGATGCCACGTTTGTCGTTCAATAGCCACGCTATTGAATTAAGTGCTCAACGTATGAACCGAATGGCTACCGATAACTCTTGCTAAACCTGTTCTTGGGTATCACGATGATTAGCCTCGCTAAGTTTTCGTGATAAGCTAATCGCGCTTTTTAGGGGAATTCTTTTTTATTGTCAATCATTGGAACATGTTCGATGCAACAGGATTTAGAGATTTTAAGTGAACTAGAGCGCGGAACTGCCGAAATTTTACTCCGTACGGAGTTGGTAGAAAAACTAAAACTAGGGCGTCCATTGCGCGTTAAAGTTGGCTTTGATCCTACTGCGCCGGACTTGCACTTAGGTCACACCGTTATTATCAATAAGATGCGCCAGTTCCAAGACTTCGGTCATCATATTATTTTCTTGATTGGTGATTTTACCGGACGAATTGGTGACCCCACGGGTAAATCAGCCACTCGCCCGCCACTGACTGAAGAACAAGTGGTTGAGAATGCTAAAACCTATCAAAGCCAAGTTTTCAAAATTCTAGACCCTGAAAAAACTGAAGTGGCCTTCAATTCAACATGGATGAGTAAGATGTCATCCTCAGAAATGATCCAACTGGCCGCGAAGCAAACGGTTGCACGGATGTTAGAGCGCGATGACTTTAATAAGCGTTATAAAGCAGGACAGTCGATTGCGATTCATGAGTTTCTCTATCCCTTAGTGCAAGGCTATGATTCGGTAGCACTACGTTCTGATATAGAAATGGGTGGAACGGATCAAACGTTCAACTTATTAGTCGGGCGCGAATTACAAAAGCACTATGGTCAGCCATCACAAGTTGTGATCACCTTACCCCTATTAGAAGGTTTGGATGGTGTGAATAAAATGTCCAAATCCTTAGGCAACTATATTGGTATTACAGATTCGCCTACGGAAATGTTCGGTAAGATCATGTCGGTGTCTGATGAGCTGATGTGGCGCTACTATGATCTATTGAGCTTCAAAAAGATCTCTGACATTCAAACTTTGCGCAAATCAGTAGCGGAGGGTGAGAATCCGCGCAATGTGAAGTTCTTGTTGGCTGATGAAATCATTACGCGTTTTCACAGCAAAGCCGCCGCGCAGTTAGCACAAGACGATTTTATTGCACGTTTCCAGAAAGGTGCTTTGCCAGATGATTTGCCGGAGATGGCGTTAGAGTCACCTGCTGGCGGCTTCCCGATTGGTAATTTATTGAAGGCCGCTGGATTGGTAGAAAGCACCTCAGAAGCTTTTCGCATGATGGGGCAGGGTGGTGTAAAAATGGATGGTGAAAAGCTGGAAGATCGTAGCTTATTGATTTCTAAAGGAACTATCGCTGTATTCCAAGTTGGTAAACGTAAGTTCGCACGGGTCACTGTAAAATAATTTAAAATTTTTTCGCGGAATAGTTGACGATGGTTGGGAGGTCTGTATAATGCGCAACTTCTTGAGGGGCACTGAACGTTGAAATGACTTAAGAAACAATAAGTTACTAAGTATTTCAAGATTAAGCAGCTCTAGTAAAGCAGACAGTGATCTGAAAATAGTTTGAAAAAAGCTTGACAGATTAAAAGAAGCGAACTAGAATACGCCTCCTTCCTAGCCTGAAGCGCTAGGCGAACTTTAACAAGATAGCCAGACAAATACTTGTGTGGGTGCTTGCAGACTGAGTGGATGACCATAAAGGAAGCAAGTGACTCAAAAAGCTCAATTACGTAATAGATTAAGTAATATAGCTCAAGATCAATGCTTCCAATTTAAAGAATTCGACACGTAAGTGTCAACGAGATTGAATTGGAGAGTTTGATCCTGGCTCAGATTGAACGCTGGCGGTATGCTTAAGACATGCAAGTCGAACGGTAACAGGTTAAGCTGACGAGTGGCGGACGAGTGAGTAACGCGTGGGAATCTACCTTGTAGTGGGGGATAAGCCAGGGAAACTTGGACTAATACCGCATACGCCCTAAGGGGGAAAGGAGCAATTCGCTATAAGATGAGCCCGCGTCTGATTAGGTAGTTGGTGGGGTAAAGGCCTACCAAGCCGACGATCAGTAGCTGGTCTGAGAGGATGATCAGCCACGTCGGGACTGAGACACGGCCCGGACTCCTACGGGAGGCAGCAGTCGGGAATATTGGACAATGGGGGAAACCCTGATCCAGCAATACCGCGTGTGTGAAGAAGGCCTGCGGGTTGTAAAGCACTTTCAGTTGGGAAGATAATGACGTTACCAACAGAAGAAGCACCGGCTAACTCCGTGCCAGCAGCCGCGGTAATACGGAGGGTGCAAGCGTTAATCGGAATTACTGGGCGTAAAGCGCACGTAGGCGGCCTTTTAAGTCAGATGTGAAAGCCCCGGGCTCAACCTGGGAACTGCATCTGATACTGGGAGGCTAGAATCTGGGAGAGGGGAGTGGAATTTCCGGTGTAGCGGTGAAATGCATAGAGATCGGAAGGAACATCAGTGGCGAAGGCGACTCCCTGGACCAAGATTGACGCTCAGGTGCGAAAGCGTGGGTAGCAAACAGGATTAGATACCCTGGTAGTCCACGCCGTAAACGATGTCAACTAGCCGTCGGCTCCAACTAAGGAGTCGGTGGTGCAGCTAACGCATTAAGTTGACCGCCTGGGGAGTACGGTCGCAAGACTAAAACTCAAAGGAATTGACGGGGGCCCGCACAAGCGGTGGAGCATGTGGTTTAATTCGATGCAACGCGAAGAACCTTACCAGCCCTTGACATGTCGAGAATCCCGTAGAGATATGGGAGTGCCGCAAGGAACTCGAACACAGGTGCTGCACGGCTGTCGTCAGCTCGTGTCGTGAGATGTTGGGTTAAGTCCCGCAACGAGCGCAACCCCTATCCCTAGTTGCCAGCACGTAATGGTGGGAACTCTAGGGAGACTGCCGGTGACAAACCGGAGGAAGGTGGGGATGACGTCAAGTCATCATGGCCCTTATGGGCTGGGCTACACACGTGCTACAATGGTTGGCACAGAGGGACGCAAGACCGCGAGGTGGAGCAAATCCCAAAAAACCAATCGTAGTCCGGATTGGAGTCTGCAACTCGACTCCATGAAGTCGGAATCGCTAGTAATCGCGAATCAGCATGTCGCGGTGAATACGTTCCCGGGCCTTGTACACACCGCCCGTCACACCATGGGAGTGGGTTGCTCCAGAAGTAGATAGCTTAACCGAAAGGAGGGCGTTTACCACGGAGTGATTCATGACTGGGGTGAAGTCGTAACAAGGTAGCCGTAGGGGAACCTGCGGCTGGATCACCTCCTTTAAGAGATGAGTCCGAAACCAGTTTGCGAGCACCCACACAAGTAACTGTTTGGCTAAGAAATTCAACTTGGGTCTATAAGGAAGTAGGTAGACCTGTAAGCGAGACTGCGGGTCTGTAGCTCAGTTGGTTAGAGCACACGCTTGATAAGCGTGGGGTCGGTGGTTCAAGTCCACCCAGACCCACCATCTTTCATGGGGCCATAGCTCAGCTGGGAGAGCGCCTGCCTTGCACGCAGGAGGTCGTCGGTTCGATCCCGTCTGGCTCCACCACCTAAGTTGAATAGTATCAAACGCGGCATCTGGTGAATCCATTAAATTATACTTTGGCTGCCTTATGAGAGGTAAGCGCTAGTGATTTAGTTGATTGACCTGACTTCGTGTCAAAAAGAATCCCGAGAGATTCTTGTTTTTTAACAAACTGGAAAAGTAACAAGGCGAGATTATTGAGTAATCAACAATCTCAAGATGATCGTTACAAGTTATAGTTGTGCTATAACCTGGACTATTAGGCTCGATGAATAGCCAAGAAATAGTCTGTTAGTAATAACAGTCTCACTCTTCTCATCGACGCAAAAGGACTAATAGACCGCTAAGGGTTATAGAATCAAGCGACTAAGCGTACACGGTGGATGCCTTGGCAGTCAGAGGCGATGAAGGACGTTGTAACATGCGAAAAGCTTCGGGGAGTTTGTAAACTAGCATTGATCCGAAGATGTCCGAATGGGGAAACCCACTCCGCAAGGAGTATCCCGCAAGGGAGGCGAACGTAGGGAACTGAAACATCTAAGTACCTATAGGAAAAGAAATCAACCGATATTCCCTTAGTAGTGGCGAGCGAACGGGGAACAGCCGAATCATTACTTGATAGCAAAGCAGTTTGGAAAAGCTGGCCATAGTGGGTGATAGCCCCGTATGCGAAATTGGGTAGTGGACATATTAAGTAGGGCGGGACACGTGAAATCCTGTTTGAAGATGGGGGGACCATCCTCCAAGGCTAAATACTACTGACTGACCGATAGTGAACCAGTACCGTGAGGGAAAGGCGAAAAGAACCGCGGCGAGCGGAGTGAAATAGAACCTGAAACCGTGTACGTACAAGCAGTGGGAGCCCTTCGGGGTGACTGCGTACCTTTTGTATAATGGGTCAGCGACTTACATTCAGTGGCAAGCTTAACCGATAGGGGAGGCGTAGCGAAAGCGAGTCTGAACAGGGCGTTCAGTCGCTGGGTGTAGACCCGAAACCGGGCGATCTATCCATGACCAGGTTGAAGGTGCCGTAACAGGTACTGGAGGACCGAACCCACGCCTGTTGAAAAAGTCGGGGATGAGTTGTGGATAGGAGTGAAAGGCTAATCAAGCTCGGAGATAGCTGGTTCTCCTCGAAAGCTATTTAGGTAGCGCCTCGTGTATCACTCTTGGGGGTAGAGCACTGTTATGGCTAGGGGGGCTTGACCGCCTTACCAACCCATTGCAAACTCCGAATACCAAGAAGTGCGAGCACGGGAGACACACGGCGGGTGCTAACGTCCGTCGTGAAAAGGGAAACAACCCAGACCATCAGCTAAGGTCCCCAAATTATGGCTCAGTGGGAAACGATGTGGGAAGGCATAGACAGCCAGGAAGTTGGCTTAGAAGCAGCCATCTTTTAAAGAAAGCGTAATAGCTCACTGGTCGAGTCGGCCTGCGCGGAAGATTCAACGGGGCTTAAGCCATATACCGAAGCTATGGATTTGCACGCAAGTGCAAGTGGTAGAGGAGCGTTCTGTACGCCTGTGAAGGTGAACTGGGAAGTTTGCTGGAGGTATCAGAAGTGCGAATGCTGACATAAGTAACGACAAGACGGGTGAAAAACCCGTCCGCCGAAAGCCCAAGGATTCCTGCGCAACGTTAATCGGCGCAGGGTTAGTCGGCCCCTAAGGCGAGGCAGAAATGCGTAGTCGATGGGAAACAGGTTAATATTCCTGTACTAATTTATACTGCGATGGGGGGACGGAGAAAGCTAGGCCAGAACACAGTTGGTGTGTATCTAAGCGTTTAGGCAGAGATCTTAGGCAAATCCGGGATCTTAATGCTGAGGCGTGATGGCGAGGAGTCTACGGACTTCGAGTGGTTGATGCTATGCTTCCAAGAAAAGCCTCTAAGCTTCAGGTATAAATTACCCGTACTCCAAACCGACACAGGTGGGCTGGATGAGAATTCCAAGGCGCTTGAGAGAACTCGGATGAAGGAACTAGGCAAAATGGTACCGTAACTTCGGGAGAAGGTACGCCTCTGAGGGTGTTAAAGCCCATGGAGGCCGCAGAGACCAGGCCGCTGCAACTGTTTATCAAAAACACAGCACTCTGCAAACACGAAAGTGGACGTATAGGGTGTGACGCCTGCCCGGTGCCGGAAGGTTAATTGATGGGGTCAGCGCAAGCGAAGCTCTTGATCGAAGCCCCGGTAAACGGCGGCCGTAACTATAACGGTCCTAAGGTAGCGAAATTCCTTGTCGGGTAAGTTCCGACCTGCACGAATGG
>NZ_AQVE01000029.1 GCF_000371925.1 Thiolinea disciformis DSM 14473 | reverse complement strand
GTATCTCTAACCCCTGAACCATTGATCGCCATCTCAACAATTTTTTCGGGAATACCGTCGCGGTTGCCCACATTATGATAGTAAAGTTGAAAACTACGTTGGCAATCACGGCAGCGGTAACGCGGTTCACCACTACGCGCATAGCCGTGTTTGTAAATCGATGCACTTTGACAGTAGCGGCAGTCGACTGGTACGGTGGCCATACACACCTCTTCCTCAGATCAAATGCCTTTAACGATAAAGCTCCATCAAAGCGTTTTCAACTCCCTTAAATCACGACCGAAAAGGTATAGAGCGTTGATTATGGGCTTGCGGGCGAAAGCAAACACCAAAAGGTGAAATGCTCTGATCGTGTTGACTTAAACGTTCAAATAAATGTGTGGGTTTAACTAATTCACTTTGTGCTTCTTCCGCATTTGTTAGATACAGTAACTCAATAAACGCATTGTGAAAGAAAAAACGGCGATTGGCTGTGCCTTGGCCTTGATGCTGATTCGGTGTGCCTTCTGTTAAGCCGAAGTTGGTTAAAAGTTCAGCTTCAGGGGCATTGGCTGTGACCGCTATAAAGATATGATCAAGCTCTAAATTCATGATGGACAGTTAAGCATGGTTATAGGTTTTTAATAATGCAGTGGCATTCAGTACTTTTCCATAACCTTGATCCAACATCGTTGTAAGTTGATTCAAATTGCTTTCGCTTTCACTAATTACTGGCCAAGGTGGAGGTGGCGCTAACCAACCTTTTTTCGTTTTCATATGCCTACGATCTGATTTTAAATCGCGTGCATAATCTTTTGCTTTAATGACACGAAATAATGGCACATATTCAGGATATAAGAGTTCTTCCGCTAAAAAAGACTGTTCAAAATAACGCTCAAGTGGTGTGCAAAAAGGTAAAGTGGTATCAAAATCAAGGATGTAAGCTTGATGGCTCGCGTGCCACAGTAATACAACGTGATAATCCCACAACAAAGGCTCGTCTGGCGCATTAGCTTCGCGCTGGCAAAGAATAGGGAAACATTCAGCTTCGGTAGCCGCTATCACCAGCACATCACTATGAATCAAGTCGGGTTGCTGACAAAGCCACCAGATATTTTCTTCACAATAACGTGGGTGGTAAGCATAATTTTCGCGTTGGGGTAGGGTCATCAGTGAGTAGTCGTTAGATAATTTAAGCCACTTAGTTACGCACTAAGTTATTGGAGTAATTCACTCAAGGTGTGCACCCAAACATCAGCGTCAGCGCGATAAGCAAATTCGCCGCTTGGATCGACGTAAAGTGTGGTGGTTTGTGCGGCTCGTCCAGCGTGTAAATCATAGTGAAAATCACCAACCATCACAGCCTGCTCTTGAGTACCTTGCCAGCGTTTAAGTAGGAGATAAATACCTTCTGGATTGGGTTTTGGCGCCGCATCATCACGACTAATAATATGTTCTAGGGGGAAAAACGGCGCTAAGCCAGCCGCTTGCAAGGTAACTTGTGTATTCGCTGCACTATTGCGCGTTAAAATACCAAATGTTTTGCCTTGCACGTTTAAATACTTCAGTAATTCGATAGCCCCCTGTGCTGGCTCAGATTGTTTCGCAATCGCGAACTCCATCTCATGTAGACGTGCCCGAAAGGGAGCCGCTTGTTCAGGGGACATCGCGGCTAAACTTTCTAAGATGGTTTGATTTGGGTCTAAGCCTAACTCAGTGCGCATGGCTGGGAAATCATGTTTGGCGACGGTCAACGTGCCATCCATATCAAAAATCCAATAGCGCTTGGCTAATAACGGGTGGGGCATATGTTCTCTCAAGGCTGCATTAAAAGCCCACAGCCTACTACACTGCGTTCAGAATGCAAAAAGTGCGCGTTTTGCTTTTAGCTAGTTGCCGAGTTGTTGAATCAATTCCGGCTTCAATACAAAGCGTAACACCATGTCCACCACCTGTTGTTTTAGCGTGTTTTGCCCTGTTTTAGTAAACAGACTTTTGCCAAAGCTTATGGAGAAGGTCGTTTGGTTTGAAACATTGAAAAAACTCAAGGCGCTGATATGCCAGTGTAATGCCAAGGCTGTAATGCCGTCGCGAAATAACTGTTGTTCCAAACCGCGTTTATAAATCCGTTCTAAGCGCTCAATGACCGGTTGGTTCAGTGATTTGATCAGTGCAGCATGTTTGAGGTATTCGCCATGGTGAATATTCTCAATCATGACTAAGCGGATGAAATCGGGATTGCGCCGATGATGGTCAAAGGTAAATTCTACCAAGTTTCTTAAGGCAGCTACTGGCTCTACATGCTCTAAATCGAGTTTGTGTTCACCTTCCCGTACTTCACGATAAGCCTCAATCAAAACCTGCTGATACAAACCATCTTTATCGCCAAAATAGTAATAAATCATACGTTTAGACGTTTTGGTTTTGGCAGCGATCTCGTTGACGCGTGCACCAGATAAACCATTGAGTGCAAATTCGGCCGTGGCAACCTTAATAATATCCATGCGCACAGCTTCGGGGTTTTGTTTCCAACCAGCTTTGGGTTCGAGTAATGGATCATCATCGGCAGTGGACATGAGAAATTCCTTTTGCATTAGCGCGTATTCGAGCCATGTTGTAACCACTTCACCGGCGAAACGCAAGCTACAGCAGTGAGCCTAGCGGCAATATATAAAATTTAAAAAAATTAAATTAACTATTTGGTACAAAATGTCTTGATAAAATGAACCACTTGGTACAAAGTATAGTGAGTATCAAATATCGAGGAGGAGAGTTGTGCCACAGCTCCATAACACACCCCCTATTAAGCCGATTCAGCAGCGTCGTAAGGTGCTTGCAGGTCTTATTGGGCAAGGTATTCAAGGCTCACGTACTCCCGCCATGCACCAAGCCGAAGGCGAGCGTCTAGGCTTACATTATCTCTACCAGTTGCTGGATACGGATCAAATGGGGCCGAACAGGCCGAGCCTCGAACAGTTATTGGCGGCTACCCAATATTGTGGTTTTGCCGGCTTGAATATTACGTTTCCCTATAAACAGCAAATCATTCCTTTTTTAGATGAGTTGAGTGATACGGCTAAAGCCGTGGGAGCGGTGAATACCGTCGTGTTTAAAGACGGTAAACGTATTGGGCACAATACGGATTTATCCGGCTTCGCGTTAAGTTTTCAAGAGGAAATGGGTGCGACCAAACGCGATCATGTACTGCTAATTGGTGCAGGTGGGGCAGGTCTTGCGGTAGCACATGCACTACTGCAATCGGGCGTGACTAAGCTATTTATTACCGATGTTAGTGCTAAACGTGCTCACGACTTAGCGCAAAGCCTCAGTACACAATACGATGCGGAGCGAGTTGTCACTACAGTAATTAGTGCTGATTTAATGCCGCACATTGATGGCATTGTAAATGCCACACCGGTTGGTATGTCGAAACTTCCCGGAACGCCTTTTCCTTTAGAGCTGCTCGAAGCACGCTTATGGGTGGTCGATATTATTTATTTCCCACTGGAAACTGAATTACTCAAAGCAGCACGTTTAAAAGCTTGTCGTGTTGCTTCAGGTGCTGGAATGGCGGTGTTTCAAGCGGTTGCGGCATTTGAACTGATTACAGGATTAAAGCCTGATGCTGAGGCTTTGCGATCCACCTTCAATAGTTTGATAGCGAGTTAGGCTTTTCGTGTAAGGAGGAGTGCATGAAGCGAATAATGGATGGGTACTGCCGAGTGCTTTCTGCACTCATGGTAGTACTGCTTACTTTTATGGTGGTGTTAGTGTTTGGCAATGTACTACTGCGTTATGGATTTAACTCGGGCATTGCTTTTTCTGAAGAAGTGTCACGTTGGTTATTTGTATGGTTGACGTTTATGGGGGCGGTAGTTGCCCTGCACGACCGTAGTCATATGACTTTAGGGGAGGTGGTGTCTACTTTACCGCCTAAAGCGCAACGTCTATGCCATTTATTAGCCCTCGTCTTGATGCTGTGGGTGACTTATCTCATTTTCAGCGGCAGTTGGTCACAAACCCTAATCAATCTTAGCAATGCTGCGCCAGTCACTGGTTGGTCTCAGGCTTGGTTTTATGGGGTGGGAGTATTTTTTGCCTTGTCTAGTGGGCTGATCTTGCTGATAGATTTTTGGGAATCTGTACGCAACTTCAATCAGCCGCTGGTTACTGTAGGCACGCACACAGTAGGCAAGGAGTAACGCATGACGATTGTCATTTTTATTGCCGTGCTACTCGCCGCCATGATGCTAGGTATTCCTATTGCCTATTCCTTATTGTTATCCGGTGTAGCCTTAATGGCATATCTGGATATGTTTGATGCACAAATTCTGGCGCAGAACCTGATTGAAGGGGCAAATAGCTTCCCCTTGTTAGCCGTACCATTTTTTATGCTGGCAGGCGAGATTATGAATGTGGGCGGCTTGTCCAAGCGCATTGTCAATCTAGCCTTATCTTTATTAGGTCATGTGCGGGGCGGCTTGGGCTATGTGGCCATTCTAGCCGCTTGCTTAATGGCGGCATTATCCGGCTCAGCTGTAGCCGATACCGCTGCATTGGGCGCTTTATTACTCCCGATGATGGTAGCAGCCGGACACGATAAAGCGACTGCGGGTGGCTTGATTGCTTCGGCGGGTATTATTGCGCCCATTATTCCGCCCTCCATTGCCTTTGTTGTGTTTGGTGTAGCCACCGATGTATCGATTGGCAAGCTCTTTATGGCAGGTATCTTTCCAGGGCTTTTCATGGGTTTAGCGATTGCAGGAACATGGTATTTAGTCGTGAGGCAAGAAGCAAAGCAGCAAACTGATCGCCCGCTGCCTCAAAAATCTAGCAGTGCAGAACGCCTAAAGGCTTTAAAAGAGTCGACTTGGGCTTTGTTTTTACCCGTGATTGTTTTAGTCGGTTTAAAACTGGGTATTTTTACCCCAACTGAAGCTGCGGTTGTTGCGGCTGTCTATGCCTTGTTTGTATCGATGGTGATCTACCGCGAAATGACATGGCACCAACTCTATGAGGTATTTGTCAACTCAGCCAAAACCACCGCAACTGTCATGTTCTTAGTCGCTGCTGCGATGGTGTCCGCTTATTTGATCACCATCGCTGATGTGCCGGGACAGGTGGTAGAGCTATTAGGGCCTTTAATGAATAGCCCCACGCTCTTATTACTAGCCATTATATTGATCTGCATTTTAGTGGGCACGGCGATGGATTTAACCCCGACTATTTTGATTCTTGCGCCAGTCTTGGTACCGGTCGTGAAGCAAGCGGGGATTGATCCGGTCTATTTCGGTGTACTGTTCGTAATGAATGGCGTCATTGGTTTGATTACACCCCCAGTGGGTACTGTTCTGAATGTCATGGCAGGGGTTGGGGGTATGAGTGTGGGAGCAGTATCAAAAGGGGTTATTCCTTTCATGATCGCTCAATTTCTCGTGTTATTCCTTTTAGTTTTATTCCCAAGCTTGGTTACTGTGCCGCTGTCTTGGTTTTATTGAGTGATTAGGCTGTGTGTTAAGTTCCCCGCGTTTGAAGTAAGTAGTCTATTTTTTGGAGGATGGAGATGAAACGTTTACTGGTCAAAGGTTTGGTCGCATTAGTCGCTACGGCAAGTATGAGTATGGCTTTTGCGGCGGATAAAGAGTTGAAGTTGGCCCTACAAAATCCTAAAGGTCATCCCTTAGAAATGGGAGCAACCAAATTTGCTGAGTTAGTGGATAGCAAAACCAAAGGTGCTTTGAAGGTTAAGGTGTTTGCGGGAGGTGCGTTAGGGGGTGATGCTCAAAATGTCTCTGCACTACAGGGTGGCACGTTGGATATGGTGGTATTGAACTCTGGCATCTTAGCTTCTCAAGTGAAGGAATTTGCGGTGTATGACTTTCCTTTCATGTTCAATAATGCTGAAGAAGCGGATAAGGTAGTAGACGGCGAATTTGGTAAAGCATTACATGCAAAATTAGAAGAGAAGGGCATTGTCGGTTTGGCCTATTGGGAATTAGGTTTCCGCGATATGACCAATAGTAAACATCCGATTACGAAAGTTGGTGATATTAAAGGCTTAAAACTGCGGGTTATTCCGAATGCCATCAATGTGGATTGGGTCACTGCTTTGGGGGCAAATCCAACACCTATGCCCTTCCCAGAAGTGTATGCTGCCTTAGAACAAAAGGCGATTGATGGTCAAGAAAATCCAGTGACGGTTATTGCTGCGAACAAGTTTTATGAAGTGCAAAAGCACTTAGCGCTCACCCATCATCAATACAATCCTCAATCAGTAATCGTCAGTAAAAAAACATGGGATGGTTTAACTCCTGAACTACAAACAGCGTTACGTGAGGCTGCCACGGAGGCTGCTGCGTATGAGCGTGGGATTGCACGGGAGAAATCAACGGCAGCCTTGGATGAATTAAAAAAATCGGGTATGGAAATTACCGAATTACCGGCGGAAGAGCTGGCCAAAATGCGCGAAATCCTAAAACCCGTGATCGCCAAACATGCTGAGTTGGTTGGCAAAGAGACTGTTGATAAATTAAGTAGTGAATTAGACGCTTTACGCAAGAAATAGAGCGTTTCTTGACCTCAAGCTTCATAATGCTGGGGTCATTTTCACTTTTAAGGAGCTCAGCATGAAAACGATTCTGGTCTTAAATGGCCCTAACCTGAATCTTCTTGGCCAACGTGAACCCGCGCAATATGGTTCGACTACTTTGCAAGATGTGGAGGCCATGTGCGTAGAAGCGGGTAAGCGTTTGGGGGTTGCAGTTAAGTGCCTGCAATCGAATCATGAAGGTGTACTGATTGATGCGATTCATGAGGCTGGGCGCGGGGTAAAAGCGGGATCTGTGCTGGGGGTGGTGATGAATCCGGGGGCTTATACTCATACTTCGATTGCCTTGTTTGATGCGATTAAAGGTGCTGAAGTTCCCTTGATTGAGATTCACATTTCCAATGTTCACGCACGTGAGTCATTCCGCCATCATTCTTATATTTCTGCGGCGGCGGCTGGTATTGTGGTCGGCTTTGGGGTCGACGGATATGTACTAGCTATCGAAGGTTTAGTACGCAAATTTCATAAGTCATAGCCGTAACTGTTACTAGGGTTAGCGCTGGCTAGCCCTAATGACCGGCTGTGTGATAGCACTTATTATTAGGTTAACATTATGCGTTATTCCATAGCCACTGTGTGTCTGTCAGGGACATTGCGTCAGAAAATTGAGGCTATTGCCAAAGCAGGGTTTCAGGGTATTGAGATTTTCGAAAATGATTTGATCACCTGTGATGCTTCAATCAACGATATTCGTTTGATGATTCAAGACCATGGCTTGGAAATAGTGACCTATCAACCCTTTCGTGATTTTGAAGGCTTGCCTGAGCCTCATCGTAGCAAGGCGTTTGAGCGAGCTGAGCGCAAGTTCGATTTGATGGAGCAACTCGGCACCGACCTATTAATGGTGTGTAGTAGTGTGCACCCTCACGCTTTGGGGGGAATTCAGCGTGCTGCTGATGATTTTCATGCTTTAGGTGAGCGTGCCAAAGCACATCATATGCGTGTGGCGTTCGAAGCGCTCGCGTGGGGACGTTTTGTCTATGATTACCGCGATTCATGGGAGATTGTGCGTCGCGCTAATCATGAAGCGGTGGGTTTATGCCTTGATACTTTTCACATTTTTTCGCGTGGTGTCGATTTACAAGCGATTTTAAATATTCCGGGTGATAAGATTTTTCTGGTGCAAGTCGCCGATGCGCCGCGTTTGTCGATGGATCATTTATCGTGGAGTCGGCATTACCGCTGCTTTCCGGGGCAAGGTGAATTACCACTGGATCAGTTTATGAATAATCTACACGCAACCGGCTATAACGGGGCATTGTCACTAGAGATTTTTAATGATCAATTCCGTTCCGGTTCACCGGAAAATACCGCGCGTGATGGTTATCGTTCTTTGGTGTATGTGAATCGCGCTTCGGAATCTATTACACAGCAACAAGGTGCATTATTGCCGAGCATTAAACCGCCCACTGAAATCCAATTTATCGAGTTTGCCGTTAATGCAAGCGAAAAACAGGAACTCACGCACTTATTAGCTCAGCTAGGGTTTAGCCATGCTGCTACCCATCGCAAGAAAGCGGTAGAGGTGTGGCGGCAGGGCGCGATTAATATGGTTATGAACCTTGAGCCGGAGAGCTTCGCACAGCGCTATCATGATCGGCATGGGGTATCAGTATGTGCCTTTGGTTTGAGTTGCTCGAATGTGTCTGCCTTAGCGCAACGTGCCAAACAACTCGGGTATAAACTGTCTTATGGCAATCCGCACACGGATACCCATGGTATTCCAGCAGTAGAAGGTTCCATTGGTAGTTATTTATATTTAGTCGATGACAGCATTCAGCCCAATCATTGGGAGCGTGAATTTATTGCACAATACCACGAGCCACACGCCTTTTTACAAGCGATAGATCATGTGGCATTGAGCATGAGTTATGAAGAGATGCTGCACTCCAGCTTATTGTATCGCTCGCTTTTTGGCATGACACCCACACCTAGTGTCAGTGTCTCTGATCCGGGGGGATTGGTAAAAAGCCAAGTCATGCAAACGCCGGATAAAGCGGTGGCTTTCACCTTAAACAGCTCACAAGCGGCTCAAACGGTATCGAATTATATTGCGAGTCGTTATGCGGGCGGGGGCGTAAATCATATTGCACTACGTACCACGGATATTTTTGCAGTTGCGAAACGTTTAGAAAGTCTCCATTGTGCAAGTATGGAGGTAACCGCAAACTATTATGATGATCTCGCTGCACGCTTTCAGTTATCCGAAGCATTACTAGCGCAGTTGCAGCACTTTCACATTTTGTATGATGAGGACGAGCAGGGAGTATTTTTTCAATTGTTTACCAAACTATTTGCAGGGCGTTTCTGTTTTGAAATCGTCCAGCGTAATGGCTACCAAGGTTTTGGTACACCGAATGCGCAAATGCGGGTCACGATGCAAGCCAAAGAATTGGCGAGTTTAAATGCTTAATATCTTACTGACTATTTCGCCGATCTTTATTCTCATAGGACTTGGTTATTTCGCATTTAAGCGCGGATTGATTAAAGCAGAGGCCATGCCAAGCTTAGGGCATATTGTTTTATACTTTGCCATTCCAGCGCTGCTGATCAGTGGATTAAGTAAAATTCATATTAGCGAAATTGTCGAACCGTATTTCTTGCTAGCCTATGGTCTAGGTTCACTATTAAATCTTTTAGTAGCGATTCTGATAAGCTTTAAACTTAAAAGGAATTCGCTCACCCAAAGTGCGATTCAAAGTATGGGGATGTCCATCCCGAATAGTATGTTTGTCGGTTTTCCCGTGCTGTCCTTAAGTTTAGGTCTCCCTGAGGTCGCATCTTTAAGTCTAATGATGGCAGTCTTAGTAGAAAACATTCTAATTTTACCGCTTATATTAATATTGTTGGAGTATAGTGCAGGGTCTAAAGGTGGTTCAGTCAATATTATACGTGCTGTTGCGCTGAGAATTATTAAAAATCCCCTGATTATCTCAATTGCGATTGGAGCAACGATCTCCTTGTTGGGAATAGCGTTACCTAAGCCTATTAATCAAAGCTTAGACTTATTAAGTAAAATTTCGGCAGGTCTAGCTTTATTATTTATTGGCGCCGCGTTAGCTAATATAAAGCCCCAAACGCAAAAGTCTTGGAGTGATATTTCGCTAGTAATAATCGGGAAATTAATGTTACATCCTGCATTAGTAGCGTTATGCGTACTTTTTCTACCAAATTTTAATCCAAACTTCCAACAAGCGGTGATTATTATAGCAGCATCACCGATGATGAGTATTTACCCGATTGTGGGTGAGCGCTATGGGTTTCGAGATTTTTGTGCAAGTACGTTATTTATAACTACACTATTGTCGTTTTTAAGCTTAACGGTGGTACTAAGCTTATTACGAGGATTATAAGATGCACGATGTTCCTCATTATTTTTTATACGGTAAAACGACCCCGGATACAACACCGGATTATCTAGCGCTCACCGTATTACAGGAGTCTTTGCCGAAGCATAATTGGGAAATTCATCCACATCGCCATGATCAATTACATCAATTATTAATCCTCGAAGAAGGCAGTGTATTAACGCAAATTCGTGATCGCCACCACGAGGAGCAGGCGGGGTGTATTTTATCGATTCCTGCACGTGAGGTGCATGGCTTTAACCATCAGCCGTCTGTCAAAGGTTATTTATTTACTATTACAGAAGCTTTTTTGAAAGGTTTATTTGCTGAATCAGAACGGCAAGTATTTCCCTTCTTATTAACAGAGCCACTGATATTAGAACCTACAGACACAAGCGATTATCAAGCCATACGGTATGCCGTTGCACAACTGGTACACGAGTATCAACAACCCCGTATGGGTCAATCGGTTATGATTGGCACGTATTTAAAGCTAATTTTTATTTTGTTAGGGCGTTTAGCGAAGCCCTTGATCGCTCCAGCACTGGCTACTGATAAAAACTACGATAGCAAGGTGACTAGCTATGAACGTTTTTTAGCTTTGTTAGAGCAACATTATATTAAGCATTGGAGTGTGGGCCAATATGCTAGTTTGTTAGGTTTAACGGAAAATCGCTTGAATCGTTTATGCCAGCGCTATACGGGGCAAAATGCCTTGCAGATTGTACATGGACTCTTAATTACGGAGGCCAAGCGTAAATTAATTTACACCGGCCTTTCTATTTCAGAAGTAGCCTATGATTTAGGTTTTAAAGACCCCGCGTATTTTTCAAGGTTCTTCACCAAACAATGTGGCGAAGCCCCTGGAGCCTTTAAGAAACGCTTGAATGTACAAAGTAGTTAGCTCGCGTAATTTTTATAAAAGAATAGTTTTGTTAAAATGACCAAATCAATAAAATAACAGGAATGGTGACACATCCTGCTAAAATATTCATGGGGATGCCGACTTTAAAATAATCGCTTGCACGATAACCACCTGGGCCATAGACCATTAAATTAGTTTGATAACCAATTGGGGTAGCAAAACAAGCCGAGGCTGCAAACATAACGGCTATAGCAAAGGGCATAATACTGACCCCTAATTGCTGCGAAACTGAAAGGGCTATAGGAAAAATTAAGGCGGCAGCGGCATTATTGGTAATTATCTCAGTAAATAAGGCTGTTAAGGCATAGACGACAATTAATGCCATCACGGGTGTCATTTTTCCACCAAACATTAAGGTTTCGGCGATATAATTTGCAGCACCTGTTTTAGTTAAAGCCTCGCCTAAGGCAAATGAAGCACCTATTACAGTTAAGACAGTATAATCGACCGAGCGTCGCGCTAAGCCAGCATTCATACAGCGTGTTAATAACATGAGCGCTGCGGCAAGCCAAGCTGCTTGTAAAATAGGAATAATTTCAAAAGCACTTAAGAGTACCATCGCGCCAAGAATAACTAAGGCTCGACTGCTCTTATTGAAATCGGGTGGACTAGAGTCTTCTAAGGCGGATACTAATAAAAAGTCTTTACGAAAACGGTATTGCTTAACAAATTCCTTACCCGCCTCCATGAGTAAAGTATCGCCTACTTGCAAATGTGCATTTAAACCTTTATCGGGCAAATTCCCACTGCTGCCACGCGATACGGATAAAACTACTGCTTGATAAGTCCCTAAAAAATCACATTCTTGTAGCGTCATCCCTAAAAAAGGAAATTCAGGGCCAATAACCGCTTCTACCACGCGCCGCTGGAAATGCACAATACCTAATTTATGGATATCCTCATTCGCGGGTTTTAAACCTTGAATAGCACGTAATTCTTGAGCACAGCGCGGTGAGCCAATGAAAGCCAGACGATCACCGGTTTGAAGTATAAAATCACCTTTCGGACTTTGAATAATTTCTGAACCACGCTCGACTTCTGCTAAATACCCATACCCTAAATTAGCCAAGCCTGCACTGGCTAGGCTTTGGCCATTCAGTATTCCATTATCCACGAGCATTTCTACATGGTATTCACGGACTTTATCGAGATCTTCTGTGACCCCTTGGCCTGAGGGCAATAAGCGGCTGCCAATTAAAATCAGATAAGCGCCACAAACGCTTAATAATGCAATACCCACTACTGTAATATCAAAGACCCCTAAACCCGAGTGACCTGATTTTTGTAATAAACCATCGACGACTAAATTAGTGCTGGTGCCAATCAGTGTGCAAGTTCCCCCTAAAATTGCGGCATAGCTGAGTAATAATAATAATTTTGAAGGCGATATCTTAAGACGAACGCACCATTCTTGAATGGCAGGCATTAACATGGCAACGACAGTGGTATTATTTAAGAAAGCACTTAAGGCGGCGGCGGGAATAAACATGCGTAATTGTGCGCCGCGCACACTGCTAGGCTGTCCGAGTAATTTACGGGTAATACATTGAATAGCACCCGTCTCGCGTAAACCAGCAGCAACGACATATAAGGCCGCAATTGTCATTAAGCCAGTATTAGCAAAACCCTCAAACGCCTCATTAGGTGTTAAGACACCGCTGACTAATAAAATAATCAAGGCAGACATCAAAATCATATCGGGTGCAAAACTAGAGAGAGCCAACAAAGCCAAAACGCTAATTACTAATATGACTGACAGAATAGCTTCCCAACCCATACGCATTCCTTTGATCCATGAGATCACTGTGCACGAAATTGCTCGCAGTATGATCAAGGCATAGAAAGCACTAAAAATGATATTAAGTGATATCTTTATTCTTTTTCGTGATAATTTCTCTGGGGAAGCACGCTTGCTAGGGAGTTTTGGCGAGTAAGCACAAGGTCTCGAAATGTCCCGTATGTGCAAACATATCAAAGAGTTGCACTCGCTCAAGCCTATAGCCGGTTAGCTGCCGTAAATCCTGCGCTAGCGTCACGGCATTACAACTGGAGTACAGAATGGACTTGGGTTGCAAGGTATTTAAGTAGTGACACAGTTCTTTCCCAATGCCACGCCGTGGAGGATTTACAATCACCACCTCTGGTTTACACGCCGCATCGGGCTGACACTGATTAAAGTCTAAGGTTTGAAAATGAACTTGTTTCAAGCCCATGACTGCCGCTGAATCGCGTGCGCAAGCAATCGCTTCAGGTTCAATTTCAATGCCGATGAGTTGTGTTTCGGTGTTGGCACAATGCAAACCAAACCCGCCTACACCACAAAATAAATCTGCAATGATTTGAGGCTGCAGTGTTTGTATCCACTCACGGGCGGTTTGATAAAGTTGGGCGGCAACATTGGGATTCGTTTGGAAGAAACTTTTAGGGCGAATATATAAAGGCACATGATTAAACTGTTCGGGTAATCGCTTTGCTTCAGTTAAGAATATTTCTTGTTCGCCCTCTAAAATCGCCATGTGTATTGCCTGAATATTGACAGAGATCACTGTAATATTAGGAAAGTCGGTAAGTAATAAAGGTAAATTCGCTTGAATACGTGGAATGGCTTGTTCACTGCGCAAGACAAAACGTAGTAAGTATTGATCATGGGCTAGGCTATGCGTGAGTAATATATATTTTAATTCACCTTTTTGTTTATCAAGGCGATAAGGCGGCAAGCCCGCTTGTTGAATCCAGCGCTCTAAACGCTGTAATAGGGCTTGCATGGCCGGTGGATATAAAGGGCAGTCGTTTAAACTTTGTGGCGTTCCATCAGGACTTAAGATGCCGAGAATGGGTTGATGTGCTGCACCTAATACAACCATTTTAGCTTTATTACGAAAGCTGCGTATGTTGCTGGGGACAGGGTCGTGCCAGTTTTCAATGGTAAAGTCACGTAATAACTCTTTGAGTGTCGCTTGTTTGTCGGCTAGTTGTTGCTCATAGGACTTTGCAATCCAAGTGCAGGACAAACAGCGCTGAGCCTGAAAATGAGGGCAGTTAAGGGTGTGAGGGCTAGGCATGGTTAGGGTTGGGCTTGATAATCTAAGCTGTAAAGCATTGCACAAAACGGGATAGTTTAACCATAGAAACAATAAAAATAAATTAAAACCCATTATTAGCGAAAAATAATTGGCTTGTGCATAATGCAGGCGAGATTTGTTTACTCGATCTGAATAGTTATTATCATGGATTTAATCAAGTGGGATTGATAATGATTTTATAGCGCTCAGGTAAGCATGTCGTAAAATAAAAAACTGTGTCATAGTCTATTGAATTATTCATTAAGCCACTAAGGCGTTGTTTATGTCATCGAATCAAACCCCAGAACAACACGCACGTGATCATATTGATGCCATGCTTATTGCAGCGGGTTGGTTAGTGCAAACCCAAAAGCAGCTTAATTTGCATGCAGGTGTGGGCATTGCCGTGACGGAGGTACAAACTGATGCAGGGATCGCCGATTATGTACTGTTTGTGAAAGGCAAAGCCGTAGGGATTATTGAGGCGAAGCGTGAGGAAGAAGGGCAACGTTTAACCCAAGTCGAAGAGCAAAGTGCTAGTTATGCGGTGAGTCGCATTAAGCATTTAAAACATCGGCCTTTGCCGTTTGTGTATGAAAGCACGGGGATTTTAACTCGTTTTACTGATTACCGTGACCCTAAGCCGCGCTCCCGCCCTGTATTTCATTTTCATCGCCCTGAAACCTTAGCCGAATGGTTGGGGCAAGCCAGTACCTTACGCAGACGTTTACAGCAGATACCTGCTTTAAGTCCTGAAGCGTTACGTCCCGCGCAGATTCGTGCGATTGAAAACTTAGAACAATCGTTTAAGGACAATCGTCCGCGTGCCTTGATTCAGATGGCAACGGGGGCGGGTAAGACCTTTACGGCTTGCACCTTTGTGTATCGCTTATTGCGTTATGCCGATGCCAAACGTATTTTATTTTTAGTGGATACCAAAAACTTAGGCGAACAGGCAGAACAAGAGTTTTTGAAGTTTCAACCTAATGATGACAATCGCAAATTTACCGAGCTTTATAATGTGCAACGTTTGCGCTCTAGTTATATTGCCTCCGATAGTCAGGTGTGTATTTCCACCATTCAACGTCTCTACTCCATTCTCAAGGGTGAGGACTTAGACGAAGCCTTAGAACAAGATAATCCCAATGAAACCTCTAGTTCATGGCAAAAACAAGCGCCTTTGCCATTGGAGTACACCCCGAAAAATCCGATTGAACAGTTTGATTTCATTATTATTGATGAGTGTCATCGTTCGATTTATAACCTGTGGCGGCAGGTGCTGGAATACTACGATGCGTTTTTAATTGGTTTAACCGCCACCCCTGACCAACGCACCTTTGGCTTTTTTAATCAGAATGTGGTGAGTGAATACACCTTTGAAGAGTCGGTGGCGGATGGAGTGAATGTACCTTATGACGTGTTTTTGATTGAAACCGACATTACCCAACAAGGCGCACAACTCAAAGCCAATCAATTGATTGAAAAGCGTGAAAAATTATCGCGTAAAAAACGTTGGGAACATCTGGACGATGAGTTGAATTACAAGCCCTCGGCTTTGGATAAAGAGGTGGTCAATCCCAGTACCATTCGTGCCATTGTGCAAACGGTGAAACGTAGCTTACCGCAGATTTTCCCTGATCGCTTTAATGACAAGGGTGAGTTTGAAGTGCCGAAAACGCTGATCTTTGCCAAAACTGATAGTCATGCCAATGACATTATTGAAATGGTGCGCGAGGAGTTTGCTGAGGGGAATGATTTTTGTAAAAAGATCACTTATCAGGCGGAGGAAGACCCAAAATCTGTCTTGAATCGCTTTCGTAATTCGTGGAATCCGCGTATTGCGGTGACGGTGGATATGATTGCCACGGGGACGGATGTAAAGCCTTTGGAAGTGTTGCTATTTATGCGCGATGTGAAAAGTAGTAACTACTTTGAGCAAATGAAGGGGCGCGGTACACGTTCGATTAGCTTTGATGATTTACAAAAGGTCAGCCAAACTGCCAAACATACTAAAACTCATTTTGTGATTATGGATGCGGTGGGGGCGACCAAATCACGCAAAACCGATTCGCGCCCCTTAGAACGCAAACCCACTACGCCCTTAAAAGACTTATTAAGCGCCGTGGCGTTTGGCAATGCCGAGGAAGATTTATTAACCACTTTAGCCAATCGTTTGATTCGTTTAAATCGGCAATTGCAAGCGGAGGAGCAGGCGCAGGTAGTGGCATTGAGTCAGGGGCAAAGCTTGACGCAAATGATTAAGCAGCTCTTGAATGCCTATGACCCTGATGCGCAGGAGGCACGTACACACGCATTATTAGCGCAAGACTCGACCTTGAGCCAGTTACAAGCCGAAGTACTGGCGCAAGAGGCATTGGCTCAAGAGGCGGTGCAAGCGTTTAATGCGGCATTGAATGGCTTTTTGGTGCGAGTGCAACAGGTTCACGAACAGGTGATGGATACGGTGAATCAGGACAAGGTGATTTTTTCGGATTGGGATAAGACCAAGACGGATAATGCGCAACAAGTGGTACAGTCGTTTGCGGCGTTTTTGTTGGCACATTGCGATGAAATTACCGCCTTGCAGATTTTTTATAATCAACCGTATCGGCGGCGTGAAGTGACCTTTGCCATGGTGAAGGAGTTGTTGGCGCTGTTGAAGCGCGATAAGCCTTTGTTGTCGCCGCATTATGTGTGGGAGGCGTATGCGCAATTGGATGCGGTGCAGGTGGCAAAGCCTGAGCAGGAGTTGGTGGCTTTGGTGTCGTTGTTGCGACGCGTGACGGGTTTGGATGCGGTGTTGACGCCGTTTGCCGAGCAGGTGAATCGGAATTTCCAACGTTGGATTTTGCAGCAGAATGCGGGGCGGCATAATAAGTTTAGTGTGGAGCAGGTGGAGTGGTTGCGTATGTTGCGGGATCATGTGGCAAGTAGTTTTCATGTGGAGGTGGGTGACCTAGACTACACGCCCTTTGATGGTTTGGGGGGACGCGGCAAGATGTGGCAGTTGTTTGGTGAGGAGATGGTGGCGGTGTTGGATGAATTAAATGAGGTATTGGTGGCTTGATGCTTTCTATTAAAATTGGCGAATTTGCAGAAGTAAAGGGTGGGAAACGCTTACCTAAATCTCATAACTACTCAGAATTGAAGACCCAGTATCCTTATTTGCGTGTTACTGATTTTTTTAACTACTCTATTAATCAGGATGATTTACGTTATTTAAATCCAGAAACTCAAAAGGTTATTAAAAATTATACGATTTCTAAAGGTGATGTCTATATTTCTATTGCTGGAACTATTGGTCGAGTTGGATGGATTCCTGATATTTTAGATGGTGCAAATTTAACTGAAAATGCTGCTAAAATTACTAAAATAAGGGGTTTTGATAAAAAATATTTAGCCTACTATTTATCATGTGCTAAAGCTCAAAAAGAGATTTCATCTAATACAAAGGCGACATCCCAACCAAAACTTGCTTTGTATAGAATAGAAGATTTATCTATTCCTCTGACTTCACTTCCCGAACAACGCGCCATTGTTGCCAAAATCGAGCAATTATTTAGTGATTTAGATAATGGCATTGCTAATTTAAAAGCTGCGCAAGCTAAATTGGATATTTATCGTCAAGCAGTGTTGAAGCAGGCGTTTGAAGGGGAGTTGACGCGGGAGTGGCGGGAGAAGCAGACGGATTTGCCGAGTGGTGAGAATACTATTCAATTAGCATTAGAAGAACGTAATAAATATTATGAAAGAATGCTTTCTTTCTGGAAGAGTGCAAAAGATAGTAGTAGTCCAGTCAAAAAACCATCTAAGCCAAAATATTATGAGGCTATTTCAAGTCTTGAAAAAGAATTGTACTCTAGTTTGTTGCCAGATAGTTGGAGTTGGACGCGCTGGGGAAATATCACTTATAAAATAGGTGATATAGATCATAAAATGCCAAAAGATGCGGAGGTTGGATATCCTTATTTATCTACTGGTAATCTAAAAAAAGATGGGACTATTGATTTTGATAATGCAAAGATAATATCAAGAGAGGATTTTAAAGTACTATCCGCTAAAATAAAGCCTGAGAAAAATGATATTATATTTCCGCGTTATGGCACAATAGGAAGAAACTTTCTAATTGATTTTGATAGAGAGTTTTTGGTTTCCTATGCGTGTGCAATAATTAAAAATATTCCTAGTGTTATAGTACCAAAGTATATTTATTACTACTCGCTTTCCCCTTTTACTAAAAAGGAAATTGAGCGTTATGTGGTAGAAACAACTCAAGCCAATATTGGAATAGCATCCATCGAAAACTTTCTAATTCCAATCTGTTCCCTTGCAGAACAAACCCAAATCGTGCAAGAAATCGAAGCGCGTTTATCCGTTTGCGACAAACTCGCCGACACCATCCAAACCAGCCTCCAACAAGCCGAAGCCCTACGTCAAAGCATCCTCAAAAAAGCCTTTGAAGGACGCCTACTCAGCGAAACCGAACTCCAAGCCTGCAAAGCCGAGGCTGATTGGATGCCAGCGGAACAACTACTAGCCCAAATCAAAAGTACTATGGCTAAAGGATAGAATCATTATGGAAAGTAGTACTAACTTAGAATCAGCTAGAGCACAGAAAAAAACTACTTTATTTATCTCTGGCTCAAGACATATTCGCGCTCTCAATAGCGAGATCAAGTCACGTCTGCAAAATATTATAAATAAACAATTTGAAATTATAGTAGGCGACGCTTTTGGTGTAGATAAAGCCGTACAACAGTATTTAGCCGATATGAATTATCCAGCAGTAAGAATATTTTGTTCGGGTTCGGTCTGTCGTAATAATCTTGGTAATTGGACAATAGAATGGATTACCGTTGACCCTAGTTTAAAAGGTCGCGCTTTTTATACCGAAAAAGATAAAGCAATGGCAGCCCAAGCCGATTATGGTTTTGTCCTATGGGACGGCAAAAGTCAAGGCTCGCTCAATAATATTCATGAGTTAATTCGCCATAAGCGTAAAACGCTATTATGGTATGCCCCTGAGAAAAGATTTCTTACCATCACTGATTTAGACGATTTACAAATAGTCTTACCACAACCAGTGGCAGAAAATAACGATATGCTTTCAATCCAATCAGTACTAGCACTTTAAACTTAAGTAATGGAAATGATCAAAGCAAACCCCTCCTAACCTCCCCTTATCAAGGGAGGAATAAAGAAATTATACCTCGATAGCAAAACACCATGACCTGTCTTCACTCCCTCCCTTGATAAGGGGAGGGTTGGGGAGGGGTTTAACACCTGAATAACATGCGGATTGACCTATGAGTACCGACTCTAATCTTATTTCCAAAGTTTGGAACTTTGCCCATGTACTGCGCGATGATGGCGTAGGCTATGGCGACTACTTAGAACAAATCACCTATCTGCTATTTTTAAAAATGGCAGACGAAATGACCAAGCCACCTTATTTTAAAAAATTCACTCTACCCAGCATTAAACTCAAAGAGCATGAACCTGCTGAGCTGTGTAATTGGGAAAATCTCAGTAAAAAACGCGGTGCGGAATTAGAAGCCTTTTATACCCAATTACTGCGTGCCTTAGGCGCTGAAAAAGGCATACTCGGACAAATATTCACAAAATCGCAAAACAAAGTCCAAGATCCTGCCAAATTATTAAAAATCATCGATATGATTGGGCAAACCCAATGGATGATGGTGGCTGCTGATACTAAAGGCGATATTTATGAAGGTTTATTAGAGCGCAATGCCCAAGATACCAAAAGTGGTGCAGGGCAATATTTCACACCCCGCGCCTTAATCAAAGCGATGGTTGAATGTATTGATCCTAAACCTAATAAAACCATTCACGACCCCGCTTGTGGTACGGGTGGATTTTTCTTGGGGGCTTATGATTACATTACCGAAAACTATACCCTCGATAAGGAACAAAAGACCTTTCTTAAGAATAAAACCTTTTCAGGAAATGAAATTGTCGCCAGTACCCGCCGTTTATGCTTAATGAATATGTTTTTGCATAATATTGGCGAAATCGACGGAGATAGTTTTATTTCGCCCAATGATGCACTGATTGCCGATGAAGGGACGCGGGTGGATTATGTGCTCGCTAATCCACCCTTTGGTAAAAAAAGCAGTATGACTATTACCAATGAGGAAGGCGAACAGGAAAAACAGGATTTAAGTTATAACCGCCAAGACTTTTGGGCGACCACTTCGAATAAACAGCTTAACTTTTTGCAACACATTCGCACCCTATTAAAAGTGAATGGGCAAGCCGCCGTCGTACTACCTGATAATGTGTTATTTGAAGGCGGTGCGGGTGAAACGGTACGTAAAGAATTACTCAAAACCACTGATTTACATACTATTTTACGCTTGCCCACAGGCATTTTCTACGCACACGGCGTGAAAGCTAATGTGTTGTTTTTTGAAAATAAACCTGCGGCTCGTGAAGCATGGACGAAGGAAGTGTGGGTGTATGATTATCGGACTAATATCCATCATACTCTGAAGAAGAATCCCTTACGCTACGAAGACTTACAGCACTTTGTTGATTGCTATCACCCAGAGAACCGCCATGATCGGGTAGAAACATGGTCAGAAACAACGACCGATATGAGCAATCCCGAAGGGCGTTGGCGTAAGTTTACTTATGCAGATATTATCGCCCGCGACAAAACCAATTTAGACATTACATGGCTTAAAGATAAGAGCCTAGCCGACTTGGATAATCTGCCCGAACCTGATGAATTGGCGCAGGAGATTATTGAGAATATTGAGGCGGGATTAGAGAGTTTTAAAACGATTTTGAGTGTAGTAGCAGACTAGGCAGGCGTGTCATGCCTGCAATTGCTAGGCGTATTCGGCAGTGCAGCTTAGTCTAAGCTAGAATCTAAGCTTCTTTTACGATAAGGAACTTCTTTATATGCAAGTTCAGGCAGAGCAAGGTTCTGGGTGGATCAGTCGGTTTTTGGGTGGCTTAGGGCGTTGGTTAACGGCGATTCGGCGTTGGGCATTGAATCTGATTACCCTAGCCATTTTGATAGGCGTAGTACTGGCGTTGGTCAAGCTTTTTTCTGGCAGTGAAACCCAGACTCTCCAAGAGAAAACCGCATTAGTATTAAATCTACAAGGGCGTTTAGTGGAGGAAAAGAGCACCCCAGATTCCTCCTTATTATCGCTAGCCAGTGAAAGTGAATTAAGTTCAGAAATTCAACTGCGTGATTTATTGGCGGTTTTGCAAGCGGCTGAAAAGGATTCGAACATCACCCGTATTTTGCTGAAGCTAGATAGTTTTGAAGGAGGCGGGATTGCATCTTTGCGTGAAGCACGGGCCGCCTTAAAGCGCTTTCAAGCCTCCGGTAAGCCGGTCATTGCGTGGTCAAGCAATTATTCTCAAGCGCAATACTTCTTAGCATCACAAGCGGATGAGGTGTTATTAGACCCAGCAGGCGGCTTAATGTTAGATGGTTTAGGGGGCGATAATAGTTATTTTGCTGAAGCGCTCGACAAGTTAGGCATTAAAGTGCATGTGGTACGCACGGGGCCTTATAAAAATATGGCGGAGCAGTTCACCGATAAAGCGCCCTCTAGTGCAACGCTGGAAGCTTCTGCTTATTTACTAGACGATTTATGGGGGTTAATGACCCAAGAGATTGAGGAAGCACGTCATTTACCCAAGGGTAAGATCATGCAGCTCATTAATGCTTTGCCAGCACCTTTGGAGGCGGCAGGCGGTGATTTAGCGAAAATGGCCTTGGATCAGGGTTTAGTCACTGGTTTGAAGGAGATTCAGCAGCTTCGAAATGAGTTTATTGCGGCGGGTGCTGAGGATAAGGAAAACCACACGTTTCGCCAAATTGGTTTTGAGTCTTATCTGGCGAGTTTGGGCGCGGTGGATAGCTCAGGTGACGCAGTGGGCATTATTGTGGCAGAAGGCGAAATTATTGATGGTAAAGCACCCAGGCAAACTATTGGTGGTGAATCGACGGCTGCTTTAGTCCGCAAAGCACGTTTAGACAGCACCGTAAAAGCGATTGTTTTGCGCGTGAATTCGCCAGGCGGGGCGGTGTTCGGCTCGGAATTAATTCGTCGTGAATTAGCTGCTGCCCGTGAAGTCGGTAAGCCTGTCGTCGTGTCTATGGGCGACGTAGCGGCTTCAGGTGGCTATTGGATTTCGACCGCTTCCGATAAAATTTATGCGGATGCTGCGACTATTACTGGCTCGATTGGCGTGATTACTTTGTTTCCTTCCTTTGAAGGGTTAATGGAAAAACTGGGCGTTAATCAAGGCGGCTATGCAACGACATGGTTAAAGAAAGCGGGTGATCCCTTGCAAGCGCTGGATGCTCGATTTGAAAAATTGTTGGATACCAATATTCAATATACCTACCAGAATTTTCTTAGTCATGTCAGTAAAGCACGCAATATGCCCGTAGAAAAGGTGAATGAAGTAGCACAAGGTCGGGTGTGGACGGGGCAACAAGCCTTAGATCGCGGCTTAGTGGATAGTTTAGGTAATTTGCAAATGGCGGTCGCTGAGGCAAGGCAATTGGCTAAATTAGCGGAAACTACGCCCGTTCGTTATATAGAGTCGGAAGAGTCCCAATATAATTGGCTGCTGGAAAAGCTAATGGGGGCGCAGCTTAAATCAATCCTAGGGGCTTATGCACCCGAATGGTTAAAGCTCTCAGCCTTAGCGCCTGATGTAAAAGCGCTGGAGAAAGACGCGAGCCAGCTCCAAAGATTATTGAGCAAAGACAAACCTTTTAGCACCGTAGTGCATTGCTTCTGTAAGGAAATACCTTAGCTAGCAGCCCTAAGGGATGCTTAGCTAACTAAGCATCCTTTCGAGCCAGCATGATCCAATCTTTAAGCAGCCTGCCGGTAGTGGCTGACGACAGCATCCCCTAAGCGATTCAAACTGCTGATAATCGCTTTCAACGAGGCAGTAATAATATTCTCATCAATGCCCACGCCATAAGTGGTGGTGCTTTGTCCAGCATGGGCTAGCTCAACAAAGGCACAGGCTTTAGCATTGCCCGCGCTAGCGCTTGAACTCATCGAGCGCTCTTCATAGCTGTGTACTGTTACCTCAATGCCAATCTGCGCCAAAGCCTGTATGAACGCATCAATTGGGCCATTACCTTCACCCCTAAGCCACTGCGGCTGATCATGGATATTCACTAATACCCGAATGCCTTGCGCATTGCCATGTTCAAATAAATGGTGCTCTTGATAAGTAAACAGCGTTTGGCGGGCTAAGTAGTGTTGATTGAAGATATGCCATAAATCATCTGAACTCAGTTCTAGCCCAGACGCATCCATCTGCTGTTGAACCACGGCGGCAAATTCAATTTGTAAGCGGCGCGGCATGACGATGCCATGCGCATTTTCCATTAAATAGGCAATACCACCCTTACCCGATTGGCTATTGACCCGAATCACTGAATCATAGCTGCGTCCCACATCGGCAGGATCAAGCGGCAAATAAGGCACATTCCATAGCGCATCAGGTTTTTGGGCGGCAAAGCCTTTTTTAATCGCGTCTTGATGCGAGCCAGAGAAGGCCGTAAAGACCAAATCGCCCACATAAGGATGGCGCGGATGAATCGGCAATTGCGTGCATTCTTCCACCAAACGTGCCACCCGATTGATATTGGAAAAATCCAATTGCGGATCAATACCTTGGGTATAAAGATTCAAAGCCAAGGTAACTAAATCGACATTGCCAGTGCGTTCGCCATGTCCAAATAAACAACCTTCCACTCGATCAGCACCCGCCATTAAGGCTAATTCGGTGGCCGCAACCGCCGTGCCACGGTCATTATGGGGATGCACACTTAAGATAATACTGTCGCGCTTGGCTAAATGGCGATGCGTCCATTCAATTTGATCGGCATAAATATTCGCTGTGGCAGCCTCGACTGTGGCAGGCAAATTCAAAATAATTTTATGGTCTGGTGTGGCTTCCCACGCATCCGTCACTGCATTGCAAATTTCCAAAGCAAAATCTAATTCGGTCATGCTGAACGTTTCAGGACTATATTGCAACGTCCATTCTGTTTCAGGCTGTTGCGCGGTCAATGCCTTCACCAAACGCACGGCACTCACCGCCATCGCCAGCACTTCCGCTTTACTCATGTCAAACACAAGATTGCGGAATTGCGGACTAGTCGCGTTATAAACGTGCACAATCGCACGGCGTGCACCATGTAATGATTCAATCGTTTGGCGAATCAAATGCTCACGTGCTTGGGTTAATACTTCGATGCTGACATCGCTAGGAATATGGCCTTCGGTGATGAGTTGGCGCACAAAATTAAAATCAGTTTGGGAGGCCGAAGGAAAGCCGACTTCAATTTCCTTAAAGCCAATGCCGCACAACTCCTTGAACAATTTCAATTTCTGTACGCTATTCATCGGCTCAAACAAGGACTGATTGCCATCACGCAAATCAGTGCTCATCCAAAGGGGTGCTTGCGTGATGCTACGGCTTGGCCATTGACGATCTGGTAAATTCACCGGCTTAAAAGCTCGGTATTTGGTAGAGGGCTGCTTTAACACGATCGAATCCTAAATTTGCTATAAATGAATGTGAGCTAGTGTAAGCAAATGGGTCTAGCAGAGGATTGCGTTCTAAACTGTTAAATATTCATTTTTTGGCATAAAATAGCGTATAAAAAACAAAAATTAGCATTATCTTTTTATAAAGTGGTTATATATGGAATTAGATCGCTACGATTATCAGATTTTGAAATGCTTGCAGCAAGACGGACGCTTAAGTAATCAAGACTTGGCGGATCGGATTGGTTTATCACCTTCCCCTTGTTTAAGACGGGTACGTGCTTTAGAAGAGGCGGGGGTGATTACGGCTTATCATGCTTTGGTGGATGCAAAAAAGCTTGGTTATACGCTGATGGCTTTGGTACATATTGCGATGGATAAACACACCGATGAACGTTTCAAAACCTTTGAAGCTCAGATTCGGGAATTGCCAGAAGTGATTGAGTGTTTATTAATTACAGGCCAGAGTGCGGATTACCAACTCAAAGTGATCGTAAAAGATCTCGACGCCTATCAAGAGCTATTGCTCAAGCGTATCAATCATATTAGTGGTGTCACCAGCGTGCATACCAGTTTTGTGTTGCGGCGGGTGGTGGATAGTCGAGCCGTGCCGATTACTTGAAGCATCGTTGTCAATGTTGGCAGTGGAAAAGCCTCTATTGCTTTGCATTACCCAAAAAGGAGTTAGAAATGGCGATTTATACGGCTGAGGTGTTGTGGCAGCGTAATGAACAGAAATTTCTAGATAATCGTTATAGTAGGCGGCATGTCTTACGATTTGATGGTGGACTTGAACTAAGCGCCTCGTCCTCGCCGCATGTTGTGCCACTACCGTATTCGGATGCTCATGCAGTCGATCCTGAAGAGCTATTTGTTGCGGCTTTAGCCAATTGCCATATGCTGTGGTTTCTTTCTATCGCGTCTCAGCATAAGTTTGTCGTGGACACTTATCATGATCAAGCCGAAGGCGTGATGGCAAAAAATGAGCAGGGTCGCTTAGCCATGACCTTAGTCACCTTAAAGCCCAAGGTCGTTTTTTCAGGCGAGCACTTGCCCTCGCCTGAACAATTACTCCAACTGCACCATGAGGCTCATGAAGAATGTTTTATTGCCAATTCAGTCAAGACAGAACTGCGCTGTGAGCCTGTCGTAAATTAGGTTTAGCTAAAGATACATGGAAGCAATTTTGCATTGCTTTACTTGCGTTTTCTTTTATCATATTGTATATACATATCTATACAAAAGATGCGAGAGAGAGGAGGAGTGATGCTTAAAGACTGCGATGCACTGTGGATCAATGCCAACTTAGCGACTTGTGACCTAAATCACACTCAAGCTTATGGTTTATTACCTCATCAAGTACTCGGTGTGAAGCAAGATAAGATTGCCTGCATTGCCCCTATGCCAGTGTTTGAACAACAGCACTCTGAACTAACAAATCTACCAATCCACGACGCACAAAATGCACTCATTACCCCCAGTTTCATCGATAGTCATACTCACCTAATCCATGCAGGTAACCGCGCCCAAGAATTCGAGCAACGTTTACTAGGCGCAAGTTATGAACAAATTGCACAACAAGGAGGCGGCATTCTCTCCACTGTTTACGCCACACGCCAAGCCAGTGTTGAGCAATTAGTTGAACTAGCGATTCCGCGTTTAAAAGCCTTAATGGCAGAAGGTGTCACCACTATCGAAATCAAATCAGGTTACGGTTTAGATTTACACAGTGAACTGAATATGCTGCGTGCTGCACGCGAGTTAACCAAGCGTTTTCCCGTGCGCGTATCGACTACTCTACTGGGCGCACATGCTTTACCACCAGAATATAAAAACCGTGCGGATGCCTATATTGATTGGGTGTGCCAAGAGCTGATTCCTGCGGCGGTGGCAGAAAATCTGGCGGATGCGGTCGATGTGTTTTGTGAACACATAGCCTTTAACCCTGCACAAACCGAAAAAGTATTACAAACCGCACAAACACATGGTTTAGGGATTCATATCCATGCAGAACAGCTTAGTAATCAACATGCTAGCGCCTTAGCCGCCCGTTATCAGGCATGGTCAGCCGATCATTTAGAGTGGCTTGATGAGGAAGGTGTGCAAGCAATGGCTGAGTCAGGTACGGTTGCAACTCTACTACCTGCTGCATTCTATTTCCTACGCGAAACTCAAGTACCTCCGATTGAATTATTGCGTCGTTATCACGTACCAATGGCAGTGGCTACTGATTTTAATCCAGGTACTGCACCCCTTGCCTCGTTGCGTTTGGCGATGAATATGGCGTGTACTTTATTCCGTTTAACACCTGAAGAAGCATTGCTGGGTGTTACACGTCATGCAGCGAAAGCATTAGGTTTGCAAGATCAGATTGGACAATTACGGGAAGGTTTTGCGGCGGATTTTATCGTTTGGAACATTCAACATCCTGCCGAACTTGCGTATCAAGTTGGTATTAATCCGATTAAACAGCGCGTGTTTGCAGGAAAGCTTAGCCATGTCTGAGTTTGATTTTAAGAGCCTTTGGACAGGGCGCGTTGATCAAGGCGAAATCCCTGAATTATCAAAGCGTTTGCATCAAGTAATTAAGCCTTTTTCTGAAAATCTACCCACAGGTTTAGCGCTTGTAGGCTTTTGTTCTGATGAAGGCGTACGCCGCAATCAAGGGCGTGTGGGTGCAGCACAAGCACCGAATCAGATTCGTAAAATACTCGCCAGCGTTCCGTGGAATCCACAAAAAGTGGTTTATGACGCGGGTAATGTCCATTGCATCGAGGGCGATTTAGAAAGCGCACACACCTATTTAGCTAAGCAAATCAACCAATTACTCGACCAAAACCACTTCCCTATCATACTAGGGGGCGGACATGAAGTGGCTTATGGCTCTTGGTTGGGTTTAGCCAATCATTTAGCTAGTACTACTACTAACCCCAAAATTGGCATTATTAATTTTGATGCGCATTTTGATCTTCGCACTGATGTGAATGGTTGCAATTCGGGCACGCCGTTTTATCAAATCGCGCAAAGTTGCAAAGAGCGTAGTTGGTCATTTCAGTACTGCTGTTTAGGCGCGAGTGAAATGGCAAATACGCAAGCTCTATTTCAACGTGCTAAGGAGTGGCAAGTGTCTTATCGCTTAGATAAGCACATGACTTTACTTGATTTAGCCGACACCTTAGCGCAAGTCAAAACCTTTATTGAAAGTTGCGAACACCTCTATCTAACCATTGATTTGGATGTACTACCCGCCAGCGTTGCCTCCGGTGTCAGTGCGCCCGCACCGCGTGGGGTACATTTAGAAGTACTCGAACCCATTATTGATTTAATTCGCGCAAGCCAGAAATTGCGCCTTGCCGATATTGCCGAATATAACCCTAACTACGATCAAGATTTGCAAACAGCACGTGTGGCTGCACGCTTGTTTTATAGCATCACAGGAGCACAGTATGAATAATCGTCATGACGCGAGCCGTCGCATTATTGCCCCAACAGGTACTGAGTTAAGCTGCAAATCGTGGCTCACCGAAGCACCGATGCGCATGTTAATGAATAACTTACATCCTGATGTAGCCGAGCGCCCTGAAGACTTAGTGGTGTATGGTGGCATTGGACGCGCCGCACGTGATTGGGCTTGTTACGACAAGATTATTGAAGTACTCAAACGCTTGGAAGCTGATCAAACCTTATTGATTCAATCCGGCAAGCCTGTCGGCGTGTTCCAAACTCATGCAGATGCGCCACGCGTATTAATTGCTAATTCCAATCTAGTTCCGCATTGGGCGAATTGGGAGCACTTTAATCAGTTAGATCAACAAGGGCTGATGATGTATGGGCAAATGACCGCAGGCTCATGGATTTATATTGGCTCACAAGGCATTGTGCAGGGTACTTATGAAACCTTTGTGGCAATGGCAAAGCAACACTATAACGGTAATGCTAAAGGACGTTGGATTCTGACAGGTGGTTTAGGTGGCATGGGTGGTGCACAACCACTAGCGGCAACGATGGCAGGTTTTTCTTGTATTGCGGTGGAATGTGATGAAACCCGCATTGATTTCCGTTTACGCACTCGCTACGTGGATAAGAAGGCGTATAACCTTGATCAAGCGCTCGATATGATTGCCAGCGCAAAAGCCGAAGGCAAAGCAATTTCAGTAGGTCTATTAGGCAATTGCGCCGACATTTATCCTGAAATTGTTGCACGTAATATTTTGCCCGATGTAGTCACTGATCAAACCAGTGCGCATGACCCTTTGAATGGTTATTTACCTAAAGGTTGGACGTTAGAACAAGCCAAGCAAATGCGTGAAACTGACCCGAAAGCAGTAGTCGATGCGGCGAAAGAATCCATGGCCATTCAAGTGCGTGCCATGCTGACTCTACAAGAACGGGGCGCTCCGACTACTGATTACGGCAATAATATTCGCCAAATGGCGTTGGAAAAAGGTGTAGAAAACGCCTTTAACTTCCCCGGCTTTGTACCTGCTTATATTCGACCGCTGTTCTGTCAAGGGATTGGTCCATTCCGTTGGGCTGCGTTGTCGGGCGACCCTGAGGACATTTATAAAACCGATCAGAAAGTAAAAGAGCTACTGCCAGATGATGCGCATTTGCATAATTGGTTAGATATGGCACGTGAGCGGATTGCATTTCAGGGCTTACCTGCACGGATTTGCTGGGTGGGTCTAAAAGATCGCGCACGCTTGGGGTTAGCCTTCAATGAAATGGTCAAATCAGGTGAATTAAAAGCGCCAATTGTGATTGGGCGTGATCATTTGGATTCAGGCTCAGTAGCCAGTCCAAACCGTGAAACCGAAAGTATGTTGGATGGCTCAGATGCCGTATCCGATTGGCCCCTATTGAATGCACTACTCAATACCGCAGGCGGAGCAACATGGGTTTCGATTCATCACGGCGGGGGTGTGGGAATGGGCTTTAGTCAACACGCGGGTGTGGTGATTGTTGCCGATGGTACGGATGCAGCGGCTAAACGTTTAGCGCGAGTATTACGCAATGACCCCGCTACAGGGGTAATGCGTCATGCTGATGCAGGTTATGAGATTGCGCAAACCTGTGCGCATGAGAATGGCTTAGATTTACCAATGCTGGGGGCGTGATATGTTTGAACTGATCATCAAACCAGGGCAATTAACCCTCGCCGAATTGCGCCAAGTCGCGTTGCAACCTGTACGCGTAAGCCTCGATCCAGCCTGTCGCGCAGCGATTGATGCGAGTGCCACTGCCGTTGCCAAAGTGATTACCGAAAATCGCGTGGTGTACGGCATTAACACAGGCTTCGGATTGCTGGCGAATACACGTATTGAACCCAAAGATTTAGAGCTATTACAACGCAGTATTGTACTTTCTCACGCGGCAGGTACGGGGGCTTTAATGGAAGAAGCTACGGTTCGCCTGATGATGGTGTTGAAAATTAACTCGCTAGCACGCGGATTTTCCGGCATTCGCTATGAAGTGATTGAACGCTTAATACAGTTGCTCAATCAACAAATTTACCCCTGCGTGCCGCAAAAAGGCTCAGTCGGTGCATCAGGTGATTTAGCTCCACTCGCACATATGAGTACAGTACTTTTAGGTGAAGGTGAAGTACTGATTGAGGGTAAACGTTTACCTGCATCCGAAGGTTTAAAACACGCGGGCTTAACCCCGATAACGCTCGCGCCCAAAGAAGGTTTAGCCCTACTCAATGGCACGCAAGCCTCCACCGCTTTTGCTTTACAAGGCTTATTTGCAGCGGAAGATTTATTTGCGGCTGCGACAGTTGCTGGAGCATTTTCAGTGGAAGCTGCTTTAGGCAGTCGCAAACCGTTTGATGGGCGAGTCCATGCGGTACGCGGACATCAAACCCAAATCGATGCTGCCGCAGCATATCGACATTTACTGGGTACTGGCTCAGAGCTGGGCAGTTCGCATCAAAACTGTGGCAAGGTACAAGACCCTTACTCGCTACGTTGCCAGCCGCAAGTGATGGGTGCGTGTTTGCAACAAATTCGCCAAGCTGCCGATGTCATTCTCACCGAAGCCAATGCCGTCTCCGATAATCCTCTGGTGTTTGCCGAGGAAGATGAGTTTATTTCAGGAGGTAATTTCCACGCCGAACCTGTCGCAATGGCGGCGGATAATTTAGCCCTAGCCATTGCCGAAATAGGCGCATTATCCGAACGACGCATGGCGTTATTAATTGATTCCAATTTGAGTAAATTGCCACCCTTTTTAGTCAATAATGGGGGTGTGAATTCCGGTTTTATGATTGCGCAAGTGACCGCCGCAGCCCTTGCCTCTGAGAATAAAACCTATGCTCATCCTGCTTCTGTAGATAGTATGCCGACCTCTGCCAATCAAGAGGATCATGTATCCATGGCAACCTTTGCGGCACGACGTTTATTGGAAATGGCGGATAATACCTGTGGCATTGTAGCGATTGAATTGCTGTCAGCCGCGCAAGGTTTAGATTTTCGTGCGCCACTGAAAACGACGGAGCTATTAGAAAAGGCTAAAGCCGAATTGCGCGAGCGTGTGCCATTTTATGATAAAGATCGCTACTTTGCCCCTGATATTGAACAGGCTAAACAATGGTTGAGTAGTGGGGCGTTAAAGCGTTATATGCCGTCAGACTTACTGACCAGTGTATGAGTAAAACTGTTACTATAACCACCCGAATTTATCCTTAGGAGTTTTGGGTGGATCCTCGACCCCGTTACCAACAAATTAAGCAATTCATTAGCGATGCGATTCGCAACCAAAGCTATGCTGCAGGCGATAAAATCCCGACCGAGGCTGAATTAGTCGAACAATTCAGCGTGAGCCGCATGACCGTAAATAAGGCATTGCGTGATCTGGTACAAGAAGGTTTGTTGGTACGTTATCCAGGCTTAGGGACGTTTGTCGCTACTCCCAAAGCCGAGTCACCCTTAGCGGCTGTGCGCAATATTGCCGAAGAAGTGCGGGCGCGTGGCCATCAATATACGAGCCAAGTACTTGCTTTAAACGAGCAAGCTGCATCCGAATTAGTAGCGACACAATTAGGTATTCCCCTACACAGCTGCGTGTTTCATTCGCTGATTGTGCATTTAGAAAATCAGCTACCGATTCAACTCGAAGAACGTTATGTAGCAACTAGTGTTTTACCCCATTACTTACAACAAGACTTCACTCAAAAAACACCTAATCAATATCTGTCTGAACAATATACGCTGACTTCAATGGAACACATTGTCGAAGCGATTTTACCCAATAAACAGGCTCAACATTATTTGAAACTAGATGCCCATTTGCCTTGTTTGCAGGTCAGTCGACGTACTTGGTCAGGGGAGCGTTTGATTAGTTTTGCTATACTTACGCATCCAGGGGATCGGTATAAGTTGAGGTCGGTGATGAACTTGCCTGCTTAACGGATTGCGGGTTTTCGTGCTTTTAACATCATCATGAGCCCAGATAGAATCACCAAGCCCATGCCTAGTAAACTCCACACGCTTGGTAGATCGCCAAACACTAACCAGCCGAATAAACCTGCCCAGAGTAATTGGATATAAGTAATCGGTGCGATTACGGTAGCGGGCGCATAGCGATAGGCAGCGGTAAAAAGGTAATGGCCTATGCCCCCCGTAATGCCAGTGCTGATAAATAAGAGAATTTGTAGGGTGGTGGGTTTGATACCATACCAAGCCCAAGGTAGGGTTAAACCAAACACGACAGTCCCCATGAGTGTGGTATAAAACAGTAGCGCGACCGTGGTTTCGGTAGGTGCTAATAAGCGTGATAAGAGTTGATAGAAGGTGTTTACAATAACTGCCAACAACATCAATACGACACCGCTTGGGTCTAGGCCATTGCTCGGTTGGGCAATAAACATCACACCCATAAAACCTGTTAAGGTGGCAAGCCAGCCCAGAAAACCAATCGTTTCTCCCAATAAAGGCCGTGCTAATAAGGCTACCAGTAGCGGACTGAGGAAGCTAATCGCAATCATTTCTGCTACGGGCATGACTTTGAGTGCTAAACCGACTAAGAGTGACATGCTTGTTAAGCAGGCTGCTCGCACCAGTACTAAGCCTGTGCGTTGAGTCTTGAGCATGGTCTTAGCTTGATGTGGCGCAAAGACGGCGATAATGAATAAGGTATTGACGATGTAACGGATTGCCACAATCAAGGGAATATTATAAGACTCGGCCAAGTATTTGACCGTAGTATCCATGCTGGCAAAGCAAAGGAGCGCAGCAAGCGTCAGAAAAATTCCGCGCAGGGTTTGATTGGTGGTGTTCAAGATGGCGGTTCTATAGGATTAAAGCGCTGATGCTAAACAGTCACTGCATTTTTGTACAATCCCTTACTACTTGCAAGCCGATTTTAGCTTGCGAATAACTGGTTTATATCTTTAAAAGCTTTAAATTCCAAAGCATTACCGCAGGGATCCAGCAGAAACATCGTGGCTTGCTCACCCACTTGTCCTTTAAAACGAATATAGGGCTCAATCACAAAGCTAGTGTTAAAAGCGCGCAGGCGTTCGGCTAGAGCTTCCCATTGCTCCCAGTTTAAGACAATTCCAAAATGAGGCACAGGAACCTCGTGACCGTCCACAGCATTTGTGTGTGCATGTTCTTGTGATGCTGTTTTGGGATGCTCGTGAATGACTAATTGATGCCCATAAAAATTAAAATCGACCCAATGTTCAGCACTGCGACCTTCCGCTAAACCAAATACCTTCCCATAAAAAGCACGTGCTGCGGGTAGATCATAGACAGGGATAGCTAAGTGAAAGGGTTGAAGGCTCATACTGTGGCTCCAAAAATTGTTAAAGAGAATAATTCTTTGACTCAAAATTATAACCTTTTTTTAGTGCTTAACGCATAGCTAGGCAGGTATTTGGGAAAAAAATGGAAAATTTATTTCTTATTTTAAGAATATTGGAATGATTATTTCATTTGTGCTTATACTTATTCCCATGACTACCCGACAGATCTGGAGGAGGAATTATGACAGAGTTTCGTTTTGGCCTGATTGGAGCGGGTCGTATTGGGCAAGTGCACGCGCTAGCGGTGCAAGCGGTGCCAAGGGCGCGTATCACTGAAGTAGTGGATGTGTTTCCAGAAGCTGCCCAGAACGTTGCGGATAAATTCGGCGCCAAGGTAGTGAGTTTGGATGAAATATTTAAGAGTCCCAATGTCGATGCTTTCATTATTGCCAGTTCCACTGATACCCATGCACCCCTATTAGAGCGCTGCGCAGCGGTGGGCAAACCGGTGTTCTGCGAAAAACCGATTGATTTAAGCTATGAGCGTGCTGAGGCGTGCAGCCGTGCAGTCAAAGCGTCTGGCATTACCTGTATGCTCGGTTTTAATCGGCGTTTTGACCCTCAATTTGCGTATTTAAAAGAGCAAATGGAGGCAGGTGTAATCGGCAAACTCGAAACCTTGATTATTACCAGCCGTGATCCGGCTCCTCCGCCAGCCGAATATATTAAAGTCTCGGGTGGCTTATTCCGCGATATGATGATTCATGACTTTGACATGGCACGCTGGCTACTGGGTGAGGAGCCGACGCGGATTTATGCGACGGGTAGCGTATTAGTCGATCCTGCCATTGGCGAAGCAGGGGATGTGGATACCGCGAGTGTCACGCTGAATACCAAGAGTGGCGCGATTGCGATTATTACTAACAGTCGCCGCGCTACTTATGGCTATGACCAACGCATTGAAGCCTTTGGCGACAAAGGCATATTGCAAGCGGGTAATCAACTCGAAAACACCGTCAAATTCGCAGGGGCGGATGGGGTGACCGGTGCTAAGCCGCAATTTTTCTTCTTACAACGTTATGCCAATGCGTATCGCATTGAGTTAACGCACTTTGTTGAATCTTTGCAAAACGGCTCTAAACCCGCTACCAGTGAACAAGACGGTTTAGCTGCCTTACGTTTAGCGGATGCTGCGGTGGAGTCCTTGAAAACGGGTCAAGCAGTTGATTTATAAGGAGTGGAATAATGAGCCTACTACGCCGCCCCGAGCCGAATGCCGAGGGGCATTATCAGCATATTAGCCCTGAAAACGCGCACTGGCGTTATGTAGGTTTTGATGCCTATGACCTGAAAGCGGGGCAAAGCGTGGCGTTGCCTGCCTCGGATGATGAGTTATGTCTGGTCTTATTGGCCGGATTAGCAGATATTCAAGCGGGTCAACAGCAATTCAAAGCGGTAGGCGAGCGTATGCAGGTGTTTGAGGATAAAGCTCCCCATGCGATTTATGTGAAGAATGGTGAAGCGGTACAGGTCAACGCGAATACGGATTTGGAATTAGCAGTGTGCCGTGCACCAGGTTATGGGAATCATGAAACCCGCTGGATTAAACCTGAGCACATGAGCCGCGAACAACGTGGTCAAGGCACGAATACCCGTTATGTATGCAATATCCTGCCGCAAGACGAGCCAGCCGATAGCTTATTGGTGGTAGAGGTCAAAACTCCTGCAGGGCACTGGTCAAGCTATCCGCCCCATAAGCACGATGCCGATAACCTTCCGCACGAATCGTATCTGGAAGAAACCTATTATCACCGTCTTAATCCAAGTCAAGGTTTCTGTTTCCAGCGTGTCTTTACTGACAACCTAGAGCTTGACGAAACTATGGCGGTGGAAGATCGCTGTGTGGTGCTAGTACCACGTGGTTATCATCCAGTTGCGGCGGCACATGGCTATGATTCCTATTATTTGAATGTGATGGCTGGGCCGACACGGCGCTGGATTTTTAAAAATCATCCGGCTCATGAATGGATGCTGCGCTCATGAATAAGAAAATACGCGATCTTGTCTGCTTAGGCCGTGCGGCAGTCGATTTATATGGTCATCAAATTGGTAGCCGCTTGGAAGATATGGGAAGTTTTGCTAAATATGTGGGAGGGTCTTCAGCGAATATTGCTTATGGTTGCGCCCGCTTAGGCTTACGTTCTGCGATGCTGACTCACGTAGGCGATGAGCATATGGGACGGTTTGTGCGTGAGGAATTAGCGCGTGCAGGCGTCGATGTCTCACAAGTCAAAACTGATAAAGAACGCCTGACGGGTTTGGTGATTTTAGGCATTAAAGACAAGGAAACGTTTCCTTTAATTTTTTATCGCCGTGATTGTGCCGATATGGCAATTAGTGTAGAGGATATTAATCCTGAATTTATTGCACAAAGCCAAGCGCTACTCATTACCGGCACGCATTTTTCAACCGAGTCCACCTATCGCGCTAGTAAGGCTGCGATGGAATACGCCAAAGCCGCAGGCACTAAAATTATTGTGGATATCGATTATCGCCCCGTGCTTTGGGGCTTGACGAGTCTGGGGGATGGAGAGACACGCTTTATCTCCTCCTCGGGCGTGACTGAACACCTCCAGACCATTCTTCCTGATTGTGATTTGCTGGTCGGCACTGAAGAAGAGATTCATATCACCGGCGGTAGCACCGACACCCTTAGCGCCTTAAACCAGATTCGCCGCTTAACGAAGGCCACGATTGTCTTAAAACTTGGCCCTTTAGGTTGCACCGTATTAGATAGTGCTATCCCGAATAGCATGGATGAGTTGATTATTCACCAAGGCGTGCGTGTTGAAGTGCTGAATGTGTTAGGCGCAGGTGATGCGTTTATGGCGGGATTTTTGCGGGGTTGGCTGCGGGATGAAACCCCTGAAACCTGTACTGCTTACGCGAATGCTTGTGGCGCCTTAGTCGTCTCGCGTCATGGCTGTGCGCCTGCAATTCCAAGCGAAGCAGAACTGTTTTATTACTTGAAAAATGCCGCTTCTATTCCACGCCCTGACCAAGATAAAAAACTTAATCACTTACATCGTGTCACTATCCGTCAGCCAGCCTCTCGCCCTGATGTATGTGTTTTGGCCTTTGATCATCGCAAGCAACTTTATGAGGCAGCGGTGAGTGTTGGCGCTGACCCTGTACGTATTAAAACCTTGAAGCGTTTATTAGTAAAATCTGTCGAATATGGTATGCAGAAAACACAGCTAGCGGCGAATGCTGGAGGCGTGTTGATTGATGATACTTATGGGCAAGATGCGTTAAATGATGTTACAGGGCGCAATTGGTGGATTGGTCGGCCGGTGGAATTGCCTGCTTCGCGTCCGCTGGAGTTGGAGGGAGGGCGCTCGATTGGTTCACGCTTATTGAGTTGGCCATTAGAGCATATTGTGAAGTGTTTGGTGTTTTATCACACCGATGATGCCATCGACTTACGCTTACAACAAGAACAGCAAATTCAAGAGCTGTTTGCTGCTTGCCAAACCAGTGGCCATGAGTTGCTATTAGAGCTGATTCCGCCAGCGAACACTCGCGAGCCTGATGAGGCTACGTTCTTAGCGATTCAGCGTTTATATAACCTTGAGATTTTTCCAGATTGGTGGAAATTGCCACCGCCTTCGGCGCAGAGTTGGGACAAACTGACACGCTTAATTCACGCCCGTGACCCCTATTGCCAAGGTGTTGTGCTATTAGGTTTGGGTGCCAGTGTAGAAAGCCTAAAAAATTCGTTCAAAGTCGCCGCACCATATCCGCTATGCAAAGGTTTTACCGTGGGGCGTAGTCTCTTTGCCGAAGCGAGTCAGGCGTGGTTGGCGAATACGATTACCGACCAACAATTAATCCAAATCGTGGGCGATAATTACGTGCAATTGATTCGAGCCTGGCAACAAAGCCGTGCTGCGATAGCGCACCCAGCAACACAGGAGTTAGCGGCATGACTACGCTTCGTTTAACCATGGCGCAGGCTTTGGTACGTTCTTTAACGGCGCAATACATCGACGTTAATGGGCACCTACAGCCATTATTTGCGGGCGTGTTTGCTATTTTTGGTCATGGTAATGTGGCAGGTATGGGCGAGGCTTTGTACCAGTACCGTGACACCTTACCAACCTTGCGTGCACATAATGAGCAAGGTATGGCACATGCTGCGATTGCCTACGCCAAAGCACATAATCGTCAACGCATGATGGCCTGTACTACCTCGATCGGCCCTGGTGCAACAAATATGGTGACTGCAGCGGCGTTGGCGCATGTCAATCGCTTACCGGTTCTGTTATTACCCGGGGATATTTTTGCTAATCGTACACCTGATCCGGTATTACAGCAGGTGGAGTGTTTTAGCGATCCCACCATTAGTGCCAATGACTGCTTCCGCCCCGTGAGTCGCTACTTTGACCGCATCTCACGCCCTGAACAGTTGATTACCAGTTTACCAGTCGCGATTCAGACTTTAACCGATCCCGAAAATTGTGGGCCTGTCACGTTAGCCTTGCCGCAAGATGTGCAAGCCGAAGCCTACGATTATCCTGAAAGTTTTTTTGCCAAGCGCGTGCATTATCTACGTCGACCACCTGCGGATGCGCGTGAATTAGTCCAAGTAATGACGACGATTAAATCTGCGAAAAAGCCATTGATTATAGCAGGTGGCGGAGTGCTGTATTCGCAAGCCACGCAAGAATTAAAAGACTTTGCTGAGTCTTTCAATTTTCCGGTGGCGGAAACCCAAGCGGGTAAGGGTGCTCTAGCATGGAATCATCCGAATTACGTCGGCTCGATTGGCGTGACTGGTAGCAGTGCAGCGAATAAATTAGCACAAGAAGCGGATGTCGTTGTGGCAATGGGTACACGCTTACAAGACTTCACCACGGCATCGCGCACGCTATTTGGCAATCCCGACGTAAAGTTAATTCAACTCAATGTGGCAAAATTCGATGCGATTAAACATAACGCGCAAAGCCTAATTGCTGATGTGAAAACGGGTTTGCAGCAGTTACAGCACGGCCTTGTAGCTTGGCAAGCACCACACGCTTGGTTAGAGCAAGGACAGCGTGCGGTTGCCGAGTGGAATGCTTATTACGACTCAGCGACAGCACGCAGTTTAAGTACACCGACGCGTACCGGTTTGCCTTCGGATGCTCAAGTCTTGGGTGCAGTGAAACGCACAGGGCAAGCGTCGGATATTATTGTCTGTGCAGCAGGCGGCCTGCCGGGCGAGCTGCATAAACTCTGGCGCACAGAGCAGCCAAATGCTTATCACCTCGAATATGGTTTTTCCTGCATGGGCTATGAAATCGCAGGTGGTTTGGGGGTGAAGATGGCGCAACCGCAGCGCGAGGTGATTGTGGTCGTGGGTGATGGTTCCTACTTAATGCTCAATTCAGAGTTAGCCACCAGTGTCATGCTCGGCTACAAGATTATCGTGGTGGTGCTGGATAATCGTGGCTATGGCTGTATTAACCGCCTGCAACAAGCCACGGGTAATGCGCCTTTCAATAATCTCTTGGAAAACTGTGTCGCGGTAGCAGAAGGTGCGCCAAAAATCGATTTTGCAGGACATGCCCGAGCCTTGGGTGCTCTAGCTGAGTCGGTGTCCGGTATTCAGGAGCTAGAAGCCGCTTTAATGCGGGCGCGCGCTGCAAGCAAATCCTATGTAATTGCCTTAGATACTGATCCATTTATGACTTCAGCGGGTGGCTACTGGTGGGATGTCGCTGTACCAGAAGTCTCGCCGCGTGAACCAGTACAAATAGCCCATGAAAAGTATGTGACAGCTAAGCAAAAGCAAACTTATTAAACTTATTTAGGCCGCAAGTGGCAAGTGTTCGCTCAGAGACGCTGGAAATACGTGCTTATAAGCTTCGAGGTCGCAGCCCTGCGACTTAGACTCTTCCGCAAACACTTACTACTTGCTTCATGACAATTATCGCTAGGACATCAAGAAATGAGTGTAAGAATCGGTATTAATCCCATCACTTGGACGAATGATGATCTGCCTGAATTGGGCGCGGAGACTCCTTTGGAAGTCTGTCTGACTGAAGGTAAAGAAGCAGGTTACGCCGGTTTTGAGTTGGGCAATAAATTTCCCCGCGACCCTAAAGTCTTGGGGCCGGTTTTAGACAGTCACGGTTTGAAATTAGTCTCTGGCTGGTTCAGCGGCAAGCTGTTAGAGCGCAGCGTTGAAGCAGAAATCGAGGCGATTCAAGGGCATTTGAACTTGCTGAAAAGTTTAGGTGCAACTGCGATGGTTTACTGCGAAGTGACCGGCTGTGTGCATAGTGAGCGCGAAACGCCAGTGTCTAAGCGTCCAGTATTAGCCGCTCATCAGTGGGCTGAGTTCGGCAAAAAGCTAAATCAAGTTGCTGACTATACGCAGTCGCAAGGGGTAAAAATCGCCTATCACCATCATATGGGCACAGTGGTTCAAACCGAAGCGGATATTGATAAGCTGATGGCAAACACTAGCGATGCGGTTGGTTTATTACTGGATACCGGCCATTTAACTTATGCAGGTGGTGATCCGGTAGCAGTGCAAAAACGCCATGCCAAGCGCATTAATCATGTGCATTGCAAGGACATTCGTCGCAGTGTGTTAGATGATGTTTTGAATCGAGATACTAGCTTCTTGAATGCTGTGCTAGCGGGTGTGTTTACCGTGCCGGGGGATGGTTGTGTGGATTATCCAACGATTTGCAAAGGCTTGAAAGCAGCAAATTATTCTGGCTGGCTAGTGGTGGAGGCTGAGCAAGATCCAGCGGTGGCACATCCTTTGACTTATGCAAGATTAGGTTATGACCATTTGCGTAAATTCTGTGCTGATTCAGGGTTGGAGGTTGATGTGTAAAACCGAGTATAAATGCGTCCGATCACTGAAAAACTTGGGAAAGCGTATTAAGGCGATGTCAGAAGCAACAGCTATATTTTTAAATCAGGAAGCTTCGCTTGAGAAATTAGTAGAGGCTATTGCCCGTTTTTTAGGCATTGTTTTTGAAAAGTTTGATTTAGAATTCGGGGTTTTATATAGATCATATCTAGCGGATCCTTCGACGGGTGCACATATTTACATAGATGTTTTTAGCGACCATGGTCTAGAAGACGATAGCGATATTAATTTTACTGAATATAAATATGAAATACGCTTAGCATCTTATAGCGTAAGGCTGAGTGAATTTGAATTAGTCACCATGAGGCATGACCTGATTTGGCGCATCATTTGAGGCAATGGTAGTAGAGAACTTGGGCATACGTGTTGAGCGGAACAGGAGCTGTAGGGATTAAATTCAGTGGGTTTTTTAGTTTAAGCTACATAAGCTGGCCTAGTCTTGAAAATATTAAATGCTAATGATTTCATTATTTCAAAGTACAGTCTAGCCTCTCGAAAATGGTTTGCGCAAACTAAAAACGGTGATTCCTAGAGGATAATATAATTTTAGACAAATAGTAAATGTAAAGAGCGAAGTATTAGGGGAGTGCAGTGCGCCTACTATGATTGATAATTATGATCCATCTAATGATACATTAAACTTGTTGGTTTGGCAGGCATTGAAGCAATGGGATACAGAAGTATTATTTACTCTATTAAAAGAAAAAAACGCTCTTATTAGAACAGCTGCAGCTAGGGAGTTGCAGATTCGAGGCGGTGAGAGTGTTTTTAAAGAGACTATCAATTTGATTTCCTCTAATTCAGAAGTATTAAGAGAGATGGCTGCTTTTATTTTAGGTCAATTAGGAACACCACTTTACCCTTATAAGTACGAGTCTCTACCTATTTTGCTTTCATTAGTGACAGATAGCAATGCAGATGTCAGAGCAGCGACTGCAGCTGCTCTTGGTCATTTAGGCTATGAAACTCTCTTAGACGATGTGGAAAGTGCTTTAATGACACTGTGTTCAGATGAGAGTAGTGATGTTAGGGCTTGTGCTGCTTTTGCTTTGGGTAAATCATCAGGGCGTCAAGAAATTAAGGATTTATTGACAGCTATGTTAAGCCAAGAAAGTGTGGGTGATTATGCAGATTTAGGCTTAGAGTTGTTGGAGGATAAAGAAAAAATTCGAGAGGAAGGAGAAATACTAGTTCAAATTTAATCTAAAAAGTATTAGAATGGATTTTTGGTGAAATTAAAAAATTGAGTAATTACATTTTGCTGCTAAAAATTGCTTGTATCGTATTTCGGTCTAGATGTGGTTAAAACTTGGGCTGTGAGACTTCTTAACAAATAACCATCATAGAGGCTCTATTATATTAACTGCCATTGAGTAATATTGGAGAGTAAAATGAGACGGTCATTGCCTATTTTTGTTTTCATGGGTGTTGTTTTTGCTTTATTAGAATCTGTTATGATGTCTATCATATGGCAAGGCGTTCCATTCGGCTCTATTCAAAATATAGTATGGACGCTCATATCCACAACAATATTCTTGTTACTCATGTTTGTTTTTTTGCCGCCAAAAAAGACTTGATGGTGGAAATCTGATCACAGCGTATCCAGTTCCATGATGAAAAAAAACATATAGCCTTATGGATAGATTTTCGTGAGGCATTGGCAAAGTCTATTCATAATGGTTCCACTAAAGCTGAACTATTCAAGGTGTTAGTTCAGTGGCTTAGTAGCCATAAGCAAGCTTTTCAAAAAAGACTATGGGCTATCTATCAGTTGGATACGTATGTTGATTATGATCCTTTCTTATACCCTTTGGATTTATCAGAGGAAACAGTTAAGCAAATAGTAGATAGAGCCTATAGATTTGAGCCGCTTTCCTCTGAAGGAATA
>NZ_AQVE01000028.1 GCF_000371925.1 Thiolinea disciformis DSM 14473 | reverse complement strand
TGAAGCAACTCTTGGAACGGTTGACACCTTTCAAACTGGCATTGTATTGCACGGATGATTGGGGCGCTTATGAGCGTTTATTGCCTGAAGATAAGCATTTAATCACTAAGCGCTACACACAAAGCATTGAACGGCAAAACCTGAATTTGAGGATTTGGATTAAACGTCTAGCACGCAAGACGATCTGTTTTTCTAAGTCTATCGAGATTCATGACAAAGTCATTGGAACCTGTATCGAAAGACGCTTCTTCAACTCCTTTAAATCATGACCGTTTAATAGAGACTCATAGCTTTGCTATTACTGGTTTCTTTCATATGACTTGCTTTTTGGTAATGTTGAAAAAACCTTTTATTTCAACAAGCTCTAATACACATAAAATCGAAGGGCTACTCAGAGATATAGGAATTCCTGATAGATTATTAGGTATTAAAGACATAGTCCAAAATGCTGATGTCAGAGCCTTTTCAAAAGAAGAAGAAATCAGAATTGAATATTATCTAGAACAAGCACCTACTAAAATAAATTCCATGTTTAGTGAAATAAGAGAATATACTTTGAAGTATTTAGAAGATAGATCAGTTCCGTAAGTTGGTCAATAATAAGTATTCTGAGCAATAACAAATATTAATATCCATCTATAACCCATAAAACCCCTTAGCACTTCCCCCCCACACACTCGCTTGCTCACTTGCACTCAGTGTGTTCGTGAACGCCTCTACGGTTTGCACCCACTCTGCATAGTCGCTGGCTAACTTCAATACAGGCCAATCACTGCCGAACATGAGGCGTTCTGCGCCAAAGGTCTCTAGTAAAAAGTCTACATAAGGCTTTAACTGTTCTTGATTCCAATCCTGACCCGCTTCGGTCACTAAGCCCGATAGTTTGCAATAGGTTTGTGTTTCACTGGCTAAGTGACGCATTGCAGCTGCCCAATCCTCAAACTGTTGGACGTGAATGGCAGGTTTTGCGCCGTGATCAATGACACACTTCAGTTTAGGGTAGCGCTTTAGCAGAGTAAGTAAATTCGCTAAGTGTTTGGGGTGTACCAGTGCATCAAAGCATAAATCATGATCGATCAAGGCTTGGAACGCAGGTGCAAGGTGTGGCGCTAACATCCAATCAGGGTCAGGAATATCCTGAATCATAGGGCGAATACCGACTAACTTAGGATGTTGGGTTAATAACTCAATCTGCTCGACCGCCTCAGCTTGATCCATATCCACCCAACCCACTATGCCCAAAATCCAATCGTATTGTTCAGCAAATCCTAGCATATAATGCGTTTCGGCTAAGGTATCCGCAGCTTGCACTAACACCGTACCCTCAATACCCTGTTGATCTAACAGGGGCTTGAGCTGGTCAGGCAGAAAGTCCTGATACAACACACCCAGACTTGGCGTCAACCAACTATAATCACCGCGCGCTATACGCCAAAAATGCTGATGTGCATCAATGCGTGGCGTCTTGGGTGGTGTTGAATGCATAACTTACCTCCTTACTTGGATGAATTAGGCTTGCCAGTAAAGATTCTCGTGTGGTGTGGGAATATGTTCTGCTAATAAGCCTTGTTGTTTGAGTGCCTGCCAAAACTCATTCGGAATAGTTTGTTGCGTCCATTCCAAAATTTGCGCTAATTCTTGCGAATTACGCGCGCCAGGGATCACACTCACCACCCGCTCATGGGCTAAGGGGAATTGCAAGGCAGCAGCGGGTAAACTGACTTGATACTGTTGGCAGATCACCTTGAGTTGCTCGACTTTATTAATAATATCGGCAGGTGCTTTGCCATAATTCCATGTATCGCCTCCCACCAAAATACCTGAATTAAAAGGCCCTCCCACCACAATCGAGGTATTCGCCGCTTTACAAGCGGGGAATAAGGTATCAGCGGCTTGTTGTTCTAATAAGGTATAACGCCCTGCTAATAACAAGACATCCCATTGACCATAATCTAATACAGCTTTGCATACTTCCCATTCGTTTACACCAATGCCGAAAGCTTTGATAAGTCTCGCACGACGTAATTCATCCAAGGCTTTGTAACCACTGGTCATCGCAGCGGTAAAGTGTTTGTCATGCTCAGCACCATGGGTAAAAGCACCAATATCATGCATGTAAAGAATATCAATCTGGGCAAGGCCAAGACGCTGCAAGCTATCTTCAAACGAACGCATCACCGCATCATAGGAATAATCAAACACAGGGGTGAATGGCAAACCATTAGGCCAGCCATAAGCTGCCGGATTCTCCACTGCGCCTGCTTTAAGCAGACGTCCCACTTTGGTGGATAGTACATAAGGCTGAGTAGCAGAAGATCGATCGCGCAATACATCGCCGATGACCCGTTCTGAATAACCAAAACCATAGTAAGGTGCGGTATCCACATAATTGATTTGTGCGGCTAAGGCATTTTGAATGGTTTGCACTGCATCATCACGTTTGACGCCACTATAGAGGCCGCCTAAGGCAGCGCCTCCTAAACCCAAGGTGGTGATGCTTAGCTTGGTTAGTGCACATGGAATCACACGTTTGGTTAATGGCATAAGCTCTCCCCCTCTTTGAGCAATTAACTAAAAGATAATTTACGCGCCACCTCAGCAAAGATAGCTTTGACCTCTTCCATTGACGGGCAAGGCAATTCATCAATACGTATTAAATAAGGGCAGCTTAACGTGGCAATCGCTTCCCCGTCGTACCCTAAAATAGGGAAAGCTAAATTGGTAACGCCTAAGGTCGTGCCACTCGGCATTTCCTCATAACCTTGCTGACGAATGCGCTCTAATATTTTTTCAAACGCTGTTCTATCCATCACAGGTTCGCCCGGCACACGTTTATGCTGGGTGATCATATCGTCAAGGCGTTCTGGCGAGGAAAAGGCTGCTAAAATCCGTCCCGTGCCGGTATTATACAAACCAACCACTGCTCCCACGCGCATTGCCAAACCCCATGCCACCGGTGATTCCACGACGGCATTAATAATGAATTCACCGCGATCATAAACACCCATGTGAGCCGATTGTTGCGCTTGAATAGTTGCTTCACGCATTAAAGGAGTCGCTTGTTCCACCAAACGCCTTAAAGGTGGATGACGATGTGCTACAACGAACAGTTTCATACTTAATTCATAGCGCTCGCCCTGACTTTTCACAATGTAACCGCGCCGCACTAACACGGTTAACATGCGATAGATTTCATTGGGGGAGCGCCCAAGTGCTTTGGCTATTTCGACTTGAGATAAGCCCTGAGAGTAATTCGATAATAATTCAAGAATATCCAGTCCTTTCTCTAAGGCAGGCGCTCGATACTTATCATCATTGGCATTATCTAGCTCAAAATTCGCCATTTTTTGTCCTTTTACGAGATGTTTAGATTTTACAGTTGACAGTCTAACAACTCAAATATAAATTCAATATTCATATTTGAGTTGAATTGCGCTTTTTCAACATGAATAGCATTATACAAAAGTGATTCAGGTATAAGTGCAATTCACAACGCTTGTTGATGGCAAAAAGCACGGAGAAGCTGTGATGCAACGCATGGGGATGGTGATTGGCATAAAACCAGAACAAATTGTTGAGTATAAACGCTTACACGCGGCCGCTTGGTCTGAAGTGCTGGCAAAGATTTCCGAAGCCAATATCAAGAATTACAGCATTTTCTTACGTGAACCCGAAAACTTGTTATTTGGTTATTGGGAATATCACGGCACGGATTTTAAGGCGGATATGGCGAAGATTTCAGCAGATTTCAAAACACAAGCATGGTGGAAACTTACTGATCCTTGTCAAACACCATTAATGAGCCGCGCTGAAGGGGAACACTGGAGTATGATGGAGGAAGTTTTTCACCATGACTAATCATCAACGTTTAGCGGGCAAAATCGCCCTGATTACTGCTGCCGCACAAGGCATTGGTTTGGCCACCGTTGACGCCTATGCTCGTGAAGGGGCAACAGTGTATGCTGCTGATATTAATGCGCAAGCTTTAGAAATGCTGAAGCAAAAGAACTTGCCTAATGTGCACACACTACAACTCGATGTGACCAATGCAGAAGCAGTCACGCAAGCCGTGCAATCCTTGCCTCCATTGGATATTTTGTTTAATTGCGCGGGCTTCGTCCATGCTGGCTCGATACTCGAATGTGAAGAAAAAGATTGGGATTTCTCCTTTAATCTCAATGCTAAAGCTATGTACCGTCTATGCAAATTAATACTTCCCTCAATGCTAGAGCGTGGCAAAGGTTCAATCATCAATATGTCCTCGGTGGCATCATCCATTAAAGGTGTGCCCAATCGCTTCGTATATTGCAGCAGTAAAGCCGCTGTAATTGGTTTAACCAAAGCGATTGCCGCCGACTTTGTGACCAAAGGAATACGTTGTAATGCGATTTGCCCTGGCACAGTGGATAGTCCCTCGCTGCATGAGCGTTTACGGGCTACCGGTGATTATGAAGCTGCGATGAAAGCCTTTATTGCGCGTCAACCGATGGGGCGTGTAGGGGATGCCAATGAAATTGCTGCTTTAGCGGTGTACTTAGGTAGCGATGAAAGCAGTTTCACCACTGGACAAGTGCATATTATTGATGGCGGTTGGGCAAATTAAGGATCAGTACAATGAAATTATTACGTTATGGCGCAAAAGGCTCGGAAAAACCCGCTATTTTAGATGCAGATGGCAAGATTCGTGATTTGTCGGCGCATATTAGCGATATTGATGGCAGTACAATCAGTAAAGCAGGCTTAGCTAAAATTGCTGCTTTAGATATCAATAGTTTGCCTATTGTGGAAGGTAATCCACGTTACGGCGCGTGCGTGAATCGCGTAGGTAAATTTATTTGCATTGGTCTGAATTATTCCGACCACGCTGCTGAATCCAATATGGAAGTGCCGCCCGAACCGGTGATTTTCTTTAAAGCGACTTCTGCAATTTGTGGAGCGAATGATGATATTGAAATTCCGCGTCATTCTACTGCGACTGATTGGGAAGTGGAATTGGGTGTCGTCATAGGCAAGGATGCAAAATACATTACTGAAGCACAGGCTTATGATCATATTGCGGGTTATTGCGTAGTGAATGATTTGTCTGAGCGCGATTTTCAATTAAAGCGTTCAGGGCAGTGGGTCAAGGGTAAATCGTGTGACACCTTTGGTCCCATCGGCCCTTATTTAGTCACAAAAGATGAAGTGCCTAACCCGCACAATTTGAGTATGTACTTAGAAGTGAATGGCAAACGCTTTCAAAACGGCTCGACTAAAACCATGATTTATCAAGTCCCCTTTATTGTGGCTTACTTATCGCAATTCATGAGTTTACAAGCAGGCGATATTATCTCGACGGGTACGCCCCCAGGTGTGGGTTTAGGACAAAAACCTCATCCGATTTACCTCAAAGCAGGCGATCGGATGGAGTTAGGCATTGAAGGATTAGGCGTACAAAAACAGCTGACTATCCCTGCTCCCTAAATTTGATTTTGCATCATCACTGGCAATTTAAAACCTATTGTCCCTCCTCCTGCAAAGGGCTTTATTTCCAGTGGTGAGTGCAATTTTGCTTCACGTCCTTAATACAGTACTTAACACTGCACCACACAGCCTATTTTTAGCCTAATGCCTAGTTTTGATTATAATAAGCGCTCTTTACCTTGCTGAGACAAACCATGCGCAACAAATTAAAAGTCTTTATTGATGGACAACACGGTACCACAGGGCTGCAAATCAGAGAAAAATTAGAATATCACTCCCATGTGCAAGTCATTGAAATAGCAACAGAAGCACGTAAAGACATTAATGCGCGTAAAGCCTTAATGCAGGAAGCTGATATTGTATTTTTATGCTTACCTGATGCTGCGTCTAAAGAGGTTGCTGCTGATTTGTATCAAATGGATACGCGCGTCATTGATGCTAGTTCTGCTCATCGGGTTGATGCCAAATGGGTTTATGGTTTACCGGAACTCAATAAAAACCAACGTAGCCTAATTAAAACTGCTCAATACGTTTCTAACCCCGGCTGCTATGCCACTGGTGCAATTTTATTGCTCAATCCTTTAAGTGAACAAGGTTTGCTGCCGGCAAGTACTGCGATTCATCTGAATGGTTACTCAGGTTACTCTGGTGGTGGCAATGCAATGATTAATACTTATGAATCGGGTGAAGTCCCCCCTGCTTTAGCCTTATATGGTTTAGACTTTAACCACAAGCACATTCCAGAAATCGTCAAGTACAGCCAGTTAAAACGCCGCCCAAGCTTTATTCCTAGTGTTGTGCCGATTCGCCAAGGCATGATTGTGTTAGCTGCGTTTGATAAAGCCGAACTAAATGCAACCAGCCAAACGATTAAGCAACTTTACCAAGCTCATTATCAAGGTGAAACCTTCATTCAAGTGAAAGAGCATGATCTTGAGCAAGACAAGTTCCTGAATATTTCTAACTTAAATGGCACGAATAATTGCGAAATTTACGTGTATGAATCAACTGATCAGTCACAAGTTTTAGTGGTGGCACGCTTGGATAATTTAGGCAAAGGCGCAAGCAGTGCAGCGATTCAGAATATGAATATCATGCTCGGCTTGGATGAAGGCTTAGGTCTTTAAGACTCAAACAGTTTGCCTCTCCAATGTTATTTAGCTGTCAAAAAGTCTAGGCGTTTTCAGCCTAGTCTAACAAGTGGTTAGACTAGGCAACAGGTTATTAGGGGATGGCTTCCGTCGAACTCAGGTTAACTAATTTTTCTACAAAAATTAGGTTTCACTAAGAATGGTCTTGCAAACTGGCTTTTAGCAACTGACTTCGCTCTTCGGTGAGATGGCTTAAACAAGAAGTATAATAGACACTATAAGCGGTACCACCCCTATTTAAATAAGCCTCGTATTCGCAGTGTGCATCCCGATACTTTAACCAAGCCAATTGTGCTGTTTTCAAAACTTTCTTATGCGTAGTGTCCGTTAGCTTAGCTAGCAATCGTTGATAGGCTTGATTCAGATCTTTATCAGCTTTCTGATAAGTTTTAAACACACAATCCTTAAGTTCGACTGTACTTGAACTCGCATCGCACTCATCTGCATAGCTCGCCCCGCTATTTAAACTACTACTCAACGCTACTATTAAGATTAAAACTAATTTTTTCATCGCTTAAACCTTCCTATCTGTAGAACCTCTATAAACTAGGTCATTAGTTTCCTGTCGCTATTCTGCTAGTTTAGGATCAATTTTTGATGCAATCCGGTCTCGGCAAAGTGTTTGGCGATGCGGGCTAGCTCTCGAGCGATTTAGCTCAACGCCTAGCACAGCAAGGTATTAAGTGGATTACGTCACTGCGAAGCAATATGAAAAAGTTGTCCGTTCTACCGTTGATCAACAGGCTTGTGAAAACGTTTGATCATCGAAATCATTAACGATCAGTTGAAACATCAATCCCAAATGAAACATTATCGCCATCGCTTCTTGCCTCACTCTATCGCTCAGTTCATGGCAAGATTGAGTACCTAGTACTATCAAGCGAAGAAGCCCACTTTAAACTTAAACGCCAGTGCGTTAGTTGCTATTCATTAGAGGATTGCTTACGTCGAACTTAGGTTAGCTAATATGCTAGAGCATTATCGACCATGTTATAGGATTTATATAGTTGGGAAGCAGCTTGCTTTCAAGGACTCCCAAACTGTGGAAGGTGTTTACAGGTGTTCTAGATACCTGTAAGCGCTCGCGTAAACGCCCTTCAAGCTCTCCCCACTCGGTATCCAAAATACTATAAACCGCTGTATCGCGTATCACTCCATCGGGCATTACCGCACTCCGTCGTAATATACCCTCTAAACTAGCACCCAGTTTTTCTAAGGATTGGCGTGAAGCTTGATTACGAACATCCGTTTTAAACTGTACCCGCAGCATCCCTAAACTTTCAAAAGCATAACGGAGCAATAAATATTTACACTCCAGATTGACGCCTGTGCGGTGATAATCAGGTGCATACCAAGTGCCGCCAATTTCTAGTTTCAAGTGTTTCATACAAATATCACGAAACCGCGTACTACCTATCGCTCTACCCGTGTTTACCTCGATTACTGCAAAGGGCATATCACTCCCTGCTGCTTTTAATTGTAAAGCGCTAACAATAAAGGCCTGCATATAATGGGGCTCTGCCAAATTGCCATAAAACATATAGCGCCATAGGCTTTCATGCTGAGCGGCTTGTAGTAAATCAGGCATATGTTGAAGGCTTAAGGGTTCTAGGCGAACTAGGCTACCGTATAAGGTAGTACCGTATTCATAATTCATAGTTCCCCCTTTATGCCAACCCGAGCAAACTACCTTGTGCCAATGCAACTCCTATGAGTGCTCCCATTAACACATCACTAGGATAATGCAAACCCAATACCACGCGAGATAGTGACACCAACAACGTAAAGGGTAGTAAGACAATCGCTAGGGTGGGAAAATAATGCAACGCAATGCCTGTAAAACTCACAGCGTGTAAGGTGTGCCCTGATGGGAAACTAAACTGATCGAGTGCAGCCACGTTTTGAAAAATAGAACTGTTATAATGATAGGGGCGCACACGATGGGTTTTTGTTTTTAACAGTTTGTAAATCACTACCCCTACTAAGCCGACAACTAACATATGTAATGCCGCTTGTAGACCTAGTTTGCCGTAAAGTAAGGGAAGAACCAGCATTAAACTATACCAAAACACTCCATTTCCTAAACGACTGATCAGGGCAAAACCTTGACTTACTGCCTTGATATGATTCACCCGATTAAAGAGCAGACAAACTGGAATTTCACGTCCATTTAATTTTTGTAGAAAGACCATAAATCATACCTCTTGGCTAGCGTAGATAGATTTATTTTGTAATGGCTTAGCTGCAGGGCGATGACTGTCTTATGAAGTTTTGATGAAACTCAGGGGTATTGGTTTTTTCTTCAGATGCGTTCAACAGTGATAAGAGGGTTTGAATAGATTGATCAAATTGCTGTATAACAGCTTGCCAGCTTAGAGTAGCCACACTCACCACCGCTTGCTCGCCTAAACGTTGTCGCAAGGCTGGCTGTTGAGCAAGATGGATACTAGCTTTTATAAAGGCCTGTGTATCCCCTACTGGTACCGTCCAACCATTGTCTCCCGTGCGAATATGCTTGCGTCCTGCGGCATAATTAAAACACAAAACAGGTAAACCGCTGGCCATGGCTTCGACAATCACATTGCCATAGGTTTCGCTAAGGCTAGGATATAGAAACAGATCACCACTGGCATAATGTTCCGCCAAAGCGTCACCACGCTGCATACCGACAAACAAAGCATCTGGGTGGAGACTTTGTAAACGTTGACGTTCAGGTCCATCACCGACGATTACCAATCTCGCCTCAGGTGTTTGGCGTTGAATCTCACGAAAGGCATGGAAGGCTAAATCTAGATTTTTCTCTGCGGCTAAACGGGTGACTAGAATTACCACTAATTGTTCAGGACTGACACCCCAGTGTTCACGTAGCACGGCTTGGCGGCGTTGCGGATTAAACCGTTGGGTATCAATCCCACGACTCAGCAAAGCCAACTGACGATAGCCTTGTTGTTGTAACTGATTTTTTAATTCTAGTGTAGGGACGAATGTTAATAAGGTCTGATTGTGTAAGGCGCGCAAATAAGCATTAATCGGTTTGAAGATAAAACCGAGCTTATAGTGTTGCGTATATTGGTCAAAATTAGTGTGGAAATCACTAATCACAGGAATATTCAAGGCTTGTGCGGCTTTCAATGCAGCCCAACCTAATAAGCCTTCGGTCACAATCTGTACCATATCAGGGCGTTGCTTTATCCATAAACGCTTGAGGTAAAAATAATGCGGTAAACCTATCCGCACTTCAGGATAAAACGGCAGATGTATTCCCGTGAGACGAATATCTTGTAAGCGTGGATGGGCAATCGGATAAGTCGCTGTAGGGTTGGTTGGTGCAGAAGCAGGCTTTAAAGCAATCAGTTGAATCTGATAATCAGGTAAGGCCAATAGACCTTTTAGTAAATGATCCACGGTATAAGCCACGCCATTTACATCGGGCAAACAGGTTTCTGTGACGATACTTAGCCGAATGCGGCGCTCAAGGTTAGTATCTATTTTAGCATTAGCAAGAGAACTATTACTCACAACTGATCACACCTAGCAGTCATTATTATTCCTGCCTAGTTCATACTAATTTGATGACGGCTTAATGACGAAATGCGAGAACTTGGTTTAATTGGAGTAAACTAGCGCGTTTCTTTCGCCTCGGTAGGTTCTGGTAACAAGACAATACGGCTATTGCTTATCAGCATAGGGAGCTTGTGCAAGTACCGAGGCGGAATCTTGGTATATAAATCCCCTCAAAACACAGCGTTTTAGCTTAACTGATCAAGATTGACTTATTGTGGTGGGTCAGGAAGCTTAAAGGAAACAAAGATAATGAAATCACTGTTTAATATGTTTGGGCGTTCTCCCGATCAGCACCATCGGGCCGCAACGCCACTAGAACTTTTTTTTGATTTAGTGTTTGTGGTAGCGATTGCCTCAGCCGCAGCGCAATTGCATCATGGTTTTATTGCGAATCATGCGTTAGAAGCTTCCATCAGTTTCATTATGGTATTTTTTGCCATTTGGTGGGCGTGGATGGGGTTCACTTGGTTTGCCTCGGCGTTTGATGTGGACGATGCACCTTATCGCGTTCTGGTCTTTATTCAGATGTTTGGCTCACTGGTCATTGCCTCAGGCGTACCCGACGTGTTTGAGGGGCATGGTCTGGCACGCATTATCATAGGCTATTCTATTATGCGTTTGGGCTTAGTGGGTTTATGGCTACGCACTTATTATTCACAATCAGTCAATTCGCCGCTACGCACCAATGCGATGCGCAATGTGATTGGGATTATAGCTTGCCAAATCGGATGGTTAAGCTTTTTGGGATTGGATCATATTCCGATTTGGCTATTTTTTATTATGGTGGCCATCGAGCTAGCCGCGCCTGTGTGGGCACAAAGTGCCGGACGTACACCTTGGCACCCTTCCCATATTGCCGAACGTTATGGCTTACTAACCTTAATTGTATTAGGTGAATCAGTATTATCCTTGTCGTTGGCTTTACAAGCGACGGATAGCTTTAGCGATATAAGCTTACAACGTGGTTTATTTATGCTGGCTGGCTTCTCCATTTTATTCTGCTTATGGTGGCTTTATTTTAATGAGCCGGTTCACGATTTATTAAAAGTCAATAAAAATATCGCTTTTGCGTGGGGCTATGGACATTATGTAATTTTTTCTTCAGCCGCTGCGGTGGGCGCTGCTTTAGCGGCCACGGTCGATATATTAGATGGGAAGGCAAGCTTAAATGACACTGTGCTAGGTCTTATTCTGACTATCCCACTGGCCTTTTATTTGCTTGGTTTATGGTATTGCCATGAGCAGCATCGTATGCAAACCGCGAGCCAGAAAATGGCTTATCCCATCGCTGCCATACTTTTGCTACTAAGTAGTTTCTTACCGCAAACGATGTTGTGGTGCACAGCGATTTTGATTGGTTTGTTGGTGTGGCGAGTGCGTTTGAATAAGCAAGAAGGTATGGAAACAGCTCATTCCAGCTAAGATAAAGTCTGTATAAAGGCAGCTGCCCGCCCTGATTAAAGGGGTAGGCAGCTCTATCAGTCTCTAGAAAAGCAATGAATAGCGATTGTTAAAATCGCCATTGCCAAACACGCTTATAAAGCGCGCATTTTTTCCAACTGACCCTGCAATTGGCCCAAGGCTAGCCTTTGTTCTTCAGCCTGTTTTCTATTGGTTTCCAGTACTTCTGGGCGCGCTTTTTCCACAAACGCTGGATTATTCAAACGCGATTCCACCCCAGCCAAATTCTTTTCGATTTTTTCGATTTCTTTGCTTAAACGCGCCAGTTCCGCGTCTTTATCAATCAAACCCGCCAAAGGAATAAGAATCTGCATTTCACCGACTAAAGCAGTGGCGGACTCAGGGGCAGACGCTTCTTTCGTGAGCCAAGTCACTAGGCCGACTTTAGCGAGGCTTTGGATTTCCTTTTCGGTGTTGGCATATTGCGCTTGATCCGTGGCACTCCAGTTTTGCAGCAGAATATCCAGTACTTGCCCCGGTTTAATATCCATTTCTGAGCGAATACGGCGAATACCCATGATAAAGGTTTTTAGCCATTCAATTTCTGTAACAGCGGTCGCATCGATTTTACTTTGATCCGCTACCGGCCATGCTTCAAGCATAAGCGTAGTACCGGTTTTACCCGCTAAGCCCTTGAGACTTTGCCAAATTTCTTCCGTAATGAAGGGCATAATCGGGTGCAGCATGCGTAAGGCTACTTCTAACACACGAACGAGCGTTCGACGTGTACCGCGTTTGGCGGCTTCGTTGGCATTGTTTTTACTTAGAACCGGCTTAGTGAGTTCCAAATACCAGTCGCAGTATTCATACCAAGTAAATTCATACAAGGCTTGTGCGGCTAGGTCGAAGCGATAATTATCTAAATGCTCGGTGACTTCGGCTTCAACCGTTTGTAATTTGGAACGAATCCAACGATCAGCCACCGATAACTCAACGGGCAGGCTTTCATCTAAACCCGTATCTTGCTCTTCACACTGCATCAAGACATAGCGCGCTGCATTCCAAAGCTTATTACAGAAATTCCTATAACCTTCTAGGCGCTGCAAATCAAAGCGAATATCACGCCCTGCCGTAGCAAAAGAGGCGAAGGTAAAGCGTAAAGCATCAGTACCGTGAGCCTCAATGCCTTCAGGGAATTGCTTACGCGTCGCCTTTTCGATTTTGGGCGCATCCTTAGGATTCATCAGGCCGGTGGTGCGTTTTTTGACCAAAGTCTCAAGATCAATCCCATCAATCAAATCCAAAGGATCGAGTACATTACCCTTGGACTTGGACATTTTCTGACCTTCTGCATCGCGTACCAGACCATGAATATAAACATCATGGAAAGGGACATCACCCATGAACTTTTTGCCCATGATGATCATGCGTGCGACCCAGAAAAAGATGATATCGAAGCCTGTGACGAGGGTGCTAGTCGGGTAGAATGCTAAAGCAGAGTCTTCGGTGTTCGGCCAACCCAAGGTAGAGAAGGGCCAGAGTGCAGAGGAGAACCACGTATCCAAGACATCTTCATCTTGGCGCAGCTCTAGCTCAGCAGCTAGATTATGCTTGCTGCGTACTTCGGCCTCATTGCGCCCGACATAGATAGTACCCGCAGTATCATACCAAGCGGGGATTTGATGACCCCACCAGAGTTGGCGTGAGATACACCAATCCTCAAGATTATTCATCCACTGGTTATAAGTATTCACCCAATTGTTGGGGATGAAGCGTACTTGGCCATTGGCTACCACATCAATCGCAGGTTGAGCCAAGGCCGCTTTACCGCCCAAACGACCATCAGGCAAAGTATCGCGTGTGAGGTCGATATACCATTGATCAGTGAGATAAGGCTCAATCACTGTGCCAGAGCGATCGCCTCGTGGCACCATCAATTTGTGATCTTTAATCTCAGCTAATAAACCGAGCGCATCTAAATCCGCAACGATTTGTTTACGTGCAGCATAACGCTCCAAACCACGATATTTCTCTGGTGCGATTTCATTAATATGCGCGTCCTTGGTGAAAATATTAATCAGCTCAAGGTTGTGACGTTTACCTACCTGATAGTCATTGAAATCATGTGCCGGTGTGATCTTAACGCAGCCGGTGCCTTTTTCGGGGTCGGCGTATTCATCGCCTACAATGGGAATTAAGCGCCCCACTAAAGGCAACATCACTTGCTTACCAATCAGATGCTTATAACGCTCATCCTCCGGATGCACCGCCACTGCGCTATCGCCCAGCATGGTTTCAGGGCGGGTGGTGGCAACGATTAAATATTCCGTGGTGGCTTGCCCCGTCGCATCGGCAATCGGGTAACGGAAATGCCACATCGAGCCATTTTCTTCTTCGGAAATAACCTCTAAATCGGAAACAGCCGTGTGTAAAACGGGATCCCAGTTCACCAGACGTTTACCGCGATAGATCAAACCTTCTTCGTGTAAACGTACAAACACTTCAATCACAGCTTCAGATAACTGGGCATCCATGGTAAAGCGTTCACGGCTCCAATCGGGCGATGTGCCTAAGCGGCGTAATTGACGATTAATGGTATCGCCGGATTCGCCTTTCCATTCCCAGATTTTTTCGATAAAAGCGCTGCGTCCAAAATCATGGCGGGTTTTACCTTCCGCATTGACACGGCGCTCCACTACTATTTGCGTAGCAATACCGGCATGATCAGTGCCGGGCTGATACAAGGTATTATTACCCTGCATGCGGTGATAGCGGGTGAGAATGTCAATCACGGTTTGATTAAAGCCGTGCCCCATGTGCAAAGTGCCCGTGACATTAGGGGGTGGGATCATGATACAGAAAGGTTGACCTACGCCACTGGGCTTAAAGTAGCCCTGTTGCTCCCACATTTGATAGAGGCGTTGTTCAATATCTTTAGGTTGGTAGGTCTTATCCATATCCGCTCTTTTGCCAAGAATGCTGAAAAGAGCGGATTATAACGTTATAACGTGGCTGTTAGAAAATTTTTACTTTAACATCGAAGACAATTCGCGCAATAACTCATAGCGGCGCTTGTCGATTTGTTGTTCGAAGTCTTTGTCAGTGCTAGTGCCTTGAGGTGTATCTTCTTCTTGATATTCTGAACGGATTGCATGAGCACGACCTAAGCCTGAATATTCATCTTGGCCGGTGGCTGATTGTAGTTCAGCAATGCGCTCTTTTAGTTTTTGTTCAAAATGCTGTTGAGCTTCGTCAGGAATATTACTTTTGGCGCGACGAATAATCTCAGCATCTCCTGGGCGAACAATATCAGTCACAACCGGAATGCGGATAGTGGAATCGAAGTCCTGTTTATTCATAGGTAGTGCCATCGGTGAACTCATAAGAGCAGTTAATTAAAAGTAGATTATAGTTTAGCTTACCGTAGCTGATGGTAAGTTAAATTATAGCCTTTTTTGTTGTAAGTTTGATAACGATCACGACCAGCGCGCAGTATCATTTCCTCTTGGTCGATGACTTCGGCAAAACGTTCAAATTGTTCGAAAAAGCTAGGTATTTGATTCGATAAGTTGATTAAAAAATTTAGGTTTTTTTCCGCTGGTATCGTATGGCCGATTAAAATAAACGTAGCCGAGTCTTTACGCGGGAGCGTGCTGTGCGGAATAAAACTGGTGTCTTGATACGTCCACAGTAAATCATCCAACAGTTCCGTCGTCTCGAGACTATCGGTATAAATATAAGTACTTAGCTGCTGGGCATAAGCTTTTTCGACTAGCTTACAAGCCAGTCTAAGGCGTGCAGAAAGTGAACTAGATTGCCCCACATAGAAGGCAATCTGGGGTTTTTTTAGGGGCTCAGGCATTAGCGCGATTCAATAACCATTGGCACAGCAGCGGTACAGGCCGTGCACTTGCGCCTTTTGCAGCACCAGTTTTCCATGCCGTTCCAGCAATATCTAAATGTGCCCAAGGATAATTTTCGGTAAAGCGCGCTAAGAAGCAAGCCGCTGTAATGGCACCGCCCGCAGGCCCACCAATATTAGCCATATCCGCAAAGTTACTTTTGAGTTGCTCTTGGTATTTTTCACCCAGCGGTAAACGCCATGCTTCATCGGAAGCTTGTTTTCCAGCTTCTAATAATTCATTGGCTAATGCATCATTATTACTCATCAAGCCTGAGGTATGATGTCCTAAGGCCGTAATACAAGCTCCCGTCAAGGTCGCAATGTCCACCACCGCCGCTGGATTAAAGCGTTCAACATAAGTCAACGCATCACACAAGACTAAACGACCTTCAGCGTCAGTATTCAGAATTTCAATCGTTTTCCCCGACATGCTGGTGACAATATCGCCTGGCTTACTGGCTTTGCCACTGGGCATATTTTCGGCTGCAACCACAACGCCAATCACATTTAAGGCTAAATTCATCGCCGCACAGGCTTGAAGTACGCCCAAGACGGTAGCTGCACCACACATGTCATATTTCATCTCATCCATATTTAAGCCGGGTTTGAGCGAAATACCCCCCGTATCAAAGGTGATGCCTTTTCCTACTAATACTAATGGCTGCTCAGTTTCAGCAGTGCCGCGATAATGAATAAAAGCCATCTTGCCGGGCTGATCACTGCCTTTGGAAACTGATAAAAATGAGTTCATACCCAAGGTTTTCATCGCTTCTTCGTCTAGCACATTAATTTCTAGGCGGCTATTAGCGTCAGCGAGGGCTTTTGCTGTTTCGGCTAAGTAAGTGGGTGTACACACATTGCCGGGCGTATTACCGAGATCACGGGTTAAAGCTTGGCCTTGCGCAATAGCCTCACCTTGTTGTAAGGCTTGGGCGTAATCTTGCCCATCCGTATGCGCCAAGGTCCAAGTCGCTAGTTTGGGCGGATTATCGTCTTTGGCGCTTTTGTAGGTATTAAAGGTATACAAAGCTTCAGCAACGCTCATCACCGCTGCGCGAACCACGGGGGGGCGATGTTCAGGGGTGGCAAGCTCCGTTAAAAAAGAAACAACGTTAACAGCATCCGTTAATTTCAGACGATTAACGGCCTGTTGCGTGGCTTGTGTAATAACATCACTATTTAGTTTTTCACGCTCGCCCAAACCAACTAATAAAACACGCTTGGCTTTTACCTGAGCGAGTTCGTATAACAAGCTGACACGTCCTTTTTCACCGGTAAAATCGCCATATTCACAATGCTTACTTAAGGCCTGATTACTGGCGGAATCAAGCTGAGCAGCGGCATTACTGAGTTGACTGTGGCTATAAACACCTACCACCACACAATCCGCTGCGACTTGGGCTGGATGTGCGAGCTGAAATTGATACTTCATGAAGAATCCTTGTCATCAAGATTAGTTGGACTAGGCGCAGAGTGTAGCGAAATTGTAGGGAAGGGCAAATACTTCCAGAAAAGCTAGAAAAATCATACTAATGACAAGATTTTATTTTTATAGAACTACTAGGGAATACTGGGTCTGGTGTAGGTCTAAAGGTAAAAATGATTAAAAAATGAATCACTCCTTTCATAAAATTTAATTATAATAGGCCATGGGCTGGATTTTCAGGGGCTGGCCCAACAAGTGTTTCTGTTGAGTTATAAAAATAATCGAGTCAACAACTATGAAAAAAAAGGGCTTATGGTTCACCCTTCTGTTAAGCATCATGCTGACAGCTTGTGGTGGCGGTAGTGATTCAAGTTCATCCACTAAAAATAATACTGCACCTATTGCTAAAGCGGGGGCGGATCAAACCATTGATTTAGGGAAAACGGTTAATTTGGACGCTAGTGCCAGTAGCGATCCTGATAATGACAGTCTTGGTTATACTTGGGAATTCGTGACTAAACCCAGTGGGAGCAGTATTAGTCTAAGTAATGCGAATACGGTCAATCCGAGTTTTGTGCCGGATAAAGTCGGTACTTATACGCTTAATCTAAAGGTAGATGATGGGGCTGTTTATAGTCCAATGGATTCGGTTGATATTTTTGTAAAAAATCCTGACCTAACAACGCTTGAAAATCGAAAGCCAATCGCCGATGCAGGTGCCGATCAAAGCCTTGCTGTAGCATCGCTCGGCCTTAGTTCCGTGACGATTACTTCACTCAGCAACGATCCTGATGGCGATGCCTTGACTTATAAATGGTCTATCCTCAAGCAGCCTAATAGTAATGCTAAATTGTCGAATACCGATCAAAAAACGGTGTTGCTAACACCGGATGTGATTGGGGTTTATGAGTTGTCTTTAGATGTGAGTGATGGCAAGTTATTAGCCAGCGATACAGTAAAAATTACCATTACTCAAGACAACCAAGCGCCTATCGCTAAGGCAGGTGCCGATCAAGTGTTGGCGGTGAAAATTTTAGGGACAGAGAGTATCAATCTGATGTCAGCCAGCACTGATCCTGAGGGAGATGTTCTGACTTATAAATGGAGTATTCTAAAGCAACCCACCGCCAGTACGAACGCCAAGTTGTTGAATAGTGACCAGCAAATTGTGAGCTTAATACCTGATGTGGTCGGGGTTTATGAGCTGCAATTAGCGGTAAAAGACGGTCAAAACACCAGTACCGATAGCGTACAAATAACCGTTTCTAAAGATAATCAAATCCCTATTGCCAGAGTGTCTGATCAGGAAGTGATGCAAAATACCTTGGTCACTTTAGATGCGAGCGCGAGTAGTGATGCCAATAATGACCCTTTGACCTATCACTGGTTAGTCCAGTCCATGCCTGAAGGTAGTACGGCAACTTTGTCCAATAGCAGCACTAAAACACCTAGCTTTACGCCTGATCGAGTAGGTAATTATGTGTTTCAGTTAAAAGTCAGTGATGGTACTGCGAATAGTGCAGCCACGACAGCAACGATCAAAGTTCATAGAAAGATCGACCCATTAGCTTATAAGGTGGTGGATGCAGAATTTAGTGTGGCTAAAGATCGTATTATTATGGTCTCGTCCAGTCCTAATCAGCTCCATGTGTATGATCCTGTCACTCAAGTGGATCAGGTGGTGGCTTTACCTGATGTGCCTACCAGCGTTTCAGTCAGTCCAGACGGTTTTTATGTTGTGGTGGGGCACAATATGCAAGTATCGCAGTTCGACCTGACCAAAGAACCGAGCTTATTAAAGACCTTTCCGGTAAACGATAAAGTATTAGATATTGTGTATAGTGATAATGGCTATGCCTATGCGTTTCCTAAAGCAGATGGGGTTGAAGGGGTTTATTCAATTGAACTTAGCACGGGTAAAGTAACGGTTGATGCGAGCACCAAGACACGTAAAGCGACACTAGCCAAGTTGCGTAAAGTACCTAATAAAACGGCAACTGCTTTGTATGGTGCTGCAAATACAGTCTCTGCTGCTTTCCTTGAAAAATATGACATTAGCTCAGGCACCGCTAAATTAATGACTATTACACATAGTACACAGGATGCCTGCGGCAATTTATGGATGTCAGGAGACGGATATAGCCTTTTAACAGCTTGTGGCACAGCGTATAAAACGAATGATCTGTTGAGCGATCTCGATTTAATCACGACTTTTGAGGGCGGTGTGCTTCATGCTTTCAGCTCACTTTATATAGAAAATAAGATCTTTACGATTCACCAAGCGGCGGCAGGCAATGGGGATACTTATATTGAAGATTATTCAACAGACTTCTATGTGAGCGGTGAAACACCTGTCGCTTTGCCTGCATTTATTGTCAACAAAAAAGCTTATGCAGGGCATGGGCGTTTTGTATTTGCTAATGCGGAAAAAGTGTTTGTGATTATGCAGCCAGATAAAGCGTCAGGTCTCACTGATCAAGATGGCATAGCGATATTACCGCTGTCAGAGCTGTGATGAATGCTAGACGCTGGTCAAGGCCAGCGTCTAAGCTTGGATGCTGGCGATTATTTAGTCAGGCTGAGCGGCTTTATCCCAAGTGTCACGCAAACCAATCACACGATTAAAGACAGGCTTGTCTACACTTGAATAACGAGCATCCAAGATAAAATAGCCTTCGCGCTCAAATTGATAACGATCCTCTAAAGTGGCTTTGCTTAGACCCATTTCGCCTTTGCAGCCTTGTAAAATTTCTAAACTGTTTGGATTAATACACTCAAGGAAATTTTTACCACCCGCATCGGGTGCTACATCAGCAAATAAGCGATCATATAAACGCACTTCACAATCTATATGAGCATGAGCTGCTACCCAATGAATAACCGCTTTGGGTTTTATACCATCGGCGGGATCTTTACCGTGGGTGTCTTCAATATAAGTTGCATGTAAGGCAATAATATTACCGGTATTATCTTTGATAGCTTCTTGTGCTTCAATCACATAGGCATTTCTTAAACGCACGCGTCGTCCGGGAATTAAGCGTTTATATTGCTTATTTGCCGATTCGCGGAAATCTTCCTGATCAATATAAATTTCGCGTCCAAAAGGTAATTGGCGCTCTGGCATATCGTCGCGCTGTGGATGGCCGGGAGCGGTAAAGACTTCAGTTTTCTCTGCTGGGTAATTAGTTAAAATAACTTTCAACGGGCGTAAGACACACATGGCGCGTGGGCTATTGGCATTCAAATCCTCCCGAATCGCATGTTCTAGTACACCAATTTCTACCACACCATCCGTTTTCGTAACCCCCGCCATTTCGCAAAAATCACGTAAAGCTTTAGGGGTAAAACCGCGACGACGCATACCAGCAATCGTCGGCATACGCGGATCATCCCAACCATCCACATAGTTTTCATCGACTAATTGTTTAAGTTTACGCTTACTGGTCACCGTATAATTGACATTCAGACGCGAAAACTCATATTGATGTGGTTCTGCTGGAACAGGCAACTGGTTAATAAACCAATCATATAAAGGGCGATGATCCGCAAATTCTAGGGTACAAATCGAGTGAGTAATGCCTTCAATGGCGTCACTTTGCCCATGAGCATAATCGTAAGACGGATAAATGCACCACTTATCCCCCGTTTGATGATGGCTCGCTTTTTTAATCCGATATAAAACAGGATCGCGCAAATTAATATTAGGGGCGCTCATATCAATTTTGGCACGCAAGGCACATTTCCCTTCCTCAAATTCACCAGCCCGCATTTTTTCAAACAAAGCCAGATTTTCTTCCACCGAACGTTCGCGATACGGGCTATTTTTACCGGCTTCCGTTAGTGTGCCACGATATTCTCGCATTTCATCAGCACTTAAATCACAGACATAAGCCTTGCCTGCGCGAATCAGATACAGTGCCCACTCGTATAGTTGGTCGAAGTAATCCGACGCGTAACGCACTTTGCCAGCCCATTGGTAACCCAACCATTGCACGTCACGTTGAATAGCCTCAACATACTCCTCATCTTCTTTAGCGGGGTTGGTGTCATCCATGCGTAGATTACATTCACCACCATAATTCTGCGCTAAGCCAAAATTGAGCCAAATAGATTTGGCATGTCCGATATGCAGATAGCCATTAGGTTCGGGTGGAAAACGTGTTTTAACACGGGTGATTTTGCCTGATTCCAAATCTTCTTGGACAATGCGCTCAAGAAAGTTAAGAGGTCTGCCTGTTTCGCTCATGATCGTTTCGTTCTTGTCATTTTATTGCAATGCGGGAATTAGACTATTAAGCCAGCCCGATGTCTAGTGGTCTGCTGTGCTTACAAGGCTTGAGGCGTTGAAAAACAAGCAATGTTTTAATGTTTGTAATTTTATCATTAAAACGCGTGACACCTTGTGCAAAATGCCGTACAAACCGCTGTAATGATTGTTGGAGGAGAGTCCAGCACTTGATAGTTTATTAAAGCTATCACTGTTTTTATTCTTTACTTTTTATCAAGTACTTACTCTCTCGTGATTAATGTAATGCCTAACCTATAAGATTGTGACATGGCTAACCAAATACCACCATTGAACGCTTTGAGAGCCTTTGAGGCTGTGGCGCGGCATCGGAGTTTTACCAAGGCATCTGAAGAGCTGCATGTGACTCGCGCTGCTATTAGCCATCAAATTAAACATCTCGAGGATTATCTGGGAATAGAATTAGTCGAGCGTCATAATCGCTCTATTTCTTTGACGCGGGCAGGGGAGGCTTCTTTGCCAAAATTGCGCGAGGCTTTTAATAATTTAGCCGACGCGGTTAATTTAATGAGGGCACAGGTGGGTAGCGAAAGTTTGAATGTCTGGATGGCGCCCTCATTCGCATCTAAATGGCTAGTGCCTCGCTTGTATCGCTTTTCAGACTTGCATCCAGAAATTGATATGCGAATTAGCGGTGAAGCGCGTTTGGTGGATCTTGATCAGCGTTATGATTCGTTGGATGAATTATTTCGTGCGGAAGGTATTGATGTGATGATTCGCTTCGGCTCAGGTGATTATCCGGGGTGCGATGTGACTCGCCTTTTTACAGTGGAAGCCGTTCCTTTATGCAGTCCAAGTTTGCGGGATGACCCAGACTATCCGTTACGTAAACCTAGTGATTTGCGCAACCATACTTTACTGCATGATGAAACACCCTATGTGGGACGTCCTAGTTGGGCACGTTGGTTGGATTTAGCGAAGGTAGAAGGCGTCGATGTACAGCGTGGCTTGCATTTCAATCATGTATCGTTAGCGATGGAAGCGGCGATTGAAGGGCAGGGGGTATTGCTCAGTATGGATGCTTTAGCGCAGCATGATATTGATGCAAGGCGTTTGTGTATCCCGTTTCCCTTGAGTATGCCCTTAGATCATAGTTATCACCTGATTCGCCCGATGCAGGCTACTTCCAATCAACGTGCAGTCAATGCGTTTATTGAGTGGATTCTGGCAGAAGCTAAAACCGTTAAGACTTAAGATGCCTAAGGGGATAAGACACTTATCCCCTTGTAAATGTTTAGAGTGATACTTGTGTACCAATTTCCACGACTTGATTCGGCGGTAAATTAAAGAAAGTTCCGCTACTTTCTGATTGGCGCACCATCCAACGGAATAATTTACATTGCCAAGGTGGCATAGCAGTTTCACACTCAACAATAGTCGTGCGAGCTACGAAAAAGGTGGTGTCTTCTAAATTAATGTTTAACCCATACTGATTGCAAAGCTTCATCGCCTGAGTCAAATCGGGCTCTTCACGGAAGCCATATTGCGCCGCAATGGAGTAGCAACCGGGCGCTAATCCAGTGACAATGACCCGCTCATTTTCCTCAACATAAGGAATTTCATCGAAATTAACATGCAGGAAAATTAAGGTTTCATGCACCGCTTTATAATGTTTCAAATTATAGAAAAGGCGACTCGGTACTAAATTTGGATTAGAGCTCAGATAAACAGCAGTCCCTTCAATTCTGGGCAGGTTCTCATACTCTTGCGTAATGAACTTCCGCATGGGCATATTGATTTTGCGGCGTTGGTCGTGAATTAAATCCGTACCTTTTTTCCACGTGACCAAAAAGGTAAAGATAGTGAAACCAAGTACCAAAGGCAGCCAACCACCATGTCCAATTTTGGTTAAATTTGAAATGTAGAACATTACTTCAAAAAAGCCTGCCACCAGCATGATAGGAATAATGATATTGCGTTGACGCTGATTGGGGCGAGCCTTGGCGACGATAATGACCAAAATAGTGGTAATTACCATACTGCCGGATACCGCTACACCATACGCCGCCGCTAAATTACTGGATGATTGGAAGCTTAATACTAAAGCAACAACCCCAGCTAATAAGAACCAGTTGACACTCGGAATATAGATTTGGCCTTGGGAATGATCGGAGGTATATAAGATGCGTAAACGTGGTAAATAACCGAGGCGTATCGCTTGCGATGTGACTGAATAAGCACCCGAAATAGTTGCTTGTGATGCGATAATGGCTGCCATGGTGGCAAGAATAACCATGGGAATCAAGAATTCATCCGGTGCTAATAAATAAAACGGGTTTTCTGTGGCTTTAGGGTCACGGATGATCAAAGCCCCTTGACCAAAATAGTTTAAGGTTAAGGCAGGCCAAACTAGACCATACCAAGCAATCCGAATGGGTTTTGCACCAAAATGACCCATATCCGCATACAAAGCCTCTCCACCGGTCAAAGATAGAAATACTGCGGACAATAAAATGAAAGCAGCAACAGGGTGTTGGAGCGTAAACTTCAAGGCATACCAAGGACTAATCGCTTTTAAAACCTCAGGGGTTTGGAGGATACTCTGGATGCCTAATAAGCCCAAGGTACAAAACCACGCTAACATAATAGGTCCAAACAGTTTGCCGACTCGTGCTGAACCTTGATGCTGAAATAAGAATAAAGTAATCAAAATGCCCAAGGTAATGGGGATGATATAATGCTCAAATTGGGGGGTCGCAATACTAATGCCTTCTACTGCGGATAGGACAGAAATGGCGGGGGTTAAGATGGCATCACCATAAAACATAGCTGCCGCAAGCACCCCAATCGACATAATATATTTCATCGAGTTGGGAAAGGTGCGTCTGGCATGACGCTGTGCTAATGCTTGCAGCGCTAAATCACCACCTTCACCTTTATTATCAAAACGCAATACGATCCAGACGTATTTAACTGAGACGATGAGGGTAATTGCCCAAATAAAGGCAGACAGTGCTGATATTACATTCTCAGGAGTAGGTGCTAAACCGTGTGAAGGTGAGAATGCTTCTTTTACCGCATAAAGTGGACTGGTGCCTATGTCTCCATAGACTACGCCGAGTGCAGCCAAACTCAATGCGCCAAGGGATTGTTTAGACGCAGCCGAACCTGACATAAATAAAACTCCTTTGAGACAAGGCTAACAGACAGTGCAAGTTGCAAAACCTAATTGAGTGGAGGATGGTATTAACCTAGTGGGATATAGTGGTGATGTTGATCGATAAAGAAGATATTTAACATAAGCGCCCCAGACTCCTTGCGAATAATTACGCTGCGTCATGACACGTCCTGCATGAATAAATTAACTAGCCTACAATCTAATAAGGTAAAGAAATAGTAATCCGCAAGCTTCACGTTCTGTGCCCGACTCGTGGTGGGAGCGGATAGTACTAGAATTATTTGCTTTGACCAAGTGCTTAATGTTTCAGTGGTTTGCATAAGTTTTGACTGCTAAGAGCTGAATAGCCGGTGAACAAGCTGTCATGCGCTTGGCAAACATTTTCTAAGGGATTTGCGAGTGATTTGGTGAAATTTCCACAATTAAAAAGTGATCCATAAAAAGACCATTGATAATCCGAATACCAATAAATAATTGCTTGAATCATGACTAATGCCTGTCAGTTGGCAGCGCAAATACGCTAAGACACCCAGAATTCACACATAGTGTGGCATGTATTTAACGAAAATAGTGCAAAAATCAAAATAATTAATGCAGAGTTTGACGAATGTCGCTTAAAACCAGATCAGATTGAGGAACTTTAGGGAAAAGAATATGTCGCACCCGGGCTTCACTTTGTTGTGCTAAGGCTTTGCGTGCTTGATCATGACTTGGAAAAGTATCCAAAAAGTGCAATTCAATAGCAATTGAAGGTTCAGCCATCACATTCCATAAGTTATCAATAAATGCTTGCTGGTCAATATAAGGTACGACCAAGTCTATTTCACCTTGGGCATTCAGATAACGAATGGCAATAGGCTGTATAGCGCTTTGAGTTTCCACCGCTCCGGCAAACAAACGCGCATGGAAAGTGCGTAATTGCTGCCCATCACTGGTAGTGCCTTCAGGAAAAACGAGTACATTGCCTTGCTGGCTCAGGCGTGCAGTAATAACTTCATTCGCCTCGCGTGCAGCATCTTTGCCACCACGCTGAATAAATAAGGTTCCAGATTTTTCTGCTAGCCAGCCAATAATAGGCCAGTGGCGCACCTCGGCTTTCGATAAAAAATCTACCTGTGCATAGCCCCCTAACAAACAAATATCTAGCCATGAAATATGGTTTGCAACCATTAAGGTAGAATGTGGCGCTGCATGGCCAAAGACGGTGACTTGTCCGCCGAGAATTTGAATGGTTTTTGCTAACCAGCGTTGCTTGCGGGCTTGATAGCTGGGATGACTGGCAGGCAAGCCTCTAATACCTGCTAACCAGACTGTTTGAAACATACCAGACAACAGATGTAGGACTAAACGGGTTAAACGTAATAGGCGTCGAAAAAAAATCATTAGTTTTTACCTTGAACCTTGTATGCTAGGCCGCATTATTTCAAGTCGGTTTGTTGCGGGCAAGCCACTGTATTAGAGTGTCATGAAGTTGTCATAAGCTGAATGCTACCATGCGTGCACTTTAATCGAGCTAATTAACACGATGAAAAAACACATTTTATATGTTGAAGATGAGCCTGCTATTCGGCAGATGATTCGTTTTGCTTTGGAGCGCGAGGGTTACAAAGTGACCGAAGCAGAGACTGCTTTCGCAGCACGTGAAGCGGTTGCCAATCAGTTGCCAGATTTGATGTTAATTGACTGGATGTTGCCAGATTTAGCGGGCCCTGAGTTAATTAAACGCTTTCGTAAGGATGAAGTGACTCAGTCTATTCCTATTTTAATGCTGACCGCCCGTGCTGAAGAAGAGGATATGATTCAGGGGCTAGACGGTGGAGCAGATGACTATTTAACTAAGCCGATTTCGCTTAAGACCTTGAGTGCGAGAGTCAAGGCTTTATTGCGTCGCTCCGAGGGACATAGTGAACGTAAGCTCGTTCAGATAGGCAAGTTACACTTAAATAGAGATGCCCATCAATTGACGATTGAAGGGCAGACAGTGCATTTAGGGATAACCGAGTACAAGTTATTAGAGTTTTTCATGCAGCATGTTGGACGTGTATACTCGCGTTCGCAGTTATTGGACTTCATTTGGGGACGCAATACCTATATTGAAGAGCGCACCGTGGATGTCCATATTCTAAGACTGCGCAAAGCTCTGAAAGCGCATGAAGCGGATCAGTATATTCAAACAGTGCGAGGAGCCGGTTATCGCTTCTCTGAGGATGGTGTCGTTGAAACGTGATGCAACCTATGATTATTGGCGTATTGAACTACGGCGCTTATTGCTGGCGCTGGGTTTGGGGCTTATCCTTGGTTACATCACTAGCTATTGGACGCTAAGTCTCTTGATTGTTGCGAGTGCTTATATTGCTTGGACACTGTTTAAGTTACGTGAATTACAAGCTTGGCTTGCTGCGGGCCAACCTGCTGATACTATGCCTGACAGTGATGGTGCTTGGGAACAAATTACTTATCTGATTCATCGTAGTACGCAAAAAAGTATTGCGCGTAAATCCAAGCAGCGTGAGCTACTTCAGCGTTTCGATAATATTATGTCGGCCTTGCCCGATGCAGCAGTATTACTTAATCAAGATCACATGATCCAATGGTCGAATCGTGCGGCTCAGGACTTATTGGGGTTGCGTCAACCGACCGATTTAGGTCAACGTCTTGATAATCTGGTGCGCGTCAAAGAATTATCCGATGCTTTAAAAAATCATACGGATAGCGAAATCCGTTTTGTGCCACGTCACAATGATCGCCTGCATTTGGTAGCGCGTTTGGTGCCCGTACAAGAAAATTTATATCTTTTGACAGCACGTGATATTAGTCAGCGTTTGCAATTGCAGGAAACGCGGCGCGCGTTTTTTGCCAATGCTTCGCATGAGTTGCGTACTCCTTTGACGGTTCTAATTGGTTATTTAGAACTGTTTGAGCAAGATGAGCATTTGCCTGTTAGCTTATTACCGGCCGTTCAAGAGTCGCGTACTCAAGCACAGCGTATGCAGCGTATTATTGAAGATATGCTGGCCTTATCGCGTTTGGAAAACGATGCTCAACGCCGTAAAGCCCATACTGTCGTAGATGTCCCCGCCGTGTTTGCGCAAATGGCGAGCGCGATTCAAGCCACGATGGCAGCCGATTCGCATACCCTTAGTACCGATATTGATCCCCAGCTACTGATTCGCGGCCATGAGTCCGATATCGTAAGCATTATTAGTAACTTAACTGAAAACGCAGTGAAGCATACGCCTGCAGGAACACATATTCATATTGAGTGGCGGCAGGCGTCCGATGGTCAGATTTGTCTAGTCGTTGAGGATGATGGGCCAGGTATTCCCGCTCAACATATTAACCACTTAACTGAGCGGTTTTATCGCGTGGATACAGGTCGCTCGCGGGATAAAGGTGGCACTGGTTTAGGGTTGGCGATTGTTAAACACGTCATGTTAAACCATGACGGTAAGCTTGAGATTAGCAGCCGCCCTAACAAGACGCGCTTTAAAGCCTGCTTTCCCGCAGAACGTCGTGCGACAGCTTAATGATAAGTATGAGTCAGCACCATTTCATCAGCCGTTACTTGTAGAAAACTACCTTGTTTATACCAATCACCCAGAACCACGCGTTTAGCAGCTTGATGATCTAGCTCAAAATGATGGACATTAGGCCGGTGCGTGTGACCATGAATCAATTGTAGAACGCCAGCGTCCTGCATTGTTTGTTCAACAGTGTGCGGATTAACATCCATAATGATTTCTGATTTTTCAGCCGTGTGAGACTGACTTTGGCTACGAATGGCTTGAGCGAGCTTCAAGCGTTCCGGAATGCTGAGGCTTAAGGCCTGCGCTTGCCACGCAGGATCACGAAATTGGCGGCGCGCCTTTTGATAGGCGACATCATCTGTGCATAAGGTGTCGCCATGCATAATCAGTGTCGGCTGACCATAAAGCTGAATGATTTGGGTTTCAGGTAATAAACTTAAACCACAACGCGCTGCAAAATCTTCACCAAGCACAAAGTCACGATTACCATGTTGAAAATAAATGCGGGTGCCTGCATCGGAAACGCGTCTGAGTTCTTGCGTAAGAGGTAAGAATGTTTGGCCTAAGGGGGTGTCTAATACATCATCGCCAATCCAAAACTCAAACAAATCACCCAAAATATACAAAGCTTCCGCTTTACCATGAATGGTGTGTAAAAAGTCTAGGAATAGTGTTGTCGTAGTGGGTCGAGTAGGGTCAAGGTGCAAGTCTGAAATAAACCAAGTGGTCATAGGCGTTTCCGGTCAAACCAAAAACGCCATTATGCCATAAAGCTAAAGCTTGACTAATAAACCACCTTAACGCATGTAATTCGCTTTTTGGGCATTTAAAAAGCTGACCATTTCTAAAAAGCACGCTTCTGCTTCGGCCTTTTTATCGATCATGACTTTATAGGCATTAGCTTTGTTTTTTAGGTTTTGTAATACCTTAATCTTTTCAGATTGAATACCTATAATAGCCATTTCTTGATTGAGTGACTCAATGGTTTCTTTGATACGTTGTGAGTTATCAAATGTAGTTCGGCTCAGCTCGGTCAGGCGTTGGGCTGCCATCGAGCAATTGCGTTGTTGAAAGATGTGTTTTTCGGCTTCTAACAAGTGATGAATATCATCGTGTTTAATAGTGCCGCTTGCCAAATTATCAATTAAGACCGAAATTTCATGTTGTGGCTTTAATTGTTTAATCTTGTGATCCAACATTTTTAGTTCTTGCGCTTCTAAACTAATTTCTGCTTTTATTTGATCCAAGAAATCTTGTGCGCGGCGCTGAGTATTGCGAAATTCACTAATACCATTCGCTATCTGCTCTTGCGACTTTTCAAAAGCTAAAGCAACTTCCTGATTTACATTAGGCTCACTCGGTGTACTGTTTGGCATTGCTGGCATTGCTGGCATTGCTGGCATTGCTGGCATTGCTGGCATTGCTGGGGCAGACGCCTGTAGCGGAGGGGTGTAGACCGGTGGTGTATAGTTACTAATCACCGGTGCCGGTGGTACATAACTAGGAGTAGCTGGGGGCGGTTCTGGTGTAAAGCTCGTAGCGGGTGCTGGTATGCTGGGTAGTGGTGTTGGAGCTGGGGCGGGTGCAGGCGCAATAGGTGTCGGTGCGGCAGGCGTTATGAGCGCTGGTCGCTCAGGCTGGCTCAGAGCTGCAATAGGCGGAGCTGTATCGAGTAGCTCGTTACCCGTAGTTTCATTCTGAAAATTGGATTTTAAGCGACGCTCATAAATTTCGGTTGGTTTTAAAAACACATTATCGTTATTAGAAGGTTCATCAGCACCACTCAAATCAAACTCAAGGTCATCATCATTTAATTCATCACCATACACCAACGGAAAGCCAGTAAGTGAGGAAAAAGGGGGATTTTTTTTATTGTCCATAATGCAGCCCTTATTTTATTTTTAAAGTAGGCTTAGGCTTGATTAATAAATACAACTTATCTGGCTCAGCTTAAGACAGCACAAGCCAGATCAGGATAGCGCGGATTGTCGCACTGACCAAATCCCCTTGACCAGTGGTCTTAAGCCGCTAAATAGCTAGGGGTCTGCATTTCATTCAAACGACTGATAGCGCGGGCAAATTCAAAGCGTAGTAGATGTCCTTGATATAGGTTTTTTAGATCAGCCTTGGTAGAGATAATTAGGCGAATTTTCTTATCATATAATTCATCAACAAAATTCAAAAAACGACGGGCTTGATTTTCAGTTTCTGCATTCATGCTGGGAATATCAGAAACAATAATCGTAGCATAACGATTAGCCAGCTCAATATAATCGCTGGTGGCGCGTGGGCCATCGAAAATAGTTTTATAATCTAGCCAAATAATATTATCCGCCATTTTTCTGACTGGCAGAATACGTTGATAAATTTCAATCGTGACATTGTTTTTAATATTGCCGCTAGCAATTTCATTAAAGCGCGCTTCTAGTTCGGGATCTGATTCAAGAATATTATCGGTTTGCTGATCATCCGGTAAAGGAACTATTTTAAGCATCCGATAATCAACGCCATTATCTAACTCGATCACCTGCAGATTTTGCTTAAGCATTTCAATGGCAGGGAGGAAACGTGCACGTTGTAAGCCATCTTTATATAAATCATCCGGCGGACGATTAGAGGTGGTAATAATAGTAACATCATTTTGCACCAATCCCTCTAATAAGCCTGCCAAAATCATCGCGTCACCAATATCTAGTACATGGAACTCATCGATACACAATAATTCAATGCCATTGGCGAGTTTGTTTGCCACTTCCAGTAGTGGATTTTTGTGACCTTGCCCCAACTTGCGTAATTCTTCATGCACCATCAACATAAAGTGATGATAGTGATAGCGTGCTTTTTCGACAATAGGCACACTTTTGAAAAATTGATCCATGATCCATGTTTTGCCACGCCCCACACCTCCCCATAAATAAGCGCCCTTGACCGTGACTTGTTTGCGTGGCTCCGCTTTGGCAAAAAAGCTAAAACTCCGTTTCGGCGGCGGGGGGGGATTTACCAGTTGATCTGAAATGGACTGTAGGGTTTGGATGGCGCGTTCTTGGGCAGCATCGCGTTGGATATTGCCGATTTCAATTTCCCGCTCATAAAGCTTGCTCAGGCTCATTAACAGATCATTCCATTCGTTTTGGCAGTAATGGGCGTATTGTCGACAAGTGCCTGAGTCACTGTCAACCAGTAGACTTGTGATTCATCAATCAACAATGAAAAGTTTTGCGCCTATTGGTGTAGAAGAGCGATGAGATTCTGCCTGATCAGCGACTTGATAACTCATGCCGGGCGTTAAGACAAACTGACGTCCGTCCTCCAATTCGGTGTGTAATTCGCCTTCCAGACAAAGCAAAATATGTCCTTTGGAACACCAATGATCTGCTAAATAATGAGCGGTGTATTCGACCATGCGCACGCGGATGTCGCCAAATTGGCAGGTACGCCAATAGGCCATACCGGTTTCACCGTGATGTTCGGTGGGAGCGATATCTGACCAGTTTGTCGTACCAAATGGAATGGAGTGGATATTCATTAAGTGATGTAGTTCGTCTGTGGGTGAGGCAAGTAAGCAACTTTTGGTTTGCTTCGTGCTTAATCGCTATAAGGTAAAGATATTAACTTGCCAAGTAAGCATTTAATTCAGCATCACTCACCACTTGTTGGTTCTGATTCTTTAATATACCACCTAAAAGCTGATTCACTTGCTGGGCAGTATGCACAAAGTCACGAATCGCTTCATGATTTGGAATAGCGCTAGGTAGATTGAGAATTAACGATAAACCTGGTGTGCTACTGATGGCCATTTCTTCCGGCACTAGGGTCCATGGCTTAATACCATTGGCGACATAAAATAAGCTCTGTTCGCCTTGTGGTCCTAGCACTAAACGATGATAAACATGCATATCACCAAACACTAAACCAGCGCTATCTAAGGCTTCTAAGACTTCAGATCCCGTAAATTCTTCATTAGTAGGGGCAGCAATAAATAAAATAACTTGCGAAGATTTACTCGCAGTAGGATCGCTGGATACCGTGTTAGGATTAGTCGAGTGTGAATGCATACCTGCTTCAGATTCACCGATTAAATCGGACATACTTTTGGTCGGCGCATTGGGTATTTTGCCATCGCGTGCCGGATGATCCTCCAAAATGGAAGACGTTTCTTTGCCAGAACTATCATTGATTTGATGAATCGGCGGTAGTTTACGCTGTTGGGGAGCGCCTTTGCGTGAGGCGCGTGCATAAAAGTAGATGGCTAATAAAGCCACTACACCAAGAGCCATGATAAGTAGGCTTAAAATTTCCACAGTGTGCTTCCTTTGTTATGCCAGTAGCTTCATCCTCTAAGCTACTTTAAACGCCTGCTAATTTAACTGCTTCGGCTACATCAACACTCACAAGCCGAGATACACCAGCTTCACGCATGGTAACACCGATCAGGTTTTCGGCAAGTTCCATCGTAGTTTTATTATGGGTGATGAATATAAATTGTACACGTTCTGCCATATGCCGCACCAATGAACAAAACCGCCCGACATTGGCCTCATCTAAAGGTGCATCAACTTCATCCAACATGCAAAAAGGTGCAGGATTCAATTCAAAAATGGCAAAGACTAATGCTACGGCGGTCAGTGCCTTTTCGCCACCTGACATTAAATAAATACTCGACAAACGTTTCCCTGGTGGACGAGCCATAATTCGAATGCCTGTAGTCAATAAATCCTGTTCTGTCATTTCTAAATAACATTCGCCTCCGCCAAATAAACGCGGAAACATTTCACCCAAGCGGTTATTGACTTGCTCGAAAGTTTCTTTAAAAAGCGCACGGGTTTCACGATCAATTTTACGCATGACCGCTTCGAGTGTTTCCAGTGCACTGATTAAATCGGCATGTTGCTCATCCAAATAAACTTTACGCTCATGCTGTTCACGATACTCATCCAGCGCCGCTAGATTAATTGCACCAAGCCGTTTAATACTAGCGGCTAATTGATCCAAACGCTGCTGAATAAGTAGTAGATCGGCCGTTTCCGTATGTGCTAAGTCGCGTTCTAAATCGCTCTGCTCAAAACCTGTTTGTGCAAGTTGCGCTTGCAAATTCTGCTGGCGAATATTCACGGCTTGCCAATCGAGTTTTAACTGCTCCTGCTTTGAGCGTCGCACTTCGGCTTCACGCTCGGCTTGTTGGCGCAGTTGGTCTTGGCTACGAATGGCCTGCTCTAAATTTTGAAGCGCCTGTTTAGCGACTTGTAAAGTTTGCGCAATTTCATCCCGTTGCACCAGCGCTTCGCTCAAGTTTTCGGCTAATAATTCAAGTGGTTGATCGACATCAAGCACTTGTGCGGTCAGTTCTTCATGCTGCGCTTCCAGTACTTCTAAACGATTTTGTGCTCTTTCCAGTTGAAGTTCTGTTGCTTGTGTTTGCGTGCGGCAAGTTTCTAAGGAAAAGTGTAATTCATGCTGCTGGGTTTGCGCGTGGCGCAACTGACTGCGTAAGTGTTGTAATTGTTGTTGCTGGTTATCACGTCGTGCACTCAAAACCTCATATTGCTCAGTTAAGGTTTCCAACAGGGCTAATGCTAGCTGATATTGCTTCTCAGAGTGCTGCCACTCAGCCTGTTGTTCCACTTGGCGCGCTAAGCTTTCCTGTATATCGCTTTCTAACTGGGTACGGCGCTGGGTAACTTGTGTTAAGCGTTGTTGCTCATGACTTAAGCGGCTTTTTAATTCGGATTCTTGGCGATGCAAGCGATTAGTATCGCTTTGTAATTGTTGTTGTGCCTGCTCTAACGCCTCTAGCTGTAATCTTAACTGGTCTTGTTCAGCCTGTCGCTGTGCCAAGCTCGCTTCCAGCACGTCCAATTGCTGGCCCAGCTCCCGAATTTTCTGCTGCCTTTGTAAGACGCCATTGTGCGCTTGTTCAAGCGGCGGCAACTGTAACCAGAGCTTGCTCAGCCAAACGCCATCCCGTGTCACATAAGAAATGTCATCCGTCCACTTCTCACGTTGTGCCAACGCTTCTGCTAAATTTTCCGCGTAAAACACGTTTTTTAATAATTGTTGTGCAATCAGCGGTTGTTTGATTTTCTGAGCCAAGCTATTAGCAGCGAAAGAACTTTCACAAGCATTTGCGGCTAATAAACGTAAACCGTTACTTTCTAGGTGATGTTGCTCAGCTAGCCAAGCGGATAAGTCTTCTAATAACGGGGCATCTAATAAACGCTCCAATACGGTTTCTATGGCCAACTCCCAACCTGTTTCTACTTCTAATACTTCTGCTAATCGAGGTTTAGCCTGCCAATGTTGTGCAGTCAGCCAAGTTTGTTGTAACTCATTATCTTTTGATAAATCAGATTGCTGTAACACCGCTAATGCTGCGATTTTACCTTGTAGGGTTTGACGCTGTGAGCGTTCTTGATCGAGGATAATTTGCAAGGCACGTAAGGCTTGGCGCGTTTGGTTTAGCTGTTCGGTTTGCTGGTGTAATTGTTGTTCGGCTTCTGTATGTTGTGCTACAACCGTGTCTAATTCTGCCTCTAAATGCGATAAATTCAGCTCATGCATGGGTGGAAGACAGGCTAAATCCTGTTGTAAACGGCTTAAACGTTGTTGCTCGTGCTGGATCTGTTTCTCAAATTGCTCAATACGCGTTTTCTCCACTTGTGCTTGGCGGCTTGGTTCCGCTAATTGTTGTTGCAATTGTTGCCATTGTGTTTGGCTGGTTTCAAAAGCTTGCTCAGCCTCCCATAAACTGGCTTCCCATTGCTTCACTTGGTCTACCGTTAGAGCCAGTTTGGGTTCTAAAGCGTAAGTTTGCTGTTCTAGTTCCACTAAACGCTTACGATCTTGTGTAACATCGCGTTGTGCTTCGTCCAAAGCCTGTTGAAGACGTTGCAAATTTTCTTGTTGACGCTGTCGCGTTTGTTGTTGAAATTGAATACTTTGCTCGAGGCGGCTCACTTCAGTGCTGGCTTGATAATATCGATCTTGAACCTGATTGCGTTGTTCGTGCGCGACACTGGCTTGTTCACGCAACGATTCAAGGTGTTGGGTTTGTTGCTCAACCTGCGCTAATTGCGCTTGGTAGCGCTCTGAGGCTTGTCGTAATTGCTCAATTAAATCGTCATGTTGTTGCTGAAGCGCATGGAGTTGCAAGTATAAATGGAGTGCGTTTAAACGGCTGTGTTCCGCTTCCAACTCACGAAAGCGTTCAGCCGCTTTAGCTTGTTTATCGAGTTTTTGGAGATTTTTATCCAGTTCTTCGCGCAAATCCGTGAGGCGCTCTAGGTTTTCGCGGGTACTGGCAATGCGCGTTTCGGTTTCTTTGCGGCGATCTTTATAGCGTGAAATACCCGCGGCTTCTTCCAAGGTGATGCGCAATTCTTCCGGCTTGGCTTCGATCATCCGTGAGATCATGCCTTGTTCAATAATTGCGTAACTGCGCGGTCCTAAGCCAGTGCCGAGGAAGATGTCGGTAATATCGCGGCGGCGGCAACGCGAGCCATTTAAAAAGAATTTGGAACTACCATCGCGGCTTACTTGGCGTTTAATGGCGATTTCTTGATAATTAGCGTAAGCACCGCCCAATTGTCCTGCGCTATTATCAAACACTAACTCGACGGAAGCGACACCCACAGGTTTGCGTGCTGAGGAACCGTTAAAAATAACGTCATCCATGGATTGCCCACGCAAATGCTTAGCTGAACTTTCGCCCATAACCCAACGCACGGCATCAATCGTATTGGACTTACCACAGCCATTGGGACCAAGTATACCAACGAGATTACTCCGTAAATCTAGCGTGACCGGATCAACAAAACTTTTAAAGCCAGCAATGCGGATTTTGCTTAAGCGCACAAACGGCAACGCTCCAATGCTAGGGGGTTAAAGGGGCGGCTAGGATGATATAAAATGTCCTAAAATTCAATGCTAGCCAGCGTTCTCCTAGTAAGTTCAAGTATTAGACTTATTAATGAGTAATAATTGGTAAAAGCTGATTGATTTAATGCTATATAAGAAATTATTTTTGCGAGAAAAATTTATGATTTTGAGTGCTAATCAAATAAATGATTTTAATGATAGGGGATATATCGTTTTCGATACCTTAATTCCTGATGAAATCTTAGAAAATACTAAGAGCGAATTTTTAAAGTATTGGGTTGATGGCGTAAAACCTGACAATGTGGTTTATGCGGATGAAAATCGTATTCAGGATGCGTGGAAAATCAATGATAATGTGAAAGCTATCGCAACTTTTCCACGGGTTATTGAAGCCTTAAAGCAAATTTATCAAAAGCAGCCACTTCCTTTTCAAACCTTAAATTTCTATAAAGGTACTGAGCAAGCGGCTCATGTGGATTATATTCATTTTAATTCTGAACCCTTTGGCTTGATGTGTGGGGTTTGGGTGGCGTTAGAAGATATCGGTGCTGATCAAGGCCCTTTAGTTTATTACCCGCATAGCAATAAGCTCCCAGAAATTAATTTTGAAGAGGCGGGCTTAGCGCCAGATTATCAGTATTATGGCCCGTATTTGAAATACGTTATGAATGAAGCAGCAAAGATGGGGCTTAAAGAGGAGTATGGTCTATTAAAAAAGGGTCAAGCCTTAATTTGGGCATCTAATTTAATTCATGGGGGATCGCCACAAAACAACAAAGCGCTCTCTAGGCATTCTCAGGTGACGCATTACTTTTTTGAGGGCACACGTGCTTGGCGACCCGGCCTAAGTAAGGATGGCCGGCGTTATTTTGATCCAGAATGGATTCCGCTTAGCACTACCGAGCCAGAACAACCACAAGCAGTTAAAAAGAGCTTTTTCACGAATTTAAAAAATTGGTTCGGAAAGTAGCTTCGGTCTTCTAATGTAGACTCAAGGAGTGAGTTTTATTGAGCGAAACCAGGTTTGTGGCTGATACACAGTGCCAGGAAATGTTACTACATTTCGTGGAGCAGCGCGGCGATAAGGGTGCAAAGCTTTTATCGGTGCTGACGCGCTATATTCAATCCTGTGCATATCGCCATTATCCGCTCAGTGCTGAAGATCAGCAGGATATTTTGCAAGAAGTCGCCATTAAAATCCTTAATCATTCTCAGCACTTGTCAGAAAATTGTAGCGCTTGGTTATTTTCGATTGTGCGCAATGAATATATTGATCGCTTACGCCACTATCAAACTAAGAAAAAGGTATTTGAGCCGGATTTGGATGGCACACTGGTAGCTGTTGCAGAAGAAAATACCCTATCACTCGCGTTTGCAGATCAAGATTTATATAACCAAGTTGATTGTTTGGAGCGCGTATTTGATGAAATTGCACGCCAGCCAACGGGAGCCGCAGACATGGCAATTTACACTGATTATGTGCAGGGCTTGAGCAATAGTGAAATTGCTGAGCGTACTGGTCGCACCATTGGGGCAATTGCCAAGCGTTTGTCCGGTTTGCGTGACAGGGTGTGGCAATTGAAACAGGAGTTATGCTAATGGCGGACGAAAATGAACACGAAACTGAGGCTTGGGACGAGGTGGTTTCAGGTAAGCGTCTGCCAGTAGCAGGTAAGGGTGATGATGAGGAAGCCGAAGCTGTCAGACAAGTGTTATTGTGGCGGCAAGCCCGTGAGCAAACGGCGGTGATTAGTCCTGAACAAGCAGCGGCTTTTTATCAGCGCAGTGAGCAGTTACGGCGTGAACGTTTGAGGTCTTCCCGTGGTAAAACGCTTAGCTTGTTAGTGGTAGTCGGGCTTGGGTTATTAGGGGCTGGCCTAGGTTTGGGCTGGTGGTTATCACAGCCAACAACTTTATCTAGCGCTGTTTCCACTCCAACTACAACACAACCTATGATTCCGGCGGCTGCACCACCAAGTGATATGCCACAAATGATTGCATTGGCGGCAGGTAGTTTCACGATGGGGTGTACGGCCGGTTGGGATGACCAATTAGGGGGCTGTCGTGAGAATGAGTATCCGGCGCATAGCGTGCAGGTGAAAGGGTTTGCGATAGCACGGCATGAGATTACTGTGCAGCAGTTTAAACGTTTTGTCGATGACACGAGTTATGTGACTACCGCCGAATTTCAACAGCAGGGTTGTGCGATTCAAGACTTACAGAAACCCAGTGCTTGGGTCATTAGTCCTAATCATAATTGGCGTAATCCTAGTTTTACCCAACCCCCCGTACACCCTGTTGTGTGTGTCAGTTGGCAAGATGCACAGGCTTATGCAGAGTGGTTATCCAAAAAGACAGGGCATTCGTATCGCTTACCCACCGAGGCTGAATGGGAATATGCGGCGCGTGGTGGAAAAATTACTGCATTTTATTGGGGGAGTCAGCCAGATCGGAATTTTGCCAATATCCTTGGTGTTGAAGGGAAGGATCAGTGGGCACAAACAGCGCCAGTGGGGCAATTTGCCGCAAATCCGTTTGGTTTACATGATATGGCGGGCAATGTTTGGGAGTGGACTGCCGATTGTTGGCAACAAACCTATCAAATCACTGCAAGTACTCAAGAGACTTGCAGCCAAAATGCTTTCCGAGCGCGGCGTGGTGGTGGATGGGATAATGTACCCGCCAGCGCTCGGTCAGCAGCGCGTAGCCCAGCGTCATTATTAGATCGCAGTTACGTCTTGGGGTTTCGTGTGGTAAAAGATTTACCTTAATTACGATTGCATTGCGCTTGGGGTTTCGCTCCGGCTCTACGTAATAGGGCAATAATATTTTCTTTACCCGTATCCACCGCTGAGTCCATCGGCATATTAGTTGTGCAATTTTTACCGCGAATATCGATGTTTGGATTAGCGCCCGATTGTAAGAGTAAAGTAACGACCTCGGGATTTTCTCGCGTAATAGCATGGTATAAAGGGGTATAAGAAGACTGTCCAATCATATTCGGATTGACACCTTGACTTAATAGCCATTTTAAAGTTTTTAGGTTTTCTTTGGTTTCTTTGCCATAGGTAATAAAATTCTCCAAAGGACTTTGATTTTGTTTGGTAAGCGATAAACCAATCTGCATTAAAAAGCTAATGGTTTTCGTATTTTGGGAGCTAAGGGCAGATTGCATTAAGCTATCTTGGTATTTCGCTAGATCAGCACCTGCGGCAATGACTTGTTGCATCCGTTCAGTAGCGCCGCGTCCGGCGGCATTCACCAGTTCGCTATTTAGTGTAGAAATGGGAACCTGTAAGTCATTTTTGTTAATACTGCCCTGTGGGTTTAAGCATTTCATGAGTAATTCGGCACGAGCAGCCGTCTCGCGTTCGGCCTCGATGGGTCTAACTGTGCGACACCAATGATGCTGTCCAGCACCATCAGCATTCCAGCGCGCATCGGAAAAGCCACAATTCGCTAACGCTTGGGAGTGGAATTGATAAACAGCTTTGGCCGAATATTCACCACAAGTATCACGCTCCAGCTCATAAGTATCTGCAAGGCTTACTGTACTCGCAATCAGGCAGGGTAATACGCAAAGGCGGTTCCAGAGAGATAAACGCTTAAATAAGAACATAACAAACTCCTTGCTTAGTCGATGAAGAGGTTGCGTACTGGGTTTGCAGCGCATTCATCACTACAGACGAAGGAATCTTGAAATGTTTACGGGGTAAGCGAAAAAATTTTTATTGAGTGGTGTTAAGCGAGTTTTAAACGCGTGAGTCGATTCGCATTTGCCACAACGGTCACAGACGATAAGGCCATCACAGCACCTGCAATCATTGGATTTAATAAGACACCTGTGAAAGGATAGAGCACGCCGGCGGCGACAGGAATCGCAATAATATTATAAATAAATGCACCAAACAGATTTTGGTGAATAGTCCGCACCGTGGCTTTGGAAATGGTGATAGCACGTGCAATACCTTGTAAAGAACCCCCTATCAAGGTCACATCGGCTGCCGCTATCGCAACATCGGTGCCAGCGCCAATCGCAAGTCCTACATTGGCGCGAGCGAGGGCCGGGGCATCATTAATCCCATCGCCTACCATCGCAACCTTATGTCTTTGCTGTTGTAGTTTTTCAATAGTTTGTAATTTGGTTTCGGGCAGCATGTCAGCATATACAGTTTTAATGCCTAGCTGCTGCGCTACTTGATTGGCAACAGCTTGACGATCGCCGCTCAACATAATGACGTTTAAGCCTTGGTCTTGTAAGGCAGCAATGCTAGTTTTGGCGTCTAGTTTCGGGGGATCCGCTAGGCCAAATAGCGCGATGATTTGTTGTTGTGTCGCGAGAAAAACGGGCGTTTGTGCTTGTTGTTCGAGATTCTGGAGTGCGCTTTGCCATTCCGTTAAGGATAGATGCTGCGCTTCCATCAAGCGCACATTACCCAAGTAGTATGTTTGCTGCTGGTACTTAGCATGTACACCATAGCCACTGCTATTATGAAAATCAGTAATCGTTAAGTCATTTAGCCCCGCTTGGTGTGCGCTACTGCGTAACGCTTGTGCCAAGGGGTGGTCAGACCCTTGTTCTAAGCTGGCGGCGAGCTGTAAGACCGTGTTGGCGTCATAGCTGGATGCTGGAAGAATGCTTTGAACCTGTGGTTTACCTTGAGTCAAGGTGCCGGTTTTATCTAATACAATCGTGTCAAGTGAGGCGGCTTGCTGTAAGGCATCACCATTACGTATCAAGATGCCGTGTTGAGCCGCTTTGCCAACGCCAGCAATAATGGCTATTGGTGTTGCCAAGCCCAAAGCACAGGGACAGGCAATCACGATTACAGTCATCGAAGCTACCAGCGCATAGCCTAGTTTGGGGTCTGAGCCGAGCCAATACCAGAGTACAAAGGTGAGTAGGGCAATGCTGACTACCAAGGGTACAAATACTGAAGCAATTTTATCTGCTAATTGCGCAATGGCTGGTTTGGAGCTTTGGGCTTCGCGCACGCGTTCAATAATTTGTGCCAGTACCGTATCCGCACCAATATGGCTGACCTTCATCAGAAAAGTACCGGAACTATTCATAGTGCCGCCCGTGACGGTATCGCCCGTTTGCTTGTGTACCGGCAAAGGCTCGCCTGTCAACATAGACTCGTCTACATAGGTCTCGCCTTCCAACACGCTACCATCTAAAGGTATTCGCTCACCCGCACGGACACGTAAGGTTTCCTGTAATCCGACCTCCTCCAAGGGAAGTTCAATCTCAACTCCGTTACGTATGGTCAGTGCCATGGGAGGCTGCAAATTCATTAAGCTTTTAATCGCTTGGGTGGTTTGTCCGCGTGCACGCATTTCTAGCGCATGACCGAAATTGATAAAGGCAATAATGACCAAGGCGGATTCAAAATAGGCATGGTGAGCAAGGCTAGGAAATTGGGCGGGGAATAAGACAACCAGCGTGGAGTAAAGCCATGCCGTACCCGTACCGAGCGCGATCAGGGTATCCATATTGCTGCTACGATGTTTGAGCTGTTGCCACGCACCTTTGAAAAAATGACCGCCGCTATACACCATAATGGCGAGTGTTACTAGGCTTACGCCCAGCCAAAACCAATGCCCTGAACCGTGCATACTGGGCAGTATACCTAGCAGCATGTCAGCAATGAAAAGAAAGCCGCCTGCTAAGCCAGCGACCCCAGTGCGTTGCCACAACTGCTTATATTGGGCGCGTTCGAAAGCTTCTTTTTCGGTATCGGCTTGGCGTCCGCGCATGATGGCGGCATCGAAACCAGCCTTACGCACGGCTTGCACCAATTCGCTTTCATTGGGGCAGCCTTTTACCAGTGCAGTGCGTTCAGCCAAATTCACCATAGCCTGTTCCACACCTGAAACGCTGCTTAACGCGGTTTCAACCGCCTTGACGCAGCCTGCACACATCATGCCCGCTATGGAAAGCCGTAGGTTTGCAGGTGTGGTCATGCGCTTTGTAAACGAGTCGGATAACCGGCTGCTTGCAAAGTATCGATCACTTGTTGTGGTATGATCGTACCTTCTACCTCAGCCGTCCCTGAGGCCAAATCAACCCGAACGGCGGTCACGCCTGCTAAGGCTTCCAGCTTAGCTTTCACTGTGCTAGTGCATCCGCTACACATCATCTTTTCCACTTTAAATTTCATGATCGAATCCTTATATAAGGTTTCTCTAAAGTTTACGCCATAACGATTTGACAGGGAATTGATTGTGTTAGACCAGCCTCACTTTAATGATTAGCATCCTGTGAGCTGTGGTGAGCGGGAATGGCATGGTTAATTCTATCCATCCATGCGTAAAGTACGCCAGAAATGACAAAAGTTAGATGAATACCCACCATCCACGCTAATTCACGATCGGTCGCGCTATTGACATGCATAAAAACTTTCAATAATTCAACGCCTGAAATCGCAACAATCGAGCCAATCAATTTCAATTTCAAATCGGTAAAGCCAATATGCCCCATCCAATCTGGGCGATCCGCGTGCTCATGTAAATCTTCCATTTTCGACACGAAGTTCTCATAGCCGCTAAAAATAATAATAATCAGAAGATTCATAATCAGCGAGACATCAACAATTGAGAGTACGCCCACAATAATTTCTTGCCCATCAGCGCTCATCATCGTTGCCATAAGGCCAAACAGTTGTTTGATCGCCTTAATCATCATAATAATTAGCGTGACAATCAGCGCAAGATACACCGGTGCCATTAGCCAACGGCTTGCAAATAGCAAGTGCTCAAAAGCTTGTTCGATTTTTTTCATAGGGTTTTAGAAGTGCGCAAAAACGGCGATTTTATGTGTAAGATACCTAAAGTGCCAGCCAGTTTTCTTGACGGAGTCTAATAACATGAGCCGTAGTACCCACGAAGCCGAATTTGATGAGCGGAATGACCACATAAAAATCTATGTGAATGGTGATATTGTCCCGCGCGAGGACGCGAAGGTATCCGTCTACGACTCAGGTTTTTTACTAGGTGATGGTGTGTGGGAAGGGTTACGCTTATACGATGGGGTTATTGCTTTCTTGGATGATCATTTAGATCGTCTTTATGAAGCGGCGTATTGTATTGATTTAGAGATTGGTTTGACGCGTGCGCAATTGGTGGAAGCTTTGTGGGCGACTTTGAAAGCGAATAGTATGACGACGGATGTGCATATTCGTTTAATGGTAACCCGTGGACGCAAGCGTAAACCGTTTCAAGACCCACGCTTGAGTATTTATGGTTCAACCATCGTTATTATTGCAGAATTTAGCAAGCCCGATGAGTCGGTATTAAAAAATGGTATTCGCTTATATACCACTCCACAACATCGTGGTTTACCGTTAACGCAAGATCCAAAATTAAATTCACACTCTAAATTGAATTGTATTATTCCTCTGATTCATGCGCGTAAAGCGGGAGCGGATGAGGCGTTAATGCTGGATCCTTTTGGCTTTGTGAATACCACTAATGCTTGTAATTTTTTTATCGTGCGTAAAGGTGAAGTGTGGACTTCAAGCGGTGATTATTGCATGAATGGCATTACGCGCCGCAAAGTGATTGAGATTTGCCGCGAAGAAAATATTCCGGTTTTTGAGAAAAATTTCTCGTTGTTGGAAGCTTATAGCGCGGATGAGGCTTTTTTAACAGGCACTTTTGGCGCACAAACGCCAGTATTTGAAATCGATGGGCGTACAATTGGTAACGGTGAAGCGGGGGGAATGTTATTGCATTTGCGCGATTCTTATAAAAAACTCATTAAGCGCGATGCTTTAAAGCAAGTACTCTAAAATCATGGATGGAGAGAATGATTTATGTTGCCAATAGTAGCGATGTGGTCGGGGCCACGTAATTTATCAACCGCAATGATGCGTGCTTGGGAAAATCGCCCTGATACCGTGGTATGGGATGAGCCTTTTTATGCTGCTTATTTGGCACAAACTGGCTTGGATCATCCTATGCGTGAGGAAATTTTGCAGCATCACGAAGCGGACGTCGGGAAAGTGATTCAACAATGCACCACACCCAATCCAACTGGCTTGTTTTATCAAAAACACATGACCCATCATATGTTGCCCCATTATCCAATGGATTGGTTGGGACAACTCAAGCATTGTTTTTTATTACGTGATCCCAAAGAGGTCTTGTTGTCTTACGCCAAAAAACGCACCGAAGTTAATTTGGAGGATATTGGTTTGCCGCAACAATGGCGTTTGTACGAGTGGGTGAGAAATAAAGTTGGTGAGCCGTTGGTTATTGATGCCAACGATTTTCTGCATCAACCCCGCCGCTATTTAGAAGCCTTATGTGACTATTGCGAGATTCCATTTTATGAGCAAATGTTGCGCTGGCCTGCGGGGCAGCGAGAGAGCGATGGAGTGTGGGCGCAGCATTGGTATGACTCGGTGTGGAAATCGACCGGATTCGGACAATGGCAGGAATCGCACGGTGAATTAAGCGCTGAGTTACAGACACTCTATGACCAAGCTGAACCGATTTATCACGAGCTTTGGGAAAAACGCTTGAAGCTCCCAAGCTAAGAGCTGGTAAACCGGCTCTAGCTTTGTATGTGAGACAAGCACTCTATTTTTATGATGATGCTAATACCCCAATCGCAGTGCTATAGGCTGCAAATAGTCCTTACAATGCTTCTGCACAAGGTAAGTTGATTTATCTGCATACTGATCATTTAGGGACAGTACGCTATGCGTCCGATAGTAATGCGAGTTTGCCCGCCGATAAGCGCCGGATTTGGAGTTGGGAATCGGATGCCTTTGGAACGACAGCCCCAATACAAGATCCAGATAATGACTCAATTGCCACTGTGATTAACTTGCGCTTTCCTGGGCAGTATTATGATGCGGAATCAGGGCTGCATTACAATTGGAATCGTTATTATGATCCGAAAATGGGGCGGTATATTAGTTCTGATCCGATTAGATTGGCCGGTGGCTTGAATACTTATGGGTACGTGGGGCAGAACCCCTTAAATTTCACTGATCCAAAAGGTTTGTTCTGGGAATCACTTGCACCAGATACTTACCATGAAGTTGGGCAGTCTACAGACTGGGCATGGAACCATGCATTTGGTTGTACTGGGGTATCTAATTTAGCACGCAGGCCAGATTTCGTGAATTTTCAGTTAGATTTATATGTGCTTAGCGTATGGGGGACATTTTCTAGGGATGGCCATTCCTTTGTTGGTTTCGGTGGAAATAAAGCTATGCCTAATTCCGTCGCTATAGGCACTACTGTGACTGGGGTTGGCTTAATTAGTCAAGTGTTGCTCGGGGAGATACGAATAATTTTATTGCAGGTTATGCAGGGAGCGGTAATGTTGCTTATGGTATACTTGGTGGTGGAGTTGTAGTTTCTTCAAGTGGAGCAATAGCAACCGTTGTTGGGTTGGGCGCAGGTAAAACAGCAAACAACACTACTAACATTGGACAAGTTGGTGGAGGAATTACACATGATCGAGGTTATTCAGGAATTGCGTGGTGAGTGATATGGGAATGGGAATTGGTGGTGTTGGACAGATCAAAACTAGAGGACAAAAGTGGGCAGCCATTATTGTAGGGGGTATATTATTAGCATGTATTATCAGTATCATTTTAGAGCAGTTTTAGAGTGATTTTGAGACTGTAAAAAGAACTGTGTATCTTCCAAAGCCCCATCCAGCGAGGCTTTCGCACCACTAGCACTTCACGGTCAACTATTTCATCTTCTTCCTATCTGCCCTCACCACCCATGCACTTGGCTTCGATCACGACGCCACACTCAGAACTGCAAATACCATTGCCCTTAGACACTCCCTGTTTGCTTCTTAAGTATGCGATCTTCGTGCGCTCTGGGGATGTACTATTTAAGTGGTCAAGCCAACAATACGATCAACACAATTGCCACCCCACTATACTTTTTACACACCGACCACCTAGCAACGCTCCACGCGAGTGCCGATCGGCAACGAATTGTTGTTTGGCAATTATAAGTGTCTTATTGATTATCGCACTCGGGGAAACTCAAACTTCATTAGTTTGGTTGATCGCTAGCCGTAAAACAGAAAAATCGCTAAGAGCGCGATGTTCTAACTGGCAAACGAAGCTTTTGTCTATCCCTTTCTAGATATAGTAGAATAGTGCACCAAAATTTAGCCCACACCAAAGGGCTTGTTGTCACAGCTTGACCACCAAGGATTACTATGACTACGCACTCTAAAATTATTTACACCCTAACCGATGAAGCCCCGCTACTAGCCACTTACTCGTTTTTACCCATTATTCAGGCGTTTGCAAAACCTGCAGGTATTGAGGTAGTGACTTCTGATATTTCGGTGGCCGCGCGTATTTTAGCGGAGTTCCCTGATTATTTAACCGAAGACCAGCGCGTTCCTGATAATCTCGGTGAGTTAGGGCGTCTGACGCAAGACCCTGCTACTAATATTATTAAGTTGCCCAATATTAGTGCCTCTATGCCACAATTAACGGCAGCCATTAAAGAGTTACGGGCTAAGGGTTACATGGTTCCTGAGTACCCAGAAAATCCACAAACGGAAGAAGAAAAAGCGATTGTTAAGCGTTATGCCAAGGTTTCTGGGAGTGCGGTAAATCCTGTATTACGTGAAGGTAACTCGGATCGGCGTGCACCTGCTGCGGTTAAACGTTACGCACGCAACAATCCTCATAAAATGGGTAAATGGAGCCATGCTTCCCGTACGCACGTCTCACACATGACACATGGTGACTTCTATCACGGTGAAAAATCCATGACCATGGATCGTGAATGCGATGTGACCATGGACTTAGTGACGAAAGACGGTCGTGTCATTGTATTAAAGCCTAAGACACATATCTTGGAAGGCGAAATCATTGACAGCATGTTTATGAGCAAAAAAGCATTATGTGATTTCTATGAAGAAGAAATCAATGATGCCAAAGAAACTGATATTTTATTCTCTTTACACGTCAAAGCGACCATGATGAAAGTATCGCATCCGATTGTATTCGGGCATGCGGTCAAAACCTTCTACAAAAATTTATTTGCTAAATACGGTGATCTGTTCAAGCAAATCGGGGTAAAACCGAATAATGGCATGAGCAGCGTCCATGAGAAAATCAAAACCTTACCTCAAGAACAGCAGGACGAAATTCTTGCTGCGATTAAAGCCGAAGAAGCCGAACGTCCCCGCTTAGCGATGGTGGATTCGGATAAAGGTATTACCAATCTACATGCCCCTAATGATGTGATTGTGGATGCATCTATGCCAGCGATGATTCGTGATGGCGGTAAAATGTGGGGGCCAGATGGTAAAATGCACGATACCAAAGCCGTGCAACCAGAAAGTACCTTCGCGCGGATTTACCAAGAAGTGATCAACTTCTGTAAAACCAATGGCGCATTTGACCCACGTACTATGGGTACTGTACCAAACGTAGGTCTGATGGCACAGCAAGCCGAAGAATACGGTTCCCACGATAAAACCTTTGAAATCCCTGAAGCGGGTGAAGCGCGTATTGTGGACGATCAAGGCAAAGTCTTGATGGTACAAAATGTGGAAGAGGGTGATATTTGGCGTATGTGTCAAGCCAAAGATGCGGCGGTCAAAGATTGGGTAAAATTAGCTGTAACTCGTGCACGTTTATCTAAGACTCCAGCCGTATTCTGGTTAGACCCTTATCGTCCCCATGAAAACGAACTCATCAAAAAGGTAAATCGCTATTTAGAAGCGTATGATTTAACCGGTGTGGAAATCCACATTATGTCGCAATTACGTGCGATGCGTTTCACCTTAGAACGTGCGTTCCGGGGTTTCGATACGATTGCGGTAACGGGTAATATTCTACGGGATTACCTCACCGACTTATTCCCGATTCTGGAATTAGGTACTAGTGCCAAAATGCTATCTATTGTGCCCTTAATGGCGGGTGGTGGCTTATTTGAAACGGGGGCGGGTGGTTCTGCACCTAAGCACGTACAACAATTGGTGAAAGAAAACTACCTACGTTGGGATTCCTTAGGTGAGTTTTTAGCGTTAACGGTATCAATTGAAGACGTTGCGCAAAAAACAGGTAGTAAGAAAGCTGAAATACTAGCTAATGCCTTAGATCACGCGACTGAGAAGTTATTGGACAACAATAAATCTCCATCACGTAAAGTCGGCGAGATTGACAATCGTGGTAGCCATTTCTACTTAGCTATGTACTGGGCACAAGAGCTAGCTAATCAAACCGAAGATGCCGAATTAGCGGCTAAATTTGCACCATTGGCTAAAGCACTCACCGAAAATGAGGCCAAGATTGTGGCTGAGTTAAACGGTGTTCAAGGCAAGCCAGTAGATTTAGGTGGCTATTATTATATTGATCCGGTGAAAACCAGCGAAGTCATGCGTCCTAGTGCGCTATTTAATCAGTTGATTGCGAGTATTTGATAGCGTATTAAATGCTGCAAAAGGCTATTGAATAATAGCCTTTTTCCTATTTAGGTGTCCGAGTTAAAAAGCATTAAAATGAACGTAGATGGCTACTTGATTGCCATTATAATCTTTTCCTGTGGTCGTTTTATAATCGGCTGCAATATATTTCCCACCGATGGAAATCCCCGGTGTATAGCTCCAATCCACTAACATCATCGGCGCAAACGCGTCATCGAATTTGGTAACCGTTCCTTGTGAGTCTTTGACTTTACTAGCAAAGTCACCATGTAAGCCGCCACCCATAGACCATTGATTATTGAATTTATACAAGGCTGCACCTTCTGCGACTAAGCCACTGGCATAGGCACTATCGTTTCCACCTTGATAACGAGCAGCTGCTGTCGCCTTAAAGTCGACCTTGGCGTTCAGCGATTTTTTTACACCAGCACCAATGACTGCACCACTGCCAGCGGAATAATCATCGCCCCCACTAATATTCTGTGCCACTTTATCACCGCCGGATTGGGCACCGATTTCAAGAAAAACAGACTGCTCAGCTGAGACACTAAAGGGCAGCAGTAAAGTAAAAGCGGTTGCACAGAGTCTTATTATTTTTTTCATTGAGCATTAATCCAGTTTTGTTGTTCTAATTTACGGGCAAGGGATTAAGGGGATAGCTTTTTGTGGCGTGCTTAAAGACACTGGCGAGTGGCCATCACTAATTCTAATGTTCCATGGCATGGCTCGAAGTGAGTTAAAAAGTTTTCCAGTAGGGAGTAGTTCAGCTCCAACCACTAAATAATCCCCCGCTTGTGCCATAAAGCAGGCTTGTTTAATTTCTGGGCTAGTGGATTTGATGACTATGCTTGTGCCCATAACATAGCTATAGTTAGACCAATTGAGCTGTGCGGTGACTTTATGTAGTCCGGGTTTTAATTCTTTGTGAGCGATTGGCTTCAACACGGCAACGCGCTCTTCAACAGCATTTTCACCGTCGATTGTCAGTAACCTGATTTCTTCGGGGTTGTGAGTAAGGCTTGCCACCTGTTTATTAAGCAATTCTTGCCGAATTGGTGCATTAGACGTACAGCCTGATACCAATAGAGCGCCGCCAAAGATGAACCAAAGTTTATTATTGTTATTAATCATAGTGTATTTTTTTTAGAAAATACCATTTTAACTAGAGTATTATTTCTTGAAAATTATCTAAGATAATCTGATTTTTATGAGGATTTTCTAGGGCTTGTCATGATTTGCATGAACCAAGTATGGCCGCTCACGAGGATAATACCCGCTAACACTAACGCCGAGCCGATGATAAACCGTGTTTCAATGGGGTCATTCAGGAGTAGGACGCCAAATACAATGCCAAATAAGGGAGTTAAGAAAGAAAAAACCCCTAACTGTGAGGCGAGATAGCGTTTTAATAAGCCAAACCAGATCAGAAAACTGGCAAACGAAATCATGACGCTTTGGAATAGTAGGCCGCTCCAGACTAAGGGCGTTGAACGGAAGTAAAAGTCGCCCAAAAACCAAGCGGCCAGTAACAAGATAAAACAAGCAATCAGTAATTGATAAAGTAAGGTTTCGGTGGCGGGTGCTTTACTCAAAGCCGTTGTGCGAATAACCACAGTGGTTGCTGCCCAACACAGCCCCGCTAATAACGCGAGAAAATCACCGAACAAGGCCTGTTGTGTGCTAGTTTGTGTCGCAGGGTTATTAGGATTGCCGCCCCAAAATGTAACGACAACGCCAATAAACGCTAAGCTAATCCCCACCCATTGCAAGCGCCTTAAGCGTTCTGAAGGTAGTTTCCATTGTAAGCCAATGGCAGCGAAAATCGGTGCGGTATAAAGCAATACGACCGAGTGCGAAGCGGTCGTATAATGCAGGGCTGTACCCAGAAAAATAAATTCCAAAGCAAACAAACTACCAGCCACTAAGCCTGCTTTTCCATAAAGCACAAAATTAAGGCGTTCACTTCGCCACAGCATTAAGCTGATGGTTAGTAAAGCGGCAATGCCCGAACGTAGGGCGATATGGAGCACTGGCCCTAAATCACTGGCCGTTGCTTTTAAGACAACCTGCTGTAAACCCCACAAAATACATAGCACCGTCATAATGCTCATAGCGCTTGCGTTGATAGGTTGGCGCGTGTCCATATTGACTCCAAACATAAAAGCATGATCACTCTAAATCATGGCAAAAGCTGTGCATTATGAACTCGTTGATACTTTAGCGAAAGAGTGCAGTTTTAAAGTTTGGGTTAATAATTTCTTAGAAGATAGTACTAATAGCCTATTTTGATTAAATTTTAATCGCTATTTTTCTTGCAATAGAATAACCTATATACGGGGCATACAAGAGGTCTTTATATATTTCATGGAGTGATATTATGTTTTCATTTGAAAAGATTACAGCACATTTGCTTGTATCATTGTTTTATATGCTTTTTTCTGTGGTACATGCCAATCCTTTGGATCTCAACTTAACCAAGAGTGGCGCTAATAGTACAAATAAAGGTATTATTAACGGATATTATGAAAATTATACTTCCAATACCAGTGGTTCTGGAATTTCTTGTGGTGTTGGTTGTGCTAACACTACGACCTCAATTGATGTAGGCAGTCAAATCTATTTATATGCCTCAACTAATGATGCTGGTTATGTTTTTGACAAATGGACAGGAAGTGGGTCATGATTTAAAGGAGTTGAAGAAGCGTCTTTCGATACAGGTTCCAATGACTTTGTCATGAATCTCGATAGACTTAGAAAAACAGATCGTCTTGCGTGCTAGACGTTTAATCCAAATCCTCAAATTCAGGTTTTGCCGTTCAATGCTTTGTGTGTAGCGCTTAGTGATTAAATGCTTATCTTCAGGCAATAAACGCTCATAAGCGCCCCAATCATCCGTGCAATACAATGCCAGTTTGAAAGGTGTCAACCGTTC
>NZ_AQVE01000027.1 GCF_000371925.1 Thiolinea disciformis DSM 14473 | reverse complement strand
TTGTTGAGCTCCCCAGTGACAGTAACAATCAAACACCCACGTTAGAGCGCTCCTCAGGCTTGGATCAAATGGATGCAATTGCTTTACCTCGTGAAACTGAAACCATTAATCCGCCACGCGCCCCGCGACCAAGCTCCTCCGGTTTGGATCAAATGGATGCGATTGCCTTGCCCACAGAGCCAGCACAGGTTGAGCCACAGCCACAGCCACAGCCACAGCCACAGCCACAGCCACAGCCACAGCCACAGCCACAGCCACAGCCACAGCCAATTAGCATAGAAGCATTGCCGGTTGAACAGCAAACTGAACAACCTGAAACCTTACCACCGGAACCGCTCAATCAAGAATCGGACGAAGCTCAAGTTGAACTCCCATTAATTGAAATTCCGCCCTCAATTATTGATACGAACTTACCAAATAATGAACGACGCTAATGGAGTTCACCAACAAAAAAGGCTCCCTTGGGAGCCTTTTTCTTTTCAGCTAGAACGCTGATTACATCATGCCGCCCATGCCGCCCATGTCTGGCATTGCTGGAGCCGCTTCTTTCTTCGGTAACTCAGCAACCATAGCTTCAGTCGTCAGGATTAAACCCGCTACAGAAGCCGCATTTTGTAATGCAGTACGAGTCACTTTAGTCGGATCCAAGATACCCATTTGGATCATATCGCCGTATTCAGAGGTACGTGCGTTATAACCGTAATTACCTTGACCCGCTTTGATGGCATTCAGGATGACAGAAGGCTCATCACCTGCGTTAGCACAGATTTGACGTAATGGCTCTTCCATTGCACGTAACGCGATTTGCACACCTAAATCTTGGTCATGATTTTCGGCTTTCAGGCTACCAATGGCTTGTAATGCGCGCACCAATGCCACACCACCGCCAGGAACTACACCCTCTTCAACTGCCGCACGGGTCGCATGTAAGGCATCTTCAACGCGTGCTTTCTTCTCTTTCATTTCAACTTCAGTAGCAGCACCTACTTTAATAACCGCTACACCGCCCGCTAATTTAGCTAAACGCTCTTGTAATTTTTCACGGTCGTAATCAGAAGTAGTTACTTCCATTTGTGCACGAATTTGCTCAACACGGCCTTTAATATCATCCGCAGAACCAGCACCATCGATTACAGTAGTATCTTCTTTCGTGATCACCACGCGCTTAGCCTGACCTAAATCATCCAAAGTCACATTATCTAAGCTCATGCCGACTTCTTCAGAAATAACGGTTGCCCCAGTCAATACCGCTAAGTCTTGTAACATCGCTTTACGACGATCACCGAAACCAGGCGCTTTAACTGCTGCCACTTTCACGATGCCGCGCATGTTGTTTACTACCAACGTTGCTAAAGCTTCACCTTCGATATCTTCAGCGATAATTAATAGTGGCTTGCCCGATTTCGCAGCACCTTCTAAAGCAGGTAGCAGCTCGCGAATATTAGAGATTTTCTTATCGTGTAATAACACATACGGATCTTCCAACTCAGCGGTCATGCTTTGTTGGTTGTTCACAAAGTAAGGAGACAAGTAGCCACGGTCAAACTGCATACCTTCAACAACGGCTAATTCGTTTTCTAAGGAATTACCCTCTTCAACCGTAATAACGCCTTCTTTACCTACTTTGTCCATCGCATCAGCAATGATCTTACCGATAGATTCATCAGAGTTCGCAGAAATTGTACCAACTTGAGCGATGGCATTGCTGTCTGCGCAAGGCTTTGACATAGCGCGTAATTGCTCAACGGCAGCAGTAACGGCTTTGTCGATACCGCGCTTCAGATCCATTGGGTTCATACCCGCTGTTACTGATTTCATACCTTCACGCACGATTGCTTGTGCTAATACGGTTGCCGTGGTTGTACCGTCACCGGCTGCATCAGAAGTCTTAGAAGCAACTTCCTTTACCAACTGTGCACCCATGTTTTCGAACTTATCTTCTAATTCGATTTCTTTCGCCACCGATACACCGTCTTTCGTAACAGTGGGTGCACCGAAAGATTTTTCTAAAACCACATTACGGCCTTTTGGACCTAAAGTAACCCGTACCGCGTTTGCTAAAACATTAACGCCTCTCACCATACGAGAGCGAGCGTCATCACCAAAACGTACATCTTTAGCACTCATTATTGTCTTCCTCGATAATCTTTATGGGGTAAATAGTAAAAAAATGGATTAGCCTTCGATAACCGCTAATACATCTTCTTCGCGCATAATCAGCACATCTTGGCCATCGACTTTCACGCTAGTGCCGGCATATTTACCGAACAGTACTTTGTCGCCCACTTTAACTTGCAAAGGTAAACGCTCATTGTCATCACCCACTTTACCTGGACCCACGGCTAATACCTCACCACGATCTGGCTTTTCAGTAGCAGAATCTGGAATGATGATACCGCTAGCGGTTTTACGCTCTTCTTCCATACGACGCACCACGATGCGGTCATGCAAAGGACGAATTTTCATACTGTTATACTCCTCGAAACTTAAATAAGGGTTTGATTAGGCTGACAAGCAAATAGGGTATAAATGTAGTAACTTGTTAGCACTCAACTCTATCGAGTGCTAATAATAAGCACGATGTGATTAATGTCAAGACATCTTCGCAGGAATTTTTTCAGTTCAATCTTTGCGCACGAACTCACCCTCAATCGTAGCGCCCCTTTGCCCATGAGCGGATTGAGAAGAATTGATGGGATTAAAAGGTTGTTGAGGACTCGTTTCAAACGGTGATGCAGAAAACGTACTACGCTGAACGCGAGCAGCCACGCTAGGTATTAGAGCCGCGGCAATAGCCAAACGAGTGGGTGGTAAAATACACAAAATACCCAAAATATCGGACAGGAAACCGGGGATCATCATCAAAATACCCCCAATCACAATCAACACCCCTTCCAACATATCACGGGCTGGCAGTTGGCCTTGTGCCATAGATTTTTGAATACGAGCCAGAGTACTTAGCCCTTGGTGGCGCACGAAATAGCTACCCACAAAGGTCATAAGTATCAACAAAGCAATAGTCGGCAGAAAACCGATCCAACCGCCTACTTTAACAAAAAGATAAATCTCAAGAACAGGTACTAATAATAACAGTACCGCAATGATAGGAAATTTACGCACTACTGGCGTCCTCAATAACTAGAGTTTGTCCCTCTAGTATTGAGCTAGCCGCTATTTTTTCAAGTTTCAATACTAAAAACTGTGTTTAAAGCGTGATTGCTCAGAAATCTGAGCTAGAAATATTTTCCTTCTTAGTGCGACTCTCTAAGCCTAATTGGTGAAAAGGATAGGGTTTGCCACAAAAATAACCTTGTGCATAATCTACCCCAATCTGGCGCAGACGCTCTAAAGTTTCGCTATCTTCCACTAACTCGGCGATAGTTGATAATTGCATCACCTGCCCCACCTCATGCACCGCCTTAACCATGGCTGCATCAATAGGATTAGACACTAAGTTATGGACAAAATTACCATCAATCTTCAGATAACTGAGCGGTAAATCACGTACATAATTTAAGGATGAAAAACCACTACCAAAATCATCCAATACCAAATGACAGCCCATATCATGCAGGGCTTTCATTAAACGTTTCGTTTGGACGAAATTCGCAATCGCAACTGATTCAGCAATTTCAAAGCAAAGCAAAGTAGGATTCACTTTGTAAGTGTTGATTTGCTCTGCAATATAAGCACCTAGTTCATTATCTTGCACTGCCTGTGATGATAAATTAATCATCAAGCGAATGTCTGCACCGGACTCGGTACTTAAGGTATTCGCAGACAAGGTTTCCAGCACACGACGAATAATCCAGCGATCGATTTTACCCATCATATCTAAACGATCTGCTGCGGGTAAGAAACTCCCTGGGCTTAATAAATGTTTACGGAAGGGTAGACGCAGGAGGACTTCATAATGCACGTATTCAGAAATTTGATCTTGGAGCGGAATAATAGGTTGCACAAATAAAATAAAGCGATCTTCAGTCACCGCGCGATCTAATAAACCCGCCCAATCTGTACCGAACTGATCAGCTTCCACTACCTCCAAGGTATTAATATGCACAAAAGTTTGATTGCGCCCGAGCGCTTTGGCGGTATAACAAGCCCGATCTACATCTGCAAATAAGGTTTTTAAGGATAATTCGGGAGAGGGAGTGAATTCCACTAAACCCATACTGGCGGTAATAGCAAAAACTTTACCTTCCCAACTAAAACGGTAATTGCGCAATTTAATGAGAATAGAATCCATTAACTTGCGACCTTTTTCAGTGACACAACTTTCCAGTAAAATCGCAAATTCATCCCCGCCCATTCGCGCAACCTTGTCCGTTTGCCTGACAGATCGCTGTAGAATATGGGAAACCTGACGCAATAACTCATCGCCTGCTTGGTGCCCACAGGTATCATTAACGATTTTAAAGTTATCTAAATCAATGCTGACCATGACATGGCTTTTATTCTGGTCGTTTTCATGCGCAACTTGTTCGAGATACTCCTCGAAACTACGCCGATTCATTAAACCTGTTAAAGCATCATGTGAAGCTTGCTGATAAAGTCGATTAATTACCTTGCGATCCGTTGTCACATCGCGAAAAATAAAAACAATCGTATTCCCCTGATCATGCAAGTAAGTTGTATGTAAATCGACTACATGGGTGTCTTGTGTATGACTAATTAGGCGTACCTGCCCAAACTGAAGTAAGCGTCTTGAATTAGGACTGTGCAGACTTAATATGCGCGATACTAAGGCATTACCTTCAGCGTCTTCCATCTGCAACACTTGCTCAACCGGTTGACCGACAGCATTTTCACAAGCTAATAGTGTTTTTGCGCTTTGATTAATGTAGAGTATGCGCCCGTGTTCATTAACCGTTAATATCCCACCGGCCAAGGCCTCTAAAATATCTTCGCTTGTAGATGCATCGTCCGAAGATTTTAGTTGAGTGCTTTTGTTTATTGGTGATGGAGGGGGTAATAAACTTGAGAATCTCAAGAAGTCAAAACGCTCGCTTAATAGAATGCCAGTTTGTAATGCTAACATTATGATTAAGCCTTGACTGGCAATAGTAGAACTGGATGAGTTGCCCCAAGCAAATTGCCAGATCGCGAGCATGGCCGCACAGGCTAATAAGGTGAGCGGAAATATGACTTTGAAGAAACGCATTGCGCCCCCAGAGATTCGTTAGTTATTTTTATAATGTCATCATTGTAACTGATGCCAAACCAGCTTGCTAGTCCGCCTGTCTGAAAGGAAAGTAAGCAATTGACTGCTGAGTCAACAATAATCTAATCGCTTGGACTTAATAAAAGATACCATTTAAATAAGAATTCATTACTGAGATTTAATCCCTTTTTTAATCTATAGTTGTTGACAGACTTATTGGTAAATGTATATTTTATAGCTTTCCCCAACAAATAGAGTAGAGAGTAGAATAAACATGGCAAGTATCAACTTAGATGAATTGAGTGTTGCTGAATTAGACCGTTTGAAAAACAATATTGATTACGCCATTAGTAACCGTCGTCAATCAGAGCTTATGAAAGTTCGTCGTAAAATCGACGAGTTATTATCTGAGTCAGGTTTCAGCATCCAAGAAATAATGGAAGTTAAAGCCTCACGCAAGCCAGTTAAACCGAAATATCAAAATCCAAATAACCCAGAAAATGTTTGGACGGGTCGTGGTAGACGCCCTGTTTGGGTTGAGCAATTATTATCTTCAGGCAAAACCTTAGACGATCTTTTGATCGCTGAATAAAGCTTATACTAGCTTGATTTACACAAGAATCTTAGTTATCGAGCTAGGATTCTTGTTATTTAATGTTGCCAAACCGATCTTCCTGCTATAAATCTTAAAAATAAATCTACCACGTCACTTCAGTGCTCCACTACCGAAGCGCTATGCCAAGCAGATACTTAACACACAAGAGTTTTGCCGTTCTTGCTTATTTACTCTACTATTGGCCTTCAACACTCTAACGGCTAACTGACTGGATACAAGAAGAGTTCTATTAAGGATGAAAAAACTGTTGTTAACTGTGTTATGGCTATGTTGCCTACTAGGCATGAAGGTCTATGCACTCGACCCAAAAGACTTATTAGCTCCAGACGAAGCCTTTAAATTTTCTGCCCAAGCCATCGGCTCTGACCGAATCAAACTAGAATGGCAGATTGCTGATGGCTATTTCTTATATCGCAATCAGTTTCGTTTCAAAACCGAAACACCCGATCTATCCATTAAAACCAATGAAATAAGCTTCCCCAAGGGTGAAATAAAGACTGATCCTAATTTAGGGGAACTTGAAACCTATCATAATAATATTGTCCTTGAGCTTCCGCTGGAACGCGGTGCACAGTCCCAACAAGCACTTAAATTCACCTTACAGGCACGTTATCAAGGCTGTGTGGATGCGGGTGTTTGCTTGCCTCCTACTCAAAAAACTATTGATCTGGATTTAGCTGCCGTTACTAATGGCCTAACTAATCCCTCGGTGGTTCCAACTGTTTCTGAAACCCCAACACCTGCGATTAGTCGAATTACTAAACAGAGCGATAATAAAACCCTTGATGTTGGGCAAGCCTTTAAATTTTCATTAGTAGCTTTAGATCGCAAAACACTGATAGCGCATTGGGACGTCGAAGATCAGCATCACCTTTATAAATCCAAAATTAGCTTCAAAGTCCAATCTCCGAATACGGTTAAGCTAGGCACACCGATTTATCCTGAAGCAAAACAAGTAGATGATGAGTTTTTTGGTCGGATGGAAGTTTACGATAGTGATTTAGATGTCAGCATTCCGCTGGAATTGGCAAGTGCCGAGACCACACAAACACCCATTATTATTACGACTGAATATCAGGGCTGCTCTGAAAAAACAGGGATTTGTTATCCGCCCGTTCTTCAAGATACTCAAGTCGACTTAAGTGGATTGCCTGAGCAAGCTAATACAGCACAATTAATCAAAGCACCCATGGCGCTAGCCGTAAGTAATACTAACGACAATACCGCAGTAGCAAGTTCAGCCATTACCAGTCAATCCAGTGCTGATGACTATTATAATCGCCTTCAATCGACCGGCTTATTTGGAACGATTGCTTTATTTTCCGGTTTAGGGTTATTACTCGCCTTTACACCCTGTATCTTCCCTATGATTCCCATCTTATCGGGTGTGATTATTGGGCAATCTAATTTATCCGCACGCAAAGCCTTTCTATTATCGCTCGCTTATGTGCTAGCCAGTGCCAGTGCCTATGCGATTATCGGTATCTTCTTTGGCATTTTTGGTAAGAATTTACAAGCTATTTTACAGCATCCTGTTGCCATCGGTAGCTTTGCTGCCCTATTCGTCTTTTTGGCGCTGTCCATGTTTGGCTTTTATGAACTCCAATTACCTAATAGTTTGCAAAGCCGTTTAAATGAATTAAGTAATCGTCAGCGTAGTGGTAGCTTACTAGGCGCTGCGATTATGGGCTTTTTATCCACGCTCATTGTGGGGCCTTGTGTGGCTCCCCCCTTAGCAGGTGCATTAACGTATATTGCCCAAACCAAAGATGCGTTCTTAGGCGGATCAGCCTTATTCAGTATGGGTTTTGCCATGGGCTTACCATTGCTTATTGTAGGCACTTCAGCCGGTCACCTGTTACCGCGTGCGGGTGCTTGGATGGATACCACTAAGGCTATTTTTGGCATTCTCATGCTGGGTCTGGCCATTTGGATGTTAAATCGGATTGTGCCATTTGCCGTGACAATGGCCTTAACTGGCACTCTGTTGGTTTCCTCAGGCATTCACATGGGCGCTTTAGATCGTCTGGATGGCGAAGCACACGGTTGGAGACGTTTCTGGAAAAGTATTGGTTTAGTTTTATTATTCTTCGGTACGATGCAATTGGTAGGGGTAGCAGTAGGGAGTAAAAATATGCTCCAACCCTTGCAAGGTATCGTGTTGGGTAATTCCATCAGCGCAGCGCCGAATGTAGCCAGCCCTACCAAGCTGAGCTTTCAGCGCGTTAAATCCTTAGCGGAGCTTGATCAAGCCTTAGCCCAAGCCCAACAAAACAAGCAGCTTGCTATCTTAGATTTTTATGCTGATTGGTGTACCGATTGCAAGCGCATGGAAAAAAGCACTCTCATTTCTCCTTTGGTCACCCAACATTTAACAGGCATCAAATTATTAAAAGCAGATGTGACTGAGCAAAATAAAGATGATGAGGCGCTGCAAAAAAAATACGCGGTCGTAGGCCCACCAACCATGTTATTTTTTGATCAAAATAGCAGGGAAATAAAAAGCTTACGTTTAATAGGCTATGAAGCAGAAGCAGGTTTTGCAGAAAGATTACAAAAACTGCCTGCCCGTTAGTCTGTTAGCCATTCGACAGCTTAAAAAATTTCATCTACTCTTAGATAACTCACCTTTAACGAACATAACAAACTATAACTGAGTTAAACAAAAGGAGATGCAGCCATGCATGACGAGACCCTTGAATTAGATCATGAAGAGTTTAGCCAAAACTTACTAAACTCTAATCCTAACGCTGCTAATGCTAAGACGAAATCACAAGCAGCACGCCGAAATATTGAAGATTTGATGGAGAAAAAACAGTTAGCTCGCCGTTTGAAAGACGTGTTCGACGAAGATTTTTTACGTGATTAAGCGCGCTTACCACTACCCTGTAGGTGGGAAGATTTCTTGAATCAATTGACGGGTAATCTTCCTACCTTTGTCCAAGCTAGCACGATCTAGTTTATCTAGGATTTGCATTAGCGTTTGAATATTAGGCGCAAAACGCTTGCTAATATGAGCTAGCACAGCATCAGGAATATCCAAACCACGTTGTTTTGCACGGCGCTTAAAGACATCTAAGGCTTGTTGTGCACTCAGCGCTTTTAAACTGAAAGTAGGCCCCCAAACCAAGCGCGACGCCAAATCAGGTAGATTACACGCTAGCTCATGGGGATCAAACTGCCCAGACAAAACAACGCTCTGCTGATGGGCACGGCAGCGATTGAGTAAATGCATTAAAGCTGTTTCCCAGACTAAATCGCCGATTACCAAATCAATATCATCCAACATAAATACGACGGGTTGGTGGTCCAATCCTTCTAAAACCCTTACACCATAACGTTCTAATTGGCGCAGCGAAATATAAGACGCATTAAAGCCCTGCTCTTGGATCCGATAACAAGTGGCTTGTAGTAGATGGGATTTTCCACTACCTAATTCACCCGCCAAAAAGATTTGCGGAAAAACACGCCAAAAATCGGTTTGCAATAAGGCAACAATTTCTTGATTTTCTGGGACAGGATAAAAAGAGGCAAACTCAAAGCCATCCAATAGGCCGATATTTAATGATAATTGCTTCATATATCAGAGCCATTTTCAATGGATGCCGGTGGCGCTTGAATTCGATACATCTGACTTTGTTTATATGAATCGTGCAAATGGCGCATAATTACTGCTAATACGGCAGCCACAGGCAAGGCCAATAACACGCCGAAAAATCCAAATAATTGCCCCCCCGCTAGAATGGCAAAAATTACCGTCACGGGATGCAAGCCAATCCGCTCACCAACAAAATTAGGTGTCAATACCGTTCCTTCAACCACCTGCCCTAGCACGAATACCAGAATAACCCATAATAAATTCAAAGGATCTTGGGTTTGAAACAAGACCGCAATACCTGCTACACCAATTCCAACAATTAAACCAAGATAGGGTACAAAACTTAAAAAGCCAGCCAGCATACCAATTAAGACCGCAAAATCTAGACCAACAATACTCAAGCCAACGGAATAAATAATCCCTAAAGCCAACATTACCAATAGCTGACCTCGCATAAACGCACTGAGTGTATCATTGGATTCACGCGCTAATTGCGCAATAGTCGGTTCAATAGAGCGTGGAACCAGATCATCAATATATGCAACCATGCGATCCCAATCGCGCAATAAATAAAAAGTAATCACAGGGATTAAGGCTAAGTTCGCTATCCAAGTCAAAATGACCTGCCCTGACTTAGAAAGTGTTGATACGGTATTCCGAATAAAACCACCCGTTTCACGCCAATGCGCACTAATGATGTCAGTCAAGCGCCCTACTTCCAAAACAGCAATATCAATACCCAAGTTATCTTTTAAGTAAGGCCCTAACAAACCCGTGCTCCATTGCACAAAAGGATTAATTTGACTAATCAATTTGGAAATTTGCGTTTCAAGAATCGGGATCAGAAATAGAAAAATAAGGAGCAATATAAAAAAGATACCCGTAAACACAATTACCACTGACACCGTACGAGAGAGCTTCCACGCTTCTAAGCGGTCAACTAAGGGATCACCCAGATAAGCTAAAGCGGCTGCAATCAAAAAAGGGGTCAAAATCGGCGCTAGAAGATAGATTAAAACAAAGGCCATTACACCAAAGATTAACCAGTACCATTGGATACAACTGCTAAGTGAGCGTATTGGAGTGTCGTTTATTTGCATCATGAGCCCATAGGTAGACATAACTAGCACCACTTAACAGGGTGGAACTAGCCACTATCATTTGTAATGCCTGCATTAATGGCGCTGAAAAAGGGAAAAATGCCACGTGGATTAAGGTGAGGGCTAATAAGCTGATTTGCAAGGCCGTATTCACCTTACCTAGGCGCGATGGTTTAACCTCCAGATCACCAAATATGAGGCGATAGGCCAAAGCACCGCCCAGAATTATTAGATCACGCCCAAACACTAACCACACTAACCACCAAGGTAAATAGCCTTTAAAACCAAACACTAAAACCACAGAAACTATAAATAATTTATCGGCTAAGGGATCAAGGAAAGCACCCAGTTGAGAAGTCCAATGAAAATGCCGCGCCAAAAAACCATCCAAGGCATCCGTCAACCCCGCAAGCAGTAGTAACAATAAGGCTTGCGTAAAACGTTCATGCCATAATAACCAACAGATGGGGGCTATTGCACCGATCCGCAATAAGGTTAACAAATTCGGAATATGTTTTTGCAAGGCTCACTACCCCTCAGCAGCGACCGATAAATGGTATCAAAATACCATTTGTACCGCATCCTGCCCTAACAATTGCCGTAATTGCTGTAAATTCTGATCATCTAATGGAATATAAAGATTAGCATCTAAGCGCAAATCTGCACGTGCCTGCTCTTGCTCATAGGTAATGACTATCGGATAACGGGGTTCTTCACTACGTAGCAGTAATTGCTGCAACGTCGTTAGGATGTGTATTGGCTCGTGCCGTTTAGTCACGGTTAAATGTAAACGACGTAGATAATGTTCACGCACACTCTGCAAATCGTGAATTTTTTCAATGCGAAAGCGCGAAGAACCCGTGCGCTGGTCAAAAGACACATTACCCTCTAACACAATGACTGCCTCTTTTTCCAATAAATGCCCGTATTGTTCAAATACATCATTGAAAATGAGGACTTCATACTCCCCGACTGAGCGATCTTCTAATTTGATAAAATAGCGTTTGCCACGATCACCGCTTTGTGAGCGAACACTGCCTACCAAGGCCCCCACTAGCACCGTTTCACGTTGATAAGCCTGCCGTCCACTCGGGTTATATTCAACAATATCAATCAAGCGCTTGGGTGTGATGGCTTGTAGCTCACTTTCATAAGCATCAATAGGATGGCCGGTAAGGTATAAACCCAATGTGTCTTTTTCTTGGCGCAAACGCTCGCGCTCAGGCCATTCGGGCAAATCGGGCATCGCTTGCTGGGTTTGCTCAGGGGGCTGAATCGCGCCGCCGAATAAATCCACTTGCCCCACACCCTGATCACGGTGATGCTGCTCAGCCATCTTCAATGCCTCAGGCAAATACTCCAATTTGGCGCGACGCGAACCTGGGAGCGAATCAAAAACGCCCGCTTTAATTAAGGTTTCCAAAACACGGCGTGTGACTTTTTGCGAATGGATACGCTTGCAAACATCCAATAGTGACAGGTATTGCCCATTTTTGCGTTCATTTAATAATACCGAAATGGCCGCTTCCCCTGCCCCTTTTACCGCGCCTAGGCCATAAATCAGATTATTTTTATCGTCAACCGTAAAGTGAAATTCCGATTGATTAATCGCGGGCGGCAGAATTTTTAAACCCAATTGACGGCAATCATCTAATAACATCACCACTTTTTCGGTGTTATCCATATCCGCCGATAATACCGCAGCCATAAAGGCGGCTGGATAATGCGCTTTCAACCATGCGGTTTGGAACGATACCAGCGCATAAGCGGCGGAATGCGATTTATTAAACCCGTAACCCGCAAATTTCTCCATCAAATCAAAAATATAGCCCGCTACATTGGGATCAACACCATTTTTCTCCGAGCCTTCCATAAAAATAGAACGCTGCTTCGCCATTTCCTCTGGCTTTTTCTTGCCCATGGCACGGCGTAACATATCCGCGCCCCCCAAGGTATACCCTGCCAACACCTGAGCAATCTGCATGACCTGCTCTTGGTAGAGAATAACCCCGTAGGTTGGCTTCAAAATTGGCTCTAAGGCTGGGTGCGGATACTCCACCGCAGCACGCCCGTGTTTACGATCAATGAAATCATCAACCATGCCTGACTGCAAAGGGCCAGGACGATACAGCGCCACCAATGCCACAATATCTTCGAATACATCAGGCTGAAGGCGCTTAATCAACTCCTTCATACCGCGTGATTCCAATTGGAAAATCGCCGTGGTTTTTTGCGCTTTCAATAAATCAAACGAGGCTTTGTCTTCTAAATCAATGCGCGCAATATCAATCTCTGGTTGTTTTTTTGCTTTGCGCACTCGATTAATGGTCTTGAGTGCCCAATCGATAATCGTGAGATTGCGCAAACCTAGAAAGTCGAATTTGACTAAACCAACTGCCTCAACATCGTCTTTATCGAATTGCGACACTAAGCCGTCACCGCTTTCTTCACAGTAAATCGGCGTAAAGTCTGTTAAATCCGAAGGAGAAATCAAAACCCCGCCCGCGTGCTTGCCCACATTGCGTGACAAGCCCTCCAAAGCCAGCGCTAAATCTAATAAAGCTTTGACTTCTTCGTCATTGTCATACAGACTTTTCAAATCTTCCGCATCCGTGAGCGCCTTATTTAAGGTCATACCCACTTCAAAAGGAATTAATTTAGCAATCCGATCCACGAAACCGTAAGGATGCCCGAGTACGCGCCCCACATCGCGCACGACTGCCTTAGCAGCCATCGAACCATAAGTAATAATCTGCGAAACTTGATTACGCCCGTAGGTTCGTGCCACATAATCAATCACTTTATCGCGATTATCCATGCAGAAATCGATATCGAAGTCCGGCATGGACACGCGCTCAGGATTTAAGAAGCGCTCGAATAGCAGATCGTAGGCTAATGGATCAAGATCAGTAATTTTTAGGGCATACGCCACCAAAGAACCGGCGCCAGAACCGCGCCCTGGCCCAACCGGAATCCCGTTATCTTTGGCCCATTGAATAAAATCGGCAACAATGAGGAAATAGCCGGGGAAACCCATTTTATTGATAACGTCTAGTTCAATACGCAATCGCTCATCATAAACCTTGCGCTTTTCCTCAAACTCAGGCGTACCACGCGGGTATTTATCGCCTAATAGAAAATCGAGGCGTTCCTCTAAGCCTTCCTGCCCGACCTTACAAAAATACTCGGCTTCGGTTAGACCGTCTGGAATTGGAAATTGTGGTAGATAGTTTTTGCCCAAGGTCAGCGACACATTACAACGCTTCGCAATTTCAACCGTATTTTCAATCGCGCTCGGAATATCAGAAAATAAGCCCACCATTTCTTGCGGGGTGCGCAAATATTGTTGCGAGCTATAGCGCTTGGGGCGTTTTGGATCGGCTAATACATAGCCATCACGAATACAAACGCGTGCCTCATGCGCCTCAAAATCCGACTCAGCAATAAAGCGCACATCATTAGTCGCAACTACAGGCACATCTAACGTGAGCGCCAAGCTAACCGCAGCGTGTATATACTCTTCTTCGCCCGATCGCCCTGTCCGTTGCAGCTCTAAATAATAACGTTCAGGGAAAATTTCTAACCATTTCTCGACTTGCAACGCAGCACGCTGAGTGTGCCCCGCTAAAATGAGCTGTCCTACATCCCCCTCACGCCCACCAGATAAAGCAATTAAGCCCTCACTAAACTCTTCAAGCCACTCACGTTTTAAGCGCACCTCACCTTGATGCTGACCTTGTAAATAACCACGAGAAATTAAGCGAGTAAGATTGCGGTAACCGACATTATTTTGGCAAAGTAAAATAAGGTGAAAGGTTTGCCCACTCTCATCTAAAATCAAGGCATCCATACCAAAAATAGGCTTTAAACCCTGCCCCATTGCCGCTTTATAAAATTTTACTAGGGCAAATAAATTATTAAAGTCGGTCATTGCCACGGCCGCCATCCCCGCTTTCTCGACCGCTTTCATCAAGCCTTTGACGCGAATGGTACTATCGATTAGGGAATATTCAGTGTGAAGGCGTAGGTGAACAAAACTCATGAGCTATTGAATTTCGACTAAACAAAAACTGAATGATACCCTATTCTGACTTGACGGTTTACAGTGAGTTTTCCCTAACCATGCTTAAATTCTTGCCCGGCTTATTACTGATGCAAGCGATTACAGTTGCGATTCTGTTGCTTGCGCCTACTGATCTATCAGGCTGGAGCTGGCTACGTGTATTAATACCGATTGTCATTGTTGCCACTCTGATGGCGTTTTGGTTTGGTGCTTTAGCATCGAATATGCGGCAAACCGAAATACAAAAATTACGTGAAACCCATGCGCGTGAACGTGAGCAAATTCGAGTGAATGCTGAACGTGATAAACATAAAGTGACCAAAGAAGCACATCAAAAAATTGAGCAGGAAATTAAACGTACAACCGCAAAAGCGAATTTTAAAGTAGGGATGGCAGTAGCAGGTTTGGCTGCTGCTGGTGGCTTTTTGCTACTCACTCAATTTATGATCTTGGGTCTATTGATGGTGAGCACCGCAGGCGGAACCTTAGGAGGCTATCTGTTGCGTATTCGCCAAGAAAAAAATAAACAAAACTTAAGTATGAAGGCTCCCCTAGAGGCAAAACCCTCATTGCCTCGAGAACTCAATCCAACACCTAAAAAATTACCCAACAAAAATCCCACTGTTTAAAACAGTGGGATTAAATACTAGCGTTTCACTAGCTTTTACCCGCTAAACCCCAAGCGATTTAGCACAACCATATCTGTCAAAACTGATTCTCTCAAAACTTAGAGACAACTGACTCGTTATTGGCTAACCAAGCCTTCACATCAGCTACATTCACAAGGCCATCGTTGCTCACATCTCCAATGCTATTGGAGAACCAAGAAAAGAAACCAAAATCTTTGCTTTGCGCTAAGGCAAAATCTCTGCCTAGGCCTGCATGTGCAAAACCACGGTGTTGAAAGCCATTATCTAATTTTGCTGCTGCGAAGTTATGACCTAAATGGCGACGATATTTATGACCAACTTGCTTATGGTGAACACCACAGCCACGGCATGAACCGTCTTCCACACCAACGTTATAACCTTCACGGAAACCTTTATCAAAAGCCACACGCTTACCACGGGTACCACGCAAACGCTGAGTGTCACCTGATTCACCTGCTGCTAAACCACGCTCAAAACCGGTGTCAAAACCATCGGTAAAACCGGCATCATAAGCCCCTTTTTTACCACCTGGCAATGCTGCTAAACCTTTTAAGAAACCATCATAACGAGCACTAGGCAAGGCATCATATTTTCTATCTAAATTATAACCACTACACTTTGCTAAACCTTCTAGTTGGCATAATTCGTCTAATAAGTTACTCAATCTGCCAATCATTTCGCGATTTGATAAGCGTGGGTCAACATGGCAGCGATCATTGCAATAATCTCTAAAACCACCTAACTCACGCCCGAAAGGTAAGCAATTTGTTTCGCGCTTTGCTGCTAAGTGAGAAATCGAAGTGAAATTATTACGAACGATATAGGTCATGATTCATCTCCATCGCAATTTATTGTTACAAGACGTTATCGAAACGCCTCAAAAATTAATTAGGCTTTAGCACGAATTAACTCGGCTCTTAATCAGCGATCGGGGTTAGTGTGCGTTGCTGATGGAGGTATTTATAATAAAAACTTATAACTTGAACTACGCGCAACAAGACAAACGAAACATCTGAAAAAACCAGCGGCACTTCTCGAGGATAAACGTTATTTTTTTATGGATAAATGAATTTTTTGATTGGTTTAAAACTCCGCCGATGAATACTTAAGACACCCAAGCGTTCAATGGCAGCTAAATGCGCAGCCGTAGGATAACCTTTATGCTGAGCAAAGCCATACTCAGGGTAGCATTTATCTAGCTCCAATAGCTCGGCATCACGCGCTACTTTTGCTAAAATCGAAGCAGCACTAATGGCTGGAACTAAGGCATCACCACCGACAATGCCCTGTGCTGGGTAGGGCAGCACCGGACAATGTGGTCCATCAATCAAAATTTGCTCTGGTTGAATACTCAAACCTGCAACAGCACGCTGCATCGCTAATAGAGTAGCCTGTAGAATATTGAGTTGGTCAATTTCTGCCACTTCAGCCCGACCTAGACTCCATGCTAAGGCGCGCTCGCGAATAAGTTCTGCTAATTGCTGGCGCTTTCGTTCAGTTAGCTTTTTAGAATCATTTAAACCCTCAATAGGGCGTTCTGGATCTAAAATCACCGCGGCTGTTACCACCGGTCCCGCCAGAGGGCCACGCCCTACTTCGTCAACACCTGCAACTAAGTGTGGTTTCACTTCAAGCATGATTAAAATGGCTCATCAAGGCACGCGCTGCACTAGCACTAGCATCGCGCTTTAATTCGCTGTGTAAGCACTTGAAACGCTGCATAATATAATTACGCCTTGTTTCAGGAAGTTGGAAGAGAGCTTCGAGTTGTTCTGCCAGATAGGCTGGTGTGACTTGCTCTTGCAACACTTCTGGTACTAATGCTTCGCCCGCCAAATTATTCGGTAAAGTCACAAATTTCACCTTCAGCAATTTAAAGCGTCGCAAAATCCACATCGTCAAGCCAGACACTCGATAGGCCGCAACCATTAAGCGCCCACTCAGCATTCCTTCTAAAACTGCAGTGCCGGAAGCCATTAATAGATAATCTGCTGCTTGCATTAATTGGCGCGATTGACCGTTTTGATAAGTAACCAGTAGATCAGGCGCCACTTTGAGACGTTGGGCTTCCAATAAGGCCAAGAGTTTGTCGTTTACCGTGGGAATAATTATCTGTAAGTCAGGGTCTAAATTTTGTAATAATTGTGCGGTTTCAAAAAAAACTTTACCAAGTCGCTCAACCTCACTTCGCCTACTACCCGGTAAAATCGCCAGTAAGGTTTCAAATTCTGGTAAAGCCAATTCACGTCGTGCCGCAACTTTATTGCCATCAAACTGAATTTCATCCGCCAAGGGATGACCAACAAACTCCGCTGCCAGTTCATGGCGCTGATAAAAATCGACTTCAAACGGAAATAAACACAACACCACATCTAATTGTTGGCGCATTTTCTTGACGCGGTAGGCACGCCATGCCCACACCGAAGGACTGACATAATGTGCTGTACGAATACCGACTCGGCGCAATTTACCCGCCAGTGGTAAATTAAAATCCGGTGCATCAACCCCAATAAATAAATCAGGAGGATTGTTATGCCACCGTTTAACTAAAGCACCACGAATTTTTAATAAGCTCGGCAAGTGTTTTAAAACTTCTGCCAACCCCATCACTGAGAGGCGCTCCATGGGAAATAATGATACGCAACCTGCCGCCTGCATCTCTGGGCCAGCAATACCTTCAAACACAAGCTCAGGATTTAAAGCTTTGAGCGCTAGGATTAGACGTGCTGCGAGTAAATCGCCCGAAGTTTCACCGGCAACAATCGCAATGCGTTTCAGCATCCCATCTCCTAACGAATTAAGCCACGCTCAGTATGGCGACAGAAATTAATTAAAGCTTGCGTATCCTTAAACGAGCCATACTGCTGCTCAATCTCAGTCAAGGCTTCTTGCAAAGATAAATGCTGCCGATATAACAAACGGTAAGCGTCGCGGATACGCTGAATGGCTTCAGCACTAAATTGATGGCGGCGTAAACCTTCTGCATTAATACCACGCGGCTCAGCCGGAGCGCCTGTTGCCATCACATACGGCGGTACATCCTTGCCAATCGCGCTTCCCATGCCAGTGAAAGCGTATTCACCAATGACACAAAATTGATGCACTAAGGTAAATCCACCCAAAATAGCAAAATCGCGAATCTCCACATGCCCTGCTAAGGTGGCATTATTAGCAAATACCGTGTTATTGCCCACGATGCAATCATGTGCAATATGGACATAGGCCATAATCCAATTATCATTACCAATAAGGGTTTTGCCTTTATCTTGAATCGTCCCCCGATTAAACGTACAACCTTCACGAATCACATTACGGTCGCCAATAATTAATTCGGTCGGCTCGGCTTTATATTTTTTATCTTGAGGTACTGCACCAATCGAAGCAAAGGGGAAAATCTGATTATCAACACCGATGCGTGTTGGGCCATCAATCACTACGTGTGAAGCAATTTTAGTGCCCCGCCCAATTTTTACTTGAGAACCAATAACAGAATACGCCCCAATCTCAACGCCTGCTTCAATCTCAGCACTCGCATCAATAATCGCACTCGGATGAATCAAGCGGCACCTTCTTGTTTTTTAGCAGCACACATAATTTCTGCACTTGCAGCAATTTGCCCATCCACGGTCGCTTTGGTATCAAATACCCACATAATACCTTTACGTTTTAATAAAGTGGCTTCTAAGACTAATTGATCGCCCGGCTCGACTTGACGTTTAAAACGCGCATTATCAATGGCGACTAACATGTATAAAGTATCTGGTTGTGGCTGAGAGCTAACCGTGCGGAAACCCAATAAACCAGTGGCTTGGGCTAAAGCCTCCAGTATTAATACGCCCGGCATAATGGGCTTATCAGGGAAATGTCCGGTAAAATAAGGCTCATTATGGGTAACATTTTTAATCGCCTTAATATATTTGCCTTCTTCGAGCTCGAGAACACGATCGACTAATAAGAAAGGATAACGGTGCGGTAAGAAATTTTTTATTTCATTAACATTCATTTGCGACATTTTATTCTCCGCTGGGTGCTTTTTGTAAAGCCGCTAATTGTTTCTCTAAACTTGCCACACGTCTAGCCATTTGATCCAGTTGTCGGAAGCGCACGGCATTACGACGCCATAAACCATGTTCCTCTATGGTCGTACCAGAAGAATAAACACCTGCTTCAGGAATGGAGTTAATCACAAAACTGGTTGCAGTAATCGTAACACGATCCGCTACTGTCAAATGCCCTGCAATGGAACACATCCCTGAAATTTGGCAAAACTTGCCAATCTTGGCACTGCCTGCAATACCGGTACAGGCGGCGATCACCGTGTGATCCCCAATCTCAACCCCATGGGCGATATGAATTAAATTGTCGAGTTTCACGCCATGGCCAATGCGCGTCACACCCATTGCCGCTCGGTCAATAGTCGTATTTGCGCCAATCTCAACATCATCCCCTAGACTCACATGACCAATCTGTGGAATTTTATACCAGCCCATACTTTGTGGCACAAAGCCAAAGCCATCTGCCCCCAGTACACAACCCGAATGTAAAATCACCCGCTCGCCAATTTCAGTCTCACTCGCAATCGTAACCTTGGGATGAATAAAGCCATTAGCACCAATCCTTGTATTGCGCCCAATCATACAACCGGCACCAATAACTGTGTCAGCACCAATGTGCACACCCGCCTCCACCACTGCATGTGCACCAATCGAAACATTCTCCCCCAGTTCGACATCACTGGCGACGATGGCACTTGGATGGATACCCATCGCTGGTTTGTGCCGAGGATTCATTAAAGTAACGATCTGCGCATAACTCAAATAAGGATTACGGCTAATTAAACAATGCCCGTGATAATCACTCGCGAGATTAGCAGGCAAAATTAAAGCACTCGCTTGCGATTCATTTAAAAATTTTGCGTATTGCTTATCGCGTACATAGCTAATATCACCGGCCTGCGCCTTATCAATAGCCGCCACCGCCTTAATCAGTATCTGGGGATCGCCGCGCAATTCTGTTTGAGTGGCCTCAGCCAATTCAGCTAGTGTCCATGTTGGCATTATTCCTCCTCTTTAGCGGGCTTAGTTGGTGTAGGACTCGCTGCACTATTCGAAGAGGTATCTTTAACTTGTCCGGCCTCGAACTGCTGTTGCAAATAAGTCAGCACTTCTTGGGTCATATTGACGCGCTGACTAGCGGCCACATAATGACTTTCGCGAAATACAATATCAATATTATCGCGCGCTCTTACCTCTTCCACGGCGCGATCAATTAAATCTTGCACTTTTTGCAAAGAATCATTGCGCGCACTGCTGACTTCCTCACGAAAATCTTCCAATTTGCGTAAATAATCACGCTGCTTAGTACGCAATTCGCGTTCACGTTGGAGAAATTCCGTGGCAGGTGTTGTTTCACGTTCGACTTGTAAGGCCTGAAGTGAATTATCTAATTGCAACTTTTCTTGGGCTAATTCGGATTCGCGCTTAGAAAATAATGCCTCTAAGCGCTTAGTCTCTGTGAGCGATTGGGGTGCTTCATTTAAGAGTTGACCTAAATTCACCACCGCTAAACGATAGGCGGGTTCAGTGGAGCTAGCGGTTTCGGCATACGCTAACACTGCCCAAACCATGAACAGGATACTGACCAAACTCAAACAACTACGTTGCTTTAGCACCTTATAGCCCTATTCCTAATGGATGATTCTAGAACGAAGCACCGATACTAAACTGCAAACTTTGCTCGTCGTCGCCATCTTTGGCATTCAAAGGCTTAGCATAGCTCAACTCTAGCGGACCAAATGGGGATAGCCATACCGCGCCCACACCTACCGAAGTACGAATTTCACCAGAATCAAAGTCACCCGATTTATCATAGACATTACCCGCGTCCACAAAGGCACTCATCTTGACGCTTTTCACATCCCGCGCTAAAGGCATAGGGAATTGTACTTCTGCCTTACCAACCACCAATAAATCGCCACCCATCGGATCGCCCTTGGAGTCTTTAGGCCCTAAACTATTTTGGTCATAGCCGCGCACGGTACGAATACCACCCGCCATATATTTTTCGAAAAACGGCAAACCATCTAAATCGCCACTACCGGTTCCACCCGCGACACGCGCTTTGAGACCCAAGGTATAATCTTCATTAAGCGCTTTATAATAAGCACCGTCATAGCTGATCTTTTGATATTGCAAATCACTGCCCGGCGCTGCGCCTTGGATAGCAATACGATGCCGCTGCCCTTCCGTCGGGAAAATACTGCGGTTACGAGTGTCATGTACATAACTGAGCGTTACAGGAAGTTGCTTATAGGTATCACCATGTTTCGCAAGAAAGTCCGTGATATGGGTGGCAGCATCCTTACCAGGCACAATCTCACGTTGCTCAAAACCCACATTAAAACTGAAAGAATCATGCTCGCTAATCGGGAAGGTATAATTAATCGAAGCGCCTAGTTTATTAGAAGCATAATCGGAAATATCCTCTTTAGCCGCATCGTATTTATTGTAATAAATACTCATGCCACGGCTGACCCCGTCTGCGGTGTAATAAGGGTTAGTATAAGAAATTTCCAAGTTACGATTCGCTTTACTGGTATCAATATCCAAGCCAACTTTCTTACCTGTACCCATAAAGTTGTCTTGATTGATACTCAAATTCGCCAATACGCCTTGTGACTGTGAATAACCGGCACCAACCTGAAAATTATTTGCAGAGCGCTCGGATACAACAATATTCAAATCAACCTGATCCGCCGTTCCCGCCACAGGCTCAGTGGTAATTTGTACATCTTCCACATAAGGCAGACGCTGCAAACGAATCTTAGAGCGCTCAACTTGCTCAGCTGAGAACCAAGAGCTTTCTAATTGGCGCATCTCACGACGATAAACTTCATCGCGTGTACGATTATTACCGCGAATATTAATTCGGCGCACATAAGTCCGCTTACCAGTTTGCAGAATCAAATTAATTCCAATGGTTTTATTAGCCTGATCCACGTCCGGCGTCGCGCCTACTTTGGCAAAGGCATAACCTTCTTTTCCGATTAACTTACCAAGGTTCTTACGCGTTTCCTCTAATTTCTTTTGCGAGAAAACCGCACCCTCTTGCAACGTAACCGCTTGATTAATTTGGTCTTGTGACAAATTCGCATCGCCTGTCACTGTCACGCGCCCAATGCGGTATTGGTCACCCTCATGTACATTAATGGTGATATAAACACCTTTCTTATCCGGTGTTAACTTCACATCATTCGATACAATTTCGAAATTCAAATAACCGCGATCTCGGTAATAAGAAGTCAATACATCTAAATCGCCCGCTAATTTTTCTTTAGCATATTGATCACGTGTACTTAAAAATGGCAACGATAATAGACCACGCGTCCCTGACTCCAGTTGCTTTAATAACACCGACTCTGGAAATGCCTTATTACCAATAATTTTGACCTCTTGAATTTTAGCAATGGCACCTTCACTAATTTTGATTGCAATGCGTACCCGTTTATTGGCCAGTGGTTGAATCTCGGTATTAATCACAACGCCATAGTTACCTTGTGATAAATACTGAGCCTCTAATTCACGTTGAACTTTGTTCAGGGCCGCTTTGTCTAGGGTATCACCCTTTCCAATTCCTGCTGCTTTTAAGCCTTGTAATAATTGCTCGGTTTTGATTTTAGTATTGCCTGTCACAGTAATATCGCCAATGGCTGGGCGCTCTACGACAGAAATCACTAATACATCATCACTGCGCGTGAGTTTGACATCTTCAAATAAGCCAGTTTGGAATAAAGAACGAATAAGCTCGCCCGACTGTGCCTCATCAAAAGGCTGTCCAGCTCGAACAGGCAAATAACTTAATACGGTTTTAGCAGCAACACGATCCAGACCCTGCATCTGAATATCGCGTACTATAAAGGCTTCTGCCCACGCCCATGATGAAAATACCAACAAACTGCTGGCAATAGCGAAAGAAATTGATTGTTTTTTCATTAGTTTAATAACCGCATAAAGTCGTTATATAACGCCAAAACCATGACGCCAGCCACTACTGCCATACCAAAACGCAAGCCAAATTCTTCAAATTTTTCTGAAACTGGGCTGCCTTTGACGAGTTCAATCAGGTAATACAATAAATGCCCACCATCTAACATAGGGATAGGAAGCAAGTTCAAAACACCAAGGCTGATACTGACAATGGCTAAAAAGCCTAGATAATAAGGCAAACCAGCTTGTGCGGTCTCGCCTGAAAATTTAGCAATCGTAATGGGACCGCTAATATTTTGAAGTGAAACTTCGCCGGTAAACATGCGTCCCATCAACTTCAAAGTGACTAAAGACATTTGCCACGTCTTTTTGAAACCCTGCACGATCGAGTCAATCGGCCCGTAGTGTTGGGTAAATTGCAATTGCTTTAAAGTCGCCTCAGGAATCGTTTCACCTACCCCAGCGCCAATCTGCCCGACTTCTTGTTGATTGTCTAAAACCTTTTTAGCCGGAGTAATGTTGACCTGAATAGTATCTTCATGACGACGTAACTTTAGCTCTAAGGTTTTATTCGGACTTTTTTGAATCATCTCGACAAAAGCCTGAGCGGAACTAGGCTTCTCACCATCAACCGCTAAAACAATATCACCCAGTTTTAAACCCGCTTGCGCTGCGGGTGAGTTGGGCAAAGTTTCGCCCAAACGCACCTCTTTCTCAGGTACCCAAAACTCCAAGCCAGATTTATTTAAAAAATCACCTTGATCTTTTAATAAAGCTTGACCACTTAAATCCAAGCTACGCATAGCAGGGGAACCTTGTTGGGTTTCTACCCCCAGCGCCAAAACAGGGGACTTCAAATATTCTTCCAACAACGTCATCCGTGCATCTTCCCATGAATCAACAGGGATTTGATTCACGGAAACAATGCGATCACCTGCTTTAATACCTGCTAAAGCCGCTGGCGAATTATTTGCAGCGCTCACAAAAGGTTTCATCGCGGGATTACCCACGACACTAAAAATCATAAAATAAATAAAAATGGCTAATAGGAAATTGGCTGATGGCCCAGCAATCACGATAGCCATCCGTTTCCACACGGACTGGGTATTAAACGCCAAGTGCCTTTCAGCAGGATCGACCTGGCCTTCACGCTCATCCAGCATTTTGACATAGCCACCAAAAGGCAAAGCGGCGATTACATATTCAGTTTCATCTTTGCCTATACGCCGCCATAAAGGCTTGCCAAACCCAATCGAATAACGCAAGACCTTCACACCTAGCTTGCGCGCCACCCAAAAATGACCGAATTCATGAATAGCAACTAATACACCGATGGTGACTAAGAATGCCGGTAAGATAATGAGTAGATTAGAAATATTCATCATAATTTTTTATTTTTTACCCAAGATAATGCCGTTTGTCGACTTGCCTCATCCTGAATAAGTATAGCCTCTAACTGATTAGGAGTTCCTGATGGAGCACATTGCACCACAGATTCAACCAAACGTGGAATATCCATGAAACCAATATTACGTTTTAGAAAGGCTTGCACCGCTATTTCATTCGCGGCATTTAAGGCAATGGTAGCAAAACCACCCGCCGCATGAGCTTCAAAGGCCAAACGTAAACAAGGAAAGCGTATCAGATCAGGCTTTTCGAAGTCGAGTCGCGCCGTTGCAAACAAATCCAAAGGCTTAACACCAGAGTCCAAACGCTCTGGCCACCCCAAGGCATACGCAATCGGTGTACGCATATCTGGATTGCCCAATTGGGCTAAGACCGAACCATCATTATAAGCGACCATAGAGTGAATAGTGCTTTGTGGATGCACCACGACCTCGACCTGATCGACAGACACCCCAAATAACCAACAAGCCTCGATAACTTCTAGGCCTTTATTCATTAGGCTAGCTGAATCAACGGAAATCTTCTGCCCCATAGACCAATTAGGGTGGGCAACCGCTTGTTCAGGCGTCACTTGCTCCAAGGTCGCTAAAGGCGACTGGCGAAACGGGCCGCCAGATGCGGTTAACCACAGCTTTTCAACACCTTGTTTACCGTAGGACGGCAGGCACTGAAAAATGGCATTATGCTCGCTATCAATAGGCAATAACTCAGCACCATATTCATGCACTGCATCCATAAACAGCTTGCCCGACATGACCAGCGCTTCTTTATTGGCGAGCAGGACACGCTTGCCAGCACGCGCTGCTGCCAGACTCGGTACTAAACCCGCAGCACCGACAATCGCCGCCATCACATAATCAACCTCCGGATGCTCAGCGACTTGCACTAAAGCATCTGAACCTTGCAACACTTCGGTCGTACTAGCACTCGCTTTTAATTGCTGAGCTAGTTGCTGTGCCGCCATGTCATCGACTAGCACCGCATAGCGTGGATTAAATTGCTGACATTGGCGGAAAATAATCTCAACACTACGCTGCGCCGCCAAAGCAAAAACTTGGAAACGCTCCGGATGACGCGCAACGACATCTAAGGTACTAAGACCAATACTCCCCGTTGAACCAAGAATAGTGAGTTGCTTGGTCATTTACGCACCTGCTGCTCCCATGAGCACGAGTCCCAAAGTCAAAATGGGTGCAGCCGCCAATAGACTGTCAATCCGATCTAAAATGCCACCATGTCCCGGCAAAATTCTACCGCTATCCTTAACGCCTGCTTGGCGCTTCATCATACTTTCGAACAAATCACCGGCCACCGAAATAGCCACTGCCAAGAGAGAAAATAGCATCCACAATAAACCTTGACCAAAACCTAAATGCTGAAACCAAAAACCAATATAGGCCCAGATGAAGGTAAGGATTAAAGCACCTGACATACCCTCACGCGTTTTCCCTGGGCTCAATTCTGGCGCTAATTTAATCGAGCCCAATTTCTTTCCAGTGAAATAAGCGCCAATATCCGCAAAGGCAATTAAACTGATTAGATAAAACACATCACCATAATGCAGATCATGCAATTTCGCTAAACTATACCAAGCAGGCAAGAGCACTAAAAAGCCGAGTATTTTGAAAAAATGGGGATTATCCTGATAGTAAGTCGTGGTTTGACGATAATGGAACAAGTGATATAACAAAACTGACCAAACAATAACGCCTAAAGAACCAATCAACCACACAGGCGGTTGAAGAAACCACATCGCTTCCGCTAAAAGCAAGCCCAAACCCAAACCGATCCACCGCTCAGCTTCGGAAGCTTGTGCTAATTTTCCCCATTCCCATCCCCCTAATAAGATAATAATGACCAGTGAGACGTGGGCAAACCAAAAGCTATTGAGAAAATAAATACCAAGCGTAACCAACAAAGCTAAAATCACACCCGTTATGACACGCTGCTTAAGCATCAGGAACCTGCGCTGGTTTGTAATTGATCGTCAGTCATGCCAAAACGCCGCTGACGCTTAGCATATTCATTAAAGGCTTCTTGCAAGGCTTGTTCATCAAACTCAGGCCAAAGCTTATTGGAAAAATAAAATTCGGTATAGGCCAATTGCCATAATAAGAAATTGCTGATGCGTTGTTCGCCGCCGGTACGAATAAATAAATCTGGTTCAGGGTAAGCGGCGGTGGAAAGATACTGCGTAAACGTGGTTTCGCTGATCTGCTCAGGATTTAAGGTATTCTGTTGTACTGCTAAACACATCTGTTGTGTCGCTTGTACAATATCCCAGCGCCCACCATAATTTGCTGCCACTAATAGCTGCAAACCAGTACAGTGTTGGGTTTGTTGTTCAACAGAATAGATTTTATCTTGCAAAGCAGGAGAGAAAGCTGAGCGATCACCAATAAAATTTAAGCGGACTTGATTGCGAATTAAGCCCTCCGCTTCCCGTTCTAATGCCGTCATGAAAAGCGACATTAAACCGCTCACCTCGTCGGCTGGACGACGCCAGTTTTCACTACTAAAGGCAAATAAGGTCAAACACTTAACGCCAGCTTTACTGCACGCTTTAATCACTTTGCGTGCAGCTTCAACACCACGATGGTGTCCCACTAAGCGCGGCAAGAAACGCGCTTTTGCCCAACGACCGTTGCCATCCATTACCACAGCAACATGCTTAGGCAGGTTACTTTGATCGCTGTCCATCGCTTTGCCCTTGAACTCTGAAGCGTTTAAATCGCCATTAAGTCTTTTTCTTTCTTCTCGAAAATGACTTCGACTTCTTTAATATATTTATCTGTTAATTTTTGCACACTTTCTTCCGAACGGCGCAGTTCATCTTCAGAAATTTTCTTATCTTTTTCTAAAGTTTTTAGTTCAGCATTCGCATCCCGGCGAATATTACGAATTGCAACCCTTGCGCCTTCTGCCTCATTCTTGACGACTTTGACCAAGTCACGACGACGCTCTTCCGTTAAAGCCGGAACCGGTACACGAATGACATTCCCCGCCGCCGCTGGATTTAAGCCTAAGTCTGATTTCAAAATCGCTTTTTCAATGGCTTGCACCATAGGCTTTTCCCACGGTGTAATATTCAAAGTACGGGCATCTTCTGCGCTAATATTAGCGACTTGGCTTAAGGGAACGTCGGAGCCGTAATAGTCGACGGTAATATGATCCAATAAACTAGGATGCGCGCGGCCAGTACGAATTTTTGTGAGTTCATGACGCAGTGAATCGAGACTTTTCTGCATCCGCTGTTCGGACTGACTTAGTATGTCTTTAACCATGTTTACATCTCCACCAAAGTGCCAACTGGCTCGCCACGCACAATCGCGTGCAACGCACCACTGGCAAACATATCAAATACCCGTAATGGCAATTTATTGTCGCGACACATCACCATCGCGGTTAAATCCATAACACCCAACTGTTTAGCAATCGCCTCATCAAAGCCTAAGCGCTCATAACGGGTTGCTTTGGGATCTTTCTTGGGGTCTGCTGTATAAATGCCATCGACTTTTGTAGCTTTTAATAATAAATCGGTTTGTAGCTCCACCGCACGTAAACTAGCAGCGGTATCGGTAGTAAAAAAAGGATTTCCTGTTCCACCGGCACAAATCACTACACGCCCTGCTTCTAATAACTGGCGGGCGTGATGCGCTGAATAAACCTCACCAATCGGTTGCATGGGGGTTGAAGTCATCACCGTGCAAGCACCGCCTAATTGCTCCAGCATATCCTGCATCGCCAAAGCATTCATCACGGTCGCTAGCATTCCCATTTGATCGCCACGTACCCGATCCATACCGGCTGCGGACAATGCTGCCCCACGAAATAAATTACCGCCGCCAATCACGAGAGCGACTTGTATACCACTGCCTTGTACCTCAAGCACCTCAGACGCCACTCGTTTTAGAATGGCAGGATCAATGCCTGAGTCTTGATCACCCATGAGCGCTTCGCCGCTGAGTTTTAATAAAATCCGACGCACGGCATTAGCCATAACCCTGATCTCCTGCACAACCACAATGACATTATTAAAGTATTAAAGTGAGCTACTTTATACAGATGAAACGAAAAAGGGGCAACACTGTGCCCCTTGTTCTTTTACAAAATGCGAAGGAATTAACCGCCAGCTTGCTTTGCTTGGGCTGCCACTTCTTCAGCAAAATTTTCTTGTTTCTTTTCAATACCCTCACCCGCTTCAAAACGCACGAAGCTAGTAACCGCTGCCCCTTTATTTTTCAATAATTGAGCCACTGTAACGGCGGGGTCTTTAACGAAGGCTTGACCTAATAAAGTCAATTCCGCCAAGAACTTACGCATTTTGCCTTCGAGCATTTTCTCGGCGATTTCGCGTGACTTACCGCTTTGCATAACGATATCTAATTGCACATCACGCTCACGCGCCACACGGTCTGCTGGCACACTAGACTCATCCAAACCTGCTGGATTATTAGCTGCGACGTGCATAGCTAAGTCTTTACCCATTTCAGCGTCTGAGCCAGTATAAACCAGTGCTACACCAATTTTGTTATTGCTGTGGATATAAGTTGCAATGGAGCCTGCACCTGCATCAACCACTTGCGCACGACGCACCTGAATGTTCTCACCGATTTTAGCAACTAAACCAGCACGCGCCTCTTCAACCGTTTGACCACTCGCTAATTTTACATTCGCTAATGCAGCCGCATCCGTTGTACCGCTCGCTAATACCGCATCAGCGACTGACTCAGCGAAGTCGACAAAGTTTGAGTCTTTCGCAACGAAATCGGTTTCACTGTTGACTTCAACTAAGGCCGCTTTCTTTTGGTCGGCACTTAATTTAATAACCACACGGCCTTCGGCAGCGATACGACCTGATTTCTTCTCAGCCTTTAATGCGCCTGATTTGCGCATTAAATCAATGGCAGCTTCCATATCACCATTGGTTTCGGTTAAGGCTTTTTTGCAATCCATCATGCCTGCGCCAGTACGCTCACGCAGTTCTTGTACCATTTTGGCGGTAATTGCCATAATCTTTTACTCCTAAATCTAATCTGTTAACTAACGAGAAGGATTAACGCTTTTTACGGCCGTTAGTATCGTCTTCTTCGTCATCCAGATCAGCCGTTACCACTGCTACTTCTTCCTCTTCTTCAACAGCCGTTTCTTCTGCACCTGGCACTGCTGCTACTGCGTGACCTTCTTTCACAGAGTCTGCGGCGGCAGATAAGTAGAGTTGAATCGCGCGAATCGCGTCATCATTACCCGGAACGACATAATCCACATTGGTTAATGGATTGTTAGTATCCACCACACCAATGACTGGAATGCCTAATTTGTGTGCTTCTTGCACCGCAATCTTTTCATAACCAACATCGATTACAAAAATTGCATCTGGCAAGCCTTTCATTTCTTTAATACCGCCAAGGCTGCGCTCTAACTTCTCTTGCTCGCGCTTCAATACTAAAACTTCTTTCTTGTTCAAACGCTCTAAAGAACCATCTTCGCCCATCTTTTCTAATTCTTTTAAGCGACGAATAGATTGCTTAACGGTTTTAAAGTTAGTCAACATGCCGCCTAACCAGCGATGGTTCACGTAAGGCATTTTGCAAGATTGGGCGGCCTCACGTACTGCTTCACGCGCAGAACGCTTAGTACCTACGAATAACACTTTGCCACCGCGTGCTGATAATTTACCAACGAAGTTCATAGCATCGTTGAACATCGGCAGGGTTAATTCGAGGTTGATAATATGAATTTTATTACGCTCACCGAAAATGTATGGAGCCATTTTAGGGTTCCAATAACGGGTTTGGTGACCGAAGTGCACACCAGCTTCTAACATCTGGCGCATCGTAACTTTAGGCATAATTAACTCCTGGGTTAGTGCCTCCATACATCCCAACCAACAACTCGTAATGAGCACCCTGCGGGTTGTGACGATGTATGTGTGGAATAGTAAAAATAATGTTGTTTGCCAAAAAGGCGTGCGCTTTATACCATGATTCGATTTTAAGTGCTACTTGGAAGCGAATAGAATGGCCATTACTATAAAAACACCAGAAGAAATCGAAAAAATGCGCACCGCAGGCCGTTTAGCGGCTGAAGTACTGAATATGATTGGGGACTATGTAAAGCCCGGTGTCACCACAAATGAATTAAATGATATTTGCCACCATTATATCGTCAATGTACAACAAGCTACGCCAGCCCCTTTAGGTTATGGCACACCCCCTTTTCCTAAATCTATTTGCACCTCCATCAATCATCAAATTTGCCATGGTATTCCAAGCGACAAAATTCTGAAAAAAGGCGACTCTCTTAATATTGATGTGACAGTGATTAAAGATGGTTATCACGGTGATACCAGCCGTATGTTCCATGTTGGCCCGCCTACCGTCGCGGCACAGCGCTTAGCGGAAGTCACCCAAGAATGTATGTATTTAGGCATTTTACAAGTCCGACCTGGAGCCACTACCGGTCATATTGGTGAAGCGATTCAAAAACACGCCGAACAAAATCGTTATTCAGTCGTGCGTGAGTTTTGCGGGCATGGCATTGGCAAACGCTTTCATGAAGATCCACAAATTCTCCATTACGGTAAAGCGGGTGAAGGCATCGTGCTAGAACAGGGCATGGTATTCACCATTGAACCGATGATTAACCAAGGCAAACGCCACCTAAAAATCCTCCCTGATCAATGGACTGCGGTCACCAAAGACCACATGCTCTCAGCCCAATGGGAACACATGATTTTAGTCACCGAACAAGGCTTTGAAGTCCTGACCGAGCGCGCTGAAGAGGCCGGTTGGCAAGATCGGATTCGCGAACGTTTTAAATTAGCCTAAGCCTTTCACACGCCGCATGACTTACAGGTTATTACATTCATGAATCCTGACCTTCGCTTAAATCCCCTGCTGGACTTATATCAGGAGTTCAAAGCAGCGAGCGCCCATAAACCGATGGATTACGCACGCTTTTTGCGTGCTGCTCGCAAACAACTCGAACAAGATTTTCAAAACGGCGAACCGGTACGCAATTTAATTCATCATCATGCCGGTTTGATCGATCAAGTATTGGTCGATATTTGGCTTAATACCGGATTCAAACCCCATGAAGCGGCGTTAATTGCCGTAGGCGGCTATGGGCGTGAGGAATTACATCCTGCGTCCGATATTGACCTCTTGATTCTTCTGCCCAATAACGCACAAGTCGATCAGGATAAAATCTCGCGCTTTCTGACGTTTTTATGGGATATGAGCCTCGAAGTTGGGCACAGTGTACGCAGTTTAAGCGAATGTTTAGAGGCTGCGCGTGCTGATTTAACCATTATTACTAATTTAATTGAAGCACGCCTACTCTATGGCAATCGCGACTTATATCGCCAAATGCGCTTTGGAATTAGCCCTGCCAATATGTGGGACAGCGCCACTTTCTTTTTAGCAAAACTCGGCGAACAAACGGCGCGTTATCAAAAATTTGGTGAAACCGCCTATCGTGTTGAGCCAAACTTAAAAGAAGGGCGTGGCGGTTTACGTGATATCCATATGATTAGTTGGATTATCGAACGTGAATATGGGCAACTTTCGCTTATTGAATTGCATGAACATCATTTATTAGAACCAGGCGAATATGAGTGCTTAAGGGCGGGGCGTGATTTTCTGTGGAGCATTCGTTTTATTCTGCATAATTTAACCGGGCGTAAAGAGGATCGATTATTATTTGATTATCAGCATAGTCTCGCTAAAAGCTTCGGCTACCTTCAGCCAAACCGTAATGACGCCGTTGAAGCCTTCATGCAGCGCTATTATCAAACTATCACCGAACTCGAACGCCTGACTGATGTGTTATTAGGGGTTTTGCGTCGTCAACTAATCCCCGACCCTGTTTTGCAACCAATTCGAGTGGGAGAGTGGTATCAAAAACACGGCACTTTATTAGCGGTCAATTCAACTGATACCTTTACCCTTTATCCAACTGCGTTGCTGGAAATATTCATGGTGTTGCAAAATACACCTGAATTGACCGGATTAGCCCCTGAGACAATTCGCTTAATTCGTGGCAATTTACACCGTATGGATTACGGTTTCCGCCAACAAGCTTGGCATCGCCAAATATTCATGCAAATTCTACGCTCCTCGTCGCGTATTACCTTTGTGCTGCGCTTAATGAATCGCTATGGCGTATTAGCCGCTTATTTACCGGCATTTGGTAATATTGTCGGGCGTATGCAGTACGATTTATTTCATGCTTATACGGTCGATGAGCATACACTTTATGTGATCAGCAATGTTAGGCGATATAGCACGGCTAAAGGCGCTAGTGAGTTACCTTTTTGTAGCGAAATTTTTAAAACACTCGCTAAACCTGAATTACTTTATTTAGCCGCTTTGTTTCATGATATCGCTAAGGGGCGGAATGGTGATCATTCAGAATTAGGGGCCGTCGATGCTTTCAATTTCAGTCGCGAGCATGGCTTAAACTTACATGATGCGTCTTTAGTGAGTTGGTTAGTGCAAAATCATTTAGTCATGAGCGTTACCGCACAACGCAAAGATATTAGCGATCTCACGGTTATTCAAGAATTTGCCAATCAAGTGGTTGCACAAAATCGTCTAGATTATTTATTTTTACTAACTATTGCGGATATAAAAGGGACAAATCCGAAGCTGTGGAATAGTTGGAAACAATCGTTATTAAGTGAACTCTATTTTAGTACACGTAGTTTACTCCGCAAAAACGTACCGATTTCTGAGAAAACGTTCAGCTTATTAGAAGAAAAACGCAGTACCGCGCTAGATCGTTTAATTCGTGAGGGTTTCGACGCGAAAAAATGCTTCGACTTTTGGGAGCAACTTGGTGATGAATATTTATTACAACACTCGGTTGAGTCGATTTGCTGGCACGCTGAACACATTCTCACTACTTCAGCCGAGAATTTACCTTTAGTTCGCATTCGCCAAACTACTTCAGGTAGCAGTACTATTATTTTTGTATATAGCCCGCAAAAGCCTGATTTGTTTACGCGTGTGGTTTCTACTTTAGAGCAATTGAGTATTAACATTGTTCAAGCACGTATTGTTTCTTTACAAAATAAGACTCATGACCTTTACACCCTGCATATTCTCGGCTCGCAAAATAAATTGATTACTGATCCTGATGATCAGGAGTATATTGTGCAGGCAATGCAACGTAATTTACGTGCGCCGCATCCCCAAGTGCCACAACATCGCCAACCCCGCATTCTGCGCAATTTTAATGTTTCTACTCGGGTTCATTTCCGGCAACTGCCTGAAAAACATTTAAGTCTGATGGAAGTTAAGGCAGGCGATATGCCCGGCTTATTATCGCGTATTGGGGAAACTTTGGATAAATTAGGGGTGCGTGTGCGTAGTGCACAAATTACAACACTAGGTGAACAAGCCGAAGATATTTTCTACGTGACTACCCGCAATGATGAGTTATTAGTCGACCCTGTGTTACAAGAACAAGTACGGGAAGCGATTATTGAAGCCTTAAAAATTTAATCAGCTAAAGAAAAGCCCCAAATTGGGGCTTTTACTATTATGACTGTAGCAGTTTTTAGACCGCGTCTTTCATGCTCAAACGCATACGGCCTTGGCGGTCAATTTCAATCACTTTAACCTTTACCGTGTCGCCTACATTGACAAAATCCGTGACTTTTTCGACACGCTCTTGACTGATTTGCGAGATGTGCAATAAGCCATCTTTGCCGGGTAGAATCGTCACGAAAGCACCGAAGTCCATAATACGAGCAACCTTGCCTTCATAAACCTTATTCAACTCAACTTCAGCGGTAATGGCTTCAATCATCGCCTTGGCTTTATGTGCAGCAGCGGCATCCACCGCAGCAATCTTAATAAAGCCATCATCGCTAATATCAATCACGGCACCGGATGCTTCTGTAATGCCACGAATCGTTTCGCCACCTTTACCAATGACTTCACGAATCTTTTCAGGATTGATCTTTAAGGTGACATAACGTGGCGCATAATCTGATAATTGATCACGTGGCGCCGCCATCACTTTTTCCATCTCACCGAGAATGAATAAGCGCCCCGCTTTAGCCTGTTCTAAGGCACGCTCCATGATTTCTTTGGTGATACCGTTAATTTTGATATCCATTTGTAGCGCAGTGATACCATCTTTAGAACCGGCCACTTTGAAATCCATATCACCTAAGTGATCTTCGTCACCCAAAATATCAGTCAATACGGCAAAACGTTCACCTTCTTTAATCAAGCCCATCGCAATACCTGCTACTGGGGCTGTGACTGGCACACCCGCATCCATTAAGGCTAAGGAGCTGCCGCACACACTCGCCATCGAACTTGAACCATTCGATTCGGTGATTTCAGACACACAGCGAATCACATAAGGAAAATCTTCCATTTGGGGAATGGTTGCCTTCACGCCACGCTTTGCTAAACGCCCGTGACCAATTTCACGACGCTTGGGTGAGCCAATCATGCCTGTTTCGCCCACGCTATACGGAGGAAAATTATAATGGAACATAAATAAATCTTTATATTCACCCGTAATCGCATCGATTACTTGGGCATCACGCTCGGTACCTAAAGTCGTGACGACTAAGGCTTGCGTTTCGCCACGGGTGAATAAGGCTGAACCGTGAGCGCGTGGCAACACGCCAACCCGCACGGTGATAGGACGGACGGTTTGTTGATCACGCCCATCAATACGCGGCTTACCGTCTAAGATCGAACCACGCACCACTTTCTTTTCGAGATTCTTGAATTCGACTTTTAGCTCTTCTTCACTAGGGCCTTCCGCAGCTTCAGCAGGCAAGAGCTTGGTTTTAGCCTCCGTTAAAATCTCGTCAATGCGTGCATAACGCTCTTGCTTATCAGCAATTTGAAACGCTTGCACCAGATGGGTTTCACAAGTTTCTGCCAAAGCTTTAATCAGCGTTTCATTCGCAGCCGGTGGTGTCCAATCCCATGGGGTTGTACCCGCTTCGGCGCTTAATTCTTGGATCGCCTTAATAGCAGCTTGCATTTGCTCATGACCAAATACCACCGCACCGAGCATAACCTCTTCGCTTAGCATGTTGGCTTCGGACTCAACCATCAGCACCGCTTCATTTGTACCAGCCACCACTAAATCTAAAGCGGATGTTTTCAGATCTTCCACAGACGGATTGAGCACATACTGACCATTGACATAACCCACTCGTGCCGCGCCAATAGGCCCTTGGAAAGGTACGCCGGATAAACTTAAAGCAGCAGAAGCACCCAGCATCGCTGGAATATCTGCAGGCACTTGGGGGTTCATGGACACAACGGTAGCAACAATTTGCACTTCGTTGGTAAAACCTTCAGGGAATAAAGGACGAATCGGGCGATCAATTAAGCGGGCGACTAAGGTTTCTTCTTCTGTCGGACGAGCTTCACGCTTGAAAAAGCCGCCTGGAATACGTCCCGCAGCGTAGAATTTTTCTTGATAATTAACGGTTAAAGGAAAGAAATCGCGCCCTGCTTTTGCTTGCTTTTCTGCGACAGCGGTGACTAATAAAACGGTTTCATCCATACTGATCATAACAGCAGCGGATGCTTGGCGCGCAATTTCGCCAGTTTCAATCGTGACGGTATTTTGGCCGTATTGGAAGGTTTTGGTAATTTTTGCCATAGATTTTTTAAGCCTAGATAACTAAATGACTAAGAGAAAGGAGTCACGGGCAGGCTGTTCATGAACACTCTAGGCGCATAGAACGTTGATGAACAACCTTCCTGCGTGACGCAATAACATAGCTGATAGAACTCGGTATAAACAAAAACACCGCAAATTTTGCGGTGTTTTCGGTGCATCTGCTTAGCGACGCAACCCTAAGCGCTCGATCAACGCCTGATAACGGTGCAGATCTTTGCTTTTCAGGTAGTCCAGCAATTTGCGGCGCTGATTGACCATTTTTAACATGCCACGACGCGAATGGTGATCATGTTTGTGAACAGCGAAATGGTCGGTAAGGTGTTGAATATTAGCTGATAACAGCGCTACTTGCACCTCCGGCGACCCGGTGTCAGTGTCTGACTGGCGGTATTGAGCTACAATTTCCGCTTTTTGTTGTGCACTCAGAGACATCGTCCAAAGCTCCAGATTGATTTTAAGGTTGCTAAAAAGGCAGCGATTGTAACACCTCCATCGCCTAGCGACAAAGGTTTTGTCATAAAATATATCCCCATAGCCAAGTCCCTTCAGGTGGGCTTACTGAAGCGTATTACTAACCCAAGTTAATCTCTAAAACGACAACCAAAATACCCAAGGCCACTAGAGCCCCTGTTATACCTAGCGCTTGTTGCCAATTACGTCCAGCCGCCCGCGCCATGGTTAAACAAAAGAGACTTAGTAATAAAATACCAGCTCCCAGTGCCATTAACATTGCCACACGTTCACCCATGACACCTAGCTCACCCAAGCCCAAAATCAACATCGGCAAGAAACCTGACTGCACAATAGGCCAATCGTGTTGAAAAGCGTGTTTAATCTGCAAGCGTGAGCCACCCACAGGCAAACCTTGCCCCACGACATGGGCATAAGCATGTGCTACCCAAAATACGAATAACGTCGCCAACACGCTCAACAGGGTCTCTAACGCGCCTGAGGTTTCATCCGCATACCAAGCCCCAATAACGGCAAGTGAAATTACAGTTCCATACACGGCACTAGCCACATTCATACCACCGACTAAGGTGCGAACCATGAGATAACTTCGAGTTTCCAACAATGGGGTAGTCAGTTCATCATGACTCATAACAACAGCAGCTCCTTCCAATTTTCACTGAGACCATAAAGCCTGAGTTATAAACTAAATTCCTCACCCCTAGCACGCATAAAAATCAGAGTTTCGTTCTTCTATGAGCAAGACAGGCGCTATCGGAAAACTCGATGCGCTTTGCTTAGTGCTTTTCAAAGCGCTATCAAATTTATTAAAAATTTACAAAATTTTCGTTTTTTCTAGTTGGTATTCAGCACGTTTTCTGGCAGTCTGCAACTCTACAATACAGCAAAAAACCGCCTATTTCAGACATTCAAAACGCTTTGATTTAAGGCTTTCATTGCGCGCTCACGCTAGGAAATTCTATATGACACAAGCATCGCAAACAGCTTCGGGTTGGTGGGTGAAAGAAGACAGCTTCTCGCCTAACGACTATCGCAAACAAGAATCGCTCATGGCACTGAGCAATGGTTATTTAAGTTTACGTGGCAGCTTTGAAGAAGAAAGTATCAAGTTAGGCCATGCGGGCACTTACTTAAATGGTCTGTATGAATTTCATCCTCTACAGTATGGCGAAAAATACACTGGCTATCCTGAGCAAAGCCAAGTCATGATCAACCTGCCGGATCCAAAAAGTGTAAATCTCAGTATTAACGGCCACACTTTTTCATTGGACGAAGGCAAGATACTCGAATTTGAGCGCTATTTAGATATTAAAACCGCAAGCTTAGCACGTCATATCGTGTGGGAATCACCGAGTGGCGATCAAGTTAACATTGAATCGATCCGCTTTGTTTCTGCTACTTATAAACATCTCGCTTGTTTGCAATATAAAGTGACTGCTTTAAATTTTAGTGGCGCGATTACCTTAACCAGTGCCATTGCCTTAGATCGTCAAAACCTAACGCGTGAGCAAGATCCTCGGGTGGGGGTAAATTTTGAGGATGCTAGTTGGCGTATTAGTGAAACGCATCAGCATCACCAGCTTTTGCAAGTTCATGGCTCGACTACGCTTTCCAAATTAAAGTTTCGCTGTACCTTAGCCAATGAACTGGGTGGTTTGAAAACGATTAACACGGCGTTTGAGCAAACTGCCCAAGCCTTGTGTTTAGTCGGTAAAGGACAGATTCAAGCAGGCGAGACCTTAACGCTCACCAAATATATGTGGTATGACCGCTATGAGATGGAAAATCCTGTCGCACAAGTGGAAAGTATTCAAGCCTTAGGTTTTGAGGCACTCAAAGCTGAGCACGAGGCTTGGTGGGCGAAAAGCTGGGAGCAAATGGATATTAGTATTGACGGTGCTGAGCCGATGCAACAAGCGATTCGCTTCAATATGTTCCACCTCACGCAAGCGGTGGGAAAAGATGGCTACACAAATATCAGTGCCAAAGGGATGACGGGCGAAGGCTACGAAGGGCATTACTTCTGGGATACTGAAATCTACATGATTCCCTTCTTCGTTTACACCAACCCGCATATTGCCAAGCAACTCCTCCTGTTCCGCTATAACACACTGGATAAAGCCAGAGAACGTGCTTTGGAATTGGGTCATAAACAAGGCGCCTTATATCCATGGCGAACTATTAATGGCTATGAGTGCTCGGCTTATTATCCTGCGGGTACGGCGCAATACCACATTAATGCGGATATTGCCTATGCGATTCGCCTCTATTACTTAGTCACGGGCGATAAACTATTTATGGAAAGTTACGGCTTTGAAATGCTGCTTGAACTTTCTAAACTATGGATGGATTTGGGCGTATTTGACCCAGAAAAAGCGGGGGCATTCTGTATTCAAGAAGTCACAGGGCCTGATGAATATACCTGCTTGGTCAACAATAATATGTATACCAATGCCATGGTAAAAAGCCAAATGGCGTTTACTTTGCAATGCTTCGATTTAGGCTTACAACTATCGCCCTCCACACAAGCACTCGCCGAAAACTTTGATCGTGCTTTGGCACAACGTATTATAGAACGCATGTTCCTGCCGTATAGCGAACGCCTCAAGATCCATGCGCAAGATGATAGTTTCTTATCGCGTCCGGTGTGGGACATTGCCAATACACCACGCAATAAATTCCCACTGTTAATGCATTATCACCCACTCACGCTCTATCGCCATCAAGTTTGTAAACAGGCGGATGTGGTGCTCGCTGAATTACTCTTATCGGATCAATTTAGCCTAGAACAGAAAAAACGTGATTTTGATTATTATGCAAAAATTACTACACACGATTCTTCGTTATCCACCTGCATTTATGGCATTTTAGCTTGTGAACTGGGCGATATGGAGCAGAGTTATCAGTATTACATTAAAACGGCACGCACCGATTTAGACGATTTCCATCACAATGCCAAGGATGGGATTCATGCAGCCAATATGGCAGGCTCATGGATGGGGATTGTGTATGGCTTTGCAGGTCTACGCTGGCAACAAGATACGCCAGTCTTTAACCCTGCCCTGCCACCCGCTTGGACTGGCTATCGCTTTACAGTACAAATTCATGATATGAGCTTGCAAGTGTCGGTGCAGGCGGATCAGGTTGAATATGCGTTATTAACGGGTAGCCACTTAACCCTCAAGCACAAAGATCAAGCTTTCACACTCACGCAAGGCCAAGCGAAGGTAATGCAATAATGGATAAACTGATGAAACCCAAAGCTTTTATATTTGATTTGGATGGCGTAATTACCGACACAGCGCATTATCATTTTCTCGCATGGCGTGATTTGGCACATGGTTTGGGCATTGAATTCGATGAAGTATTCAATGAAAAGCTTAAAGGCGTTGGCCGGATGGAATCTTTGGAGCTCATTTTGGAAAAAGGCGGCAAGGCACAACAATTCAGTGCTGCTGAAAAAGAAGCAATGGCGACACGCAAAAACGAGCTATACAAAGCCTTAATTGTAAAAATGACGCCTGCTGAAGTGCTACCCAATATTAAACCCTTACTAGCCACTTTGCGTGCTGACGGGATTAAGATTGGTTTGGCCTCCGCCAGTAAAAACGCGTTCACAGTATTAGCTTGTTTGGAAATGCAAGATAATTTCGATTATGTGGCGGATGCAGCGAAAATTCCAAATTCAAAACCTGCACCCGATGTCTTTTTGGATGTCGCCCAAGCCTTTCAGTTGCAGGCTAAAGACTGTATTGGCGTGGAAGATGCGGCTGCGGGTGTGGAATCGATTCATCGTGCAGGCATGATGGCGGTAGGTATTGGTGACCCCGCGCATTTACCAGAAGCCGATGTGTTGTTTGCTTCGACGCAATTACTCGATTTGGACACAATCTATGCCGCGTATGCGCAATGGCTTAAGCAGCCTTAAACGTGGTTTTGGTGAAGCCATCGCTCGCTTAGTGTTAAACTAACAAATTGCTTAGATAAACTTAACGAGCCTTGGCATGAGCGATTCTACACCTAACTCCGAAAACTTATGGCGGCCTCGCTATTGGCCGACTTGGTTAGGTTTGGGTGTGTTGTGGCTCGTGGCACAAGTTCCGTGGCGCTGGCAAATGACGCTAGGCAAATGGCTTGGCCTCGCCATGTTTCATACCCTCAAAAAACGCCGTTTTGTCTGTTGCGTCAATTTGGAATTAGCTTTTCCTGAATTATCCGAGGCGGAGCGCACCGCACTCAATCGCGCTCACTTTATTTCGCTAGGGCGTGGATTATTGGAAGCGGCGTTTAGTTGGTGGGGACGCGCTAAAGCTTTACAACCTCTGGCTCAGGTCGAGGGTTTAGAGCATCTGCTCAAGGCGCACGCGCACGGTGGCGTTTTGCTACTGAGTGCGCATTTCACGAGCCTTGATATTGCAGGCAGATTAATTCGTGGCCATATACCCTTTTCTATTCAGCTCGTGTATCGCCCTCACCAAAATCCGGTGATTGAACAGGCCGTTGCAAACGTTCGAGCTAGTTATAATGGTAAGGTCATTTCCCGCGATGAAATTCGCCAAATGGTGAGAAGCTTGCGTGCTGGTGAAGCTGTTTGGTATGCACCTGACCAACATTTCAACCAAAAAAATAGCGTTTTCGTGCCTTTCTTTGGCGTGGAGGCTGCAACCAATACCGCGACCACTCGCCTCGCTGATTTAGGCCATGCGCAAGTCGTACCATTTTTTTCGGTACGCACAGCCCAAGGGTATTTGCTGCGGTTTTTACCAGCGCTTGAAGACTTTCCGGGGGAATCCGTTCATACTGATACACTCCGTATTAACCGGATTATTGAACAGCAGGTACGGGAGTTTCCTGATCAATACCTGTGGACACATCGGCGCTTTAAGTCCAGCCCAGAGGGTCATAATCGTTATGATCAGTACCTAAGTGGCCACCCAGCGAGCCGTTGTTAAGAAAACTTACAAGGAAAAATTTAATGAATATTGCTCCAAATACTGTGGTGAGTTGTCGCTACATCCTGACCAATCCTCAAGGCCAAGTTCTGGATCAATCCGATGCACAACATCCATTTGTGTATTTGCACGGTGCCAATAATATTATTCCCGGCTTAGAACAAGCGCTAGAAGGACGTCAAGTAGGTGATCGGATCCAAGTCACTATTCCACCACAAGATGCTTATGGTTTGCGTGATGAAAGTTTAACACAAGTCGTGCCACGCTCGATGTTTGGTAATGCAGATCCAAGCCAAGTCGTGCCCGGGGCACAATTTCATGCTCAAACTAATTCAGGCGTGGAAACTATTGTAATTACCGCTGTCGATGGCGATCAAATTACTATTGATGGTAACCACCCATTAGCTGGTGAAACGTTAAATTTTGATGTGACTATTACGGACATTCGTGCGGCAACGTCAGAAGAATTAAGCCATGGTCATGCGCATGGCCCTGGCGGACACCATCATCACGGTTAACCATGAATCTAGGAGGATGTTATGGCAACTATCACGCTACAAGGTAACCCTATCCACACTGTTGGAGATTTACCTGCGCTCGGCAGCGCTGCGCCCGCTTTTAGTCTGACCAACACCACATTGGAAGACGTGAGTTTAGAGCAGTTTGCGGGTAAAACGCTCATTCTCAATATCTATCCCAGCGTTGATACTGGTGTTTGTGCACAATCAACCCGCCGTTTTAATGCATTGGCGAGCGAGAAAAACCTAACCGTTTTGAATGTATCAGCGGATTTGCCGTTTGCACATAGCCGCTTTTGTGGGGCAGAAGGCTTGAATAATGTTACCAACTTATCCACTTTCCGTAGCCCTCGTTTTGGTCAAGATTATGGATTAACGATTGCAGATGGTGCATTAAAAGGCTTGTTATCCCGTGCCGTGGTTGTGATTAAGGATGGTAAGGTGACTTATACCGAACAAGTCCCTGAAATCGCCCAAGAACCCAACTATGATGCTGCTGTAGCCGCCGCCAGCGCTTAACAAACTCTAGGCACTGAGATGTTAGCTTTGCTGCATCTCAGTAGCTCAATTCATAAACTTTCCTAGAAATTCGCTATTCTCTGTGAACCACGCAGCCTAGAATCCATCCAAATAGAGTATCTCTAGTAAAAATTTTGCTACCCTTAGCTATTTTTTAGCAAATCCCAATGACGAGGCATCGACTATGCAGTTTAAACCCAGTTTAGTAGCCAGCTTGCTGCTCAGTAGCAGTTTTATAGCTGCTATGGCACAAGCCGCACCCACCACAACTTCAGCCCCCAGCAATTGCGGCGCATCGTATTATTGCTATAAAAGCATGACACCTGGCCCCATCTCTACGCCTGATACCACACGCATTAATAAATTAGCGGCGGCCTCAGTCAGTACAGCACGACCAACCACACCGCCACCCGCTACACCACGTACTCAAACGCCAGCACCGCGTACTCAAGCGTCTGTGCCGAATCGAACCCCTCCAGCGGTGACCAATACACGTCCTGCTGCTCCTGCCACTCCAGCACGCCCCCCTCTCAATCGACCTGATGTGATTAGCGTGATTACGAGTGATATTCCTAGCGTCACGCCAGCCACCACGCGCGTTACCACAACGCCTAGCACTACGCGCGTGACCGTGACACCAGCACGTCGCCCCAATTCGGCTAGCACATCTTCCAGCTCTGTAGCGACGCGTACTGCTAGTGCAGGCAGTGTCACGTTTTGTAACGAACTAAAGGCAAAGTTAGCAGAGGTCGAGCGTCAGGCAACCGCCCAATCACGTAGTGGGGATCGTGATAAAGCAAAAAGTCTATTTAAAATTGCCAGCGATTTACGCAACGAAGCAAAATCCAAAACCTGTACACTCTAAATCATTACTGAGTTCACACCGCAGAGCGTAGCTTTTTCGCAGCGCTCTGCTCTATCCCCATTAAGCTATTGCCAAGTTTAAATACTCACGCTATAACCCGAAGGTAGTCAAAAAAACCCTATTTAATTAACCCGCGATGAGAGGAACGTGTGTTATGCCTGAATTATTTTCTGCTGACTGGATGAATGAACTAAAAGATCAATGGAATAAAGACCCTGAAGTCAGCGCCAAACTGGCTGATATCGATTTTAATTCTGTCATTACTTGTGGGTTCAAAGATGAAGATAAACCGCGCGGTGTCTTTGTGGTAGAAAAAGGTATGTGTGTACGAGCGGGTTCTTATGTGGATGAAAAGCCCGATTGGGACATGCGCGCAGACCGCAAAGACTGGATGAAGTGGGTAGAAAAAGGTATCGGCTTAACGGGGATGGGTTTGGCTTATACGACAGGTAAATTAAAATTCAAAACCGGCGATTATGGTGCCATGATTAAGAATCCTAAAATGGCAGGCCCCTTCGTTAAATCATTTGGATTGATGCAAAAAATTAAAACCCAATAATCCACGAGGTATTGGTTATGAGTTTCATCCGCAACCTATTTGCGCTTATTGGTGTATTAGCTTTGCTTGCTGCTGGTGTTGGCTATGTTAAATACGGCAAATTATTGGGGCAAATGAGCAGCATGAGCGCGGATTTAGCTGTGTTTGATCAATTCGATCCCAAAGCACGCGAAGTCTATACCGATATGTGGCAGAAACTAAAGGCGACAGGGATTAGTGCTGATGCCACGGTGTGGAAAGTGTCTTTGGCAGATGGCGTGAGTCCAGCAGATGCTGAAGAATCCATGAAGCTAGCTGCTAATGAGCATAATATCAAAGCAGTAGGCGAATTGCCTTTATCCGAACAGGTTGCGCTTGAAACAGGTAAACCCCAACGTTTATTGAAAATTTTTCAATACTGTAATCCGCAAACTGCCATGCTTATGGTGGATTATAGCGATGCTTTTTCCGCGTATCTGCCTTGTCGTGTGGCTTTAGTACAAGACAAAGCAGGCAAATACCATCTTTATTCCTTGAATATGGATATGATGATTTATGGTGGCAAAGCTTTACCGCCCGAGCTCAATGCCGAGGCGGTAAAAGTTAAAACAATTATTCAGGATATTATGAAGCGTGGGGCGGCTGGGGATTTATAGCTTGTACGAATGGGTCGCCTGACTCATTCTTAACCACTCGCAATACGGGAGGTTCTGGCGCTTTTCTTGCTTCTGGCAATGCTTCTACCGGTGGCAATGCCGCCGCTTTCGCGACAGGAGGCGCAATGGGTTTATCTAATTTTGCGCCGCCCGGTTCTACCGTATCACTGCCAAAAAACACTGCAACACCGAGTAATAGCATACTGATATACCAAAACCAGAAACCCATACCATAGCCCATCACCATGGACTCGGCTGAACTACCGGGAACAGAAGTAAACCAAAATGCCTGAGTAGCTACTAATAAGCCTACGGCGGCAACCAAGGCCGAACGTAAGGGTGAGCTATACATTAAAAATATCGCCAACAACATCAATAAGTTGGCATACCACGCAAATTGAAAAATGGCAAAACCCAGCCAGCCCATCGCGAACACCCAATAACCGGGGATGTCGCCCGTATTGGTTTTAAACACCGTCAAGGCAAACGAGGCGATCCATAACACACCGGCTAAAAATAAAACTAATGATGACATAGGAAAGCGGCGCGCTGTGATTTCTTTGCGCGGCTTGGATGTCAGGGTTGCATCCATAAAAACCCTCTCATGAACAAAATAAATTAACACTCTTAAGCGCTGATTATAGGTGTTTGCAACAAAAATTCTTAATCTTTTTCAGTTCCTCCACGGAGGAAAAAACGCACCCTTAAAGAGCGCGTCATTCACCAAAATAGAACATAACCCTTAAACATGCACTACCCTAGTGCCATTTTTTAACAAAAAACGTTTTAGATTTAAAGAACTTAGAAAAAATCCCCTTGTTTGGGATTTGCATACTATTCAGACACAGCATTCTCGTTATCATTAGGCACTTTTTTATATTCACTGCTGCAAGAGGTTCCGCGATGGAGCAACTCGTCCATGCCCTAGATACATTATTTGTCCTGCTTGGTGCAACTATGGTACTTGCCATGCACGCGGGCTTTGCCTTCTTGGAAGTTGGCACAGTACGCCATAAAAATCAGGTTAATGCTTTGGTCAAAATCATTGCTGACTTTGCGATGTCAACCATTGCTTATTTCTTCATTGGCTACTATGTAGCCTATCAAGTAGGCTTTTTTCACAGTGCATCGGTACTCGCAGAAAAAAATGGCTTTGAATTAGTCAAATTTTTCTTTCTCTTAACCTTTGCTGCTGCGATTCCAGCCATTATTTCGGGCGGTATTGCGGAGCGTGCCAAATTCTATCCCCAATTAATCGCTACCTTCTGCTTAGTCGCCTTAGTTTATCCCTTATTTGAAGGCATGGTGTGGAGCGATACCTTTAATTTCCAAGGCATGATGGAGTCCGTTTTCGGCGTAAAATTCCATGACTTTGCAGGTTCCGTGGTGGTTCATGCTATGGGCGGCTGGATTGCCTTAGGGGCGGTCATTTTATTAGGCGCGCGTCATGGTCGTTATAATAAACAAGGCCAACCTATGTCCGCTCACCCACCATCCAGTATTCCTTTCCTTGCTTTGGGTGCATGGACTTTAAGTGTGGGATGGTTCGGCTTCAATGTAATGTCCGCACAAGCAATTCAAGGGATTAGTGGTTTGGTTGCAATGAATTCTTTAATGGCGATGGTGGGTGGTATTCTGGCTGCGATTGTAGCGGGTAAAAACGACCCCGGTTTCGTACACAACGGCCCCTTAGCCGGTTTAGTCGCAGTCTGTGCAGGTTCTGATGTGATGCATCCTTTAGGCGCATTAATCACAGGTGCTGTCGCTGCTTTTATTTTCGTTTGGGCATTCACCGCAGCACAGAATAAATGGCACATCGATGATGTGCTAGGCGTCTGGCCTTTGCATGGCTTATGTGGCGCTTGGGGCGGTATTGCAGCGGGTATTTTCGGCTTACCAAGTTTTGGTGGCGTTGGCGGCGTCAGTTTCTTCGCACAACTCACTGGCACGCTAGTGGGGATTATTATTGCAGGTACAGCGGGTTTTATAGTTTATGGCGCACTCAAGAAAACCTTAGGTTTACGCCTTACGCAAGAAGAAGAATATAACGGTGCGGATTTAACGATTCACCAAATTAAGGCGAATCCGGATAGTTAAACTCTTATTAAGCTAATACAGCTAATACAATCATGGCAGGCCGCTAAATACCTAAATCCTAGTGGCCTGCCACTCCATGTCATTCTTAACGCTTCAGCAACACATAAGCAGCCCCTGTGCCACCATCCACTGGACGTGCAGAATGAAAGGCTAAGACACGATCGTGCTGACGCAACCAATGATTCACCTTGGTTTTTAAAATCGGGCCACGATGATCGGAACGATTACCTTTGCCATGAATAATACGCACGCACTCACCTTGCAAGGGATAAACTCTCACCAAGAACTCTGCCAGATACATCCTTGCTTCCCGCGCATTGAGCCCGTGCAAATCTAATTCGGCAGCAATGCGATATTCCCCGCGCCGTAATTTATTAAATACTCGATGTTGAATCCCCGCCCGTAAATAACTTAATACATCGCCGGGCTGGATTTCGGTCGGGTCATATTCATCCGAAAACATATCTAGCAAGACTTGCTGTTCATCTTCAAGAGTTTTTACGGGAATAGCTGGTGGCTTCGGAATATGAAGTTGCGCTTGATTCGGCGGTTGCATAGGCGTGACATCCTGCATAGACTCGCGGAATAAATCAGACTCGCCTTTAGGAATGCAGAGGGGGTCATTTTTCTTCATGTGCTTTCCTCCTGTGTGCAACCTAAGACAATGAATATATTACTCAGCAACGACGATGGCTATCTCGCACCCGGTTTAACCGCACTACGCGACGCCTTACAGCATCAACATGACATTTTAACGGTAGCGCCCCATCAAGATCGCAGTGGCGCAAGCAACTCGCTCACTTTAGATCGACCTTTACGCCTAACACAACAGGCTGACAAGCTTTATAGTACCAACGGTACACCGACTGATTGTGTGCATCTTGGGCTAACCGGATTGTACAATACTCCACCCGATTTAGTGATTTCTGGTATCAATGCTGGGCCTAATTTAGGTGATGATGTTTTATATTCCGGAACCGTGGCAGCAGCTATGGAAGGTCGTCACTTGGGTTATCCTGCCTTGGCGGTCTCGTTAAATGCAAAAACGACTCAGCACTTAGATACCGCTGTTCAAGCTGTTTTATATTTGCTAGAACGCTTACAGCCGCATTTATCACGCCCGCCCTTAATCCTGAATGTGAACATTCCGGATTGTGCGTGGCATGAAGTACAAGGTTTCAAAGTCACCCGCTTAGGTCAACGCCACCAATCGCACCCCGTTATTCGAAGCCAAGACCCGCGTGGCCGAGAAATTTTCTGGGTGGGACCACCGGGGGATGCTGCGGATGCGGAAGAAGGCACCGACTTTCATGCCGTACAGCATCATTATGTGTCAATAACCCCTCTTCACAGTGACTTAACGCGTTATCAAGCCATAGACTTAACGCAGCAATGGATCAATGGATAAGATGCTTCTATGAGTGAACGAAAATTAGATGTGCAAGGCATCGGGATGACCTCACAGCGTACTCGAGATCGCTTGGTGGCTGCCTTACGTGAACGTGGCATTAGTAATGAAAAAGTCTTAGAGGTCATCCGCAAAACACCACGCCATCTTTTTGTCGATGAAGCGCTGGCCAGTCGTTCCTACGAAGATGTAGCCTTACCCATTGGACACGGTCAAACGATTTCACAGCCTTTTATTGTTGCACGCATGACCGAATTATTATTGGCGAGTGAAAGACCCTTAGAAAAAGTCTTAGAAGTGGGCACTGGTTCTGGTTATCAAGCCGCCATTTTAGGGGCACTCATCCCCAAAGTTTTCACCGTGGAACGCATTGAAGCATTGTTTCGCCCTACACGTGATTTATTATGGGCTTTGGGGTATCGCACGATTCGCCCTTCGCTAAGCGATGGAAGTTGGGGTCTAAAGCACGAAGCCCCCTTTGATGCAATCATCGTAACCGCAGCACCTGAGGAAGTACCGCCTGCTTTATTGGAGCAATTGGCTGTCGGCGCACATTTAGTCATTCCAACAGGTAAGCAAGGAGCAATGCAATTTTTACAGGTTATTACACGCACGACGGAATCATCTTATCGCACTGAAACCTATGACCCTGTTCAATTTGTGCCTTTTGTTAGGCAATCTACCGCTTAATACCGTTTATCGCACTGAAACCTATGACCCTGTTCAATTTGTGCCTTTTGTTAGGCAATCTACCGCTTAATACCGTAAAATCACCGTTTATCATGAAACTTTTCAGTCTGAGTTTAGACCAAGAAAAGAACTGGGCGGAAATAAGTGTTTCATCAAAGATGCTGATAAATAAGTTTTAGGTAAATTTTTGTTCCTTTGAAGCAGAGTAAAACGTTATTGGATGGGCATTTAAAGTTTTTTGGTGGCCAAAACACCATTTTTAATAGGGCTAGAGTGGGGCTTAAAGCCTCATTGTAGATCTAAGTAATTAACAGGGAGTTAGGTAATATATGGATGCTGGCTCAGCCTATATTCCCGAGCAAATCTTAATAATTGTAGCCAGCTTGCTATTAGTAGCCTTGATTCTATTCAGTTTTAGCTCCATCATCGGGCAGGGAGCACGATTTTTCAGGTTTTCAGCGTTGTTGGCTTGGCTGATACCTAAAATCGCCGTTATGACCGTCCGATATCCAGTGGCTAAGATGGATCATAGCGGCTGCCTTCATCATCACTGTCTTAATAATACAGGTGTAATCCATGGAAAGAACCATTAAGCTACTGGCGTTATGCTCAGTCGTTGCCCTAACGACCACAGCATGTGCGCCTTCAGCCTATTCACCCTATGACAACAATCAAACTTCAACCGGTTCGTCGTCATCAACTACTCCAAATTATACAGGCCCGACTAAAAACTCCGTGACACACTCACATGGTGGAAAGGTTCATTCACATCCCTTACCAGCCGGTGGATTGAATCATACACACGCGATTGGTGGCGGCTCTACCGGCGGTAATTATGGTGGCAACTACGGTGGAGGCTCTAGTGGGAGCTACGGTGGAAGCTCGGGTGGGAATTATGGTGGTAGTTGGGGGCAAGGAAACTACAATCAGAATAGCTATGGCCCACGCCCCGGCAACAATGATGGTGGCGTAACCCACTCACACTGCGGACGTGTTCATACCCATCCCTTACCCCCTGAAGGCTTAGGACATACCCATCCAAATACAGGTTGTACAGCAGGTGGTACTTCTAGCGGGGGTGGACAACAAGGTAGTAATTACGGTACTCGTCCAACGGGTACGGGTACCAATACCAGACCACCCATTAATAATAACAATAACACCTATAGGCCTCCTCAGCCACAGCCCTACCAACCGCCAGTGAATGGCGGCGATACCTCCTATGATGGCGGTGCTTATGATGGTGCTGGAAATACCGGTGGAACAGGCGGCTATTTTGACTACTCGGGTAATACAGGCGGCACTGGTGGTCAAGCCCAAACTAACGATAGTTATTACAGCTATGGGGGTACCGGTGGTAACACTGGTAGCGGTTCAAGCTATTACGACCAAGCTCAACCCAAAACACCTGCGCCTTATTATGACAATAGTGGTGGTGGCAGTAGCTTTGACTACTATGCGAGCACACCTAACAGCAGTAATTCTCGTCCTAGTAATTCAGGTAATACTGGCAGCAGCACAGGCTCTTTCGCCCCTAGCAACTATCGGGGTGGCAATAGCTATACCGTTCAAAAAGGTGATACAGTTTTTCAAGTGATGCGTAATACCGGCGTCTACTGGAAAGATATTATTCGCATGAATGGACTACAAGCACCGAATTATCAAATTAACCCTGGTCAGGTATTGAAGTTGCGTTAGGCAAGCGATTGGCTATAAAAAAACCCGTGTATTCCACGGGTTTTTCTCATCAAGCATAAAACAATGAATTAACTACTTTAACAAACTGCTGTACCACAAGATGTTGGCTTGTCACTTGTCTTATCGTTTCTAGCATTCTGCGCATCTTGATCAAAATATTGTTGCAGCTCTTGCTCAGTAATGGCGCCCATTTTCGAATTGACAATTTTGCCCTGTGGCGAAATAACATAAGTTGTTGGCACACCAAATACTAAACCTAAGGCAAAAATAGTACTGTCTTGAGTAGGAACAACGGTGTAATTAATCCCTTTTTCACGAATAAACCTACGCATTTGCGCATCAGGTGTTTCGCCCGCATCCATACCTAATACGACCACCTTGTTCCGATAACGTTGTGCAATATTTTTTAAGGCTGGAATCTCTGCTAAGCAAGGCTGACATTGGGTCGACCAATAATTAACGACCACCCACTTACCACGGTAATCTGAAAATTGGTGATTTTTGCCGTAGATGTCCTGAAAAGAAAAATTCTTAACCTGAGCAACGGCTATAGAAGAAAATAAAAATATAACAACAGCCGCAATAGCCTTAAAAAGCCTCATACAAAGTCCCTCTAAATTGATTTGGTTTACACAAGAACAACCAAAATTTATTATTGTTGTAATTATCCATTAATAAAATAAATCAAATTTACTTAGTTGTTTTACCGCCACTTTAAGTGAGATGACTACTAAATAAACTGATTGTAACTGGCTTGTAACAAGCTCAGGGCATAGACTATAAGCCACTTCTTATCAATGCAAGTTGTATTTGTACCACAATTTGTAAGGTCAATAGCTAATAATACAAATGTAATATTATTAGCTATTTACAGCACTTAGCCTAGAGTTGACGCTTGCGGAAGCCTAACAAAGCAACACCTGATAATAATAGACCAAGCAAAATTTGTGCCCACTCACCTAACGTTGGCACAGCGACTTGCCCGCTGGCAGTTTTAATACCGACTACGATGCTCACTGTTGCTTCAACAATGCCGCCTTTGCCGTCCGAAATTTTGAAATTAAAGGAGTCTGGACCTGAAAAATCTGTTTTTGGCTTATAAAGCACTTGGCCGCTGCTGATGCTGACGGTTCCGCCATTGGCAGAGGTAGGATCAACCGCATGAATAGTTAGGCTATCACCATCCGTATCACTGGCAGCTTTTAAGACATCAATACTAACCGCTGTATTAAAAGCAGTTGAGGTTTCAATATTAGAAACTTTTGGCAAGGTGTTCGCTTGGGGGGTCACTTTGATAGTAACCGTCGCTGTTACCGTGCCCCCCCGCCCATCATCAATCACATAATCAAAACTATCATCACCATTAAAGCCAGCTTTAGGTGTGTACAGAATCTTATTGCCACTAATGGAGACGATGCCTCCTTGAGCAGTGGCTGGTCCTGCAGATTTGATACTGAGCGTATCACCCACATCGACATCGGTGGCTTTTGCTAATACATCTATTGCATTGTCTTTACTATCCTGTGCTACGCTAACACTGACACTACCAGCGACTGGCAAATTATTGGGTTTTGCACTGACCTCGATGTCAACTTTAGCGGTAACCTCGCCACCCTTACCATCCGAGACTTTATAAGTAAACGTATCAGGTCCAATATAATCACTTTTTGCCGTGTATTGCAGCTTGTTATTTACAATGGCAATAACACCACCTTTGGTAGTCGTGGTCGCTGGTAAAGAGAGGGTCAAAGTGTCGTAGTCTGCATCACTCGCTTCCGCTAGGGCATCAAGCGTCACACTAGCACCGGATTGCACCGTTGCGGTTAGATCTTGGGCTACAGGTGCAGTATTGGGTTTGGCGGCTACCGTGATATTAGCTTTCGCCACCACTGTACCACCGCGCCCATCCGCAATGGTGTAGCTAAAACTATCACTCCCCGTGAAGCCCGCTTTAGGGGTGTATAATAATGTATTACCACTCAGTGTAATGGTTCCGCCTTGAACACTGGTTTTAGCGGTACCAGCCGCTTGAATCGTCAATATGTCGCTATCCAAATCCTCTGCACTGCTAAGCACATCGATCGGGACATTTTGGCTATCTTGTGTTGCACTAACCGTCACATCCTTGGCTGTGGGTGCTGTGTTAGGCTTAGCAGTCACGTCGATAGTCACCTTAGCGGTCACCTCGCCACCATTTCCGTCGGAAACTTTATACGTAAACGTATCTGCTCCGACATAACCACTTTTTGCCGTATATTGTAATTTACCGTTCACAATAGCGATTGTTCCACCATTAGCGGTGCTGGTGGAAGGTAAAGAAAGACTTAATGTATCCTTATCAATATCACTAGCCTCTAGTAAGGCATCAATCACCACTGATAATCCGCTTTGTACAGTCGCACTAATATCTTTAGCTACAGGGGGGGTATTGACCACCGCAGCTTTACAACTAGCCTCGCCCCCTTCAATCCCGAGGAAATCATTCCCATCTACCCCATCCCAACCAAAGTTATTAAATTCGTTGCCAGGATTATTATTATCTACGGTATTGAGGTTAAAAGGATCGGTATCACTAATTAAAGCAATGGGTCCGAGGCAATCCCCACTGTTTGTGAAATTAAACACCTCCAATTCAGTTGGTGGCTGCCAATTAAAATTAACTGAACTTCCTTGTGGCAGTGTAAACGAAATATAATCATAATTTGGATTATCTGGTGGGGCTTTTATCGTTGAACTAGCTTCCCAAGAGTTCGTTTGCAAGCCCGTTAAATTCGTTACTTTAAAAGGGCTCGTATCACTATGAGGGACACGAATAGTCACTTGAGCTGACATAAATTTATCAGGTGATGGCACACTGCTTGGTATCATATAAACGCGATATACATTGGCTTTGTCGTCCCAAGCAATTTTATACTTTACGCCGCCCGCTACAGCCAATGCCTCCCCACTAAACACCAAACCGCTTAACGCTAGAAAACTCACAGCTACTGTTTGCTTCAGTAATTTTTTCATTATTATTTTACCAACATGCTTTTTTATAATGACTATGCCCCGAATACCTAGGTTGGCAGCGAAAGTAATACTTTCGCTGCCAACCCCATTACCTACGCTTTAAGGTAGCTGGCCGCGTATAATATAATTAGCGTTGTAGAGTGTATTACCCGGATGACTCAACACATTACCTACTAATAGATCAATATCATTATTAGGCCCAGAAAAGATAACCTGTCCATCCATCGAGAAGTCGCCGATCTGATAGCCTGTCAATACATAGTTACTATTAAAAGCCGTGTTCGCAGGAGCACTGAGAATCTGGACGAATACAACACCAGTATCCTGATTTACTCCATTAGCGATTAAGTTGTTATCCGTATTCGCATTACCCGCCCACATATAAGCGGTTTTACCTAATTTATCGATATAGCGAGCAGCCGTACCATAGCTAGTTGTAGCGGGTAAGGTGAAATCAACCAAGTCGCCAACTGTTTTTACCGGTACTGCCGCCGCCGTCATAACCGCTAAGTGGTTACGGTGACGCACTGACACAAAATAGTTACCTGAACTAATACCACTAAAGCGTAATGCTGTAGCACCCGTAGCAGCATCCACTACCATTCCATCTCGACGCACTAAAGCGGCCTTGCGCGCTGCAATAGTCTTGCTATCCGCACTAGAGCGCAACTCCACCAACACCCAATCCACAATCGCCGTACTGTCCGAGGCGGTTAATAAGGTTTTGTTTATGACCTCCGTTCCCGCATAGCTGAATGGCAAAACATTATACGGTTGCTCTGTCGGCAGATAAGCTTTCTTACGCAAATCATCCCGCATTAACCCAACCGCAAAGTCATAAGCACCTTGGAGATATAACTTCAACTTAATATTAGCGGCATCAGCCGTTAATGGGTCGGTGTTATAAACCTTCAGCTCGTCATAATCATTAACACCATCACCATCGGTATCTACTTTCAATGGGTCGGTCTTATGTGTAGTCACTTCAGCGCCGTCACTTAAACCATCACCATCCGTATCCGCTTTTAATGGATCGGTTTTATGCGTTGTCACCTCAGCGCCATCACTTAAACCATCCCCATCCGTATCCGCTTTTAATGGATCGGTTTTATGCGTTGTCACCTCAGCGCCATCACTTAAACCATCGCCATCCGTATCCGCTTTTAATGGATCAGTTTTATAGATTGTTAACTCATCATAGTCACTTAAACCATCGCCATCCGTATCTACTTTCAATGGGTCAGTTTTATGCGTCGTCACTTCAGCACCATCACTCAAACCATCACCATCGGTATCCACCTTTAACGGATCGGTTTTATGCGTTGTCACCTCAGCGCCATCACTCAAGCCATCGCCATCCGTATCCGCCTTTAACGGATCAGTTTTATGCGTTGTCACCTCAGCACCATCACTTAAACCATCACCATCCGTGTCCACTTTCAAAGGATCTGTCTTCGATGTGTTAAGTTCATAACTATCACTTAAACCATCGCCATCGGTGTCTGCCTTCAAAGGATCCGTTTTCGA
>NZ_AQVE01000026.1 GCF_000371925.1 Thiolinea disciformis DSM 14473 | reverse complement strand
TAGCACCTTGAAGCAACTCTTGGAACGGTTGACACCTTTCAAACTGGCATTGTATTGCACGGATGATTGGGGCGCTTATGAGCGTTTATTGCCTGAAGATAAGCATTTAATCACTAAGCGCTACACACAAAGCATTGAACGGCAAAACCTGAATTTGAGGATTTGGATTAAACGTCTAGCACGCAAGACGATCTGTTTTTCTAAGTCTATCGAGATTCATGACAAAGTCATTGGAACCTGTATCGAAAGACGCTTCTTCAACTCCTTTAAATCATGACCTAAATTCTTTAAACATCAAGGTATAGAAAGAACAAAACAAAGTGTTGTCATATTAGCGCCTAATAAACAAGCGGGAAATAATTAACTTGAGCTCGCCGTAAGTCATACCAATTATAAACTAGCTAAAGCTTTGTTAATTAAGTGTAAAGTAGGCTGTTTCACTTTAGGAGTAAGAGTCAGTCCTGCGATGACGTGGGCGACCTAGTGCGAATTGTAGCCGCCTGACGTGGAAGGTTTCAGGATATGGTAATCCGATGAGGTATTCCACAACAGGCAGCTACTGATTTAGATTGACATTAGATTATTTTAGGCTATTTCTTACGTCGAACTCAGATTAAACAACGTGCCTTAACGCTTTAGGCGTGCTGCGCGGTCGGGGTAGTTTGCTTCCAATACGCGCAAGCTATCCGCCGCCAAATCGGCTTTACCTAATTGTTGGGCGGCAAGGATTTTGATTTCTAAGGCATCCACCACTGCGGGGGAACCTTGATAGTGCTTAATCGCGTATTCGGCGCGGTTAAACGCAGCCAGCCAAGCACCTCGCTCCATGTAGTATTTCGCCACATTCAGCTCGGTTTGTGCGAGGGAGTTGCGCAAATATTGAACGCGCAATTGAGCGTCAGCCGCATAAGCACTATTCGGGTAGCGCGTAATCACACGCGAAAAATCGTGGAAGGCTTCTTTCTGGCGCACAATGTCTAAATCAGCAATCGAGCGCGGGAAAATGCGATCAAATAAATTCGCATCACGGTTAAAATTGACTAAGCCGCGCAAATAATAAGCATAAGCCATATTATCGCTACCCGGATTCATACGAATGAAACGATCAATTAAATCAAGGGCTGCTTCCGGCTCATCATATTTATAGTGTGCATACGCAGATTCGAGCTGAGCTTGTTGGGCGTAATTACCCAGTGGAAATTTGGCCTCCAAGTTTTCATACAGGCGAATAGCGCGTGGGTAGTCTGTTCTGACGAGAGCACTTTTAGCGCTAGCATAGATTTGTTCAGCGCTCATGCCAGCGGTTTCGTCTTTCTTATTGCTACTATTACTACTGCTGCCAGAGAATAAAGAACAAGCACTCAGACTGGTTGCCAGCAGAAGAATGGTCGCTGCACGTCTTGCTGTGCTAGGAATTGTTGTGGTTATCGACATTTGTTTAATAACACGTATGATGGAACAAAGTTGCCAGTATACCGGATTCATTGAATTTAACATGCCCCACGATAAGCAAATTATTAGTATTGTGCCACCCGAGATGGCGCATCAACGTTTGGATCAAATCATTGCGAGTTTATGCCCACAATATTCCCGCAGCCAAATTCAGAAATGGATTAAAGCTGGCCAAATTCGCGTCAACCATAAAGAACTAAAACCCAAGGAGCGCTTAATTGGCGGTGAAGAGATTATCATTCAGACCACATTGACTGCGCAAACCCATGATGAGCCTGAGTCTATTGATTTCGAAGTAGTGCATGAAGACGACTCGATTCTGGTCATCAACAAACCAGCGGGTTTGGTCGTGCATCCGGGCGCGGGTAATTGGTCAGGTACTTTGGTGAATGGTTTATTACATTATGACCCACGCTTAGAGAACTTGCCGCGTGCTGGTATTGTGCATCGCTTGGATAAGGATACGACAGGTTTAATGGTGGTCGCTCGTACTTTAGAAGCGCATCAATCCTTAGTCAGCCAATTACAAGAGCGTACTGTGAGTCGTGAATATTTGGCGCTAGTACAGCGGGTGGTGATTGCGGGTGGAACGATTGAGGGGAATATTGGGCGGCATCAAGTAGATCGTAAACGTATGGCGGTGGTGGATGAGGAAAGCGGCAAAGAAGCGGTGACCCATTACCGTGTGGAAGAGCGCTTCCAACACTTCACTTTATTACGTGTGGCCTTGGAAACGGGCAGAACCCATCAGATTCGTGTGCATTTAAGCGCGAAGCATATGTCCTTGGTGGGTGATCCTGTTTATAGTGGGCGGCAAAAAATGCCTGCGGGCATTAGCCAAGAACTGCGTGAAACCTTACGTACTTTTCCACGCCAAGCGCTTCATGCCACCTTATTAGCGCTCGAGCATCCTGAAACGGGCGAAGACATGGAGTGGGAAGTGCCAGTGCCTGAGGATATGGAAGCTTTATTAGATTTATTACGTGCTGAGGAGCCGCTATGAATCCCGATTGGATTAAGCCTGAGTGGCCTGCGCCAGCCCATGTGCACGCGGTCATAACGACGCGCCAAGGTGGTTTTAGCCAAGCGCCTTATCACTCCTTAAATGTGGGCGATCACGTGGGCGATGAACCTTATGCCGTGGCGAAAAATCGTCACTTAGTCGGCGATCTTTTACATCTACCCACGGAGCCACTGTGGTTGCAGCAAGTCCATGGGGTGGTCGTTTCAGGGATGAATACTAGCAGTTGCACGCCGCAAGCGGATGCTGCTGTTGCTTTTAAAGCAAAACAAGTTTGTGTGGTAATGACGGCAGATTGTTTGCCGGTGTTGTTTTGCGATAAAGCTGGGACACGAGTGGCGGCGGCTCATGCGGGCTGGCGTGGTTTATGTGATGGTGTGTTGGAAGAAACCGTGAAGGCGCTGGATTGTCAACCCCATGAGCTATTAGCTTGGATGGGGCCTGCGATTGGGCCAAGTGCTTTTGAAGTGGGTTCGGAAGTTCGCGCGGAGTTTATCCAGCGTGATGCGCAAGCAGAGCAAGCTTTTGTGAAAAGTCAGTTTGATGGAAAGTGGTTAGGCGATCTTTATCAATTAGCACGCCAACGTCTCAATAATGTCGGTTTGTCAGCAATCTACGGCGGTGGATTTTGCACCTATACCGATAAGGCACGATTTTTCTCATATCGTCGCGATAATGTAACTGGCCGTATGGCCAGTTTAATCTGGTTGTCGACAATTCCCTGAGTTTTCTTCGCAAAACTTAGCCTGAATGGGTGGCAGGTTTTGCCATTTGGGATATACTTGCGCGCCAATATCAAGAATTATCGTCAAATTCACACGACAGTTGGACAATAAAATATAGACCGCTATCTCTAATGATGAGAGTGAAGGAGTATGGACTAGATGAGTGGACAAAATATTTCTCGGCTGGATGAATCGTTTTTAGATGGCGAAGCGGCCATTTTCTTGGATCAGCTCTACCAGCAATATCAAGAAGCTCCTGAAACGGTATCAGGAGAGTGGCGTGACTATTTCAAAACCATGGAAATACTTGAAACCACTAAGCCAAATGGCAAAGCGGTCAATGGTGAGGCCATGAAAAATGAAGAGATGTATCAGCCACAAAGCGTATTGGAGCGTCGTAGTTTCCAAGTTCGTGTTTCGCGCTTGATCAACTCTTATCGTTATGTAGGGCATTTAGCCGCCAATCTTAATCCACTCGGCGATTATGGTACTCATGTACCGACCCCAGAACTAACACTGGAAGCCAACGATTTACATAATACGGATCATAGTATTGCTTTCGACCCCGGCTCTTTCAATATTAAAGCAACGCCAACACTCGGCAATATCTTCCATGCACTGAAAGAAACCTATACGCGTACTATTGGTTTTGAGTACATGCACATTATGGATTTGGAAGAAAAGCGTTGGATTCAGGCGCGGATTGAGCCTGATATGGGACGCGAAGTACTCAATAACGATCAAAAGAAAATGTTGCTCAAGCAGTTAACGGCGGCGGAAGGTTTCGAGCAATATTTGCATCGTCGCTTTGTAGGCCAAAAACGTTTCGGTCTGGAAGGTGGCGAAAGCTTAATTCCTATGTTGCATCGTATTCTGCAAGAAGGCGGTGCGGCGGGTATGAAAGAAGCCGTTATCGGCATGGCGCATCGTGGCCGTTTGAATGTACTGATTAATGTGATGTATAAGCCATCTGGTGTGCTATTCAGCGAGTTCGAAGGCAAAACCACGGATGGGCAATACACGGGTGACGTTAAGTATCACAAAGGTTATTCCAGCGACATTATGACGGAGGGTGGCCCCGTACACTTGGCACTAGGCTTTAATCCTTCACACTTAGAAATCGTAAGTCCTGTGGTCATTGGTTCAGTGCGTGCACGTCAAGAGCGTCGTGGTGATCGGACTGGCGAACAAGTCATGGCGATTAGTATCCATGGCGATGCCGCATTTGCGGGTCAAGGCGTCGTGATGGAAACCTTCAATATGGCACAGACGCGCGGTTATCGCACCTTGGGTACGGTTCATATTGTTATCAATAACCAAGTCGGTTTTACGACTAGCACCACGACCGATAGCCGTTCTACACATTATCCAACGGATGTGGCGAAGATGATTAATGCGCCGATCATCCACGTGAATGGTGATGATCCAGAAGCAGTTATTTATGCTGCGAAGGTCGCCTTAGATTATCGTAATCGCTTCAAGAAAGATGTGGTGATTGATTTGGTTTGTTATCGCCGTTTAGGTCATAACGAGGCGGATGAACCCGCTATGACGCAACCGGTGATGTATAGCATCATCCGCAATTTACCAACTACCCGTACGCAGTACGCCGAAAAGTTGGTGAAAGAAGGTGTCATTACACGGGAAGAAGCCGATGCTATGGTGGCTGAGTTCCGTGCTGTTATGGAAGCGGGTGAGGTGGTGCGTGGTTATTTCGGCCAGCCAGTAGTAGACGGTTTGCCGAACGAGCTTCAAACGCACTGGAAAAATTATTTAGAAGGCAAATGGCGCGATAAAGTGAATACCGCCGTGAGTGCCGAGCGTATTGCTTCCTTATCCTCAAGCTGGCTGAATAATATTCCGTCTGATTTCAAAGTGCATCGTCGTGTTCTGAAAGTTATTGAAGACCGTGTTGCGATGGGTAAAGGTGAAAAGCCTGCTGATTGGGGTTTCGGTGAGACCTTAGCTTATGCGACTTTATTAGAAGAAGGCCGCCATGTACGCTTGTCCGGTCAGGACTGTGGACGCGGGACTTTCTCTCATCGTCATGCAGTGCTGCATCACCAAGAAGAGCGCAGACAGTGGTTACCCTTATTGCATCTGACGCCAAATCAAGGCTCGTTCAACGTTATTGACTCAGTATTGTCTGAGGAAGCGGTGCTGGCTTATGAATATGGTTATGCTACGGCTGAGCCAGAAAGCTTAACAATTTGGGAAGCGCAATTCGGCGATTTCGTGAATGGTGCGCAGGTGGTTATCGACCAGTTCATTAGTTCCGGTGAGCAAAAGTGGCAACGTTTATGCGGTTTGGTGATGTTCTTGCCTCATGGTTTTGAAGGCCAAGGGCCGGAGCACTCTTCTGCGCGGATTGAGCGGATGGTGCAATTGGCAGCACAGGAAAATATGCAGATTGTGATTCCAACCACACCTGCGCAAACCTTCCATATGCTGCGCCGTCAAGTGCTGCGTAATTATCGTAAGCCTTTGATTGTATTCACACCGAAAAGCTTGCTGCGTCATCCATTAGCTGTGAATGAGCTGAAAGATTTCACCGAAGGTGAATTCCAATTAGTCATCGATGAAGTGGACAGCCATATCACTAATAATAAAGCGGCCGTAGATCGCGTTATTATGTGTAGTGGTAAGGTGTATTACGATCTGTTAGAAGAGCGTCGGAAAAATAATCTGGAGAATGTGGCGATTGTGCGGATTGAGCAAATCTATCCTTTCCCAGCGCCTGAATTGCGTACTGTCGTTTCTTCGTATCCGAATCTAAAGCATTTGATTTGGTGTCAAGAAGAGCCAGTCAATCAAGGTGCATGGGATGGTATTCGTCACCGTTTCGAGGCTTATGAGTTGGCAGAAATTTCTTGTGTGAGTCGTCCGGCAGCAGCAGCGCCTGCCGTAGGTTCGCTGTATGTTCATCAAGCTCAGCAACAAGCTTTAGTGAAAGAAGCGTTGGGGATTTCGAACGAAGCCGCAAAAGCCTAATCCGCTAAGTTAAACCAAAAACCCTGAAATTTGCTCGTCGAATTTCGGGGTTTATTTTTTTATTTTCTCTATTCATCTCCTGCCTTTAGCAATTTTCTTGCTTACCTCAATAACCTGCGTTCGATGTAAGAAATGTGCCGAATGATACGGGGCTTCCTAGAAGTCAGTAGCGCCTGTTGTGGAATACTTCATGGGATAACCACATCTTAAAACTACCCATGCAAGTTATAACCTGCTAAGCCAAGGGTATTAAGGGCTTTATCAATCGCAATGATCTGTCCGCTTAACACTGTGCGAGTAGTAGGTATCAAACTGCTTCGAATGCAATGAATCATTCCCCAGTTTTTTAAACAAATAAGCACCGATCGAATGATTCGATTCACTTATAGCATTACTCTCCATTAAACTAATTAACTTCAGGGCAGCTAAAAAGGGCAACTCATGCAAACACATGGAAATTTTGAATTTCTCAGTGAGCATAGCCCGATTCTTTTGCAGCTTGCGCGCACGGCTGAGGCGATTTTTGTGAGTGATCCGAATACAACACTCATTAAATTACGCCAATTAGGAGAAGCATTAGCGCAGGATTTAGCGAGTCGCTATGGCATTCGTTTTGATGAACAGACGACGCAAAAAGACTTGCTAAATAAATTGCAGCAAGAACTGCAATTAGATCGCAAAATCCGTGATTTATTTTACATACTGCGTGTGGAAGGAAATAAAGCCACGCATGAATTTCAAACGCGCCATCAAGAAGCCCTAAATGGCTTGAAAATGGCACGCGAACTGGCTGTATGGTTTCACCGCAGCTTTGGCAAACAAGGCAGCCAATTTAAAGTGGGTGCATTTATTCCACCGCGTGATCCGAGCCAACCTTTACGCGAACTCACCGAACAGATTGCACAATTACAAAGCCAATTAAACAGCGCACATCAACAAGTTGATTCTAATCAAGCCTTATTAGAGCTAATCAAACAGCAAAAAGTGGAAGCAGATGCTTTAGCCCAATTGATGGATGAAGAAGCACAGCACTTTAAACAACAAGCGGAAGCGGCTGAATTAGAATTATTAGTCCAACAAGAGCAATTTCAGGCTGAAATTAGACAACTACAATTAGCTTTAGCCAACCAACATGATGCCGCACAGCAGAATAAACGCCGCAAAGAGTTATTACATAAGATTCACTTAGCTAATAAACAGATATATTTAAGTGAAGAGCTAACCCGTGAACTGATTGATCAGCAACTACGCGAAGTCGGCTGGGAAGCGGATAGTAAAAATCTGCGGTTTAATTTGGGGGCACGCCCTGAGGCCAAAACCTTTAAAGCCATTGCCGAATGGCCGACCCATGATGGTCAAGCGGGGCGAGCGGATTATGTCTTGTTTGCGGGTTTAACCCCGCTAGCTGTGATTGAAGCGAAGCAATTGACTAAAAATGTCTATCACGCCGTCGATCAAGCTAAGCGTTATGCCCGTGGTTTTCAAACGCATGATGCTTGTCAGTTAGCAGGTGAATGGGGGTCGTTTAAAGTACCGTTTGCTTTTGCCACTAATGGGCGGGCCTATTTACCTCAATTAGAACAAGAAAGCGGCATTTGGTTTTTAGATTTACGTGACGATTATAATCAGAGACGTGCTTTAGAACATTGGTATAGTCCTGCGGATTTACAGGCTTATTTAAAGCAGAACATAGCACAAGCTGAAACGACGCTTGCGAGTATGCCATTTAAATTTGATTTCCATTTGCGCCCCTATCAGATTGCTGCTATTCAGGCCGCAGAACTGTGCATCTCCCAACAGCAACGGGAAATTTTGCTCGCAATGGCGACCGGTACGGGCAAAACCAAAACTTGTATAGCCCTGATTTATCGTTTACTTAAAGCGCAACGTTTTCGACGTATTTTGTTTTTAGTGGATCGTAGTGCCTTGGGTGAGCAAGCTTATAATGCGTTTAATGAAACACGCATGGAAAATGCCAGTACCTTTGGCAATACCTTCACTGTATTAAATATGAAGGATAAATATCCAGAAGGCGATGCGCGCTGTGTACAAATTGCCACGGTGCAAAGCATGATTAAGCGTGCGTTATTTGAACCAGACCAACAACCTAGCGTCGGGCAATATGATTGTATTGTGGTGGATGAATGCCATCGTGGTTATCTGTTAGATAAACTAATGGATGATACTGAACTCACCTTTCGTGACCACGACGATTACTTGTCTAAATACAAACAGGTTATCCATTATTTTGACGCAGTACGCATTGGCTTAACCGCTACACCTGCTGCGCACACGGCTCAGATTTTTGGTAAGCCCGCTTTTACCTATACTTATCCTGAAGCAGTGATTGATGGCTTTTTGGTTGATCACTTGCCACCGATTCGGATTCAGACCCAATTAGCAAAAGATGGGATTCATTATGCCGTACAAGAAGAGGTCAAGGTCTATGATGCCACTAAACAGCAAGTCGTCAGCTATAACACACCCGATGAATTGAGCTTTGATGTAGCGCACTTTAACCGCAAGGTCATTACTGAGAATTTTAATCGTGCGGTACTGGGGCATTTGATTGAGCAAGAGCTGATTGATCCAGATCAGCCTGCCAAGACCTTGGTATTTTGTGTGAATGATGATCACGCTACTTTAGTGGTGCGCTTATTTAAAGAAATTTGTCAGCAGCATTTAGGCGCGATTGAAGATGATGCGATTATGAAAATTACGGGTTCAGTGGATAAGCCACTCGATCAAATTCGCCGCTATAAAAACGACCGTTTACCCAATATTGCCGTCACCGTCGACTTACTCACCACGGGTATTGATGTGGACAGTATTTGCAATTTAGTCTTTTTGCGCCAAGTGAATAGCCGTATTTTATACGAGCAAATGCTAGGCCGCGCTACTCGGCTCTGCCCTGCGATTGGCAAGGGTCATTTTCGGATTTTTGATGCGGTGGACTTGTATTCCAAGCTTGAAGCAGTCAATACCATGCGCCCAGTAGTGACTGACCCGACCATTAGCTTTATACGTTTGGAAACGGAGATTGCACATGGCGAAAATGCCGATTTGGTCGAATTAGCCAAGGGGCAACTGCTGGCTAAATTACAAGTGAAAAAGAACTACCTCACCGACGCACAAACCGAAGCCATCCAAAGCTTAACAGGTGAGAACTTAGCCACTTTAATCCCCCCCCTCAAAGCCATGTCGCCTGCTGATTTAGCAACGTGGATGCAGCAACATCAAGGTCTTGGCGATATTCTTGATGCTAAGGTCAAAACTAACCGCCCTACGCTGGTAATTTCTGGGCATGAGGATAAAGTAGTGAGTGTTACTGAGGGTTACGGTGAAGGTAATACCCGCCCTGAAGATTATTTAGAAGCCTTCCGCCAGTTTATTAATTCCCAAGGCAATAAACTGCCCGCACTCGAACTAGCTATTACACGTCCTTGGTCGCTGACACGGGCTGATTTGAAAAAGCTCGTGATAGAGCTAGAGAAAAATCATTTCCGCGAGCTTGACTTAGATGCAGCGTGGAAAGCTGCCAAAAATGAAGCGATGGTTGCGCGTATTATCGGGCATATCCGCCAAGCGGCCTTGGGAGAAGCCTTAATTCCGTGGGCGGAGCGTGTCGATCAAGCCTTAGCCAAACTTCTTGCCCAGCAAGACTGGAATCTTGGACAACGCAAATGGCTACAAGCCATTGCAGGGCAAACTAAAGCAGAAGTAATTGTTGATATCGATTCCTTCCAAGCCGCCATTTTTAGGAATCAAGGTGGCTTAAAAAAGGCGAATCTACTGTTTGATAATCAACCTGAGGTCATTTTGCAGCGCTTTAATCAGGCATTGTGGCAGGATGCGGGCTGATGCTGCAATCCGTGCTAAACTGGAGCACTTGCTTAACCAGTTGAGGTTTAATGTTATGGATGCACGCTTACTGCAAGCCGAATCCTTAGGGGTAAAGCTGGAAATTGTGAATGGTTTGCCTATCTGGGAAGCACAGCCAGTTTATCGCCATCAACGTGCAGTCGATCAAGTGCGCAGCACGATTCAGCCGAGTCTAAACAAAGCCTGCCAGTGCATCCACATTGCTGATGTTTATGTCAGTTTTCCTGATGGTTCGCTCAAGCGCCCTGACATTTCGATCTTTTGCCGTGAACCAGATGAAGACGAAGCCGCGATTACCTTAGTGCCCGAAGCGGTGATTGAAATTATTAGCAAAGGCTATGAGGCCAAAGATTTGCAAATTGCCCCACCGTTTTATTTATCCCAAGGCGTGAAAGATGTATTGGTGATGAATCCGTATACTTTAGCAGTCTTGCATGTGCGGCGTGACGGTGCAAAACATTATATTTCCCCCGTTGAGCTAGAACTGGAATGTGGTTGTCGGGTCACGGTTTAGTTATTGGCGCAAGCTGGTAATTTCTTGGCGCAACTGTTGATTTTCTAAAACAATTTCTTGTAAGCGTTTAGCCATCACAACTATTTGTATCAACGTTGCATCAATTTTGGCTTGTAAATTTGGGTTAACATTGCTGCTAGTAGAATTCGCTAATACTAGGCCTTCTTCCTGATCTTTTTCGGCATACCACTGTTCGAGTTGCTGCTGCTCAGCCTCAGTGAGTACAAGGCCGCGTGTGGCTTTATCGTGTAGCTGAACCCCTAATTCATCTGTAATCATTGCGCTGTCCTTTTCAGGAAAATCATGTGTTAAGTTTACCATAACTCGTCAAGCTCGCACGGTTAGGCTTTTGCAAAGGCTAATTAATGCTAAACTCTGTACCCTTCTAGCCTGAGTCTGAGCTGTTTATGAGCACTGTCGATATTGTCGCCAAGCTGTGGAATTTGTGTAATGTGTTGCGGGATGATGGGGTAACTTATCATCAATATGTGACTGAGTTGACCTATCTGCTGTTTTTGAAAATGGCGCAGGAAACCGAGCAGGAGCACTTATTGCCGGAGGGTTATCGCTGGACGGATTTGAAGGAACAGAGCGAGCCGCAGCGTCTGGAAGATTATAAAAAACTGCTAATCCATCTAGGCTCGCATGGCAGTTCGATCACGCGGCGCATTTATAGCAATGCTGCTTCGGTGATTCGTAAACCTGTCACCCTGACTAAGCTCCTGACTGAAATTAATCAACTCGATTGGTACGATGCCAAAGCAGAAGGCTTGGGTGATTTGTATGAAGGCTTATTGCAGAAAAATGCCGATGAGAAAAAATCGGGCGCAGGGCAATACTTCACGCCGCGTGTACTGATTGATGCGATGGTGGCGTTAATGCGCCCTACCTTACAGGATGTGATTTGTGATCCCGCCGCAGGTACGGGTGGTTTTTTGATTAGTGCCAATCATTATCTGGAAAATCACTACGATCTAAATCAGCTTTCAGAAAAAGATTATGACCGTTATCAGCACCAAACCTTTTACGGTATGGAGTTAGTGGAAGATACCCACCGTTTAGCGCTGATGAATCTAATGCTGCATAACTTGGCGGTGGATGAAAAAGGCGCAGGGATTTTGTTTGGCGATACCTTGAGCAATGAAGGGCGCGATTTAAAGCCTGCAAGTTTGGTTCTGTCTAATCCACCGTTTGGGACGAAACAAGGTGGCGGTGCGCCGACACGCGATGATTTATTGCACTACACCAGTAATAAGCAACTTGCATTCTTGCATGTGATTTATCACAAGCTGTTAAACGCAGGTGGGCGCGCGGCGGTGATTTTGCCCGACAATGTGTTATTTGAAGCAGGCATTGGGCAAACCATTCGGCGCGATTTGATGGAAAAATGCAATCTGCATACGATTTTACGTTTACCCACCGGCATTTTCTACGCACAAGGCGTGAAAACCAATGTGCTGTTTTTTACTAAGCCTAGCGATCCTAAACAGGACACGGGCAATACCAAAAATGTGTGGGTCTATGATATGCGTGCCAATATGCCACAGTTTGGCAAACGCACAGTGCTAACGGAAGCGCATTTTAATGAGTTTATCGAATGCTTTGGCGCAGATGCTTATGGCAATGCAGCACGTACTGCACAGGATGAGAATGGACGTTGGCGTTGTTTTAGTCGGGAGTGGATTCGGGATACCAAAGGTGACTCGCTGGATATTAGTTGGTTGAAGGATGACAGCAGCGTGGACGCAGCAAGTTTACCAGAGCCTGAGGCGTTGGCGAGTGAAGCACTAGCTGAATTGGAAGCGGCAATGAGTGGTTTGCAGGATTTGTTGAAGGCGCTGGGGGCGGAGCAGGCGGCTTAGTTAGGCGTAAATTGATTCAAGCTGTTCTAAGGGCAATACTTTATAATTATTTCAAAATCACTGATTAGATGAGGATTGTATTATGACTTATGAAGAGCTTCAGCTAAAGATAAAAACCCTCGACCCTAGCTATTTGCAGCAGATAGCTGATTTTATTGACTTTATCAACCAGAAAAAACAAAAAACTTTTCAGCAAATGATTATGGAAAAACGCAAATATTTTCCAGAAACGCAGTTTACGCCAGCCACTGCAAAACCTGCTTACACAACGCGGACGCTAAGTATTGAGGATATGAATGCAGCAGTGGATTATGAAGCTGGTGAGCATCAATGATTGAGTTAGATACGAATGTTATTGTGCGCTATTTGAGCAAAGATGATGAGCAGCAAACTGAAGTCGCTACACAATTGATCATGCAAAATGAGTGTTTGTTATTGCAAACAGTATTGCTTGAAACAGTATGGGTATTAGGTTCTAAACGTGGGCACGCTTGGAGTCGAGAGCAGATCGCAGAGAATTTGAAGCATCTTTTAGGATTACCAACTTTAGCTCTTCAGGGCTTGGAACAGATGTATCAGACTTTAAGGTGGTACGAAGCAGGTATGGACTTTGCGGATGCTTTGCATTTAGCCAATAGTACGAGTCAGTTTGCTACATTTGATAGGCATTTAGCGAACAAAGCGGCGGAATTAAATGCGCCTACAAAGATTATTTTCTTGGGGCAACAGGCTCACTGATGGATTTAGATAGTTTGCCCACATCTTGGGTCATAACCTCTTTAGCTACAGTTTGTAGCGATATTAAACAAAAAACGCCTGAGCTAGATGAACAATTAACCTATATCGATATTGCGAGTATTGATCGACACTTAAAGGCCATCACCGAGCCACAACTACTCATTGGCAAAGATGCGCCAAGCCGTGCAAGGAAAATTGTTCAAACCAATGATGTACTCGTTTCAATGACGCGCCCAAACTTAAATGCTGTCGCTATAGTAAAAAGTGGGCTAATAAACCCAATAGCTTCTACAGGTTTTGATGTGCTTCGAGCTAATCAGGTACATCCGCAATGGATTTTTTTTCAAGTTAGAAACCAAACTTTCATAGAGGAGATGTCAGATAAGGTTCAAGGGGCTTTATATCCTGCTGTGAAAAGCGCCGATATTCGTAGTTATGAAATCCCACTCCCTCCCCACGCCGAACAACAAGAAATCGCCACCCGTTTAGATGCTTTACTCGCGCAAGTGGATACGATTAAAGCGCGTTTGGATGCGATTCCAGCGATTTTAAAACGCTTTCGGCAATCGGTGTTAGCAGCGGCGGTGAGTGGGAGGCTGACGGAGGATTGGAGGAACGACAGTAATTATATTGGAACAAATATAAATATGTTAATTCCACAATCTTGGCAATTACTAAGTATTGATGATGTCGCTGAGGTAAAAGGTGGAAAAAGACTACCTAAAGGGGAAGAACTATTAGCGACTGATACAGGTTATCCTTACATTAGAACAGGACAACTTAAAAGTGGAACCGTAATAACCGAGGGACAACTATATCTAAAGCCAGAAGTACAAAAGCAAATTTCTCGTTATATCGTTAATACAGGGGACATTTATATAACTATTGTTGGAGCTTGCATAGGTGACGCAGGAATTATTCCTGAAGCTTACGATGGCGCAAATCTCACTGAGAATGCAGCAAAAATATGTAACTTTAAGAAGAAATTAAATAATCAATATTTTTCGATATGGTTACGTAGTCAATTTTTGCAAGATATTATTTCATTTGAAATAAAATCAGGTGCTCAAGGTAAATTAGCATTGCATAGAATAAAAAGTCTTCCTTTTTCTTACCCTTGCATCGAAGAACAAACCGAAATCGTCAAACGAGTTGAACAACTCTTTGCCTTCGCCGACCAAATCGAACAACAAGTTCAAAGCGCCCAAAACCGCGTGAATAATCTCACCCAAGCCATCCTCGCCAAAGCCTTTAAAGGCGAACTGACTGCTGAATGGCGCGCGCAAAACCCTGAACTGATTAGCGGGGAAAACAGCGCGGCGGCGTTATTAGAACAGATTCAACAAACCGCAAAACCCACTAAAACTAAAGCAGGCAAAACCCAACAAGGGCAACTCGCCCTAAAACCAAACCATTAAGCCATCCACACAAAGGCTGAATCGCTTTCGCTGTTCTAAACGTAACGCACCTGAATGCAATGCCTCGTCGTTATACGCTGAGCGGTTTGTTGCGCTAAAACTATCAAAATTTGGTATATAGCAGCTTGTGTTTTAATAGGGCTTTTAACAAATGGCAATCATAAAAAAAATGGTGTTAGGCTGGGCTTTAGCTTTAGCCGGTTGTTCCGCAATGGGGCCAGCGTCTAATTTCATCCAAGCACCCAAAATTTCTATCCAAGACGCCTCCGTGCAGAATATTTCGTTGATGCAGGGGACAGGTTTAGTCACCTTACAAATCACGAACCCGAATCCAGTGCCGATTCCTTTGGAAGGGGTGCAATATAATTTGCGTCTGAATGGCGCACAGGTGGCTAGTGGGGCGCAACGTCAGTCTATGCACCTCATGCCGAATCAGCCCATGGCAGTGCAAATTCCTATTCAACTTAATCTACAGCAAATTATGCAATTAGCGCCTAATCTGTGGCGTTCACAGCAGGTGCAATACGAACTTGATGGCGCAGTGCAAGTGCCTTACTTAAGTATTCCTTTCCAGCGCCAAGGCGAGATCGGCGTACAAATGTAGTACAGTTACACCTTGCATTAGCATTACAGTTCCCGACCAACGCACCACTGTCATGAAATCGAAAAGTTTGAACTGAATCTGTACCGTTGTGCATTTGGCTTTTACACTAGGGCTTTTAGCATTCAATGAGAAAAGAATATGTTTGAGCAGGCTTGTTGCTGGATTGACGGCAAAATCGTCCCCGTTTCGGAAGCTAAAGTTTCAGTATTTGACCACGGTTTTTTATATGGTGACGGCATTTTTGAAGGCATTCGCTTTTATAATCGCAAAGTATTCCGTTTACCGCTGCATTTAAAACGTTTTGAGCGTTCGGCCGTAGCTTTGCAATTAACGTTACCGTATAGCTTGGATGGGATCGAAGCGGCGATTTATGAAACGATTAAAGCCTCACCCTTGAGCGATGGTTATTTGCGGGTCATCGTGACGCGGGGAGTGGGCGTATTAGGCATCAATCCAGCGTCTTGCGCAAAACCTAGCTTAATTGTAATTGCCGATGAATTAAAAATGGCGAGTGATGAGCAACGTGAAAAAGGCGTAAAAGCCATTATTACTTCGACGCGTCGCACTATGCCAGATCGCTTAGATTCACGTATTAAAAGCATGAATTATTTGACTGCGATTTTGGCGCGCATGGAGGCGAATTATGCGGGGGCGGATGAGGGGATTTTATTAAATGACCGTGGGTTTGTCGCTGAAGGCACTGTGGCGAATTTGTTTGTGGTCTCCGAAGGTATATTACTAACGCCTCCGGCTACCGAGGGAGCGTTGGGCGGTATTACACGTCAGACTATTTTAGAGTTGGCTCAGGTGTTAAATATTCCCGCTCGTGAAGCAGCCTTAACCGCTTATGATTTATATAATGCCGAAGAGTGTTTCTTCACCGGAACCGGAGCGAAATTAATTCCAATCCGTGAAATAGATGGGCGTAAAATTCGTCATTGTCCGGGCAATATTTATCGCAGCTTATTCAAAGCCTTTAATGAATTAGTGCAAAAAGAAACTGCTTAAACAAACTAGGATAGGCTAGTCGCTAGACTTAGCCTGTCAAACTGGTACGCTGGCATAGTTTATTAGCGAGTTTTCTGGGTTTGCGCGTAGTGGCATTCGCCCAATAAGCGACCGTAGGGATTTTATCGGGCACGAGTCCAGCCTGCGCAGCGCTTACGGTTTGCGCAATATACTCAACGAGCGAGTTAGTGATTTTGCCTTCAAGGCGTAATTGAATCATGTGGATGGCGCTGCCGAATAACATGGCGGTGGCTATGTGTTCATCCATGGAGCGGAATTCGCCGTGTTGCATACCTGCTTGCACAATAAAACGTAGTTTTTGAAAAGCTAGCGATTCGCTGACGGCGGGTTCATCAGGCAAAAAATCGGGATGGTGAGTATGAAACAAAAACGCAATCATATTGCGATGCGTTTCAGTGAAATGAAATAGCTCACTAATAATGCGCTGATGTCGTTCGCTAGCGCTTGGGTAGTTAGCTATGGCCGCATCGACGACCTCCGCTAGTTCATTCAACAAATGTTGGTATAACGCGCGTGCGATGCCCTCTTTGCCGCCAAAATGATTATAAATAGAGCCAATACTGACCTGAGCTTGGCGCTGAATCTCATGAATGGAAATATTATGAAAGCCTTGCTGCACAAAGAGGTTTAACGCAGCCGTCAAAATGCGGCAGCTCAACGATTCGTTTGGGTCATTCGGTTTTCTTAAATATGGCATAGTTCAGACTGATCTGGTTGTAGGTGTTGAAGGCTACCTTAAACGCCTCACAGCCTAAGATCAATACTTCCTCTAGACGAATAAGCTAATGCTTATAGCTTACTGAAAAATTTTAATAACTCGCACTTTTGTCCTCACCGATCATTTGCTGGTGTACAAATACTTTGCCTTCAGTGTCTGTAATGGTGGCAGTTAATTGTTGCTGTGTACTAGGCTTAAAATCAAAGCTTAATACGGGATTTTCACTAATGGAAATATTGGTTTCAGCTGATAAAATAATATCTTCGCCTAATTTAACCTCAATCGCTTTAATATAATGGGCTGGCACAAAAAGTTGGGTTAACTGGTCGCGTTGCAAACCGGTTAAGTTCGGATGTTTAATCGCCAAACTGGCTTGTGCCCAGTCATGCGTAGACTTGCTCGTTAAGTTATTAATCTTAAAGCGCATTTGTCCTAGTTCCTTGGCCGCTTTTTGCATATCTGTTGCCGCAGGTGCTGAGCAACCGCCACTCGCTTTCACAAAATGACTTTGCATATACAATTGACCATCACTGGTTTCGGCAATCACGCGAACGGGGGAATATTCATTCACACGAATAAATAAGTCTAATTGTGCAATATGGCTATTCGGACTTAAATTAAACTTGCCTGCTAATGGACTAGGATTATTGTCGATAATTAAATAAAGGCTTTTTAATTTAGAAATATCTAAATCTTTTGGGCGGGTAGTAATGCTCACGGGTACACGCGCTGGGTCTTCGGCACGATCGGGAGCAGTTAAACTCACTACACTTGTATTTTCTTGGATGGGTCGTTCCTGAAAATAAAAGTTCTTCAGGCGGCTATTCCACGCTTGGTTGAGATCGGGCGGTTCAGTGCCTGCTGAAACGATACTTGTATAAGCAAGCAGACATAAGCTGCTGATCAGTCTAAGAAATCCTTGCATAACTCCTCCCAGTATCACATTGGATTGCTTAATTTTTGTCTAAGTTATTGAGCCATAAGGGACATTTTTTAGCTTATTGACAAAAATGAACATTCATTCTACTCTCTGACTTGAGTGAGGAGCAACCAAAGTTATGCAGATATAGGCTGCAAAACCATTAAAAATTATTATTTTTAGTTGTTTTAAGAGCTTTGGTTAAGTACCGGTCTGCTTTAAGCAATAGGAAATTTCTAGCGGGGATGTTGCCTATTGGCAGACCACCATTCATGAAAAATGAATTCGGTGTATACCAATGGAGGAGTTCTATGAAGTTTCCAGTCAAATCTATGTTGTCGGTTGTGTGTGCGCTTGCTTGTAGTGGGGCTGCGTTTGCGGATTCGGTGATGGACGCTATCGGCAATAATGCTAACTGGGCAATCTGGGGTGGTAATTATGCAGGTAATCGTTACAGTACCTTGAATCAAATTACCGCTGCTAATGTTTCTAAATTACGTCCTGAGTGGACGTTCTCAACAGGTGTGCTACGGGGGCATGAAGGTGGGCCACTGGTCATCGGCGAAACCATGTATGTGCACACACCATTTCCTAATAAAGTCTTCGCGATTAATCTGAATGATCAGACTGTCATTTGGCAATATGAGCCAAAGCAGGACGCTAATGTTATTGGTGTCATGTGCTGTGATACCGTCAATCGTGGTTTGGCTTATGCAGATGGCAAAATCTTCTTACAACAAGCTGACACAACCCTAGTAGCACTCAATGCACAGGATGGGAAGTTAGTTTGGAGCGTCAAAAACGGTGATCCTAAGAAAGGTGAAACCAATACTAATGCCCCCATCGTCGTTAAAGATAAAGTCATCACAGGTATCAGTGGTGGTGAATTCGGCGTGCGTGGTTTTGCGGCAGCCTACAATATTAGCGATGGTAAATTAGCTTGGAAATGTTATAGCACCGGCCCTGATGCTGAGATGTGTATGGATCCTGCTAAAACCATGACATGGACAGGGACTAAAGGGGGAATGCAGCCGGTAGGCCCTGATTCTAGTCTGAAAACATGGCAGGGTGACCAATGGAAAATCGGTGGCGGTACGACATGGGGCTGGTACAGCTATGATCCCGAGCTCAATTTAGTGTATTACGGTACAGGCAATCCTAGTACTTGGAATCCAGTGGTTCGTCCCGGTGATAATAAATGGTCGATGACTATCATGGCACGCGATGCCGATACCGGTATGGCGAAGTGGGTTTATCAAATGACCCCGCATGATGAATGGGACTATGACGGTGTGAATGAAATGCAATTGGTCAAAATGAAGGCCAATGGCAAAGAAATGAAGGGCTTGGTGCATTTCGATCGTAATGGTTTTGGCTACACCATGAATGCGGAAACGGGTGAGGTCTTATTAGCGACTAAATATGATCCTGTAGTCAACTGGGCAAGCCATATCGATATGGAAACAGGTCGCCCTGTGGTTGACCCTAAGTACAGTACCGATAAAAACGGTGCTGATTTTAATACGCAAGGGATTTGCCCAGCGGCATTGGGTTCAAAAGACCAACAGCCGAGCGCTTACTCGCCTAAAACCGGCTTATTCTACGTGCCCACTAACCATGTGTGTATGGATTACGAGCCTTACCAAGTCGAATACGTGGCCGGTCAACCCTATGTTGGAGCAACATTGAGTATGTTCCCAGCCGGTAAGGTGAAAGGCGATAACTCCACGCATATGGGTAATTTTATTGCTTGGGATGCCACCAAGGGTGAAATCAAATGGTCTTTACCTGAGCAATTCTCTGTTTGGAGTGGTGCCTTAGCGACAGCGGGGGATGTCGTGTTTTATGGCACGTTGGAGGGTTACTTGAAAGCCGTTGATGCGAATACTGGTAAGGAGCTTTATCGGTTCAAAACGCCCTCTGGCATTATCGGCAATATCAATACCTGGAAGTTTAAAGACAAGCAGTACATTGGTGTGTTATCCGGTGTGGGTGGTTGGGCCGGTATCGGTATGGCGGCAGGCTTGGCGGGTGATACCGATGGTTTGGGGGCAGTCGGTGCTTATCGTAGTTTAAGTGCGTATACCCAATTAGGGGGTGTCTTGACTGTGTTCTCCTTACCTTCTGAAGTGACTCAAGGTGAGGCAAACCAAAAGGTCGCTCAGCAATAAGGTCATGCTGTCGTGGTGGGGATGCTCCTGCGAGCATCCCATTTGTCGGGTTTGATGGAGTCAGGTGTTACATGAAAACTCATAATCGTGTTATCCGCCGTGCTTTCCAAGTGACTGCTTTAGCAGTCGCTGCCATAACGCTTAGTACTTCCAGTAGCTTGCTAGCTGCCGAGGCGATGTCGGCGCGCACTAGCCTCAAGGTTTGCGCCGATCCGCATTACATGCCGTTTTCTAGCCAACAATTAGACGGTTATGAAAATAAACTGGCAGATTTGATGGGGCGTGCTTTGGGGGTACCAGTGCAATATACGTGGTTTCCACAGCGTATTGGCTTTATTCGCAATACCCTGCGTAAAGAAACCCCACAAGGGCAAGTGGATGGCTATTTATGTGATGTAGTAATGGGCGTACCAGCAGGTTATGAACAGACGCTGACATCCAAGCCCTATATGCAATCGTCTTATATGCTAGTGGTGAATCCAAAGGGCAAATTAGCTCAGTTAAACACTGCTCAACCTTTGTTAAATCAAATACCCGAAGGTTCAAAAATTGGCGTAACCGAGCGTAGTCCGGGGGCAGAGTGGTTAGCCAAGCATAATTTATTTCTAGCCATGCAGTCGTATGTGGCGCAATCCGGTGATCCGAATGAATATCCGGGGCAGCTGATATTACAAGATTTGCTTGCAGGTCATTTAGATGCAGCAATTGTCTGGGGGCCTACCGCTGCTTATTTTGTTAAGCAATCGCCCACGGATGCACGATTTTATTTAGTCGCTATGCCGAAAGAGCAAGGTATACAGTTTCACTATTCGATTGCGACGGGCGTGCGGTTTGGTGATAAAGCATGGCGTGATCAAATTAATAACATCTTGGCGCAGCACCAAGAGCAAATCAAAAACATTTTGACTGAGTATGGTATTCCTTTAGTCAATGCTGTTGGTGAGGTGTTATTAGCTAATACACCCACGGCGAATGCAGCCGAAGCAACCCCACCGGCTACTAATGTAGCGCCGCCCAGCACTGTATTGGAAATGGTGACCACTCAACCACCACAGCCAGTGCTAGCAACGCCAGCAACCCAGTCTAATCCTAGTGCACCAGCACAAGGGATGGCAGCCCCTGTAGCGGATCCTGCACCGCCAGCGCCAAGCGTTACCACTACTCCAGTAAACGCAGCAACACCGCCCACACCACCGATTCCTCCAACTCCCCCCACTCCTCCAGCAGTGGCAGCCCCTGCTGCAGGGATGACAGGGGAGACGGTGGTTGTGAGTGCGGCCAAGCCCTATGAGGGGCATTTGCAATGTGATACGGATGGTAAAAACTGTAAGGTAGATACTTATATTATCAAAGGCTTTCGAACGTTTGGGCAGTGTCAGGTTTGCCATGGTATAGATGGTTCGGGCAGTACGATTGCACCTAATTTATTGGAAAAATTACAGCAGCTTGATAAAGCTACTTTTATTAACCGTGTGACTGAGGGTTATAAGGGGCAAATCGGGGTGATGCCGCCTTGGAAAGAAAATCCAAATGTGATGAATAATATCGAAAATCTCTATGCGTATTTAAAAGCGCGCTCTGACGGTTTAGTTGGCGCCGGTAGCCCACAGCGTTTCTAGGAGCGAGTGATGCCTTGGATAAAGTTCAGGATAGCAGTTTGGTTATTGGCCTTGGGTTTAACTTCTCCGGTGTTTGCAGAAAATGCTGAGCAATTCAATAAGGAAAGCTTTTCCAAAGCTAATCAAGCTTTGTTTTTATCGCCTCATTTTAAAGCGGTCAAACAAGCGGGTCAGTTAGTGTATGACGTGTTGGAGTTGCGTGATGATCAGACCCAAATCAAGGATAGTGTCAGCTTAGATATTAAGTTCGAGCAACAGCATATGCTGGTACAATCCACTTATCTAAGCGGCCAGCGCCAATTGTGGGTACCTGAATTTACTGATCCTGAGGGTAATCCGGTTCTCATGTGGTTTTTACAGTCGGATACTAACGAAATGGCTCGTCAAAATGGCGGACAATGGCGTCATTTTCAGAAATACATCAAGTTAGCTTTGGAAAATGAAGCCCTGTATGAAACGGTTCAAGTACCTTATCGCGGCCAAGTCTACTCAGGGGTACATATTCACATTCAACCTTATGTCAATGATCCTGAGCGTGGCCGTTTTGCTAAGCCCGACTTTGTGAATGCGTACTATGATTTTGTGTTAGCAGAAGACATACCGGGAGGTATCTATAAATTGGCCATGTATGTTTTGCCGAAAGGCTCAAGCGATGTGAATCGACGCATTGCCAGTCGTGAACTCACTTTGCGCGAATAGCGCGTTTTTGGAAGGAGCAAACCTATGAAAAAGTGGACTAAGCCCAGCTATCAAGATTTACGCTATGGCTTTGAGATCAATCTCTACATTCTGAACCGCTAATTGCGGTTGTCACCGTAGTGTGCCGTGGCGCATTACGGTTTTATTAAGGAGTAGTATGATGCGATGGAAATTCCCCAGTGTTATGCTAATGCTACTATGGCTTAGCTTTGCGCAGTCTGTGTCAGCTCAAGTAGTTGTCTTAGCTTTTGAATTACAAGATACGACTTTAAAGCCTGCTACCGCTGAAGAATTACAACGTACCGCTTCAGCACAAAACCTCCTTATCCAAGCTTTACAAGACAAACATTATCCGGCTATGAGCATTGAACCTGCTCAGCAGCAGGCTGCTGACAAAGGCTTCGGCTATCTTTATGATCATCCTGAAGCAGCGGCGCAATTAGCCTTGTCACAGGGCGCGGACGCTATTGTGGTCGGGCGTGTACATAAGCCGAGTTTTTTATTTGCTTATTTTATCGCGCGTTTAGTCGATGCCAAATCCGGTAAGGTGATTTTGGATACGGCGATCGAGGCTAAAGGGCCCAGTGATCAAGCTTCAACCCAACGCGCTTTAGTCTCCCTAGCGAATAAATTACTGCCAGCCTTACTTGCCGTTACTACTGACTCCATGGCTCAAACTTCAGAGCGTCGTTTGAGTACGCGTATTTATCAAAAAGCTACCAATAAAGCCTTTGCTGATGTGGTTGATGATGCCCTTACTGCGATTAGCCAACATAATTTTCGTATTCTAGGTCAGTCGGATGTAGGTAAGGCTATTGCTGAGCGAGAAGCGAGTGATTTTCCGGCAACTACCATTATCCAATTTTGTAATCTAACTTATGCCAAGACTTTTTTAGAGGCGAGTAAAGGAGAAGGGGCGATTCAAATGCCCTGCCGTTTGATTATTCGTCAAGCTGGTCGGCAAGTACTATTAGAAACCGTGTTAGTGGAGAGCCTCAGTCAGATCGAATTTAGTACAGAGGTTAATAAGATTTTGCGTGCCATTGTTGATAGCGCGGCGAGTTAAGCATCCATAAGCCTAAGGAGGAAAGTGATGCAGAGGGTCAATAAAATAAGCTTCTTTTTGTCAAGCCTGCTGCTGCTTGGATTAAGCCACTACAGTAGTTATGCGGAAGATGTGCCACTGAATAATTACCCCACTCAAGCACGCGTAGAATATGTGTTTGAGTGCATGAGTAAGTACGGTGGGGAAAATTACACTACTATGTATGGCTGTGTGTGTGCGATTGATGAGATCGCCAAGCGCATTCCTTATGACAATTATGTGCGTACTCAAACGCTCGATTCCATTCTGAAAGTTCCTGGCGAGCGCTCAGCGCAATATCGCGATATTAAAGGCGGGCGTGAGGCGATCAGTGAATTTAAGACCTTTACGGCCGAGCGTGAATCCTATTGTGGTTTGAAAAAGCCAGCTCCCGTTGCAGCAACACCCGCAAACACTCAAACGACAAAAGCCTCCCAAGCTAGCGCACAGCCCTAGAGCTGTTTTAGGCACGCAATGCTGCTAAACTAGCGCAGCGTGCCTTGTGACCTGTTCACAAGGCTAGATTGATCAAACCAACTCATATTACTCAATTATTGGACGTATAGGACAAGAATAATGGCTACGTTTGCAGCATCACCTTTGCCGAGTAAAAGTTTTATTTTACGTGCTAGTTGCCCTGCCATTCGGGGGGTTGTTGCGGGAGCGACCTCGATGTTGTTTGAGCAGGGCTGCTATATTAGTGAGATGGCACAATTCGATGATCAGGAGACTGCACGTTTCTTTATGCGTGCCGAATGTGAAATTCAAGGTGATGCGACTTTAGAGCAAATCCGTGAGCATTTTGTGCCAGTGGCAGAGCGCTTTCAGATGGAGTGGTCGATTCGCGATGCGGCTGAGCCAGTGCGCGTCTTAATTATGGTCAGTCAATTCGATCACTGCTTGGATAATTTGCTTTACCGTCATCGTAAGGGCGAGTTAAAAATGCAAATTACCGCAGTAGTGTCCAATCACCTCGATTTGCGGCCTATGGCAGAACGGGAAGGCTTACGCTTTATTTATATGCCGGTTAATAAAGACAATAAGGCACAGCAAGAAAAAGCACTGTTAGACGTAATTAAAGAAACGCGAACTGAATTAGTGGTGCTAGCACGTTACATGCAGATTTTATCGAATGATTTATGCGAGCAATTACGGGGTCGGGTGATTAATATTCACCATTCTTTCCTACCAGGTTTCAAAGGCGCCAAGCCTTATCATCAAGCGCATGCGCGTGGGGTCAAATTAATTGGCGCGACGGCGCACTACGTCACGGCCGATTTAGATGAAGGCCCGATTATTGAGCAAGCCGTGCAAGTGGTCGATCATTCCTATTCCCCTGAGGATTTAACCTCGATTGGGCGCGATACTGAAACGGTCGCTTTATCGCGTGCTGTAAAATTGCATATTGAGCAACGCGTCTTTTTAGATGGGAATAAAACAGTCGTCTTCAAGTAGTTTGTTAAAGACGATTCGATATCATCTAGGTTTAGGGAGTAGGGTAAAGATACTTACTCCCGCTGGTGCTATAAAAAATCTACTGTTGGCGCTAAGGTGAAAAAATTGCCATTGCGTAATGAGGCTACTATCATTTTTATATAAGACTGAAACCTAAGTTGTTTTATATAATGCTACACTGAACTTCCAACTGAAAAATGATCACTACTTAATTATAAAGGGAGCAATAGTGGATTCTAAACCTGAACATGATACTGCTGAGGCCGATGCGGATAATCCAGCAATACCGGCTGAGCGACGCAGAAAAGGCATCTATTTATTGCCAAATTTATTCACAACCGCTGCTATGTTTTGCGGTTTTTACGCCATTATTGCGTCTATTCAAGGTCAGTACGAAGTGGCTGCGATTGCCGTATTTGTCGCTATGGTACTGGATAGCTTAGATGGTCGCGTGGCGCGTTGGACAAATACCCAAACGGCCTTTGGTGCGGAATATGATAGTTTATCGGATCTCGTATCCTTTGGTTTAGCACCTGCCTTGACGATGTACCAGTGGTCGTTGGTACATCTACGTGAGATGGGCACAGCTTGGGGGAAAATTGGTTGGCTAGCTGCGTTCATTTATGCGGCGTGTGCTGCTTTACGTTTAGCACGTTTTAATACGCAAATTGGCAAGGCAGACAAGCGTTTTTTCACCGGCATGCCAAGTCCGACCGCCGCGGCTTTGATTGTGGGGATGGTGTGGGTTTTTCACGACTCTGAGGTGGCTGGGCGTAGTTTACAGATGCCTGCTTTGATTGCGACGGTGGTCGTGGGCTTATTAATGGTCAGTAACTTTAGCTATTATAGCTTCAAAGATATTAACTTACGCGGTCGTGTTCCATTTGTGGTTATGATCGCTGTAGCCTTAGGCTTTGTCTTAATTACGATTGATCCACCCAAGGTGTTTTTTACCTTCTTTGTGCTCTATGGTTTGTCAGGCCCTGTGCTTTGGATGACGCGTCAAGTACGTCGCTACCAACGCCGTAAGAGCAAAACTACTACTTGAGGCCAGCAGCGTTTTATTGTAGTTTTGCGAGTATCCTACAACGGTAACTTATATTCATGAACTCACGCAGCGCCCCTCAAGATTTTGCTCAAGCTTATTTAAGCTTTAGCTGCGTGCTGTCTACAACGCTGCTACTTCGACTGCCCTAAGGGGCAAATAGTGACGCGCCTGGCGAGGCTGGAACGCGCTTAATTCATTATTTTTACCAGAATACCAGCGAGTGGAATACATAAGCATGTCTAAACAACGTTTAATTATTTTTGATACAACCTTGCGCGATGGCGAGCAAAGTCCCGGCGCTACCATGAATCAAGCTGAAAAAATTCGCATCGCGCAGATGTTAGAAAAAATGCGCGTGGACGTGATTGAAGCAGGATTTCCTATCGCCAGCCCCGGTGACTTCGAGTCAGTAAAGGCCATTGCTAAAATTGTAAAAGACAGCACCATTTGTGGTTTAGCACGTGCTTTGGATGCGGATATCGAACGTGCTGCTGAAGCCCTAAAAGGTGCAAATTCCGGACGTATTCATACCTTTATCGCTACTTCACCGATTCATATGCAAAACAAATTGCGTATGACGCCGGATCAAGTGGTTGAACAAGCTGTTTATGCAGTGAAAAAAGCGCGTCACTATACGGATGATGTGGAATTTTCCTGTGAAGATGCGGGACGTTCAGAGTTTGAATTTTTGTGTCGAGTCATAGAAGCAGCGATTAATGCGGGTGCAAGAACCATCAATATTCCTGATACCGTGGGCTATCAAATTCCCCATGTCTTTGGCACGATGGTCGGCAATTTAATTAAAGAAATTCCCAATTCAGACAAAGCCATTTTTTCAGTGCACTGTCATAATGACCTCGGTCTGGCGGTCGGTAATTCTTTAGCAGCCGTGATGAATGGTGCGCGCCAAGTGGAATGTACCATTAATGGGTTGGGTGAGCGTGCCGGTAACGCGTCGTTAGAAGAAATTGTGATGGCAATTCGTACGCGCCAAGATGTATTTGAAGTCGAAACGCATATTGATACGACCCACATTGTGCCGACCTCGCGCCTCGTTTCAAGTATCACAGGCTTCCCCGTGCAACCGAATAAGGCGATTGTTGGGGCAAATGCTTTCGCGCATGAGTCTGGTATTCACCAAGATGGTGTCTTAAAGCACCGTGAAACCTATGAAATTATGCGCGCTGAAGATGTGGGTTGGTCAGCCAATAAAATCGTTTTAGGCAAGCATTCTGGCCGTAACGCGTTCCGTGCACGCTTACAAGAGTTGGGTATTCATTTAGCAACTGAGCAAGAAGTGAATGCGGCGTTTTCGCGCTTTAAGGATTTAGCGGATCGTAAGCATGATATTTTTGATGAAGACTTGCACATGCTGGTGTTGGATGCGCGTGCTCAAGATGAACAAGTCATTTACGAATTAGTATCTTCGCGGGTGTGTTCTGAAACTGGTGAAACGCCCGTGGCTATGGTTACGCTGAAAGTGCAAGGGATTGAACAAAGCGCTGAGGCGATTGGGGGCGGGCCTGTGGATGCTGTATTCAAAGCGATTAAGCAAATTACTGGGCAGGCTAGTGCACGCTTGCAGCTTTATTCTGTCAATAATATTACCAGTGGAACCGATGCGCAGGGTGAAGTAACGGTGCGCGTTGAGCAAGCAGGACGTTTGGTACATGGGCATGGTGCAGATACAGATATTGTGATTGCTTCGGCGAAAGCTTATGTCGAAGCGCTCAATAAACTCGCTTCGCAGCAGCAGCGCGCTCATCCTCAACATGATGGAGTGTAGGCCCTCTTGGATGGTCAGACACGCCGCCATTATTTGAAAGCGATGGGAATTCCTTTGTGGGTTCCCAGAGCTGTTGAAACCGAGCGCATTGAGGAAGCTGAAGTCAGCTTAACGGATGTCGGCGCCAAATCCTTAGACCTGTCAGGCACTGAGCTTGAAGCGCCCTTCGATGCGAGTGCTTATGCTGAATACACACAATTTCAGCAAAAAGCATCACTTCCTGATTTATCAGATTTTTTCAAAACCGAAAAAACAACTCCAGTTTTAACACCTAAAACCCTCGTCCCATTAACGGCGGTACCTCCCGATTGTACTAAAATGGATTGGCTGAGTTTGGAGCAATCCGTTAGCCAATGCGAATTATGTAATTTGCATAAAACACGCCAGCGCACGGTTTTTGGGATAGGTAATCAGCAGGCAAGCTGGATGGTGATCGGCGAAGCACCCGGTGCGGAAGAAGATAGACAAGGTGAACCGTTTGTCGGTCGTGCAGGGCAATTATTGAATAATATGCTGGCGGCGATTGGTTTAGTACGTGAGCAGATTTATATTGCCAATATTCTCAAATGTCGCCCCCCTAATAATCGTGACCCCAAACCCGATGAAGCCTTATTATGTCGAGGCTATTTGGAACGTCAAATCGCGTTGGTTCAACCTAAATTGATCTTAGTGGTTGGGCGAATTGCGGCTCATAATCTACTCAATACCACACAGTCCTTAGCCAAGTTACGCGGTCAACGCCATGACTTGCCGCATACTCAAATTCCAGTGGTGGTTACTTATCATCCTGCCTATTTATTACGTCAACCCCTCGATAAACGTAAAGCATGGCAAGACCTGCAATTTGCCCGCCAAACCTTAGCTAGATAAATCATGTTCGAAATACTTTCTTTACCCTTGCGCCCTATGGTGGAGGAAGACTTAGCGGCAGTGATGCAAATTGAACTACGCGCTTATAGTCATCCTTGGACTCATGGCATTTTCAGTGACTGTTTGCGCCATCGTTACCCTTGTTTTGTGTATCAGCCTGATCGAGACATTGAAGCTTACGTGGTGTTGATGCAAAGCTTAGAAGAATTGCATATTTTGAACATTACGGTGCTGCCAGAGCGACAAAGGCAAGGCTTAGGACGGCAATTATTAAATGCAGTAGAAAAAATTGGGCTAGGTTTATCGGCGAGTGAATGTTTCTTAGAAGTGCGCGCCTCCAATCAGGCCGCTATTAATTTGTATTTAAAACAAGGGTTTAATGAGATTGGATTGCGAAAAAATTATTATCCAACGCAGCAAGGGCGCGAACATGCCCTGTTAATGGCAAAAACACTCTTTCCGCCGGATTAGGCTCTGGTGTAAAGTGTGAAATAGTTTAGTACCACAGTAGTTTGAATGCTAATATCGTCGATTTTACCAGCAATCGGCTGAGGCCATAAGTCAATAACGGGGAGCCAGTGTTAATTTGAATTCAGTAGCAGGTAATTCGGTACGCATTCCTGCGTCAATGCATTCGATTCGGTCAGAGCAAATCTGCCAACGCGCGGACGGCATTATTCGCCGGTTACAACAAGCGGGATTCGAAGCCTATTTAGTCGGTGGTTGTGTCCGAGATTTATTACTAGGGTTAATCCCCAAAGATTTTGATATTGCCACCAGTGCTCATCCCGAGCAGGTGCGTAAACTATTCTCCTCTGCACGCTTGATTGGGCGACGCTTCCGTCTAGCCCATATTTATTTTGGGCGCGATTATTTGGAAGTTGCTACGTTTCGTGCTCCCCATGACGATAGTGATGAAGGGCACGTCAATGATCAAGGTCGTATCCTACAAGATAATGTTTATGGCACTTTAGAAGAGGATGTATGGCGGCGCGACTTCACGATTAATGCTTTATTTTATGATCCGGTGACTGGGGATGTGCTCGATTTCGTTAATGGTTTGCAGGATTTAAGGCAGCGCGAATTAAAACTGATTGGCAATCCTGAATTACGTTATCGCGAAGATCCGGTGCGGATGCTACGTGCTTTGCGGTTTGCCGCTAAATTACAGTGCCAAACTGAGGGTGAAACCTTTGATTTGATTCATCAGTTAGGACCTTTGCTACGTGGTGTTGCGCCGGCACGTTTATTCGATGAGCTATTAAAACTACTGCATAATGGTACGGGTTGGAAAAGCTTCCGACTATTAGAAGCCTACGGTTTATTGCCTTATTTGTTGCCTGTAGTGGCAGAAAGCTTTAAGCAAGAACGTAGCGGCGGCATGTTCCGTCGTTTATTGCAAGCCTCGTTAGAAAATACAGATAAGCGCATTGAAGAAGGCAAGTCGGTGCAGCCATCTTTCTTGTTTGCTGTATTGTTGTGGGAAAAAGTACAGCGTTTAATGCTACAAGAATTGGACGATCATCCGGAGCTACAAGCGATCCAGCTAGCTGCCAACGATGCTTTACAAGATCAAGTGCAAGTCACGGCGATTCCGCGTCGATTTAGTAATATTACGCGTGAGATTTGGGGCTTGCAGCCGCGTTTTCGCGCGCATGATTTGCGGCGTGTAAATCTTCTCTTGAATCATCCGCGTTTTCGTGCGGCTTATGATTTTTTATGTTTGCGCGCACAAGCGGGCGAAAATGTGCAGGATCAAGTGGAATGGTGGACTGCTTTAATGGCGGCGAGCCATGAAGATCGTTTGCTGATGTGTAAGCCTTCTGGCAAAAAGCGTCGTCCCAAAAAGCGCCGTAGCGCCCATAAAGCACTACCAGTGACGGTATTGGTCGATTAAATGATGGTGCGCGCTTATATTGGGCTAGGCAGTAATTTGGGTGATTCCTTGTCCACGCTACAAGCCGCGCTGAACCGCTTACATCAGCACGCTAATATTAGCCTTCACAAAACCTCGTCTTTTTATCGTAGTAAACCGGTGGGGCCACAAGATCAGCCGGATTATATCAATGCGGTCGCTGAGCTAGAAACCGATTTAAGTGCGGTACATTTGTTAAAGGTGTTATTGGCGGTTGAGCAAGACTACGGACGAGTGCGTGAGGCTGGATTACGCTGGGGGCCACGAACGCTAGATTTGGATTTATTGCTTTATGGCAATGAAACGATTGATTTGCCACAATTGCGTGTGCCACATCCTTTTTTGACAGAGCGTGAGTTTGTGCTCATTCCCTTATTAGAAATTGCCCCCGACTTGTGTTTACCTCAGGGTGAGCGGCTTAGTGATCTTCCTGTCGCTACAGCGCCCCACCAACTACAAAAATTGTAAAATAATCAAGGATAGTTATGGTTAAGCGAGGGCTTTGGTGGATTTTAGTAGCGTCGCTCTGCTTAGCGGCCTGCAACAAAGAAAAACCCGCAAAACCAAGCAACACGGCTCAAACACCGCAGCCACCCCAACTGAGTGAAGCGCTATCCTGGTCAAAAGTTCCCGGTTGGCAGCAGGATGTCGTTCAAGAAGCTTGGCCAGCTTTAAGCAGTAATTGTCGCGCGTTAGCTTTAAAACAGCCCATCTGGCAAGTGATTTGTACTGATGCGGCCACCTTGCCTAATCCGCCGGATAACGCTAGTGCGCGTGCCTTTTTCGAAAAGCATTTTACGGTACATCAATTATCACTTCTCGAGGGTGGTCAACAGGGTTTGATGACTGGCTATTATGAACCCTTATTGATGGGCAGCTTTACTCCCGATGAGCGCTTTAAATACCCATTGTACAAGACACCTAGCGATATGCTGACGATTGATCTTGGGAATGTGATACCTGAGCTAAAAGATAAGCGTATCCGTGGGCGTTTGGTCGAGGGCAATAAAGTGGTACCGTATTACGCGCGTGCCGATATTGAAGCGCCCACTAAACCGTTGGCGGGGCAAGAGCTGCTGTGGGTTGATAGTCGCGAGGATGCTTTTTTCTTAGAAATTCAAGGCTCGGGGCGTGTACAGCTACCCGATGGTAAGGTGATTGGTGTCAATTATGCCAATCAAAACGGTTATCCTTATGTTGCTATTGGCAAACCTATGCAGACTTGGGGAATGCTAGAGGCGGGTAAGGTTAATATGTTTACTATTAAGCAATGGCTACGCGAGCATCCAGAGCAGGTGGATCAGGTTTATCACGCGAATCCAAGTTATGTGTTTTTTAGTTTACGCGATCAGGTCGAAGCGGGGCCACTGGGATCATTGGGGGTTCCCTTAACTGCTGAACGCAGTGTAGCGGTCGACAAAAAAATGATTGAGTTAGGCTCGGTATTATGGGTCGATACGACTTATCCGGATGGCACTCAAGCGCCCTTACAGAAACTGGTGTTCGCACAAGATACCGGTGGTGCTATCAAAGGTAGTTTACGTGCTGACTTCTTTTTTGGGACAGGAAAGGTAGCTGAAGAACGTGCGGGTCTGATGGCGCGCAAAGCGGAGTTTTATATGCTAAAGCCTAAGGATTTCTAGCCTTGACCGCGACGATTGATTGCCGCTCGTGGGCTGAGTTTTGCTCAATCCATATTAAAGGGGCTGTGTCAATACCTGCTGAGCACTTATTTGCCCGTTTGCATGAGTTGCCAAAGAAGACTGAGCCGCTGGTTTTATGTGGTTCGCAAGCTGAATTACAGCTAGCTGAAGCCTTTCTCATGGAGCGTGGTTATGACATTATTGAAAAGCTGGAATGGGACGAGCAACTGCTCAAGCGCTTAACGGATTTACAACAGCTAGAGCAGGGCAGTCTCCAACCCCGTTTATGGCAGCCAGCCCCACTATTACAGCGTTTTATTCAAGAGTTCATGCCACATTATGGCATTCAAGCGGGCAAGGGTTTAGATTTGGCTTGTGGCGCGGGGCGCGATTTAGTTTATTTGGCCTTGAATGGCTGGCAAATGACGGGTGTAGACTGGTCAGCCGACTCGATTCAGCGTGTTACTCAATTAGCCGCCCAACATCAAGTCCAAATTAAAGCCTACCAGCGCGATTTGGAAACATCTTCTGATCCTTTAAGCGATTGGCCCGATCAGCAATTTGATCTAATTTGTGTTGCGCGTTATTTGCATCGACCTTTATTTACGACGATACGCCGCTTATTGAAGCCTAATGGTATTTTGATTTACCAAACTTTTATGAAAGGTTGTGAGAATACGGTTGTGGGGCGGCCTCGTAATCCACGTTTTTTGCTTGAGCCACACGAATTGGCTAGTTATTTCTCCAATGATGATATTTGGTTGGATGAGATAGAGATATTGCCAGATGATCGTCCAATCAGTGCATTTGTGGTAAGATTACGCTCCCATTTAGTGGCTTGCTAAATGTTAAGTTAATACAATTCATCAAACTGTCAACAATGCCTACATTTTTCCTTGGAAAAAACCACTAAGCGAGCTATGATTCGTGCCAGTTTACACCATGTGTCGACAATCTGATGATTTATACCATCACGCCCAATAGAGGTTCCCAAGCACTATGAAGACCGGCAATAGACCCTTATCACCTCATCTCAGTGTCTACAAATTCCCACTTACTGTCCTTATGTCGATTACCCACCGTATCACGGGCGTAGCCTTAGCGCTTGGCTCACTGGTGGTGGCTTATTGGTTAGCATCGATTGCAGTTGGCCCTGAAGCCTATGCGAATGCGACTGAATTTTTGGGTTCTTGGTTTGGCAAGTTAATTTTATTCGCTTGGACAGCTGCTTTGTTTTATCACATGAGCAATGGTGTGCGACATTTATTATGGGATATGGGCTATGGCTTTGAATTGCCTACCTCGGTGCTGATGAATAAAGTCGTGTTAGGGGCTAGTGCTGTGTTGACCGTTTTGGTGTGGCTTGTGGCCTAAGGAGAGGAAGCAAATGAGTTTAAATACACCTTTAAAAAATGCGCGAGGCCTCGGTTCGGCAAAAGATGGCACGGGTCATTGGTCGATGCAGCGTTTAACAGCGGTGGCTTTAATACCGCTTAGTTTATGGATAGCCTTTACGGTAGCACACATGGCTGGTCAAGATTATGAGGCTGTGCTGGCGTATTTCAGAGCACCTTTCCATATTTCTATGTTTGTCTTATTTGTTTTTGCTGCGTTTTATCATGGCGCTTTAGGTTTGCAAGTGGTGATAGAGGATTATGTCCACAACGAAGGTGTAAAAATTGGAGTGATGATTGTCATGAAACTAGGCATGGCTTTGTTGGGCACTATTAGCGTTGTGTCTATCTTACGTGCTGCATTTGGGAGCTAAGGAGAAGGTTCATGGCAGATTATAAAATTCAAAATCATACCTACGATGTGGTAGTCGTTGGGGCAGGTGGGGCAGGCTTACGCGCTACTTTCGGTATGGCAGTGAAGGGCTTATCGACAGCCTGTATTACTAAAGTATTCCCAACCCGTAGTCACACGGTGGCAGCACAAGGTGGTATGTCAGCGGCCTTAGGTAATATGGGGCCGGATAAATGGCAATGGCATATGTACGACACGGTGAAAGGATCCGATTGGTTAGGCGACCAAGATGCGATTGAGTATATGTGTCGTGAAGCGATTCCAGCCGTCATTGAATTAGAACATCAAGGTGTACCGTTTTCGCGTACTGAAGATGGTCGTATTTACCAACGCCCCTTCGGTGGTATGACCACCAATTATGGTGAAGGTATTGCGCAGCGCACTTGTGCAGCAGCTGACCGTACTGGGCATGCGATTCTGCATACGCTGTATCAACAGTCTTTACGGCATAGTGCAGAGTTCTATATTGAGCATTTCGCGACTGACTTAATCATGGATGAGCAAGGCGTTTGTCGTGGTGTACTAGCCTGGGATTTGGCAACTGGCACTTTACGTGTATTTCGCGCCCAGACTGTGGTGTTGGCTACGGGTGGTTATGGTAGAGCGTATTTCTCTGCGACTTCAGCACATACCTGTACGGGCGATGGCAATGGTATGGTGACGCGTGCGGGTTTACCGTTGCAGGATATGGAATTCACGCAATTCCACCCCACCGGTATTTACGGCTCAGGCTGTTTGATTACCGAGGGTGTACGTGGCGAGGGTGGCTATCTCACTAATTCTTTAGGTGAACGCTTTATGGAGCGTTATGCGCCGAATGCAAAAGACTTAGCGTCACGTGACGTAGTAAGCCGTTCAATGACCATTGAGATTAATGAAGGTCGTGGTGTGGGCCCCCATAAAGATCACATCCATATCCACTTGGAGCATTTGGGTGCAGATGTTATTCATGAGCGCCTGCCTGGTATTGCGGAAAGCGCCAAGATTTTCGCAGGTGTCGATGTGACCAAAGAACCGATTCCGGTTCTGCCGACCGTTCACTACAACATGGGCGGTATTCCCACGAATTATCATGGCGAAGTAGTTACCCTAAAAGATGGTAATCCGGATAGCGTCGTGCCGGGCTTAATGGCGATTGGTGAATGTGCGTGCGTCTCGGTGCATGGTGCGAATCGTTTAGGCTCGAACTCTTTATTAGATATCGTTGTGTTTGGTCGTGCGGCCGCCAATCGTTGTGCTGAAACCCTAAAGTCTGGTGCGAATCAGCCTGATCTGCCAAAAGCGGGTTTGGATAAAGCGTTAGATCGTTTCAAGCGTATTCAACAGGCCAACGGTAAAACGACAACCGCTGACATCCGCAATAATATGCAGCAAACCATGCAGAAACATGCGGCAGTATTCCGTACCGGCCCTTCTTTAGAGGAAGGTGTGGCGAAGATGAATGACATTTATGCTAGCTACAGCGATGTGAAAATTGCTGACCGCAGTTTGGTGTGGAACTCTGATTTGATGGAAACCTTCGAATTGGCGAATTTATTAGATTGTGCGCAGGCTTCAGTCCAGTGTGCTTTGAATCGTCAAGAAAGTCGTGGTGCTCATGCGCGTGAAGACTTTCCAGATCGCAATGATGAAACCTGGATGAAGCATAGTGTGGCATGGGTGGATGAAGCCGGTAAGGTGTCAATCGATTACCGTCCCGTTCATACTTATACTTTAACGAGCGATGTTGAATATATCGCGCCGAAGAAGCGTGTTTACTAAGGGGTAGGACAATGGCTGAATTTAAATTACCAGCTAACTCGGTTATTAAGGAAGGCAAAACTTGGCCTGCGCCCGCTGGTGCTACACGGATTAAGAAATTCAAAATCTATCGCTATGATCCTGATACGGGTGAGAATCCACGTTGGGATACTTATGAAATTGATTTAGACAAATGTGCGCCAATGGTTTTGGATGCTTTGTTGAAGATCAAAAATGAAATTGATACGACTTTGACCTTCCGCCGTTCGTGTCGTGAAGGTATTTGTGGTTCTTGCGCCATGAATATTGGCGGCACGAATACACTGGCTTGTATCAAGGCGATTGAGGATATTCCGGGCGATATTACCATTAGCCCCTTGCCGCATATGGAAGTGGTTAAGGATTTAATTCCTGATTTAACACACTTTTATGCCCAATATGCTTCCATTAAACCGTGGATGCAGACCACTACACCGGCACCCCAAGACCGTGAGCGCTTACAATCACCAGAGGATCGTAAAAAGCTGGATGGCTTGTATGAGTGTATTCTATGTGCAAGCTGTTCAACGTCTTGCCCGAGTTATTGGTGGAATGGTGATCGCTATTTAGGTCCTGCCGTTTTGCTCCAAGCTTTCCGTTGGGTCATTGATAGCCGTGACGAAGCCACAGGTGAGCGTTTGGATAATTTACAAGATCCATTTAAGTTGTATCGCTGCCATACCATTATGAACTGTACTAATACTTGCCCCAAGGGTTTAAATCCTGCTAAGGCGATTGGTCAGCTCAAACGCCTAATGGTAGATCGTCTCTAGTTTACTCTACCCGCCTTGCCTACGAGGCGGGTTTTCCTTGGGAGTACCCCAATGAGCGAGTTATCTCGATACAAGCTACGTTGTCGGCGTGGCATGAAAGAATTAGACGTTGTCTTAGAACGTTATTTACAACGCCATTTCCCAGTGGCAAATGAGCATGAGCGCCAGCAGTTTGATGCCTTATTGGAATTACAAGATCCTGTACTCTTTGGCATTTTATTTGGTCTAGATCCTACACCTGAACCTTATCTCGCTTTGGTTGAGAAAATCAGAGCAGTTCATTAATTTAACCAGTCGAGTTACATGGATAGTGATGAGTTGCGTGCCGAGCGATTGGTACGTGTGCGCTGGGCCTGTCAGCGCACGATTCAGGCTTTAAATAGTCCCTTGAATCAGTTTCTCGTAGAGCATTACGATACGATTCCTATGGCTCAACAATTTGCCTTTGAGCGCTTGCTAAGTGCGGCCGATCAAGATATTTTGGACTGGCTACAAGGCATTAAGCAGCCTCATGATCAGGGGATACGAGAGATATTGTCTCTCATGCGTTTTCCTTGAATACTAGCGAGCAATTTTTGTTGAGGAGTGCTTAAAAAATGGCTGATTTAATTGATTTGTCGCCCATTGATGCTTATAACTTTTTACAAGGCAACCCAAATTCTAGTATCCTGATTGATATTCGCTCATCTATGGAATATCTATTTGTGGGACATCCCCTAAATTCTGTACATGTTGCATGGATTGATGAGCCTGATTGGGATGTGAATCCTGCCTTTGCCACTGAAGTCTTGCGTATGGTGGAAATGCGTTGCAAAGGTTTAGACGCCAAAACTGAAGCAAAAGTGGTATTATGCTGCCGTAGTGGCAAGCGTACCCGCGATGCTGCCGCTGTATTATTGGCAGAAGGTTTTCAACATGTGCTGCATGTCGATGAAGGGTTTGAGGGCGAACGCGACGAAAATCACCATCGTGGTACACTAGGTGGTTGGCGTTTTCATGGACTGCCATGGGAGCAATGTTAAGGAAAGCCTAGGGCAGTTTAAAAGGAGTTAGTGAGTCATGAAATTGAAAAGCCTTGCTGTGTTAGCACTAGCAGGTGTTTGGGGTGCATCCGGTTGGTGGTGGTATGCGTGTCAAATTAAGGGATTTTGCGGTGAGCCAGCGAATGCGCACACCAGCGAAACGACTGAGCTGAGTAAGGCTCATGCTGCAACCGAAGCAATAGGGGATGCAAAGTCTCCCGCAACAACTGATGCTGAGACAGTAACAAGCAATGACTCTAATAAGCCATTAGATGAGCAGGCCAGTTTAACCGCGCCTGTTAGCACGGACACCTCTGCCTCAGTACTCCCTAAACTAAAACCTAAACTTAGCACGGGTTCGTCTAGTAATAAGCAAACAGATGCTCAAGCGCCCGTGCTGGCCGAGCCAAATGCCTTGGATTCTCAAGGGGAAGAGGTCGTTTCTGAAACCAGCAGTACTGAAGAAAATGATTTAGCCGCTGCCAATCAAGCGGCTGAGCAATTGGCTGAAAAAAAATTGGCCGAAAATGGTCAAGCCTTAGTCGCTGCCACGAGTCATAGCACTGCTGATAAGACAGAGCCTGTCTCAACAACAGCCGAGGTGAAGCCTGAGCCGACGTTGGCCGTGGGTGATCCTATTCCACCCGAGCCTGATGCTATCGTTCTGGCTCAGAACCAAGATAAGACTAAGGCAGCGCCCAGCGCTTCAGAACCAATCGCCACGCCCTCAAGCAAAAAAGCGGATGCCAAACAGCAGGAGGCCGCTAGCGAGGAGCCGACTGAGGATAAACTTAAGCGTGAAAAGGCTAAAGATAAACAAGATAAGAATGAAAAATCCGAAAAGTCAGCTAGTGATGCCAAGAATGATAAGACCGACAAAGACAATGGTGATAAGTTAACCGTTGAAACGATTGGTAAGGATGATGAAAAAGATAAGGATAAAAATAGTAAAGATAAAAAGAAAGTTAAATCCATTAAAGCTGCGCGCTTATATTTCCCGTTCCGTTCTTCTAGACCTGAGTTAGCCGACGAATCGAAGGATTATGTTGAAAGTGTTGTGACTTATTTGAAAGAGAATCCCAAAGCAAGTATTACGTTAACAGGACATACGGATAATGTAGGCGATGCGGATTATAATGAAAAAGTAGGCTTAAAACGCGCTGAAGCGGTAAAAAAACTATTAGTAAGACAAGGTGCTCCCGCCGATCAAATCAAAGTGGATTCGAAAGGGGAGTCTCAAGCTATTGCCAGCAATAAAGAAGAAGAGGGGCGCAAAAAGAATCGTCGCGTTGAATTGACCCCCAATCGCAAATAAAAAAGGAGCTATAAAGTGTTTGAAAATATCACAACTCGTTATGATATGAGTAGCGCGACTTGGGAAGTGGCGATTATTTTATTGGGTGCTTTTCTATTAGGTTTTTTATTTTGCTACGTGCAGATTAAACCTCATAAAGACCATGACACTGAATCCAACAATTAAAAGGAGTTGATGGTGGAGGAAGCGTACACATTTGGCACAGCTAGTTTGCAGATTTTTTTATTAATGCTCGGCGCATTTCTGTTGGGAGCATTAGCTTGTTTTCTATCAAAGAAAATAGGTTTATGTTGCCGTTATGAAGAAAAATTAGTTTATGAGGATTTAGAGCCGAGTTTTCGTCCTTTAGATTTTCCGCAGCGCCAGCCTCTTTTAAAAGGGGCGGATCAGCCTGATCCAAGTACTATTATTCGTCGTCGTATTGAAGCCGAACAACCTGCTGTTACACCGGCACCCGCCCGCAGTTCATTTGAGGCACGTCTTGCTGAATTAGGGGTGGATGATCGGCCTGTCGTGAGTATGGATGCCACGACTAGGATTCCCTCGCCAGCTAAAAGTTTTGCACCACCGCCACCCCCTATGCCAGCGCCAGCCATTATGCCATCGGTAGCCGCGAATTTAGCCAAGCCTGCCCCTTTAAGCGTTGAAACAAGCAAACCCTTTTTGACTTCAGATGATTTAGATTGGGATGATGAGCATCGTGTTGATGACCTAAAAAAACTTGAAGGGATTGGTGCAACGGTAGAATCTTTATTAAATGCAGCTGGCATTAAAAGTTATGCGAAGCTTGCGACCATGGATCGGGATGCTTTAAAAGAGATTTTAGAAAAGGCCGGTTCAAAATTTAAAATGTATGATCCTAAATCATGGCCTTATCAAGCTGAATTAGCAGCAAAAGGTAATTGGGAGCGTTTAAAAGAATATCAAGACTTTCTAGCCTCAGGACGTAATGGCTGAGGCTAGCGGGTAAATAGCCTTTAGAGTGACGACGCTGCTCTGGAGGCTTGGTCATAAAGACCGGATAAACTTCTCAAAATTAAAGCACAGTGACTAATTTCATTAAAGTTCTGATCTGTCGCTCCAGCTGCATCAATTAAACAGGCGTTGCGCACTTCGCGGTATTTTTCACAAACGTCCTGACCTTTTGGGGTGGTCTGATAAAACATTTCTTTGCCCACTTTGCGGCTTTCTACCAGCTCATTTTTCATGAGTTTCTTTAAGGAATAATTCACCGTGTGGTTATCGTCAATATTAAGGGTGAAGACGATATCAGCTAGGCGTTTTTCACGGGTACGATGATTGACATTGTGGAGTACCAGTACATCTAGTGGATTAAAATCTTTGTAGCCCAGCGAGGCGATACAATGCACCATCCAACGGCTGAAAGCGTTGTAAACCATAGTCATAGCGTATTCCATTTCACTGAGTTGCCAGCATTTTTCTTGTGCCAAGTGAGCGGAGGAGACAATGGGTAATTGCGGTAAGCTAGCCGCCTGATGGGAGATGGTTTTTTTTGCCATAGTTGAGTTGAGCTACATTTGATTAGGTAAGAAAGTCACAATACTGGGGAAAATAACGATCAGTAGCAAGGCTAAGAGCATCACCATAAAGAAGGGTAAGGCTGCTTTGGTGATGATCCAGATATTACGTCCAGTCAGGGCTTGTAGTACAAATAGATTAAAGCCGACCGGTGGGGTGATCTGTGCCATTTCGACTAAGATTACGAGAAATATCCCAAACCACAGTATATCGATGCCTGCTTGCGTGACAACAGGCATGAGGACCGAGGTGGTGAGTACTACCACCGAAATGCCATCTAGAAAGCAACCTAGGATAATGAAAAATAAAGCGAGTGCTGTGAGCAGGGTATAAGTGGAAAGCTGCAAGGTGCCAATCCATTCGGCTATGAGTTTGGGGATGCCAGTGAAACCCATCGACATGGTTAGAAAGGCTGAGCCGACAAGGATAAACGCAATCATGCAGGAGGTCTTAGTAGCGCCCATTAAGCCAGCGATAAAATGTTCTTTGCTGAGCGATCCCGAAGACCAAGCAATCACTAAAGCAAGGACTACGCCAACCGCCGCTGAGTCGGTGGGGGAGGCTATACCCGCATAGATTGAGCCAATTACACCGATAATTAATAAAAACACCGGAATTAAGCGCTGCGAACGTTTCAATTTCTCAGTAAAGTTATACTGTTCGGTTTCAGCGGGTATTTGCTGGGCATGAAATAAAGACCAAATGATCACGAATCCTGCCATTAGCGTGAGTAATAGAATTCCCGGTAGTACGCCTGCAATAAACAAGCGTGCAATCGACTGTTCGGTGGCCACGCCATACACAATTAAAATAATCGAAGGTGGAATTAATAGACCTAGGGTAGCTGAGCCTGCCAAAGTGCCAATGGCCATTTGTTCAGGGTAATTACGTTTGGCTAGCTCAGGAATGGTGAGTTTGCCGACGGTCATTGCAGTTGCGGCTGAAGAGCCTGATACCGCAGCAAATAGGCCACAACCTAGAATATTCACGTGCAGTAAGCGCCCTGGAAGTTTATTGAGCCAAGGCGATAAGCCGGTGAATAAATCTTCTGACATTTTAGAGCGAAATAGGATTTCACCCATCCAAATAAATAAGGGCAGGGAGGCTAAGGCCCAAGAGTTGCTGCTCCCCCATAAAGTTGTGGCTAGAATTTGACCGACTGGCGCATCGGTGAATAAGGCCATCGCGACCCAGCCGACAGCTAAGAGTGAAAAGGCTACCCATAAGCCTGAACTTAAGAAAGCTAATAAAACCACTAATAAGAGTAGCGTTAAATAAAGTTCATTCATTATTCGCCACCCCGTTGTGCTAAAGGATCATTGTCAGTGCGTGTATAACGTGCAGGTTTTCCTTGGATCAGTAAAACCAGATTATCGAATAAAGCTAAAGCTAGTACGGCTAAGCCTAAGACCAAGCTAGATTGTGGAATCCACAAAGGCATGGCGATTACACCAGAGGACATATCGTGGTATTGCCAAGCCTCTTTGACCATTAAAAACATATAACCGCTCATATACAGGGTCAGCGCAAGGGCGATAGCCACACTACTGATTTCAAACAATGTTTGTAAACGAGCAGGTAAGCGGCTGGTAATTAGGTTAATGCGGATGTGCTCGCCTGCTTGAAGGGTATACGCGAGAGCCAAAAAAGAGGCCGCTGCTAAGAAAAAGCCAGTGAAGTCGGAGTAAGATGGAATCGTTAAGCCTAAGGCCGTACCCGTGAATAGTTTTGCGAGACGGTCGACTAGATTTAATAAAACTTGGGCAAAGACTAAGAGCGTGATTGCTACAATAAACAAGGCCGCTAGACCACCACTAAGACGATATAAGCGATCTAAAAATGCACGCATCGGCTTAAACTCCCTATAAAATTCTCTCCAAAGAGAGAATCTAAGTTCATGATAGTGGCAACTCTATTATTGATAAGCCTTGAGAATTTTTTCGCCATCCGTGCCGGTCGTTTTTTTCCAGTCTTCCAGCATCGTTGCACCGACAGCTTTTAAACTGCTCATTAATTCGGGGCTAGGGCTTATCACCTTAATACCATTGTCTTTTAAGACTTGAACTTGCTTAGTGTTTTCTGCTTTGCTTAATTCCCAGCCACGTTGCTCGGCGCTAGCGGCAGCGGCTAAGATGGCCTCTTGCGTCGCTTTATCTAATTTACGAAAAGCGGATTTATTGACGACTACAATATTTTTTGGAATCCATGCTTGAATATCAGTGTAATAATCTAAAAAATCCCAAGCTTTGGAGTCTACTCCGGTAGATGGTGAGGTAATCATCGCCTCGACACGGCCAGTGCTAAAAGCTTGGGCAATATCAGGGGCTTCTACCTGAGTGGGTGCTGCACCGACAGCACTAGCGAACTTTTCTAAAGTGGCATTATAAGAGCGGAATTTTAGGCCTTTTAAATCATCGACGGTTTTAATTTCTTTTTTGGTATATAAACCTTGTGGGGGCCAAGCGACTGAATACAGTAGCATCATGCCTTGTTGATCCAATAACGCTTCAGCGACAGGCTTTTGCGCATCCCAGAGTTTTTTCGCTTCATCATAGTTGGTGGCCAAAAAGGGCAAGGCATCCAAGCCAAATACGGGCATTTCATTATTCGCAAGCGACATAAAAAATTCACCAATCGGTACTTGGCCGCTACGCACGGCTTTACTGATTTCGGGATGTTTAAACAGTGATCCAGCGGAATGCACTTTAATGTCGAGTTGATTATTAGTTTTTGCCGCAATCTCTTTGGCAAAATCATTAATGTTGATGGTATGGAAATTCGTGTCGGGGTAGGGTGTTGGCATATTCCAAGTTTCTGCATGGACACTGAGGCTGATACTCAGCACAACACCGGCAAATGCTGCCAATAAACTTGAATGACGCATAAGTCTTCTCCTCCAGTTTGTAAAACTTCAGTTAAAAAGCCATTAAGAATTATCCTAGTATTACGTTGACATTTTGTCAACGTTTCTATAGCGTTTTATATAAATGCTACTAGAGGAGTAAGTTTATGTCCCCCCAACTCATCCCCAACCACTTAGCACAATGGCAATTTTGGATTGATCGTGGTGGTACCTTTACTGACATCGTAGCGTTGAGTCCGACGGGAGAATTGCGAACCCATAAGCTCCTTTCTGAAAATCCTGAACGTTATCAAGATGCTGCCATCCAAGGCATTCGCGATTTAATGGGGCTGAACTCCGATGAAGAGATTCCCGCACAAAGTATTAAAGCTGTGAAAATGGGAACGACAGTCGCGACGAATGCGCTATTGGAGCGTAAAGGTGAGCGAATTTTATTGCTTATAACCCAAGGTTTTGGTGATTTACTACGTATTGGCTATCAAAACCGTCCTGATATCTTTGCGTTGAATATTGTTTTGCCCGAATTATTGTATGAGCGGGTCGCCGAAATTCCAGAGCGCTTTTCAGCCCAAGGCGTAGAACTGATTCCTTTGGATGAACACGCTGCGAAAGTAGCGCTTCAAGAGGCTTACCAAGCCGGTATTAGGGCAGTGGCGATAGTATTTTTGCATGCTTATCGTTATCCGGCTCATGAGCGAAAAGTGGCTGAACTAGCCCAACAATTGGGTTTCAGTCAGATATCTAGCAGTCATCAAGTGAGTCCTTTGATTAAATGCGTCGCGCGTGGGGATACCACCGTAGTGGATGCTTATCTTTCGCCGATTTTACGCCGCTATGTTGAACAAGTGAGTACAGCCTTGGGCAAAGAGAGTTGTGATGCCCTAATGTTTATGCAATCCAATGGTGGTCTTACTGATGCAGCACTGTTTCAAGGCAAGGATGCGATAGTGTCAGGGCCTGCAGGTGGCGTCGTTGGAATGGTAAGAACGGCGAGCGCCGTGGGTATTGAACATATTATTGGTTTTGACATGGGCGGCACATCGACGGATGTCTGTCATTATGCCGGTGAGTATGAGCGCTCGTTTGAGACGGAGGTTGCGGGCGTGCGTATGCGTGTTCCTATGATGGATATTCATACGGTCGCGGCCGGTGGCGGTTCTATTTTGCGTTTTGCGGATGGGCGCTTACAAGTTGGCCCTGAGAGTGCAGGTGCCAATCCAGGCCCTGCCTGTTATCGTCGTGGTGGGCCTTTGACGGTAACCGATTGCAATGTCCTGTTGGGTAAACTGCAAGCAGAGTATTTTCCGGCAGTATTTGGTGCGGATGGTAAACAGCCTTTGGATCGTGAGTTAGTGCGCCAACAATTCACAGCATTGGCGGCTGACATTGCTGCGACTACGCAAACACCAGAGCTGAGTCCAGAGCAGCTAGCTGAAGGGTTTTTGCGGATTGCGGTTGAAAATATGGCGAATGCCATTAAGAAAATCTCCGTGCAGCGCGGACATGATGTAACGACCTATACGCTAAATTGTTTTGGTGGTGCTGGCGGTCAACATGCCTGTGCAGTGGCGGATACCTTGGGTATGGAGCAAATTTTTATTCATCCTTTTGCGGGTGTGTTATCGGCGTTTGGCATGGGTTTAGCGGATATTCGTGCCTTGCGTGAAGTTCAGTTTGGGCAGGATTTAAGTCAGATCAGTGCCGCAGAACTCATGTTGGCACAGTTGGGTCAGGTCACTCGTCATGAGGTGTTACAACAAGGGATTCCTAAAGACAATATCCGTTTGGTGCAGCGTGCTCATTTACGTTATGACGGCAGTGATCAGGCTCTGCCGGTAGATATCGCCAGTGCTGACCAAATGCAGCGTAATTTTGAAAATATCCATCAAGCCCGTTTTGGCTTTATTCCTAAGTCGGGCAAATTAATTATTGAATTATTATCGTCAGAAGCAATTGGCTCTACGGGAACAGATGCCAAACTGCAATTGCAAGAACAAACCCCTTTTAAAACAGATGTTTCAATGTTTAGTCAAGGGGCTTGGCATACTGCCCCCTTAATTAAACGTGAAGGGATGAAAAGTGGGGAGTGTATTAAAGGGCCTGCCATTATTAGTGAAACCACTGGCACGACTATTATTGAGGCCGGTTGGCAGGCACAACGCGATGAAGCTGGAAATTTGATCCTAAGACGTCACCAAGCAAGGCCACAACAGCACGCTTTGGGTACTACGGTAGATCCAGTTATGTTGGAGGTTTTCAATAATCTCTTCATGTCTATTGCCGAGCAAATGGGGGCAACACTCGCGAATACCGCACATTCGGTCAATATCAAGGAGCGCTTGGACTTTTCGTGTGCCATTTTTGATCCGAATGGTGGATTGGTCGCGAATGCGCCGCACGTACCTGTACATTTAGGTTCTATGAGCGAAAGTGTGCGCAGTATTTTGCAGCTTAACCATGGTACTATGCGCGCCGGTGATGTGTTCATGATGAATAATCCCTATAACGGGGGGACGCACTTGCCAGATGTGACGGTGATTACGCCAGTATTTGCTGACAATGGGAGTGATCTGATTTTCATGGTGGCTTCGCGGGGGCATCATGCCGATATTGGTGGAAAAACTCCAGGGTCTACACCACCTGATAGCACCCATATTGAAGAAGAAGGGATTGTGATTGATAGCTTTAAGCTAGTTGATCGAGGCGTATTTTGTGAGCAGGCGACCCGATCCTTACTCGCATCAGGCCCTTATCCCTGTCGTAATATCGATCAAAATATCGCTGATTTGTCCGCCCAAATTGCGGCCAATGCGACCGGTGTGCGTGAGGTTCACCGAATGGTGCAACAGTTTGGCTTGGAAGTCGTTCAGGCTTATATGCAGCATGTGCAGGATAATGCCGAGGCTAGTGTGCGCCGCGTATTGGGTGTGCTGAAAGACTCAAGCTTTGTCCATGAACTGGATAATGGGGCACGTATTCAAGTCTCGATTCGGATTAATCACAGCGCGCAAACGGTTGACATTGATTTTACAGGAACTTCAGCGCAGGACAGTGGCAACTATAATGCACCGTTGGCGGTGTGTCGCTCGGTAGTCTTATATGTGTTTCGTACCTTGGTCGGGGCAGCCATTCCACTGAATGAAGGCTGCATGAAACCGCTTAATATCATCGTTCCCGAAGCCTCGATGATTAATCCTCAGTATCCGGCGGCAGTCATCGCAGGGAATACGGAAGTGAGTCAAGCCATCGCCGAAGCGTTATATGGGGCTTTGGGGGTGTTAGCGGGTTCACAAGGCACCATGAATAATTTTGTATATGGCAATGCACATTACCAGAACTACGAAACCTTATGTGGTGGTGCGGGAGCAGGGATAGGTTTTGAGGGAGCGAGTGCCGTTCATACCCATATGACGAATACCCGCCTCACTGATCCTGAAGTGTTGGAAAATCGTTTTCCGGTGCGTATTGAGCAATTCGCCATTCGGCCTGATTCGGGTGGGGAAGGGCAATTCAAAGGCGGCAATGGCCTCATTCGCCATTTACGCTTTCTAGAACCTATGACCGTGACCGTATTAAGTTCAAATCGGATTAAACAAGCGCGTGGTCTGTTGGGTGGTACAGCAGGTTTGTCGGGACGGAATGCAGTATTAAAAGCTGATGGGACTTGGGTAGCGTTGAAAGGTAATGATCAGATCGAAGTACAAGTGGGTGATGTGTTTGTGATGGAAACACCCGGCGGCGGTGGATGTGCTATGATGAGCTGATAATCATACAACCATCGTAAGGAGGATACGAATGTTTGGACAAATGCAAAAACAAGCTTTGCTGATTAGCAACTTGATTAAGCACGCTGACAAATACCATGGCACAACCACCATTGCTTCGGTGGAAACTAGCGGTGGCATGGTTTATAAAACGTGGGCAGACGTTGCAAAGCGGGCGCGCCAATTAGCGAGTGCTTTAGAGGGCTTAGGGCTTCAAAATAGCACCTGTTGTGGAACGCTGGCATGGAATAATCACCGCCATTTAGAGATTTATTTCGGTGTCTCGGGTGGTGGGAATATCTGCCACACCATTAATCCACGTCTTTTTCCTGCGCAACTCAGCTATATCATCAATCATGCGCAAGACAAAATTCTGTTTTTTGATAAAACCTTTTTACCCTTAGTGTTAGCCTTAAAAGATCAGCTCAAAACGGTTGAACATTATGTTTTATTAAGTCCGCCAGATGCCGAGGCGAGTGCGCAGTTCCCCGAATTAAAGTTCTATGAGGATGTCATTGCGCAAGGCAATGCGGATTATGAGTGGCCGGAATTTGATGAAGAGACGGCCTCCAGTCTTTGTTATACCTCGGGAACAACCGGTGACCCGAAAGGTGTCTTGTATTCGCATCGTTCTACCTTATTGCACTCGTATGCGATTGCAATGCCGGATAGTATGTGTTTGTCGGCACGCGATAAAATTATGCCGGTTGTGCCAATGTTTCATGTCAATGCTTGGGGTGTCCCTTATGGGGCAGCCATGGTGGGTGCCAGTTTAGTTTTGCCGGGGCCTGGTTTGGATGGTGAAAGCTTACGGAAGTTGATCGATCAAGAACAAGTTAGCTTAGCGCTCGGCGTACCAACGATTTGGCAAGGTTTACTACAGGCCTTAGAAAAATCAGGCTCTACTAAAACCAGCTTAAAACGTACCATTATTGGTGGCGCGGCTTGTCCCCCCTCGATGATTGCGACTTTCCGCGATAGATATGGCGTCGAAATTATCCATGCTTGGGGAATGACGGAGCTAAGTCCAATTGGCTCTGTCAACAATCTACTGAAAAAGCATGATGCATTGCCGCTCGAGCAGCAGTGGGCGATTCGGAATCATCAAGGTCGTCCTCCCTTTGGTGTCGAATTACGCATTGTAGATGATGAAAACAAAGTATTGCCCGACGATGGTAAGGCGCAAGGCAATTTGCAAGCGCGTGGTTACTGGGTCGTTGATACTTACTTCAAAAAAGAGAACACCGCTTTAGAGGATGGTTGGTTTGCAACGGGTGATGTGGCTACGATTGATCCAGATGGTTATATGACCATTCGCGATCGCTCCAAAGATATTATTAAGTCTGGCGGCGAATGGATTAGCACGGTGGAATTAGAAAATATCGCTGTGGCGCATCCAGATGTTTTGGGGGCTGCCGCGATTGCAGCCAAGCATCCAAAATGGGATGAGCGACCTTTATTGATTGTCGTCAAGCGCGAAGGGCGTGAGGTTTCCGAGGCGAGTATTCTGAGTTTTTACGAGGGCAAGATTGCGAAGTGGCAAATTCCGGATCGGGTTATTTTTGTTGATAGTTTGCCACTCAATGCGACCGGCAAATTGATGAAGAACAAGCTGCGTGAGGAATATGGCAATTATCTGTTAAGTGATTCATAAGCGTAATAGCTTGTCAGGCGTTAAATCGCTCAAGCTGGCGCAACCCATGAGAATCATGTCACGTTCGATTTCATGGCGCAATAAGGTGAGGGCGCGTTCAACGCCCGCTTGGCCGCCAGCCGCGAGCGGAAATAAATAGGCGCGTCCTATAGAACAGGCGTTAGCTCCCAAGGCTAACGCCTTCAATACATGCGAACCACGTCGCACACCACCATCAATGATAATTTCAACTTGTCCCCCCACGGCATCTGCAATACGGGGCAACATATCAAAAGGCGCAACGCATCCATCAAGTTGTCGCCCGCCATGATTGGAAATCATAATCGCGGATGCACCAATGGACACGGCGCGTTTTGCGTCTTCCACCGACATAATGCCTTTAATAGCGAAGGGCTTTCCCCATTGCTGAATGATATGTTCTGCGTCTTGCCAAACTACCGAGCGATCAAATTGACTATTCACATAATCCATGACGGAAATGAGATCAGATTGGTCGCTACCCGTTTTGATGCGATCCACTACATTGGCTAATTCAAACTTTTCGCCGCGTAAATAATGCCAAGCCCATTGCGGGTGCAGCGCAAAACTCAATAAGCTTTTTAGCGTTAAATGAGGTGGCATCATTAAGCCAGTGCGCCGGTCACGCTCACGATTACCCGCGACTAAGGTATCGACGGTTAAACACAGTGCATCAAAATGAGCAAGCTTGCAGCGTTCAATAAATTCCTGTGTTAAACCACGATCTTTATGAATATAAATTTGGAACATTTTCGGCGTATTAGTTAATTTGCCAATGTTTTCAATACTCACCGAAGAGAGTGTTGAGAGGCTATACAGCGTTCCCGCTTTTTCAGCAGCACGTGCTACGGCATATTCACCTTCAGGGTGAAACATGCGTGTCATGCCAGTAGGCGAGCAAAATAAGGGCATACTTAGTTCACGACCCAATAGTTTCGTGGAAATAGTTAATGATGATAAATCCGCTAAGGCGTTAGGAATTAAACAGACTTGCTCAAAAGCTTGTACATTGTGCTGGGCTGTCCATTCATCATCCGCAGCGCCGTCGATATAATGAAATAAGGGAGCAGGTAACCGACGCTTTGCAAGGCGGCGAAAATCGCGGAAATTGTGGCAATTCTGAATGGACATCCCAGATTCTCAGCAAGATGATGATGTACTATGACGTGTCCTTATAAAAGCTAATAAGCTAGCGTAAACTTTTAATAAGTATCTACCCATTCATTTTTATGCTTATCAAATAGTTGCTGTTGATCAGTATTTAGTAATTTTTTTATATCAGCGCGCTTAATAATTGTCAGGCGTTTAAATTCTGCTTTTTTATCCATCGTAGATTGATCCGAGGCCATGAGTTTGGCGATACGTGCAGCATAATCTTGGTTAATTTTGCCAATTTCGGTGGTTTGGGCAGGGGTTAGATTTAACTTAGTTTTCATCGAATCCGTCAATGCCTGTGCGCGCTGGTCGGGTGTTACGGCTTCAGTCATTTTCCCACTGACTTGATCTTTGACTTGTGGCACGGATTTAGTGGGTGGTGTGAGTTCTTGACGGTAGGTGTAGCAACCACTTACAAACAGCGGACTAATGATCAGGACGCTAGACCACAGCATACGCTTAGAAAATAGTGTTTTGTTGAACATGGATTTGACACTCCTGGTGGGCTGATCATAAAACTACTTTATTAATGCTAATGAGCCATCAAGCCTTATCCTACCGACTTTTTAGCTTATCGCAAATCGAGTTTGAGTGAATAAAAAGAGCTGTGATCGATCCTTTCGGGTATGGCTATTGATAAAATTTTAACCTAACTGTACAAAGCCTAATATCATTCCTATTTTACTGAGATGGCTATGCTCAATGAAAAAATCTTTAACGATGGGTTATACGATTTACTGCTGACAGAAAATTATCAGCTTTTAATTAAACAGGAAAACCATAGACACATTATAACTCAGGATTTGAGTTTGGTTGACAGCCATCATCGTCTAGCAGAGTTGGTTAAAAAGCAACTTGCCTTGCTGTTGCAGGAGCTTGGAGGCAGCGATGATGAGAAGCTGCTAATGCAATTAAATATGGTTAATCAGCTTTTAATTTCGCTGCGCCAAGCCTCAGAAAAAAATAAAAATATAATAGATGTATTGAGTGACCGGCCGCAAATTTTAAGAGCTATTCAAAGTAAGCACTTAGCTTATATAGCACCAGAACTAGGTTTGTCTCAGCCATGGTTATTTACGGCCGGTAAGGATGCACCGGCTTTATTACAAGAGTTACGTGTGGAACTTACTACTTGTGATCATGTCGATATTTTAGTCAGCTTTATTACCGTCTCAGGTGTGCGGCGTCTGTTTGATATTTTACAAGCTATTACTGCCAACAATGCACAAGGTGAGAGCCGCACGCACCTACGCATCTTAACAACCACTTACACCGGCGCCACGGATCAGCAAGCGCTCGATGAGTTAGCACGCTTACCCCATTGTAGTGTGAAAGTCTCTTTAGATGGGCGACGTACACGTTTACATGCGAAAGCTTGGATTTTTAAACGTAAAACGGGCTTTGGCAGTGCTTATGTGGGTAGTGCGAATTTATCAGGGGCAGCTTTATTAGGTGGTTTGGAGTGGACCACTAAATTTACTGAGCATGGGCAACCTGAGTTGTTTACCCGTGCCCAAGCTCATTTCGAAACCTTGTGGGAAGATGGCGAATTTCAAACTTATAACCCTGAGAATAATGAGCATAGACAAGCTTTAACAACAGCCTTACAGCGTGAGTCAGGTTCTCAAGCACTCATTGCTAATCTTACCTTTTTCGATATTCAACCCAAACCTTATCAGCAAGAAATGCTAGAGCAATTACAGCATGAGCGCTCGCAAGGACGCTGTAAAAACTTGCTAGTTGCCGCAACCGGTACGGGTAAAACCGTTGTGGCTGCCTTTGACTATCGTTTGATTTGTCACCAGCAAGGCGGTAAACCACGCTTATTATTCGTGGCACATCGTGAGGAAATTTTAAAGCAAGCGTTACGTACCTATCGTGAAGTTTTGCGTGATGCAAGCTTTGGGAGTTTATTAGTAGGTGGTTATGAGCCTGATTCGTTGGAGCATTTATTTGCGACGATTGATAGCTTAGCGAGTCGAAGGCTAGTTGAGCAGCAAGGTGCGGATTATTGGCACACAGTGGTGATTGATGAATGCCATCATTTGGCTGCGGCGCGTTTTGATCAGTTTGTGAAAAGCATTCAGCCCGCTATTTTGTTAGGTCTTACAGCCACACCTGAGCGCAGTGATGGGCAGCCGATTTTAAGCTATTTTGATAATCGTCCTGATGGTAGCCCCGCTGTTGAACTGCGCTTATGGCAAGCTCTCGATTTGCAACTGCTCACACCATTTGAATACTTTGCCTGTGATGATGCGACCGACTTTTCGCAAGTACCTTGGCAGCAAGCGGGTGAGCGTAAAGCAATTGATAATCTAGTCACCGGCAATGCTATGCGGGCACACGTAGTGATCAATGAGTGGAAGCGCTTAACGGCTAATCCTCGCGCCGGTAAAGCGTTGGTGTTTTGTGTATCGATTGCACACGCAGAATTTATGACCGCTAGCTTCAATGCAGCGGGGTTGCCGGCTGCATGTATTGTCAGTAGCACTACAGCAGAGCAACGCAGCCTTGCGCCACAGCGCTTAGCCAATGGTGAGCTATGTGCCCTAGTAACGGTGGATTTATATAATGAAGGCGTTGATTTGCCGGCTGTTGATACCTTGCTGCTATTAAGACCTACGCAAAGTCCCGTCGTATTTCAACAACAAATTGGTCGTGGTTTGCGAATCGCGCCTACTAAAGACACCTGTCTAGTTTTAGATTTTGTCGGACAACATCGCAAAGAGTTTCGCTTCGACAAATTGCTTGGTAGCTTAACTGGACAGACACGGCGCGAATTAGAGCAGTCGGTGGAAAAGGGCTTCGCAAGTTTGCCAGCAGGTTGTTACATTCACTTGCATAGACATGCGCGCGAACAAATTCTTCATAGTTTGCGGTCGCTTACTCAGCAAAGTTGGCGCTATCTGATTCGTGAGTTGCAGGCTTTTAGTGTATTGCACAGCCGACAAACAGTGAGCCTAGCCACCTTTTTACACGAGCAGGTCATTGAGTTAGAGGAGGTCTATCGTGATAACAAGCCGAGTGGCTGGCTTTGTTTGAAGCGTGATGCAGGTCTGTTAACCACGGAAGAAACCAGCGAAGAAACTTATTTCAGTCAAAACTTTAGGTATTTATTGCATATAGATGATCCTGTGCAATTAGCTTTATTGCAGCGTGTGGCATTGGCAAAAGGACATTACCAAGCGAGCGCTGCACAAGAAACTTTGCGCCTCCAAATGTTTTCTTATCAAGTCGATGGGCAACAAACTCGAATAGGCAGTGCGATAGAGTTTTTAAAACGTCTACAAGATAATCCAGAAAGTTGCACTGAGTTGCTTGAGTTAGTCGAATTACTGCAAGCGCGGAGTATGTTGCCTGCTCAAAGTATTGCAGGCTTGGAGGATTTGCCTTTATGTCTACATGCTGCTTATGGGATTCGAGAAGTTTTAACAGCAGTGGGTTGGCTAACGGCTGAGAAGCGCCCACCTTTTCAAGCGGGTGTATTAGCATTGCCTGAGCGTAAAACCGAATTACACTTTGTCACCTTGGATAAGTCGAGCGGTTATCACGCCAGCATTGCTTATCATGACTACGCGATTAGCCGTGAATTATTTCATTGGCAAACACAGAATAGTGCAGGCGTTAATACGAAAACGGGGCGGCGCTATTTGGAAAGCCCAGAAAATGGTTGGACATTCCAATTATTTGTACGCCGCAACAAAGCCAGTGGCTATCGTGCTTGTGGCGCTGTAACTTTAGAGGAAATCACCGGCGAAAAACCCATGAATATTCGCAGCCGCTTACAAACACCTTTGCCGCTAAAGCTATTTAGGGAGTTTAGCGTGTTGGGCGAGCGTTAATCTTGATCTAAGGCGTAACTTAATACGTCCCAATTAATGCCAACAATAGCATCGTGATTACGATCAATCTGAGCAAAAACCTGGCGTGCTACATCACGCTCCATGCGTTGCTCAGCTACCCACTCCAAATCTTCTTGCATCCAAATGCTCGCCACCATAGGTTCATCAGCGCCTAAGTGACTAACATAACTAGCTAGGCGCTCTAAGTAATAGGCTGCATTGCCCGTTTGCTTAGCTGCGGGAATAAAGCTAAGTGTTGTTAGTAGTTGATCAAGTTGCTGTTTAAGTAAAATATTTAGCTTTTTTTCTTCCATAGTCTGCTCCTTACACCAAAACCACCACCAACTCCTTAGGCCCATGCACCCCATACGCCAACACTTGCGCAATATCTGCCGAGCGCGAAGGCCCCGAAATCAAGAGCGCATTCGTCGGTAAACCTTGTTCTAGCCAGCCTTGCTCCTGTACCGCTTCGGCAAAGGTGGAGTAAAGCTTATCGGTTTCTAAAATCGCAATATGAATCGGTGGCACGAGTGACAAAGTGCGCGGCTCATCGGGGCTAGACCAAAGGATTAGCGTTCCTGTTTCCGCAATGCCACCCAAAGTCGAAGTTAAACCCGCATCGACTTCATAAAACATTTCTTGCTTCCAGTCTTCAATGCTGCGTTCGTAATATTTGAGGGTCGGAAAGCGCTCGGCGTTTTGGGTAATTGCCTGTCCCCATTCGGTCGTCGGGGATAAGAGCAGATTATTTAAACCTTTTTGTTGGCAAATTGTGGCGACTGTATCGAGCCAGTTTGCACGATCCGCTTGATGTACTTCAGCGCGCACCGCTTGCATGCGTTCGGTAAAGCGACGAATGCGTTCGGCCTTATCCCAATCAAACCTACTCAAGGATTCGCGTGCACTCAGATCGACCACGGGACGTTCGACCGCCGTGAGGCGCTGTAAAATATTAGCGCGTGCCTTACTCATGGTCGACTCCTAAGGTTTTAAGTTGTTGGTGCAGGGTTTGCTCGGCGAGTTTGGGGGCGCTGCGCACGCTCGTCCATGCGCCTAAATTATTCGGGACTAAGCCGCGCAATTGGGTCGCGGTTTTGCTGCCAAAGTTATACACGCTTGGTGTACTCGCAGCCCATGACCATGCTTTCCAAGTGGCGGCTTCTAAAGATTTGCGCCGCGTGCCTGCTTCTTGGGTGGGTGTGTTTTCAGTGTCTTTGCGCACGCTGTCATATCGCAAGCGATTGATAATATTGGGGATAGGAATACGTACCGGACACACTTCGCCGCAGGCACCACATAAAGAGGAGGCTTGAATCAATTCGCCATGCACGCTTAAACCGGATTTTTGCGGCTCTAAAATCGTGCCAATCGGCCCGGGATAGACCGTGCCATAACTATGCCCCCCTATGCGCACGTAGACCGGACAATGATTAATGCACGCGCCGCAACGAATGCAACGCAAGGTCGCCAGCAGTTCAGGGTCGGAATAGATGCGCGAGCGACCATTATCTAGCAGTACCAAATGCACTTCGGTTGGGCCATCTTTTTCGTCAGGCTTGCGTGGTCCTGAGATCATATTGAAATAAGTGGTAATTGGTTGGCCTGTGGCTGAGCGCGGTAAAATGCTTAAAAGCGATGGAATATCACTGAGCTTTTCCACCACTTTTTCAATGCCCGTCACGGCAATATGCACCGGCGGAATGGTAGTGGACATGCGCCCATTGCCTTCATTTTCCACCAGACACAGCGTACCCGTTTCTGCGACCGCAAAATTCACGCCCGACAAACCCACCGGAGCCGCATAAAATTTATCGCGCAAAATCCGCCGTGCTGAGGCGGTCAATTCATCGACATTATCGGTGTAGGGAATATCGGGAAATTTCTCGTGAAATAGCGCCGAAATCTGTTCTTTGCTCTTATGAATCGCGGGCATGATGATATGCGACGGGGTTTCACCGTCCAATTGAATGATGAATTCGCCCAAATCCGATTCAAGTGCTTCAATGCCGCGTTCTTCCAGAAAATGGTTTAAGCCCATTTCCTCCGATACCATCGACTTGCCTTTAATAATCGATTTCGCATTGTGCTTTTGCATAATCCCAAGCACGATTTGATTGGCTTCATCGGTGGTTTCTGCCCAATGTACCTGCACGCCATTTTTAATTAAATTGGTTTCGAGCTGCTGCAATAATTCCGGCAATTTGCTCAAAGCATTGGCACGAATTGCTTGCGCTTGGGTGCGTAGCGCCTGTAAAGCGGCATCATCGGGAAACTGATTGCGCCGATTAATCATCAGCGTATCCATTGCCTTGCGGAAATGAGCGCGTATCTCGGTTTTACCAAGCGCTTTCTCAACATCCACGCGAAATTCAGTGGGTTTAGCCATGAGTACGCTCCCATAAAAATTCGGCGATATGTTGGGCTTTGGGGGCGGATTTGCCTTCGTGCTCAGCCTGATAAGCAAATGCACCACTAATATTCATTAAACAACCACAGTCTTGGCTCACTAATTGTGCCGCTCCTGTGGCTCGAATGTGCTGGGTTTTATCCGTCACCATCGCTGCTGAAATTTCCGGTTGTTTCACCGCAAACGTTCCACCAAATCCGCAGCATTCAGCTTTATAGGCTTGTTCTTTCACGTCCACATTGGAGAGTTGCCCCAGTAATTGTTCAATCTTATCCGCGACACCCATTTCACGCCGTGCTGAGCAAGAGGTGTGTACCGCGACTTCCACTGCTTGCCCTAAGTCTTGTAATTGCACCTTTAGAACATCAACCAAAAATTCAGTCAGTTCATACACGCGATTAGCCACTTTCAAAGCGTCGGCTTCGTCCGGTTCACCTTTGAAGAGTTCGGGGTAGTGGGTTTTCATCATGCCCGCGCAAGAACCCGAGGGAATAACGATTGGGATATTTTTGGGGAATAATTGGATTTGCGCCCGTGCCACTTTGCGCGCCTCATTACGATAGCCAGAGTTCCACGCGGGCTGACCACAACAGGTTTGCGCTTGCGGATAGATGACTTTCACGCCTTCACGCTGCAAGAGTTGCACTGCAGAAACACCTGCTTTGGGATAAATCAAGTCAATCAGGCAAGTGCCGAAGAAATAAATGGATTCAGGCTTCATGCGTTGAGCTTCCTAGGCGGTAGTATTAGGCATCTGGCCAAGGTCGTAAGGCGCTGCCGATGTTAGCTAAAGTGGCTTTAGGTTTACGCTTGGATCTGTTAGCTGCTTGAATGGAAGAATCCTATCATGTATCGTGTTTTGCGCAAACGCCTGAGAATTATCCCTTCTTGAACGGTTTTAGCTAACTTTTTTAATAGAACCTTGTGTTTCACTAAGTGAGCTGTGCTTTGAGCTATGTAGTTGCTATAGGTGGTGCGAATCTGGATATTAATGCTCAACCGAACAGCGCGGTGTTGGCACTGGATTCTATGACTGGCACGATCAGCACGAGCTTTGGCGGCGTTGCCCGCAATATTGCCGAAAATCTTGCTCGTCTTCATTTAGACTGCCACCTGTTGAGTGCGGTGGGTGAAGATACAAGTGGCCTCGCTTTATTGCAGCATACGGAACGGGCAGGAGTTAAGGTCGATGAGGTGCTGCGCGTTGCAGGCACACGTACGGGGATGTATGTATCGATTAATGATGCTCAGGGTGATTTGAGTATTGCTGTTAATGATATGGCGGTGCTAGAGCATCTGACTGCGGCTTACCTTCGTGAAAAACAGGCCTTACTGAAGCAAGCCGCCTTAATCATTGCCGATACCAATCTCTCGCAAGCTTGCTTAACTGCTTTATTCGAGCAAGCAGGGCAGATTCCGGTTTTTATTGACACGGTCTCAGTGCAGAAAGCGTCCAAAATTCGTGCTCACTTAGCTAACATTCACACGCTCAAACCCAATCGTTTAGAAGCAGAGTATCTGTCAGGCATGTCCCTAGACCATGATGCGGCAGCGCCCGCTGTGGCTAGTTGGTTTTTGGATCAAGGGGTAACTAATATTGTGTTGAGCTTGGGGGAGCGAGGGCTGTATTGTGCTGATCGACAAGCGCAAGTTTGGCTAAAACCTTTATCGGTTGCGGTCTGTAACACTTCCGGTGCAGGCGATGCTCTAATGTCTGGGCTGGTTTATGGTTATTTAAGTGGCTATTCGTTATGCCAAGCGGCGCGCTTTGCCCAAGGCTGTGCCGCCTTGACTCTTGGTGTGGCGCAAGCGAATTGTCCGAATTTATCGCCGGCTGCTGTCATGCAGTTGCTAAGCGTTCACGATGCGAATAATTCATTAGGATTGTTATGAAATACTTGGATATTCATCCCGAAGTGGCTACTGCCTTGGCTTCTCATCAGCCCGTCGTGGCACTGGAATCCACGATAATTTCCCACGGAATGCCCTATCCGCAAAACGTCGAAACCGCGCTTCAGGTTGAACAAGAAGTACACAAGCATGGTGCCGTGCCTGCCACCATCGCGGTGATTAATGGCAGGCTTAAAGCGGGTTTGAGTCGGGACGAAATCGAGCAATTGGGCAAAGGTGGGCACAGCATCACGAAAGTCAGTCGGCGTGATTTACCCTTTATAGTTTCTCAAGGCCAGACGGGCGCTACTACCGTGGCTTCTACTATGATTATTGCGGCGATGGCGGGGATTCGTGTCTTTGCCACCGGTGGTATTGGCGGTGTGCATCGTGGCGCGGAGACTTCGTTTGATGTGTCGGCAGACTTGCAAGAATTAGCACAAACACCGGTAGCAGTGGTCTGTGCAGGTGCAAAGTCGATTCTGGATTTGGGGCTTACACTCGAATACCTAGAAACGCATGGGGTGCCGGTGATTGGCTATCAAACTGATCAATTACCCGCATTTTTCACGCGCGGTAGTCAGTTTAAAGTGGATTATCGCATCAATGATGCTAGCAGTATTGCAAAGCTCATGTACGCCAAATGGGCCATGGATTTAAAAGGTGGTATGGTGATCGCTAACCCTATCCCTGAGCAATATGCTATGCCCAGTGCTGCGATTGATGGTGCAATTGAACAAGCCCTAGCTGAGGCCGCCGAGCAAAACATTAGCGGCAAGCAAGCAACCCCGTTCTTATTAGCACGGGTCTGTGAGCTCACTGGCGGTGATAGTTTGGCTTCGAATATTCAATTGGTATTGAATAATGCACGACTTGCCAGCGCTATTGCTAAGGCCTATTCTAATTTAGCACACTAAGCATTAGGCCAAGGGCGCAACGCTTCGGCAGCAATCCATGCTTTTACCCAGTCGGGTAATTCGGGTTGCCAATCGGGTTGTTGCATAACATTTAAAATAGTCTGAGTAGGGATGATTTTGCCTTTCTCGACCACCGCAGCGCGAATCAGTGCTGCGGAATGCCAAACCTCGCCGACTTGATGGGTTTGTAAAAAGTAAAACCATTTCTCATCATGTCCCAGTACACGCGTATGCTGTTCATAACGCCGAAACGGTTTAAGACGTTTGCGATAGCGTACACTACTGCCCGCGACTACAAAGCCCCATTGATGTTGTTTCACTTGCTGCCACAAGCCAGTACGTACCGCAAAGACAAAGCGCCCAATATCAAATAACGTTAAATGCCGCCCATTATTCATTTCCAGAAAAATATCACAGTCACTTAAACCTACACGCATCGGCACAATACTGGTGTCATCAATCTTCAAAGCGGGGGCACGTTTAGCCTTTTGGATGGCGAGCCATAAACGGAAAAACGGGAACATGGCTTGAGCCTCCTAACGTGATAAATGCCCTAAGAAGCGTACTTGACATGGTTCGTCAGCATCAATACTTTTTTAAGGAATCTTCGACAAAGACACAGACGGTTCAGCGGCTGGGCGAGCGCATTAATTGCCTCAACACTTTAATACCTAATTTTTGGCGAAGCCGTAAAGCAAAACCATATGTTTACCTTGAGAGTGATGCAAATAGCAGCTTGTACTTTAGGCTTAATCCAATAAATTATTCGGCAACGCCTGAAAACTTGGAATTCCCGCATAAGGCTCATGCCATGCTGCTTTGGATTCCACATTCACATGGGCTTTGGGTTTAAATTCAAGTGGTGTATCGAGTGTGGCAGCTACAATAGCCAGATACATCGATTTATCAGCCCCATAATTCATCAGGCGTGTGCCACAATTCGAGCAGAAAGCACGAGAACCACCGATTTCATTTTGAAACGCTTTCAAATGTTCTGCGCTTTGAGTGATTTTTAAGGTATCGCCTTTAGTGCTACTGTTACATAATCGGCATCATGTGCTTTGCGGCAATAAGAGCAGTGGCAATTAAACACCTTATTTGGCAATAGCTCGACCTCGTAAGTGATCTGACCACATAAACAGCTACCTTGAACCATAGATGTCTCCTTTTGAAGATGTCTGTCATGCTGGGCTTTGTTGATATTTAGCTTAAGTAATTGATTATACAGGTATATGGAGACTGAAAAATAATACAAGTTATTGAGTTTACTAAGTGTAATTTTTAAATGTAGAGAGCACCTATGAAGGCTCTCACCAAAAAAATAGATAACGTCAAATAAATAACGTCTTGTTTTCCCAGACCAGGCGGTGTCTGGAATAATATGTTATACCGAGATTTTGTCTAATAAACGTGAGTTTTGCATAAGGAAAGGCGTCTGATCAAGTAAATTGTGTGTCAATCACTCCACACCATCGACCCGGAGCAGACGCCATGCCCACAAGTTTACTCGAATTATTTTGTGACATTGATGATTTTTGCCAAACCTTTGTTCCCCAGTGGAACCAGCAGCGGCTAGCACACGGTGAGCAGCAGCGTCAACGCCCACGCCAACTCTGCTTAAGCGAAGTGATGACGATTTTGGTGTACTTTCATCAATCGAGTTATCGGTGTTTCAAACATTATTACCTGAAGCATCGCTCGGTCTTAGTAGACGCCTTTCCTGCCTTAGTCAGCTATAGTCGCTTTGTTCAATGGATGCCCGCCACTTTGATCCCTTTGTGTGTGTATTTGATGGGACGACGGGGACAGCAAACGGGCATTAGCTTCATCAATGCGACCTCATTAGCGGTGTGTCACCCGCGCCGTATTCCTAGCCATAAAGTGTTTAAACAACTGGCAAAACGTGGCAAAACCTCCACAGGGTGGTTCTATGGGTTCAAACTCCATTTAGTCATTAATGATCGCGGGGAACTACTCGCCTTTCAAGTGACCCCCGCCAATACTGATGACCGCCAACCGGTTCCTAAACTCACTCAGGGGCTAACTGGCAAGCTGTTGGGCGACAAAGGCTATTGGTCTAAAAAGCTCTTTGAAACCTTGATGGAACAAGGCTTACAGCTTATTACTCGTGTGAAACATAATATGAAAAACCAACTGATGCCCGTAGAGGATAAAATTCTCCTGCGCAAACGCGCCTTAATTAAAACCGTCAATGATCAGCTCAAAAATATTTCCCAGCTAGAACACACGCGGCATCGCAGTATGGCTAATTTTAGGGTCAATCTGCTCTGTGCGCTCATTGCCTATACCTGGCAACCTAAGAAGCCTTCCCTTCAATGGGCTACTGAAGCTCACATGCTTTGTGTGTGACTCTTAAGCAAAACTCACGTTA
>NZ_AQVE01000025.1 GCF_000371925.1 Thiolinea disciformis DSM 14473 | reverse complement strand
ATCTCTAACCCCTGAACCATTGATCGCCATCTCAACAATTTTTTCGGGAATACCGTCGCGGTTGCCCACATTATGATAGTAAAGTTGAAAACTACGTTGGCAATCACGGCAGCGGTAACGCGGTTCACCACTACGCGCATAGCCGTGTTTGTAAATCGATGCACTTTGACAGTAGCGGCAGTCGACTGGTACGGTGGCCATACACACCTCTTCCTCAGATCAAATGCCTTTAACGATAAAGCTCCATCAAAGCGTTTTCAACTCCCTTAAATCACGACCCGGGTGTTCAGCTTGTTTATCTAAAAATGCCGATATATCCGCTGTGGTGAAGCTGCTAATGCTGCGTTCTCCCCATTCGCGCCGATATTGCTCTACTTTATAGCGCTTTTCTTTTAAAGTGTCGGGCGACACCCTAAAGGGTTTGGCTTTCTTTTCTAGGGCCAAATCCAGCACCTTATTAAAACTATCCAACACCTTGGGGGTTTTGGGTGTTTCTTTACGATTAATGACCGACTGCACCAGCTCGCCCGATTTACGATAAATACTATTGAGCTGGTGTGCGGCCTCAATGGCTTCGGCGCGGGTGGCTTTCGTGCCGTTGGCATCTACCAAGGGCACGGGCTTGCCGTCTGGCATAATATAATAATAATCATCGTAGTTTTTACGTTTGATGACTTTTATGTGCGTGCCGGTCAGATCGTTATTCTGGCGACTTCTGCGCGTGGGTGGCATTGGTTTAGCCCTTTAAGTGTGTTGAGCAATAATATTATCGACAAACCGATTGCCAGTGGTTGGTGGTTTGCTGGATTTTCGTTCGGGTTTTGAGGGATCAGGGTCTAATTTGATGGGTTCGTAGTGTACGTCGCAATACACGACCCATTCGCCACTGGCATTCGACCCAGGGAGCACGCCCGCTTTCAGGCGATTCAAGACCGTGGTTAAGGTTGGGCGGTCTTCGCCGTGGTAGTAATTTTCGAGCCATTCTTTGGCTCTGACGCGGTTGTATTGCATATCTATCCTCACGCTGCCAGCCATAAGTGGCTATAGGTTGCTAAAAATTGCTGTTGTTTTTGGTATTCAAGTAGTGCGGCGGCCTTCAGTGCTTCATGGGCATTGACTGCGCTGCTGCTAAGCGTTTCGTTAAACTGATTTTTGACACTCCAGATTTTGTGTTGTTTGTTGTAGGTCAGTTTGAAATCCCCTAATGCAACGGCCCTTTTGATGATTAACTCCCTATCGTAATTGCTCAACATGCTCATGGCTTCCATTCTCCATTCAAGCGCCTAAACGCTTCCGTATGAATATTTTTAAAATCACTATCTTGAATATTGGCGGCATGGATGCGTTGAATACCTGAGCCTGCGATTTTTAGTAAGCCGTCGCCTTTGCCTAGTAGTTCTTCGCAGCCACTATCACCTATTACCACTCGACTTTGGTGATCTTTATCGACCATGAGGCCCAGGCGGCTGGGGGTGTTGGCGGCAATCAGTGGGTGTACTACGTCCGCAGTTGGATATTGGGTAATCAAGATCATGTGGATTTTGGCAGAGCGTGCTTTCTGGGCGATGCGGGCTAATGCCTTGGTGATGGTTTTGTCTTTGTCATCTTGCATGACGATATCCGCAAGTTCGTCACAAACAAAAATAAGGGGAAAAGGTTTATCACCTGTGGCTAAGCGGCGATCCATTTCTTGAGTGAGCCACAAGACTTGGTCACGCATCGTGGGAATTTCTTTGGCCACGGCGGCGGGTGGAGTTTCAGCATCCTTGGGTAGATCGACTGGATTAATCAGGTAGCGACTTTGCTGATAACGGTCTGCGAAGTCTTCACCTTTACCGTCGGCAATCATCAGGCGGAAGTCAGCACCGGAGGCTATCAATGATAAAAGCATGGCATTAGCTGCCACGGATTTTCCGCTTCCGGTTGTACCGGCTACCACTAAATGGGGTGTGGTGGCTAGATCAAAAACCAAAGCATTACCGAATTGATCAACCGCAGGACAGCAAGGTAATAGCATATCTGGTGAGCGGTTTTGCCATTCGGTGCTTGCTAATAGCTCGCTTAGCGTTGGGTATTGACGGTCGGGTCTTGGAATATCTAAGCCGATTAAGCCACGACCTGCATTAGCCGCCACTTGCACTGTGGAGACACCTAAGTCTCTAGCCATGTCGTCAGTCGGCAGCTTGCCTAAGCGTGTCCCTGTAGCCAGCTTAATCAGATGGCGTGTTAATACTGGGCCTGGTTGTGTACCGGCAGGTTTGCTGTCTGTTATGCCATAGTTAGCCAGTAATTCCGTCATTTCATTACTGGCTTGGCGTGCCGTGTTGAGCAAGCTAGGTAAGGGAGAGGCAAATAAGTAGCCGTCACGCTCATGGCGCGTGCGGTATTGGTTAGCCGCCCAACAGGCGGCTAAGGTGCTGACGGCGGCTACAGGGCTGCCGGTTAAGGCCATGACTGTGCCAGTGATAACAGGTACAGCAGCAATGCTGCCCCACGTTTGGGGGATGAGGTGATCGGGATCAAACTTACCAAGCATCATTGGGCGGCCTCCTGTGTCATGGCGGTGGTAAAGGTTGGTTTTGGCAGCTTGTCATGAGGGTTGGCGGGGGTTGACGCTGGGTTGACGGGGTTGTTGCCGAAGCTTGCCAGTTCAGTTGACGGGGTTGACGGGCTGTTGCCAGGGGTTCCTGTGCCTTGGCTGAGTCCGCTAATCATGACTGCCCCAAACAAGCCCATAATAACCAGCGGCATTAGGTTGCTTTTCATCCATGTGCTAGGGCTATGATCTTCTGGTAAGGTGGCAGTGATACGTTCGGCTTCTGCGGCGGCATGGGCGGCATTCATGGCTAGTTGTTTGCGTTGTTGAGCTAAGGCCAATTGTTTTTTGGCAATATCGAGTAAGCGGGCTTCATCGGCGGCTTTGGCTTGTTGGCGGCGCAATTCTAAGCGCTCGTCGGAGACTTCTAGCAAAGCTTTGGCTGTCTTTAGCCATTGGCTTTCATGCTTGCCAATGCGGTCATAAGCTTGCCACTGGCTAGATTTCTCGGAATGGCGCACGATGATGCCTAATTCAACCAAGATGGGTGCGATCTTGGTTTCCAGCAGATTAGTACTTAAACCTTCAATGGCCGCTGCTTGGCAAATGGCCCGTACGGAGCAAGCTGCCCCACTGTCGTATTGTTGAGTAAGGTTTAACAAGCCGCTGATGTATTGGTCACGGTTGCCCTGATTGGCTTTTACAGCGTCTGCAATGTGGCGCAAGCCTATCTCGCTCATAAATAATTTATGAGCAGCTTCTATGCCTTTTTTGTTGCGTAAATCAACCTGCTCTAAGCCGTTTCTGATTTTTTGATGCACTGCGCTGCTTAAAACGGTGCTGTCATTTTCTGACAAATTCGCTGCATTTTGCGCCGGAAACAGCCCCCCAAATGCCCCCCAAAAGTCCCCGAGCGGGTTTTGAGGCTGTTTTTGACTGATTGGGTCAGGTGCGGTGATGGTTTTTGTAATTGGTGAGGTATTCATTTCCAAAAGCTCCAGCTAGTCGATTCGGGTGATTTTTCTTGGCAATATTGGCTGCGTTGATTGATGGCTCGCTCTCCCATTTGGGCGTAATCGCTGGTATTGGTACCATTGCCATCGCGGCTATCTTTACCACGTAAATACCAGCTATTGGCCGCACCTGAGCCTTTCAAGTGGGCGGCTGCTACATAACCTGCTATGCGTTCTGGTTTGGTTTTTATGAGTGCGCAAGAGGCAAAGCCTGCTTTGACATTGGCAGTGGCTAGGGCAATAAAAGCACGGTCTTGCAGCGCTGGGTTATTTAGAAAGTCATTAGCACTGCCCTGCTTCCAGTTGGCAGTATTGAGCAAAAATTGTTTGTGCTGGGGTGGTAAGCCTTGGCGTACACGACGTGGTGCTTGATCTACTGCGGATTGATGGATTAAGCCTACCACTGCTAAAGCGGATGCGCCGAATTGATAGCCGCCTAAGTAGTAAGCCCAGTTGGTGCTTTGGTAGTTGTGGGTGGATTCTCTGCCGCGCAGGGCCATCATCAGGCGGCAGGTTTGGAGTTCATTTAAGCCTAGTATGGTGCTGGTGACTGTGCCATTGGGTGCAGTGGCTTCAGTGGGTAGGCTGCGGTCAATGTCACCTAACCAATCGCCGACGGCTACACCAGCGGTGGCGGCATTGTTAGCGATAAAGTCCGTGCTGAGTTCGTAGTAATCGCTAATAAAAGGTATGTTGCGAGTTTCTAGGGTGTGCGTGCCAATGGCGCAAACTAGCAAACCCACGATCGCTGCCCATAATTGAGGCATACGGTGCGCGGTTTGTTCTTGTACTTGCAGGAGATTGTTGTCAATCCTACGCACGCGGCGTAGGAGTTCCCGTTCAGTGGTGGCTTGCATTAGTTCACCCACCCGATTAGATGTGACCATGAACCTAGTTGTTCATGTAGTTGTTCAAACCACGCGCTGAGCATGCCACCGGCGGCATTTTCTACGAAAGCGTAGAGTGAGCCGCTAAAGACTAGCCACCAGAGTAATACCCACCCCCACACAGGGGATAGATAGCGGATGAGGCTGGTCATTATTGCCATCTCCATACATAGCGGTTGCCATCCGTGGCCGGTGTGCAGTTACGTTGACCGGCGGCAGTATTGACCCATGCTTTCGCGGGGATCTGGTCACATTCGTTTGATTCAGCTTTGGTGAGTGGGCGAACGGCTACCCATGTCGGGTTGACGCTGGGTTGACGCGGGTTGTTGCCGAAGTTGGCAAGCTGTTGTTGGTAGTTGCCGGTGGTTGACGCGCTGGCAACTGCTTGAGTTGCTGCTTGTGCACCACTGGTGGCGGCATTTTTGGCAGCCTCTAGCATGTTGCTGGCTTGATTGGTATCGACGCGCAAACCTGCATACATAATCATCACGGTGAGCATGGCAGCCCCTAACCAAGCGGCCACGGGTTCACGACTTTTGAGGATAGCACCTGCCACTACGAAGGTTAAACCAGCGGCGGCAAAGTCAATGACGTTATCGCCTGGGAGGTCAATAATGGCAGGGCCACCGGCAATGAGGGATAAGGCGCTTAAAGCGCTAATAGCTAAGCCACCATAGCCGATTAGGCTAGGCATGGCGCTGTTGCTGACGCTGTATACTGACATTATTTTACTCTCCACAAGGTTGTTTGTTGGCGATTGGGGTAGCGGTAGCGGGTAGCGCCGCCCTCACCTTCTTTAATTAAGTAGCCATGCTCGACGGCAGCACTGATGGCAGCGCGTGCTTGGCGATTGGTGCAGTGTTGGCTTTCTTCTAAGGCGGCGGCGGTGATGCAGCCTTCTTTGTTTACTCTGATTTTTTGGTCAGCTAGTGCATCAAGTAGGCAATTCGCTTGTTCTAGTTGCTCAGCGTCTTGGCTTAAAGTGGCTTCTTGTTGGGGTTGACGCAGGGTTGACGGGGTTGTTGACGCGGCGTCAACCCTGTCAACTGCTGTCAACTGCTTGTCAACCGAGCGACGGCGGGCAAAAAGTCCGGCTAAGAGCAGTAAGGCGGGTGTGACCACTTCAAAAGTAGCGGCTATGCCCCACTTGTAAGCGGCTGGAATTTGGCTGCTTGCTTTTTCAGTGGCAGTAAAAGTACGCTCAGTCGGTGTACTGAGTTTGCTGATTTGATCTTGTAAGCGGGTGTATTCAGCAGGATTATTCTTCTTACTGGTCAGGCTTAGTTCTTGAGTGAGGGTTTCTAGGGTTTTAATCCGGCTGGCTTCTTGCTGCTCGTATAATGCATCGGCTGCTTTTGCGTTAGTTTGAGTAGTAAGGGCAACAGATTGGCTGGCGCTGGTGTAGATACCTGCCACCATGCCGACGGCAAAAATACTGGCGGCTAAGCCTGCCCCTACTCGCTTGATTATGCTGAGTTGGTCGGTGGCTGTTTCTGTGCCAACATAATGCCAGCCTGCATAGATAACGGCTGCTGAGCTGGTCACGATTACGCCACCGGCTAACGTGCCAAACATGCTAGCCGCGACAGGATAAGCGGCGGCGGCGCTGGTGATGCTACTGATGGCGGCGGTGATACGGAGGGCGGTTGCGGTGGTCATGCTTTGCCTCCCTTCCGTACTTGCTTAGCAATTTGCTGCGCTAAATGGGCTAGGACAGGGTTTTGTGCAAGTGCTGTGCGGATGCGGTCTTGTTTAATCAGTTCTGCTGCTTGTTCAGCTAGTTTTTTGTCCGCACGGGCAGTGCTAATTACTAGACTGGCCGCTAGTGGTAGTTTCATCATTGGCCCAATTTGCATATACTGTTCTCTCTTTCTGAATTAGCCCGTCTCACTTTCCACGGCTTGACGGGTTGATTTGGTAACGAAAGGCTGCCTTTGGGTGGCCTTTTCTATTTGAAAATCTCAAAAACACTGGCCTTAAGGATGGCCTTATCTGTTTCTGGGAATTTTTTATAGCTTGCGTAAATTAATTTCATGGCAGCGGTTAGCGCTACCTTTGCATTAGCTTTTTCTTGCTGGGCAAGCTCAAAAAACTTCACTGATAATGCATCTACTTCTCTTTTGAATTGATCCAGCTCTTGCTGTTTTTCAGGGATTAAGCTCATGGTTTAGTCCTTAGCATCCAAAGGTATCGCTACCTTGTTATTCGTTCCTGCTTGCACTAGCACCGTGCGGCAGTGTTCTTTTCTGTCTTTGAGCTTGGCGCAAACTTTGTAAGTGCCTGCGGGCAGCTCAAGGCGTTTGGTGTGTGTTTGGTACTCAGTACCGTTAATCATTAAGGTCACGTCAGCATTCATTGCCGGTTGTCCTGCTAGGGTTCCGATGAGCAGGAGTTTGGCCATCACTGATGCTCCTTGGATGGGCGTGCGCAGTGGATATCCACCAGCGCGTCGTAGAGTGCTTTGGCTTGTTTTTCGCAAGCGCTAGGGTCTGCTGATAAAGCGCATTCCTTTTTGATTTGTTCGGCGGCTTGTGTTTGTCCATCGGTTTTACAAATGTCCTTGGGTTGTTCGGCGGCTTGCGCGGTGGCAAGCAGAATGAGTAATGCCCCTGTTGTTACGTTGAATTTCATTTTTAGTCCTTGGTTGTTGTTTTAATTGTTTGGGCTTCTTGCCCGTTACGCCGTCCTTGCATAAGCCGCCTAACTGGCGGTTGCGTTAACACTGGTATCTGATTAAATCCGGTCAAGCGGCTTATGTAAGGTTTGCTTTGCAGCGTGTGGGCTGCCAGTGGTTTAATAGTACCTCTGGTATTTATTTAAAGTCAATACCAAAGGTATTAAAAATACTATATGATTAAAACCAAGCTGCTATACTGATAGGTATCAAGAGTAGGTATCTAAGGAGGCCATGATGGAGACGGCTAGAATTTTTCAGACGGGGCGTAGCCAAGCGGTGCGGCTACCGAAGGCTTTTCGTTTTAATGCGGATACAGTCGCGGTGAAGGCGTTTGGGAATGGGGTATTATTGCTACCGCTGGATAATCCTTGGGTCATCATGCAAGAAGCACTGGCAGAGTTTGAAGTCGGTTTTGTCTTGGAGCGAGACGAGCAGGGCGAGCAGGCGCGGGAGGTGTTGTTGTGATGTATCTATTGGATACTAATACCTGCATCTATGTTATTAATCATCGGCCTGCGCAGGTGTTTGAGCGGTTTAAGCAATACTCCTTGGGGCAGTTGGCCATCTCTAGTATTACTGCCTCTGAGCTGGCGTTTGGGGTGGAGAAGTCGGGTTCGGAGCGGAATAAGCAGGCACTGAATAAGTTTTTAGCGCCCTTAGAGATTTGCCCGTATAACGATCAAGCAATCTGGCATTACGCGCAATTGCGTCATGCGTTGCAAGCCAGTGGCAAGACGATTGGTAGTTTAGATATGTTGATTGCCGCTCATGCCTTGGCACTGGATGCGGTGCTGGTGACGAATAATCTCAAGGAGTTTGAGCGGGTTGAGGGATTGCGCCTAGAAAATTGGGTTTAGGGCGTTAAAGTTACCAAGGAAGCCGTTAAATTCCAAAGCTACTACTTTTTCTCATCTTCTAGGGGATCATTGTTGGATTGATTAACTAATTGAAATAGCGGCATAGGTGAGCTTGGAAAACCCATACGCGACTGAAGGGATTGGCAATATTCCCGCCAATAAGGCCATGTATGCAATAAGCAATTAGTAGCCGCCCACTGCTGAAGGTCATTCGGTGTGACAGGCTTCGCTGAATGATATTCCGCTGTAAATTTAGCATTAATAACCAGTAGTGGTGAAGATAGCGATTGAATTTCCGCCAATGCATCTACATCAGCAACGTAGATAAATTCAAAGGTGGTATTTAGTTGATAAATACAATTTAAGTCGCTCTTATCTTCTGCTTGAACCTCTACAATATCCTGTGCCGCAATACGAAAGCGACCCAGCAATTTTTGCTTACTCAGTTGCAGGGGGCTAATATCATCATTCAGCTTCACATTACTTTCACGAAGGTAAATAGTTAGCAAACTGAAAAATGGCTCGATATTCATGTCATCGCCTTTTGAGTAATCCAATCTCCACCAATAGTGACGTTGCTTAGAACTTGCTGGTTTGCTATTTGCTTATGTCGCGTTATCGTAAAGCTAGCATCATCTACAGAATGCCACTCATCTTTTTTTAATTCACAGCGGTATTGCTTTTGCATGGTTAGTAAATCGGCATTGCGTTCAGTGACTTTAAGCTTTTCAGCGCTTAAATTCACTACACTCATAATGCCAGCACTAAATGAAGTAAAGGTTACTTGCAAATGAACATCCAGCGCTTCGCTAAACTTCCAAAGGGTTTTTAGGGTTAGCGAGTCAAAATCACCCGTTTCTAATTTGCAAACGCGCTCTTGAGAAACGCCAGCAAGTTGAGCTAATTGTTCTTGAGATAATCCGCGTTGTTGGCGTAGATGGTATAACTGGGCAGCGATACGATCTAAGGTATGCTGCTGCATATAACCGTGAGCGTATTCTTTGTCGCCGAATTCTTGGATCAGCCGTTCAACCCACTCGTTCATGAGGACACCTCTTTAATATTCCAGCTAACAACAGTTGCTTTTGCTTATCCGCTTTTTCTGGAGCTGAGGCAGGTTGCCATTTATTGCCAACTTCTTTAGCTCCCATGAGCAATGTATATCCATTTTCAATGAGTTTTGTTTGATCATCTAGCAAAGGCCCTCTGCACAATAACGGTCTTAACTGGATACCACCGTGCACTCTGAGTTTCTGTATGCCTGCCACTGAAGTACCAGCCAGCGTTTCTGGGTACAAATCTTCACCGTGTTGGCTGAGCATATCTATTTTGGCGTTTAGCTTTGCACGCTCGCGCGTTTGCAAAGCTTTCGTCCAAAGTTGAAACTCATTTTTGTCGTTGTCATTTAGAAGGTTGTATATAGTAAAGCGCATCGTATATTAAAAAAAATATAATTGACAGTCGGTAAATTTAAAATTTCAAACAAGTACGCTTGTCTGAAGACTAGTATCAGTTAGAACTAAATTTAATCAGTGCCAACTTATCGATGAACAAATACCGCTTATCGTGAGTCTTAAGACGTATAATCTCTACGGGCTTGTTCTTCTTCTGGGGGTGTTGCGTGTCTCAAAAATCAACGTCTTGCTATGGAAAAAGAAAATTAATCAATAAAAAGCAAGCAAAAATAAAAAGATGGATACATATAGATCGAAATGCTATTGAGGCTTGGATTAAGGCAAGTGAGCAAAAAAAAGAAGAGGCTTTAGCGTTACTCCGAGCGTCGGAGGAGAACTAACACCGCTTCCCTTATTTCTTTTGGTGCTTTTTTGTAAAGCTCTATATATTCAACAGTCATCGCGTCAGCGGTATCTATGCCGCTAGCAATTTCGGGATAGACCTCCATGGGGCTTAATTTAAGCACCCTGCAAAATGCCAGCAGCGCATCAAGCCCAAATATCCTATTTCCATTTAAGTAGTGCCCAACCCCACCTTGAGTCATTCCAATCTTTTCGCCTAACCATGACTGAGTGAGCTTTTGGTCTGGATTGTCTTTCTTCATCTTCTCCCAGGCAGCGCGAATTATAGAGGCGGCACGTTTATCCGCTTCTGATGGCTCAGTTCTTTTGATGACTTTTTTTTCTACGCTCATAGTAAAATTATGTGTTTTCGCGCCGTATTTAACAAATACCACCAGTATTGACTTTTATAAATACGACAGGTAATAATATAAAGCATGAATACTGTATCCACACCAATCTCAGTAGCGATAAAAATAGCGGGGTCACAAGGCAAGCTCGCCAAAATGATTGGTGTGCACCAGACCGCCATTAGTCACTTTTTCCTTGGCCGTAAGCGCCCAAGTCCAGAAGTCGCCATGAGGCTGCAAAATGCGGTTAACAACCAATTCCAATGGTATGAATTTATCGGAATAGAACAGGGGGCAACTCAACAGGAGCCCCAAAAAAATGGCAGCACGGATGATGCCAGTGACACTGCTCAGACTTCCGATGGACATGTTCCCCGCGCCTGTGGAGATGAACCGCCTCCCGTAATACCCTTAGTCTCTTCCATAAGATGTCCCCCGCTGTTATGCGGATGAAAAATTTAGACTCCCTTTTTTGGTGGGAGCAATGAACGAACTGATTGCCTTTCCCACGCTCTCCCCCTAAGCTTAAATCCTTGTCCGCCCACTAGGCACTGTCATGACTACCAATCCCTTTCATCTCAATTTCGACGATAGTTATGCTCAGGCTTTACCTGAGCTAGTGGCGGCTAGCCTCGCTGAATCGGCGCCTGCCCCGCAGTTAATAGTCCTTAACGAAACGTTGGCGAAGACCTTAGGTTTGTCTGCGTCAGCGCTTCAAACAGAGCAGGGCATTCGATTTTTAACCGGAAATACAGAAGCCTTAGCTAAACAAAGTTATGCCATGGCTTATTCTGGTTATCAATTTGGGCATTTGTCTCCGGTATTAGGGGATGGACGCGCTTTATTAGTGGCCGAACATCTTACCGCTCAGCAGCAGCGCTACGATTTGCATACCAAAGGTTCGGGGCGTACACCATTTTCGCGCCGTGGTGATGGGAAGGCGGCGCTTGCCCCGATGCTACGCGAATACATCATGGGCGAAGCGATGCACGCCTTGGGTGTCCCCACGACGCGTGCACTAGCCGTGGTAGCGACCGGCGACTTAATTCATCGTACTGGCGCTGAGCAGGGTGCAGTGTTAATGCGTGTTGCTGCCAGTCATATTCGCGTAGGAACTTTTCAATTTGCCGCGATGCATACCTCGCCCGATACCCTGCGTCGCTTAGCGGACTACACCATTCAGCGTCATTATCCAGCCTTAATAGGCTGCGATGAGCCTTATTTACAGCTGATTCAAGCACTGGTAAAACGCCAAGCCCAGTTAATAAGTCAGTGGGTAGCACTAGGTTTCGTGCATGGGGTCATGAACACGGACAATATGACCTTATCCGGTGAAACGATTGATTATGGCCCTTGCGCGTTTATCGATGCTTATAATCCCAAGGCTGTATTTAGTTCGATTGATCACAGTGGCCGCTATGCCTATGGTAATCAGCCTGCGATTGCGCAATGGAATGTGGCACGCTTTGCAGAAACGTTATTGCCGTTGATTGCTGATGGCGCAGAGCAGGCGATTCAATTGGCTACTCAAGCGGTGGATGATTTTGCGACAGAATACCAAGAGGCATGGCTCAACACCCTGCGTCCCAAATTGGGTCTACACAGTCCTGAGGCAAGCGACACGGAATTAATCGAAACGTGGCTTTATTTATTGGAGCAGCAACAAGTCGATTATACGCAAGCCTTGCGTGCCTTAGCGCCAGCCGCTCAGGGCAACAGCGAAGCATTGCTAAAGCTGTTTAGAAAGCCAGAGTTAATAGACTCATGGCTTAAGCAATGGCAAGCGCGCTTAAAGCACGATGCCTTAACCGTTGATGCCCAAGTAACGGCGATGAATGCAGTAAACCCTGTTTATATTCCGCGCAATCTTCTCGTGGAAGAAGCCTTAAGTGCGGCGGTAAGAGGCGATTTAAGCGTGTTAGAGCGCCTGATGACAGTACTAAAACAGCCTTTCACCGAACGTGAGGGTTTCGAACGCTATAGCGTAGGGGCGCCCGCCGAGTTTGGCGATTATATCACTTATTGCGGCACTTAAACGACTTTATGCAAGTCTAGTTTGTCCCCTAGTACGCTGAGTTGTACATTGTCGTAACTCGGGATTTGGGGATGCGGCGTTTGCATAAGATGGCTATGGGTCGCACTGATCACAAGTACCTGTGCACCGGCTGCTTCAGCGGCTTGGATGCCTGCCGGTGCATCTTCAAATACCAAACAGTGTTGAATATCGACACCCAAGCGTTGTGCGGCGAGCAAAAAGCAATCGGGTGCAGGTTTGCCGTGTTGCACATCATCGGCTGTGATTAAGCAATCCGGTACGGGTAAACCGGCTGCTTCAATACGTCGTAATGCCAACGCCTGTGGCGCTGAGGTGACAATCGCCCAACGGTTTGTTGGCAGCGCTTTAAGCAATGACTCAGCCCCTGCAATCGCTTCAATCCCTTCCACATCGGTAATTTCCGCCAAGGTCAACGCTTGCGCCTCCGCCTGTGCATCTATATGTGGCAAATTCAATTGGCTGATGGTATCGATGGCACGTTTGCCGTGGATAGTTGGCAAAAAGCTAGCGACGTCTAAACCATGGCGTTGTGCCCATAGCGTCCAAATGCGTTCTGCTGCTTGGATAGAGCTTAGAACAGTGCCATCCATATCGAATAAAAAAGCCTCGAAAGTTTGATTAAAAACACGGGTGCTAGACATCTTGGACAATCCTTAGTATGGGTTATGTGACCGTGATTATCTGTGTTGAGTGCAAATCAGTAAATTGCGTGTACAGTGTTTGTAGGGGATTGCTACTAATTCATTATCTCAGGCGCAAAATGGTAAGTTTCTGCGAGGTTTTGCGGGGAGATATTAGTTATTTTTATTAATGAGTTCATGGATTTAATGAATTAATTGAGAAATCATTGAGGTGGTTTGGGCGATAGCCTGAATTAGCTTGCTTTTTATACAGCGAGAAAATAATCTTTGCGCCTCAAATGTTATCAAATTATAAGGGCTTATATGAATATACTATTGCGCCATGGGGCTATTCTGGGGTTTAGTTTTTTGCTGTGTGCGTGCGGTACGACCAGTACTCTAAAACCAGAGGGAAGCGAGCTAAGCCGTACTCACTCCCCCTCCCTAGCAGCTTACAATAAGGTTATTGTGTTAGATTTTGTGGATAATGAAGAAAGCAAGTTTGTCAACGGTGGGGAAGCATTTGCTAAACGTATTGCTAGTAAGGTAGCACAAACGAAGGCATTTGAGTCCGTTAGCCGTGAGCAAGCGTCAGGGAAAGCATTGGTTATTAGTGGAAAAATCCGAGAGTATAAAGAAGGTAATGTTGCTTTAAGAGCGCTCATTGGTTTTGGAGCGGGTAGTTCTTATTTCGATGCTGATGTTGCGTTCTCTGATAATGAAACCGGTAAAAAGATAGGCGATATTAAAGTAGATAAAAACAGTTGGGCATTAGGTGGTGTCATTGCAGCTACACAAGATGTGGCGTCTCATATGGACTCTGCGGCCAGCTCTATTGCAAATCAATTGAAAAAAGCAAAAGGCATCCATTAAATAGATTACGATAGCCCTAACTGACTAAATGAATAGCTTAGGGTTGTGTATGGTTGAGTCTCAGTAGTAGTAAAGTCTTGCTTAAATATTGCTACCATTAGCAATAAAAAAGATAAATGATTAGCGCATGATAAAACTGACAGGCTTTCTATTCATCACCATATCTGTATAATGCTCTGGCCTCAATCATTAAGCGCATGAGGATAAAAGTCTCGTGGAGGCTTTGATATTCTGAAGAGCCTATTATGGCTTGTTGGTTTACTGACTATTTTTAATATACATGTGGTCTGTCGTATGGATCACCACTGGAGCAATAATAATGCCTGCTATTACCCTGCCTGATGGGAGCCTACGCTCCTTCGATCACCCCGTTACTGTTGCTGAAGTCGCTGCTTCGATTGGCGCTGGTTTAGCCAAAGCGGCACTGGCTGGCAAAGTCAATGACACCTTGGTAGACACCAGCTATGTCATTGAAGAGGATAGTAAATTAGCTATTGTCACCGCTAAAGATCCGGAAGGATTAGACATTATTCGCCATTCCTCGGCACACTTAATGGCGCAAGCGGTACAGCAATTATTTCCTGATGTTCAGGTGACGATCGGGCCAACCATTGAAAATGGTTTTTATTATGACTTCGCCAGTCCACGCACCTTTACGCCTGAAGACTTGGAAGCGATTGATGCGCGTATGCAAGAGCTGATTCAGCGTGATTTGCCAGTCAAACGCACGACTATGCCACGTGATGAGGCCATTCAGTTTTTCCGCAAAAAAGGCGAAGAATATAAAGCACAAATTATTGAAGCGATTCCCATCAATCAAACCTTATCCTTGTATCAACAAGGCGAGTTTATTGATTTGTGTCGCGGCCCACACATTCCGAGCACCGGCAAAATTCCTGCGGTGAAGGTAATGAAAGTGGCGGGTGCTTATTGGCGCGGCGATTCGAAAAACGAAATGTTGCAGCGGATTTATGGCACCGCATGGGCGAGTCAGAAAGAGTTAAAGAATTATCTAACCTTCTTGGAAGAAGCAGAAAAGCGTGATCATCGCAAATTGGGTCGCCACTTAGATTTATTCCACTTCCATGAAGATGCACCTGGGGCGGTCTTTTGGCATCCGAAGGGTTGGCAAGTATTTCAACAACTGATTAACTATATGCGTGGTCGCCAAGAGCGCGCGGGTTATGTCGAAATTAATACGCCTGATGTCATGGATCGGCATTTGTGGGAAACCTCCGGCCACTGGTTTAATTACCGTGAAAATATGTTTACCACAACGACTGAAGATGAGCGCGTCTTTGCCCTGAAGCCGATGAATTGCCCAGGTTGCATGATGATGTTTGCGCAGGGCTTAAAAAGTTATCGGGACTTGCCCTTACGGATGGCCGAGTTTGGCAAGGTACATCGTTACGAGCCTTCCGGTGCCTTGCATGGCTTAATGCGGGTGCGCCACTTTACCCAAGATGATGCGCACATTTTTTGCACTGAAGACCAAATGGATGAAGAGTGCAAGAAAGTCGTTAAGCTAGTGCTCGACATCTATAAAGATTTTGGCTTCCACGATGTCATTATCAAATTATCCACACGCCCCGCCAATCGCATTGGTTCTGATGAGACTTGGGATAAGTTGGAGGGTGCTTTAGCCGGTGCATTAGACAGTTTAGGCATGAAGTACGTACTATTCCCGGGGGAAGGTGCGTTCTATGGGCCTAAACTTGAATTCGTATTACGGGATGCGATTGGGCGCGATTGGCAGTGTGGCACATTACAAGTCGATATGAACCTACCAGAGCGTTTTGACTTAACGTATGTGGCAGAAGATAACTCGCGTAAACGCCCAGTGATGTTGCATCGTGCCTTATTCGGCTCATTGGAACGTTTCGTCGGGATTTTAGTCGAACACTTTGAAGGTAAATTCCCATTATGGCTTGCTCCGGTGCAAGCCGTAGTCTTGAATATTACCGATAAACAGGCCGATTTTGTGAAATCGGTGGAAAACCAATTGCGTGCTGCGGGTATTCGTGCAGTATCAGACTTGAGAAATGAGAAGATTGGCTTTAAAATCCGCGAGCATACTATGCAAAGGGTTCCCTATTTGCTAGTGGTTGGAGATCGCGAAGTTGAAACGCAATCTGTAACCGTTCGGACGCGAACTGGCCAAGATCTTGGCAATATGTCTATTGCAGACTTAGACGCTAAACTGCAAGCCGAGATTAAAGCCTTACGATCAATTGATTTGGAGGTATAAACTTATCGTTCAGGAAAGAGAACATCGCATTAATGAAGACATTCGGATTCCTAAAATTCGTTTAATTGATGCGGATGGAGAAAATAAAGGTGTCGTTTCAACGCAAGAAGCCTTAGAGATGGCGCAAGAAGCCAATCTTGATCTTGTGGAGATTGTGCCAAACGGCAAGCCGCCAGTATGTCGCATTATGGATTACGGTAAATTCCGCTTTGATGAAAGTAAAAAAGCGGCTATTGCTCGTAAAAAACAAAAGCAGGTACAGGTCAAGGAAATTAAGTTTCGTCCCGGTACGGATGACGGTGACTATAAAATCAAGATACGTAAGTTGATTGAATTCCTTGATGAAGGCGACAAAACCAAAATCACAGTACGTTTCCGTGGCCGTGAATTAGCGCATCGTGAGCTAGGCATGGAATTAATGAAGCGTATTGAGACTGACCTAACTGAATATGCGGTGGTTGAGCAGTTTCCTAAGCTCGAAGGTCGTCAGATGGTCATGGTAATGGCACCGAAGAAAAAATAACACGATAAGTTAGCCCATTGATTAAAGCCGAAAGAGGGCGACTTCTTTCGGCTTTTAATTCATCCCGTTAAGGTAAGGCACTCTTGCGGGATGTCGTTTATCTCACTTTGTAGGAGTAAAAGATGCCTAAGATGAAAACCAGTCGAGGTGCTGCTAAGCGGTTCAAAAAGACCGCGAATGGCACGTTCAAGCGCAAGCAATCGCATTTGCGCCATATCTTGACCAAGAAAACGACTAAGCGTAAACGTCATCTTCGTGTTGGCGAGAACCGCGTCCATGCTTGCGATCAGCATTCGATCGAACGCTTGATGCCTTACGCTTAAGGAGATTGATACATGGCAAGAGTTAAACGTGGTGTTCAAGCTGGAGCACGTCACAAGAAGGTTTTAAAGAAAGCTAAAGGTTATTACGGTGCGCGTAGTCGTGTTTTCCGTGTAGCTAACCAAGCGGTGATTAAAGCAGGTCAATATGCGTATCGCGACCGTCGTCAGAAAAAACGTCAATTCCGCGCGTTGTGGATTGTGCGTATTAACGCAGGTTCGCGCCATTTTGGTCTATCTTATAGCCGATTTATGGATGGCTTACATAAGGCGAATGTCGCTGTAGACCGTAAGATTTTGGCAGATTTGGCTGTGCATGATCTAGCGGCATTCGGCAAGCTCGCTGAAAAGGCAAAAGCTGCCCTAGCTGCGTAATCGCTAACGACTTGATGAAGTGACGCGATAAATTAACCGGAAACGGTATCGGAAAGCGGGGATAGGCTGAGCCTTCCCCGCTTTTTGTTTGTATAGTGCACCGCTAACCATGCTAGGTGCTTCAATTCAAGGATAGTGTTGTGCAAAGTTTGCTAGAACTCATGGGTGAAGCCCACGAACACATTTCCGCAGCCACCACCTTAGCTGCTTTAGATCAAGTACGTGTCCGGTACTTAGGTAAAACAGGTCTGGTGACGGAACTCCTGAAACAGCTTGGTCAATTGCCCGCAGAAGAACGTAAAACAGTGGGTCAGGAAATTAACCAAGCGAAACAAGCCTTGACCGCTGCGATTGAGCTACGTCGTGAAGGTTTACAAGCTGAAGCCTTAAATGAGCGTTTAGCGTCTCAGGCGGTGGATGTGACCTTGGCGGGTCGGCGTATGGATCAAGGGGGTTTGCATCCCGTGACTCTGACTATTCAACGCATTGAGGAAATTTTTGCGCAATTAGGCTTTGCCGTCGCACAAGGGCCGCAGGTGGAAGATGATTTCCATAATTTTACCGCGCTGAATATTCCTGAGCATCATCCAGCCCGTGCCATGCACGATACGTTTTATTTGAATCCTGAAGGTTTGCAGCAGAACTTATTACTGCGCACGCATACGTCTTCAGTACAAATTCGTTATATGGAAAATCACCAGCCGCCGATTCGGATTATTGCGCCGGGTCGTGTATATCGCTGTGATTCGGATATGACCCATAGCCCGATGTTCCATCAAGTGGAAGGCCTAATGGTCGACAAAGATGTGACTTTTGCGGATTTAAAAGGTGTTCTAGCCACCTTTTTCCGTGCCTTCTTTGAAATGGAAGTGGATATGCGTTTCCGTGCGAGCTTCTTCCCTTTCACCGAACCCTCGGCGGAAGTGGATATCACTTGTGTGCAATGTGGTGGTAGTGGTTGCCGTACTTGTAAGCAAACCGGTTGGTTGGAAGTATTAGGTTGCGGCATGGTTCACCCCAATGTCTTAAAGCATGTGGGAATTGATAGTGAGCAATATACGGGCTTTGCGTTTGGCTTAGGGGCGGAGCGTATGACGATGTTGCGCTATAAAATCAATGATTTGCGTGTGTTATTTGATAATGACGTGCGCTTCCTCAGTCAATTCCACTAAGCAGGATTAGAAAACATGAAAATCAGTGAACAATGGTTAAGAGAGTGGGTGAATCCTGCGCTCACTATGACTGACATTGGCAAAAAGCTGACCATGGCTGGCTGCGAAGTGGAAGGCGCAGAACGTGTTGCGCGGGATTTTACCGATGTCGTGGTCGCGCAGATTACAGCGATTCAAAAACATCCGGACGCGGATAAGTTGAATGTTTGCACCGTGGATGCTGGTACAGGCGAGTCGTTACAAATCGTTTGTGGTGCACCGAATGCTCGTGCAGGTTTAAAAGCTCCTTTGGCAAAAATTGGCGCAGTGTTACCGATGGCGGAAGGCGATCCACTCAAGATTAAAAAAGGCAAGTTACGCGGTATCGAGTCTTTTGGGATGTTGTGCTCGTCCTCCGAGCTGGGTATGTCCGATAAGTCCGAAGGTTTATTGGAATTGCCGGCGGATGCGCCGATTGGCGCTAGCTTGCGTGATTACCTGAAGCTCAATGATCAAGTTTTAGAATTGAACGTTACAGCCAATCGCGGCGATTGGTTGAGTGTAGCCGGTGTTGCGCGTGAGGTTGGTGTATTGACCAATACCACCTTAACGCCGCCTGCGATTGAGGCCTATCTGCCACAGCATCAGGAGGTGCGAGCCGTTACTTTGCCTGCCGCTGATGCTTGCCCACGTTATGCAGGGCGTGTTATTCGCAATGTAAATGCGCAAGCGCCAACGCCTTTGTGGATGCGCGAAAAATTGCGGCGCGCGGGTTTGCGTAGCGTGTCGGCACTGGTGGATGTGACCAATTATGTGCTGATGGAGTTAGGTCAGCCCATGCACGCTTTCGATTTGGATAAATTAGCAGGTGGTATTCAAGCGCGTTATGCAAGCGAAGGTGAGTCTTTGACTTTATTGGATGGTCAAACGTTTAGCTTGCGTCCCGATACCTTAGTGATTGCTGATGAGCAAAAAGCAGTGGCTTTAGCGGGTATTATGGGTGGTTTGGGCAGTGCAGTAACGAATGACACGAAACATGTTTTCTTGGAAAGTGCTCATTTCCGCGCTAATAAATTAATGGGGAAAGCGCGTTCGTATGGTCTGCAAACGGATGCTTCTTATCGTTTTGAGCGTGGCGTGGCGGCGGACTTACCTGTGCAGGCCTTAGAGCGTGCAACAGCGTTGATAGTCGCGATTTGCGGCGGTGAAGTAGGCCCTGTAGTTGATGTTTGCGCGGATGATTCCGTGTTAGCGCGCCCCAGCGTTTCACTGCGTCGTGAGCGGATTGGTCGCTTGCTAGGGATTACGATTGATGATGCTACTGTTGTGAATATTTTGCAGCGCTTGGGCTGCGAGGTGCAAACGACGCCTGGGGGGTGGCAAGTACAACCGCCTTTGAGTCGCTTTGATATTGGCATTGAAGAAGATTTGATCGAAGAGTTGGCGCGTGTGTATGGTTATGATCAGATTCCAGCCGATTTAGGCGCCACTAAGCCTATTTTAACCCTGCCGTTGGAAACCCAAAATCGTATTACGAATCTGCGTGCGCCATTGTTGGCAAATGGGTATCAGGAAGCCGTCACTTATAGCTTTGTGGACCCTGCTATTGAGGCGTTATTATCGCCCGGTATTGAGCCCATTACTTTGGCCAATCCGATTTCAGCAGACTTGAGTGTCATGCGCAGTAGTGTTTGGTCGGGTTTATTGCGCGCACTGCAATATAATTTAAACCGCCAGCAAACCAGGGTACGTTTATTTGAAATTGGTCCGGTGTTTGAAAAGAAAAATGGCGAAATCCAAGAGCATATTAAATTAGCTGGCGTGATTAGTGGTGCAATACAGCCTGAACAATGGGGTGTTAAGTCGCGCGCCGTGGACTTTTATGACATTAAAGGCGATGTTGAAGCAGTGTTGGAACAAGTGACAGGAGAGACGTTCTATTTCCTGCCAGTGGTGCATTCTGCCCTGCATCCGGGGCAATGTGCACAGATTGCTACCCAAGAGCGTGTAATTGGTTGGGTGGGTGCTTTGCATCCTCGCTTGGAAGCAGCACTCGATTGTGGTCAAGATGTACTGTTATTTGAATTAGATTGGTCAGCTTTGCAACAACGTACTTTACCCAGCTATCAAGCAGTGACAAAATTCCCTGCGATTCGAAGGGATTTAGCGTTAGTCTTAGATAAAGCGGTATTAGCCTCCTCGATTGACCAAGAAATAGCAAAAGTTGCGCCCGCGTATTTAACACGCTGGACGATTTTTGATGTATATACAGGGGCTGGTATTGCTGAAAACCAGAAAAGTGTGGCGGTCAGTTTAATTTTACAGGATAGTGCACGCACCTTGGAGGACAGTGAGGTAAGTCGGACTATCGATACGATTGTGGCATCATTGCGTGAATCTACCGGTGCAACATTGCGATAAAAAGGAGAATTTAGATGGTAACTTTGACCAAAGCGGAAATGGTCGAGCAATTGTTTGAGCAACTTGGCCTCAATAAACGTGAGGCTAAGGACTTGGTAGAAATGTTTTTCGAAGAGATCAGAACGGCTTTAGGCAAAGGACAGCATGTTAAATTGTCTGGTTTTGGGAATTTCATGTTACGTGACAAAACCCAACGCCCGGGACGTAACCCCAAAACGGGGGAAGAAATTCCAGTGGATGCGCGCCGCGTAGTCACTTTCCGTCCGGGGCAGAAACTTAAGCAACGAGTAGAGATCTATGCAGGAAACGCCACTGCCCAGTAGCGAATTACCGCCGATTCCTTCTAAGCGCTACTTCACCATTGGTGAGGTCAGCGATTTGTGTGGTGTCAAATCACATGTGTTGCGCTATTGGGAGCAGGAATTCCCCTCGCTTAATCCGATGAAACGCCGTGGTAATCGGCGTTATTATCAGCGTGAAGATGTGCTATTGATTCGGCAGATTCGTAGTTTGCTATATGATGAGGGTTACACGATTAATGGAGCGCGCCAGAAGATTCTAGGCGTGGAATCGCTTGAGACGACCGCTGCACCAACAGACCTTTCTTCATTTATCGCCGAAATCGTCATGCAATTAGAAGATACATTAACCACGTTAAAAGCTTGAATTGTTATTGAGATAAACCCAAAGATGGGTTACTCTTGCTTTCCTTTCGGTCGGGGCGTAGCGCAGCCTGGTAGCGCACCACAATGGGGTTGTGGGGGTCGGAGGTTCAAATCCTCTCGCCCCGACCATTAATATTTTGTTCTTATTAAAAATATTAAATTTCAATTCTCGGAATTTATCCTATAAAAATACTAATCGGCTAAGTTCAAGCACTTATCTTGAACTGATTACTAGTATCCAAAAACTTCTTGCTCTTACCAAACCACTTTAATCCCTAGTTTATTTAACTTTAAGCCACAACTTATTCTTACCTTTATGGATTTCTCGCTATTGAAGACCTTTTAATAAAGTCACTGTTTATTCCCGTAGTCCTAAGTTTTTAAAATTCTATTGCTTTTTTACCTAGAACACTTGATTAAATTGGGTGATTTTATATCAACATCAAGTATAATTTTGCGTTTTTAAACGACAATAGAAAGTAAATCAAATGAATGCAAAAGTAATAATTGGGGCTAGTTTGTTGTTAGCCACCTTAAGTGGTTGTGCAACGATTACACGCGGTACAGAAGAGGCGTTAGTGGTTGAATCTGATCCAGCAGGCGCGGATGTTAAACTCTCTAATGGCATGACCGGCAAAACACCGTCTAGTTTTAAAGTAAAGCGCAAAGAAAAATTGACTGTCACTATTTCAAAATCTGGTTACGAAACAGCCACCGTAAATGTGAATACTCAGGTCGCTAGCCGAGGTGGCGCTGCGATGGCAGGGAATCTTATTTTTGGTGGTGTGATTGGCGCTGCAGTAGATGCAAGCAATGGCGCTATGAATGAATTAGTGCCGAATCCTGTTAAAGTAACGCTCAATAAGCAATAACAGTACAATAAAGCCGCCAAAAGCGGCTTTATTATTAAGCCTTAAAATAAAGCCAGTATGCTAATATAATAATTTCTTAAAGATAAGTTCGTCTTTATTGGCCTATTACTGCCCAAACTTATGATCATGACTTTATTAGTGGATGCAGGCAATTCTCGCTTAAAATGGGCGCGCTTGGCGCAAGGGCAGCGTTCCGCACAGACGATTTTGCCCTATGCAGGAATGCCAGCAGTTCAAGGCGCTTTGCAGCAATTAGCGTATTTAGTAGACACGCACACGGATAGTGAGCGAATAGTCTTGGTGCATGTGCTAGGACAAGCTTTTGCTGAGCAGGTTGAGCAATTATGTGCTGAAAAACGGCGTCAATTGGTGTTGGTGCGCTCGCTTAATGCTTATGGCATACAATTGGCTTATCCTAATCCTGAGCATTTTGGCACAGATCGCTTTGTAGGCTTGTTAGCGGGGCGTAGCTTATTTCCCCAGCAGTCCTTGATTGTGATTGATGCGGGTACGGCAGTGACAATAGATGGCTTAGAAAGGAATGGCGCGCATCGCGGTGGTGTGATTTTGCCCGGCCTGCAAGTGATGGTGGATAGCTTAGTCCAACGTACGCAGGCCAAACATATGTCCTCAGCGAACTTGGAGCAGCCTAGCGTTTTCGCTGATAATACCTTGCAGGCGATGGGTAGTGGCTGTTTATTGGGTCTGGTTGGCGCATTAGAAGGGATTACACAGCGTATGCAAGAGCAACTCGCCAGTCCTGCACAGATTTTACTGTGTGGTGGGGATGCGCAGCGTTTATCCGCATCGTTTCGTTTGACGCATCACGCGGTACCGGATGCGTTAATGGATGGTTTAAAATTTATTGCGGAGCTAGGTTAATGGCTGGTGGTTTACCACTTTATGCCTTATTAGGAATGGTTTTAGCGAATGTGGCGGTGTTGGCGGTGAACGTGCTTGTGCCTACTCACTCCGCACCCCAAGCTATCGTGTTAACGGAGACGAATATTCCGCCTCTTAAACTCTTGCCCAGCAACCAGCAGATTGCGTATAGCAGCAGTGTGGGGGGGGAAGCGGCGAGCAGTTGTTATACCTTGGGGCCGTATAATAATGAAAAAGCGGCTTTACAAATGATGAAGCGGATTCGCAATTATGGTCTGGCCGTGCAGATTCGTGCCTTGCGTACTTTCGAAACCTTGAATTATCTAGTGTACATTCCGCCCTTGCCCAGTGAGAAAGCAGCCGAAGCGGTGAGCAGTGACATGCGCCGTTTTGATGTGCCGCAGCATTTGGTAATTACAGAGGGGCCTTATAAAAATGCCATATCGCTTGGCTTTTTCGATGATTTGAATAAAGCCAAGCGTCATGCGGAGTATGTGCGTTATTTAGGCTATGACGCACAATATACCGCTCAAAAAGAACCACGCGAAATGTTTTGGCTGGATTATGACGAACCCTTTGGTGCGAATACTCCGGTATTGCAATGGAGCGAGTCCACAGATCCGACTTCGCGTGTACAACTGATTCCGCGTGCGTGTCAACACTAAGCTTAAAAGTTTACCAAGTCTTTTCACCAGGTTGTGGTTTGTGATTTGATAACTTCATAAATTTCCACACTAAATAGCCTAAAAAGCCAAAAATGAAGACGATAGTAATCACAGACATGGTTAAAATGCCTTCAAAGCTCGCAAAGAAATTCATGGTAACGCTCCTCGGTTTAGCGAACGCAATAGGTTGAAACGGTTTAATCGTTAAAGCCTATACCGAAGCGCTATTGGGCAGCTTTGCGCAAAATCAAATGCTTAAGGCACATCTCAGACTTCCTTGCTCTACATCAATATTTGTTAAACTATATTAGCCTTTTGTGATGCAGACTTTTTAGGGGCCTGTGCGCAACATCAAATCATCAAGGTATGCGGATAATCAGCCTATTTTCAGCCACACGCACTAGGGGTGATTTGGGATAAGAGTGCTTAAATCATTTAATAAAAAATCTAGATAAACTCAAGGCGCTTATGCCCTGAATTTACCTTGCTAGGAACTGCTTATTTTTTCATATCCGGTCTTTTTGCTATCGCTTGTTTTTGTAACTCGGTTAACTGTGCCCATTGTTCTGGGCTTAATACAGTGCGCACATAATCGCGACAATTGGTTTTTTGTTCAATCAACGCGCGGCGCATAGCCAATAGTTCATCCGCCTTGTTCATAAGCTCCACTTTGTCCATACCGTCTAGTGATGCTTGAGCTAGGGACTTTTCGGCCTCAATGATTTTTTTAACCGCCTCTTGGGACTGATCGTTGTGACCTTGATACCACTCATCCAATTTGGATTTCTGTTCATCACTGAGCTTCATGTCGGCGGGCGCTTGACGAAGAATTGCCATGTAATTGGGCACAGGATTAGCGTGCAACATGGCACGCATTGCCTGTTTGGTAGGGGCTGGCTCTTTTACTATATCCTCAGCCAACGCCATAGTAGGTAGACTTAGTACTGCCCACAACGTGGTTATCGATAACAGTTTTAGCATTTCAACATCCTCACACAGTCGGTTAATCATTAAAGTGCAACTCAATTGCAGACTTTTCTAGGGTGTACTAATAACACTGTGAAGGCATTGAAACTTATCAAATCTGTATTGTGCTTGAGGCAAGGCTTCTGAATCGGTTTATCGCACCTAATCATCGTTAATTGCTAGTTCACGTTCAAAATTTGCTAAAATGCCCTACCCATTTACCAAAAGGATAAGCGCCGCATGAATACTATGGTCTTTGATATTGAAACGATTCCTGATATTGAAGGCGGTCGCCGTATCTATGGCTTGGATGGTTTGGATGATGAGGGTGTGTCGAAAGCAATGTTTCATAGTCGCGCCCAAAAAACCGGCGGTTCAGAGTTTCTGGCGCACCATTTACAGCGCATCGTTGCGATTTCCGTCACATTTCGCCGCCAAGGTAGTGATGAATTTAAGGTATGGAGTTTGGGCGACGAGCAGGCTGGCGAAAAAGAAATTGTGCAGCGTTTTTTTGATGGCATTGATCGTTATACACCCACCATTGTGTCATGGAATGGCAGTGGTTTTGATTTGCCGGTGATTCATTATCGCGCCATGCTGCATAAAATTACTGCGCCGCGTTATTGGGATATGGGCGAAGATGATAATAGTTTCAAATGGAATAATTATATTAGCCGTTATCATACGCGCCATACTGATTTAATGGATTTGCTTGCCTTATATAGCGGGCGCGCTAATGCACCCTTGGATGAATTAGCCACGTTGTATGGATTCCCCGGTAAAATGGGCATGGATGGTTCCAAAGTATGGACTGCCTTCCAAGCGGGAAATCTGAAAGAGATTCGTGATTATTGTGAAACGGATGTATTGAATACTTGGTTGGTTTATTTACGCTTCCAATTAATGCGCGGCCATATTGATCCACAAAAATACGATAGTGAATGTGCCATTGTGCGCCAATATTTAAAACAGTCTGGAAAGCAGCATTTGTTGGCATTTGAAAAGGCTTGGGAACAGGGGGCTTAAGCCTCTTAATGACCTATCTATGTGCTGTAAATGGTGCAATCGAATTATATCATAGAGGTTTAAAGGAAAATCATTGTATCTTCAGGGGCTTGCTAAGTTCGTCAGTGTGGTTAACTGTGATTTACCTATAAAACATATTAAAATCGCCCTTTGCCCGTATCCAAACCCAAGGTTAATCATGTCCCGTCGCACGCGTAAACCTAAAGGCGTACAGAATAGTCCGCTTGTTGAAGCTAGTATCGAATCCTTAACCTTGGAGGGGCAGGGGGTGGCACGCATTGAGGGTAAGACCGTGTTCATTGAGGGCGCGTTGCCACAGGAAAAAGTCGCGTTTCGGTATACCTCACACAAAGCCAAGCATGATGAGGGTAGAGTAGAAACGGTGTTGGAAGCCTCGCCGGATCGGGTCGAGCCAAAATGTAAGCATTTTAATCAGTGTGGGGGTTGCAGTTGGCAACATATCGCGCTGGATGCCCAAATTCGCTACAAGCAAAAAATTCTGCTGGATAATTTAAAACACCTTGGCAAGGTTGAGCCGAAAACTATATTCGAACCCTTAACTGGCGAGGGCTGGGCGTATCGACGTAAAGCACGCATGGGCGCGCGGTGGGTGCGTAAGAAAGAATCAGCGTTAGTCGGGTTTCGCGAAAAAACCGGTGGTTTATTAGCGGAGATTGAGCGCTGTGAAATTCTGCACGACAGCATTGGTAGCAAAATCATGGCGTTTCGTGCTTTGGTGGCTGAATTGGAATGCCGCGAAACCTTGCCGCAGATTGAGCTAGCGGTGGGCGACAATAATCAAGCCGCCTTAATCTTTCGCCATTTAGAAACCTTATCCGCCAGCGATCACGCGAAGATTCTGGCATTTTGCCAAGCGCATGATTTTCAGATGTATTTGCAAGCAGGTGGTCCTGATACCGTGTTTCGGGTTTGGCCGGAGCAAGCCGAATTGTATTATGCGCATCCCCTGTTTGACACACGGATTGATTTTGCGCCCTTGGATTTCTTTCAAGTCAATCAAACCCTGAATCGGCGCATGGTACAACGTGCACTTGAATTACTGAACCCGCAAGCACATGAAACCGTCTTAGATTTGTTTTGTGGCTTAGGGAATTTTACCTTGCCTCTCGCCCGTAAGGCTCAGCAAGTGATTGGGGTCGAAGGGGATTTTGCGATGGTGGAGCGTGCGCGTGCCGCCGCAACAGCCAATGCGATTCACAATACGGATTATTTTGCCTGCAATTTGATGGGCGATAAGTTGGCACAAGAGGCGTGGTTAAAAGGGCGTTATGATAAAATTCTGCTGGATCCACCGCGTGCAGGGGCAAAAGAAGTGATTGAGCAAATTGGCAAAGTAAAAGCCAAACGTATTGTGTATGTGTCTTGCGATCCGGCGACCTTGGCGCGTGATGCGGGCGAATTGGTGAATACGCACGCTTATAAGTTAGTGGGTGCGGGTGTCATGGATATGTTCCCACATACTTCGCATGTGGAGTCTATTGCGGTATTTGAGCGTTAAGGAGTAGGACGTTGCGCGTGTTAGGTATTGAAACTTCCTGTGATGAAACGGGTGTGGCGATCTATGATACTGAGCGTGGCTTATTGGCGCATCGCTTATTCAGCCAAATCGCCTTACATGCTGAATACGGTGGTGTCGTGCCGGAATTGGCGTCGCGCGATCATATTCAACGGGTTTTGCCACTCATTCACGAAACCTTAGCCGCCGCGAATTTAAGTTTATCAGAACTGGATGGCATTGCTTATACCGCAGGGCCTGGTTTGATCGGTGCTTTATTAGTCGGTGCATCGATAGCGCGCGCGTTGGCGTGGGGCTTGAGTATTCCAGCCGTGGGGGTACATCACATGGAAGGCCATTTGCTCGCACCGATGTTAGAAGCCAACCCACCATCCTTACCTTTTGTGGCGTTGTTGGTTTCTGGTGGGCACACTCTGTTGGTCGATGTGCCGCGTATTGGTCAATATGAGGTGTTGGGCGAAAGTATTGATGATGCAGCGGGTGAAGCCTTCGATAAGACCGCGAAATTATTAGGTTTAGCTTATCCGGGCGGGCCTTTATTGGCGAAACTAGCCACCCAAGGCCAAGCAGGCGTCTACCATTTCAAACGCCCTATGGTGGATCGGCCGGGCTGTGATTTCAGTTTTAGTGGCCTAAAAACCGCTGCACTCACTGCATGGCAACAATCCACTCAAACGGAGCAAGATAAGGCAAATATTGCTTATGCTTTCGAGGAGGCGGTCGTCGATACCTTATTCATTAAATGCCGTCGTGCGTTGGAGCAAACGAAACGACCAACCTTAGTCGTAGCGGGCGGCGTAGGCGCGAATCGCAAATTGCGCGAACGTTTAAATGATTTAAAAGCCCAAGTGTTTTTCCCGCGCCTTGAATTTTGTACGGATAATGGTGCAATGATCGCGTATGCGGGCGCGTTACGTTTGCAGGCGGGCGCTGCTGAGCTACCGATTATCCAAGCGCGTCCACGCTGGCCTTTAGTGGAATTGGAAGCCATTTAGGCTTAACATAAGGCCACACTGCTCTTGTCGTGGATGTGTTTATGCCCTTTTCAAGCCTTATCACTCGTTCTCCCCTCATGGAAGCTGTGTTGCGTTCCGCGCAGCTCATTGCCTGCACTGAAGCCAGTGTTTTGATTAAAGGTGAATCAGGCACGGGGAAGGAGTTGGTCGCACGTGCTATGCACGCTGCAAGTTTACGTGCCAAGCGCCCCTTTATTACCGTGAATTGTGCCGCCTTGCCCGAGCATTTGGCGGAGTCTTTATTATTCGGCCATCGCAAAGGCGCATTCACGGGTGCTGATCAAAATCAAGTGGGCTTAATGGGGGCAGCGGATCATGGCACTTTATTTCTGGATGAAGTCGGCGAATTGCCCTTAAATCTACAAGCTAAGTTATTACGTTTTCTGGAGTCCGGCGAAGTTTTGCCACTCGGGGAGACGCGTCCACGCCAACTGAATGTGCGGGTCTTTGCGGCAACGCATCGCGATTTATACCAGATGGCGCAACAAGGTCAGTTTCGCGCTGATTTATTCTATCGTTTGCATATTGTGCCGGTTGATTTGCCGCCACTACGCGAGCGCAAAGAAGACATTGAATTACTGGCTAAATATTTTCTAGCTACCTTCGCCAAACAACATCAACTAATCCCCGCTAGCTTGGCTAAGGACGCAAAACAAGTGCTGCAAAAATATCCTTGGCGCGGCAATGTGCGTGAGTTGCGCAATATCTGTGAGCGCTTAAGTATCTTATTAGCGGGAACCGAGATCGGTGCAGCGAATTTACCCTTAGAGATTCGTAGCACAACAACGCCGCTCAGTAGCGTCTTTCAGCTACCGGAGCAAGGTATTTGTTTAGATAGTTTGGAAGAAGATTTATTGCGCCAAGCTTTAGAACGTTCACAGCATAATAAAACTCACGCCGCACGCTTGTTGGGGATTAGTCGCGATGCTTTGAACTATCGTCTGCGTAAGTTGCTGGGGTAGCAGTACTGTGTGAAAAGACTCCGTAGCCGTGTGATTTCACGCAGTCTACACAGTGTGGTCTAGACTTAAATGATTGAATTATAAATACAAAATATTTGGCATAAGCTTTGCTTAAAGCGCATAAACCCAATCACTGTGAAGGAAGAGTTTATGCGCCAAGCTGTCAAACTTATTATTGCACCGCTCGCTCTTGCTGTATCGCTTTCTGCTTGTACTAGCGATGATGAAGATACTAGCAATCTAACGAGCACTATTACGATTCCTTTTGCTGCAAAATCTGGCAGCACCACGATTGCCTGTGGGGCAAGTTTAACGAATTTAGGGACAACGAAAGACAGTGGTGCAATGGCTGACTTTGCGTTTTATGTGCATGATATTCAACTTAAAACCAGCGCTGGCACTTGGATTAATGCCAAGTTAGACGATAATAATTTCCAAGATCCGCAATATGGTGTGGCTTTATTAGACTTCCAAGATAAAACTGATAACTGTAATGGTGCTGCAAAAGCCACGAATAAATCAGTGAGTGCCACTATTACTGGGGCGAAAGTCGAAGCTATTACAGGCATTAAGTTCACGGTTGGTGTGCCTGCTGCGGCCAATCATCATAATGCTAGCGTGTCACGCGCGCCGTATAATCGTTCTGGTTTAATGTGGTCATGGCAGTCCGGTCATAAATTTATGCGCTTGGATGTTTCGCCTAGTAAAAAAGTGTTGGATTCCACAGGTAAGTTACAAAATACTTTTTTCTTCCATTTAGGTTCTACAGGCTGCTCTGGTGATCCTACGACAGGTGCTGTAGTGACTTGTACTGCCCCGAATCGCCCAGTGATTGAGCTCACTAGCAATTTTAAAATCACGAATTTAACGACCAGTACAATTGTGTTGGATTATGCAAAATTAGTGAGCGACTCTAATTTGAATATTGATCTTGCCCCCGCCATTGGTTGCATGTCTGGTGTAACTGACCCTGAGTGCCCTAGTTTGTTTAATAATTTGGGTCTAGCGGTAGGAACAACAGCAGCGACCAAAAAACAGCAAGTCTTCAGTATTCAATAAAGGCGCTCCATGAAGCCTCAACCGCTGCCACAGGCAAGCGCTTCGCTGCTCTGCCTGTTTCTACTCACGGCGTGTGTCGATGATTCCAGCCAAACACGTGTTGATCTGGGCACGACTATGGCCGAGCGTGAGTTTGAATGGAATATTCCGGCCCATTATCCTTTGCCGCTTGTGCCTGCTGATAATCCTGTCTCGGAAGCGAAATTTCAGTTAGGGCGGCGTTTGTTTTATGACAAGCGCTTATCGGGGAATCAAACGACTGCTTGTGCTTCTTGTCATCTGCAACCCTTAGCATTTACGGATGGCTTGGCTCATGCCAAAGGAAGTACTGGCATGATTCATCCGCGTAGCTCGCAAGCCTTGGTGAATGTGGCTTATAACGCATCAGTGAATTGGGGCAATCCCAGTACGGTGACCTTGGAGCAACAAGCAGCGGTGCCTTTGTTTGCAGAATTTCCAGTGGAATTAGGCATTAATGACGCTAACCAAGATGAGGTCTTGGCGCGTTTTCAGACCGACGCGCACTATGTGCTTTGGTTTAATGAAGTATTTCCTAATCAAACCAACCCTATTACTTTTGAAAATATTATTAAAGCCTTAGCCACCTTTGGGCGCGGCTTGAATAGCTTTAATAGTGCTTATGATCGTTATGAACGTGGCGAAACCTTTGCGATTTCAGAAGCCGCAAAGCGTGGTATGAATCTGTTTTTTGATGAGCGCACGGAGTGTTTTCACTGTCACGATGGTTTTAATTTTTCGCTTTCAACGTATGATCGCTCGCAGTTAGTAGCCGATAAGATATTTTTTAATAATGGTCTTTACAATATTAATGGCACAGGCGCTTATCCAGAGGGCGGGCAGGGGATTTTTGAAATTACCGGTAAACCAGAGGATATGGGGCGTTTTCGTCCGCCTACCTTGCGTAATATCGCTCTGACTGCACCCTATATGCACGATGGTAGTCTCGCAAGTTTAGAGCAAGTCGTGCGTCACTATGCAGCGGGAGGGCGCAATATTAGTTCGGGAGCCTATGCCGGTGATGGGCGTTCGAATCCTTATAAAAGTGCTTTTGTGCGCCAATTCGAGATTACTGAAAGTGAAATTCAGGATTTGGTCGCCTTCCTTAATACCCTGACAGATGAAAGTTTTATCACTAATCCACGCTTTGCTGATCCATGGAAACCCTAATGATGCGTATACGACTTGGAATTAGTCTTGGCCTGTTACCTAGCCTAGTAGTCGCACATAGTAATATTCATGATGCGATGCAGGGTGATGCGCAAGTAGGTGCTGCGGCTAGCTTAAGCTATTACTCAGAAGGCTCGGCGGCCAGTGATGGCACGTGGCGTATTGCAGGCAATTTAATGGGTGGTCATGCTTTGCCTGTTGAAAAAGGAGCCGGATTAGCGGATGCGATTTTGTGGGGGCGTTATAAATTAGCCCCAGAATGGCAAATTCATGCCAAATTGGCGATGCATGATGAGGGCGATAGTAGTCGTTCATTGAGTGTTGATAATTTATTGTTGAGTCGAACGCATTTACTGAATCAGCCTGTGGATCTTGAACTGGGTTTGATGGATGCGGCTTTCTCGCCTTCAGCTTCGAGTCATCCGAGTTTATCCCGTTTTGCCGAACGCCCTTTCATGGCTGATGCTTTTTGGGGGGGCAGTATTCACGATACCGGTTTGCGCTTAACTTGGAAGCCCTTGGAAAAATTAAGCTTTGTGACAGAGTTGTGGTCGGGTGATTTTTTTCCAGCCACAAAAGGTGACTATGCACAAAGTTTATTGGTGCAAACCCAACAGCAATGGGGACAGTGGTCTCTAAAAGCAGGTGTCTGGGGCTTGCATAGTTCAGCTAACGAGCGTCCTGATGATCGTTATAGCGCAGGTCACAGCCATAGTAGTAATACGACTACTTTTCCGGATGTGCGTTTTACCGGCGATACTGATCTAGCGGATGCGTGGTTGGCGTTGGATTTACCAAAGTGGAAACAATGGTCGCCAAGCCTACATTATGAATATGCCCAGTCCGATTCAGAGGGAACTCTCATCAATCGTGATCAAGCACGCCAAGCACAGTATCACAGTGCACATAAAGCAATATTACTAACCCCTAGCCTAAGCGTGGGTAAGCATGAGCTGAGCTATCGCTATGAGCGTTTGAGTTTAAATAATGAACTGGAGGGCGCGGGTGCGGGGTTATTGGCAACTGATGCGAATTTATTAAATACCCACCGCCCTCAACGCCAAACGCTGCAATGGAAATGGGATTGGCATAAAAATATTGCGACTCGCGTGGCCTATACCAAAGATCAAGTCCTGACGCCAGAAACAGAGCGTTGGATGGTGGATTTGGTGTGGCAACAAAAGTTATATGACCGTTAATAATTAGCCTTTCAAGGACTTAACTGATGAAACTCGTCTCTATAGTAGCAAGCTTATTAGTTGCTATCAGTACGCAAGCGATGGCTTGCGAGGATCATGCTAAAAATACCACAGCACAACAAACTAGCAGTCAAGCGCCGGCGTTGAGTGCGACAGCGCAGCTTAATACCGCTATTCAGATTAGCCAGCCACGCATTCGTGCTGTTGCGGAAGCTCAGAAGGTAACGGGTGCTTTTATGGTGCTCAGCAATACTAGCGATAAGGCCTTGGACTTAGTCGCGGCTGCTTCGGCGATTGCCAATGTCACCGAACTGCATGAAACCACGATGCAGGCAAATGGTGTGATGAAAATGCAAAAGATTGAGACAATGACGATTCCAGCCAAAGGCACGTTAGCGCTAAAACCCGGCAGCTATCACATTATGCTCATTAACTTAAACCAGACGCTAGAGAAGGGTAAAGCTTACCCCATTCAGCTAAGCTTTTCGGATGGCTCTACTCAAACCGTGAACGCGACAGTCATGGATATTACCCATTAAATAGCGATTTCATGCTGATCTGGCAGTGAGTGCTTGCTGTCAGATTTAGCATTTTTACGTTCACTTTAGCGCTAGCGTGTGGTGCATTTCTAGCAATAGCCACTCTAATAAAGCCTGAGTTTCTATACGTAAGGGTTTGTCTTCACGCGCAATGATATAAAATGGACTAAGTGTTTTAATGCGTTCAGTTAAAGGCTCAACCAATTTTCCTTGTTCAATCAAAGGCTGCACAATGTGATGCCAGCCCAAGGCTAGCCCTTGTCCCTCAATCGCTGCTTGTACCACGATGGAGTAATCATTGAAACTGACCCCTTTGCGGGTATGCTTGAGTGTCAAGCCGTAATGTTCAAAATAGCGTTGCCAATTAAAACGTGGCGGTGAATAGTGTTCTTCTAAATGAATTAAGGCGTGAGACAATAAATCACTGGGGTGCTGTAACGGTTTTTGCTGGGCAAGCCAAGTAGGGCTGCATACGGGGTATAAGACTTCATCAACAAATGTCCAACTGTGAAAATGACCTTCAGGAATCCCGCCGACTGGAATACATAAGTCAAACTCTAGTTTGGCAATCGCTTGATAAGCATCTTGAGTAATAATGCGTAGCTGTATTTCAGGATAAGTCTGCTTAAAACGCGCAATGCGTGGCATTAACCAATGACTGGCTAGTGAGGTCGATACTAATAAAGACACGGCCTCCGATGCTTGGCTAGCTGAGGCTTCCTCTAAACCGCTTTCAATTTCAGCAAAGCCATATTGCATATGCTTGGCTAATTTCTTGCCAACTTCTGTTAAGCGTACCCCTTGCGCCTCACGTTCAAATAGCTTGACGCCTAAAACGGTTTCCAATTGGCGCACACTATGACTAATGGCTGACTGGCCTAAACGCAAAGTCGCAGCCGCACGCGTAAAGTTTTGTTCTTGTGCGGCGATATGAAAAGCCAATAAGGATCGCATCGACAAGAGATTGATATTAATTTTTTTCATGCCTTACATGAACACAAGCCCAGTCGTGGGTCAAGCAAAACACTGCTAGAGTTATTGAAAAATAGCTTGCCAAAGGTAGTCTTATGAATAACGCTCAAGCCTTGACAGATCGGCATACACGCCGCCGCACCCGCCATACACATCGCACTGAGACTGCTCCATTTTCCCCTTATTTAAAACGCAAGATTCCCCTGTATGACTTATTGAGTGGGGATGGGGTAGAGGCAATTGAGCATCATGCCGACATCATTCTGCAAGAATTTGGAATTCAGTTTCGCGGCGATGAGGAAAGTATTCGCTTATTTGTCGAGGCGGGTGCAGAAGCAAAAGGCGATATTGTGCATTTTCCAAAGGGCTTAATTCAACAGCTCATCAAAACGACACCGCGTGAATTTATCCATCATGCACGCAATCCTGAACGCTCGATTGTAGTGGGGGGCGATCATGTGGTATTCGTTCCGGCCTATGGTTCACCCTTTGTGTCGGATTTAGACCGTGGTCGGCGCTACGGTACACTAGAGGATTTTCAGAACTTTATTAAGCTTGCTTACACCAGTCCCTATATTCACCACTCGGGAGGTACGATCTGCGAGCCAGTGGATATTCCAGTCAATAAACGCCATTTGGATATGGTGTATTCCCACATACGCTATTCGGACAAAGCTTATTTAGGCTCTATCACCAGTCCAGCGCGGGCGGACGATTCGATTGAGCTGTCAAAAATTCTATTTGGCGAGACGTTCATGCGTGATCACTGCGTGGTCATGGGAAATATTAATGCGACTTCGCCACTCTTATTTGATGGTGATGTAACGCGTGTCATTCGAACTTATGCTGCCGCAGGCCAAGGCATTATTGTGTGTCCCTTTGTATTAGGGGGTGCGATGGGGCCTGTTACGCCTGCTGGCGCTATTGCGCAAGCTCATACTGAATCCTTGGTGGGGATTGCCTTAGCTCAATTAGTGCGCCCTGGTGCGCCAATGATTTATGGCAACTTCCTGACGACTATGTCCTTACGTAATGGCTCTCCTACTTTTGGGCAGCCGGAAGCAAGCCTCGCTTATTTCGCGATTGGACAATTAGCACGCCGTGCTGGTGTGCCCTTGCGTTGTGGTGGTGCATTTACCTCTGCCAAAGTGAGTGATTTCCAAGCAGGGCAAGAAAGCGCCGATGCCCTAACGCCAGCCTTATTATCAGGCGCTAATTGGGTTCTCCATGCGGCGGGCTGGTTGGAGGGCGGTTTAACCATGGGTTATGAGAAGTTCATACTGGATACTAATCGTCTTGGAATGATGGCGCGTCTGCTGGAAGGTTTAGCCCTAGATGATAATGCTTTTGCACTCGACTCTTACCGCCAGCGTAGCAGTCACAATGAGCACTTTTTAGGAACACCGCATACACTGGCTAATTATAGCGATGTATTTTATGAGTCCACTACGGCGGATAGTGGCTCGTTTGAACAATGGCAGGCTGAAGGTAGTCAAACGGCTGAGCAACGTGCCAATCTTATCTGGAAAAAACAGTTGGAGGATTACCAAGCGCCAGCACTTGATCCCAGTATTGATGAAGCGTTGCAGGCGTTTATTCGCGAGAAAAAATCTGCCCATCCGGATAGTTGGTATTAAATCAGGAGTGGCCCGATGAATAATGATCCTTTATTACAACCCTTCCAGCTCAAGCATTTAAGCCTGCGTAATCGCATTATGCTGACCGCACATGAACCTGCTTACACGGATGAGGGAATGCCGAAGGCGCGCTATCGAGCCTACCATGTGGAACGTGCTAAAGCGGGCATTGCGCTGACCATGACGGCTGGTTCGGCGATTGTTTCTAAGGACAGCGCCCCAGCTTTCAACAATATCCTGGCCTATAAAGATGAAGTCGTGGGTCATCTACGCGATTTGGTGGATGCCTGTCATGAGCACGGTGCGGCGGTGATGATTCAACTGACTCATTTAGGAAGGCGTACACATTGGTCACGCGGCGATTGGCTACCAGTGGTTAGCGCATCAGCGCGGCGTGAACCCGCTCACCGCGCCTTTCCCAAAATTATTGAGGATTGGGATATTGAGCGCATTATTCAAGATTATGTGGACGCGGCTGAGCGTATGCAGGCTGCGGGTATGGATGGCATTGAGCTTGAGGCTTATGGGCATCTGCTCGATCAATTTTGGTCACCTTATACCAATAGTTTGGAGAATGAGTATGGCGGTTCTTTAGAAAACCGGCTGCGTTTTAGTATGGCTGTGCTGCAAGCGATTCGGGAGCGAGTGGGCAAGGATTTCATTATTGGGGTGCGTAATGTCGCGGATGAGGCGCTTGACGGTGGTTTGACTAAAGCGGAAGGTATTGAGATTGCGTGCCGTTTGCGTGACTCGGGTTTGATTGATTTTTTGAATATCATTCGTGGGCATATTGATACTGATGCGGCTTTAACCGATGTGATTCCTGTGCAAGGGATGCGCAATTCGCCGCATCTGGATTTTGCGGGGGAGCTGCGCGACATCACGCGTTTTCCGACTTTTCATGCGGGGAAAATTCCGGATTTAGCCACCGCACGCCATGCTATTGCTAGCGGAAAATTGGATATGGTAGGAATGACGCGCGCGCATTTAGCCGATCCGCATATTGTGCGCAAATTAAAAGCGGGCCAAGAACAGGATATTCGTCCTTGTGTGGGGGCGACGTATTGCTTGGATCGTATTTATCAGGGTGGCGAGGCGTATTGTATTCATAATCCAGCCTCAGGGCGCGAATTGACGATGCCGCATACGCTCAATAAAGCGGCTGTCAAAAAGCGCATTGTGATTGTCGGTGCAGGCCCAGCAGGTTTAGAAGCGGCTCGGGTGGCGGCTGAGCGTGGTCATGATGTGCATGTGCTGGAAGCGGATAATCAAGCTGGCGGGCAAATCCGCTTAACGGCACTTAGCCCTAAACGTCGTGAAATGATCAGTATTGTGGAGTGGCGTTTGACGCAATGTGAAAAGCATGGCGTGCAATTCCGTTTTAATTGCTGGGCGGAGACGGAGGAGGTATTAGCGCTCGACCCGCAGGTGGTTATTATCGCAACAGGCGGCTTGCCGAATACCGAGATTCTGCATCAGGGTAATGAGTTAGTCGCTTCAACGTGGGATATTTTAGCCGGTAGCATTAAACCGGCGCAAAAGGTCTTGCTCTATGATGATGCGGGTGATCATGCGGCATTACAAGCTGCTGAGGTGATTGCGGCCAGGGGTGCTGAATTAGAAATGATGACGCCCGATCGTAGTTTTGTCCCTGATGTGATGGGTATGAATTTAGTGCCTTATTTGCGTAATCTGCAAACCCGCAACGTTAAATTCACAGTGACTTATCGCTTAGTGGAGGTCGAAAAGTCGGCTCAAGGTCTGACGGCCATCATTGGTAGTGATTATGGCGCTTGGCAGCGGCGTCAGGACTACGATCAGATTATTGTTAATCATGGTACTCGGCCTTTAGCCGATTTGTATTTTGATTTGAAACCCCAATCGAAAAATTTAGGCGCAGTGAATTATGAGCAATTAATCGCTGGGCAACCGCAAACGGTTATAAAAAATCTTGAGGGTAAGTTTTGGCTGTATCGAATCGGTGATGCCGTCGCCGCGCGCAATACCCATGCAGCGATTTATGATGCTTTGCGCTTGATGAAGGATATCTAGTCTGAGCTTAGTTGCGCTCCCACTTCATGAGTAAGGGGCGATTTGCTAGCTAGGTAAAAGTACCTAGCTAAGCTGGCTTAGTATTTAAGAGACTTAACCGATTTTACGGAAGTCTAAGGTGCGTGCGCCATTATTATCCCATAAGGTCAAGCGATCGCCGACGCGTTCATAACGCTGTGAAGCCGCCAGCGCATTTAAAAATTGCTCTTCAATGGGATTATCGTCCCCGACTGTATCGGGTGAGAGTTGAGTACTAAGCACTTCGAGATCACCCGAATCATTTGTCTGAAAGTGAGCACGATAGCCATGCTCACCGGTTGTTCCTGCAATAGTGCCATCCGGTTTAAACATGGCTGTAATACGTGGCGCATATTCATCACTCACAACTCCCCCTTTGCCATTGTTATAGCCTAGCAATTGCCATTGTGAGCCATCGACCAGTTCATTAGACATTTTCTCAAATGTTGCGACGGGTTTGCCGCTAGCATCGAGTAGACGTAAGATATTGCCGCCTAATTCATACCCTTCGGCATCGTTTAACAGACGGGTATAATGCTGTGCTAGCCGACTTGCACGTTCATTCGGATAAGCCATCAGCGTGCCAGCACCAATTTGTAAATCTAAGCTATGTTGATACGGGTCAAGATCAACGGTGCCCGAAAAATTATTGACTCCATCTCGTCCCGATAAGCTCCCCTCATTGCTTAATGAAAGGGTAAAGTCTTTTAATTCATGAGCTTGGGTAGGGAGATCGCAGAGCGCTTTTAACTGCCAATCCCCTTGCGGTATGGATGCCTGATTGATCATATAAAAATCCTTGCTTAACAAGCCTTGATGGTGAATTTATGGAAGATCTTTCTGGTCAGCTTAAGCATGATTTTTTAGCCTAAACAAATCTTGTCGTGATTAAGGTTGAAATTTTTCGTATAACTGGCAGTTGATTTACCAAAGAGGCTTAGCGGCTAAGATTATGATTAAACATTGTGTGTTTATGCAGTTTCGTGAGGATGTTTCGTTAGCTGAGCGTGAAGCGATTTATGCTGACCTGAGGGCAGTAGAAGGGCAAATTCAAGGTTGGTTAGGTTTTGTGGCGGGTGCTAATAGCACGGATGAGCTTGGTATGGATAAGGGTTATAACGGTGGCTTTATTATTGATTTCGCGGATGAAGCGGCATTGGCTAGTTACCAAGCCAATGCCGATCATAAAAAAGCGGGAGCACGTTTAGTGGCGGCGAGTGAAGGTGGCTTGGCGGGTATTTTCGTGTTCGATTTACGGCTTTAGTCTAAAAAAAGGCACTGTGAGCAGTGCCTTTGCAAGTGCTGAAACCGGTATTAGAACTGGTCATAAATCCTACGCCATTCGTGCTGGAATAATTCGCCTAGGCTTAATAACATGCCAAATAAGACTAAACCGGCGGCTAGCCATTCGGCGTGAAAAGCATGTGCGGTTAATGCTACTTCACTAGCTAAGGTCGATTGTGCCAAGGTAAAAGTGGCATGTTGCACAACCAAAAATGATCCTAATGTTGCGGCTAATGTAATTAGCGCAGCCATTTGCGCTTTCCAAGAGTGAGTCAAAACAATGACTAAACGCTCGATGAAGTTGAAGCCCATACTATCCCCAATCTGCTGAATTTAACTGTGAAACTTGTCGATTTATTTGTCAAAAAAGTTCATCTAATTTCGATGTGTTAGGTTTAATCGTCTGATTTTTAATAGATTAATTTTTGAGCATCTTGCTGATCTAGGCCAGTGCGCCACCAAAAGTTGACTACACTCGGTTTGACTAAGTTAAACAACATTCGGGGTAGTTATGAAACTTCAAACTTGGGCGTGTATCGCTGCACTTATTTTAATCAATCAAGCGACTATCGCTGCACCGGCAAGTGTACGGGAGGTGAGTACTAGCAGCACTCGTGTGAGTCCTGTAGCGCGTGGCGCCAGCATTAACAATACCGCTAAAAAGACTTATAGTGTGGTGAATTTGGGGGAAGAAAGTCGTTTAAATGTACGTGTCTCGCCTGGTACTAGCAGTCGGGTGGTGACAACGATTCCTAAGCAAAGTACAGGAGTGGTCGGGACGGGAAAGCAAACCCAAGTCGGTCAGTCAACCTGGGTACAGGTGCAATGGCGTGGCATACAGGGTTGGGTGAATCGGCGGTATTTGGTCGTAGCTGGTACGACTGCACCTAGCCCTCGAAAGCCGACTAAAGATGCGATTCTCAAATGTGCTGGCACTGAGCCGTTTTGGTCGATGCGTATTAGCGAGAAGCGCATGACAGTCGATGTATTAGAGGGCGGAAAATATACTGCCCCCGTCAGTTTCCGTCAGCGCTCGGCTAACAATACATCGATTGCAGTGGTGGCCGGAACACGTAACAATATGTCTACGACAGCTTTCATGCAAAAAGTGGAAGCGTGTAGTGATGGTATGTCTGATAAAAATTATCCTTATTCAATTACTGCCGTGATTCGCAATCAAAAAGTTGTATCCGGCTGCTGTTCACTGGAGTTAGTTCACTAAATGCGACCCACTTTACTCTGCATTGGCCATCGTGGCGCCATGGGACATGCCCCTGAGAATACCTTATTGTCAATCCGCAAAGCCCTACAAATGGGAGCGCCTGCGATTGAGATTGATGTATTCCAAGTCGATGATGAATTGATCGTGATTCATGACGAAACATTGGATCGTACCACTAATGGCTCAGGGCGTTTATGGGATCATGATTTGGCCTATTTGCGTAGTCTGGACGCGGGTCAGGGTGAACGTATTCCTACTTTATTAGAAGTATGCAATGCGATAGCAGGGCGTGCTTGCTTAAATATTGAATTAAAAGGTGCTGATACAGCACCAGCGGTGGTAAAGCTTTTACAAAGCTTGGTCAATCAAGCTGACTCACCATGGAAGTTGGAGCAGTTTACGATTTCTTCCTTTAATCATCGCACTCTTCAGGCAGTAAAAGCCTTAGATGCCCGTATTCCTGTCAGTGTATTGCTGTATGGCTTACCGGTGGATGATGCAAAAATTGGCAGTAGCTTGGGAGCAGTGAGTGTTAATCCATCGCTAGAGTTCATTGATGAACGGTTCGTGATGGATGCTCATGCGCGGGGGGTGCGCGTGTTTGTTTATACGGTCAATGAACTAGCAGATTTAGAACGTATGGCCGCGATGGGTGTAGATGGTGTATTTACCAATTATCCTGATCGTGTGCTCGAAAACTATGAGCAACCAGACTTGCCTTGGGGCTGGAAGCTACGTCCCTAGCCATTTATCGGGGCAAGCAGAAAATTTTTCTGTGAGTGTAAAAAAAGGGTGGCAATTTTTCTAGGCTTTGCTTAAAATTCGCAACCTTCGGAGAGCTGGCTGAGCGGTCGAAAGCGGCGGTCTTGAAAACCGTTGAAGGGCAACCTTCCGGGGGTTCGAATCCCTCGCTCTCCGCCAAAATACTGTTTCATGGTGTGCCATGAAGTACCAAAAGCCCTTATAAGTAGCCACTTGTAAGGGCTTTTTTGTTTCAGGGTGTTCCACCGTGTGCCAAGGTATCCCAGAAAAATGTTTGTATTACTGTTTGTAGTTCGTCATATACAGGATGCAGATACAAACATTATGAAACGAGAGTTAACAGATTCCTTCATCAAAAAGGCCGCTACTCCTAAGCCGGACAACTCCCCAGCCAATTATTCTGATGGCGGCGGTCTCTATCTTCATGTCAATCGAGTGGGTAAATATTGGCGCTATAACTTCCGTTTTCAGGGGGTTATGAAGACGCTGTCTATTGGTCGTTATCCAGAAATTACTTTGAAATTGGCCAGAGAGCGCCATGAAGAGGCTAGAGCTTTGTTAGCTAGAGGCATTGACCCTTGTGCTTTTAAGAAACAAGCCAAGAAAAGCCAAGCGGATCAAGTGGCTAATAGTTTTGAGAACGTAGCACGTGAATGGTTTATTAAACATTTATCTACAAAATCTGAGTCACACCGCAAACGTACTATTAGTTACTTAAAACGGGATGTTTTTCCTTACCTAGGGAAGCGGCCTATTCATGAGATTCGTCCTATGGAAATCACGCCGATTATTGAGCGGATCCAACGTCGCGTAGAACATGATGCACACATGCGCGTTTTACAGTCGATAGGACAAGTTTTTCGCTATGCAATCGCCAATGAGTTAGCAGAACACGAGCCAACCGCTAGCTTAAAAGGCTTATTTTCACGAAATGGCGAGTTGGTACATTTTCCGGCTATCACCGAGCCGCATGAAGTAGGGCGGCTGATGCGTGCTATTGATCATTATTCGGGTTCATTTGTCACTCAATGTGCTTTGAAATTATCTGCCTTGGTGATGTTGCGGCCTTCGGAGTTAATTGGTGGTTTGTGGTCTGAGATAGATTTAGCGTCTGGTTTATGGACTATCGAAGTTAGGCGCATGAAAGCAGATACGAAAATTAAGCAAGCTAATCAGCATAAGCATGTCATTCCTTTACCACGCCAAGCCATAGATATTTTCGAGGAGTTAAAACCCTTAACAGGGCATCAGCCTCATATTTTTCCAGCGGCTGGACGAATGGGTAATCATCGGTCTATGAGTAAAGAAACGGTATCCAAGGCATTGCACCGCATGGGCTTTAAAGGGCAAATGACAGCACACGGATTTAGAAGCATGGCTTCTACAATGTTAAATGAAATGAGTCGGTGGAATCCTGACGCTATTGAGCGCCAATTGGCGCATAAGGAAAAAAACCGCGTGAGAGATGCCTACAATAGAGCACAGTATCTCGACGAAAGACGGGAAATGCTGCAAGCGTGGGCTGATTATTTGGATGCTTTGAAAACTGGTGGCCAAGTGATTCCCTTCAAAGCCAAAGCTTAGGTTTTGGTCTGTTATACTGGTAATGAATACACCGCCGTCGTGATGCGGCGGGAAATCTCAAATCTTGTGAGTACGAAACGATGGCGGATACCCCAAAGAAAACCCTTACCCTCAAGCGACCTGGTGTAGCGGTTGGTGCTTCAGTCACGGCCAGTAGCTTAAAAGGGAAGCGCATTATTAAGCGTGAGCCACAGCAGGCCGCTAAACCACACAAACCCAGTACAGCCAAGAAGAAACCAGCTCGTAAACCCACCAAGAAACCTACTACACCGCCCAGTGATCTCAAGGCACAGGCACTGAATGAGCGGTTGAATGCTTTTCCCGTTTGGGCAAACTTTCAACCTTTAGCGATTGGGATAGATAAAGCCATTTATCAGTTGGTGAATGCGGAACATTTTGCTGGTGCATCTAAAAAGGTGGTGCAAAAGGTTTTAAGAATGCACACACGGCATGGACGCTATTTAGCAGCGCTGCAAGCGGGTGGTGCACGGTACAACTTAGATGGTTGCGAGGCGATGGATACTATTACACCGCATCAAGTTGATTTGGCAGGGCAGTGGTTGCAAAAACCAAGTGGCAGCAAGCATTGAATAAAGCAAAAATGCAACTATAATTAGTTGCACCATCCTATGAGGATCAGAGATTCGATTGTGTATGACTAAATTAGAAAAGCTGCTTGAAAAAATGGCGAATCCTGATACGACGTGGACATGGAAAGAGCTTTGTTCACTACTCAAAAAACTAGGCTATACCCAAGAAGCCGGTGATGGTTCACGGGTAAAATTTGATAACGGCAATGCGACCGACTTAATAAACCTGCATAAGCCGCATCCCAGTAATGAAGTAAAGGCTTATGTGATTAGGCAAGTCAGAGAAAAGCTACAGAATGGCGGTATGCTATGAAAATGCTCGAATATAAAGGCTATTTAGGTAGTATTGATGCTTCTATTGAGGATGGGGTGTTATTTGGCAAATTAGAATTCATTTCTGCCTTAGTGACTTATGAAGGTGAAACGGTTAGTACCCTAAAAGTCGCCTTTGAGGAGGCGGTCGACGATTATCTAGCCACCTGTGCGGCCAAAGGCTATGAGCCAGAAACCCCGTGCAAAGGTAGCTTTAATGTGCGCATTGGGCATGATCTCCATTTAGCTGCCGCACTCAAGGCCAAAGAAATGGGAATCAGTTTAAATGACTTTGTGCGTCATGCGTTAAGTAATGCTGTGCCTAGTTTGTGAGGATAGTTTTATTTATGAGGGATGGCGTGATTTCGAGCAAAACCTCGGAAACCGGCGCATGTCCGGTTTTTTTTAATTTTTACCACCCATATTGAGCTATTTGGTTATCCACTCCACTACCTGATAAATCACGGCTCGTATCAATTGTTTGATTGCCCATAAAGTTGCTGCATGGGTAATAGTAGCTTTAATCAACTTTATGATTGTGTTGGTTTTTTTCATGGTATTGCCTCAATTCTACTGAGGCTAAAAAATACAATTGCCTACAACGTACTGCATTGATAGGCCGTTTTAAGTCCAACCTTGATAGGTTTCACTCATTAAAAAAGCCGGCCATGCTCCGGCTTTTTCATGTCTGTTTGTTATGCCTGAATGTGCTCTGAATCCATATTTTTGCCACCACTGCACAACAGTGCACAAATTTGCACAATCTTATGGTTGCCCGAATGCCCCTGAAGCCCTTGTCCCATCAGGTGGGGGGGCTTTAGTGACTGTGCACAAAAAAGGTGCATTTTAAAAAGCTCGCGAGGGGGTGGGGAGCGCGATTTTGGCTATCCCTAGTGCCTTTAGCCGGTACTTGCTGCTAGTTGCCCGCTCCATAGCTGCACTTCTTAGTACTTCACCGGATAAGTGAGCGCTAGTTTGTTTCAGCGTCAAACAAACTGACCGCCATAGGTAAACCTTGAGGCTTCTGTCATCGTGGGTGTCATCCAAACGATGAAGCAAGGAATTTACAGTATGGAATTAGTTAGTGATTGGCTGTGTGCCGCCGTTGAAGGCTCGACCATTGATGGGCGCAACCTCACAGGCCAGCAGCTCGAACAGATGGGGTATAACTATGATCGTAGCCGTTATAGTGCACGCATCTGGTTAGAGCATATTCGCGGGGTAACCGGTGACAGTTTATTTAATGCCCTCGGTGATGTAGTGCGTGCTAAGGCAGAACGCTTAGCCAACGGTGCATTAGCTGGAAAAATGGCACTGTTTGTTCAAGTAGCACCCTTGCCAGAACTGATCAGCTTAGTACGTCGTGGTCAGAAAACCCATCTATCCATTGAACTTGATCCCGATTTCGCCCGTAGTGGTGAGGCTTATTTAGTCGGTTTAGGCGTCACTGATTCACCTGCCAGTCTTGGCACTGAAGTATTGAAATTCTCTACCCAGCCCACGCGTGCCAATCATTGGTTTTCAAGTCCGGTGGAATGGTCGGCGGTCGATACGCCAACGACTCCACGTCATCCATCCTCATTAGAATTTTGCTGAGAAATAATTATGCGTCCTCAAACTCGTCTCCAATTTAACAAGGTGTTGGCCGCAGTACGCCAATACAACCACGTCGATAATCCTGAAAAGAAATTCGCGATTGCCCCTGAATTAGTCCAGCGCTTGGTGGAACGTACTCAAGAAAGCTCGGCTTTCCTGAAACATATCAATCTAGTGTCAGTGAGTGCCCAACAGGGGCAAAAACTAGGCTTGGGGGTAGGCTCACCAGTGGCCAGCCGTACCGATACCAATACCAAAGAACGTGAACCTAGCTATGTCGGGGTGCTAGATGCCGATGATTATGCTTGTGTGCAAACCAATTTTGATACCTTCATTAGCTATGCTGTCATGGATAGCTGGTCACATCTAGCGGAAGGTGAATTTCGTACTCGTTACACCAATGCCTTCATCAAACGTATCGCATTGGATCGCCTGATGATCGGCTGGAATGGAGTCGAGGCGGCTAAAGAAACGGATCGTGCCACGTATCCGTTATTGCAAGATGTGAATATCGGCTGGCTTGAGAAGATTCGCCGCTATGCGCCAGCGCACTTAATGGGCTATAGCTCGGATGGTGAGGCATCCACCGATACCTTCCGCCTTGGCGAAGGCGGGCACTATCAGACCCTTGACGCACTGGTATTCGATATTGTCAGTAACTTGATTGACCCATGGCATCAAGAATCGGGCGACTTAGTACTGATTTTAGGGCGTGAACTGTGGGTGAATCACGGCCTGACCCTGTATAACGAAAACCGCCCCGCGACTGAACGTCTGGCCTTAGAAACATGGTTTGCGCGTGAGGCGGTGGCAGGTTTACCGACCATTACCGTGCCGTTTTTCCCTACACGCGGCTTATTAGTGACCTCTTACGATAATCTGAGCCTGTACTCTCAAGAGGGCAGCACGCGCCGTGCCATTATTGATAATCCAAAACGGGATCGGGTTGAAGAGTTTCTGAGTAGTAATGATGCCTATGTGGTGGAAGATTACGGCAAAGTGGGTGGTATGCGTGCCGGTGCCATTCAATTAAAGACTTCTGCTGGTGAGTGGGCGTAAGCGGATGCGCCCGTGTTCCTCCCTAGCAGCCCGTCATCGTCAGCGGGTCGAAACGATTCAAACCGCGCTGCGCTACGGTGCGGGTGAAACAAGCGTGCCGGAAGGTAACTACTATAGGAGTTATTTGGCTAAGCTCGAAGTAGACAAAGCCCGTCTAGCCCAAATACGCAGTCGTGAGCAGCGCTTGCAAGTCAAACGCGAGTTAGTGCCACTCTATCGCGATTATTTACAAGCCGCCTTAAATGAACCTTCCGGTCATCACGATGAAATCCTTGTGACATGGTTGATTTGGGCATTGGATGTGGGTGAGTGGGCATTAAGTCTGGCGCTGTGTCGTCATGCGCTGCAATACCGCCTTAATTCCCCCAAAGGCTTTACCCGTAATTTGCCGGAAATCATTGCTGAAGAATGGGCAGAGCACGTGCTCGCCGAATCGGATCCGGCGTGTTGGACGGATGCACTGCTGCAATTGCACACATGGCTTGAACCCTTCGATATGGCTGATCCGGTACGGGCTAAGTGGTTAAGTGTCTGTGCGCAGGTGATTCAGCCTGAGCAGCCCGACCAAGCCTTAGCGTGGTATGAGCGTGCTTATGCCTTACACCCTAAAGCCCGCTGGAAACGCATCATCACGACCTTACGCGCTACCGTGGAGGTGGATCATGCCCCGCAACACTGAATGGATGAGCACCATGGAGGTGGCTCATTACTTTGGCCTGTCCTGCCAGCGTTATGTGGCGGATTGGCCGATTCCTTATTTAGCGGTCGTCACCCCCAAGGGGCGGGTGTTACGGCGTTATAAACGTGCGGATGTATTGGCTTACGAGCAAGCCCATACCTTGAAACCTACCTCCGCACATCCTCAAACTCTTTCTCAATAGGATAATGCAATCATGTTAATAGCTTTTGATTTTGACGGTACATGGACAGCCGACCCCGCTACCTTTAAGGCGATTGCTGAGCAATGCCAGCAGGCAGGTCATAGTTGTGTCTGTATTACCCAGCGTGCCAAGGATGATGACCAGCAGACCTTGGAAAACAGTATTGGTACCGTGATGCCCATTCTCTACGCCGCAGGTAAACCCAAGCGCACCGTGGCACAAGAGCATGGCCTGACCGTCGATGTCTGGTTGGATAATCAACCCGAAACGATTGGGGCAGCCACCTCCGCTTTTCAGCAGGGTGGTGGGCAGTCTGTGGATATTCGCGTGCTGTCTTTACAGCAAGAGGTGCGCCGCTTGCAAGAGCGCATCGATGCTCAGCATCAAGAGGCCTTACAACTGCATCGTGAGTCGGCTCAACAGTTCAACACGATTGTGGCGGCATTGGACAAAATTCCAGTTCAATCGATCTTCCCAGCCCGTCGTGAAGCCACCGGAGAGGATCGTTATTCGCCGCGTCAAGGATTTTTCTAAGGAGTTTGACTGCGCGGGTGTGTTTGCCAGCAACCGCGCTTTTTTGAATGTGTTGGCATAAAAAAGCCCACTGGCTAAGGTGGGCTTCAAGGATGTGGATATGTCTACTTTCAGAGACTTAATGCTAATGCACTTGCGCCAGAGCAGCAATTGCGGAAAAACCGACAAAACCGCCTTGACGGATAAACCAGCACCCGCTATGCTGGAAAACGTGCCGAATCTCACCATTCAGCACAACTTCAAGCAAACTTACGGCGGCAATGTAACGACTACGCAACCGCCAACCATGAGCGGTATTTTTTTGCCCGCTACCTTTGGCGATTCTAACGAATTGTCGGGAGTAGCAAGGAATAAAAAACCGTCATGCGGCAATACTTGCAGCGTTTCCGTAAGGACGCTTGAAGGCTCCCGACTGCTTTATAGCAGTCACCACTTCAAACAAACTTACGAGAACAACGCCATGCAAACACGGCATTCATCCGCCTTTGGTGCGCCTGCACCAGTGGCACAGGGCTATCACCCGACCCTTTGTATCTTATCCGACGATGCCCTTCACCAAACCATTCACCAAGCCAAAACTGACCTAAAGCACAAGGGACGCGGGAACGCTTACGCACGCTTGTTGAAACAATTTCATGCAATGATCCTGCCCGCCTTTATCGCTGAAACCGGCGGCAATCTGTCCGAAATGAGCCGTTTACTGGGTATTCACCGCGAAACGGTACGCGACTATGTGAGCCGTTTGGAAAGCGTAGGAGGTGCACAATGACTGCAACCTCTCCCAACAGTTTCAAGCAATCGGTGCAGTTAGCACAACTTGCGATCGAACAACGTGTTCATGCGGCTGAACCGAGCCAAGCCAATGCACTACGGGCGACGGCTTGGGTCAAGTGGATTAATCGATACGTGTTGAAGCCTGTGAATCCAAAGAGTCGCAACGGACAGGGGGTGCAAGCATGAATACCCCTAACGCAGAGTACCACCGTAACGCAGGTACCCTTCACAGTGAGCTGGAACTCATTAATAGCCTGTTGCAATTAGCAGCCGATACCTTGGCACACCACGCTATTATTGAAGTGGATCATGTCAGACAAGCCCTTCAGTTCGCCGCCAATAAAGCATGGGAGCAAAGCCAAAGCGCGAAAAAGCTCGCTGCTGATTTGCATGATCACTATGTGCAGGCGCAAGGGGTGAGAGCATGAAACCTTTAAATACACGCCAAAAATGCTATTTATTAGCCCTCATGCTGTCGCTGTATCTTCAAGCCAAAGTCGCCAAACTCAAGCAAAAGGTGCTCCATATATTCGGCAAAGGCGGTGCAGTATGAGCCGAATCAAATACCCTAAGTGTATCTGCTGTGGCAAAAACCTCACTGACCCGGTATCTGTGATGTTGGGTATGGGTGCTATTTGTCGGATGAAACAGAAAAACCAACGTGATACTGGGCCGGAATTATTCGGTGGTTCCGCGTTTAGCGTGGATGTGGTGCAGGGTGTCATCTGCATTATTGATCTGGATCAAGGCGGCAAGTCGGTCACGAATGACATGGAAAACGTGCTAGCTACTGTGCACCGTGATTATGATCTTGATGTGTTCAATGATCCGGTGATTTATCGCGATTCGCTAGGCGTGTGGGATGGAGTAAGCGTCGCTACGGGACAGCGTTACTACCACGCAGGCTTCTATTCGCTGAACGAGTTAGACCGCACAACGGCGATTTTGAAAGCTAAAGCAACATCGGAGGTGGTCACATGAATAGCCTAATCATCGTAGCTATTATCGTGATCCTGATTGCAGCAGTAGTGCTGTACCTAGATGCTAAACGTGTTGCTCGTGGCGAGTCAGCGGGTGCAAGTCTGTTGCCCTTGATCAAGTGGCCTTTATTGCTCGCTAGTGCCGGATTTAATTGCTTTTTCACCTATAACGTGTTTTCGGCCTTTCATGAAGGAGTAGCCCTGTTTGCGGCGGTGGTGATGGGTGGTGTGACTTTGGCAGAGGCGTTTTTAGTACGTTTGATTATTGCCGCATGGCGACACCGTTTCACCTTCATTTATCGCATGGCCTTGGTGTTAGCCATCCCTTTGTTTGGTTATTCCTTGATGGCGGCGGATTCTAGTTTTCACGCGATGCTGAATAAAAACCAATCGGTACATTTAGCTACCCAATTAGAATTATCTGCTTCGAATGATCGAATTAAGCAAGCCGAATGGCAAGCCCGTCAAGCCGAAATAGATGCACGCAAAGAAAATCGTTTGAATACCTATTACTCGGAATCTGCGACCTTGGCAAATGCCAATGCGTCAGGCATTGCAGCGAATGAAAAGCGCCTACAGGCTCAATTATTAAGAGAGCAAGCACCGGAAATAAATCCCAATTTATTAGGGTTTAGTTTAGCCGCTAGTGTGGTAGGTTTAATTGTCTCTCTCGCTTTGGAAGGTGCGATTATTGGTGTGGGATTTTTCGAAGAATTATTCATTCGCCCTACCCCACTCCCTGCATTAATCCAATTCATGAATAAAACCTTGGATTGGAATATTAGCGAAGCGCATCAAAAACCACTCCAAGTGGAAATGTCGCCTTCACCCTCCGTATTAACTTACGTAAATCAAAAAGCACTAGCGGTGACGATACCAGCCCCGACTGCCCTTGTGCCGAGTGTTAGCTCGGTGGGGTTCGGTTGGCAGTCCCACCAGCCGACCCGTACTACCCTACCGAGTGCCCTCACCGAACGTAGTACCCACTCTGAGCTACCCGCCCTACCGAACGTCAAAACCGGTTCAGAACCGAACGCGTCGGGTTACGTCGGGTTAGCACACCTACCGAACGCAGGGTCAGCAGGGGGCGATATTGCGACCGCCCCGCAGAGTGTTCAAGAAGGTGCGTTTCAAGAGTGGCTAACTCAGGTGAGGTCAGGTTTAGCGAGTCCAACCATGCAGCCCACTAAACAATTTATCAGTGAGCGTAAATTAGCGAAGGGCATTAAATTAATTGCAGCGATGGCTGATGATTGGTTAGACCGTGCTTATAACTTAGGTGTACTCGACGATAATCCAGATTATAGCAATGGTAAGCCGCGCTATATTTTAGCAGGGCAGGGTAAACCATCATGAATCAGCATATCGAGGTTATTCGCGAGAATTTAACACCTGCACAAGTATTAGCGATTCGCGAGCAGGCTAAGAAAGACGGTTGCCAAGTGAATATTAATCGTCTGCATTCTCAATTGGTGGAGATTCAGATTATTCACCCGAATATCATTATTGATGTAAACCCTAATATGATCAAAGGAGAAAGGCGGTTAATTAAATAGTGATTAATGGGGTAGGGTCATTAGCCTTGCCTCTTTTATTAAACAGAGGGTTTTATATGAAAGTATTAAAAGAAACGTTTTTGAATTGGGATGATGCCAAGCGCCAATTAAAAAAGCGTAAAGAGCAATTATCGAAGCCGGTGGAATGGTTAACACGTGAGGATATTTGTCAGCGTTACCGCATTAGCCGTTCTACCACTTATCGTTTACAACGGGAGGGCAAACTTCCGACCCCCAGTTATCACTTTGGCAAAAACAGTCCACGTTGGGATGTGGCAGAGCTGGCCGAACTCATTCACGCTACTCAAGAGGAGGGTAAGCATGACTCACAGAAATAATAAAGCCCTGAATGCTGGACACATTCAAGGCTTCCAATCAAAAAACCAACAAAGCAAGCTTATAACAAATGCGGTGTGTTTTCACCTCTCTGTTAGCAATTTCCCGATAACCGCAGACATGAAACAGGGGTGAGTCATGCAGCTTGAGCAAGTCATTAAGCGCTTACAAGCCGATTATGGGCTAAAACGTCGTGGCGACTATTTACGTGAGGGTAAGTGTCCTTCATGTGGTAAGAAGGAGCTTTTTATCAGTGCTACAGAGCCACATCATTTAAAGTGTGGGCGTGAGTCTAAGTGTAATTGGGGGAGTAAGACCCGCGAATTATATCCTGAGTTGTGGAAACCCCTGCATGCGTTGTACCCACCCACCAAGAATGACCCACACGCCACGGCCAAAGCCTATCTACACAGCCGTGGTTTGGACGCTGCTTTGTTTGCTGCCGAGTTTGTCCAAGGTCAACGTTATGAGCGGGAAGCAGTACGTGAACCCAAGGGCACAGAAACAGTTCGTTTCTTTCTAAATGCCGAAAAAAGCGTGTATTGGGAACGCTTTATTCAAGTGATTGAAATGCCCGACAAACCGAAAAAAGCACATTTTAACGGAAGTTATAAGGGCTTGTGGTGGCAACCTAAACACTTTGAGCCTAAAAGTGGTCAACAGGTCTTTTTAGTCGAAGGTATCTTAGACGCGCTGTCTTTAATTCAATCTGGTTTTAGTGCAGTTTCATTAATGTCCTCCAACAACTGGCCAGAAAAAGCGATTCAAGCTTATTTGGGCAAAGGTATTCATTGGGTAGTTGCTTTGGATAATGATCAGGCAGGCCAGCGCTACACTAAAGCATTAGTGCGCAAATTACGCGCTTTGAATGAGCAAGCGGAAGCCTGCCTTGCACCGGATCGGGAAAAATGCGATTGGAATGACCTCTTAAAAGCATGTGGCGGTGTGATTTCACGCGATAAGCTTAAAAAATGGTTTCATACAGGGCGTTTACTCACAGCCATTTCACCCACCCGCAAGGCGCTGGAAATTGTTGATTATACGAATAAACACCGATTCACTTTTGAGTTTGATAACCAGCTTTACGCCGCTAAGTACAGCGATAAGGATGAAGATAACCCGATTCAATTGGAAAATATTGCCAACTGCAAGCCAGAGTTTCTGTATTTCCAGAAAGATGCGTTGAGTGGTGAAAGTTCGTATTATTTGCGTGTCACTCGCCCCGCTGGGGAGCATCAGAGGCCGCAAATTTATAAGGATGTTTTTACCTCCTCAGCTTTAGCGGCTGCACCCAAATTCAAAGACCGCTTAATGGATGTGGGGGCAGGGCTGATGTTCACCGGCAATACCAAGCAGCTTGAGCAGTATCAAAATACTTATTGGTTTCCACCAGGAGAACCTTTATCTGAGGTGCAAACCATCAACTTTTTAGGCTATAGCACTGAATTAAATGGCTGGCTTTTCCCCAAGCACGCAGTATTTGATGGGCGGCTATATCGGGTCAATGAAGATGACTTTTTTGATTTGCCAGATGGCCGCCAAGTGAAAACCACTTTTCGCCAAGACACTGTGGTTATTGGTGATCCACTGGAGGCACACCGACCTGACTTATGGTTAGACGATTATAAAACGGCGTATGGTGCAAAAGGTCTGGCTATTCTTGCTTATTGGGCAGGTTCTTTCTTGGTTCAGCAGATACGCAAAGAGCAAGATTCTTACCCATTTTTGGAGTTATGCGGTCAGCCCGGAACAGGTAAGACCAGTGTACTCACTTTTTTATGGAAGCTCACCGGACGAGAGGGATATGAAGGCTTAGATTTGGCCAAAGCGACCCATTCCAATAGATGGCGATCTTTCGCACAGCTTGCCAACATGCCTTTAGTGACCATTGAAGGTGATCCTAGTAAGAATGAAAGCGGACATCAGCGACGTACCTTTGATTTGAATGAAGCCAAGCCCTTATATAACGGGCGAGGGATGCGCGGCACATCGCCCAAAAATACTGGGATTGAAACCCATGAGCCACCTTTTAGAGGTGCATTTGTGATTGCCCAAAATACGCCCGTTGACGCTGAACCTGCCACGATGGAGCGTATTATTCAAGTGTATTGGGATAAGTCACATTTCAGCAGCCAAGGCTATCATGCCGCACAACGTTTACAGCGTTTGGATATGGAGCAAATCAATGGCTTCATGACCGCTTGTATTACTCAAGAAAAGGGCTTGTTAACCGTCTATAAGGCGCATTATCAAGCGATATTTGAGCGTTTAGAAAGCCGTGTGGATTTAACAAATCAGCGTATTAGACACAACCATGCGCAGATTATGGCCATGGCACACGCTTTGCAGGAAACAGGTATTTTGGGCGGTTTACTCGCCTCAGATTTAGTGTCATTGGATAACTACCTAACCCAGTGTTGTGTTGAGCGCCACCAGTGTTTAGAAGCCGATACTCCTCTAGTGGCTGAGTTTTGGGATATGTACCACTTCTTGGAAGATGAGTCAGGCCACCGTGTGAATCATTCCAGTGATCAGACACGAATAGCCATTAGCTTGTTGGATTTTGTGCAAATACTTGCCGAAAACAAACTCAAACCTCTTGATCTGACACAGCTAAGACGTGAACTCAAGCAAAGCAGGCGCTACAAGTTTATCGATGCTAATTGCGCAACCTTTTCCAAAATCAAGGGCAAAACTGTTAAATGCTTTGTGTTTGCCAACACTGCTGGACCAGGGCAAGCAATGGCGGCTTAAGTAGTTAATAGTGCGAAAATTAGTAAAACTTATGATGATTCACTAAAAGCCGGACAATGATCCGGCTTTTTTATGATCAATATATAACCAAATAACGGTAAAAAAACGCTTGTAAGTCATTGATATTTGCAAAAATAAAATTATTACCTATAGTGTGGGAAAACGGTAATAAAGGTAATATGGTCTTTTTTATATTATAAATCAAATACTTACAGGGTAATGAAAAAGGTAATATTAGGGTAATGTCATTACCGTAATGAAAGGTAATAAAGCAAATGCTTATGGAATTTTATAAGATGTTGATTTTAAAGAAAATTAATAAAATGGCCTTAAAGTACATTACCCTAAAAGGTAATATTTCTTACCGTTAGTATCTTATTGATTTTAAATAAATTCTTATTTTCATATTACCTTTATTACCTTTATTACCGTTTTCCCACGGTATACTGGTTTTTTTTTCTTCCCCACACCAAGAAATAAATTTGAAAAGCTCTATTTTGAGGCTAGTAGGGCACTAATTTGCTTATTTCTATAAGTTGAGCTAATTGATAACGCTCATTTGAGTGAAATTACCGCAATTGCTTCAATCGCTTGTGTGTGGTAGTTAAGGAGTCGAACAGGCATACAACATAGGCTTTTCTGGTGCGGGTGCTAAATTGCAAGCAGGTCGTGTAAAAGTTGTGTAAAAGACAGGCAAAATGATAAAAGTTTGTATTATTGTTTGTAGTTGTGAATAGTGCTAATGCTTTTTTCATTTATAAACAATAGTTTGCAAGCGCTTATCGAATCCCTCGCTCTCCGCCAATTTTACACCTACCCTAGACCTATCTAGACCCACTAAGACCTATAGTAATCAACGACTTAACGAACACGCTCAGGTTCGGCAATTAGTCCCGATAGGTCTTGATCGGTCTCCATTACGCCACAAATTTGCCACATCCTCTAAAAAGCGTTCCTATGATGAGCTGCTTTCCGATCTTTCCCCGCTTGCTTCGGATTTAGCCTTTCGCTTTGCTAAAACGTTAGAACGCTATGATTACGACCAAGCTCACCACGAACTCAATACCATTCATCAGCGTCTTTGCCTGCACGATTTGAATTTATGTGCTGATAGCGAAGCATTAAAACAAAAAGCTCGCCAATATGCGGGGCGTTGTCGTGGCATGAAAAAAAGTGCTCAAAGTGAAAAGGAGGCTTATCAAACGGCTTCACAATGGATCGGACGTTATGGTATAGCAGCACCATCTGTTAAAAATGATGCCTATGAACCTGCTTTAAACCGCTTAGGTTGCGAGAAATGGTGGTTTCGTCAACTCAAAGTCTTACGCTTGCGTACCATAGGCGATATAGCACGCAGCATTGAAGCAGTAAGCCGTTGCCGCCAAAGCTATGTCAGTGATCATGTGGTTCATCTTAAGCGTCAACAGCACGATCAAAACCGCCTCTATTTATCCTCGACCTTTATCACCAATGAAAATGGACAAAGCTACGCCTTACAAGAATTAGTAGATCGTTCGGTATCCAATCCAGCCATTCGCCGTGCTGAACTGATGGTGAGGATTAAGGGCTTTGAGGTGGTGGCAAATCTCTTAGGTCATGTGGGTGAGTTTTATACCCTCACCACACCCTCAAGAATGCACGCTTGCTTACATCATGGGCAGATGAACCCGAATTATGATGGCACGACTGTTCGAGAAGCTCAGGAATATCTAACCCACCTATGGGCATTAATGCGCTCTGAGTTACACCGCCAAGGTATCCGGCCTTATGGTTTTCGCGTGGTCGAACCGCATCATGATGGAACACCACATTGGCATTTGCTGTTATTTATGCCACCTGAACATCAAGACAAAGTTAAAGCCACTTTAAAACACTATGCGCTATTAGATAACCCTGACGAACCAGGCGCACAAGTGCATCGCTTTAAAGCTGTTTCCATTGACCCTAGCAAAGGAAGCGCAGCGGGTTATATCGCTAAATACATTGCGAAAAACATTGACGGTTATGGCCTTAAGTCAGAGCCTGATCAACCAGCACCTACCCAAACGGCTGAACGTATTAATGCTTGGGTAACTACGTGGGGCATTCGCCAATTCCAACAAATAGGCGGACCCAGTGTTAGTGTCTGGCGTCAACTACGCCGCCTTGATGCACAAGAGGATGAGATTTTAGAGCCTGCCCGTCAAGCTGCAACTGCTAATGACTGGGCGGCCTTCATGTTAGCGATGGGAGGCATTGAAATCCCTAGGCGGGAGCATCTCATTAAACCTTATTACGATTTTCCACGCCAATTACAGGCTGAGACCGGGGAAGTTATCTTTCTGACACATAACCGTTATGGCGATCAAGCCGCTCGACCTGTAGTCGGCTTAGAAAGCCCTAGCGCTATTTATGATGCAAGAAAGCATTTTTGGACGCTTACGCAAGAGGCCACCGCATCACTCTGGACAATTCCGACCCGAGCTTGCGCAGGGGAGGAATTGTCGAGCGTGAGCGGTGGCAGCAGCGCCGAAGGCGTCTTCTTGGACTTGTATCAATAACTATACGAGGTAAAAAGCACATCCTCATCTAACACCATTTTTAATGGTTCTTACTGAGTAACATGCCAAACCATAAAGCGAGAATGAGCATGAATGAATTTACGCTGGAAGAAGCGGTTAAGTTAATTTATCAGCATGTTGTACTACGAAAAAATATAGAAGCCCCTGAGCAAAAGCCGAACCTATCTAGTATTGGTCATATTTGTGGTGTGCTTACCTTGAACGATCAAATTGAGGTGGTAGTGAAGTTTCAAGATGCGATTCAACAGTTCACTAAAACGGAATTTGCAGCTCAATTAGTAATGTTAATCGAATCGTAATGTGACAAAGGCATGTTTGTATGTATATTATGAAAGTCACTAGCAACTTTCATAGACACTACTGATTATGGAAACACAACAGACTTCGCTTCTAATGCTCGATAAAGAGGTTGAGCAACGCATCTTGCAACACATTAATGACTTTAAGGGGCAATCCACTACTTTGGAAAGTGCTTTAGGGTCTTTAATCATGGGGCAGCATTTTGGCTGGCGCATTCTTAAAATATGCCATACACCAGCAACCTATCGCAGTTATGAAAAAATTTTGGGTATTAAGTTTCAGGATTTATGCCCTGAAATTACTGCTTTAGGCAAAAGAAAAAGTATTGGCTACGCCATCGCGCAAAAGTTAGGAAGCTTTTGGGCTGTCATTATGGGTCGTAAAAAAGTCCCAAACAAAGGTGGTTTAGCGAATGAAGAGGAGGTTATGCACCTTGCAGAATCGTTTGAGGTGGCTAAATCGTGAAAGAGGCAGGTATTGATATAAACCAATTTGTAACAATCAAAAAATTTGCCCAAATGAGCGGTCTTAGTGAAGAAGCTATTCGCCAATATATTAAAAAAGGTAGCTTGGTTACTGGAGTGCACTGGTTTAAAGGCACGAATGGGCGAAACATGCTGATTGTGAAGGCTGTGAATCAATGGTTAGTAAACGGAAAGGCTTAACCATAAGAGGTAATAGTGTTGTTATGACCTTTACCTATCTCGGTAAACGTTGCCGTGAAACTCACCCTCAGCCATCGACTAAAAGCGGTTGGAAGCTACTTGAACAAAAGCTCCAAACTATTTTATTTGAAATTAGTATGGGTATTTTTGACTATTCGAAACATTTTCCTAATAGCAAAAAAGGGAAAATGCTACTAAAAAGCCGTGCTGATTTTTATACAATCGCGGAAGGTTTGAAGGATTGGTTCAAGCGTAATGAATCTAGGTATGAGAAAAGCACTATACAAGGCTATAAAAGTGCTATTTTCTATCATCTGATACCGCAGTTTGGTTTATTAGCTATTTCTGATTTAACTGCTATTCAAGTGAAGGAATGGCTAGCTGGCCTTAAGAGACTGTCTAATAAGCGTAAAAACAATATTCTTATCCCTTTACGCCAGCTCTATGAAGAGCTTTATCTCGATAGCTTTATTGAGAAAAATCCACTAGAACGCATCAGAAACCTACCTGTTTCACCAAGAGAGCCTGAGCCATTCACTAGAACGGAAATTGAAAAAATCCTAAGTCAGCTAGAGGGGCAGGAAAGAAACTTTTTTCAATTTGCATTTTGGTCAGGTTTAAGAACCTCTGAACTAATAGCGTTAGCTTGGCAAGACATCGACTTCGAAAATAATCGTTTCTATGTACGTCAGGCCAAAGTTAATGGTGTTCTAAAAGGGGCTAAAACTAAGTCAGGGTATCGAACGATTACGCTTCAGCCTGAAGCTAAACAAGCACTACTTAATCAATTTACTTATACAGGGTCATTGAACGAAATAGTGTTTCACGACTCACGTAAAAACCAACCTTGGAAAGGTGATCAGATATTGCGTAAAACTATTTGGACACCAGCTTTAAAAAGATCAGAGGTTAAATATCGTGAGCCTTACCAAACACGCCACACCTTTGCTTCTATGCTACTTTCTAGAGGTGAAGAACCCATGTGGGTTGCTGATCAAATGGGGCATAAAGATTGGGGGATGATTAGAAAGACCTATGGCCGTTGGATTCCTACCCATGAATCTCAAGGGGGTACGGCGTTAAATGGCTAAGCGTGGCAATCATCCAGTAAACCTAGCGGATGCTCTAATTTTTCACAGCTTAGGCACTCTAAATGAACACCCACATTACCCGGCTGCGAAGGCAGGTGACTTTGATGCTGCCTTGTTAGTAGTAGATGATTTACTAAGCACTGTTGATTTAAATATCTTTAAACCTTACCTTGATCAAAAAGCTACTCTCTTACCAGTGTTAGCACAGGAAGCACAAGGTCGAAACAAAATTCCTTTAGCTATCGCGCTATATCTTGAAAACCAATTGGGCTTAAAAGTGGAACTAGGAATAGGCCAACTTACTAAAGTTTCACGCACTACCTTAAGCGGGTTAGACAGAGTTTTTGTTATTCCTGAGTTTTCGGGTACGGTGCTTAAAGGGCAATCTTATGTTCTACTGGATGATACTCTAACCCAAGGCGGAACCTTTGCCGCATTAGCCTCACACCTTCAACAGCAAAATGCTTCAGTGTTGGGTGCTGTTGCGTTGACCGGAAAGCAATATAGTGCTAGGTTAAAACTGGATTTAACTCTGCTTGAGCAATTGAGACATAAACATGGCGAGCTTGAAGAAGCCTTCCAAACAATTAATGGTTACAACTACGCAGCGCTCACCCAAAGCGAAGCGCGTATGCTCGTCAACTTTAAGCCAGCCGAGCAAGTCAAAAAGCGCATCCTTACCGAAAGTCATTCGCTTGACTGAAAGCGAGTATCAAGATTTGATGTCAGAAATGCGTGAAGCTGCTCAGTTAATGCGCCAAGTATTTAAGAGCAGGATTGCACCTCAATTGGGGGCTAGTTCGTTTTAATATTTGCTGATTTAGTGCACAAACACGATGATGGCTACAATCATAAAGGCTAATAAGCCATGAAAAATCAGCAATGATTTTGAAAAAATAGTCTTAAACCATGAAGCAGCTTGATCGTGTACTGAGCGGGTATCAAAACTGAGGTCGCTAAGTATATCAAGGGGCGGTTGGCAGTTTTTAGTATAAAGCGCTCTAAACAAACGCTCTTGATGCAGAAAAAAGGCATCCAATAACCAAAAGGCTATTAAAGGTAAAAAGGCAATCCAAGCCATTGCGGCCATTTTGTCTTTGGTCGCAAAAGCCAGTAGGGCTGAAATGAGGGTAATACTCCAGCCTTTGACTAGAAAAGAGTTATTGGCCATGCGCGCAATGACTTGTTGTAGCATCTCTAGGTGTTTTAACCTACCTGCATCAATACTCAATGGTTTTTCTGTTTCACTCACGTTTAATTCCTTTTGCGGTTGGACTCATCTGGTTTTTGGCTAATGGACTAGCTCAGCTTTCCAGCAAGTGCATAATAAGTTTTTTAATGCCTATTTGTACTTCATCCCAAAACTCTTCTTGCTTGCCCTTGCCCCATTTGCTCAAAGGCACTCCTTTGGTCGGTAGTGCTGTGATATTGCCTAGCTTAAATCCATCAATAGTCTGCTCGGTCCAATCAGGGGTCGAACCAACAATAATGGGTATTACAACATTTTTCTTAGCATGATAGCGCTCTAGCGCTATAGGTAGCTCTACCTCATAACAATAGTCGGTTAATAAAAAATTACGGCTGATCAGCAACAACACAACATCCGCGTTAACCAGTTCTTTTTTAATATCTTCATGCACCAAGCCTCCAGCCATTAATTGCGCATCCGTCCATGCCTTAACCTTGAATTGGCGGCTAATGAGTTTTAGGCGTTTTTCCAGTTCCACGCGGTGTTCTTTATCTTCTTTAGAATAAGAGATAAATACTTGAATCGCTTGCTTCGCTGGGGCTGCATCGAGGCGAGAACTCATGGTTTCTTCTTCCTGAAATTCCGGTAAGGGGGTGGGTTGGTCATGAAGTCCCTTTTGCAAAGACTCGCTATAACGATTATGCGGGCTAACTTCTTTGACGAGTTTACACAAGGCATGTAATAGGTGCTCGAGTGATGCACCGCGTAAACTAAACTGTAAGCAACCTTGATTGGATAGCGTTTTATCTTGCAAGTGACAGACTAATAAAACTTGTCCCCATTCGGTATGGCAATAAATGCCTTGATACCAAGGACTCGATTGATCTTTATAGGTCTCACCTAAACGCACAATCAAGCGTTCAATAATGCTCCGATGCAGGAAAGGGTAATGAACCACATAGTGCCAATCCTTGTCTTGCATTGCTCCCCAAGTGACTTGATGGAGGCATTGTTGGGGTAGGAAAGCAGGAATAATATATTCCCGCTCTACAAAGGGCGTGTCCCATTTTTTGTTTACTTCATAGCAAATGTGACAATCACGCATGAAACCTAAATAAATTTCACGTTCTTGTTCAGTCGCTTCTGGCCAGATTAAACTTGTTTCTGCGCCTAATAATTTGCCATTGTGTTTAATTAAAATATTTCGATAGGCGGCTTTGCGGTCGAATACTTTGTAGACTGCTTCGATAATCCAGTTCTGATCGAGGATAATTTGATTTTGGAAAGCGCCTTTTTGATAAAAAAGAATGCCTGTTTTGTGTAGGTAATCTACAAACCATTCAGCATAATCAATCTGCTGAGCTTGGCAAAGCTGCTCAAACTGTTCAAAGCTGAGTGTTTTCTCTGTTTGCTTAAGCGTGTTAATGGCTGCTTCAACAGCCAACCAAGTCTTGGGCAATTGTAAATAAACTCGACCTTTTAGTTCCTCAATGACGTCTTGAATCGTGCCTTTAAGGCTATTGATATTTTTATATTGCAAAGCAGAAACTTTTACAGCTTGGCGAATTTGATCAGCTCCTAGCATTTGCAGGGTTAAGTCTGAAGGTGCGGCTGGCAACTTATCAGCACGATCAATTTGATTTTTTACTAGAATCACTGGGCTATTCGGCGCTATATCGTGAATGGCCTCTAACCAATAACTGACGGGGTGATTGATTTCCTCCGGTTGTTCCTCGGTGTCTTCAGCCCAGACGAGTAAATAGACGCAATCGTCACTTAAAAATAAGCGATGAGTGGCATGATAGATTTCTTGGCCACCAAAATCCCAGACTTGCCAAGTAATTTCATCACCAGTGTCTTGTTGAATGTGTGGCCATGCCTCAATGAGGATGCCATGCGTGGATTCCATCTGCGCCGGTGCTGGCTGGTGATGTTTTAAGGCATAGGCCAAGCTCGTTTTGCCAACACGACCATTACCAATGAGCTGAATTTTTAATTGCCGCCGCCACTCAAAACCTTGCTCTAGCGCTTGATAATAACGAACTAAATTTTCATAACAGTTCTCATGCTCACGCCCTAATAGCACACTAGGTATATGATTAATGTGGCTACCTGCTAAGTAGAGCTCTCTTTCACGTTCTTCTAGTAGAGTTGGTAGTGTGTCGGCGTTTTTTATCGTACTTTGTAGGCAAGTTATTTTTGATAAATAAGGAAAATTAGCCTCGCCAAAAAACAAGAGATCATCGACTTTTAGCTTGCTAATATTTAATTCTATCAGGCTTGGTAAGATGGGTATTGAGCTTAAATCGCTGATCTTGTTACCACGGCAATCGAGCGATTGTAATTGGGACAGCCCGGCTACGGGTGTTAAATCGCTGATCTGCGTAGAACTGCAAGCGAGCGATTGTAATTGGGACAGCC
>NZ_AQVE01000024.1 GCF_000371925.1 Thiolinea disciformis DSM 14473 | reverse complement strand
CACCTTGAAGCAACTCTTGGAACGGTTGACACCTTTCAAACTGGCATTGTATTGCACGGATGATTGGGGCGCTTATGAGCGTTTATTGCCTGAAGATAAGCATTTAATCACTAAGCGCTACACACAAAGCATTGAACGGCAAAACCTGAATTTGAGGATTTGGATTAAACGTCTAGCACGCAAGACGATCTGTTTTTCTAAGTCTATCGAGATTCATGACAAAGTCATTGGAACCTGTATCGAAAGACGCTTCTTCAACTCCTTTAAATCATGACCGGTTAATATAAGGAAAAGAATTAATCCAAAGATAATTAATAATATTGATTTATAATAAGAGAAAAAATCAAAAACGTTTCTATTAAACCAATACCTTAGGTATTTTTCTGGCACAGGGATTACTTTTAAACTAACAATCAATGGTGTAATTAATACAAGAGTATAAAAAATCCAATTTATAAAAAAAAATTCATTAGTAGCATTAGGTATTTTTGTACTCATAATTTCTCATCCTTGACCTTAAAATTTAGAGCAATAAAATTATGTGAAATATAAAAGATATTGATTGGTAGATCAGTAGGACTCTTGCGAAAGCTGGAGCTGATTTTACTAACTCATTGATTTATCGATCAAGAAAATTGCTTTCGCAAGAGGTCTAGTGTTGCGATATGTCTGGTCAGAAAATTAACAGAGCTGGTTGATTTTTGCCACATGATTATTTGTTTCAAATTTTCTAGTTCAACCTCAGTGTTATCCTTGATGGAGTTTCCAGCAACTGGTTACCTTTGAGCGTGGAAAGTCTGTCGTAGAAGTGATCTGCATTCAAATACTACGAAAAACGATACCTATTGTTATCAGAAAAGATTATATTCTTCGTCACAAATCCTTCATTTTTGTCCCCCACAGGAGTTGCCATGAAAAAATTGTTGTTGAGTGTAGTAGTAGGCACTTGCTTACCAGCATTTGTGTTAGCGGCTGATTTCAAACCTGCCATTGTGTATGACTTAGGTACAAAGTTCGACAAATCCTTTAATGAAGGTGTTTCTAATGGGGCTAAACGTTTCACCGAGGAAACTAAAGTTGAAGTCCAAGAGTTTGAACCGGCTAATGATTCTCAGATTGAGCAAGCCATTCGGCGTATGGCGCAACGTGGTTCTAACCCGATCATTTCAGTAGGATTTAGTCAATCTAAAGCCTTGGAAACGGTTTCAAAAGAATTTCCAGATACGCACTTCACTATTATTGATTCAGTGGTTGATCAGCCCAATGTCCAATCCGTGACTTTCAGGGAAGAGCAAGGTTCTTTCTTGGTGGGGGCTTTAGCTGCGATGGCTTCAAAAACAGGGAAGGTTGGCTTTGTCGGTGGCCAAGATATTGCTTTGATTCGTAAGTTTGCTTGCGGTTATGAGCAGGGTGCAAAGTATGTTAATAAGGATGTAAAAGTTTTCCAGAACATGACCGGCTCAACCGGTGCGGCATGGAATAACCCAAGTAAAGGTGGCGAATTAGCGAAGTCACAATTTGACCAAGGCGCTGATGTCGTGTTTGCAGCCGCTGGTGGCACAGGTATTGGTGTTTACCAAGCTGCCAAAGATAATGGCAAATTAGCGATTGGTGTAGACTCTAACCAAAACCATTTACAACCCGGCACGATGTTAACGTCGATGGTTAAACGAGTCGATAATGCAGCTTATGATACTTTCAAAGCGCAACAAGAGGGTTCTTGGAAAGCAGGGAAAGTGACATTAGGTTTAGCCGAGAAGGGCGTAGGTTGGGCAGTTGATGAGCACAACGAGAAAATGGTCGAGCCTTATAAAGCGAAGATGGCAGAAATCGAAAAAGCTATCATCGATGGCACCATCAAAGTACACGATTATATGACTGACAATACCTGCAAGATGTAAAGCCTATGACAGCGCAACACAGTAAGTATGCGCTGGAGCTGCGTGGCATTACTAAACGCTTCGGGCGGGTCTTGGCGAATGATCATATCGATTTGCAGATAAAAGCTGGAGACGTTCACGGCATTATCGGTGAAAACGGTGCGGGCAAATCGACCCTAATGAGTATTATCTATGGCTTTTATGAAGCCGATAGTGGCGAAATGCTCATTCAGGGTCAGCCGATGAGTATTCGCAATTCGCAACAAGCTATTGCTGCGGGCATTGGAATGGTTCACCAGCATTTTATGCTGGTGGACAATTTCACAGCGCTTGAAAATATTATGTTAGGAGCCGAAGGTGGTGCACGTTTAAAGCAAAGTGCAGAACAAGCACGCGCCAGCCTTAACGAGTTAGCCAAGACTTATGGTCTTGAAGTGCCACTCGATACACCTGTCGATCAATTATCCTTGGGTGTTCAGCAACGCATTGAAATCCTCAAAGCCCTATATCGCAAAGCACGTATTCTAATTCTGGATGAGCCAACTGGTGTTTTAACCCCACAAGAAGCGGATGATTTATTTCGTATTCTTGCGACCTTGAAAGCGGATGGCGTAACCATTCTGCTCATTACCCATAAATTGCGAGAAATTATGGCGATTACCGACTGCGTATCGGTGATGCGTCATGGCAAAATGGTCGCGCATCGTGTAACCGCTCAAACCTCTATGCCGGAACTTGCAGAATTAATGGTCGGGCGTAAAGTGCGTCAGCATGTGGAGCGCAAAGCCCAACCAGCAGGTGCTGCTTTATTAGAAGTCACTAATCTGTCGGTAACCGATGCGAGCGGTGTACGCCGCGTTAAAAACGTGAGCTTTACGATTGGTGCCGGTGAAATTGTAGGGCTTGCGGGGGTTTCGGGTAATGGGCAAAGTGAATTGCTACAAGCATTGTCGGGTATTATTCGGTTCCAAGCGGGCGAGGTACGTTTAGGCGATACGACTATTACGCCAAAACGCAGTAAAAACCCTGCGCAATTACGCCGTCTGGGATTGGCCCATGTGCCAGAAGATCGGCATCGGATGGGCTTAGTGTTGCCTTTCCAAGCTTACCAGTCTCAAATTCTTGGCTACCAACGTGAAGCGCGCTATAACGCTACAATCACCCTAAAAGACAAGGTGATGGCGGATGAATATGCGCAGCGTGCTGAGACCTTTGATATTCGCCCGCGTGATCCGCATCTGCAATCGAGTAATTTCTCGGGTGGTAATCAGCAGAAAATCGTGCTTGCCCGCGAAATTTTTGCTGATCCACAAGTCTTACTGATTGGGCAGCCTACGCGTGGTGTCGATATTGGTGCAATTGAGTTTATTCATCAGCACATTATGGACATGCGCAATGCGGGTAAGGCCATTTTACTCGTCTCGGTGGAGTTAGAGGAAATCATGACCTTATCCGACCGCATTATTGTGATGTGTGATGGCATGATCACCGGCGAACTTAGTCACGATGAGGCTAATGAAAAAAATCTTGGACTCTTGATGGCCAATGCCGGAGCAAAGGAGGCGAGTGCATGAAACCCGCTACCGCACAACGTTGGGCGAATTTATTAATTTTGCCTACTTTGAATATTTTGACGGCCTTTGTCGTTACCACCTTAGTGTTTTTAGCCATTGGTGTTAATCCGATTGATGCTGCCAAGCTATTAGTGAAAGGTGCATTCGGTTATCAAAATGGTATTGGCTATACGCTTTATTACACCACGAATTTTATTTTTACCGGACTTGCCGTTGCGATCGCTTTTCATGCTGGGCTTTTTAATATCGGAGGAGAAGGGCAGGCTTATATCGGTGGTCTGGGGGTCGGCTTAGTCGTACTTGCGTTTGATGGCTGGCTGCCTGCTATTATTCTCATACCGCTTGCGATTTTAGCCGCTGCCTTAATGGGAGCAGCATGGGCAGCTATTCCAGCTTATTTACAAGCTTATCGTGGCAGCCATATTGTTATTACGACCATTATGTTTAACTTTCTCGCTTCCTCATTGATGGTTTATCTATTAGTGAATGTATTAGGCGAGAAAGGGCAAATGTCTCCCGAAACCCGTTCGTTTGCAGAAAGCTCTTTCCTGCCCACGTGGAGTGAAATGCTGGGCTGGTTCGGTATTCCTTTTGCTAGCTCGCCCCTCAATATTTCTTTCCTATTCGCCTTATTTTGCTGCTTTGCGGTCTGGGTGTTTTTGTGGAAAACGCGTTGGGGGTATGAGCTACGCACCGTGGGCGCTAATCCCGATGCGGCCATTTATGCCGGTATTAATCCTAAGCATATTGTTATGATGGCGATGCTGATTTCGGGCGGCTTGGCGGGTTTAGTGGCGGTGAATGAATTACTCGGTGTGCAACATCGTTTATTGCTAGGCTTTAATGCCGGTTATGGATTTGGGGGCATTGCGGTGGCCTTAATGGGGCGCAATCATCCGGTGGGTATTGTATTAGCGGCCTTGTTATTTGGCGCTTTATACCAAGGGGGCGCTGAATTATCGTTTGATATGCCGAATGTCACGCGGGATTTGGTCGTCGTGATTCAAGGCTTAATCATTCTATTTTCCGGTGCGCTAGAAAGTATGTATCGCCCGCAAATTCAACGCTTTTTATCACGTTTTGTCAAAGATGAGGTGAGCGCATGAGTGAATGGTTTACCTTATTAATTTCAACTTTGGATGCCACCTTACGGGTTTCCACTCCCTTATTATTCGCGGGTCTAGCCGGTTTATATTCTGAGCGTGCTGGGGTAGTAGATATTGGTTTGGAAGGTAAAATGTTGGTTGGTGCATTTGCCGCTGCTGCTATAGCCCATTTAACCGGTGTTGTATGGTTAGGTTTAATCGCTGCCATTATTGTCTCTGTTTTATTTTCACTCTTGCACGGTTTTGCTTCGATCACCCATCGCGGTAATCAAGTGGTGAGCGGGGTAGCTATCAATATTTTGGCTTCTGGCTTGACCATGGTATTGGGTTTAGCTTGGTTTCATCAAGGTGGTTCTACCCCTTCATTGACCAATAATGAGCGTTTTACTGCGATTCAGTTACCCTTTGCTGAGTCTATGCAGACCGTGCCTTATATTGGCCCTTTATATAGCGATATGTTGTCCGGCCATAATATTCTGGTTTATCTGGCCTTCGCTCTAGTGCCATTAACGTGGTGGGTTTTTTATAGAACCCGTTTTGGTTTGCGTTTACGTGCGGTGGGTGAAAATCCAAAGGCAGTCGATACGGCTGGTATTTCAGTGGCGACATTACGTTATCAAGCGGTCATTATTGCAGGGGTATTATGTGGCTTTGCCGGTGCTTATTTATCTACGGCTCAAAATGCTCAATTCATTCGTGATATGACCGCAGGGCAAGGCTTTATGGCTTTGGCGGCTTTGATTTTTGCGAATTGGCGACCTTGGCCGGTATTGTTTGCTTGCTTATTGTTTGGATTCTTAGATGCCGTAGCGGTACGTTTACAAGGGGTAAGCTTGCCGCATATTGGTACAGTGCCTGTGCAATTAATTGAGTCTTTACCTTATATTTTGACGGTGATTTTATTGGCTGGCTTCTTAGGTAAATCACGTCCTCCTAAAGCGGATGGTATTCCCTATGTGAAAGAGCGTTAATTGGCGCGCATAAGTCTATTAAAAATTATTATCCGAGGTGCTTACTGACCTCGGTTTTTGTATCTCAAATACGTGTCTACATCCTAAAAACCACTGGCGAAAAAAATGTCTGAAGAAATTGATGAGAGTTTTTATACGCGTGCTGATGCACATATTGAATTATCCAACCAACAAATCCATGAAAATACGGATGGCGAGAAAGTTAGCTTATCTATGATGTACGCCGCAGCACGCTTTAATGCTTGGTTAAGCGCTACAGGCTATAACTCAGCACAGGAATTGAAAAAAGCTAAAGCCGAACAGATGAAATATTTTATGGGTGAATACCGCCAAATGTTGGAAGAGAATTTCGATGATTATATCGAAAATTTTCAGCATTATATGATGCCGAGCGAAGAAGCGTAGTAGGCTAAGTTCGCTGATTAGGCTTTTCCAAAAAAGTTAGCTCAACTGTTGGCGATAAAACTTGCTGATGCGTTATGGTATAGCCATGGTGCTGATAAAGCCGAATATTGGCAATACTTAAACTACCAGTAAACAATACATATTTTTCGCAGTGTGCACATTCACCTTCAATAGCTTTTAAAAGGCTTGAGCCGATTCCTTGGCGTTGGTAATGCGGTGCGACTATGAGCCTCCCAATATGGCAAATAGAGTCGATTAGCTTTGCTCGCACTGAGCCGATTAAATAGTCATGCTGTAAGATTTTTAAGACCACGGACTCGTTAAACTCCTTTTGCAAGCTTGCTAATGTTTGTGTTAAGGCAGGTAGCGTCCAGTCATTATACAGCCTAGCTTCTGATTGATAGGCTAGGCGTTGTAAAGCAAGGATCGCCTCAGCATCCTCGCTATTAGCTTTTAGTATCTGTAACATGTTTTAAGCCTTTGCTAATTTAACAATAGGTTTTTTATAGTGGCGCACTGCCCCCAAACTAAACACCGTCAAAGCTGCCCAAATAAAGCCGAAACTGACTAATTGTGTGCTATTAAAAGGTTCTTTGAACACCAAGGTGGCGCTTAAGAACTGCATGGTTGGATTGATGTACATAATGAAGCCAATTGCGGTAAGGCTTAAACGTTTGGCGCCGGCGGCGAAGGTTAACAAGGGAATAGCCGTGACCGCACCACTAGCGATCAGTAAGAAGGTGGTAAAAGGTGTGTTGAAGGAAAACTGATTTTCGCCTTGTGCTATTAGCCATAGCCAATAGATTAAAGCAAAGGGTAGGAGAAAGCCGGTTTCAATGATTAAGCCCGTGAGCGCGTCTACCGGAGCTTTTTTGCGCACTAAACCATAAAAGCCAAAACTTCCCGCCAAGGCTAAGGAAATCCAAGGGAGTTGTCCCATGTGAATCACTTGCCACGCTACGCCAATGCAGGCTAATAACACGGCCAGCAGGCGATAGGTATCCATTTTTTCCTGTAGGAAAATCCGCGCTAGCGTCACACTTATCAACGGAGTCAGGAAATAACCAAGGCTACTTTCGAGTACACGTTGTTGCCCAACCGCCCAAATAAAGATGAGCCAGTTGGCAGAAATGAGCACCGATGAAATAGCTAAGGGTTTGAGAATATTGGGATTAAACAGTGCTTCTTTAATGGGTTGCCAACGTTTTAGGAGCAAAGCGATAGCACTGACTAATAAAAAGCTCCAAATCACACGGTGCATCAATACTTGCCATGGCGTAATCGGTTTTAATAGATAAAAATAGAGTGGGAAAAATCCCCAAATTAAATACGACAAAACGCCATAAATAAAACCAAGGCGTTGTTCACGTTGTGTGTTTATAGAACTCATAAGGCGCGATTTTTACAAAAATACGGTCAGCTTATGCCGCTGATAGTGGGATAGATAGATACAGTTTGCTCAGTAAAATACAGCACAAGGGCTAGTTAACTTATCTTAGCTCATGGGTTTTGCTTAAATGCCATGGGCAGTCGTAGAATCGCGGTGCCTAAAACTGCCCATAGGAAGTTTATGATTGAAAACGGATGGCTAAGTCAAGCGCGTGTCTGTGCTTCGCCTAATTGTGATGCACGTCCTGTCGGTTGTGTGCCTGAGCTGATTGTGTTGCATAATATTAGTTTGCCGCCGTATCAGTTTGGTGGCGATGCTATTGATCGTTTGTTTACTAATCAGTTGGAGCCAGAAGCGCACCCGTTTTTTGCCAGTATTTGTCATTTGCGTGTCGCGAGTCATCTCCTGATTCGGCGTGATGGGGAAGTAGTGCAATACGTGCCGTTTGAACAGCGTGCCTTTCATGCCGGTTTATCGCGTTTTCGTGGGCGTGAGCGTTGTAATGATTTTTCGATCGGTATTGAGCTAGAAGGCTCAGATTTTACCGCCTTTACTGAAGCGCAATATCGCGCGTTACTAGTGATTTTGCCAGCCTTGGTTGCGGCCTATGCCAGTTTGAGTTTAGAGCGCATTACCGGGCATGAGCATATTGCACCAGGGCGCAAAACCGATCCAGGGCCTTTTTTTGATTGGGCGCGTTTGAGTAAAGCCCTGCAAGTCAATTTACCGGCTGATGCTCAGCTTGAGCTAAGTTAATGCTAGAAGCCGGATTAGCCTGTTGTGTGTCAGTGGGCGTTTTTTTGTTGATTATTCGTCTCTTAGGTGAGCATCAGTTTCGAGTTCAATGGACTGAGCAGGAAAGAATGCCGGAACAATCTTTGAAAGAAGGGTGTTTGCATGAAGCGCTACAAGCGTTGATGGTAGATGATTTAGACGATTCTAGTTTAGTGTATCCCTTAGATGATGCAGAAATAGCCTTATTAACGCGTATTCATTTGGCCGACCAAGCCGTCAGTTGTTTGGAGGTGCAATATTATTTATTTCATGATGATAGTACAGGGCAGGCGATGCTTGCCGCTTTGGTGGAGGCCGCCAAGCGCGGCGTGCAAGTTCGCTTGTTGCTCGATGATATGGATACGTGGCGTCGGGAAGCGCGTTTGCGGCGTTTGATGGAGGAAACACCTCAATTAGAAATTAGAATTTTTAATCCTTTTTTATTACGTTTTGCGCGCCTACCAGAGTACATCGCGCGGTTTCCGCGTATCACGCGCCGCATGCACAATAAATCGTTTAGCGTTGATGCTATTACTAGCATTGTAGGCGGGCGTAATATTGGGAATGAGTATTTTAACTTTAATCCAGAAGTCGCTTTTGCCGATTTAGATGTATTAATTGGTGGCACTAGTGTAGCGGCCATTGTTAAAGCATTTGAAGAGTATTGGTATAGCGGCTTAGCGGTCGAGCTTAAGCGTTTGGCAGAACCTGCTAGTGATACGGAATATCTACCATGGCGCGCGCAATTGGATCAGAGCTTGAAGCGTTATCGTGACAATCTGCTTAAACATCAAGAACGTATTGATCGCTGGCGTTGGGCGGCTCCTTTGGATCTACATGAAGGCCCTTTGAGGCTTTTATTCGATGATCCCTATAAAGTGGTTTCAAAATTCTCTGAAACGGGCGGCAATATGGTGCCCGAATTATTAGCACTTCTGCGTTCGGCGCAACACGAATTGGTTATCGCTTCACCTTATTTTGTACCAGCAAAACATGGCTTAGCGACCTTAGCGACCTTACGCGAGCGGGGCGTGAAGATCACTATTGTAACGAACTCCTATGCCGCTAATGATGTGCCAGTAGTACATGCGGGTTATATCAATTACCGTAAGCGCCTATTAAAGCTTGGCGTGAATATTTACGAAGTTATTTCGAAAAACGAGCGGCAAAAACGGCGTTTTTTTAAGAAGCATCAGCCCAATAAACAACATGCGTGGTCACTGCTAGGTTCTAAGCGTGCCAGTTTACATGCCAAAGCTTTTATCGTGGATCGTGAAAAGGTTTTTGTCGGTTCATTCAATCTTGATCCGCGTTCAATGATTCATAATACCGAGATGGGGATTGTATTTGAAAATCCTACTTATGCCGCGCAAACCGTGCAAAATTTACAGGGCTATGTAGAAGATCGTGCTTATAAAGTGCAATTAGATGAGCAAGACCGACTAATATGGCAGCGTCAAAATGCTGACGGTAGTGAACAAGTACTAAGGCATGAGCCAGATATGTCCTTGATTCAGAAAATTTTTATTCGTGCCATTGCTTTATTGCCCGTGGAATGGCTGCTATAACTAAACCTTTGCTAGAACTCAAGGAAATTCATGCCACAAACTGTTTCTTTATATCGCCGCCAGCCATTAATGGCTTTTTTATTGTCCGCTATTTTGCCCGGATTGGGGCAGATTTATAACGGCGAACTCAACAAAGCAGCGTGGTTCTTCCTCATTTTTACCAGTTTAAGTGTGCCTGCTTTGGGTTTTAGTTTGGTGCACCTGCCTGCAGCTTGGGGGATTTGGGCGATAGCCTTGTTCACTGGCCTGAGTTCATTGGTATGGTTGGCGAATATGATTCAAGCCTTCCGCTCAGCCTATCGCCAGCCCGCTCAGCCATTGCATAGTTGGCAAGGTTTTGGGGTTTATTTGTTGGTGGCTTTACTGATGCTGAGTTTATTTGTGCCTTGGCTCAGCCAGACGGTGCGTTCACGGTGGGTGGATATGTATTTGATTCCTTCTGCCAGTATGGAACCCAATCTGATTGCGGGTGATTATATTTTGGCAGATATGCGTTATAACTGTCCAAACTGTGAGTTTGCGGTGAAGCGCGGCGACATTGCGATTTTTGTCTACCCCAATGATCGTACCATTCGCTATGTAAAACGGGTCATTGGTCTACCCGGCGATCACGTTCAGTTAACAGGTAGTGAATTGCGCGTGAATGATAAGCTATTAACGCAGTCCATTACCGCACAAGCTGATATGGATGTAGTGCAAGAAAGCGATGCGGATAATACTTGGGTGGTCGTTTGGAAGGATCGTAACAAGGAAAAGAATACTAAAATTGATGTCAAAGTTCCTCCGGGTCAAGTCTTTGTAATGGGAGATAATCGCACGAATAGTAGTGATTCGCGCGTCTTTGGGTCAGTACCGATGGAGGATATTTTTGGGCGTGCGCGGCAGATTTTAGTTTCTTATAATAAAGAGAAAAAAGTCTTGGTGGAAAACCGGAGTGGCACCGCACTCCATCCAAGTGCAGTGCATGGCACTTGGACAGATTGGTTAGATCGCTTTAAACCCTTGCTTACTGCGGACGAGGGTGGTGGCTCATCCAAAGCTTTAGGTAATTGAGTACGCCAGAGGAATCAATATCATTTTTGGTATCACGCGGTGCCAGGGTCGCGAGTTTATAAGCATCATATCCGTCGGAATTCACGGCATAAATATCTGAACCGGCTTTCAATAAATGCATCACTGGCAATTGATGACCAAAACGCGCGGCATGGTGCAGTGGCGTCCAGTTCTTGACAGTTAAAATATTGGGATCAACACCGGCACGTAACAAAATAGCGACGGCTTCTGTTTGACCGGTAGAGGCAGCAGCGTGTAAAGGCGTTTCCCCTTCTGCATTGCGATAATTCGCATAACTGGGCACTTTTGCCAAAATCGAAAGCCAAGCGGTATCACCTTCTAAGGCTGCATCAAATGTTTTTTTACCAAAGCGCCCGGAAGGATCTGTGGCACCCGCTTGCACTAATAAATTGGCCAGTGCTAGATTGGAGTTATTAATAGCGACTGTTAACGGTGTGACGCCATTTGCAGAGAAATTTACATCAGCTTTTAATTTAATCAAGCTACTAACTTTTTCCCGTTCATCTTGCTCTACCGCTTGGAATAAGGCTTTACCTAAGACAGCAGGGTCGGCTGCAGCGCCGCCAGCGATTAAGGCACTGACCATACCAAAGTCATTACGGTCGAGTGCGCGTGACAAGCAAGTCATACCGTCTTGCGCATAATTTGCATTAGCACCCATTTTGATCAGGTTCTGTGCTCTGTCTCGTTCACCTTGTTCAACCGCTTGAAACAACATACGGCCTAGTTCAGTAGGATCACGCTGTGCGCCTTGGGAAAGTAATAAACTAATCATTCCCATATTGTTTTGGCGTGCTGCAATCGACATGGCCGTCACACCATTCTCGCTGTAATTGACATTTGCACCCAACTTAAGCAGATTTTTTATGCGTTCTTGATCTTGTGCATTCGCGGCCTTTAATAAAGCACGCCCTAACACACCACCATCTAAGGCTGCACCACTTTTTGATAACAGATACGCAATTCCTGTATAACCCCCATCAACCGCGAGTTGAACCATTTCCGGTGTGGGTTGTGCGCCTTGATTAATAAAACCTTTAGCACGATTATAATCACCATCGGAAATAGCTTGTTGCAGGCCATCGCGTAGGCGTGCAGCTTTGTCATCCACAGGAGGACTTGGTGTAGCACTTTTGTTGGCTCCATTGCCGTCTGTATTGCCAGCCGCTGGATTGGCAGCGCCGCCCTTGGCGTCTTGCGCAAGTTGCTCCCACTGTTTTGCGGCGGCTAGCGCTTGGGATGCCTGCTGGGTATCGCCTGCTTGCGTAGCTTCTGCGGCGATACGGCGCCACTCTTGTGCTTGTAGCTTGGCATCTTCATTAGCTGCATGGCTTAAGCTTGGTAACAAGCTTGCCAAGCCAATTAACAAAATAGATAGTCGTGTCATACGTCTTATGAATATTTCTGCAAATAATAAAGAACCGGCTGGCCGGGTTAAGTTGTTTTTCACGCCCCTACTCCTACACAGCAACTCGCTTAAACCAGACTTGTCTAGTGGAGCGCTTGTTTGTCTAGGTGATCTGTCAGTAAAATGATCGAATAATGATCATATTTGAGCGCAGTAGCAATACGGCTGGACTATATGCAATCAAGCCCGTTAAGGAAAGTACCTTTTTTGCTCAAACACTGGATAATAATACTATACACCCGTCTAAACACGGCTAAAAATTAATGTATGCGCTAATATTTCAAATTTAACCGATAAAAATTGTCGAAATGATACTCAATCGCTACTTGTTTAAAGAGATTGCGCTGAGTTTTTTTGCTACCTTGCTGGTTTTATCACTCATTATTATTGGTAATACCTTTGTTAGATTATTAGCAAATGCGAGCAATGGCAACTTACCAGTGGATCTTTTGGGTGGTCTACTCAGCTATGGTTCTTTAAAAACGCTGATAAGACTAACGCCTGTTGCTTTATTAATTGGCATGATGTTGGCTTTTAGCCGTTTATATCGCGACTCTGAAATGGTTGCTTTACAAGCGGCTGGCGTGGGACCCAAGCAATTTTACCGTGCCATTTTTAGTTTTGTCTTGCCACTCAGCTTATTAATGGCACTGGCGGTATTGTGGTTGGCGCCTCGTTTGGAGCAAAACCACGAAAGTTTATTGCGTGAAGTTCAACAACGCCCTGAAGCGGCTGGCATTCCCGCTGGACAGTTCGTAACCACTGGCAATAAAACTAAAAATTATACAATCTTGGCGGAGTCCATCGACGAATCTCGCACGGTGATGGAAAAGTTTTTTGTACGCCTCCAGCAAGATAAGAGTGAGGTTTTAGTATGGGCGCGCTCGGCTATGCTATTTATTGATTCGGTGACGGGGGAGCGTTTCTTGCAAATCCGTGATGGCTATCGCTATGAGAATGATCCTGAGCGTGGTGGGATGACCGTGGTACGTTTTGCCGAACATGGTATTCGTATTCCTTTGCGTAATTTTGATAAAGCGCCTGAATTAGCCTCCTTGCCCACCAGCACTTTATTAAGCATGAATGACAACGCTGCTTGGATTGAATTGCAATGGCGTTTATCCGTGATTTTAACCACCCCTGTCTTAGCCTTTATTGCTTTTCCCTTGAGTTATACGAAGCCGCGTCAAGGACGCTACAGTAAGGTAGCTTGGGCAATTTTATTATATGGCTTATATGCTAATGCACTTATCACCGCACGCGGTTTTCTGGATGATGGCAAATTGCCGATGTGGTTGGGCTTATGGTGGGTGCATATCATCGTGATCGCTATCGGCTTATGGTTTTTGCGCCAATATTACGGAAAGCCCGCATGAGCCTTATTTCACGCTATTTATGGCGTAATTTACTAGCCAGTATTGTAGTGGCTTGGATTGCCCTCAGCTTATTATTTGGCTTATTTGATTTTCTTGCTGAATTAGGTGATGTCGATGCAGACACACGTTATGGCACAGCGCAGGCTTTATTATATGTGCTATATCGCTTTCCACGTACTTTATACACCAACTTTCCCTACGCCGTTTTGATTGGAAGTTTGATGGGTTTGGGGACGATGGCCTCGAATAGCGAAATTGTTGCGATGCGTGCCGCAGGAATGTCATTAGCGCGGATTGTAAGCATCACCTTACAGTTAGGTGTCGTGCTAAGTGTCGCTGCTTTTGCGTTAGGTGAGTGGGTAGCGCCCCGTAGTGAAAGCTATGCCGAGAATTTTAAAATTAGTCATTTACAGCAAGAGGTCGCGGTTTCGGATGCAGGTGTTTGGCTAAAAAATGGCAATAGTCTGATTCATATTGACAAAATATGGTCAGAAGCCAAAGTAGATGGTTTAACGGTTTATGAAATTAATCTCGACGAAGGTGGCATCAGCCGCATTCTGAGCGCTGAAACTGCCACTCGCCAAGCGAATACTTGGCAATTACAGCAAGTGTTGGATAAGTACCTTAAACGCTCGGGAGTAAGCATCGAGAAACATGCAATTTTGGACGTTGAGAAGTTATTGCCGGACAATATGTTGAGTATTGCTACTGTGCAGCCGGATCAATTAGCGGCCAACGAGTTAGCGCAATACATCGCGCATCAGAAAGAAAATGCGTTGAGCAGTGAGCGCTTTGAACTGGAATATTGGAAACATTTCACCACACCCTTATCAACCTTAGTGATGCTTATTCTTGCGGCTCCTTTGGTATTTGGTTTTCAACGCAATGCTGGGGCAGGGCAGCGCATCTTTATCGGCATTCTGATCGGCATTGCTTATTTGTTGCTGGATCGTATTGTCAGCAATACAGGGCTTGTGTATGGGATATCACCTTTTTGGTCTGCGGTTTTGCCCTTAATTGCATTTACTGGTGCGGGCTTGTTCTTATTGCGCCGGATTCGTTGATTAACTATTAATTTCCAAGCGTTTGCCTGCCCATATAACTAAAATAATAATCGGCAGGCCGATCAGGGTGGTGCCAATAAAAAACTGCGAGTACCCGATATTTTCGACAATGGTTCCTGAATAACCCCCTAATACTTTAGGAATTAAGGTCATTAGGGAGCTGAAAATCGCGTATTGAACGGCGGTAAAGGAGACATTGGTCAGTGAGGATAAAAAAGCTATAAAGGCAGCGCCCGCAAAGCCCGCCGCTAAATTGTCGGCAGTAATAGCGCTATACATCAGTACTAGGTTATGACCGGCTTGTGCGAGTGCCACGAACGTGAGATTGCTAAGTGCGGCGAGTATTGCACCCCACAATAAAGCTTTAAACACACCAAAGCGTGCTGCGAATAAGCCTCCTAAAAAGCCCCCGCCAATACTGACCAAGACGCCAAAGGTTTTTACTGCGGTAGCAATTTCAGGTTTGGTGAAGCCCATATCTTGATAAAACACATTGGAGATCACACCGAGCACAATGTCACTAATGCGATATAAACCAATTAAAGTTAATAAGAGCAGGGCAGTAGCGAGGCCATAGCGTTTGAAAAAATCGAGAATGGGCTCTATCCACGTTTCATAGGCGATCTGCTGGTCGATTAATCCTATTTTGACGGTTAGCCATCCGGCGGTTATGGCAGCCGCGAGCGCAAGTCCAAAATGGCTGGTTTCACGTAGGAAACTTAAGAAAACGCCCAAGGGGTTTTGCTCACGTACACTCAGCGCATAAAATACCAAGATAAAGCTTGCTATTCCCACAGCAAAAAGTGCCACTAAGCGCAAATATTCATGGGTCGCATACTGACGTGTACGTAGGGTCGTGGGGCTGGGTTCAGTAATAATGAGAGTGGTTACTACGCCAACTAACATCATGGCGGCCATAATGTAATAAGTCCAACGCCATGCTTCGTACACATAATGCGTTTTTTCCGAGCCAAATAATGAAGCAAGGTACAAAGCGCCAGCACCGGCTACAACCATGCCGAGTCGATAACCTGCAATATAGCTGGAGGACATCATCGCTTGGAGTGTGGTATCAGCGGATTCAATCCGATAGGCATCAATCACAATATCTTGGGTGGCTGATGAAAAGCCTAGCAAAACCGCTGCGATTGCCATGAGTTTTAGGTTGTTTAAATTCGCGGCAGGATCAACACTGGCCATTAAGATAATCGCGAGCATGATAAAAGCTTGTGCCACCAGCATCCAGCTACGGCGTCGCCCAAAACGCTGGGTAAGCCAAGGAAGGGGTAGGGTATCAACCAAAGGTGCCCAAACAAATTTGAAGGAATAGCCTAAGGCGGCCCAACTAAAAAAAGTAACTGTCTTTTTCTCAACGCCTGCTTCACCCAGCCACAATGATAACGATGAGAAAATCAGTAGAATGGGAATGCCCGCAGCAAAGCCTAAAAAAAACATGGTACGTATACGCGGCTCGAGAACGGAATTAAGGGTTTCTTCCCAGCTAGCTACTGATTTTGTTGTCTCGCTCATGCGCTTGCTCTGCAATGATATTCTGGATGGGGCAGAATCATCGGTGAATTAGGCAGTCTTGTAAATCCTTTAAACAGGGGAGCGTGTGATTGGCAAATCCACTTCAAAGCGAGTACCGCCGCCTTCACGTGCTAAACAACGTACTTGTCCACCATGTCGCTCTGCGATTTGCTTGACTAAACTTAAGCCTAAACCCCATCCACCTTGTCCTTCGCCGTGCCCAGCAGGGCGATAAAACGGTTCAAAAATACGACTTCGCTCCTCGTCAGGAATGCCTTTACCGCGATCAGCAATCTTAATTTGTGCTAGGGTGGGTTGTAGTAGGGTTAAACTAGCTTCGATTTCACCACCCCCATGGCGGGTCGCATTTTCCAATAAGTTACGCAATAAGCGGCGCAATAAACGCGCATCACCTAGTAACGTCACTGCTTGGGTCTCGCATTCAAGCTGCAAACGTGCGCATTCTTCAGCCACTAAGCCATCTAAATCCACAGGTTTGTTTTCCAAAGGAATTTCAGGGGTATCTAAGCGGCTGGCCAGCAAAATTTCTTCTACTAATTGATCCAGCTCGCGAATATCTTGACGCAACGGTGCAAGGTTTGCTGTTTGCGCTGACTCCTGTTCCGCAATTAATTCCAAGCCCATACGCAAACGCGCCAATGGGGAGCGTAATTCGTGCGAGGCATTTGCTAATAATTGGCGATGATTATTCACTAGGATTTGAATCCGCTCGGCGGATTGATTGAAACTGCGCGCTAACAAGGCGATTTCATCTTGACCTTGTACTTCGACACGCGTCGATAAGTGGCCTGCGCCCAAAGCCTCCACGCCTTGTTTTAAGCGATCTAAACGATGCGTGAGTCGGCGTGAAATCGGGTAGGCCGCAAGACCAACGACAGCAACCGAGATAAAAATCATAAAGAAAATAGGCGGGCGATCAGCGCGCTGATGGGGGGCGGGGTGGTGATCATGTAGAAAAGCTAAAGTGCCGAAGACTAGAGCCAGTGTAATAATACTGGCGAGAACTACAAAATAAATTTGCAAAAACAAATGTTTGCGCAGGCGACTGTTATGAAATCTCGATTCGTAAAACTTACTATCTTTAGCTTGCCAATGTTGCTCAAGGCGTTTACGCAGGCGGCGTTTCTTAATTTTAAGCGGTGGCCCGCATTTTTTATAATCTTCTTGCCCAGCACTCATGCATCCTCTCCATCTTGACTGCGAGCAAACATATAGCCAGAGCCGCGCAAAGTAATAATACGGCGCGGATGTTTCGGATCGTCTTCAATGGCCGCCCGTAAGCGTGAAATATGTACATCAATCGAACGATCAAAAGCTTCCAAGGGTTCGCCTTTCACCATATCTAATAATTGCTCGCGACTGAGTACACGACCGGCACGTTCCGCCATGGCAACGAGAAGATCAAATTGATAGGCGGTTACTTCGCGCATTTGACCATCAACCCGTAGCTCACGCGCATCGCGATCGATTTCTAAGCGACCAAAGCGTAATAAAGCTTGTTGCTGGGCGGAATGTTGACCACGGCGTAGAATGGCTTTTAAACGCGCCCGTAATTCCGCTGGTTCAAAGGGCTTGGGTAGATAATCATCTGCGCCCATTTCTAAGCCAATCACGCGATCAGTGGCATCACCGCGCGCAGTAAGCATAAGAATCGGAATCGCGCTAGTGCTTGAGTGATAGCGTAACTGGCGACATAACTCCAAACCGTCCGCATCGGGCAACATTAAATCAAGAATAATTAAATCCCACCCACCACGTTTAGCGGCTGCTAGGCCAGCTTGCCCCGTGTGTGCGCTAGTAATTTGATAGCCTGCATTAGCTAAATATTGCGCCACCATGGCACTTAAACGCACATCATCATCAATCAAGAGCACTTCCATCGCCTTCTCCTAAACCAACAAGGCCACCGAAGTGACCTTGCTTTGCTACACAGTAGTGTATGTCATTTTTGATTAGCGTTGCACATTAGGCTGCATTGGTGCTACCGGTGCGGGCTGTTGATAATAAGGCATCGGCGCAGCTTGATAAGGCATATGCATCATCGGTGCTTGTTGATAATAACCGTGATGCCCATAACCTGGATGACCGTGATGATGGCTAGTGACCTTGCCGATAAAAAAGCCAAGGAAGACTAAACCGATCACCGCAGCAATTTTTTTCCAACGATACTGTTTCCAGTGTTGCCAATCGGCATGGCTACAATGTTGCGGGCCATAAGGATGTTTGTGACCACAACGCTTTTCTGGCTCAGGATTGGTGTTTGTTGACGTTTCGTGTTGCTGACTGTCTTGTGCTGAGTGGTTTTGCTGGGTTTTCTCAGTGTTATCAGTAGTAGTATTGGCTGTATTGTCGTTCATGATATTTCCTTTAACAAGAATAAGTTTGCATTTTCGTTCACCAGTGCTTAGCTGGTATGGAAGCTATCATGCCCTTGTCGTGTTGCTAGAATACTGGGTGAATGTAAAGTTTTATGAAGCTGTAGCAAATCCTGTTGGTGTGCAGAAATTATTGAATTTGGTGGGTTGATTAGTTTAGAAAGCATTTTTTGGATGAGGAGTTTTTATGCTGTGTCCTTGCCAATCAGGTCAATGGTATAACGAATGTTGCCGCCCCTTTCATCAGGGCAAAGCCGCCCCTACTGCTGAATTATTAATGCGCTCCCGTTATAGCGCTTATGTATTAGGTGACGCCGCTTATTTGCATCGCACGTGGAGCAAGCACACCCGCCCCACACTAAAAAGTTTAATGCAAAGCCATTCTATTCAATGGCTTGGCTTGACGATTGAATGTACTGAACAGGGTGGATCTGACGATCAAGAGGGCATCGTCGAATTCACTGCAAGATTTAGTGAAAACCATCAGGAGCAAGCGCTCCATGAGATAAGTCGTTTCGTGCGCGAAAACGGGCGCTGGGTTTATTTGGCTGGTGTACATCAATAAAAACGCTACTTTTGCGTTTTCCCCTATAGCTAATTTTGGTTTCGCGCTATCATCGCGGCTTTTCGGTGTCAGGATATAGGCTCTATGCACAAGGACTTACTGGATTATGTTCCCGCCGCAGCGATGTTTAAAGATCGTGTCATTCTGGTAACCGGTGCGGCCATGGGCATTGGTCGTGCCGTGGCTATTCAATATGCACGTTTTGGTGCAACGCTCGTGTTGGTGGATAAGCAAACCAATTTATTGAATGAAGTTTACGATGAAATTGTCAGTGCAGCTTACCCAGAGCCAGTTATTTGTGAATTGGATTTAACCAAAGCGGAACCGAGCGCCTACGAACAATTGGTACACATGATCGCTGAGGAATTAGGTCGTCTCGACGGTTTGGTCTTAAATGCAGCTTGGTTAAGTGCCTTTATGCCGATTCGTCATCATGATTTTGCCATGTGGGATCAGATGTTGACCGCTAATCTCACGGCCAATTTCCGTTTAGTTCGTGCGTGCTTGCCTTTGTTAGAAATTTCCCCCGACCCTGCGATTATCTTTTCCAGTGATAGCTCAGATAAACCCTATTATGGTGCTTATGGTGTCAGTAAAGCAGCGCTAGATGCTTTTGCCAGTATCCTTGCTAAAGAGTGTGATACAACAGAGCATTTTGTGCGCGTGAATAGCATTGATACAGGGCCAGTACGTACACGTTTACGGGTATTGAATTATCCGGGCGATCCTGCCGAAAACTTAGCGCTACCCCAAGCTATCGTCGGTCCTTATTTGTATTTCATGGGCGCTGATGCCGGTAGGCGAAGTGGTGAGATTATTCGCTTTGAGCGCTTGCCAGCTGATTTAGCATGGCGTGGTGAATCTGTTGACGTATGAGTGAGTTAAGCAAACGCGATCGAGTCTTTGCCGAGCCACAAGCAATCGTGGATTTTGCATTTACTGCGGCGGTGGCGGACGTATTTCCTGACATGGTACGTCGTTCGATTCCGGGCTATGAAACCGTGATCAGCCAATTAGGCGTACTAGCTAGGCTTTATGCCCAACCGAATTCAGCGATTTATGATTTAGGTTGCTCTTTAGGTGCTGCCACTTTAGCAATGGCTAGCCAAGTGCGGCAAAGTGGGGTGACTTATATTGCGGTTGATAATTCTGAAGCTATGGTGCAGCGCTGCGAGAAAACTTTGCAACGTCATCTCCCCGAGGGTGTTTTTCAGTTGATTTGCGCCGATATTGGTGATGTACCCATGCACAATGCTTCAGTCATTGTACTGAATTTCACCTTGCAATTTGTACCGCCAAACCAACGCTTAGCATTATTACAGCGCTGTTACGAGGCACTTAATCCTCAGGGAATTTTGATTCTGTCTGAAAAGTGCCAGCACGCTGATCCAGTAGATCAAAGCTTGTTAACCGATTGGTATTTGGAATTTAAACGAGCCAATGGTTATTCGGAATTAGAAATTAGTCAAAAACGTTCTGCGTTAGAAAATGTGCTCATCCCTGATACTGTAGAGGCTCATCATCAGCGCTTACAACAAGCAGGTTTTGCGCGTAGTCTTGAGTGGTTCAAAGATTTCATGTTTGCCTCCATCGTGGCATTTAAATTATAAAAATAGACATTCATTTCTTATTTTACTCATTAATATTTATTCCTTAGCATCCATCCGCCACGCTGAGTTGGCTGAGTGAGGGTGATAATGGCTTGTCAAAAAAGGGTATTTTATAAGGCAAGTTAAAAATTTATGTCTAAACTATAAAGAGCAGCTTAGTTCTTGGCGAGGTGAAATTTTGAACTAGTTGACTGCTTTATAATGTAGCGCTTAGTCAAAATAAACATGACTCAGCGGTGTATAATGTAAATATCCGTAAGTTGTTGACTGAAAAGGTTAATTATGACTGATGTTAATCTTCAAACGCTACACCTTTATACACGACAGTTCTCAGGGCTGACGGAAGAAAAAATTCAGACTCTGCATGAGGTGTATGAGACGCTTCAACCCGATCTACAGCAGGTGACTGATACTTTTTATGAGCAATTGTCCTTAATTCCTAAGACAAAAGCGTTTATCGAAGGGCGAATTGATCAGCTAAAATTAACCCATATTGCTTGGCTGAATGAATTATTCGTAAGTAATTTCGATGAAGATTATACAGCCAAGCTTTATAAAATCGGTGATGTACATGTCAAAGTTAACTTGCCAGTAGAGTTTGTCAGTGGCGCGATGAGTATTATTCAAGGCGAATTGACTATTTTAATAGTGCAAAAATATACAGGGCAAACCGATAAGCAATTAAAAATACTGGAGGCACTAAACTCAGCGCTGAGCTTTTGTTCGCTGGTGATGCAAGAGTCCTATCAGACCTCAGCCTTGGCAGAAGAGTTGGACAAGTTTCTCAATATTACCGGCATGAGTCGTAAGCTCTTTGATAATTTGGCTAGGGTTTATAGTAAAAAACCCGGATGAGGCGGCGTTTGACCCAATGAATGTTCCTAGTAGAGGCTAGGGTAATTTATCATTACGCGCTATGATCAAGGTTTATTGCCACTCAATAAGCTCATTCATCCATGACCTTTCCTGATCCTGTTGTTCTTTCACCCACCAATACAGTGCCGCGTATTGGTGGTTGGCTGTATTTAGTCGGTATAGGTTTAGCGTTTGCGCCCTTACGTTTGATGACTACGCTGGGGGAAAGCCATCTTCCAGCATGGACAAAGGCGGTGGGTGCACACAAAACATGGTTATCCCTAGAGCTAGTGGGCACAGGTTTATTGTTGCTAGCCTCGTTATATTTGCTCTGGCTTTTCTTTAAGCAGCGGCGCCATTTCCCCGTGTGGTACGCAGGCATTGCTGTGCTTACCTTGGTATTCATCCTCATCGAGACCTATGTGAATATAAAGCTAATGCCGAATACGTATCTGCACGCTAACCAGCAATGGCTAGAATTAGGGCGAGCCGCGTTGACTTTACTCATTCCTGTGCCTTATGTGCTGTTATCAAAACGTGCCAAAGCGACGTTTGTGTATTAGGCCATGAGAGAGTCACTTTCGTTCAAAGCAGTGTTGGATGCTGATTATCAAGATCTTTATCAACGCCTTGCCCAAACCTCACTATGCAGTTGGCTAGAGCAGCTTCCGCAACAGCTTGAGCAGGCAATCTATGGGCAGGCTCATGGTAAGCGTGACGCGTGGTTAGCGACCTTAGCCAATTTGCCGCCAGCTATTCCTAGCAGTATCGCTTTGGATCAAAACGTTGTGCGGATTGGTGAGTTAGCGGATATGTCCGAGTCTGAGCGCGCTCAATTACGGGCTTGCTTAGAAACTTTTATTCCATGGCGCAAAGGGCCTTTTGAGTTATTTGGCATCCCTATTGATACGGAGTGGCATTCTGATTGGAAATGGCAACGCGTTGTGCCACATCTTGCTGCTTTAAAAAATCGCTTGGTGTTGGATGTCGGCTGTGGCAGTGGTTACCACTTGTGGCGTATGTTGGGTGCGGGTGCGAAACACGTGATTGGGATTGATCCTAGTTTGTTTTTCCTAATGCAGTTTCAGATAATTAAACGCTATGCCGCCCAGCAAGCCGTACATTTTTTGCCGCTCAGAAGCGAAGATTTGCCAGACTTTGGCGGAAAAGGTTTTGATACGGTGTTCTCCATGGGTGTGTTATATCATCGTCGTTCACCTTTGGATCATTTGCAGGAATTAAAGAACGTTTTGCGTGTGGGTGGCGAATTAGTATTGGAAACCTTGGTCGTGGAGGGTGATGCGTGCACTGCACTAATGCCCGAGGATCGTTATGGCAAAATGCGCAATGTGTGGTTTATTCCCTCAGTCGCCATGTTGGAATTGTGGCTGCGGCGTTTGGGTTTTGTAAATATTCGCACGGTAGATATAACGGCGACCACGACTGAGGAGCAGCGTGCTACGGAGTGGATGCGCTTTGAATCCTTGCGTGATTTTCTTGATCCGCACGATAGCTCGCGTACTATAGAAGGTTATCCAGCGCCGCTACGTGCGGTGATTCTGGCTAATGTGCCCCTATAACTATCGCTAAGAAAAAAATACATCGTGAATCCTCTGCTCAATCATCCGGGTTATTTAATTCAAACATCTCAACAAGCTCACAGTCTGGATACTTATCTGGTTAAGCGCATGGGACATGCTTATCAGCAATTTTGTGCGAGTTGGGATAAATTACTACCAGATCCATATTTGCGCGATGGTGGGCATTATCGTTTACGGCGCTATTCGGTATTTAACTGGCAGAGTGGGCGCTTAACCCTATTGCCCCATGAGCCACATTATCAATCGGGCTATCACAATAAACTGCATGGTGGTTTTAATCGCCATTTTCGCCCGTGGTTACCCACGACGATTCAGAATCCCGCGTTATTAGAAATGATTCGTTGGTGTGTCAAACAATTTAGCCGTAGTAGCACCCAGCTATGGCGTATTCAAGCCCACCAATTTCGGATTCGTACTTCTGCAAAGGAGCAAGGCAAGCCCACGCCTGAAGGGGTTCATAAGGATGGCGCGGACTATATTTTGATAATGATGATTAATCGGCAAAATATTAGTGGCGGTCAAAGCTTAATCTATGACAATCAGCGCCAAGCGCTAGAAGCATATACGCTCGAGCAGCGTGGCGATTTAATGCTCATCAATGATCAGAAAATTTATCATGGGGTCACCCCCGTGACGCCCACGAATCCTAATCAAGTGGCGTGGCGCGATGTTTTAGTGCTGACGTTCCACCGTTTCAAAAAGCAGTGACCTTAAGTCACTGCTCGCGTACTGCACTGCATTGAGTCGGGAATTTAGGCGAAAGTATCAGCAAATAAGTTGGTCGACCAATCAAACATTTTGCTGTAGTTCTTGGTGCTGGCTGCACTAGATGCACCAAAAGCAGCGGGAATAGATTGCATGGTTTTCGTGTTCGGATCATAAGCATACACAGCGGTGAGCCAAGACGCTGTATTTGAGCTAATTGGGCTATAACAAGCTGAGTTAGTCACAGGAGCGCTGTAAGGTTGAGCACCAGTCAGTAAGCGCAAAATCGCATCTGCACACACCTTGGCTTCTGAATTGGCGATATGCCCAGCCTTGGGTTGCCCCGTCGCTTGTGCATCGCCAATCACATGAATACCCGCCATCGCCGTCGATTCATAACTTAAAGGATTGACCATTGCCCACTGTTTTGTTGCATCATTGGCCAAACCTGCGCTATGGATAATCGAATTGGCGCGTTGGGGCGGAATAATATTCATTACATCGCCTTTGAATTCGCCCATGGGCGTCATGGCAACTTTAGTGTTTGAGTTCACTTCTTGCACTGGTGCATTGGGGATGTATTGCACAATACCTGCATAAGTGTTGTTAAATGCATTACCAAAAATTTCAGGCTCGACCAAAATGCTTGCGTTAGCATCCAACACAATCAATTTTGCCCCTGGTTTATTGCGCTTAAGAAAATCGGCAATGACACAAGCACGCTCATAAGGTCCCGGTGGGCAACGATAAGGTTTGGGGGGGATGCTCATTACCACCGTACCACCGGCCACTAAGGCAGCCAGTTGTTGTTGTAATTGTTGGATTTGTGCACCCGATTTCCACGCATGAGGAATGATATTACTGTCTAGGCCAGTGATAGGCAGAAATTCAATGCCGGGCGCAAGAATGAGACGGTCATAACTAAGGGCTTGCTGATTGGAGAGGCTGACGGTGTGATTATTGCCATCGACTTGTGTAACGCTGCTATAGATAACGCGAACGCCGTATTGCTGCGATAAGGCGGTATAACTAAACGCTAATTGACTCAGTGAGCGCTGACCATTCAAGACTAAATTACTCAAAATCGGCGAGTAGTAGTTGGCATTCGCTTCGATCAACGTGACATCAATGCTATTATTCGACCATAGGCGTAGATATTTAGCGGCAGTAGCGCCAGCGAAACCACCTCCTACCACAATCACGTGCTGGCGAGTGGTTGCAGCACGAACTAAGTTGGGCGCTACGCATAATCCAGCACCTAGCCCCAGTGTTTGCAAAAATTGGCGGCGTGATAATGTCGGCATCATCGTTTCCTCGGCAGAGTGAATAAGTGAGCGTTGGGTAGAAACAGTCATGCTTGGCTCCTCATTTTAAGCTGGCAAGGTAAGCAGCCAGAAGTTGAATTTCGGTATCGGTATAGCCTTTGGCTTGCGAATGCATAATGTCATTCTCAGTGCTTGCTTTCATTTCGCGCATTTCACTGATAATTTCATTCGCCGTTTCGCCCACAAGGCTATCAATGCCGGTGCGTGAATGGCCGTTGGTGCCATGACATTGAAAACACTGTGACGCTAATAGACGTCCTCCATTGGCGACATTCGCCGTGTTATTGGTATTATTCGTGTTGGTATTCGTATTATTAGTAGGATTAGGGCTGTTTAAGTTTTGGCTACCACCATCCTCACCACAGGCTGCCAATAAAGTTGCGCTCAGCGCTAAACACATGAAAAGTGTCAAACGTTTCATAAAGTCTCCTGTTTCGAACTTGCCCCTTTTATTGAGGGCGGGTTAGTCGGCCCAGCAGTACCAGTGCTGGGCTTTTTTGCGCTAATCGTCGGCGTCAACCAGCTTGATGTGCTCAGCCAAAATGCCTGAACCTTGGGCTCGGCCTTCGACTTCCACCATTCGGTTTCCGGCGATCACTTGGGCAAAAAAGGTTTCTCGCGTTAGAGTGTTGTCTTCCTGCGCTTCGAATTCAGTTTTTTGATCTGTACTGATGGATACACTGAGTACTTGGAAGCTGCCTGCTGTAGCATTGATTTGGGTAGCAATGCCTTTTACTTGTAGCTCAGTTTCACCCATCTCTTCTGGTTCGCGTTCAATTTGTAGCGCCAGCAAACTGCCATTAGCAAGCTGGCTGGCTTTCACTTCAACATAATCGCCTAGCCTTAATTGGGCTAAAGTCATGCTGTGTTCTTCCTCATTCACAGATTCGCGCAGCACCGTGCGCCTATCCAGTTGCAAAGTATTGCCAAGTAAAGTGATGCGTTGGTTTGGTAAGTCAATATGACTAATGAAACCTTCCAATTCACGTTCGTTCTGAATGCTCGCTTGGCGAATAGAAATTTCTTTAGCGCTTAAGACGCCAAGTTCATTGATGCTTCCTTCGACTTCGAGCGTTGTATTCAGCTGAATATCAGCGGCTGAGCCATGCTCAAATTCGGTAGCATCAGTGATTTGGACTAATTGTTGATTCAGCGCGAACTGTTTATTGCTGACCACAGCAGTGACTAGCCCCTCCAATTCAAGCTTAGTGCCCTTGGTAAAGCGTATGGATTCGGTTGTTAAGCGAATTTGGCTAGCTTGAACGTGGTTGTTGACTATATTTTGTTCGCTACGCACTTGCACATAGTGATTATTCGCTAGCTTAGCTGTGCCAAAGTTATTGAGGCTTGCGCTTTGGTAAGCGATGGTGATACCTGAAATTTGGAAAGTTTGCGCGGCATTATCCAAGTGGCTGATAGAGCCTTCAAACAGTAAGCGTGATTGTCCTGGAATGAAACTAGAGGTTTGGCGCGTCACACTATTCGCTTGCCAAATGCCATTCGCATTACGCTCGCCGGAAATGGACACCATGGTCATTGGCGTTAGCTCACTATTGAGGGCAAAACCGTGTCTAACACTTAAGCCAGTCAAGCGGACGGTTTGACCCAATACACTTAAGCTATCGCTAGTAACAGCACTAATAGGGCCTTGCAGCTTAGTATTAAATTCCACACGCTTAGCTTTGCCACTGACTCCATCGCTTTGAATACTGCCGTCAATGGTGACGATTTCGCCCATGCGATACAGGTGTTGACCGCTAACCGGTGTACCATCACGGAAAAATTGTGCTTCACGGACATCATAACGGACACCATTTTGCCAAATACTCCCAAAGCCTGTGATCGGGCCTACCGATATTCCGGTACCGCCAATGCCACCTTCGGCCAATGTTGCGGTGTCACTCACGCAAGCACTCAAGCAGCAGCAAATTCCAAGCGTAGCTAAGTATTTTTTAAATATCATGAGACATCGTCCTGTGGAGTAGTAGCTGGCAATGGTGTAGGAGGCATGGCTTCTTCAAAATAATAAATGCCTACACCTGCTTTAAAACGGCCCGTTCCTTGAGCCTCTGGGTTGCTGTCGCGGTCGTGTTGTGCGAGCCATGCATTCAACTGCACCAATAAAGCCATGCTGTCTTGGCTAGCCAACTGGCGGAACACATGAACGGCTTCTAGGGGAAGGTTGTCGTAGCTAACTTTACGTTGAAAGCGAGGCTCAAGGTCTGGTGTATCTTGTAGGTTGTATTCGATGGTTTTGATTAACAAACTCACATCTTGTCCGAGAATCGCGAGCTTTTCGGCGATATTCGTTTGCGGCACATAAGCATCTGTTAATAAAACGACGCTATCGTTAGTCGTCATCGCTACTACACCGCTATGAATCAGCTCTTTTAGCATGGCGCGATACGGCATATCCCCACTATAACGAGCCACTAATTGTTCAAATTGCGCGAGGCTTAATTCAGGCGGTGAGGCAGTGTAAAACTCAGGGTCATTGAGCCAGCCACTAATAACACGTACACCGCGATTGTAGCGTTGTTGCAATGGCTTGATGGCAGAGTCATCACTTTGGCGCAATTGGCTAACTTCTTTACGGGTGAGGCCGGTGGCAATGGCAATGCGTGAGTGAGTGGCTTTTTCACCTTGGTTTTGTAAGGTTTCAGCCGCAGCATCTACATAGGCTTGACGTGCTAATTGACTGAATTCGCCAAACGCCATACCACGCCGCACTAAGAGGCGAGCCAGTGGGCGAAGTATTTGTAAAACGATGGCTTGTAACTTGCTGTTCATTTTTGGGAATGTATTCCCAAATTTTATCGACTACAATAGGATATCTGCCTGATATACGCATGGAAGTGTCAAGGATGTTTGGAATGAAGTCTGAAGAGCTGTTTTTTATAGGGTTGCTCATGATCATCACCATCATGACTAGCCTTGATTTGATAGCGGATTATCGAGAGGGAACCGATGCTTGGCATCTGTTGTTAGAAGCGCTATTGGTATTGGTTTCCATGGGAGCAATTGGCTTTCTAGTCCGCGCTTATTGGCAACGTTTGAAGGAGTTGGAATTGGTGAAACAGCAACTTTCACAGACGCATGAAAGTTTAAGTAAGTCACGTGAATTACTCGATGAATCGCGTGAGCAATTACGCGTAGCAGGGCAGGAATATCAAAGTGTTATTCAAAAGCAATTTGATACTTGGCAATTGACTCCTAGTGAAAAGGAGGTAGCTGCTTTATTGCTTAAGGGCTTAAGTTTTGAGGAAATGGCAACGGTACGCAATACCAAAGAAAAAACCGTGCGCCAACAGGCCACTTCCATTTATCGTAAGGCTAATGTCACCGGAAGACATGAGTTTGCCGCTTGGTTCTTTGAAGACTTTTTGCAGTAAGCATTGATTGTTAGAAGTTTCTTTGGAAATACATTTCTTATTAAAAGCAGCTATACTTTGCTTTAAGAGATCAACAAGGAATTTTCATCATTCAATTTTTTAATAAGGATGCTGCCAATGGACAATAATCCCTATTCTCCACCTACTGCAAAAGTCAGTGATATAAAGAATACAAGTGCTAATGCAGCTCTACCAAAATCACCCAAGGTGATCGGTATTATTTTTCTTATTTTTGCGGTATTCGGGGCTATCTCAGTACTATTAAACCTAAGTTCATTGTTTGGTTTTGGAAACTCGGCACAAGCAGACATATTAGCTAGCATGGGCTACAGTAAAGCTTATTTGACCTTCACAACTATTTATGGCTTTATTTTTAATCTATGGTTCTTTTTTATATCCTACAAAATATTAACCTATCGCGACATTGGTAGAATTCATTATAACTATTACCTGATAATTAGTATTATCATGGGGAGTGGAAGCTTGATTTATCAGAAGTTTTTTATGCAGGGTGTCAATAATCCGTTTTCAACAGGCTCGCTTTTTGTTGTGATGTTGATTCTTCTAGCAATTTTATATGGGATTCCATGGTATTATCTCAATAAGCCTGAGGTTAAAGCGAGTCTGACCTAAGTATATTTTTTCTTAAAAATTCGCTTGTGTGCCAAATAGAATTTGATAATCGTCGGCCTTGCCGTTTGTATTGATCGGCATGGCTAGGTTTAGGTGTAATACTTTTCCCGAACTAGAACGTGTTGAAACGAAGCGCAAGCCGATACCAATATCGCCAACCCAATCGACTTTTTTACCATTACCCCAAGCACTACCCATTTCGGCAAACGCTGTTGCACCCAAACGCGCAAGTCTTAACGGATAAACTTGAGAGTAATAGCGCTTTTCAACACGCAGTAGAGCGGATTTACTACCATTCTGATATCCAACCGGATAACCCCGTAAGCTAGTGTCGCCACCCAGGCTGATTTGCTCGCCTACTTGTAAATTATCTGCTGCATTGGTTTGTGCTAAAACATGCCAGCTATGTTTATCATTATTAAACCAGAACCAATCAGCTTGAGCTGTACTGTGACTGCCTTGATGTTTGCCTTTTCCCACATAGCTTGTATTTGTTAAATTGATTAAGCTTAATTGTTTTTCACTAGCTTGGAAGCCTTTCTGGTAATTCAAGTCAAGTTTTAAATAATGCGCATCTGCACCTAATAGCTTGCTCACAGGGCCTAGCTTAATCGCTAATTGATGGCCTAGCGCAATATCTTCCACTTTGCCCATGGTGCGGAAGTTTTGACGGTTTATATAGCGATCTTGTAAAAATTCATAAGCGACCCAAGGATAAGACTGTGTGTCGCTGGAGGGAGTATTGGTTTGTGAGCCGGTAGGAAAATAGTGGGTATGCTGATAATTCCAACCGAAAGTATAACGGCTGGTTTGGTTTTGTTTCTGCCCAACCGACCAACCATAAAATAACTCAGCCTTTTCAGTGTCTTCTCCAATTTTATATAAAACTTCGCCTTGATCATAAAATGAATTTTCTTGGCTTACGGTATTGGCACTAAATCCCCATGCTGTGCGACTATCTAATTGATAAAATGGCAAGCCAACATGGATGCCATAAGCATCGCCATCACTATTATTTTGTGCACTTATTTCGAGTTGATGACGAGTACCAAATAAATGAGGATCGCTATACATCAATTGCGTTTGGTTACGTTCAGTATTGGTTTTGTAACTCAAACTCAGTGATTTTCCATACCCCAGCACATTATGTTCTTGAAATTCTAGACCATTGCTATTGGAGCCACCTGATCGCCCGATACTAACCCCTGGCGTTAAAGTCCAGTTATCGCTGGTGCGTACTAGGATAGTGACCATTTTTCCATGACAAATTTCACTAGGGCGAATTTGTACATCACGTAAAAAACTATTACTACGTAATAAGCGTTCCGATTCAGCCAATTTGGCAGGATTAAAACGATCACCTGTTTTAAATAAAAGTTGTTGCTGAATAACACTCGGTTTGGTTACCCGATGTAGTTTATTGGCTAGTCGATTATGCCAGCGATTTTCTTTAGCTTGCTTGGGATCGAAAACATTATCCGTTTGAATGACAATCAAGCCCACTATTAACGGTGTGCTTGTTTGCGTGTTAGTTTGCCAAGGCTGACACTGGCTCGCTATAGTGTTTGAACTAAGGCTAATAAGTCCAACTAGCATCCAAGATTTTACGATCTGCGACACTAGGATACTAGTCGGTGGCATATTATTTCCCTGCTAATTGACGGAGTGCTTCCGCCGCCCCTTGGTAATAAGCCAGTGCAGCATTAATTAGGCTTTGTTTATCGTCCGAATCTACCGCCTTACCGCTTTGGGCATCCACTAGCTCGGGTGGTTGTTTGGGTCTTAACTCAACGATTTTGCCATTTTGCATATAGCCTACAGTGAGGTAATTCGCCATAAATGCCCGTGGATATTGATGAGCAGCTTGGCGAATATCTTGGCCGAAGAATTCAGAAGTATAGGGGATATTCAATAAACCCAAGATAGTGGGGGCTACATCAATTTGCGAGGCTAAATCATTAAATGCTTGCGGTTGAATAAAATTGGGCGACCAAATTAACAGGGGTATCCGATAATTTTCAGGCGGTAAATCGGTGCGCCCGCGCCCGTTGGAGGTATGATCTGCAACAAATACAAAAATAGTTTCGTTAAACCAAGCTTGTTTGCGAGCCTCATCCACAAAATTGCCTAAGGCCCAATCGGTATACTTTACTGCACCATCACGCCCTGTGCCGGAGGGAATGTCAATGCGACCCTCGGGATAAGTATAGGGGCGATGATTGGAAGTGGTCATAATGTGCATAAAGACAGGTTGCCCGTTGGCACTCTGCTCGCTCATCACCTTAATGGCATGGTGCAGAATATCTTCGTCCGCAATGCCCCAAATCGTTTCGTGGTGGATGTCTTCTGGTTTGACATTCGTCCGATCAATGACAGTGTAACCATTGCCTGAGAAAAAATTCTCCATGTTGTCAAAATAGCTATAGCCGCCATAAACATAAAAGGTCTTATAACCGCTAGCTTTCAAGACACTGCCAAGGCTTTGTAAGCCGGTATTGACTTTGCGCACGGGAACGGCATGGCCTGGGGTAGGGGGAATGGAGAGGGTAATCGCCTCTAATCCACGCACGGTGCGCAAACCGGTTGCATAGAGTTGGTTAAATACCATGCTTTCTTTAGCGAGTTGATCTAAGCGTGGCGTTAAACCTCTTTTGCCGCCAAACGATTCCACGTAATCAGCACCAAGGCTTTCAATCGACACCAAGATAATGTTTTTCTTAATGGGCGGATTGGCGGGTGTTACGACATGTTTAGTAGGAATGCCACCCGCGATGAATTGAATCTCAGCTTGGCCTTGTTTGAGTTGTGCTTGTAACTGAGCAGCCGCTTCTTGGCTGGGTAAGCTTGGATAGAAGCGAAAATAATCCAAGTCATTGGCGCGAAAGGCGCGCATAAATTCGTAATAGCCATTGAGCGCTAGTTCACGGGCAGCGGGTTTTTCAAATGGCTCACGAAAATGATCATTAACCACCCAAAAGCTGAACACAGGTAGGGCAAAAATGATGAGGCTTAAGGCGAGGCGTTTGCCAAAACTACCCGCTTCGCCTTGTGCTGCCTGCCAAAACGGTTTGCGAATTAACCAAAAAATCCCCAGTGCTAATAAACCAATGCCTAATAATAGCCAAGTGACTGGGTAGGATTGCCAGATATTGCCTAAGACTTCGCGTGTATAGACCAAATAATCGACCGCAATGAAATTAAAGCGAGAAGAAAATTCATTCCAAAAAGTTCCTTCCGCTAAGGCCGTGAATAAAAAGCCAAATACTGAGCCAGCGACCAAGGCTGACACAATGATTGCATACAGGCGTCGCTGCCAAGGACGATTACCAAACAAGAGTGCTAAAAGTGCAAAAGGTACTAAGACATAAGTAGCAGCCGCTAAATCGTGCAGCAAACCAATGCTAAAGATTTCTAGGATGAGCGTAGGGGTGGCTAAGCTCGCATCCTGTTCGAAAAGCATGAGTCCAATGCGTGTGGCAAAGTTAATCGCTAAAAAAATGACTAAGATCCACCCTAAGGTTTTATAGCGTGCTGGCAACAAGTTTTGGTTTTGATTCATAAAATTGATGTAATCCCCAAATTTTTTTGTAGCACGATTATGGGGATAGCCTGACCATGAAGCAATTATCAATAAGTTATTTTGTAAACTTCATCCATAGGACAAATGTCATAAGACCTTCGCTACTAGCCATTCAGAGATAGGTCGAGCCTTTAGCGCTGTGGTTATAGTTAAGTTTTTTCCTAAAGAAACTTAATGATGTTAAAGAAAAGTGTAGGTTTAATGCTCAGTGCATTAGTGCTGAGTGCGAGTGTCGAAGCGGGTACAGAAGCGAATTCAATGGGCACAGCAGCAGAGGCCTCTAATCATTCAGTAGGGGCTAAAGTTTATCAATCGGTCTGTATGACTTGCCATCAGGTGGATAAGCCAACCGAGCAAGGGCCACCGATTTTCGCGGTGAAAGATCATGTGATTAAAGCATTCCCAGAGCGTGCTGCTTTTGTGGAACGAGTCAAAAATTGGGTCAAAGACCCGAAAGCAGATACAGCACTCATGCCCGGTGCTTTGACTAAATTTGGTTTAATGCCTGCACAAACGCAAGTGAGCGCTGAGGAATTACAAGCGGTAGCCGAGTTTTTATATGACACTGATTTAGCGCAACCCGATTGGTATGCAGAACATTATCAGGCTGAGCATGGCAAACAGCCTGATCAAAAGCCGTGAGTATTAGTGCTTTCTGACCAAAGTCGTTTCAGTGGGGACGTTACGCTTACCGGTAATCATGGTTTTTAAGAGTGGAATAGCGGTAAGTTTGGTCATAATAAACACGGCGCTGATGTGAATAATCACCAGCATGAGGGTGAAGTTGGCAGCGAATTCATGTAAATCTTCTAGCCATTCTTCGCCACGGTATTCGCGAAATGTTTGTAGCCAACCGCTAGCGCCTGTGAATAACAGCATGAGCATTAAAGCGATCACCATCGCACCGCCTAAAGGATTATGTCCTTCACAAGGGTCGACTTGTTGGCAACGTAATTGGTGGATATGATGTTTAACACGGGCTGGTGTGGGAAAAAAATTAGTAAAGCGTGCGCGCTCTGGGCCGATAAAGCCCCAGATAATACGCAAGCTAAGCAAGCCTAGTATAATGTAACCCGCCCATTTATGGGGCGGGTCACCTTCTTCCAATACCCAATAATTCAATAAAAATAGTATCGCTACTGTCCAATGGAATACCCTGACAAAAGGATCCCAGATTTGAATGATTTGGGTAGGGGATGACATAACTTAACCTTCTACTTTTTGCTCAACAATGCTGGCATCGACAGGGTTGAAATAAATTTCCACTTCCTGCATTTCAGTAGTGGAATCTTTCTTTAAGCCTTTGCCATAAATTTCATAGCAATTACCATCAGTGGTTTTAAATTTGTAGATAATATAATTCAGTTCACCGACTAACTTCTTTTGCATGTCTAATTCAGACATCCATTTTTCTTTTGGCTCTTTAGTGCACTCAGGACCAGCGAAAGCAGCTTGGCTAGCCAATAAACCTAAAAAGCTAAGAACTAAAGCAATACGTTTCATAATAAAAACTCCTAAGTAAAAGAAAGTGAAGACGCTCATCAGTTTGCAGGACTGGCAGCGCTTCGTGCTAGCCGACAAATGTAGGATAAGAAAACTTAAGTGTGGGCAGGACAGATGTCTTATAGATAAGAGGAATGGCTAGTCGCTAGGGGTTGAAACGCTTATACTCCTTGATTTTAGTAAGCTATAAAGCTCATGGAACAGCGCTTAACCGAATTAGAAATGAAGTTCATGGAACAAGAGCAAAGCTTGGAAGCGCTTAGCCAACAAGTTTATTTGCAACAGCGCGAGATTTATCGTTTAGAGCAAACTGTGAGTCAATTAAATGACCGTCTCAAAGCCATGGCGGTTTCACCGCTCGCTTCTCACGCTGAAGAAACACCACCACCCCATTATTAAGCATGTCTGAGCGTTACCAACTCATCCAAACAGAGGTGCGCCTTGAGTTACGCGATAACTTGGATAGCCAAATAGGGGCTGTTTATGTTGATTTTGTCGAAGGCAAGGCGCAACACCGTCTTAAATTTGGCGGCGGTAAAGGGCAAGACATCGCCAAAGCAGTGGGTCTGAATAAATATAAACATCTAAGCGTAGTGGATGCGACGGCTGGTTTAGGGCGCGAAGCCTTTGTTTTAGCCAGTTTAGGTTGTCAGGTGACCTTGTTAGAGCGCTCAGCAACCGTTTATGCACTCTTAGCGGATGGTTTAAAGCGTGCCGCGTTTGAACCTTCAGTAGCGGACATTACTCAGCGTATGCACTTAATTCAAACTGATGCACTGGTATGGCTACAGCATTTGGATACAACTGCTAAGCCGGATGTGATTTACCTTGACCCTATGTTTCCCGAGCGCCAGAAATCGGCCTTGGTGCAGAAAGAAATGCGGTTTTTGCAGGCCGTGGTGGGAGAGGATGCTGATAATGAAAGTTTGTTAGAACTAGCTTGTACAAAAGCGCATAAGCGTATTGTGGTTAAACGCCCGCGCTTAGCACCGGAGTTAGCAGGCAAGAAACCTGCGTTTGTCATTAGCGGTGCAGCGGTGCGTTATGATGTGTATTTGCCCAGTGCTTAAAGTCTAAAGCAGCCACGCAGCATGACACCCAATAGTACTAATAGGCCACACAGGATCATCAGTTTTAGGATAACGCGGTATAATTGACGTTTTTGTTGGGCATCCATGAGGTATTCACTTTATGCAAAAGCGACATTTTCTCCTAATTGGGGCAGTGATGGGAATGTTAGCGGTGATTTTAGGTGCATTTGGCGCACATGGTTTGGAAAAAATGATGGATGCCAAAATGCTGGCGCGTTTTCATACCGGCGTTGAGTATCAATTCTACCATGCGCTAGCCCTTATACTGACAGCCAGTCTAGCCCCATTATCTTTCAACCATCGTTGGCAGTTGGCATGTTGGAGTTTTTTGCTCGGGGTAGTATTATTTTCAGGTAGCTTATATGTCTACACGCTAACAGGAGTGATTGGGATTGCTATGATTACCCCAATTGGCGGGCTGGCCTTTATAAGCGGTTGGTTATGGCTTGCACTAGCCCTATGGTATGAAAGCAAATCTAGCTAAGCCAATTAAACTGCTTTAAATTTTATGGAATGTTTTAGTAAACCGAGTGTCAGACGGTTTATACATAGTTCTACCACGTTAGTCTGATTCCCATCGTAGGAGAGCAGTTTTCAAGCGACAATGGATGCTGAGCTAATCCTTTAATGTCAGCCGAACCCTGAACATAAACCATCATCAATAACTATGCCAGCGATGCCGTTCAAGTTTTTTAGTCGTAATCTGCGTGGACGCGATTTTGTTGTCGGGGATATTCATGGCCATTTCTCAGCCCTAGAATCCTTATTAGGGCAGGTTCACTTTGATGGTCGCAAAGATCGCCTCTTCTCGGTTGGGGATCTAGTCGATCGTGGTCCCGAATCATGGCGTCTAATCGAATTTTTAAACCACCCGTGGTTTCATGCTATTCGTGGGAATCATGAGCAGATGCTGTTAGATTCTGCTGATTCTTTCGATGTCAAAGACAATTGGATCGTGAATAATGGCGGTGAATGGTGGAAGGATATTCCACCGGCGCTACATGAGCGTATTCGAACGGTTGTTAGCGATTTACCGCTTGCTTTTGAAATTATGACCGCATTGGGGCGTGTCGGAGTTGTTCACGCCGATATTCCACCAACCCTGTCTTGGAGCCGCTTTGTCACTCTACTCAGTTCAGAGAAAGAAGTATTCGAACAAGCGTTATGGTCTAGACATCGCTTCCGTAATATGCAGTTAACCGGTCGATTACAACCCATTCTAGGCATTGACTTGGTGATTTTTGGTCATACCCCTGTTTCCAAGCCGATCCAAAATAGCAATATTTGTTATATCGACACCGGTGCGGCTTATCCTAATGAGAAGTCTCTGGGGCATTTGACCTTAGCTGAAATTCATCCAACGTTTGGGTTTCATCAGTTTTCGATTAAAAACGGCAAAATGGTAAAAACACTTACTGGTAGGAAGGAGCGAGCTGAACAAGCTCCTGCCTAATAATCGCCCCACATATTTTATGCGACAGCAACACGCGGTGGGAACATCGTTGCAATACGACTTGCCATGGTATCTTGACGGCGTGCAACCGCGCGAATTTCAGGGCGATTAATAAAGCTAGCTAGCGTTAAATCGTCTAAGAAGTCGAATAAGCGCACACTTAAATCAGCCCATAATTTATGTGTTAAGCATTTATCGCCACTATGACAATCTTCGTTACCTTTGCAGCGGGTCGCATCGATATTTTCATCAACTGCACTAATGATTTGTGCGATACTAATTTGACTTGCAGGTTTGCCCAAGCGATAACCACCACCAGGGCCACGTACGCCTTCCACTAAGCCGCTTTTACGCAATTTAGCAAACAGTTGTTCAAGGTAAGATAAAGAAATGCCTTGGCAATTAGAGATATCGGCTAAGGTAACAGGTCCCTCATGGTCATGGATCGCTAGGTCCATCATGGCTGTAACAGCGTAGCGTCCTTTGGTTGAAAGTTTCATCTTACTTCTCCTAATTTGAGTGGGCTAATATCCTTTAACCCATTGAAGTATTTTAATTTAACCCAGCAATGCTATCAAGAATTTTAGGCTAAATTATTTGACAAAACTTGTATGATTATTATCGATTTTTTGAAAGCTTACGATTATTTAATAATTTTTTATACAATAATTGTACATTAAATTAATTAAACTTAGACGAGTCAAAGCTGTAGCCTCTGCGGCGTAGGTAGTGCAACCATTTAAAAAGGAAACGGTTCATACGCCAACGGCAGCGCAACAAACTATCGGTACCCCGTAAGCGCGCGGAGATAAGATCATCATTTAAACGGCAGCGATGGCTTAAAACCTCAGCCTGCAAGGCATCATGGCTGATCCGAATCAACATATCGGGGCGAGTTTCTCCTTGCGGCGCTTCTTTGCTGCCAAAGAGATAGGTGAGCATCAAGGTGGTGGTGTGAGTTGTACAGTCGCGAATTTGCAACAAAATAGGTAAGTGACCCTCCAGTTGCACAATATGATCACCTAGGGTACGACCCCGATCACCCAATAACAGGCGCAATTGTATGTAGTTGATTTCATACATTTCCATTAGACCAGCAAAGCTATTGGGGCTTGGAGAGATTACTGGTGGGACTTGTTCTTTAATTAGCATAGTTCCATAATAACTTTAGTTTTAATCAATGGTAGTGTTGGTTTTTTACCAAAATACCTTAATAGTGCTGTTCGCACACCCATAATACTAACCACCAACACAGGCTAGCAGAACATGAATCTTGAAATTGTTAACTGCACACCCTATACCGATCAAAAACCAGGGACATCTGGTCTTCGTAAAAGTGTTAAGCAGTTCCAGCGCCCCGACTACTTACAAACTTATATTCAAGCGATCTTTAATACCTTAGAAGATAGAGAGGGTAGTACCCTGATTTTGGGCGGTGACGGGCGTTATTTCAACCGTGAAGCCATACAAATTATTTTGCGCATGGCTTCAGCGAATGGTATAGGTCATGTGTTTGTGGGTAAAGCGGGTATTCTTTCAACGCCAGCCGCTTCCCATCTGATCCGCAAGAAACAAGCCTTAGGCGGTATTATTTTATCTGCTAGTCACAATCCGGGTGGTCCGGATGGCGATTTTGGTGTCAAGTTTAATGTCAGTAATGGCGGCCCTGCATCAGAGACCTTTACCGATACTGTGTATCAGAATGCGTGTGTGGTTGAGCAGTATCGTATTCGCCCGATTAAGCCCATCCCCTTGGATAAAGAAGGTGTGTATGACTTATTTGGGATGAAAATCGAAGTCATTGATTCTGTGCAAGATTATATGGAGCTGATGGAGAGTATTTTCGACTTCGATAAAATTGGCCAATTGCTGCAGTCTGACTCCTTCAAAATGCGTTTTGATGCAATGCACGCCGTAACTGGCCCTTATGCGAAACGTATTTTCGAACAACGCTTAGGCGCACCAGAAGGAACCGTATTTCATGCGCAGCCCTTAGCGAATTTTGGTGGTGGGCATCCTGATCCCAACCAAGCGCACGCTAAAGAGTTAATGAATCAACTTTATACGAATCAAGGGATTGCGTTTGGCGCGGCTTCGGATGGTGACGGTGATCGAAATATGATTCTGGGCAATCATTTTTTTGTAACCCCCAGCGATAGTCTTGCGGTCTTAGCGGCCAATGCGACTTTGGTTCCGGGGTATAAACAGGGTATAGCCGGGATTGCGCGTTCGATGCCAACCAGCCAAGCCCCTGATTTAGTCGCGCAAAAATTAGGGGTGCCTTACTTTGAAACGCCGACCGGCTGGAAGTTCTTTGGCAATTTACTGGATGCGGGGCAAATAACCTTATGCGGTGAAGAGAGTTTTGGGACTAGCTCCAATCATATTCGTGAGAAAGATGGTGTGTGGGCAGTATTATTTTGGCTCAATTTACTCGCTGAAAAACAAGACTCTGTGGAAAATATTGTGCGTCAGCATTGGGCAGAATATGGGCGTAATTATTATTCGCGTCATGATTATGAAGCTATTTCCAGTGCCTCTGGCAATATCATTATGGAGCATTTACGCCAGCAGCTGGCAACACTAGCAGGTACGATGATTCGTGGCAAAATGATTAGGGCGGCGGATGACTTTAGCTACACGGATCCTGTGGATGGTTCGGTGAGCGAGCATCAAGGCATCCGTATTTTATTTGAAGATGGTTCGCGTTTAATCTTCCGTCTTTCTGGCACGGGTACACAAGGGGCAACCTTGCGGGTTTACCTAGAGCAGTATGAGGCTGACGTGGCAAATCACGATCAAGACACACAGGAAGTCTTATCAGACTTGATAGAAATTGCTGAAGCATTAGGTAAAGTGAAGGAATTATCCGGTCGTGAGGCACCGGACGTGATTACTTAAGCCAACAACTGTTGTAGAAATTGTTTTATCTGCGCAGCGCTGCCTTGAAACAGGACGCGCTGTTGTTTTTTAGCGAGTTGATAATCGTACATTGGGTCATAGTATTCTAATAGTAAAAAAGCCACCCAAGCGCGATGTTTCTCCAAATTACCATGCTCTTGTTGCTCGGCAAACGCGGTTTTAATAAGCTCCACCACTTTGGCATAGCGCACACCGCCTAGTCGCTTGGCAATTTTGCCGACACTCTGCCACACATAGTGTTCAAAGGCGGCTAGACCTTGTATTTGATCTTGATAGTGCTGAATAAAAGCTTGCAACATATCGACTACATAAGCCTGAAAGCTAATGGCGATGCGCTCGTTATCAGGCGTTTGTAGAATAATAAGGGGCGCTTCGCGCAACAGATGGAATAGGGTTTCGGGTAAATGAATCGAGCCAATCGTGCGGCTTTCATCTTCGAAAATTAAGGTATGGAAGCCACGTGCGCGTTGTTGTAATAAATGCGTCAGCAAAGCATTTTCAAAGCTAGCCAAGCTAGGTTGGGGCGTTACTTGATGACCAAATGCCGAGCCACGATGATTGGCTAATGCTTCTAAGTCGATTACCGCTGGTAATTCAGCCAGTAATCGCGTTTTGCCAGAGCCAGTGCGCCCGCTTAATACTAGGGGGCTTAACCAAGTCGGCATTAGTTCCAGTTGTTCCAACACAAAACGGCGCAGGGCTTTATAGCCACCTTCGACGCGTGGGTATAAATGGCCCGTTTGCTGATATAGCCATTGCTGGGTAATTTTGGAACGTAAACCGCCGCGAAAACAATATAAAGCGGCATTGGGGTGCTGTTCAAAAAAGCTTTGCCATGCGTTGACGCGCTCAGTTTTGATGGTGCCACTAATCTGTTGCAAGCCCAATTCAATCGCAGCCTCTTGCCCTGCTTGCTTGTAGCGTGTCCCAATGGCAGCACGCTCCGCATCGTTTAATAGAGGTAAGTTATGTGCCGTGGGGAAGGCACCTTCCGCGAACTCAACAGGTGCACGTGCATCGAGTAAAGGAATGCCTGAAATCAATAAAGCTTCTAGATCCTGTAGAATCGGTAGCTTGGCTAAATCGGGTAATAAGGCGGAGGACATATTAACGCACGGTAATTAAGGCTTGATTGGCTTTGGTTTCACGTAATACACCAATAGCGGCCAAGTTAAATCCAGCTTTTTGCGCGAGTGCTAAGAAATCTTGTTCTGCTTTGGGATCCAGTGCCACTAATAAACCACCACTGGTTTGCGGATCACAGAGAATTAGTTTTTGGCGCTCGGTTAAAGGCGAAAACACATGACCATAACTATCAAAATTTCGTTGCGTGCCACCGGGGAAACTGCCTTGATCAAGGTAGTCATGAATATGTGGTAAGAGTGGGATTTGTTCAAAGTCCAAAATCGCTTGTACGCCACTGCCTTCACACATTTCACGCAAATGCCCGCCTAACCCAAAGCCTGTAACGTCAGTTAAGGCGTGCACACTAGGTAGTTCGCCTAAGGTTTCCCCCAATTTATTAAGTTGACACATCGTCTCAATGGCAAGCTGTGCATGTTCAGGTTTGAGAATTTTCTTTTTTTGCGCCGTAGTCAGCACACCAATACCCAAGGGTTTGGTGAGATATAATTTATCACCCGCCTTAGCGGTGCTGTTTTGCTTGAGATTTTTGAGGGGTACAATCCCCGTGACCGCGAGGCCGAAGATTGGCTCAGGTGCATCAATACTATGCCCACCGGCTAAAGGAATCTGTGCATCTTGACAGGCTTTACGTCCACCCTCGATTACTTGTTGACCTAACTCTGGCGGTAATTTATCCAAAGGCCAGCCAAAAATAGCAATCGCCATTAAGGGTTTGCCGCCCATGGCGTAAATATCACTGATCGCATTGGTGGCGGCAATACGGCCAAAGGTAAAGGCATCATCTACAATGGGCATGAAAAAATCAGTGGTACTAATCACGGCGGTCCCATTGCCTAAATCATAAACCGCTGCGTCATCGCGTGAACTATTACCGACTAAAAGTGCTGAATGCACCTCGGTTGGTAAATTACTGTGTAGAATGACATCCAATACTGCAGGTGAAATTTTGCAGCCGCAACCAGCACCATGGCTGTATTCGGTCATACGAATGGGGTTTTGCATAGAAAGGCTCGCTATTTAACCAACTGCGACATATTAAAGATCGGCACCATGATTGCCAAGACAATACCCATCACCACGCCACCCATCACTAACATCATGACCGGCTCCACCAAGGTGACCATTTTGGCGATTTTGGCCTGATTTTCACGTTCTTGCTGAATGGCAGCGCGTTCTAGCATGGCATCTAATTGGCCGCTACTTTCGCCACTAGCAATCAGATAGGTTAACATGGGCGGGAAATAGTTCGTTTGTTGCAAGGCTTTATTGATAGACATACCTTCACGCACTTTGACGGCGGCTTCATCCACCGCTTGGCGCATCGGAATATTATTAATCACCCCACCCGCAATTCGTAAAGCATCCAGAATCGGCACGCCACTGGAGGCTAGAATACTTAAAGTGCGCGAAAAGTGTTCGGTATTAATACCGCGCACTAAGCGACCCACTAATGGAAGTTTGAGCGTTAATTTGTGCCAACGCGTTTTCCAGGTTTGAAAACTCAGTAAATAACGAATCCCAAAAACGCTTAATACAGTGCCTATCAGTAAGGCAATGCCATGATTTTCTAGAAACTTACTGCTGCTAATTAAAACGCGCGTCATCATCGGTAATTCACCTTTGAAGGTTGAAAAAACGCTGATGACATTCGGGACGACGAATTTTAATAAGGCAACTACAATTCCAACTGCCACTACGCTTAATAGTGCAGGATAAACAAAAGCGGTGGAGACTTGCTGTTGATTGAGTTGGCGGTTTTCGGTGTAATCAGCCAGTCGACTTAACACTTCGGCTAGGTGTCCCGATTGCTCGCCAGCACCAACGGTAGCGCGGTATAAGGCCGGAAACGACGAGGGAAATTGTCCCATAGAGGAGGCGAGGGTATGGCCTTCCATGACGCGGGAGCGAATCGCAGACACAATGCGGCGTGGGCCAGCACGTTCGGTTTGGCGCACAATCATATTGAGCGATTCTTCCAACGGTGAGCCTGCGCCGACTAAGGTAGCGAGTTGGCGCGTCATGAGGGCTAAGTCTGCGGCGCCCATACTACCGCCGAAAATACGCCCCCCGCCACTTTCGGATTTTTTTTGCTTTTGAATGGCCTCATTAACTTCTAGCGGGGTCAGGGCATTATTGCGCAGCATTTGCCGTGCTTGACGCGCGGTATCGGCTTCGATAATACCTTTTTCTTCTTTCCCAGCAGCGTTTAGGGCGCGATATTCAAACGCTGGCATTAACGCTCGTCCTCACGCGTCACCCGCAATACCTCATCTAAAGAGGTTTTACCTTCTAAAACTAAGCGCACCCCATCATCGCGTAGGCTTGGCATAGAGCGCCGTACATACTTTTCCAATTCCACTTCACTAGCGCGTTCATGAATTAATTGGCGTACCTGATTATCGAGTTCTACTACTTCGTAAATACCTGTTCGCCCTACAAAGCCACTATGACGACACGCAGCGCAGCCCACCGGATGTGCAATACTGGGTCGATGATGAGAAAGATCGTATTTCGCATTGAGCTGCATTAACTCAATTTCTTTTTCGCTAGCCTCGCTAGGCTGTTTACATTCGGGACACAAGGTACGCACCAAGCGCTGCGAAATAACCCCCAATAAACTCGAAGCGAGCAGATAAGGTTCAACGCCCATATCTTGTAAACGTGCTACTGCACCAACGGCAGTATTCGTGTGTAAGGTCGAAAAGACTAAGTGTCCGGTTAAACTGGCTTGTACGGCAATTTCGGCGGTTTCAAGGTCACGAATCTCACCGACCATCACAACATCAGGGTCTTGACGTAAAATAGCACGCAGGCCGCGCGCGAAGGTCATATCGACCTTATTATTCACCTGCGTTTGTCCAATGCCATCAATGTAATACTCAATAGGGTCTTCGACGGTCAGAATATTACGGCGTGCATCGTTCAAATTACTCAAGGCGGCATAAAGTGTCGTGGTTTTACCAGAGCCTGTTGGGCCTGTTACTAAGATAATGCCGTGCGGTTTTTTAATTAGATTCGTCAAGCGTTCGTGTGCATGCGGATCCATGCCCAAATGCGAAAGATTCAAACGTCCCGCTTGTTTATCTAATAAACGCAATACAATGCGTTCGCTATGTCCCGAGGGTAGGGTAGACACGCGCACATCCACGGCTCGTCCTGCTAGACGCAAGGAAATACGACCATCTTGGGGAATGCGTTTTTCGGCAATATCCAGACGTGCCATGACCTTAATGCGCGAAATAATTAAAGGCGCCAGTTTGCGCGGTGGCTCAATAATTTCCCGCAATACTCCATCAATGCGCATTCTTACCTGCATCCGTGTTTCAAACGCTTCGATATGAATATCCGAGGCGTTTTCTTTCACAGCCTGCGTGAGCAAGGCATTGATTAAGCGAATAATGGGCGCATCATCTTCCGACTCTAGCAAGTCTTCGGGTTCAGGCATCGATTCGGCAATATCGTTTAAATCCGCTTCCTCACCTAAATCTTGCATCATGGCCGCACCCGCTTCACTGCGGTCATAGCCGGTGGCGAGTAACTTATCGAAAGTCGCGGAGTCGATTTTGCGAAATTCAGATAAATACGGCAGATTTCGTTGAATTTCCATCAAAATCGACGGCTTTAAGCGTTCGCGATACAGCAAAATGCGGGGATCGTCTTGCGCCAAAAGCACGCCATGCCGCTTAGCAAAGGCATAAGGCAGCATAGCAACGCTCGGCATTAAAGGTTCTTGGGCGGTTTCAGGAGCAGGCGCAGTCATAAGAAGCTCCTTATCGATCCGATTCCAGTTGGCAAAAACCAATCACACAAGCGCGTTGCGAAGTGGCAGGAGCTGCTTTCTGCGGTTGGCGCGCTTGGGGTTGCGGGTTTTGGCGAATACGCTGCACATTAGTGTTCTGAGCCTTTTGTTGCTGCATAAAATGTAAATCGTCCGCACTACCTTCTGCGCAAGAACCATCTATACATTCAATATTGGGGAAAACAGCCGCTTGATTACCGGTGACTGGATTACCGCGCTGTAGGACATTGCTTTGTTTTTGTTGTTTTTGCAACGTATGGTATTTACTCCGCGTATATGCGTCCGCCGATTCGCGATCGGGCAAAATCACAGGATGAATAAAGGCCATCAGATTTTGTTTGGATTTATTGGTGCTGTTTTGCTTAAAAGCCTTACCTACAATGGGTAGATCGGATAAGACCGGCACTTTGTTTTCACTATCGGTGAAATTGTCCTGAATCAAACCACCCAACACAATAATTTGACCATCTTCGACCATGACATTGGTATTGATTTGGCGTTTGTTAGTGATCAGATCAGCCGCACCCGTACTAGACGCAGCAAGTCCTGAGGTTTCTTGCTCAATCTTCATTTGAATAGTTTTGCCACGATTAATTTGCGGCGTCACTTTCAGCGTCAAACCCACATCTTTACGTTCAATCGTCGTAAAGGGGTTGGCAGTCGTGCTGCTGCCCGAGGTACTAGAGCCAGTAATAAAGGGCACATTCTGGCCCACAATAATGCTGGCTTCTTCATTGTCCATGGTAACAATGGTTGGTGTGGATAAAATATTAGTCGCACCATCGCTACGCAAGGCATCTAACACGATGCCGAAATTATTGCTGGCTACACCAAATAATAAGCCCGCCGGAATGGAGGTTGCACCATTGGCTAAGCTCAATACGGTATTTAGTCCGCCAAAGTTACTGGTTCCTACTAAACCAGAATTGCCGGAAGAACCTTGATTATTATAAGCGGCAATACCCGTACCAATACGGTTGGTCATATTGGTCGAGACTTCCGCAATAATCGCTTCAATTAATACTTGTGGGCGACGGCGATCCAGTTGGTAAATAACGCGCAATAAATTGTTCTGAATATGCGCAGGTGCACTAATAATTAAGGAGTTGGAGGTTTTATCAGCTTGAATACTGACCTCCGCACCCATAGACCCACTCACTGTAGCGGTTGAGCTGCCACCGCCTGCAGGGTTAGCTGCTCCCGATGGCAAACCGGCCACGGTACCTGCCGCTTGTGCTGCGATATTTTTTGACGTATCCGTTAAGACTTTGAGTAATTCCTCGGCCTTGGCATAACGTAATGGCACAACGCGGGTACCGCCCGATTGAGCGCGCGGCACGTCTAATTTGGCAATAGCAGCGAGTAAGGGCTCGCGCTCGATTTTATCGCCAGAAATTAAAATGCTATTGGTGCGCTCGTCGGCTGCCATACGCACTTGGCGTGCTGAGCTGCCTGCAGTGGCTCCAGCAGCAGCGGGTGCTACACCTTCAACTACATTACTGATTTGTAATGCCTTTAAGGTCTGAATCAGTTGGGATGCGACGGCATATTTCAAAGGCACGACTTGGGTGTCGGTTGGCTGAGTACGTGGAATATCCAGTTTTAAAATCAGGGCGCGCATCCGTTCCCGATCAGCTTTATCGCCAGCAATCAAGATACTATTGGTATTGTCATCCACGGAAATACGCACCTGCTGCGGTGCAACGACCACCCCTTCAGCACCAGGTACGGCACCACCGCCACCTGCACCGGTTAATTCACGCAAGGTTTGAGCCAGGCGGCTAGCTACCGAATACTTTAAGCTAACTGCTTCGACATCTTGGTTATTGGGTTTATCAATATCGCGTACTACTTGTGCCAAACGGGCAACGTTCTGGCTGCGACCAGTAATGACCACAGAATTACTGGTAGGATTGAATTGCACGCGGGTTTCACCTTGACCGGCTAAGGGTGTCAAGGTAGCCGCAGCCGTCTGGGCACTGATATATTGCAGCTTGAAAACTTGGGTGATGGTCTCGTCTAGGTTGTAATCTTGGGTGCCACGTGCCTCGGGATCGGTAGGCACAATCGGAGCGACTTGCGAACTACGGGCTTTTCCAATCGGTACAATTTTGATCACACTACCGGTTTCAATGGCTTCCAAACCTTGTACTTGTAGGATAGAGAGAAATGCTTCGTACATTTCGTCTTTATCCATATCCTTGCCCGATAAGAAAGTAACGCGCCCCTGCACGCTAGGATCAATCAGGAAATTCTTACCCGTTGTTTTAGAGACCGCTTGGATGACTTCACGAATATCAACATTGTTTAGATTCATCACTGCTGCGTGACTAGGCAAAGTGCTTAGCACTAGACCAGTTGCCACTAAGGATTTCAGCCATGCTGAACCATTGACTAATTTTTTATGGATCATTTTGTTCGGACCTACATGGCAGGGCAACGCTGTGCCCAACCTTTAACTAATTTTTGACTATGACGTTCGATTCATGATCGGATGCAAGCGTTGCAGCATTTCCTTATAGACTTTTGGGCTGCCTGCAAGTATGTCACCGGTGTTCCAATGGTTATTGCCACCTTGTAAGTCGGTTGTGAGTCCCCCCGCTTCTTGCACTAAGACAATGCCAGCGGCCATATCCCATTCTTTTAAACCAAACTCCCAAAAGCCATCAAAACGCCCGCACGCTACATAGGCTAAATCTAAGGCGGCAGAGCCCATACGTCTTACACCAGCCGTAGAAGGTAAGAGGGCGCGCATGGTATCAAGGTATAAATCGAGATTTTGGTTAGTGCGAAACGGAACACCAGTTGCCAATAAGGCATTTTGTAAGCCAGGGCGTGCGCTGACACGAAGTTTACGATTATTTAAGGTTGCACCTTCTCCACGTACCGCTGCGAACATTTCGTCGCGTACTGGATCAAACACGACGCCTAAAAAAGGGCGGCCTTTCTGTTTTAGACCAATCGATACCGAAAAGTGCTGTAAACCGTATAAGAAATTGGTAGTGCCATCCAGAGGATCAATCACCCATTGATATTCAGCATCATCTGAGCCATGTGTTGAACCTTCCTCACCTAAAATCGCATGGTCGGGATAGGCGCGCTTAAGTGCAAAGACAATTTCGCGTTCCACTTGGCGATCAACTTCCGTGACAAAGTCATTATCCGCTTTGTGGTGGATGCGCAATTTGTCGACCTCACCTGCGTAGCGGCGGATCATTTCACCGGCCTGACGTGCAGTACGGGTGGCTATATTCAACATCGGATGCATGTATCTCAACTCAGGCTCAGAGAAAAAACAGGCGCTAGAATAACACAGTTAACGACTAAAGATGATTGGGAATAACGATGTTAATCATATGGTAATTATCAAGCAGATTAGGCGTAGCATGGGTTCTTAATAGCGTTATGCGGTTTTTTAAAGCGGCAAAATTCTAACAGAAAATTTATCTAGACGCGCCTTTAACAATAAACTGCTTCATTGCGCTTAACTATCAACAGAGTTGGGCTTTATTGCAGCATTACTTCATCCAATAACTCGATCCAATGTACTACACGGACATTAGCGGCGGTTGCTAAATGCATTTGGCAGCCAATATTGGCAGTCGCAATCACTTGAGCTGGTGGGGTTTGTAAAGCCTTTAGTTTATTACCGAGTAACTGCTGGGAAAGTTCTGGTTGTAATATGGAATAAGTGCCTGCTGAGCCACAGCACAAATGCGCATCAGCAACCGGTGTTAATGCAAAGCCGACTTTCTGCAAAATACTCTCCACCACGCCCGCTAATTTCTGCCCATGTTGCAAGGTACAAGGGCTGTGAAATGCGACTTTTTTAATAGTGCTTGGAATTTCTGGTTTGCCTAAATCCGCATCGCGCAAAACTTCACTAATGTCCTTCACTAAACTGGATACTTTGAGCGCTTTTGCTGCATAGGTAGCATCGTGTTGGAGTAAATGCCCATAATCTTTTAGCATGACGCCACAACCGCTCGCGGTGCTAACAATCGCTTCTGCACCCGCCTCAATATGAGGCCACCAAGCATCAATATTACGACGTATAAAATCTAGGGCTTCATGCGGTGAGGCTAAATGTTGATTCACCGCCCCGCAGCAGCCAGCCTCTTTCACACTGACTAACTCAATGCCGATTTTTTGTAAAATCCGCGCGGTAGCTTGATTAGTGGCTGGTGTTACCACACTTTGCACACAGCCATCGAAAGCCAATACTTTGCGGGTGTGTGTTTGGGTGGCAAAGGATTCTACTTGGCTTTTTGTGGGGAGTTTTTTGGCTAAGTGCGCGGGCAATAAGGGTTTGGCCAAATAACCTAGCGATAACAACAGCCGAAAGCGTTGTGGATAGGGCAGCACTGCTTTCAACGCTTTGCGGGTGAGTTGTTCACTCAAAGGTCTTTGTGTTTGTGCTTCAACTAGCTCACGCCCAATATCCACCAAACGTCCATATTGCACGCCCGAAGGGCAAGTGGTTTCGCAAGAGCGACAGGTCAAGCAACGATCTAAATGCAAACGTGTTGTGGCGGTCGGTGTTGCGCCTTCAAGTATCTGTTTAATTTGATAAATACGTCCGCGTGGCCCATCCAGTTCATCACCCAAAAGCTGATAAGTAGGACAAGTCGCGGTACAAAATCCGCAATGCACACAAGCGCGTAAAATAGCTTCAGCTTCTTTTCCTTGCACGCTGTCGCGATACGTTTCACTTAAATTAGTTTGCATCGTATTCCCTTATTAAAGTCCAGCGTACAAGCGATTGGGGTTGAAGATACCTTTAGGATCAAAAGCTTGTTTTAATTGTCTGTGATAGCGCAACATCGCCTCAGATAAAGGCTGAAACGCAGCGTTATGGCGGCGTATGGAGGGCTGGGCACGAAACAAGGTGGTATGACCTCCGGCTTGGCTCACAGCATCGCGAATCGGTGTGGCCTCCGAATCGCTCAACAGCCAGCGTTGCGCGCCACCCCAATCGTATAAAGTTGTACCGGCTAAATCGAGTACAGGAGTATCTGCTGGCAGGGATAAACGCCATAGATTTTGGTCAGTCTGGAAAAAGCGTAGTTGTTGTTCGCGTAATTTATGCCAAAACAATTCACCATTTGCCAAAGGCTCGCCCCCTAAATAAGCGGCCGCTTGTTTGACCGAGCCTTCTGTGCCACTCAAGCGGATATAAGTTAAACCATCCACATAAGCGCTGGCACTAATCGGTAGCGGTAAACGCGCATGAGCATTGGCTTGTTGAATAGCACCAGCAGCATCCACGTTTTTTACCAGTGTCAGCTCCGCTTCGGGTTTGGGGAGGACATGTAAGGAAATGGTTAAAAGCGCTCCCAATGTCCCTAAAGCGCCAGCCATTAAGCGTGATACATCATAGCCCGCCACGTTCTTCATGACTTGGCCGCCGAAATTGAGTATTTCGCCTTTGCCATTTAAGATTTGGCAACCTAAGACAAAATCGCGGGCTGAGCCTAAATAGGGGCGAGCTGGCCCAGAGAAATTGCAAGCAATCGTGCCGCCTAGGGTTGCGGTTTCGCCAAAATGTGGTGGCTCAAACGCTAAGCATTGATTGTGTTCGGCCAGTAGAGTTTCGATTACACTGAGGCGTGTTCCAGCGCGTGCGGTAATCACTAATTCAGTAGGTTCATAATTAATAATGCCATGGTGCTCAGCGATGCTGAGTATTTCGCCCTGTGGCTCATTTCCATACCACGCTTTGCTATTGCCCCCTTGAATCGCTAAGGGTTTGCCCAGTTTATAAGCGGCTAACACCTGTTCTTGTAAGCGCTGACTGTGATCGTGTTCCATTAGAAGCGCTCCAATTCAGGATGCGATAATTGCCCGTGGTGGACGTGCATGGCACCAAACTCTGCGCAGCGATGCAAAGTAGGTACCGCTTTCTCAGGATTCAGTAAACCTTGGGGATCAAAGGCGGCTTTTACAGCATGAAACTGGGTGAGTTCCAGACTATTAAATTGCACACACATTTGATTGATCTTTTCCATGCCCACCCCATGCTCACCGGTAATCGTGCCGCCAACCTCGACGCATAATTCTAATATTTTGCCACCAAAGGCTTCCGCACGCTCCAATTCGCCGGTTTTATTAGCATCAAATAAAATGAGTGGGTGTAAATTACCATCACCCGCATGAAACACATTGGCAACCGCTAGGCCAAATTGCTCGGAAAGTTGATTAATAGCATGCAAGACTTTCGGCAAATGTTTGCGGGGAATCGTGCCATCCATACAATAATAGTCAGGCGAAATACGACCCACTGCAGGGAAGGCTGATTTGCGTCCTTTCCAAAAGGTAGCGCGCTCTTGCGCATCTTTGGCGGTGCGAACTTCAGTGGCCTCACTGTGCAGCAAAATATCATGGACTCGTGATAATTGTTCTGCGACTTCCGCATTCGTTCCATCTAGCTCGCACAGTAAAATAGCGGCTGCATCCGTTGGATAGCCCGCATGGGCAAATTCTTCAGCGGCCTTTATCGCAAAACCATCCATCATTTCTAAACCAGCCGGAATAATACCGTCGGAAATAATCGCGCCTACTGCCGCACCGGCTTTAATCACATCGTCGAAGGCGGCTAATAACACCTGCACACGCTCAGGTTTGGGCAGTAATTTCACCGTAACTTCGACGATGACACCGAGTAAGCCTTCTGAGCCGGTCAATAAGGCGAGGAGATCATAGCCAGCCGAGTCCAAGCTGTGTCCACCAATCGTCAGTAGCTCGCCGTCAATAGTGACAATTTTAATTTGCAGAATATTGTGTACGGTTAAACCATATTTTAAGCAATGCACACCGCCAGAGTTTTCGGCCACATTGCCGCCAATAGTGCAGGCAATTTGCGAAGAAGGATCGGGCGCATAATATAGGCCTAAATGATCAACCGCTTGGGTAATGGACAAATTGCGCACTCCAGGTTGTACCGTCGCGGTGCGACGTTCGGGGTTTATGTCCAGAATTTTATTGAATTTGGCTAAGCTCAACAGTACGCCTTGTTCATGTGGCAAGGCGCCGCCAGATAAGCCTGTGCCTGCACCACGTGCTACGACTGGTACGCGCTGAGCTTGGCAAATTTTTAAAATCGCCTGTACTTGCTCTACGGTTTCTGGCAACACCACCAACAAAGGCACGCTACGATAAGCACTCAAGCCATCACATTCATAGGGCTTTAATTGTTCAGGCTGATTCAGAATGAGCGGCTGGGGCTGAATATCTTGCAAAGCAGCCAGTAAAAGAGCGCGATTGGTGTTGAAACTAGACATTTCTAGGCAGACTCTCTTCCAAAATAGACTAGGAGTACTTTAACGTGGATTGGGTTTGGGGCAAAGCAAGAACATGAGGGTTTTAAAATCTAAATAGTCGCTATTGCTGTAAACCTAACTCCTACCGCTTATAAGCTTGCACTGTCTTTCCAGTCCTTCTCTAATTTTAATCAAGTTTATTCCTTGGCGGTTCAGGCGGAATTGAGTACCATGAACCCAAAATAGTGCAACGCACAAAAACACGCTAGGTAGGCTTATTTTATAACCATACTAACGAACAACCCTACTTGTTGATTTAGAAGAAGGATAAGGCTGTGTTTCACAGTATTTATATTGCAGGTGCCGAAGCACATAGCGGCAAATCAATTATTGTATTGGGCATGATGGAAATGCTCAAAGCGATGACGCCCAAAGTGGGCTTTTTTCGCCCCGTGGTGAAGCAAGAAGACGGTTCAGATCCCTTGATTCATCTCATCAGTAATCGCTATCAACTGCCATTCCAAGCTGACGAACTTTATGGTTGCACCTTGGAAACCACGCGCAAAATGATTGGTGAAGGTAAGATTGATGAATGGGTCAAATTGATTCTTGCCAAATATCGTCACATTCAGGAGCAATGCGATATTGTGGTGTGTGCCGGAACGGATTTTGCGGGTGCCAATACGGGTTTAGAAGTCGATCTGAATGCACGTCTAGCCAATCATTTTGGCTGTTTATATATGCCTGTGATTAAAGGACATGATCGTAGCGCCAGCGATATAGCTGACTCAGTACGAATGTTAGAAGATCATTTAGCCACGCATCAGCATTGTGAAATCCTTGCTGCTTTTATTAATCGCGTGCCTAATAATCAAACCGACAATCTCAAAGCCTTATTAGAGGGTTCGCCCTTTCCGTTCTATATTTTGCCAGAACGTCAGGCTCTGGGACGTACAACGATTGGCGAAATTGCGCGCGAACTTGATCTCAAAACTATCTATGGTACACGCCAATCCTTAACCCATGAAGTTGCCAGCTATAAAGTGGCAGCGATGCAAGTGCAAGATTTTCTTGAGCATTTAGAAAATTGCAGTTTAGTGATTACCCCTGGGGATCGTTCTGACATTATTTTAGGTTGTATTGCAGCAGAAAGTTCAGACACTTATCCGCGTATTGCAGGGATTATTTTGAGTGGTGATCAAGAACCCGCGCCACAAATTCAAAAATTATTGAAAGGCGTAAAACCCATGCGCCTGCCGATTCTGCATTCACCGCATGACACCTTTACCACCGCATTGAAAGTTAATAATGTGGAAGGTCGTATTTTACCTTCGGATGAACGCAAGATCGCGGTTGCGCTCGGCATGATGGAATCCTATGTCGACATGCAGCAATTGCGTGGTTTGATTGCCAGTGATCATGCCAAACGCGTCACACCCTTAATGTTTGAATATGAATTGATTCAACGCGCCAAGAAACAAATCAAGCATATTGTACTGCCCGAAGGTGAAGATGAACGTATTTTGCGCGCGGCAGAAATTTTATCGTTGCGCCAAGTGGTCAAGCTCAGCATCTTGGGTGAGGAAGAGAAAGTACGCTCCAAAGCCTCGCATCTCGGTTTAAAACTACGCGATATTCAAATTATCAATCCGCGCACCTCAGAGTTACGCAAGGAATTTGCCGAAGTGTATACCGAATTGCGCAGCCACAAGTGTATGACCTTAAAAGCAGCCTGCGACATTATGACCGACGTGAGTTACTTCGGCACGATGATGGTACATTTAGGTTATGCGGATGGCATGGTGTCGGGGGCGATCAACACCACCCAACACACCATCCGCCCCGCGTTTGAAATCATCAAAACCAAACCAAATTGCAATTTGGTGTCCAGCGTATTCTTCATGTGCTTGGAAGATAAAGTATTGGTGTATGGTGATTGTGCGGTGAATCCGAATCCGAACGCTGAGCAATTAGCAGATATTGCAGTAACTTCTTCTGACACGGCACGCATGTTTGGCGTTGAACCCCGTACCGCACTGCTATCTTATTCCAGCGGTAGTTCCGGCAAAGGTACAGATGTGGAAAAAGTGCGCGAAGCCACCAAACTGTCACAAAGCCGTCGTCCTGAACTAAAAATCGATGGACCTATTCAATACGATGCAGCGGTTGATCCTGAGGTGGGTCGTTCCAAAATGCCTAATAGTGCGGTTGCAGGACAAGCCACAGTATTAGTATTCCCTGATTTGAACACCGGCAATAATACTTATAAGGCAGTGCAACGTTCGGCGAATGCGGTTGCTGTAGGGCCGGTATTGCAAGGTTTGAATAAGCCGGTCAATGATTTAAGTCGCGGTTGTACCGTCGCCGACATCGTCAATACCGTGGTGATTACCGCGATTCAGGCACAGGAAGTGAAGGCATGAATTTGAATATCTTAGTGCTAAACGCGGGTAGTTCTTCGCTCAAATATCAAGTGTTTGATATGAATACCCAACAGGTATTAATGAAAGGTTTGATTGATCGAATTGGTGAAGCAGGTAGTGCTACGGTGCATCATCAAGCTGCCTTAGAACAAATTGTCGCGCATTTGGAACGCGCCCAATTACCGATTCGTGCGATTGGACATCGTGCCGTGCATGGAGGCGAGGCGTTTCACGATGCGGCATTGATTACGCCCGACATGATTGCAGTAATGCGAGAGATGATTCCGCTGGCACCACTGCACAATCCGGCTAATTTGGAAGGCATTGAAGTCGCACAACGGTTATTTCCGAATGTACCGCAAGTTGCGGTGTTTGATACTGCGTTTCATCAAACCATGCCACCAGTCGCGTATCGCTATGCCCTCCCTGCTTCGTTATACGAGCAACAGAAAGTCCGGCGTTATGGTTTTCATGGCACATCGCATCAATATGTCGCGCAACAAGCTGCTGAATACCTCGGTAAACCCCTACGCGATTTGAATCTCATCACCTTACATTTAGGTAATGGTTGTAGTGCAACCGCGATTCGACAAGGCAAAAGCGTGGACACTTCCATGGGTTTAACCCCTTTAGAAGGCTTAATAATGGGTACGCGTTGTGGTGATATTGATCCAGCGCTGCATTTTTTCTTGGCACGCCAATTGAAAATGTCGCTCACTGATTTGGAAACTATGCTGAATAAGCAAAGTGGTTTGAAAGGTATTTGCGGTGTAGGTGATATGCGCGAAGTGCAACGCTTGGCAGATCAGGACAATGTCGATGCGCAATTAGCCGAAGCGATGTTTACTTATCACGTCAAAAAATATATTGGCGCATATTATGCCGTACTAGGCGAAGTCGATGCGTTGATATTCACCGGTGGTATCGGTGAAAACTCAGCCCGTATTCGTGCTTTGAGCTGTGATAATCTAAAAGGCTTGGGTATTGAATTAGATCGCAGCAAAAATCCTGTATCCACTCAAGGTATTATTGAATGCCAAACCGTGACCAGCCGCGTGAAAATTCTAGTCGTGCCCACCAATGAAGAATTAGCGATTGCACGTCATACCTTGAGTTTTTTGAGCTAGTTGGGGGGCTTCTACTCCTTTTCAGTAGTTTTATCCATGCTGGCAAATTGTTAAGCTTGATAGAATGAATATTTGCTGCACTATAGTAGGAGTCGCGCATGTTAAAGATGAATTTTCGCAGTGCATTATTAAGTATCGTTATTGCTGCAAGCTTGATTTCGATTCCCACCGTGTGGTCTGCTAATGCTGAAGCGCCTAGTGCTGAACAGCAACGTCTAGTGATTCAGGTGAATAAAAAAGATACTGATTTGCAGGATCATGTGCTTTCTAATATTGTGAATTTACAAAAGCATTTTGGTGTCGATAATATCGAAATCGAAGTCGTAGCTTATGGCCCAGGTATTTGGTTTTTAAGTGCTGACAGTGCGTATAAACCACGCATCGAGAGTTTAATGCTGCAAAATGTTGTGTTTACAGCCTGTGGTAATACACTCGATACTGTTGAAGCCAAGGAGGGAAAGCGTCCGACTTTAATTGAGGGTGTTGGTGTGGCTCAGGCTGGTATTGCACGCATTATGGAGCGCCAAAACCAAGGCTGGAACTATTTAAGTCCCTAATGCCAGAAGAGTTCTGTGTAAATTGAAGGTGCAAGTTCTACTCATTAGAACTTGCAGCCACTATTTAGTGGTAACACGAAGCCAATTAGCGATGATGCTGTTGACTGAATATTTATGGCTCAATTGCTAAGCCCGATTCATCAAAAAGCCCATCAAACAAAGCAGTGCTGAGATAGCGTTCGCCGGAGTCTGGCAGTATAACAACAATAGTTTTTCCAACATTGTTTGGCTCGTGTGCCACACGTATTGCTGCTGCTACGGCTGCACCACAGGAAATACCCGCTAGAATGCCTTCTTCACGTGCTAAGCGCCGCGCGTAGTTAATGGCTTCTTCATTGCTGACTTGTTCAATACGATCAATAAGGGTTAAATCCACCACTTCTGGCACAAAGCCTGCGCCGATCCCTTGAATTTTATGAGGCGCTGGCTTAATCGCTTCGCCTTGGCGTTTTTGCGTGAGTACAGGACTTGCTGAAGGCTCTACGGCTACTGATTGAATCGTTTTGCCTTGGGTGTGCTTAAGATAGCGTGTCACACCGGTAATGGTGCCACCTGTGCCTACACCAGCGACAAAAATATCAATATTGCCCTCCGTATCGGCCCAAATTTCGGGGCCAGTCGTTTTTTCGTGAATGCGTGGATTGGCTGGATTTTTGAATTGCTGTAACAACACGTATTTATTCGGATCCGAGGCCGCAATTTCCTCCGCTTTTGCTACCGCACCATTCATACCTTTTGCGCCTTCGGTGAGTACTAATTTTGCACCATAAGCCGCTAACAATTTACGGCGCTCAATACTCATGGTTTCCGGCATGGTAAGGGTTAAAGGAATGCCTTTGGCTGCCGCTACATAAGCCAGCGCAATGCCAGTATTACCACTAGTGGGTTCGACTAATTCTTTGCCCGCCGTTAATAAGCCGCGTTCTTCCGCATCCCAGATCATCGCCGCACCGATCCGGCACTTCACTGAGTAAGCAGGGTTACGGCCTTCGATTTTGGCGAGTACAGTGGCTTTTGCCCCATCAGTAATGCGATTTAAGCGGACTAAAGGTGTCTTGCCAATCGACTGTGAGTTGTCGTTAAAAATCTGTGTCATAACTTATGATCTCCTAATTTCTTTGTTATTCTTCGGTAATATGCGTTAATGCTTCGCGTATAGTTTGCTCGTTTAAACGGGCAGAACATAATTCCATAAAGCGATAAGCATAGCCGCGTAAATAATGTCCGCGCCGCACCGCAATATAAGTGGTGTTTGGCTCAAACAAATGACTACAGTCTAGCAATGATATGGCAGTATCGCGCTCTGGATTAATGGCCACGGATGCAATAATGCCAATCCCTAGTCCTAAGCTAACATAGGTTTTAATCACATCTGAGTCGAGCGCGGACATGATAATATCCGGTGTTACGCCCACCCGCGAAAACGCCTCATCAATTTTCAGACGCCCCGTCATCCCATGGAAATAAGTAATCAGAGGATATTCGGCGATAGCTTCCAAGCTTAGGTCAGGTATTTTTTCTAAAGGATGGCCTTTCGGTACAATCAGGGCATGACTCCACACATAAAATGGAAAAGTTGCCAAATGTTGTTGTTGCATCAGTGATTCTGTCGCAATACCAATATCCACTTTACCTTCTTGAAGCATGGCCGCAATTTCATTGGGTTTGGCTTGATGAATCGCCAAATGTACTCGCGGATAAAGTTTTTTAAATGCCGTAATAATCGGGGGCAATTTATAGCAAGCTTGCGTGTGCGTGGTGGCAATATCCAATGAACCAGCTTCGGCGTTACTGAATTGATCCGCTAATTGTTTAATATTATTCGCATCGATTAACATGCGCTTTACGATTTCCAGCAGTTGTTGCCCCGGCTCGGTTAGACCCAGAAAGCGCTTGCCTCTACGAATAAAGATTTCAATGCCTAACTCATCCTCCAAGTCTTTAATGTGCTTACTCACCCCTGATTGTGAGGTAAAAAGCGCATTGGCAACTTCCGTTAAATTGTAGTTTTGGCGCACTGCCTCTTGAAGAATACGCAGTTGCTGGAAATTCATAATCGCTCCTTTAAGCGGCAAATACCTGCAAGCGTGTAGGTTGTACTTTTACCGCTTGCCCTTCATACAATTGTAACTGTTGAATTTCGTGTGTGGGTATATTGGCTTCATAATATTCCGGCTGGCTGCTGTGTTCATGGGTGCGCACTAATTCAATCCGAGCGGTCGGGCCAAAAGCCAGAATGCGCGCGATCTTGGCTTTAATGCCATGAGGGGCGAGTTGTTCGCAGCTGGGTACAACCCGCACTTCATGTGGGCGCGCAAAGGCAATCACTGAATCACCTTCAGCAATACCGGCGGGTAGGGTTTGATGGGGCAAATGCACACCATCACCGGCACTGTGTAAATGACCTTGTTGCCAAGTACCTTCAAAACGATTTACGGTACCAAGGAAATTATAAGCGAAAGGCGTAGCAGGCTGAGTAAAGACTTCCAGTGGGCTACCCATTTGTTCCACCTGCCCCTTATGCATGAGTACGATTTGATCGGCGACTTCCAAGGCTTCTTCTTGATCATGCGTTACAAAAATCGAGGTAATATGGAGTTCATCATGTAATTGGCGTAACCAGCGGCGCAAATCTTTACGCACTTGCGCATCCAAAGCGCCAAACGGCTCATCGAGTAATAAGACACGTGGATTAATAGCCAGCGCGCGCGCTAACGCAATACGTTGACGCTGACCGCCAGAAAGCTGTGCGGGGTAACGTTGTGCTAGGTTGGCTAATTGTACTAATTCCAATAGTTCATTCACGCGCTTAACAATGACACTTTCGCTGGAACGCTGATGGCGGGGTTTCATGCGTAAACCAAAAGCAATATTGTCAAAGACATTCATGTGCTGGAAGAGTGCGTAATGCTGGAACATGAAGCCGATTTGGCGCTCACGCACATGCAGCTTGGAAGCATTCACACCCTCTAGCCAAATTTCTCCACGATCTGCTTGTTCTAAGCCTGCAATAATGCGTAACAAGGTGGTTTTACCACAGCCAGACGGGCCCAGTAGTGCCACTAATTTACCCGTCGGGAACTCTAAACTAACATCATTCAGCGCGTTGAAATTAGAAAAACGCTTGTAGATGTTTTTTACTGTAATGCTCATGACAAATGACGCTCCGCATAAAGTTTTAAAGCTAAGGTAACCAGTGCTAATAGCGCTAATAAAGAAGCTACTGCAAAAGCAGCCGCAAATTGATACTCGTTATATAAAATCTCGACATGCAAGGGCAGGGTGGTGGTTTGGCCGCGTAGATGTCCAGACACTACCGATACTGCGCCGAACTCACCCATGGCACGTGCATTACAAAGAATAGCGCCATATAACAGACCCCATTTAATATTGGGTAACGTGACATGCCAGAATGTTTGCCAGCCTGTTGCACCGAGCGAAATGGCGGCTTCTTCGGCATCTGTCCCTTGTGCTTCCATCAGTGGAATCAGTTCGCGTGCTACAAATGGAAAGGTCACAAAGGTCGTCGCTAAAATGATACTGGGCACTGCGAAAATGACTTTTATGCCGTGATCCGCTAACCAGCTACCGAACCAACCGTGAATCCCAAACACTAAGACATACATTAAGCCAGCGACTACGGGGGATACTGAAAAAGGGAGATCGATTAACGTGATTAGTAATTGCTTACCACGAAAGTTAAATTTACTGATACACCACGCGGCAGCCACACCAAATACTATGTTCAAGGGTAGGGCAATAAAACTGGCGAGTAAGGTTAAACGAATGGCTGATAATGTATCAGGGTGGGTAATCGCCGCTACATAAACGCTAAAACCTTTACGCAAGGCTTCAGTGAAAACCGCGAATAAAGGCAGCAAGAGAAATAAGCCAAAAAAGCCTAGCGCCATGCTTAGAATCGTATATTTAACCCAGCGTGGTTCGCGGGTGGCAGGATTTTTCTCATAGCGTTCAGCGCTGTGATAAACCTTAATAGTGTCGGCAGCACTCATGCGGCTTTTCCTTCTTTCAAGCGACTACCTTGGCTACTCGCCCAGTGTTGTAATACGTTAATCACTAGGAGCAGTATGAACGAGACGACTAGCATAACCACGGCAATTGCCGTTGCACCCGCGACATCAAATTGCTCTAAGCGTGTAATAATCAAAAGGGGTGTAATTTCTGACACCATTGGAATATTGCCTGCAATGAAAACCACAGAGCCGTATTCGCCTACTGCCCGTGCAAAAGCCAGCGTAAAGCCGGTAATGATGGCAGGTAAGAGGGCTGGTAATACGACATAGCGGGAAGCTTGCCAGCGGTTGGCTCCGAGCGTAGTAGCAGCTTCCTCAAACTCAAGGCTTAATTCTTGTAAAACCGGCTGAATGGTGCGCACCACAAAGGGTAGACCAATGAAGGTTAAGGCCACCAAAATACCGAGGGGTGTGAAGGCGACTTTAATACCTAAGGGAGCTAATAGGCTGCCAATCCAACCATTTTTGGCGTATAAGGCAGATAGTGTAATGCCTGCTACTGCCGTGGGCAGGGCAAAAGGTAGATCGATTAAGGCATCGACTACGCGTTTACCCCAAAACTCATAGCGTACTAGCGACCAAGCGAGCAGCAGGCCGAATATCACATTAATGGCGGCTGCGGCCAAGGATGTGAGGAAGGTCACACGATACGATGAAACCACTTGTGGATCCGTGACGGTTTGCCAGAAATCCGCAAAGCTGAGCGATGTGGCCTTAATGAATACCGCAGCTAAAGGAATCAATACGATCAGTGACAGATAAACCAAGGTATAGCCCAGCGTTAAACCGAAGCCGGGCAATACACGGAAGGTCTTAGCAGTTGCCATAAGCACTCTAATCCTGCTTTAGGGTAGTTGTTTAATTTGGTCGAAAGTACCCTTATCAGCAAAATGCGTGTTTTGTGCTTTTTCCCAACTCCCAAACACTTCTTGTAAGGTGAACAGTTGTAAATTTGGGAATTGATCTTTGTATTTAGCTAAGGCTTTTTCATCCCGTGGACGGAAGAAGTGTTTGCCAATAATATCCTGTGCTTCAGGGGTATAGAGGTATTCCAAATACGCTTTGGCAACAGCTTCTGTACCGTGTTGTTTGGCATATTTTTCCACGACCGCAACAGGCGGTTCCGCCAAAATCGATAGTGAGGGGGTAATGATTTCGTAATGGTCTGCGCCAAATTCTTTGAGGGCTAAGAAAGCTTCATTTTCCCAAGTAATTAAAACATCGCCTACTTCGCGTTGGGTGAAGGTGGTGGTCGAACCGCGCGCCCCCGTATCCAGTACTTTGACATTAGCAAAGATGTTTTTTACAAATGCTTTGGCTTTTGCTTCATTGCCTCCGGGTTGTTTGAGCGCATAACCCCAAGCGGCTAAGTAGTTCCATCGTGCGCCACCTGAGGTTTTGGGATTAGGTGTTACTACTTCTACATCAGCTTTGGCTAAATCAGGCCAATCTTTAATGCCTTTAGGGTTGCCTTTGCGCACTAGAAAGACGATGGTGGAGGTATAGGGTGTTGAATTATGCGGTAAGAGGCTTTGCCAATTTTTCGGTAATAAATCCCCTTTACTGGCTAATGAGTCAATGTCATAACCTAACGCTAATGTGGCGACATCACCATCCAAACCATCTAACAAAGCACGCGCTTGTTTACCCGAGCCTCCATGTGACTGCTCGACAGTAACATTATCACCGGTTTTACCTTGCCAGTATTTGTTAAACAATGGGTTATATTCAGCATAAAGTTCACGCGTTGGATCATAAGACACATTGCGTAATTGAATATCAGCGGCATGAGCGAAACCCGTTAGGCTAGTTACGCCCAACAAGAAAGCAAGGGCTAAAGTCTTTTTACCTGAATGGAAGTCATTGATTTTAAAATTCATAGCGCGTCCTTGGGAGTTTTGGTTGTTAGGTATGGACGCATCATACGAAAGTCTCTTATGCAAACTAACCAAGAAAAAACGGAATGTTTATGCTTTATTTGGATAAGAAGGACTAGTTTTTTTAGCTGAGTGCTGGTACGGATGCACAAACGCCTTATGTCTTCACGACATCCTGAGCAGCTCTTAAACCACTTAAGTATGCGCCATGCGCTGTCCCAAAGTAGTCTCTATTAGTCGCTTCGCCAGCGAAAAATAATTGATTATTCAACGGTTGTGCTAAGGTGTTGCGCATATCAGGCGTTGATCCCAACGCTTGGTAGGAATACGAGCCACGAGCGAAAGGATCCGATGCCCAGCGTGTAATTTGATAAGCGGTAGGCTGCGGTATGGTAGTCCCAAAAATGGTCTGTAAGGTTTTCATGGCGCTGGCTACGATTTGCGTATCTGACCAAGCTTCGATCTCAAGCCCACGATCAGCGGCATTAAAGCCTAGTAATATGGGTAGTTGAGCGGCTCGTTGGAAGCTTACCCATTCTGTCCATTCACCGTGTTGCTCTGGAATATATTCCAACCAATCCGCACTACTAGGCCAAAATGCGTAGGGGAAGCGTAGATAACATTTATTCAAAACACCCATCCCTAACTTCTGAATGGCATTATTCTTATTAGCGGGTAGGGCAGGGATGAAACTGACGGCATTATTTTGTAATACACCCAGCGGCAGGGTTACCACTACTTTATCGGCTGTGAATTCAGACTGCTGGGTTACGACTTTGATCGTCGCTGAACCCCAGTGAATTTCTTTGACGACTTGAGACAGTTCAACCCGCATACCACTCGCAAGGTAGTTGGTAATGGTTTCAAAGCCCTGACTGAACAAAACGTCATCGCCGTCAAACTCCTTGGCATTATCATACCAATGAGCCGACAGCTGAGTAGCACTACCCGAATATTCCTGTTCGATCTTGCCACTCAATACGAAATTGAGCAGGCGTATGGCTTCGGGATTGCCCCCAAATTTCTGAAAAAGAGCCTCCACCGCCTGTCGAACAGAGCGATCTGAAGATTGATCTTGAGCAGTACTCAGTGCCTTAAACACACTGTCGTCCAACTCGGTGAGTAGCGCTATGTCAGTAGTGGATAAAGGTTTGCCGTTGGTATGATAAGTAATGGTATTGTCATAAGAGGTGACAAGGCGTTGTGCACTTAATTCATTGGCTAAGTCAGTAATCGGGTTACCCTGAGTGCCATGTATCCACGTCGCGCCTAAATCCAGTGGTACATTTGCCCATTGGTGGCTTGTCCAGATACGTCCACCAAGCCGATCACGGGCCTCTAATACCAGCACATCGTAACCATTACGTATTAATTCTCGTGCAGTTGCTAAACCTGCAAGTCCAGCCCCAATTACTAGCACACGCTTATTATTCGGGCTGGTATTGCTGGTACTACTGTCACTGTCAGTGCAAGCGGCTGTGGTCGCGCCAAGCATCACCAGACCCAGCCATTGGAAAAAATTACGTCTATGCATCGTGTAAACTACCCTGTGACTAAGCGCTATTGCGTTATTGAATCCGATGACTACTATAAATTAGCCCGATCTTTGAGGCGATAGAAAAATATACGCTTAGCAAAGCGGTGCGGGTTCATGGCGTTGCTGCTCAGGCAAATCAATAGTAGTGGCTTTACTGTTGTGATGAATTTAGATGGGTTTGATTTGGCTTAAGCTTGAATGATGGAACGGAAGAAAGATGCTCAGTATTATCTTTTTTGTGGCTGCCAAGCACTGAGTATGTGGCGTTAGTCACGTAGATGGGGTGATTGTTTTATTCTTTGAGCCTTGCCGTGTTAGTTATGTTCTTAAAACAGGCTTTAAATGCTTTAGGCGTATTTACCAGAGTCTATGGGCATCAAACGGAATGCCGCTAGGCCTAGGGATTGACGAATGTCATTCACTTCGCTAAAGGCTTCTCGGTGTTCTTCTGCAAGGCAGAACTGATAACCACCATCGCCTTCAAGGGGTTCTAAGTGATCATTTTGCCCAAGCATAATAGCATCAGGAATTTCCTGAAAAGCACGACACTCTTGCTCAGGTGCATTAAGAATATGTTTGCAAAAAGCGCAAACGGGTGGGAGTAAACAGCTCATTATCATGCTCCTTAAAAAGTAATAGTTGTGCCTTCTGTGGCAAAATCGAGAATGCTCACCAAACCACGTAATTCGATTTCAGAACGACGAATATTTTTACTTCCATTGCTTAACGGTGCACTGCATACCTGATCACAGGCTGAGCATAAATAAATTTTCCCACCCAGTTCTAAATAAGTTTCCAGTAGCTCGATTAAACTTGGAAAGCCGGTTTGATGAACTTGTTCCGCGTGGCCTTGATAAGCCCAATGGCTGCCATCTCCCACTAAAAAGAGATGGGTCTGCATATCAATGGCTAATGCGGAACAGGCTGTGGATAGTGCCAAAGTGGCACGTTTGCCTTGATCTTCGGAACCAGTTGTTAATACGATGACATAAGCTCTTTTAGGTTGATAATTTGGATAAAGTGAAACAGGGGGGCGGGTATTTACAGATTGTAAGAATGCGTTTGGCATAAGAATTGCCCTTAACCTTATTAGTAGAAAATGTGGTTTGTTTTGGTATTGTTATTGCTTAGGAGTATAGGCTAGATGTTCAGGGTTTAGTGATCATACTTAAGTATGATTGCTGATTAGTGGCTATGGTATAAGGTAGAGTTATTGAGTGCTTCTATAGTAGCTAAATATGCCTGACACACTTGATAAAGTTGTACATTTGGAACAATTAAAAATCCTTTATCGCAATTTAAATGTTAACTTGCCAGGTAGTCTGTTTGTTTTGAGTGCAGTTTTGTGGGCAAGTTGGGAACTCTACGGGGTCAAGTTATTGTGGCTATTAGCTGCGATGCTAGTTTTGTCTGCATTACGTTTAGCAGATCGGCATGTTTTTCAAAAAGCTCTTGCACAAGGGCGAGCTGATCCTGATTTTTGGGAAAAGCGGGCTGTTTCAGGTGCTTTATTGGTTGGTATTTTTTGGGGCATTACTTTTCCTATTGTATTTACGCCAGAACGCCATGATTTAGTATTATTTGTAATTTGTTTTTATGCAGGTTTGATTTCCGCAGGCAGTGCGGCACATGCTCCACGTATCTCCTCCTTTCTCGCCTTTGTATTGCCTACTTCGATACCATTGATTTATCAAGTTTTTTATGCAGGTGGTAGGCTGTATATTGCCATGGGTTTTGCCTTCATGGTCTTTGTGATTGCAAGCCTTGTGGTGGCTAATACCTATAGCCGTATTATTCGTGATTCTATTCGTTTGCGTTTTGAAAATAATGCGCTGATCTCAAGTTTAACAACGGAAAAAGCGCGTGCTGAACAGAACCAGTTAGTTGCTGAACAAGCGGTGATTACTAAAGATCGTTTTCTAGCAGCAGCCAGTCATGATTTGCGCCAACCTTTACATGCCCAAGGCTTATATCTAGATGCTTTAGAGCCTCATGTGCAAACAGATGGCGTAAGGTATTTACAGGCTTTATATCGTACTAATCATTCATTAACTGAGCTATTTAATAGTCTATTGGATGTGTCTCGCTTAAATGCAGGCATTGTTGAAGTACAGCTTAGCCACTTTAACTTAGCTAGTATTGTCTCTATTATTTTTGAAGAGTATGAGTCACAGGCCAAGGAAAAAAATTTGGTCCTGAGTACCTATTGTCAGCCCTATATTGTGTTTAGTGACCCTTTATTGTTGCAAAGAATTATAAGCAACTTAATCTCAAATGCATTGCGCTATACCCAGCAGGGACAGGTAAGTGTTTCATGTCAATTAGTCGGGCAAAAAGTTGAGTTAGTGATTGAAGATACAGGTATCGGTATTCCTCAGTCAGAACAAGAGCATATTTTTGATGAGTATTATCAATTAGATAATCCTGAGCGGGATCGCAGTAAGGGCTTAGGATTAGGGTTGGCGATTGTTAAAAAGCTATGTTTATTGTTGGATATACCACTGACTTGTATTTCCCAAGTTGGGCAAGGTTCCCGCTTTACCGTCCAACTGCCATTAGGTGATGGGCAATTGGTTGAGCAACGTAAAACGTTATTACCTTTATCACCATTGCAAAACATAAGTGTCTTAGTAATTGATGATAATCAGGAAATTCTAAACAGTATGCAGGCATTGCTGAGTACTTGGGGTTGTCAAAGTTGGGGAGCTGAATCTGCTGAGCAAGGTATTGAATTACTCAACCAAGCACAAGTTATACCAGATTTGATGGTTGCTGATTATCGGCTAAGGGAAAATGCCACTGGTGCGGCTGCTATTCAGCAGGTACGTGCCTACTACCAGATGGATTTACCTGCATTACTTATCACTGGCGATACCAGCGAAGAGCGTTTGCGTGAGGCTAATGCTAGTGGTTTGTATTTATTGCACAAACCTGTAGCGCCAGCACGTTTGCGGGTCGCGATGAGTGTTTTATTACCCCATAGTCAGTGAGAGCCTATCGCCTTATATTGGTTTGTTTTTGGTTATACACAAAGGTCAATGCACTGCTAAAATAAAAAAATGCAATAAAATCAGTAATCAGTGATGCCTGTGCAAAGCTCCTTGATTATTGAAAGCATGATAGAGAGAGGCAAATGGTTGAAACTTACGTTTGCTGCAAGTACTAAATGGGAACTAGCCTTCAGCGAGGTCAAGCATATATGTATATTTTAGTGGTCGATGATCATCCTCTATTTGCTGAAGCATTGCGCCAAGTCTTATTGAGATTAGGTAATCATACAATTGTACATATTGCTGAAAATGCAGATAAGGCATTTCAACTAATCGAACAGCATAAATTGTATGATTTAATTCTAGTAGATGTTAATCTACCTGGATTAGATGGTTTTGGTTTGATTAGAAAGCTTAGTAAAAACTTCAATACTACCCCGATTATTATTATTTCTGCTGATCATAATATTAAAATAGCACAGCAAGTTAATAAACAAGGAGTTATGGGTTATATTCACAAATCTTTGCAAGCCAAGGAAATTATATCTATTGTGCGCCTTGTTTTGGGGGGGTGTTTATTTCCCATTAGAGATAGATAGTTCTACTCCTGTTAAAGATAATTATTGTTTAAAGTTTGGCCTAAGTGATCGTCAAATTGAGGTGTTGCGTTTAATAGAAGATGGCCTATCGAATAAAGAAATTGCTAATAAACTAGGCATTACAGAGTCTACGGTTAAATCACATGCCTCCAAGCTCATGGAATCTCTAGCAGTTAATAATCGTACCAGTTGCGTTATTGAGGGGCGACGGCTCGGTTTAATCTAAGGTACTTATGCTAAAAATATAGTTTCATGCTTAAAAATGGAAATTGTATTTTTAAGTGGCTTAGGTGTTTCAGTGTTTAAATAATAAAATAATCTATCAGTAATGCCATCATACTTAAGTACGATTAACAATGCTCTCTACTTGTACTAAAGTTTCTTATAAGCCTTTGATCAATCCTGATATTTAATGGGCTATTTGGAGCTTGGTTATGAAAAACTATTTTCCTGTGCTTTTATTATCCTTGCCTGTTTTATTGGCGAGCAACTTAATATTTGCTAGTGAACAGGATGGCGTGCAGTGTCCTGCGGGATATTCAGCCGATATTAGTAATAACAATGAAAGGTCGTGATTTAAGGGAGTTGAAAACGCTTTGATGGAGCTTTATCGTTAAAGGCATTTGATCTGAGGAAGAGGTGTGTATGGCCACCGTACCAGTCGACTGCCGCTACTGTCAAAGTGCATCGATTTACAAACACGGCTATGCGCGTAGTGGTGAACCGCGTTACCGCTGCCGTGATTGCCAACGTAGTTTTCAACTTTACTATCATAATGTGGGCAACCGCGACGGTATTCCCGAAAAAATTGTTGAGATGGCGATCAATGGT
>NZ_AQVE01000023.1 GCF_000371925.1 Thiolinea disciformis DSM 14473 | reverse complement strand
TAGCACCTTGAAGCAACTCTTGGAACGGTTGACACCTTTCAAACTGGCATTGTATTGCACGGATGATTGGGGCGCTTATGAGCGTTTATTGCCTGAAGATAAGCATTTAATCACTAAGCGCTACACACAAAGCATTGAACGGCAAAACCTGAATTTGAGGATTTGGATTAAACGTCTAGCACGCAAGACGATCTGTTTTTCTAAGTCTATCGAGATTCATGACAAAGTCATTGGAACCTGTATCGAAAGACGCTTCTTCAACTCCTTTAAATCATGACCTATCAAAACAAAGGTCGATTTTTATATAAATATGCAGGCTCTTTTCTTGAGCAGGCAACAAAGAAGTGTTTTGAATACGCATTTCCAGATTCTGGAAGTATTCGCGTGCCGAACACCAGAGGACAAAGACCAATGACATTTGAAATCGATTGTTTGGTGGGGAATGACGCACTTGAAATAAAGTGGAAAGATGCAACCACTGATGGCGACCACATCACCAAAGAACACACTAGAATTCAAGTCATCGCTAATGCTGGTTACACTCCGATTCGGGTCATGTTCTACTATCCTAATCGCCAGCAAGCTATGCGTATTCAGCAAACCCTTGAAACTCTCTACCAAGGAATTGGCGGGCATTATTACTACGGGGATAGCGCTTGGACTTATGTACAAGAAAGAACAGGCGTAAACTTAAAGGACATTCTGGTACAAATTGCAAATGAGCGAGTGCCCAATGATGCTCAAGCCTGAAATAAACAAAGCCATACACGGCGACTGCCTAGATGTAATGAAAGAAATGGCAGATAAATCAGTAGACCTGATTTATCTTGATCCACCGTTTTTTACAAACAGAAAACATAGTTTAAGTTCAAGAGACAGATCCTCACACTACAGCTTCGATGATCTGTGGGCTTGTCACAAAACATATGCTGACTTCATGTTTTTCCGCCTACTTGAGGCAAAAAGAATACTAAAAGACACTGGAACCATATTTATACATTGCAATAAGAGTGCAAATCACATATTAAGATTAATCGGAGAGGATATTTTCGGCGAAGAAAACTTTCTTTCTGAAATCATATGGTCATACAAACGCTGGTCAAATTCCGCAAATAATCTTACGCCAAATCACCAAAATATTTTGTTCTTCTCGAAAACAGGAAGTTATAAATTCAATAAAATATTCACAGATTATTCGGAAACAACAAACGTTGATCAGATACTACAAAAAAGATCGAGAGACGAGCACAACAAATCAATTTATGCCCGCGAAGAGGATGGCAGCGTAGTATCTTCTGATGAAAAAAAGGGGGTTCCACTTGCTGATGTTTGGGAGATTCCCTTTTTAAATCCGAAGGCAAAAGAACGAACAGGCTACCCTACACAAAAGCCCATTTTGCTGCTTGACCGCATTATTGAAATAGCTACGGATGAAGGCGATATTGTTCTTGATCCGTTTTGCGGAAGCGGAACAACACTTGTCGCAGCAAAAATGAAGGGAAGAGGATATATCGGTATTGATATTTCAATTGAAGCAATTGAGCTAACAAAATCGAGGCTTGAAATCCCAGTAAAAACAGAATCCGAGCTTCTAAAAAAAGGCCGATCTTCTTACGTAAATGCTGACGAAAAGTCATTGGCAATATTAACAGGTCTTGATGTATTACCCGTCCACAGAAATACAGGTATAGATGCCATATTAAAGCGGAACTATCTTTTTAAGCCTGTGCCTATTCGAGTTCAACGTGAGCATGAAACTCTTTCAGAGGCAGCGGCTAAATTAGCATCTGCCGCGAAAAAAAAGGGGGCGCTGGTGGCTTTTCTTGTGGCTACAAACAGGGCTAATGAGCTAATTGAGCTTGAAACCAAGAATGGCATAGTGAAAATAATAAATTCACCAGCATTGGAAATAAATGAATTCGTCGAGCACGCAGGGGCTAACAAGTCGTTCAACTCGGACGCGCTAACGCGCGCTGGTTAACTCCAACGTTAGCATTGTGTCAGCGGCAACGGGAAATTTTTATGAGAGATAGTGCTTCAATAAGAAAAGCTGCGGTGTCAGACACTGAAGTAATTTCTGCGGTACAAGTCGCATCAAAACAGGCCGCGTACAGAGGACTTGTGTCAGCGTCGATTCTCTCGGAGCTTGCCACACCTCAAGCAAACGCCAAACGTCAGGAAAGGTGGCACAAGATTTTGGCGAATGATGAGGACGATGTTTTTGTCGCCAAGCTTGGTAGGCAGGTCGTCGGTTTTGTGAGTTGCAGGTGCTTTATCCCAGCATCAACCCGAAGGGGAAATGATTACTGAATGCTCGCTCTACTCAAACCTTGGATGGTGTACTTGAACTATCCCCCTCTACACCCTAGAATAATCTTACTTAAGTCTTACTTTTGAGTTTCCTATGCAATCCATCCAAACCACACGTCTTTCCAGCAAAGGACAAATCATTATCCCCAAAGCCATTCGTGCATTACACGGCTGGGAAAATGGTCAGGAATTTCTGGTTGAAGAAACAGAACAAGGCATCTTACTACGCCCCTACAAACCCACGAACTTACCTAAAACCACTTTATCCCAAGTCGCGGGCTGTTTGAAACATCGCTACCAAGGCAAACCAAAGACTCTTGAAGAAATGGATGAAGCTATTGCCCAAGGCATACTGGATAGTTGGCAATGATTGCTGTTGATACCAATGTATTAGTACGACTACTGATACAAGATAATCAACCTCAGGCTGCCAAAGCAGAACAGCTATTCAGCCAACACAAAATTTTCATTGCAGATACAGTCATCTTAGAAACTGAATGGGTGTTGCGTTTCGCCTATAAAATGACAGCTGATGATATATATTTGGGTTTAAGCCAAATACTAGGGCTGGAAAATGTTTTTGTTCGTGATCAATTTGCTATTCAACAAGCTTTGGAATGGTTTCAAACAGGCATGGACTTTGCAGATGCTTGGCATCTTGCACTTAGCCAACATTGTGAGGAGTTTACTACCTTCGATCAAAAGTTAGTTAAACGTTCACCTAACAAAGGTATAACTAAAGTTAGCTTACTCTAAACTCTCTTTAACCCCACCCCCAAACACCCACAACAAGATTATGCTACAATCCACCTAAAGCTTTCCATAAACAGGTATTCACATGGAATGGGCAGAAGTCATTAATAATCCCTTATTGCAAAACCTTCCATTCAAGATTGAGTTGAATAAATTTGGTAAACTTTTAATGAGTCCAGCCTCTAACAGTCGTGGATGTTATCAAGGACATATGGCAGGTGCTTTATGGCAACACCAACCACAAGGTGAAGTGATTACAGAATGCTCTATTCACACCTCAGATGGTGTCAAAGTAGCTGATGTGGCGTGGGCATCGGCGGCATTTCTTGCGGAATTTGGCTATACCACGCCCTACCCCAAAGCCCCTGAATTGTGTGTCGAAATTGTTTCACCCTCCAACTCCAACATCGAGATTGCTGAAAAAGTTGAATTATACCTTGCTAAAGGGGCACAAGAAGTCTGGGTGGTCTACGAAGATAAACGTTTGGAGATGTTTACCCATACAGGTGAATTAGCCCAAAGCCAATTCGCCCCTGATGTACAGGAAAAGATTTTTCGCTAAAACAACCATGTCTAATTTACACTATCCTCATTCTTATTACCTTTCACGGGGCGCAAGCAAATGATTGGATATACCACGGTCGGTCACGGCGCAGAACATGTCTTGGTTTTTCACGGTTGGTTTGGGGATTACAGTGTGTGGCAACCCTGCTTTAATGCACTGGATACCGACACCTTTACCTATGTTTTTATCGATTATCGCGGTTATGGCAAATCGGCACAGCTCACAGGTGATTATACCATGCGAGAAATTGCTGCTGATGCTAATGAAGTCGCGCAGCACCTACAACTAAAAACGGTGCATGTAATCGGACATTCGATGGGTGGCATGGCGATACAACGTTTTATCCTTGATACCAAGGTGCAAGTGAAATCAGCGATTGGCGTAACACCTGTGCCCGCTAGTGGTGGTCAATTAGACGATAATGCGTGGGAATTATTTGACGGCGCGGTTCTTAATGATGAAAACCGCTATACGATTTTAAATTTCACCACAGGTAATCGTTTAAGTGCTACATGGCTGAATCACATGGTTAAAGCGTCGCGCCAAACCACTAACGAAGCAGCATTTGCCGGTTACTTGCGCGCATGGGCTAAGGAAAATTTTGCCGATGAAATTCACCGCATCACCACACCCATGCTGGTATGTGTGGGTGAACACGATGGCGCAATTAATGCGGATGCCATGCGCGCCACCTATTTAACATGGTATCCAAACTGTGAATTGGAAGTGATGGCAAATGCAGGTCATTATCCTATGCAGGAAACACCTATCCATCTCATGACACGTTTAGAGCAATTCATGCGTCAGCACAGTTAAGTAGTGATTTTGATAAGCAGCCACTGTTTAACAGCGCTGCTTGTCAAGCCAACCAATACAGGATTATTTTCTGTTGTTTTTTTAAAGCATAATTGAATAAACTAATTAACCTTTAAGCTGCCTAACACCATAACAACTAAGCGCAGGAAACATAATTCTATGAAACTTTCCCGTATTTTATTAAGCGTAAGCCTCTTGTTATGCAGCACGATTAGCTTAGCGGATTCATTAATTGGTTCGCGTGTACCACCCTATCCAAAACCATGGAAAGTCGAGGGTGGCACTTGCCTGCTGAACTGCACTTACAATATCGGGGTACTCAAAAAGGCCGAGCAGCGCTTACTCTATCTCGGTAAGGCACTACCGAAGTCAAATGCTAATGACGTGCGCTGGCAAATACTCGATGTCATGCCCTACCCCGAACTCCCTAAGGGTTATGAGCTGGCGGAGATGGCTTGTGAAGTAAATGGCGTCGCTGACCCCAGTGTGATGGCTATTGTGAAAACTGCGGAAACCGAATGGTTAGATCAAGTACGTTTCGCTTATAAAGCCAATACCGAGCAAGGTGCTTTCGAAACCATTTCCACTCAAGGAATTCGTTGCGGGAATTTAGCTTGGGGTTTATAGTCGCCCGCCTATTATTTGCCGTTTTATCCAGCTAAGCGCTGAGCAAGCAGCTGCTGCCTTTACGCAGCAACGCCAAGCACTACGCGCTAAGGTTTAGGAGTAATTTCAGTCTGCTTCAAGAATTTATATACATCGCTATCAGTCGATAATAACAAGGTCGAATCCGCCGTCACTACCGAGCGATAGGTTTCTAGGGTACGCGTAAATTGATAAAAGCTGGATGCCTCAGGACTTTGATTGAAAGCATTCGCGTAAATCTCTGCCGCTTTTGCATCGCCCTCCCCACGCGTCTGCTCCACTTGTTTATAGGCCTCGGATTGAATGCGGTCTTGGTCACGCATTAAATTACCCCGAATCCGCGCGGCCTCCCCATTACCTTCAGACCGAAAGCGCTCGGCAATTTGGCGGCGTTCACTAATCATGCGCTCGAAGATTTTCGGCTGAACCGTTTCAGTGTAGTTAATACGCTTAAAACGAATGTCCAATAACTCAATCCCGAACACTTTTACTTTTTCTGCGGCGGCTTTATAAATCGCCATTTCCACCGATTCACGTCCATTTTTTATAGGCAGCAACGTACCAATACCAGCATTCGCTTGGCTATCCGCAAGCGTTGTATCTTGGGATGGCTTACGATCCTTGGTGGTGCGCACGATTTCAATCAACTCGTTACGCGCGACCATATTGCGGGTTTCACTGCCTAAAATATCATCCAAACGTGACTGGGCACTGCGCTCATCCCGTAAACGTAGGAAATAAGCCATGGGATCAGTAATACGCCAGCGTGCAAATAAATTGACCGAAATATATAGCTTATCTTTGGTGGGCATATCACTGGGGCTGCCATCCCATTCCAAAATACGTTTATCGATTCGATTCACGGTTTGAATAAACGGAATTTTAAATTTCAAACCAGCGCTAGTGATGGGCTCACCGATGGGTTTACCGAATTGCGTAATAATGACCTGCTGCGCTTCCCCTATCGTATAAAGGCTATTAAATAGCACAAAGCCGCCCACTAAAACTAAAGGAATAAGCCCTTTTTTCATGGTGCAGCTCCTTGATTTGGCATGGGTGGGGCAGCGGCTGGCGTAGTCCGATTAACAGGGGTTTTAGTTAAATTGAGCAATGGCAATAAGCCTTGCATCTCGCTATCCACAATGATTTTGTTCTGAACATTGGGCAATACAGCTTGCATAGTTTCCAAATACAAACGCTGCTTCGTGACAGCAGGAGCTTTTTGATATTGTGCGAATACCGCATTAAAACGTGCTACATCCCCCTCGGCCTCATTCACACGCTTTAATTTGTAGCCCTCAGCCTCGCGAATTCTTTGATCTTTTTGACCCTCAACTAAGGGAATCACTTTGTTGTAATCGCGCCGCGCCTCATTAATTAAACGCTCTTTTTCTTGCTGAGCTTGATTTACTTCATTAAAAGATTCACGCACAGGGTCGGGAGGATTTACATTTTTTAATTGCACCTGATCGATGCCTATGCCTAGGTCATAGCGCTTAGCTAGCACCTGCATCCGACGTAGTGCCTCCACTTCAATCTCTTGGCGTCCAATGGTAATCACCTCATCCACCGTTCGGTCACCCACCACTTCGCGCATTACCGATTCAGACACATCGCGCAACGTCGAACTTGGCTCACGAATTTGGAATAAATACTGCTGCGGCTCAGTAATACGGTACTGCACCACCCACTCTACCGAGGCCGCATTCAAATCACCCGTGACCATCGACGACTCGATTTGTGGCTCATTGGAATATTGATCCGCGTTGGTCGCCCCCACCGTTCCAAAACCAAACTCCTGTTTAAGCTGGCGCTTGACCGGAAGAATAGTCACGGTGTCTACACCAAATGGAATTTTGAAATGCAAACCGGAAGGAACTTCTGAGATATATTTGCCGAAACGTTGCACCATACCCACTGAATCGCTGGGCACGGTATACCAACTCATCCATAATCCCATCGCGATAATCAACAGTAAAATAGCACTGCCACTAAATAGCGATCCTATCCGCTTGCTGAGCCAAGTGACTAAGCTAGACTGGTCGGCATCTTCTAACTGTGATTTGTTAGCTAAGAACTTCATAATGTTACCAGTATTTATAGTTATAAAGACTAAGCTTAGCTCAGAACAGCAAATAAAATGCGTGGGTCAATTCATTAAACTTAGCTCTGTTTGAGTGTAATCCTATTCAGATGAAAGCGCGGTTAATTGCCTAAATCAATTTTTCACATTTACTGGAGGCATTTAATGTTGAACGCCATTTCTACCAAACATGCTTCGCGCAGTCCGTTCATCGACATGATTAATTTCTATCAGCGTTTTATTTCGCCCTATAAGGGATTTCGCTGTGCTCATGCGGCATGGCATGGAGGCAACTCTTGTTCACAAGCAATCAAGCTCATTATTGCAGAGCAAGGCTTGTGGGCGGGACGCGATTTAATCAAGCAGCGCTTTCAGGATTGCAAAATGGCTTATCAACAGCTCCAAACCAACAAAGAGGAAGAACAAAAAGAAAAAAGAGATCCTATTTGCTCTGACTGTGCTGGTGATTGTGCTTTGAATAACTTATCAGAGTTAGTTGCCCCTTTTATTGGCACTAAGCGCTATGACTGTGGCAGCCAGTGTTGTATTACTAGTCTGCCCTGTGGGTTTGATTTTTAAAGCCTTTTAGCATGATTAGTGCTAAAGGACTGATAAATCACTAGAATTCTCTTCTACTATAATAAGCGCTGGCTACGTCCGGTGTAATAGCATAAGGCTTTGTAGGTGATACAGTGCTATCAATAGCTCGCGCTCTACTCGCTAAAGCAATATCGCCAACACTAATATTACCTGACCTATCCATATCTCTCACCGAAGAGACATTAGCCAACTGTAATGAATCATTAAAATCATGTTGGAATTTTTTGCTAAACACGCTCGACAAACGCTGGGCCTGTCTATCTGACAAATTCAACTCGGGAGCATGTCGCCCCCAACGCCCAATCATAGGCTCAACTAAATGCGTTGGAAATGGACGCGGTGGCATTGGGAACGGTGCATTATGCCCATAAGCTGCCCCGTGATAAGGATAAGAAAGGTAAGGATTAAATGCACCAGAAAACGAACTAATAGGAAACATATTTTTACTCCTGAGACAAAAAATACATTTCAACTATAAAAACCACACGCTATTTCGAACGCAAACCAAATAGATAATCCCCTCAAAACAGCCGATACACTAAAATAGTCTCTTCAATTAAATCCACAAACCCCAATAATAGACCTCTTTCATAAATCAATTTTCAAGCCAGTTAACTGTGTAATACGTAAGTCAAATGAAGTTCCTGACTAAGCTGTAGCGTGGTTCATTGCATAAGCCAGATTTGATTAACTTTTGACTTATGCAAGAGCTCTATTAAACGAGGACAACCACTTTCCTAGCTGAGTCTGCCCTGCATCAAGTCAGCTTATTCTAGTTTATCAACTATCCTCGTTGTAGGATTAGCAGCTAGATCTAAAGCAGAGCAAAACAATGAGTATAATAGGCATTGATTTAGGCACTACCAATAGTGCAGCCGCGATTTGGCAGAATGGCCAAGCGGAGCTTATTCCGAATCGCTTGAACGAATACCTGACACCCTCAGTCGTGCATATCAGCCAAGATGGCAAGGTTTTAGTAGGAAGGGCGGCACAGGAACGTTTATTGACACACCCTAATGCTACTGCTTCAGTGTTTAAACGTTATATGGGAACGGATCGCCAGTTAACATTAGCGAAAAAAACGTACTCTGCGCCCGAGCTTTCTGCGTTCGTCTTGAAAAGCCTTAAAGAAGATGCCGAAAACTATTTGGGCGAGGCCGTTACCGAAGCGGTTATCAGTGTTCCAGCTTATTTCAATAATATTCAGCGCAAAGCCACTATTTTGGCTGGTGAATTAGCCGGTTTAAAAGTCGAACGTCTCATCAATGAACCAACCGCTGCCGCGATTGCTTATGGCTTGCATGAAAAGCCTGAGCACACGCAGTTTATCGTATTGGATTTGGGTGGCGGTACGTTCGATGTGTCGATCATGGAGTATTTTGAAGGCGTACTCGAAGTCCATGCTTCCGCAGGCGATAATTATTTGGGTGGTGAAGATTTCACGGGCATTTTAGTGAGTAAATTCCTGAGTACACTGCATCTCAATAAAACGCAGCTCAATCCGCACGAATTGCAATTAGTGCAAGCGCAAATGGAGCAAGCCAAACGCCAATTCAATCAGGCGGATGTCATTAAAGTTGAACCATTTTTAAAAGCACAAAAAGAAACTATCAGCCTTTATAAAGAAGATTTTATTAAGCTTAGTGAGCCGCTGTGGCAACGCTTACAACGCCCCATTGAAACCGCATTACGCGATGCCAAATTGAAACCCGCTGATTTAGATGAAGTGATTTTAGTTGGCGGCGCCACACGAATGCAGTATTTCCGCTCACTGATTGCCAAAATGTTCCGCCGCGTGCCTTCCGCCAATCTCGACCCTGATTTAGTGGTCGCTATGGGCGCTTCGATTCAGGCTGGTCTCAAAGCGCGTGACCAAGCCTTAGAAGATATGGTGTTAACCGATGTTTGCCCTTACTCCCTTGGCGTTGGAACTTATAATGAAAACGATCATTTAAGTACTCAAGGCGATTTATTCAGTCCGATTATTGAGCGTAATACCGTGATTCCATGCAGTCGGATGAGTGCGTATTACACCGTGAATGACAACCAAACTAAACTCAATTTGGAGTTTTTCCAAGGTGAACATCGTTTGGTGAAAAACAATATTAGCCTTGGACAATTAGAGGTGCGCCTCCCTAAAGCCAAAAGAGGCGAAGAAGGCGTGACGGTACGCTTGAGCTATGATGTGAATGGTGTGTTAGAAGTGGACGTCGAGGTTATTTCTACCGGCGAAAAACATTATAAAATGATACTCAATACACCAAGTCAATTGAATGAGCAGGACATCGCCGCCAGCAAAGCGAAACTGAGTGCGTTGAAATTCCACCCACGCGAACAAGAAATGAATCTAGCGTTATTAGCCCGCGCCGAGCGTTTATATGAAGGACGTTTGGGTGATCAGCGCGAAGCTGTATTACGGGCGATACGGTGGTTTGAGTCCATTTTAGAGCAGCAAGATCCCAGCGCTATTGGCGAAGCTCAGACTGAATTTAGCCAATTTTTAGATACTATTGAACAAGATAGGCTGTTTTAAACATGTGGTGGGAAACGCTCGGCATCAGCCCTAACGCAAGCCAGAAAACCATTAAGCAAGCTTATGCAAAACTGCTTAAAAAAACACGCCCCGACGACGATCCAGAAGGGTTTAAAGCCTTGCACATCGCCTACCAACAAGCTTTGGCGTGGCAAGCTGAGCAAGAGGAGGACGAGTGGGAACTAGCAGAACCGCCTAACAGCGCTAATCCATCAATAAGCACTTCCGCAGTTAAGGCAAAAGCAGATGACATTAGCTTTAATAATGATATTTCAATACACTCTTCCATCCATGTAGCGAATAAAAACCAAGTTGAAACCGATAATTCAGAAACGGTTTTACCACCACAAGAAGCTCAGCTCAGCGCTCCTATAATAGCACCTGAACCACTGGCAGAGGCGTCTACCATTAGCCTGCTCCCAGCGCCAGCCAAACTAGAAGACCCGATCAGCTTAGGCGCCAAAGCACAAATAGAAAAAGATTGGATCAGCTTTCAAAAACAATTTTCGATTAATCTGCATACGGAAGTGGCACGTGCTAGTGTCAGTTATTGGACTTTTATAGAAAAACTTCCTTCATTTGCAGATCTCGAATTTCGTGAGCATCTGAGCCATGAATTATTCAGAATTATTTCTGAAGCGAATGTAAAGTCCTTAGAGCAGAAAACGCTTTTTATTAAACAACCGGTCTTACACTACCTAGATCAATTATTTGATTGGGATCAGCAATGGCAGGGTTTGCGTGAACAATTCGGAGAAACACAAACCGATGCTGTCTTAGTTTATTTGACGCCTCCCAGTACACATCACCACTCAGAAAAAGTCACACCCCGAAATTTGAGCTACATGCGACGTATTTTCGCTTATACCCTCGATATGGTAGTGTTTTTTATACCTTTAGATTTTATATTGAATTTTCTTAAAGCCGATTATTTTCCCAGTATTGATAGTTTCTTAATGAGCTTTTTGGTTTGGCTACTGCTTTATCCTTTAATAGAAGCGAGTCAGTGGCAAGGCAGTTTGGGGAAAAAAATATTCAAACTTCAGGTAGTCAATAAGCATCATCAACGTTTACCACTTTGGCACGCTTATATCCGCCACCTCATCACTTTAATTTGCTTATTAGGATTTAAAATAACCATATTTTTTAATATTTTTTTAATTTACCGGCGTAATTTATTATTGCAAGATTGGATTAGTCGGTCTTATGTGGTGGGCGCTTCTCCATAAAACGCAGTTAGCAAAGCCCAAGTATTTAAACTTGGGCTAGCATTTATTTAGACATGTGCACGTAAAAATTCGAGCACATCATCAGGTGCTACTTTCTCAGCATCGCCACCACTACGGGCTTTATACTCAAGCTCGCCTGCTTGCAAGCCGCGCTCCGACACCACTAAGCGATGCGGAATACCAATCAACTCATGATCCGCAAACATAGCACCCAAGCGCATATCACGGTCATCCAATAACACATCGTAGCCTGCGTCACGCAATTGCTTATAGAGATACTCGGCTGCATCCGCTACTGCCTGAGACTTTTTCATATTGACCGGCGCAACCACAAGTTGGAAAGGTGCCATGGCTTTAGGCCAACGAATCCCAAATTCATCATTATTTTGCTCAATCGCAGCAGCCACCACCCGCGTTATACCAATTCCATAACAGCCCATATACATCGTTTGAGCCTTGCCATTTTCATCTAGGACAGTGGCATTCATCGCATCTGAATATTTTTTACCAAGCTGGAAGACGTGCCCTACCTCAATACCGCACACAATCCCTAATTGACCTTTACCATCAGGACTGGGGTCACCCACTTTTACTTTACGTAAATCGGCTACCCGAGGCATCGGCAGATCACGATTCCAGTTAATACCAAAATAGTGATAGTCCTCTTTATTCGCACCCGCACCGAAATCACTCATTACCGCTACACTACGGTCAATAATCACCGGAATTGGTGCATTAACTGGACCTAAAGAACCAGGGCCAGCACCCATAATCGCACGGATTTCTTCTTCCGTAGCAAAGCGCAATGGGGCTTCGACCTCAGGCTGCTTTTCGGCTTTGATCTCATTTAGCTCGTGATCACCACGCACTAATAAAGCAACAAAGTCGGCCTCTACTTGATCGGAGGCAGCCACAATCAAGGTTTTGACCGTTTTCTCAACCGGCAATTTGAAAGTATCCACCAAGGCTTGAATGGTTTTAGTATTCGGGGTGTGCACTTCACGCATTATTTCCGTCGGTGCTGCCAAGTTAGCACGGGGCGCAACCGCCTCGGCCATTTCAATATTCGCTGCATAATCGCTGCTATCCGAGAACGCAATGTCATCTTCACCCGACTCGGCTAATACATGGAACTCGTGTGAACCAGTACCGCCAATCGAACCATTATCCGCCGCTACTGGACGGAAATTTAAGCCCAAGCGCTGAAAAATGCGCACATAAGCATCATACATACCCTGATAGGTTTCCACTAAAGACTCAGGCGTGAGGTGGAAAGAATAAGCATCTTTCATAATAAACTCACGCGAGCGCATCACGCCAAAACGGGGACGTACTTCGTCACGGAATTTGGTTTGAATTTGATAATAATTCACAGGCAATTGCTTATAACTGCTCAGCTCTTTGCGCATTAAATCGGTAATAATTTCTTCATGCGTGGGTCCCACACAGAAATCACGTCCGTGTCGATCCTTCAAGCGTAATAACTCAGGTCCATACTGTACCCAGCGTCCAGATTCTTGCCACAATTCGGCTGGTTGAATCGCAGGCATTAATAATTCAATCGCCCCTGCTCGATTCATTTCCTCACGCACAATCGCTTCCACCTTACGCAATACGCGCACACCCAGTGGCATCCATGTGTACAAACCTGAAGCAGTCCGACGAATCATGCCGGATCGCAGCATTAATTGATGGCTAATAACTTCAGCATCAGCAGGTGTTTCACGCAAAGTAGAAAGAGGAAATTGAGATACACGCATTGTTTTTTTATCCGTTTATTAAATAGAAAACCGCCACACAGTTGGCGATAAATGCCTGAATCATAGCGCGGATTCGAATCACGGTGAACACAGTTAATTAGCCACAGCAGCAATAAGTCGTATAAAATGCCAGCTCCCAAAAACAGGAGCCATGCAATGACTTCCATCACCATTCAGCATATCGGTACTGTCTTATTCGCCATCGCGATTTTGCACACCTTTTCCACCAAATTCTTCGAGAACTTAGCACATAAAAGTCCGCGTCATGCAGGTGTTTGGCATTTGCTAGGCGAAGTGGAGGTCGTGTTCGGCTTCTGGGCAATGATTTTAATGATATTTATGTTCGTGTTTGATGGCAAAACGATTGCCGTCGACTATATCGATACGCGTAATTTCACCGAGCCCATGTTTGTCTTTGCGATTATGGTGATTGCCGGCACACGCCCCATTTTGGAATTATCGACTAAGCTGGTCGAAGTCTTGGCTAAGTTATTGCCGTGGCCAGAAACCATGAGCTTTTATTTCGTCACTTTATTTGCTGTGCCCTTGTTAGGTTCCTTTATTACCGAACCCGCTGCCATGACACTCGCTGCGTTTATTCTTGCCAAACGTATCTACGGTAAAAAAATTTCTGAGCGCCTCAAATATGCCACCTTAGGCGTCTTATTCGTTAATGTATCGATTGGTGGAACCTTAACACCTTTTGCCGCCCCGCCCGTCTTGATGGTCGCCAATACATGGCAGTGGGATATGGGCTTTATGCTCACTCACTTCGGCTGGCGCGCTGCCATTGCTGTATTCGTGAATGCATTAATTGTTACCTTGTTATTCGCCAAAGAATTAAAGCCGATTGAAACCGTTACGATGCAAGAAGAAGGCAATCGGCCAGTTCCAGCCGCTATTATTATTGTGCATCTCTTATTTTTAGCTGGCGTTGTCGTGTTTTCGCATCATCCTGCAATCTTCATGGGCTTATTCTTATTTTTCTTAGGCGTTACCGCTGCGTATCCGCAATTCCAAAATCGCTTGATTGTCCGTGAGGGCTTGTTGGTGGCCTTCTTCTTAGCAGGTCTAGTTGTACTGGGTGGCGTACAACAATGGTGGCTAAAACCGCTATTAATGAGTATGAGTGATACAGCTGTGTACTTCGGTGCTACTGCATTAACGGCTGTGACTGACAATGCTGCACTTACCTACCTAGGCTCAACCGTCGATGGCTTAAGCGATAGCTTTAAGTATGCTTTAGTGGCTGGTGCTGTGACGGGTGGCGGCTTAACCGTGATTGCGAATGCGCCAAACCCTGCTGGTATCGCTATTTTAAGAAATTATTTTGAAGGCGACGCTGTAAATCCCTTAGGTTTGCTGCTAGCTGCACTTGCCCCCACCTTGGTGGCCATTGTAGCGTTCTACTTTATTCCGAGTATTTTTTAATAGTACCTTTCTGTAGCGGCTTGAAATTAATCAAGCCGCCACGCGTTGAGTCAGTTCTTCAATCCGCTCTAAACTCTGACGTAAAGCGGTATTATCCCCCCCCAAACGCGCATAAGCCGCACACTGACGTAAACAAGCTACAGCCTGCTTCATATCACCCTGATGAGTATAGACCGTGCTTAATTGTGCCGACCAACGTAAAGCATCCAACCAATTCTTTTCTTTTACTGCCTGATCGATACTAGCCTCTAGCTTAGCGGGATCAACACTCAAAGATTTGCGGGTAAAAGGATTAACTACAATCGTTTCCGTTAGCGGCAATAAGGCTAAAGACTTGTGATATTTTTCATAAAGGACGCGGTAAAACTCCATCCAATCGGAAGGATAACGCGTTTTTAATTCACTAAAAAAATAATCGCGTGCCACACTATGTAGCTCGAAACTTTCCGGCTCAGCTTCAGCGGCTAATAAACCCAAATGCTCTAAACGCTTATAAGTAGCCTTTAGTTTGCGTAAGGCCATACCACGTATGGGCCAAAACCACTCGGGTAGACCCACACCGTCCTCTTCTTCATCATGATGCTTAGCGGGCAAAATAAACGAAAACCAATACCCAGAAACACCCGAACGTTTAGAACAAGCACGGGTTAAATAATCAATGCATTCAAATAATTGCTGTGGCCTGACTGATTGGCGAATAAAGCTTAATAAATATAATAGTGCTAGTTCAGGGGTGTCTTTTAATTTCTTAGAAAATCCTGCCAATACCCGCCGCGCGGCATAAGAACCGTTGGAGTCCTTCCAAATGGGTAAACTATCTAAACCCTCTTTATGGCCTCGATAATAGTTTTTGAGATAGCTAGCACCATAGGAAAAAGCTAAAGGATGATTATTAAGATGCCGCACTATTTCACCTAGTGAAACCTCGTCCGCAGCTACCCCTTGTTTTAATAAAAATGATTTAGCATCCTCGGCAGGCATTGCTTGGAGTTTTATTACTCCGACCTTAGGATCATCAGTAATAGTTTTGGATAAAACAGCATCAGTGATTAAAACGCATAGCCCTGTATTATTTTCCCATAGATACCCTAAAAGCTTATGCAACCAATCCAAAGGCATAGGCATAGAAGAATTAAGCTGGAAAATATCACTGGGCACATTATCAAAAACCAATAAGGTTTTATGCTGAGAAAAGTGTACGGCGAGTTGAGCAATTTTAGCCGAGGTATTTAAAGTATTCGAAGACGATCCTAAAAAGCAACGAGCCAATTGCTCTAGGCCAGCCAGATCCTCTGGGTCATTGGGTAATTCGCTGCCAAAAGTCCAACCATAAATACACTCAACATCCAGATCATTTTTTTCTGTTAAACGCTGAAGCCAAGTGCGAACCAAGGTGGTCTTACCCATACCAGCCGGTGCGTGGATAGTAACAATTGGATGCTGCCGATTATTAAGAAACTTACTCAATTCCGCTAGCTCTGCCTCACGCCCAAAGCGCATAGCTGACCAGTCATGTTTTAAACCACCCGATAACGCCCCTGCTGCGTTCGGATGATAGGTCATGAAGACCCCCATGCAGTGCCCCTTCTTATTATTGTTAAGCTTATTTGGAAAGTTCCTGAATAGTAAAGGTTTAAACACAACTCCTAGATGAATGAAAACCATGCCGTTAACGCTAATAATTTTTATTTCTTGCCTCAAATCAACAAGCATGGCAAGTTCTTAGCGTAAAATTAATTTTTAATTCTTAAAAATAAAGGGTATAGCAGCCCTCGACAGGTTAAATTATGAGCATTGAGCAACTCGAAATTCGCGATTATCTAGCGAAAACCCCTCCTTTTAAGCATGTTCCCATGGATGAACTCAACACCGTGTCTAAACAAGTTCAATTACGTGAACTTGCTGCTGGAACAAGCCTAATGCGGGTTGGTGACTCAAATACAGAAGTCTTCCTGATTCGCGATGGCGCGGTGGATGTATTCCAAGATAATGGTGAACTCTATGGGCGGTTCAGCGATGGTGATTGGGTAGGTTATCGCTCAGTGCTGCGCGGTGGCACGGTAAGTATGCATGTAGTCACGCTCGAAGACACTATCTTTTATGCGGTGCCTGCGCGCATTTTTCTTGATCTATCACGACGTTTTGAGTCCTTTAGCAAGTATTTCTCGGAAGATAAACCTGAGCGGCTACGCCATGCTTTAAAAGATATGCGAGCAGCCGATGACGCAAATATGATCGCGCTGCATGTGCGCGATATTATGAAAAAGCCCTTGCTTACTAGCGAACAAGACAGTATTCAAGCCGTAGCACGCCGCATGAATATGGAAAATGCAGCGAGTGCAATGATTACGGACGCTGAGCAAAATCTACGCGGCATTGTCACCGACTATGACTTTCGGAAGCGTGTGGTTGCCGAAGGCTTAAGTGTAGATCGCCCGATAAGCGACATCATGACGACAAACCCGCTCACCTTAACCCCACGCGATCAAGCCTCAGAAGCTTTATTGCTCATGGCACGGCGTAATATTCGCCATGTACCAGTCGTTGAAAACCATCAAGTGGTCGGTGTCATTGCCGCGACCGATCTATTACGCAGCCAAAGCTCGACAGCCATTTATTTAGTTGGTGATATTTTTGCAGCCAATACGGTGGGGCAGCTCAGTGAATTAAGTATTGGGCTACCACAAGTGTTGGTAGGTTTAGTCAAACAAAATTTACCCGCTTACGATATCGGTCACGCGATTAGCTCGATTGGTCAAGCCTTCGTGCGTCGATTAATTAGCTTGGCAGAACAAAAGTTTGGCCTAGCCCCCATTCCCTATGCCTTTATTGTGGCAGGCTCGATGGCACGCCGCGAGCAAACCGCTCAGTCTGATCAAGATAACGGTATGATTTTATCAGATGCGTATAATGAAGCAGAGCATGGTGAATATTTCCGCAATGTAGCGAAATTTGTTTGTGATGGATTGGATGCCTGTGGTTATGAATATTGCCCCGGCAATATTATGGCAACCAATGATCAATGGCGTCAGCCTTATTCGGTTTGGCTCAACTATTTCCGCGAGTGGATTGATAATCCACAGCCGCAAGCCCTGCTTTATTCCACGATTTTCTTCGATTTGCGCTATCTGCATGGTGATGAAAGTTTATTGAAAAATCTCCAAACCGAAGTATTAGCACGCACTAAAGCAAGTGGTTTATTCCAAGCTCATATGGCTAGCAATGCACTGACTTTCACGCCTCCACTCGGTTTCTTCCGTGGTTTTGTGCTCGATAAAAATAAAGATGGCAGCGACGAAAAAGGCATGGATATGAAAAAGCGTGGCGTCGTACCCATTATCGATCTAGCACGCGTTTATGCGCTCGCCACCGGTGTTAGTTCCGTGAATACGTGGGATCGACTCGATGCGGTCGGCAAAGCAGGCGCTATTCCTAGCAGCAGCGTGGAAGATTTACGGGATGCGTTGGAGTTTATTAGCATGGTACGTTTACAACATCAGGCACAACAAATTGAAAAAGGCCAAAAACCTAGCAATTATGTTGCACCCGAAGAACTATCTGCTTTAGAACGTCGTCATCTAAAAGATGCGTTTGCCGTGGTTTCTAGCTTACAAGATTTTATGGGGACCAAATATCAATCAAGTCGTTTCCGCTAAACAGTTGCTACTTTCACCCTGCAAATTTATTGTTTGCAGGGCGATTTTTAACCAATATCCTGCGGCTGTCCTGTATTTTCTCGCACACTAAACCAAAGCTCCCCGCTGGGATTGACACGACGCGATTGGCCATTCAAAGCTCGAATTGGCACATGCGTTAAACGCCCATTCCAATCCCCAATCATCAAACCACCCTTGCCTGCCATCGCCGCATGAACAGCCGCACGCGCCAACTGATCGCAATATAACTGATCAAACGCGGTAGGAGGGGCTGCACGAATCAAATAACTTGGCTCCACATACTTCATCCCAAAAGGCATATCTTTACGTTGGAAATGCTCGGTGATTTTGCGCTTTAAATAACCCCCAATATCACCCAATTTAGCATTCCCTGACGCATCGCAACCTTCGCCTTGGACTAAGTGTTGCCCTGCCCCTTCAGCGACAACAATCACCGCGTGATGACGTGACACTAAGCGCTTTTCGAGTAAGGCTAACAAACCATTCTGCCCTTCGAGTGAAAATTTTACTTCAGGCAATAAGCAAAAATTCGCATGTCCCGACGCCACACAAGCTGTTGCAGCGATGAAACCCGCATGACGCCCCATTAGCTTCACTAAACCTACGCCATTGGGCATTCCTTTGGCTTCCACTTCTGCCACATTAATCGCTTTAACAGCTTCAGCGACGGCGGTATCAAAGCCAAAGGTACGTCGTACATAAGGAATGTCATTATCAATTGTTTTGGGAATCCCCACTACCGCAATCGCCGCTTCACGTTTACGAATTTCGCGCCATAACGCATCAGCCCCACGCATCGAACCATCGCCACCAATCACGAATAACACATCAATCCCCATAGTCTGGAGATTATCCACTAATTCTGTAGTGGGTGGGGTACCGCGTGAAGAGCCGAGCATAGTTCCCCCCGAGCCCTTACTCGGCGAAACAAAATCTGGCGTTAATTGAATCGGCTCAAGGCGCTTATTCCCCAAACCTTGATAGCCATAGCGAATCCCCAAAATATCCTGACAACCATATACATGCCACAACTGCATCACCAAACCACGAATCACCGCATTTAGGCCAGGGCATAAACCACCACAAGTCACAATCGCCGCACGTACTTGATTGGGATTAAAATAAATAAACTCACGAGGGCCCGCTAACTCCATCGTGTCATTGAGCAACAACTCAAAACCAGTATCCGTGCAAGCAACTTCGGGTTGGACTAACATCCTTTCATTATCCGAGCGATAGTGAAAATCTAATAAAGCCTTTAAGGGGTTGGGGAAGTTTCTCGAACCTAAATGCTCAATGCTAAAGTCGGTCATGTAATTATTGTTCCTTACGCGTTTACAGCGGAGCTAGCTTAGCGATGTTTGATACAGTGTTAAACTTTATTAATCACTATAAATCGTTTTTTGTCTCACTTGGCATGATCTCAGTGGCTTTAGTGATTATATCGATCATTTTACTACCTTGGTTGATTTCGCTCATTCCGGCTGATTATTTCCAAAAACCTCGCACTGAAGAAAATAATAAAGTTCTATGGCAACCTATCAATATTGTCCGCAATATAATCGGTCTGGTGATTGTATTAGCAGGCATTGCCATGTTGGTCTTACCAGGGCAAGGATTATTAGCGATTTTGGTTGGCATTGGGGTGATGAATTTCCCCGGAAAATATGAGCTAGAACGCTGGATTGTTAGCCGCCCAGGGGTATTAAGTGCACTTAACTGGGTTCGCAGCAAAGTTAACAAACCGCCTTTACTTGTCTAATGCATTCTCGGTGTGTCGCTAGGGGAACACCAACGAAGTTATTCACACCTTATTTAATCAGAATAAGCTCAGAAGCGGTAAGCTGAGCCAGCTTACCGCATAGCACGCTTTAACTTTCCATCTTTAACCAAGGTACATACATCACTGAATCACCTTGCACCAAGGTTTTGCCCTCAGCATCCACTACCGTGCACGCAAACATAACAATCGGTTTTTTAGGATGAAAACCTGTGATTTCCACTTTAGCGGTAACGGGAGTATTCAGAAATACCGGTGCTTTAAAATTCAGATTCTGGGTCATGTAAATCGAACCACGCCCCGGCAATTGCTCGCCTAATAAAGCGGTGAATAAGCTGCCGACCAACATACCATGTACAATACGCTGCTTGAATTGTGTACCGGCTGCAAAGGCTTCATCCAAGTGCACAGGATTGTGGTCGCCCGATAAATCCGCATATAAACGCACATCAGCATCGGTAAAACTGCGCGTTAAGGAGGCGCTATCACCGATTTTTAAAGACTTTTCCATGCCTGCTACTCCTTAAAATTGCTCATTACTTAATGCCATCGTACACGCACTACCGGATTCAATTGCGCTTAAATAGCTAGCTGTGCGTGGTAATAATTGCTCACAGAAGAAACGCGCTGTGACCTGTTTAGCCACTAAAAACTTACCATCCTCGTCACTATGCGACATTAACTCATGCGCTTTCAATGCTGACTTAGCCATCAACCAGCCACCACACAAATACCCCATTAACATCATAAAGCTGTAGCTGACACTACCAGCAAAGTGTTCATCTTGCTGGGAACGAGTCAGTAATAGATCAAGCGCTTGTCGCCCTGCGGCTAAGGCTTTAGTCAATTCATGAGTAAGGCTAGCTTCTGGATAGTGCGAAGCCTCTAAAGCATCCACAATACCCTGAATTTCATTTAACAGATTATTGAGAGCCTTGCCGCCATCCATTAAGGTCTTACGCCCGACTAAATCCAGCGCTTGAATGCCGCTAGTACCCTCATAAATGGTCAAAATGCGCGCATCACGATAATGTTGTGCAGCACCGGTTTCTTCAATAAAACCCATACCGCCATGGACTTGCACATTGAGTGAAGTCATTTCCAACGACAGTTCGGTACACCAACCTTTAACAATCGGTGTAAATAACTCTACACGCGCATTATGCTCCGCAGCATTGTCACAATGAGCACGATCCATTTCTGCGGCAGCTGTCAACGCTAAAGCACGCATCGCTTCAGTACTAGATTTCATACTCATTAACATGCGGCGCACGTCAGGATGTTCAATGATGGGAATGCGTGAACCATCTCGGCGCGTACCTTGTAAACGATCTTTGGCATACTGCACCGCTTGTTGATAAGCACGCTCAGAGATAGATAAGCCTTGTACACCGACCGCTTGGCGTGCATGGTTCATCATGGTGAACATATACATTAAGCCTTTATTAGCTTCGCCCACCAGATAGCCTGTCGCATCTTTAAATTCCATCACGCAAGTTGGACTCCCATGAATCCCCAACTTATGCTCGATAGATAGGCAATTTACCGCATTCCGATCCGTAATAGTGCCCGCTGCATCAACATTAAATTTCGGAACGATAAAGAGTGAAATGCCTTTGACACCTGCTGGTGCATCCGGTAAACGTGCCAACACCAAATGCACGATATTCTCGGTCATTTGATGGTCGCCCCAAGTAATGAAGATTTTCTGGCCTGTAATTTTATAAGCATCACCGTCTGGTACAGCACGTGTTTTGACAGCAGCCAAGTCAGAACCCGCATCTGACTCGGTTAAATTCATCGTGCCTGTCCATTCGCCGGAAGTCATGCGCGGTAAAAACGTTTGCTTAAGCCAATCACTGCCATGATGACTAATACTCGCCATGGCACCCACACTTAATAAGGGACAAAGCGCAAACGCCAAATTGGCCGATTGCCAAATTTCATTCACAGCGGTGCCTAATACATTGGGTAAGCCTTGTCCGCCATAATTTTCATCTGCCGTGAGTGAAAGCCAACCGCCTTCAGCCAGTTGCCAATACGCAGCTTTAAAGTTTTTAACTTCATGCACACCTTGCTCATCAATGCTTGCCCCTTGCAAATCGCCTTCGCGATTTAAGGGCGCAATGACGTCCGCACCTAATTTACCGGCCTCCTCTAGCACAGTGAGTGCTAACTCGGCGTTCACCTCTTGCAAATTAAGTTGGCTACATAAGTCATCGAACTGAATAAGATGGCGCAGCACAAAGGCCGCGTCTTGCTGAGGATGCGTATAGCTCATGACAGGACTCCTTGGATGGTTAACGCCGCTTACCTTACTCCATCAGTAAGCGGCGCAGTATTTTATAGCAATACTTTTTCAATACCGCCGTTCGTAGCTTGATCTACAAAGGCTTTTTGCCAATCTTCGCCTAATAGATGATTGGCGAGTTCTACTACAATATAGTCGGTTTGCAACCCAGTATCATCTGCATAACGCGCTAAACCTTGCTGGCAGGCTGGGCAGGAAGTCAATAACTTCACATTACCATTTTCCGCGCTATCTTTACCGGTTAAATCCTTAATGCCCGCACGCAAACTTTCTTCCTTGCGGAAACGTAATTGGCTGGCAATATCAGGGCGCGATACCGCGAAAGTCCCAGCCTCCCCGCAACAACGATCCGTGAGTTTGACGGTATTTCCCAAGAGGTTTTCCGCCACTTTAAGCGGTGCATATTGTTTCATCGGTGTGTGGCAAGGATCGTGATACAAGTATTGTACACCTTTAACACCGTCCAACTTCACCCCTTTTTCCATCAGGTATTCGTGAATATCCAACAAACGACAACCGGGGAAAATACGTGAGAATTGATACGTGAGCAATTGATCCATGCAAGTACCACAGGACACAATCACGGTCTTAATATTCAAATATTTCAGGGCATTGGCGACACGATGGAATAGCACACGATTTTCAGTGGTGATTTGACCACCTTTTTGTAAATCGCCCATTGAACTTTGCGGATAACCACAGCACAAATACCCTGGGGGCAAAACCGTGGTCGCACCCACGCGATACAACATAGCAAGGGTAGCTAGCCCTACTTGGCTAAACAGGCGCTCTGAACCACAACCGGGGAAATAAAACACCGCATCCCCTACCTCACTACGCTTTGGATTGCGCAATATGGGAACAATACGGCTGTCTTCTAGACCCAATAAAGCACGGGTGGTTTTTTTAGGCAAGCCGCCTGGCATAGGACGCTGCACAAATTGAATCACCTGCTCTTTAATACTCGGTTTGCCCGTGGTGGCTTTTGGAATTTTCTCCGGATTCGCAATCCCCAAACCTTTGGCGAACTGATAAGCCAAGCGTTGTGCCGCTGCCCCACCCCGCACTAAACTGGTATGAGTCAATTTGATTTGCGTGGGATCGCGCATATTCAAATATTGCATCGCAGCCCAAGCGGCTGGGCTAGTACGCCTTTCCTTTTTCTGGCGCAGAATATTGCGCATACGAATAGTGACCGTACCGAAATCAATATTCACTGGGCAAGGCGTCACACATTTATGGCAGATAGTACAATGATCCGCCACATCATTCATTTCATCAAAGTGATGCACCGAAATCCCACGCCGCGTTTGCTCTTCATACAAGAACGCTTCAATCATCAAACCTGTCGCGAGAATCTTATTGCGTGGCGAATACAGCAGATTAGCGCGAGGCACATGGGTCGTGCAAACCGGTTTACATTTACCACAGCGTAGACAATCTTTGATGTCATTGTTTAGCGCGCCCAGTTCGGTATTTTCCAACAAGAGTGCTTCACGTTCTACCAGCCGTAAGGACGGTGTGTAGGCATTTTGTAAGCCAGAGCCGGGCATTAATTTCCCGCGATTAAAATGACCCTTTGGATCAATTTTCTGTTTATAGCTAGCAAATTCTTCAGCCTCACGCCTATCCAGATATTGGTATTTGGTCAAACCAATCCCGTGCTCACCTGAAATAACTCCATCTAAGGAGCGTGCCAACACCATAATCTGATCCACAACATGATCTGCTTCTTGTAACATCTCATAATCGTTGGAGTTCACCGGAATATTGGTGTGTACATTACCATCCCCCGCGTGCATGTGCAGCGCGACAAATAAACGGCTAGAACGAATGCGCTGATGGATTTTCTCCAATGCCGCTAATAAAGGCTCAAGCTCGCGCCCCGCGAAAATATCTTGTAAGGGTGACACCACCTCACTGCGGTAGGAAATACGCAAATCACGACGCAGTAATAAATCAATTAAACGATCCGCTGGACGCAGTGCCGCTTTGGATGTCGCATCCAATAACGCGAGGTGTTGCTGCGCCGGCTCAGCAAAGTTTGCTAAAATGGCCACCCAGCGTTGTTTACGCTGTTGTAAGAAATCTATGGCATGAGCAATTTTATTTGCTAGGATTTGGCGACTTTCTACACTCGACTCATAACTCTGCTGATAGCCCTGTACGTGGCGCAACTCTGGCAAATCACCTTGCAAATACTCCACCAAAGCATCAATCATACGCACTTTGTTTTGCATCGATTGCCGCACATTAATGGTTTCAATGCCCTCTGTATAAGCTGCCAGATTGCGTAAGGGAATTACGACATCTTCATTGATTTTAAAAGCATTTGTGTGTGCTGCAATCGCGGCAGTGCGTGAGCGATCCGCCCAAAATTGTTTACGTGCTTCTGGACTGATCGCAATAAAACCTTCCGCATTCCGCGCATTCGCAAGGCGTACCATTTCTGCGGCGGTGGCTGAAACAGCAGCTTCATCATCACTCACAATATCGGCAATCAAAACCATTTTCGGCAAAATACCGCGTGCTCCTTTAGGGGTATATTTCACCGCTTTGACATAGCGCTCATCCAAATGCTCAAGGCCAGACAATAAAACATTATTCAGGCTATCCAGATAATCTTTAATCTCAACAATCGCCGGTACGGCTTCATGCAAATCAGTGCCATAAAATTCTAGGCACACCGTGCGAATCTGATCCGGCATCCGGTGCAAAATAAACTCAGCCGAGGTGATTAAGCCATCACAACCTTCTTTTTGTATCCCCGGCAATCCACCCAAAAACTTATTAGTAACATCTTTACCTAAGCCTTCTTTGCGGAAATAACGCCCTGCAAAACTTAGAATTTCTGGATCGCCTTGGGGTGTTGTACCATCGTGCTTAAAACGTTGGACTGAGAATTTCACCTCAGGCTGATCGTGAATTTTCCCTAGATTATGGTTTAAGCGTGTGACTTCAAGCCAAGTAGCATCGGGTGCTACCATGCGCCATGACAATAAATTATCCAGCGTCGTTCCCCATAATACCGCTTTTTTGCCCCCAGCATTCATGGCGATATTGCCACCAATCGTTGAGGCTTCTTGCGAGGTTGGGTCTACAGCGAACACTAATTTATGTTTTTGTGCTAAATCCGATACACGTTTGGTCACTACACCCGCACCAGTACGCACCACAGGAACCATTTGATCGACGCCCGGAAGATCACGACGAAAATCGACTGAGCCTAAAAACTCCAGTTTTTCGGTATTAATCACCGCACTATAAGCATCCAGTGGAATAGCACCACCGGTATAACCAGTACCACCCCCACGTGGAATCACGGTCAAGCCCAGCGCAATACACGCCTCCACTAAGGCTGCCATTTCCTCTTCGGTGTCAGGTGCTAATACTACAAACGGCAACTCAACCCGCCAGTCGGTCGCGTCAGTCACATGCGAAACCCGCGCCAAACCATCAAACTGAATATTATCTTTACGGGTAATACGTTGAAATTGATGGCGCGCACGTTCGCGCAAACTGGCCTGCGCTTTAAAATTTTCGGCAAACTCAGCCAGCGATTTTTCAGCAATATCTAATAATTCTAAGGCCAAACTATTCTGATTGGCGCGCTCACGAATACGATCAATCCGCTCTTGTAAGGTATCTAATAAGGATTGCTGGCGCTTTTGATTCTCTAATAAATCATCTTGAATATAGGGGTTACGATTCACCACCCACATATCGCCCAGCATTTCCAATAGCATATGCGAGGAAATACCCGTGGCACGCTCACTGCGCAATTGATCAAGAATCTGCCATGCTCGTTCACCCAATAAACGTAGCACAATTTCTTTATCAGAAAACGAGGTGTAGTTATAAGGAATTTCGCGGCTTGGTGGTGCGTCAAGCGGTAAGTCGACTTTTATAGGTATAGGTGCTGTCATGAGTGGCATCAAGCTGTCAAAAGGAAGTTGAGTTTACCGCGATGCAGCAATGAAAAAAACCATAGATTCGAAAGCTTGGCAAAGTAATGCCAACAATCGCTAGCCAGCTAGCTTAAAGCTATTTTGAGCGCTTAGAAACTGTGTACTAAACCAATGGCCGTGGTACGGACTTTATCACCCTCCCGATGCTCACGGTTCTGATTAACGCTATATTCTAAAGTAATACGCGTTTTTTTATCCAAAGCATAATCCACACCCGTTGCCATCAGGGTTTCTTTTTTACCGCCCGCCTCCGCTTTATTGGTGCCGTATTGGGCTTTGAAGGTCAGTTGACCCGACTTATAGGCTCCATTGAGGATCTGTGCCTTATAGCCCTCGCCTGCATCGGGCTTGTGGCGCTCCAACACCGTACCCACTTGATAACCGCTCGGTTTTTTATAACTAAAGGTAAAACGATTCGTGCGAAAATTATCTTTGGCACGCACCGTTCCTGCCGCCGCGTAAATATCACCTTGCTGATAATTAATCATAAAATCCGTGGCGGTGACTTGATGATGCTTAGGGCTTAGATCATCATCGCTAGATACTTCAAAGGCATAACCAAAAGCGCCAGATTTATTAATATAAGCGATACTCTCCTTATGAAAAACTTCACTTTCTAGAATGGTATTATAATCACCATACTGGTCAGCAAATAACTCTACCCACTCTGAAGACACTTGAGTCGCCCCCAGTTGACGGCCTGCACGCAACTCGCCCCAATCACCGCGTAAGCCTGTCCAAGCTTGACGGGTATTTTTGCGGGTATTGTTATCTTCGACACTGACGAAACCTTCAATCATATAAGTGACATCCAGTTTGGGGTCAAGCGCTTGAAAACCGCGCACACCCACCCGTGAACCCGTACCACGTACTTGTGAATCCTTATTACCATTCGCTTTGACTTGGCCATACGAGACATCCAGCGTTCCAAACCAAGTGGTCTCAGCCAGTGCACTCGCTGGCGTCATGATACTTGCGAGTACGGCTACTAAAGCACGTCTGTTATTCATCGCAACTCTCCCCATTGTGATCTGTGGTAGATGACTCATAGTCCAAATGCAAAAAAAAAGCCACAAAGTACAACCTTGTGGCTTCTGATAAAACGTAGAAAGGTTTAACGCTTAGAGAACTGAGTAGCACGACGAGCTTTATGCAAGCCGACTTTCTTCCGTTCAACTTTACGCGCATCACGCGTTAAGAAACCAGCTTTTTTCAGTGAACCACGCATGACTTCATCGTATTGCAATAAAGCACGAGCAATACCTAAACGAATGGCACCTGCTTGTCCAGTAGTACCGCCGCCTGTCACCGTCACGTCGAGGTCAAAACGATCAACCATATTAACGTTTTCTAAAGGTTGACGCACAACCATACGCGCGGTTTCGCGACTAAAGAACTTTTCAATGGGTAGACTATTAACAGTAATAGCCCCTTTGCCAGCACGCATAAAAACACGAGCTGAAGAAGATTTACGACGACCGGTGCCGTAATATTGGGTATCTGCCATAAATTACTCCTTACCCTTAATATCCAGCGTTAAGGGCTGTTGTGCTTGATGATTATGCTCTGCACCGGCATAAACTTTGAGTTTACGATACATCGCACGACCTAATGGGTTCTTAGGCAGCATACCTTTTACAGCGATTTCTAGAACACGACCCGGCGCACGTTCTTGCATTTTCTCAAAGGAGAACGCTTTCATGTTACCGATATAGCCAGTGTGTTTGTAATAAATCTTGTCTTTGGCTTTGTTGCCACTTACGGCAATCTTGTCGGCATTAATGACGATAATATAATCGCCAGTATCGACATGGGGCGTGTATTCCGGTTTGTGTTTTCCACGCAAACGCCGGGCTACTTCGGTTGCCAGGCGGCCCAATGCCTTACCTTCGGCATCAACGACAAACCAGTCGCGTTTGACCTCAGCCGGCTTTGCACTGAATGTTTTCATTCCAGACTCCAAGAGAGTGTGTGTAATTATCTGAAAAAAATAGACCGCGCATTCTACGAGAAGCGCCTACTAGAAACAAGCTTTTGTCTTGCATTCTGCAAAAAAAAACGCGACCCAAGTGAGCCGCGCAATTACCACCAAAGGAGGATGGAGGAGTGTAGCTTAGTTTCCAAAAGCAGTATGAGTACATACTAATAATCTAATATGGAAGAGTCAATAAGCCTATCTCTTCAGAGATGGCTAAAACTTACCTCTATCCCTTTGATTTAATTATTGGCTTACACCCGTTGCTGCACGCCATGTTTCGCTGGGCGACAAGGGCCTTTGTAGCCAATAAGCCTTTTGTAAACTAATGCGCTTAACCCATGACTCTGGCAAGCGTTGATAGTGCTTACCCAGTTTAAAACCAATCAGTTTGATTAAAGTTTGTAAAGCCGCCAGCGGTAATAAATGTTTGTGGCTTTTATTCAAATACTGAATCAGTGAACGTACATACACCCATGCTTCCTGATCTGGTTTGCCCACTTTCGCCAGTAAAGCCGTTTCATTCGCATGAAATACCCCCACATCAAAATAGCGGCGCAACAAATGCACTAAGGAATAATGGTGTGAATGGCGTACTTGGCTGGTGGCTGAATAAACCGTTTTCCAACCTGCTAATAAGAGCCGCGCTGCCACATAACTATCTTCGCTAACAATCGCGTGCTGTGGAAAACCGCCGATCCGATGCAACACACTAGCGCGATAAGCAGCATAAACATCTGAGGAAAATGCTGCCCGAAAACCTAAAGTTTGAAAATCAGCGTGAGCACGAATGGCACTTTGCTCAGGATAAGTAAATAAACGCGCGTGTTTCTCAATCGGGCTTGCTGTTTCATGCGCCACATGACGCCCATAAGCGAGTGCTACCTGATCATCCTCAAAATGACTCAATAACTGTTGCAGCGAGTCGCGTTGCTCTAAAAGGGCATCTTGGGTTAAATAAACCAAAAAGCGTGATTCTGCACACAGTTGTGCCGCACGCTGACGCGTTCCACCATGATTAAAACACTCCGGATCGACACGATAAACCTCAAAACCCGCCTCGACAGCCTGCTCGACTGTGCCGTCGCTTGAGCCAGAATCCATGACCAAATAACGTCCAGCATAAACGGTTTGATGACGAATTCCATTCAAGCATTGTGTCCACAATGCCCCTGCATTGCGCGTCATGACAATGACTGCCACATCTGGGCGACTTATTAACATTGTTATAGCCCCGCTTGGTTTGATTAAGCAAATAGCATGAGTGCTAGATTTGCTGCAATTCCTGATTTAAAAAAACGATACTTCAGAATGTGGCGGCGGCGTTGCCAAGCACATTCATATTGCAAATTCGCTAGCGCCTGAATCTGATGATAATCGGCGCGGCTTAACTGTTTCCCGAAGCACTCCAAAAATGACTCGGCTTGGCGACTCCACGAATTAATGCGTTCGGCTATCTCGAGTCGACCCACGCGCACACGAGCCCCCACAACATTCCCACTATGTTGGCGATAGCCTATTAAAGGCCGATCTAGCGCTACTATCTTCCCAAACCATGCACAAACCAAGGCCAGCCAACGATCATGCAATATAGCGCCTTGAGGTAGCGGGAACGCTAGGTTGGCAGCGGTACGATTAAACATGCAAGCACAGCCGGAAACGACATTACTCACCAAATAATCTTTTTTGGCCTGATGTACATCAAAATCGCGCAACGCCCAAAACGATGGCGCAATTAAGCTTTTATCCTCATTGAGCACTGTGAGATCTGAATGAACCAATAAGGGTGTGGTACTGCCCTGCTTAACTTCCAAAGCCTGCAAACGCGCTAAACTGAGTTCCACTTTCTCCGCAAACCACACATCATCTTGGTCACAGAACATCAGATAAGGCGCTGTACTTAACTCAACCAAACGGCTAAAACTCGCCGCACACCCGAGCCGTGATCCAGCCTCTAATAATTTCACTTTATGCGGATAGCGTTTTTGCCAAGCCATCAAATGTTTGATGGACTCATCCGTTGAAGCATCATCACGAATTAATAACTCCCAGCTACTTTTCGTCTGTTGCAACAAAGACTCAAGCAACTCATCTAACCAAGGTGCGCCATTCCATGTTGATAATAGAATCTGCACCTGAGCCATGCTTAATGACGCTCAAAATACATGCGCCATTGGCGCGCAAGCTTACGATTTAACAGCACTTGCTTAAAACGCTGGGCATACCAAATCATCAGCGCTTTAACGCCTGGACTAAAACATTTCCCATGACCCGATGAAAAACGGAATGCTTGGGCATAAATGAATAAGCGCCACGGAGTGATTTGCAAATGAACGGATGATATGGATGGCTTAGCACGGCTCATATTATTTTTTCACCGCCCGTAAATACGCCATACGCAGCACGAAATTAGTCATATTCGTGGGAAAACCTGCCAGCCATGCATAACGCCATGCTGACACTTTAAAGCGATGCCAGAGCTGCCTTGGCTTTAATAGGTCTTGCCATGAGAGTTTATCGCGGCCAATGCTTAATATATGATCGTGTCCGAAATCCTCAGTGTGCACCAATTGCGACAATAAACGACTTTCTTCGCGGGTTGGATACACCACGGCACGCTCCAACAAACCATAGACATAGGGCAAAATTTCAACACTTTGGTAGCCAGTTAGACGCTGTACTGCTTGAAAATGTCGCCAATGCGCGAGAATGCCCTGCTGTAAACTGGATACCATGTGATTACAAGCAATTTCAGCCATACGATCCGGCGCAGTCGGCGATTTCAACACCGGCTCAACCACCCCAGCTTGCTCACGATAAGCAATCGTTGTCGCTTCTAAGGCACGCGCACCTTGCTCAAAAATCTCTTCAAATTCAGAAGGAATACGCTCACAGGCATTATCACGCCGTGAATCATGAATAATGCCTTCACAATAATTTTGCGCCCCAAAATCATGATAAAGCTTAGGTACGAATGCAAAGTAATAGGCATTAATGATTGGAAAATCAGCACGATGGCCAAATGCCTGTTTAAGAAATTTTTGTACCGTGCCATTCCAGCCAATATCGACTAGCGCAATATGCTTATGTTCAAAAAAACCAGACTGTTCTAAATAAGCTTCTAATAAACGGCGGTGCTCAATACCTAACGGGCGAATTAGGGCTTGTACATTTGCATCTGCTAAAAAATCTAATAGGCGCTTATCATTCCAATCGTGAATGGGTTGAGCCATCTCGCGAAAACCATGGCACGCTGCCAAATAACGTAAACTGTCCTCTGGCACACCGTAGATTTTGCAAATAGAACGCAAACCCTGTTGTTTTGGATTATAAAAAGCGACTTTAGCTTGTTCGTGGGTCAAGCCATCTGCAGTTGAAGCCGCCGTAATAACTTTGCGCGAGAGGTATAAATAGCTTTCGGGTAGTTTTTGAGGTAAGGCTTGGTACATTTGTTGGAACAAATAACCATCACGTGCCACAAAGAAAATTTTATCCACTGGTTTACGCGTTAGGCGTTCTTGTAAACCGAGCATAAAAGTGCTGAATGCCGCGCCTAAAACATCGCGTCCATAGCGATAATAAAAATCATCACTCGCTGGCTCTAGGGCGCGTAAGCGCTGTTCTAGTACAGAAAAAAAATGTTGACCTTTCCATGTGCTGCCACGTTTTGCCATGTTGGCCATTAGAACTTGTGTTTCACGCTGACGTAAGGCCGCTTTCTCTAATAACCAAATGCCTTGAATACCTTGTTCACAAGCTGCTCGTCGATCTGAAATAGGATTATCACCAATATGAACCCAAGTGCTAGGACTGATATTTAATTCATCGCGAATGCTCGCAAATAATCGCCCTGAATATTTCCCTAGACACTGCTCTGAAGAAACATGCACCTGCTCGAAATAAGACAGCAAGCCTTTACGACGCAAGATTTCCAACAAATGGGCACGTTCCAAATACATATCAGAAATCGCCAACACACGCAGCCCTTGCTGCGCAAGCCAATGCAAGAAAGCTAATACATCGGGTTTAATATAAAGGGCGAGTTGCTCCAATTCTAATTCGGTGGTGATGATAAAACGTTGCAATGCTAAATCCGCGTGACCGACCAAAGCCTCCACCCACGCACTGACCCACTCCCCGAAACGGCACTCGGGATCCAACCAATCACGTAAGGCTTTTTGGCGTAATGCTTGCTCAGTTTGCTGACGTAATTGCCACACCTGCTCGATCGGTCTAGCCAAGGACTTCGCCACCTCACGACATACCGCATATTGCACTTGCTCAGGAGTATCAATACGCGCCAAGAGCGTGTCAAAAATATCTAAGGATACTGTTTGTAATTGCCCACGCTCTAAACGTGCTTGTAATAAGTCACGTACTTGCGCAAAGTTGTGGGCAATTAATTTATCAGGCATGGCGCACCGGATGTTGCACTAGCTGCTCCCGTAACCAACGCCAAGGCTTTAATAAAGTCTCACCCAGACGGTAAGAGCGACTGGCATAAACCTTGACTTGCTCAGCACGCAATTGGCTGATTAATTGATCACGTTCGGCGATCCACGCATCACGATCACTGACCCACGTTTGCTGTTCTTTAATTAAAGCATCGCGCTCAGCAATCCAAACTTCACGGTCAGTAATCCAGATTTGCTGCTGTGCAATTAATTCATCCCGATCCGCAATCCATGCATCACGATCTTGGATAAGGGGAAATAGCTCAGACTCTTTCGCTACCAACCAGTTATGAATTTCGCTTAGCCATTCTTCACGAGTATAGCGATACAAATTACGTAATTGGCTTTGCAAATGGGTGAGTTGTGCAAGGTTTAAAGCTGGCGCTAGGGACAACTGATCCAGCAACAATTGCATATTCTCTTCAATGGCCGCCAAAGGCTTTTCACGAATAGTATTACTAGCGTGCAAGCGATAATGGAGCAATGGCTTATCCCAGAGCATACGCCAATTAAAACCGGCTCGAACTAAACGCAAGGCATAATCATAGTCGTGCATGTAACGCAAATTGGCGAAACCACCCAAGCGCTCATAGACACGTCGATGCAGGAAAAAATTCGAAGTAGTAATTAAATAATTGCCTGCTAATAAGCAAGCTAATGCATCATTACTACTGAGATTTAGCTGTTTGAGCTGCGCATACCAGTTCAGCCAATGGCTTTCGGTTTGCTCGGGTTGGGAATGGGCATCCCAAAGTTCGATGGCAGTGCTTAGAAAATCGAGTTGCTCTTGCTCAGCCACTTGAAAAAGTGATGCTAGGCGTTCGGAGTGCCAAGCATCGTCAGAGTTTAAAATTGTTAAGTATTGACCACATGCGAGTTGCAAACCTTGATTAAGGCTAGCAGGCGCACCTTGATTCACATCATGGCGATGTAGTTGTACGCGTTGATCAGCGTGCTTTTGTTGCCATGCTTGAATAATAGTCCACGTTGCATCACTGGAAGCATCGTCAATGACGATAAGCTCCCAAGCTTGAAACGTTTGATTACGTACTGATTCCAGTGCCTCAAGCACCCATGGGGCATGATTGTAGGCGGGAAGAATGATACTAATCTCGGGTACTGATGCGCACATCGCTGTACTGCGCCCCTGTTGTTATTTATTGTTGTTAGTGCAGCAAAGAGCCTGATTGCCTTAGTCTAGCAATGGGTGGTTAAGCGATCCTGAACAAACTCACCACGCCATAACCCCGCCAAGCTACGTAATAAACGCCAACTACGTGTGGCATAAACACGACCCAGTTCCTCTTGATGAGACTTTAAATCATGTTGCGCACGTTCCAATTGACGTTGCTGCTCCTGCATTTGTAATTGCAAACCATTAATAATCTGTTGTTTTTGCTGCAAATTACTAAAGACCTTCCCCCAAGTATCCCAAGAAGCTGCCATCGGTTTTAGATTATAGCGGTTCTCATCGGAGTGTTTAGACTTTGACTGTGGCAATGGCAAACCCAAGGACAAAATAAATTGATACGCGACGGCATCGGGTTTGTGGAAGTAATCTAATATACGGGGTGTGGCATCCACACCAACTTGGCGTAAGTAGCGCGAGATCACCGTATCGGGAATATCATGCCACGTATAATCCACTTCATTTAGGCTAAAGCCACTACGCTCAACCAGTGACTTCAAGGTTTTTAAGGTAAAAAACTTCAGATGTGTGCTATCCAGTATACCGGCATCTTCGTAACGGAAATCGCCCGTCAATAATTCCAAACGCACTGATACATGCGCCACATTCGGCACTGATAATAAGATCACACTTTCATCCATTAAAAATGGCTTAAGGCGTTCTAATAAGGACTGGGGATGCTTTAAATGCTCTAATACATCAACGAGCGTAATGACATCAAATTTTTCGAATTGCAAGGCATCCAAACTATGGGGATCGTCTAAATCTTCGGTAAATACATAATCGCAATAACGCTTGGCTTGGTCTGCTAATTCAGCATCTTTTTCGACACCAAACACTTTGGCTTGGCATTGTTCTTTCATCAGGCGGCTCATCGTGCCATCACCGCAGCCTAATTCTAAGACCTGCGCATAACGTGGAATACGTTGCACGATTTGATAGTGAGAATGATTTGGGTCTAAATCCTTAAAGGATTTTGGAGGATTAGCCACTACGGTGGGTGTCATAATAATTTTATTGTCTCCGTAGAAGAGGTAGAGCTGCCCAAAGCCACCAATGCCCTGGCCGCGCAAGAATATGCGCTTCTAACTGGTGAGCCAGCAGACTCATAAAGCCCTCATCATTATAATTTTCTGGTTCTAGTAGCTCGGCAAACTCTGCTACCACAGTCCCATTACCCCGATCACGCATATAAAATGGCGCAACCACTGCCTGTGTCTTTTTTGCAATTCGATAAATTCCAGCAGGTACTTGTATACTACCTTTTAGAAAAGGAACTGTCACGCATCCTGCATGACTTTCAGCATAAGGAACATCAAAAATCAGCGTTAATAGATTGTTATTTAAACCATTATAAAGTTGTTTTAAATTGTCACCCTCAACCAAAAACGGTCCACCGAGTGCTTGCTGCAAACGTTGCAATTTCCAACGCCGGTAGTTGAACTCACCCAAGGGTAAGTGTTGTAAATTTGCATCTAAACGATCACGGGTGACCGTCCCCACTGAAAATCCAGCACGGCGCATGGCAGGCCCTGCGAGCCAAAACCGTCCATAATGCCCACCGGTTAAAATCACTTTTCGCCCCGTTTGGCGCGCTGCTACTACTTTTTCAAAGCCGCTTAATTGCGAAAGCTGTGGCAAGGCTCTTTTACTCAGAAACCATGTATCTAAAGCCTCTTGTTCCACCATACAAAAATAATCAGCCAACCAAATCTGTAATGTGGCTTCACTAGCGTCAGGAAACACTTGCTGCATTTGCGCCTTAATCTGTGCACTTTCGTCAGCTCGCCGTTTTACTAACCAACGGGATTGCCAGTCGGCACAACGATAAGCCAGTCCTAGCGGCAACTGAGCTTGAATAGGAAAGGCAAGATGATAGCGCCATGAAAAACGACGTTCAGCTAAACTCATGTCACAGCCTCCACTTCCCAGCGATGCGCCATCCAACTCAAACCTATTCCTTGCGTTTGATCCTGTTGTTGCACCCGAAAATGGCAGCAGCGCTCGCGCGCATCAAATACATGCAAACCCGTTTCATCAATCAACCAGACCTCCAAACAATACTCCCCCGACAACAGGGGAAGCTGATCTAACACAAAACGCACTTGGCTAATTTGACTACTACTATCCAACTCAACTTTATCGTGTAAGGTGCTAATGCCATAACACTGAATATCATCATTGCGCCGAATGACCACCCCAACATGAACGTTTTGTGCCTCATAACCCGCACGGTCGAAAGTCACTTGCACGCTGAAGCGCTGCTGCGTAGTAAATACCTTGCCATCCAGTAAAATTACGTCCAACAAGCTAGGTTGACCTTGGTGCGTGACCTGAAAACTAGGCTTTATATGAGCTTGACGTGCACGGACTGCATCTTGATAAGCATCCACGACTTGCTGCGCGCAACCGTGCATACGAATACGACCTTTTTCCAGCCAAATCGCTTGCTGACAGAGTTCACGAACTTGATAAAGATTATGTGAGCAGAAAACTAGGCTTGCACCTTTATGTAGAATCGCCTGCATACGATCCAACGATTTTTTTTGAAAATATTGATCACCCACCGATAAGGCTTCATCAATAATTAATATATCTGGCTCTATTACGGTAGCAATCGCAAAACCTAAGCGCACCATCATGCCACTTGAATATTGCTTAAGCGGCCGATGGATAAAATCACCTAGCTCTGCAAAAGACTCTACTTGAGGTAAATAAATTTCCACCTGTTTAGCGGTTAAACCCCGCAAAGCTAAGCCTAAACGAATATTCTCGATACCTGTTGCTTCAGGTTGTAAACCACTGCCTAGCTCTAATAAGGCTGAGCGTTTACCTTTAATCTCACAAATACCTGAGCTAATAGGCAGATTGCCAGCCAGCACCCTTAGAAAAGTGCTTTTGCCTGCGCCATTATCCCCGACCACCCCCAACGATCCACCCTGCTCTAAGCTCAGGTTAATATCTTGCAGCACATGAAAAACTTGGTGGCGTGGCTTGCGTAATAGCCATTCCAATAGCACCTCTGTTGGCTTTGCATAGTGGCGAAATTGCAGATTTACCTGCTGTAGATTAATCGCCACACTCATAAAGCAAATCGCACGCGCGGTGCAAGAATTTGAAACAGTAAAGCGGCAAATCCGAGTAAGACACTTGCTAAAAATAGCAAGCTCATCAAGAGTGCTGCCTTTAAATTGGCTTCGAATAGCATAGAACGATAGGCTTGAACCAAATGACCTAAGGCATTCCAGTCATACCACGCACGATAGTCCGCAGGGACGCTATGTAGTGGATACAAAATGGGAGTGATGAATAATAAAACAGTGAGAAAGGCGGGCATGATTTGACGCAAATCCCGCAAGAACACCCCTAAACAGGCTAAGCTATAAGAAGCCGCTAAGGACAATACAAGGCGTACCAACAGCAATGGCCAATATAGCCAAATCAATGACCATGAGGCGTGGCCACTGATTAGCAACACCCCCACGAGAACGGCTAAGCCCAGCCACTCCAAAACTATGGAACTAGCCACCGGCAATAAAGGTAAAATCCAAAGTGGCAAAGGGGTATTGAGTAATAAATCACGCCGATCACTGATACAAGTGGGTGCGCGGGTTAAGACTTCGCTGAATGCATTAAACACTACAAGACCCGCAAACAAATAATGTGCATAGCTAAAATTATTGCTGACATCATGAGGCGCAAAACGCAGTTGTAACACTGCACCAAACACCCAAGTGTATAAGCCCAATAAGATTAAAGGTTGAACCAACCACCACCATGTACCCAACAGCATTCCCGCATGACGCTCGTGTAAGTCACGGCGCAATAATTGCCATGCTAAACCCAAACTACTATACAGAGCATGTGTGTTCATAGGATTGAACCTCAGTCACGCCTCCCATCACTAATCAACCAAAGCATACGCTCGAACGACGCAGGATAATCAACATAGCCCTCCACTAACCGAAGCCTGTATTTCGGTTAGTGGCTATAACCGCTTATTTACTCGGTACGAGATGACCTACACGATGCGGAATCGCATCAGCGAAATTCGCCGCATTACCCGCGCCTACCTTACCTTGGATAGCCGCAAAACCTAAGACCGGAACACCCTGATAAATCACACTACTAGCATCATAACTGCCTGCAGATTTGCCATAAGCTGTCACCTTGGAAATACCAGCGCCTAAGGTATAGGCAGGGAAAGATAGATTTGCCCAGCCATTCACAAATGCACCGACCGATAATTCTTGTGTAGCAGCACTACCTAATACCGTATAGGTTTTGTCATAGCTACCGTCAGTACTGGTAAAACTAATGACATTCACGCCACGCGCTAGCAAACCTTGCTCCTTAGCAGTGGTATTAGCGACAAAGCCAAAGCCTGCATTACGTGCCGTCGTTTGCTGGTTTTCTTCGCGGTCATACACACCAGCGATCGTGGCCAAGACATCGTTTGAGCCGTTGAAAATATCATACTGGCGCATGGGGAAAGTGATGACCCAATCGGTGTGACCGTCATAGCCCCCCGTAGGGTCAGCAAAATACTCATTCATCAGGTGCGCACCCAATAAGACATGCGCCATCGGATAAGGATTTGTACCGCAAGGTGCTGCAATAGCTTTTAAACAAGCATCTTCCGTGGCTTTCCATTCGGTTTCGACTAGATCAGTATTACCATCGGCGTTCTTGACAAGGATATTACTAGTAGTGACATTCCCAGAAGCTAACGAAGGTAATAAGAAGGTGTTTATATCGGTAGGTTTATAATGTTGCGCTACGGTGCTGTAGTTTTCAATCGCCACTGGGTCAATTGCAATCGCCCCACCGCCAGCAATATTGAGAATAGCAGAAGAACCAAATAAACCACCACTAGGCGCTGTTAATCCCAGCGCTTTGTCCCCTGCTCCTGCCGTAAAACGCTTATCTGTCCATGCCTTTTCAATAACCGTACAGTCTTTTGGAATACCATTGACATGTTTAACACCCGCCACCACAGTGCTGTCATTCACAACACCCATTTCAATCACTTCAATGAAGCCTTCCTCAAGATCAGCCGCTTTTACATCTAGACTATTAAAAGGAATATTTACTTCACATTCACCCGTTTTGCAGGAAGCCAGAGCCGGCATAGCGCAAGTACGATCACGGGTATTCACGGAAACCACATCGACCCCACTCTTATTTTTGGCAATGCGTACACTACCTGTCCATACATCTTGGGGTGACAAATACAAGTTAAAATTGCTGACGTCACTATTTTCCGCGCTATCACGAAAACGAATACGCACAGCTTTAGTTTGGTTGGTCGAATTCACCAAATTCACATTCGTGATATAACCGGGGTGAGCATTGTAATAGGGGAAAATTAAAACCTGTCCCGTGCCATCGGGATTAACATGCACCGCTTGTACGCTGGTGTACACCACGACACCACCTAAAAGACTGGCAGCTATCCCAAGCGCTAATTTATGTTTTTTAAACACGGCTCGTGCCTCCGATTATTATTATATTTTATTTGGAGTATTTTTAATCAGCTTGCGCTTAGGCGCGCTATAGCCTAATTAGGCTTAACTTAAAATACGATTTTAATAGATTTTATTAATCTTTTATATACCGCCAGTCCGAAAGCCACGCTTGCTTCACCCAGACTTCCTGTAGCATATCGCTGGTCTTGATGGGCTCAGTAATACCACGCATTTTCAGCACCACGGTCACTTTTACCTCAGCTATACAACGTTGCACCTTAGATTCACACTGGACTTTTTGTATTTCTGCTTGCTGCCAAAAACCGACGCCGCGTACTGTCTTTTTAAACTGATCCAGCGTGGTAGTGGACTGAAAAGCATCGGTATAAAAACGATAAGCCTCCTCCAACCTCCCTGCAATCAATGCCTCCCAGCGTTGTTGTGCCAGTCGTTTGACTGTCAGTTCATGCGAATCACAGGCACTTAGCAAGAGTGCCATACACCCCAGCAAAGCTAGGGACTTACTTAACATACATCCCTTGCAACTGGCGTACAAAGCTATCGTCATCCATCAGACGTTTCATACGGTCACGCATGTCAGCACTATTTTTGGCTAAGGCTTGTTGGTCTTTAATTGCCGTGGGTGTAATCAAGACTAATAGCTCGGTACGCTTATTCCCTTTGGAAGTCACATTAAAAGCCCCCCCGACTAAAGGAAGGTTCTTTAAGACGGGAATACCGGTTTCACTGTCACTTTGATTCTCACGAATCAAACCACCCAAGACAATCGTTTCACCACTTTGCACCGCGATATTACTTTTGATTTTACGCTGTAAGAAACTACGATTTTTGGTCACGGAGTCCTCTTCGCCTACATCCGTAATATCCTGTTGAATATCCATTTTCACCATGCCATTTGAATTGACATGCGGGGTGACGGTCAAAGATACCCCTGTATCCTTATATTGAATCGTTTTTGAGGTCGTTAAAGTATCACCTGCTCCAGCACTTAACTCACCTGTAAAAATAGGTTGCTGATCACCAACACGAATCTCAGCGGTCTGATTATCCAAGACCAAAATCGAAGGTGAGGAAATCACCTTAACTTTCGATTCGCGTGCTAACGAATTCACAAAGGTTTTCAGGCTAACCGCACCACCCGATAAGCTAAAGGAAAAACCATTGGAACTGGTGGACAAAGCGCCTACACCTAAGCCATTGGTATCTAAATTATTTTGCAAATACCATTGCACACCATTTTCCATTCCCTTAGACAAAGTGACTTCCAAAATTGATGCTTCAACTTGCACCTGCATGGGCATGATATCAATGCGTTTCAAGGCTTCTAAAATCTGACGATACATCGCCTCACTGGACAAAATCATCAAAGAATTATTCGTTTTATCTGCGACGATTTTGACATCCGCATCGGCATTAATCGATACTCCCTCACTACTTAAGCCACCACCTAAGAGATTATTGATCGCCGCCTCCGTACTAGGCTTACCATCACCGCCCACGGTCACCGGTGTTAATCCGGGCGCTAAACTACTAGGCGTACCCGATTTTTTCGAGCCCGCTTTGCCGGAGAAAATTTGGTTGAGCATATCCGCCAAATGTTCTGCATTGCCGTTTTGGACGCTATAAACATATAACTGTTGTCCCGCTACTGGACCGGTTTGATCAAAGCGATCCACCCAAGCCTTCATCTCACGCAAATAATCTGCACTAGCCGAAATCATCATCAAGCTATTCATATGCTCGATAGGCACAATTTTCACCATGCCTGCCATTGGACTATTCCCGCCCTGTCCAAATAACGCATCCAGATTTTTAGCTACCACCTGCGCTTCTACATTCTTAATGCGGTAAATCCCGACCGACATGCCTTGTAATACATCGACATCAAAGGTTCGAATCGTGGCATTAAGACTTTCTAGCTCGGCGCTACTACCTGCTAACACCAACAAATTACGGTTGGGATCGACACGTACAAACGCATCGGGATTAGCCAGTGGCTCCAGAATTTTCTGCATTTCGGGCGCTGGAATATAACGCAGAGGAATAATTTGCAAGCTATACCCTGCTTTAATTTTGCCAGCATTAGGTACAAAACTACGGCCTTTTAAATTAGCGCGCGCAGCTACTCGGAAACTACCATTATCGTCTTTATATAAGACAGCGCCTTGGGTTTGTAGCAAGGACTCTAAGGTTGGAATTAAAGCATCTCGCGGAATCGGGGCACTAGAATTAATGGTGACCTCACCTTCCACTCCCGGCTCAACAATATACGTTTGCTTCAGAATATCCCCTAACACCACGCCAACAACTTCACGCACACTCGCTCGCTCAAAGTTTAAAGCAATACCTTCTCCACTTTGTTTAGAGACTTTTCCTGAGAAACTTTTAGAGCGCTCCACATCATTACGATAATATTGCTGATTTCCCAAAATCAGCTCCATATCAGTGGTTTGATTAGGTGCTGTCTTGGTGACTGTCACAGCCGGTTCTTCAACGAAAGGCTGTGTAGCGGCATAATTGGTTTTAGGCATCTGAACAAACGGCAGATTAAAGCCAGAACGCTCTTTATCTAATTGCTTGATAGCTGCACTGCGCTGAAATGACTTACTATTCACATTTCTGCGAAACCCTGGACCATCCTTTGTGGAAGTGCAGGCAGCCATCGCGACCGATAGGCTCGCTAGTAGCACGACTGCGATTCTATTCAACACAAGCAAACCCCATTTATTATTCTTATCATTCGATTATTTCAGCTTTCAGAAACCAGCGCAAAACCAACAGCCTATCGGCTTAAGCCCTTGTATACGATCTTATTGATTGGCTGCACTTCCCCAACGTTCGGCCATTAATTTTTGCCTAGCCTCCAAGGCCTGATGCAAACTCACAGCCGCATCAGGAGCTAATTCAAGCGGCTTTGACGTATCGGGTGGCGACTTAGCAATAGCTTCGCTACCCGTTGTTCCACTATCTGGCTGAGCAGGAGAAGCTGGCTGTAGTATCGGTAATAGCACATTGGCGGCAATTTCGGCTGGTAAAGACTTCACGACTTGATTAAGCGCCTCCTGTGGAAGCTTAGGTAAGGCTGCCTGTGCTTGAGCTAAAGCCGCTTGCCCGCCTGCATTTACCGGTGGCAAAAGCTGTTTAGCTTGTTGCTTGGCCTTAGCTAATTGTTGATTTTCTTTAGGGGCAGAAAACTCTGCTAATAAACGAACTTCTTGTTTTTGTGCCCCAGCTACCAATACCAAGCGATCTTTTGCAATAGATTCAACTGTCCAACCATCCCACTGATCCCCTTGATAAAGGGAAAGATTTTTCTCTTCGCCCCGCACCAAGCCATAATGTTTTTTGCCATTATTCACAATGCCTACCAATCGCCCTTTGGGTAATTCAGCAGGAGGAGCAACGGGTTCGGCAACAACGGCCACTGCTGGCGTATCGGACTTAGGGGCACGTGATTCCCAAAATAAAGGGGCTTCGACTAAACGTGTATACGTTGACAGCTCCGGCACTTGTAACGCGGCTGCATCAGGTAATTGGATCGCTACACTCGCTGCTTGGGTCTGTTGCTCACTCAACTGACGTAATTGCCATAAATTCCAAGCGGCGAAACTTAAACAGCCTAAGCTTGCTAACCATAAGAGATTTTGAATAGGGGGTTTAAATAAGGACTTCACAATGCCGCGCCCCCACGCCAATAGGTCGACACTTTCACAGTGGCCTTAATTTGTTGGGTTTCTGGTTCAGACACTGGACGCACTTCCAGTGCATCAACAAACATTAAAGGACGTGCTTGAGCACAGGCATGTAAAACATCACGCAATAAAACCATGGAGCCTTGAAAACTGGCCTGTACACTCACCTGCTGGTAGAGCGTGGCAGTGGCTTCAGCTTGATTTTTTTCTGGCTCTAAAACTTCGGAGCTCAGCATCAAACCTTGATGCTTGGCGACCACAGCGGTTAATTGATTTTGTAGCTCCTTACCCACTTGTGCACTGGTCATACCTTCAGGATAAAACAATTTATCCAAACCCTGCTGCGCCACGCGCTCATATTCGTTGGCAAACTTCGGCGCATCTAAGGCCGCTTGACGTAGCTTTACTAAACGCAGGTAACCTTGTTCAATATCGTCTGAATATTGCTGCGATTTCAGCAAAGTCGGCACAACACCATACATTAAAACTGCGGACAAGATTAAACCAAGCAATAGCCAAGCCAAGAGCGGATGAAAACTTTTAGAAACACTTAAATCGCTCATGGCGTTATTACCGGCTCGACCTGCGCCTCAATATGAAACTTGTCCTTGCCATTCGCGGCATTGCGCGTTACCGGTGACTTGAAACTCACCTTTGCAAAACTTGGTGAAGCTTCTAAGGTATCAATCAGACTTAGTGCTGCGCTGGATTCGCCACGAATTTGAACAGTCGTTCCATTCACTTCCATACGTTCCAACCAAGTATCACTAGGCAATACGGCTGACAGTCGCTCCACAACCTCTAACATTAAAGGTGCTGCCTTGCGCCGCTCTTGCAAAAACCGTAACGCCTCATCCGCCGCCATTAATTTATCGCGTACGTCTAATTGCTGAGCCGAGGCGCTTTTGACAGTAGCAAGCGCTGCATCAATTTGCTCCAAACGCCGTTGCTTATACAGGAGCGGAAACAACAAGGAGGCTATTAACGCCACACCAAAAATGTAGAGCGGCCATTTTGACCAACCTAACTGCTTGTCTAACGCAATATCTTGCACTTTGCTAAGGGTAATGGCACCTTGTTTGGCAGAAATACGCTGAATAGTGGGAATGCCAAGGCTAGCCAGCTGCTGCACTAATTTATCCACCACCACTGTAGGCGCTAAATAAATGTCAGCTTTAAGCTCTTTGCGTGCCTTATCATGCTGCGCTACTTGAGCATTAAAATAAACCGCATCGGTTTGAAACGGTGTCAAACGATCAATTTGATAAGACACGACTTGTTTTAAATTGTCTAAAACCGCTTCCGGAAAAGTATGCTGTAGCAGTAAAGCTTGTTTATCACTCAACATTAATTCCAGATGATGCGGACGGCGGGTGTATTTCTTGCTGATTGTTTGAAAATTAAAATGCTTATCCAGCCTAAAGTTGCCTACCACTTGCTGCTTGCCATCTTTTAGCCAATGCACAGCTAATTGTTGTTCGCCAAGACTGAAGGCTAAACGTGGCAAGTGAGTTTGGAATAAGCCACGCAGAATAGGCGGCAATCCTGCATATAGATTACTTTTCCACCAAATAAGAGCAGCCTTGAATGTTGTGAGCGCCATTTTATCATTATTGTTGTGTTAACCCGCCTTAAGCAAGAATGCTACAAGACCGCTCAAGTCTTGTCGATCAAATACCGATAACAGGTGATATACGGTAAACTCTTAAAACAGAAGAGTTTACAAGCCGCCTTAGCTAGGGTAGGATGCGGCCTCTTACCGGAGAGGTGTCCGAGTGGTTTAAGGAGCACGCCTGGAAAGTGTGTATAGGCTAATCCCCTATCGAGGGTTCGAATCCCTCTCTCTCCGCCAAATACAAGCCCAAATTCCCCGCCCTTTGAGCTTTTTGTCTATACTTAAGGTTTTTAATCAGGCAAATACCTAGCTAAACCTAGCCTAGTCGGATTAAACTGGTTGACAACTCCTCATGATGAGTAAGTCTACATTACACCTTATCAAACGAACAAACTATTATGACTGAAACGCCGCGAAAAACGCTGACTCTCAAACGCCCAGTAGTGCAAACTCCTACTGAATCCACCAGCAGCGAAACAAGCTCCCGAGCCAATCGCTTATTAAGTAAGCGCATTATTCGCCGCGAAGAATTACCCGTCAGCCCTGCTGCTAAATCACCCAGCCCTAAAAATGAGCGTGCAGATACGCGCAAAAAAACAGCCGCAAAACCTCGTAATAACAAACCAAAAACTGAGGCGAATACTGAGCCGCCACCGTCTAAAGTACTTGCTCATCAATTAAACGATAAACTCTTTGCCACCTATCCCGTATGGGCGAATTACCAGCCACTAGCTTTGGGTGTGGAAGAAGCTATTTTGGCGATTATGGAGCAGGAATTTCCACCTGCCTCTAAACGCGTAGTACAACGCCTACTACGGATGCACTGCCGCCATGGAAAATATCTACAAGCTGTTTTGGATGGGTCTCAGCGTTATAATTTAGCGGGCGAAGAGGTGGGAAAAATTAGTGATGAAGAGCGTCGCTATGCGGTACGTACTCTAGAAACACAAACACCACATGATACTGAAAACCCTGAAGCATAAGGCTTATGCGCAATCATGGTAAGGCTTTACTTAAACTGCCTTGGCTGCAGAACTAGAAACAATCAGAAAATCGCTTGGCTTGAAAATAAGAATTAGATTAGGCGTTTTATTTTAAGTGAATGATTCAGTAGCCAAGCCGATTTTTAAATCGCTATAAACAAAAAAGGTTGCAGTTTTCAAGCTACAACCTTTTGAATTTGGCTCCCCAAGAAGGACTTGAACCTCCGACCCAGTGATTAACAGTCACTTGCTCTACCGACTGAGCTATTGGGGAATAGTGTCGAGGCGCAAATAATACTGATCTGCTGGTATTGAGTCAACTCTCTTGTGCAAAATTTTTAAGCCGCTCGTCTTGTTTATAAAACCACTAAGCTTGCCGCGTGCTGTAGCACTTCGATGCCCGCTTTGGGCTTATGCGCATTTTCGCTGATATATTGCCGCCAGCGTCGCGCTCCGGGCAAACCTTGAAACAAACCAAGGATATGGCGACTCATATGCCCCAAGGGCGTACCTTGAGCAAGTTGCACGCTAACATAATCTAAATAATCCTCTAGCACTGATCGCTGACTTTTAAGACCAGTGTCTTTTCCATATATCCGCTCATCTACTTGCGCTAAGAACCATGGATTATGATAGGCCTCGCGCCCCACCATCACGCCATCAACCCATTGTAAATGCGTTTGGCAAGCATCCAAGCTCGTGATGCCGCCATTAATAATGATTTCTAGCTGAGGCAATTCACGCTTGAGTTGATACACCAACTCATAACGCAACGGTGGAATCTCGCGATTTTCTTTGGGACTTAAGCCTTTGAGCCATGCTTTGCGAGCATGAATAATAAAGGTTTTACAACCTGCTGCGGCCACAGTACTTACAAAATGATGTAAACCGGCATAATCTTCTTGGTCGTCAATCCCAATACGATTTTTTACTGTAATAGGAATAGCGACTTTAGCCTGCATAGCCGCAACACAATCCGCAATTAATTGTGGCTCAGCCATCAAGCAAGCACCAAACGCCCCACGCTGCACACGTTCGCTGGGGCAACCTACATTAATATTGACCTCGTCATAGCCAAAATCCTCAGCCATTTGTGCACAAGTCGCCATCTCTTGAGGCTCACTACCACCTAGTTGGAGTGCCACTGGGTGTTCGGCAGGATTAAATTGGAGATGACGCTGAGCATCACCCTGCAACAAAGCACCTGTGGTGACCATTTCGGTGTATAATACTGCATGCTGGCTAAGCAAACGATGGAAGTAGCGGCAATGTCGATCTGTCCAATCTAACATGGGCGCAACACAAAACGATCTTTTCATAATATAATCAATAACTTATAAAAAATAAATTTACCTTCAAGAATAACTAATTTAACTAATTACATTATCTTTAAGTGAAATTAAACGATTATTTCTTGCTTTTATCGGTAAAATGTCGCAACAATCCATAAAAAATGTTGCGACCACACCCAAGGAATAAAATCATGGCAACTACGCTGCGATTCCGCCAAAAACAAAACGGCATTATTGCCAGCACCGCCACCATCCGAATCTACGAGAATAGGGAAGTGGTCTACCAAGAAACCAAAACCTTTAGCAAAAGTTCAAGCGCCCAGAACAAAGCAATGGCAGAGCTATGGGCAAGGAAACGCGAAGCTGAACTTGAAATAAACGGCATTCCCATCTTGCAAGCGAACTATACACTGTCCGATTTGACTGACCTATACATGGATGACCCATTAAGAACCCTTGGAAGAACCAAGTTATTCGACCTACAAAAACTAAAAAGCTACCCGATAGCCGACAAACCGATCAACTCGCTTACCAGCCAAGACTATACGCAACATATCAACAGTCGCTTAAAAACCGTCAAGCCACAAACTGCAGGCAATGACCTAATCTGGATAGGAGTTTTACTTGATTTTGCCCGCGTTGAGCTGAACGCAAAAGCCGACATGGATGAATTGCGCTCGGCCAAAAAACACCTAAAGAGCGTGGGGAAAATAGCCAGAAGCGAAGAGCGTGAACGATTACCAACGCCAGAAGAACATAAAAAACTCCTAGAGTATTTCAAGCGTAGGCAAAGCATAAAATCAGATGTTCCGATGCTAGATATTCTGTTGTTCGCCATGTATTCAACAAGGCGCTTATCAGAAATAACACGGATAAAGTGGCAAGATAACGACGGGGAATTTAAAACGGGCATCGTGCGCGATGCAAAGCATCCTAAGCACAAAATAGGAAATAACCGAACCTTTAACTACGGTGAAGAAGCGTGGACAATCATGAAACGCCAAAAAAGCACAGGTGAGTTCATCTTCCCTTACAACGCAAAGACGCTCAGTGCGTACTTCACCAATGCCTGTAAACTGCTTGGCATTAATGACTTAAAGTTTCATGACTACCGTCACTGGGGAGCTAGTGAAAAATTTGTCGTCAAAGGTCTGCATATCCACGAGGTAGCAGAATATACACTACATGAAGACTGGAAAACCCTAAAACGCTACACGCACCTATCACCCCGCGAAAAAAAGCAGGTGATAGAAGTGCATGAATTAACTAAAACCCATTGCGAGCAGTTCTTCTTTTAACAAGTCTTGTTTGGCTTTAAATACATCAACCAACTTTGGCCTCCACTGATTAACTATTTTATGATGATAGTCTAATGGCTCACACATCTTGCAATAAAAATAATTAGACCTCCAAATTTAAATCACTGGCTGTGCCATAAATAGTTTTACCACCATTATGATAACAATCCAATAGCGCATAAATATATCTTCGTTTGAGCTTGAACAACCCAAAATATACACCTTGACACCCAAGCACAAAAGTTATACTTTCAACCTGCACTCGAAAAAAACGAGTGTCGGGCGTGGAAACCCGTCGTGATCAAAAGCGCATCAGCCGCGTTAGCGGTTTTTTTATGCCTACAATATAATTGCGCATAAAAAAAGTCCTCTATGTGGGACTGTGCGGGCAGCCGCAAGGCTGGTCGGTTTGCTCTTGATCCCGATATTTCCACCCCGCACAGTTCCCACTCCAATCTGTGGAAAGATTAAGTGGGTAGCTAACTTAGATTGAGAGCAGCTATCATGCAAAACATCATCCAAGCCGATTTTCACGGCACACCCATTTCACTCATTGAACACAATCATGAACCCTACATAACCGCCAAAGAAATCGTCGAAGCGTTACGCCTAGATTGGGCTGGTCAATACTCCAAACTCAACCATAATAAGGCTCGCTGGACTATTGAGAAAATCTCAATAGTTGCCAAAGATGGTCTACAACGCGAGGCGATTTGTATGCCCTTGCGCAAACTCCCTGCATGGCCCATGACTATCCAAGCCAACAAAGTACCCAATGAACTGCGCCCCAAGATCATTCAATACCAAACCGAATGCGATGAAGTGTTGTGGAAATACTGGAACGAAAAACAAAAACCACAAGCTTTGCCTGCACCCGTCGCACCGATGACACCGACTTTGCCCGTGTTTGCCAACAACACCATCACCATTGTCACCGTGATTCGCCCCCATCAAGCACCACAAAGCACCACCTACAATGAACCTATCGAAGTCATCCCCGCCCAAGCTTTAGTCGATCTTCAGCGCCAGACTCAGAAAATCCTCGTCAATGCTGAAAAACAGTTGCAGCAATTATTTAAGCCGTTTGCAAGTCTAAAGCATCTGGAAGAACCCACGCCAAAGCTCCCCAAAGCGGATGCCAACGGGCAAGTCACCATCAAACAACGCCAGCTCGACATCATGTACGATGAAGTAGAAGCCCTCACCATGACCCTTGATTTGGGCTTATCCCGACTCAAGCGCCACAAAAGTACTTTCACGCCAACCCCTAGCGCCGCCCAAGGAGCAAAACCATGAACCCACTTGAGCAGCTTGAACAAACGGCTTTCCAACTCACCCAAGACTTGCTTCAGCAAAACACCGAAATCGCATGGAGCAAACTGATTGCTAGCGCAGAACGCGGTATCTTACGTGCTGCCTTACAACAGGCTAGAGGCAATCAAACCACCGCCGCCGCCTGCTTGCGAAAAAATCGCAATACGTTGCGTGAACGTATCGCCCGTCATAATCTATAAAGAACCCAACCGACAAGCCCAAGCGAATACTTGGGCTTAGAGTTACTCTTCACGCAAATACGCATAACCCTTTTGCACCCGAACCCCGCGATCATTCTCATTGCGGGCACGCATCCGCGCCTTCATCGACCGCCCAACCGCCTTCGCATCAAGCTGCTTCGCCTTCGGATGCGCCTTGTTCCATGCTGAAATCTCCGCCATTGCCTCACGTTCCGCGTCCTTGTCGCGCTCCATCTTCGCAATAAACAAACGATTCAACGCCCGTTCACGCGACCGACCCGCCCGCGCCTTATAATTATAAAACGCATTGTTTTGGATATACTGCCGAGTCAGCTTCTCAGCCCCAAACCCGTTCGCCTTCATAAAGATATTCCAAAGATTCAACTCTTCAGAAGAAGGTAATCCAGCCAAGTCTTTTTCAACAATCGGAGAACCCCTCATCGTCAACGCACCTTCGTTACCAAACCGCAACGCCTGCATCACATCCCGCGCAAACTTCGGCACTGCCTTCTCCACTGCTCGCCATTCGTTGCCCTGACTCCATAGCTCTGGCACAGTTGTCACTGCATTCACACCATATCCGATAACTGGCCCAGTCAAAGACTCCATGAGTGCAGCCTTAGCATCCGCACCTTCCAATTCCCGATCTTGTGACCGGATCAATAGATCATCCAAACTAATACGGCTAGACATATCAACACCCGTCGCAGCATTGACCGCCCCACGAAACACCAAAGATTCCAGCGCATCCCCACCCATCTCTCGCAACACCTTACGTGTCTCAGTCTCCCAATCCTCATCGTCATCAAACACCGCAGCCGCCAACACCATCAAGCCCAAAGAAGCCCCAGCCATCCCCACCACAGCCGCCTTTGTGCCATACTTCGCATTCACATAAGCAAAAGCCGTCGCCCCACCCACAAAGCCAATAGGCAAAGCCGAAACCCCGCCCATTGCCAGCGTAACGCCAAGAATACCTAACAACTTAGCTTTAGCCTTTTTCGCATCTTGACCACCCTTACCCCAGTCATTAGCATTTTTCAGCATGAAATAAATCATGTGCTGCGAATAACTCTTAAACATCAGCAAAATTTTAGCCCAGTCGCCTTGCATCAGCCGCGCACGGTTGGCATTGGAATAATCAAACTGACTCTCCCACGTCGCAGAACTGGCAAACTGCATCGCCCGATCATGCGACCATCCCGCATTCCGCGCCAATCGATAACCTGCCAATAACATCACCTCACGGTTGACTACTTCGGCTTTGTGAAATAACTTGGTCGTCAATCCCATGACTTTCTGGTACGTCGCAGAATTAGATAACGCATCATTATCCGCCACCCCTGCCAACATCTGCGCCTGCGTCTTATCAATCACACCTTCATCATGCCAATGCTCAAACGCCCTGATCTCGTCTGCACTCATGCCCGAACGCTTCAAAGCATCCTCCCCCAGCAAGGTCTCCTTAACGCTCAACAAACGCGACGCATCCATTAAAGCTTTGCCAGCCGCCTTCCAACCGAACTCAGCCGCCAACACCGGATACCCCACCACTGCTACCTGCGACAAATTCACCAGCGCCGCCGCAGGCGAAACCCCCAAATACATTAAAAACCCGAATGAACTCGTCCAATTAGTCCACGTCGCATTTTTAGGATTCATTACCCAGTCATGCCGCTTTTTTAATTCTTCGCGCAGATTACCCGACAACATACGATCTTGATTCGAGGCAAGCTGGGATTGCTCAGCCACTTGATCTAACAAACTCGCCAAATCATCCCGTGCTTCCAACTTAGAAATCTGGTGCGCTTGGTGCATCATCTGATGACCAAACGCCTGTAAAGCATCATCGGAATAACCCATAACCCCCTTACGATGTATCGAGTTTTTGCGCATCGACAATTCCGGCAACATCTCTAACATCATCTGATACAAAGCGTCCGGCACATCCTGTCCTGATTTTTTCATTTGCGCCATTGTCTGCATCATCACACCCGCTCGGCTCAACTCATCTTGCGTATTTTCCTTATTCAACTTCCCATGCTTAACTGCGCTATACCCGTCCATTTCACTGAGTCGAGACGACTCACGTTCCGCTTCAGCAGCAGTCGGGAACATCATAAAAACCGGCTCGGTCTGCTTTTCCCGCAAAACCCAGCCACCATCATGCTGCACTGCCTCCAAATCCAACGCGATCAAGTCAGATCGGGATTGCGCGGAACGCATCGCCGCTTCAGGACTATCCCACGCGGATGATTCTTGAGACACTTCACCCGTGCCGCGACTAATTTTTTCAGTGCCCGTACCACGTTTAAAGTGCAACACCTCACTAGCACTACTCTTTTTCTTATCAGCGCGAACAAAATACGAACCCTGCCGATGTAGTGGAAAGTAAATACCGTCTGTTTGAGCACTCTCGAACTCATGTTGCAGCGTGCGCGTTAATGCTGCTTTTTTGTCATCTGCCATGTCTGAGCTTTTAATAGACCGCACTAGCGCATCATGCTTACGCTTAAAACGTGCCTCATACATATCCCGCGAATCTGTAAAAATAGCCTGAGCAGACTCCGGCAAGTTTTGAAACAATACCCGCAATTTCGCAAACTCAGCCCCCGCTTGTTGACTGCGAATATGCGCACGCTTAGCCTCGCGCCAATCTTCAAGCGTTTGCTGCGCCACCTTATTGTAAAGCTCAAACTTTTCCCGACTGCCCTTATACTTCTGAGCTACCTTATTAGCTTCAATCCTGCGCTTATTCAGTAGATCAATAATTTTTGCATCAACCGACAAGCTTTCTGGCTCAAGCTGCGTCAACAACGCACCGCGATCCGGCAGACCCAACTTAGCACGCCACTCCCCATCCGCTACACGGATTTTCATCCTAGCGTCAGGTGATTTACTCAATGACGGATCAACTTTTGCCAACGTTGCCAAGTGCATCAGCGTCGCCAGACGGTGACGTGTACGCTTGTCCAAACGCATCCAACGCTGTGATAACTTGCCCGCATCATCCATCATCTTATTGCGTTCGGTGAGCATTCGCTCAACACGGCTCATATATTGACCTATGGCCGGTACAACTTGCTGCCCTATGTCGGCCAACTGCCGCAGCGTTACTACTGCCAGACCGCCAGTCTTAACAAATTCCTGTGCATTATCCTTAGCCCACTGCCACGCTTTACCCGTCAGTTCTTTTGTGCGCTCAATCCCCTGCTTGGGTGCATCCTTATCAATATCTGACCATAGGCTGTCATTGGCAACAGAATACTGACTAGCTGCTTTGCTTTGTACCTGCCCATCCGCCCATGCTTTTGCCGAACGCTGCGCAAGTGCTTGTATATCAGAAGTGGTAAGCTTCATGTACTGAGTCAGCCATGAGGGAAGCTTAGCGAATGCCCATGAGCGAATACTAGCGATTAATCGTTGGGCTAACGCTTTAGCCTTTCCTGTCTTCGTCTGGTCGTTCGTAAATTGTTCGATTAAGTAAGCGAGTTGTTCAGAACTAACATGCTCTGGTGGCGTATCATCCGGCACACGACGAGAGGCGCTAACCGCATCAGGGTTATTCTCATTCAGCAAACGATCAAAGCTAGCCACCACCTGCTGGTATTTATCACCTAGCATCGCTGCTAATGCAGCATGCTCACCCGCTTCATGCAGAAACACACCCCATTCATTCCCCTGCTCCATATTGGCAGGGTATAGGGTGACTACGCCATTCTCATACTTGCCTTGCACGCCATTGGCAGGCGATGCTTCACTGATAATCAACTTGCCTTGCTTTAGTAGTGAGGCTAAGCGGTTTTCGCCTAGCTTTGCAGTTAGGATCTGATTAACTAAGCGTGGTGTGCTAGGAGTTGTATGGCGCTGTGGTTGAGAATACTGCGGGTCTTTATCAATTAATAACTCCTCCAGCGTTCCACCCATGACTATATGATCATCCACCCATGTCGGTTTACGTCCTCGCCCTGTCCACGTTAAATCAGGATTGGTAAGGCTACGGTATTTGGGTTTGACTACATTAGGCGGATTACTAACAGCAGTAGTATCAACTTGTTCCGTGCTTTCTGTGGGTTCTGTTACCCGCTCAGGCATTGCTACATCATTTAACGTATCAAATAGCTCGGTTAAATCCTCAATATGACTAAAATTCAGTGACCGCTTAAACGGTATATTCACACCCTTCTTAGTCCATGCAGACGGGATTTTATCAATCACTAATATCCGTGTCTTAACACTGGTTCCCGCATTCTTAAAGGTAGTGTTCGGTAGACTAATTTCAGCAATCACCTGTGCGTCTTTTTGCGCCTCTAACCAATTAGCTACCTTAGTATCCGTTGCGCCACCTTCAGGGATCAGCACAATTACCCGACCTCCATTACGTGTCATATTAAAAGCACGGCCCATGTGCGTAATCGCATCACTCCCGCCATGACCATACGGGGGATTCATCGCCACCCCGTCAAAGTGCCGCGCAGGGTTAAAGCTCATAAAATCAACATTACGCACCTCACCACTGCCCAACATCCCAAGCTCACCCGCGAGGGAATACGACTGCTCCACAAAAATATTTTTGGTGTCATTAGGGAACCACTTAGCAATCGCGCCATGTCCCGCACTGGGTTCGAGTGCATGGTCATTAGGCTTAAGCATCAGCCACTGTGCCATTTTTAAACCCACTGGCTCCGGTGTGGCGTAATAATCCTTACCTTCGCGCTGATCACGGCGTTTACTATTTTTCTGTCGGGTGTAATACGCAAGCTTGGCCTGATCCATTAGGCTTGCCACTGTTTCACCCGCCCTATCGCCTTGCTTGCCACCCGTGCCTTGTTTTAGGCTCGGTGCTTCTTCATTCGCATTTTGGTAGGCATCCACAAAGGCGCGTAATAAATTCCGTCCCTCATGGCCTAGCGCTAAGTTTTCAGCGGTACTACTGCGCGTGGCTACCGCATTAGCAAAGGCGTGATTTTCATAATCTAATCCAGTAGTGAGGTATTCAATAATCGCGTTTGACTTTACCCCCGTGCGATAAATCCTCCCTTCGGTTTGTATCGCATCCGTAGGCTTAGTGGGGAGTCCTAGATCAATCAAAACCCGCTGGTGCACATTAGTCGTATCATGCAAACTAATCCCTTCCTTGCCTGCCTCACGCTGCACCAGAATAATATCCACCCCGCTATTATCCCGATTAAAAGCTTTAACATTATTTGAGCGCTCGGCCTTGGGAATATCCCCATTAAAAAATACGGCCTGCTTACCAAATGCCTGTTTAAGCGCTTCAATCGGACTGGGTAAATTCTCAATGGGTAAATTAACCAAGTCGGACCTAGCTTGGTTAAACCGATCAACAACACTTTGCGATACACTATCAGTCGGCACAAACTTAAAAGGATGTGAAATGCTCCCACCTTTTTTATAGGTGTGAAACACTACGATCTTACGACCTAAAGCTAAGTGTTTATTAATACGATTAATGGCATGCTTGACCTTTAGCGCTTCTAATAATTGCAAGCGTGATAAATGATCAAACCGATCATAAAACTGTCCAGACAAACCTGGATATTGGTCATGGTTATCCCGTAAATACCTCATGCCCTCATCAATTTTCTTACCAATCGCATCATCAATTAAGACAAATTCCCGCGAATAGTCCGCATCGACCTTAAGGCGACGACCCAGCAACGCTCCAGCTTTTTTCAGCTCCTCATTAAAGTTGCGCTCAGCAAGGCTAGTGTCCACACTGGCATCAGGACGGTTTAGCTTTCCGGTTTTCATGTGGTAGCCAAACTTGCTTTCTAATACCGCATCTAGCCCGTTGGCTTCGTTATAACCTGTACTTTGCTTGCGTGGTGCATCAAATAAATAGCCTTCTGCATAGCTTAAGGATTTATGGTAAGCAAACGGTGTGGCGCTTAAAAATACCACCTTGGCACGCGGTCTGGCCTTGATCTCATCGCGGCGACTTTCCGCGTGTTTCATAATCTCGTTATAGCGCACCACATCAGGATGAGTATCCTCTAGGCCATGATCCTCAAAGTTAGGTTTGCTGAAGTAGTCGGTAAAGTGGGTAAAACTTTCCCCGTCTTTAGCATAGGTTTTATGTAATTGTTTGAGTTCTGCCAAATCGGGAATAAGCCGATTCCAGTACGTATTCCCGCGACTCGCATATAAGCCTGATATGTAGTCCAGCATCTGCTGCGCTCGTGTTATATCGCCCGCTTCACTGCTATTCAGGCGGTGCGACTCATCCGGCACAATCAAATCCCATTGACGATTGAGTAATGAGGGATTAGCACCAAAATTCGCGTAAGTGGTCACAACAATCCCACTACCACCATTATCCTCGGTATTTTTGAGCTGCTTAACCTCAAGGTTAAACGCCTTAGCGGCCTCTACATAATCCAGTCCGGTTTTATCACTAGGAGTAATAATAATAATATTGTCGTGACCTTGACGGGCAAAGCGTTTGATCATGCCTAATCCGGTAAAGGTCTTGCCCGTTCCAGTGCCATTAGTAAACAGCACCCCAAACTTATCCGACTGGCTAAAACGCTCCTCCGCAAACTTCACATCCTCTTGTTGCTCAGGTAGCAAAATGGGCAAAGTAGCCCGAATATTATTTAGGTCGTTGGCTACATGAGGTAAAGACTCGGCTTGTTTTTGTCGCTCTAGTTTCTGCTGAAAACTGGATTCAATCGGTGGATTTGATTCTTTAGTGGCTTGTTTTTTTTGAACAGGCTTTACATTTTCTGCACTGGCTTCATCAATATACTTTCTATTTTCCTCTCCTTTAAACTTCCTTACAAACTCTGAATTAAACGTTTGCAAATTTTGGAAGGCGCGATCAACATCTTGTTTTAGTGCTGAATAGGCAGGGTTATTTTTTATAGTATCTGGGGTTAGTCCCATTGAGCTTTTTGAATCAATATTAAGTTCACGTGCTTTTTCATTCTTAAAAACAGTAAGCTTATTCTTGCTGGCAGTAAGCGCAGCTTCTAATACTGCGCGTTTCTTAATAGCCTCATCATAAGTGACAGAACTATCAACATCAGGCTTATTCGGTTCAGCAGCCTGAATGGTTGGCTTTTGCTTTTTCCAGAACCAATACTTCTCTACAAAGCTCTCAACCGTTTCAGGCATCAGTGGCCCTGATGAAACTAGTCCGCCGTTGGCTAGCTCAAAACGCAGCCGATTATCTTTAATAACAGCTTTAACACCGGTAACCTTGTCACCACTAGCAACAAATCCATCATCCGTTAGTGCAGCGCCATAAGGGACAAGGGCATCATGCGCAAATTGTAGTTTGGGATTTAGTTGGGAGTTAAACTTAGAGCTTGCTCCAGCTCCTTCAATAGCTCCAGTGTCAACATTGGATTGTCCTGTTGAGCTAGACTCACTGCCTCTTGTGGACTCAGGATTTCCGGTAGCGCTTGCCTGAGCTGATATTGCGCTTCCTCCGGCTGTTGATTCAGCCATGCGCTGATTGCTTCCTGCTCTTCTAGCAGCGGAGCTAGGCGCTGGTATGAGGTTGTTATCTGGTGGCTCATCCCGTTTTGCTCCAGCATCATAGCCCACTCGTCCATCGCTTGGTCTATCTCGCTTTCCGGCAGATTGAATAGGTGAAAGTATAGCTCGGTTTGCATTTCCGGTTGCAGTGCTATCCGCCTCCAGATTTCTTGGTTGACTTGGTACATTTTTTCCTTCTAACTTGGGTAGTCTATCAGACTGTGAATCACGATAAGCATTACTAGCGCTTTCCATTGATTCATCAATAGCATGCGAATTTTCTTTGTTTTTAATCGGTTTACCGAATGGTTTCTTAACCCATCCCGACTTGATTATTTTTTTAAAATCCTCAAGAGAAATAGGCGTAACATCCCCCAACCCATTCCACCCAGACTTGTAATTAGCCAAATACCCCTGCTTAGCAGCCTCTAAAGATGGATAGCCCATCATCACCTTATGCTCATCAAATGAACCATCAGGCTTAATCTGATCGACTACGAACACCGGAAGATTAGGATTAGCTGCATCATCTCCAAGAAAAACATCAACCTGATCACCATCAACCCCGGAACTGCCACGCACATACCCATAGTGCGCAAACATCTTTTGCGCCCAAGCCTTACCTTCTTTATCAACTCCTTTGCGCTCTGCCCCTTTGGGTATTTCAATGGCAATAGGCAAACCATGTAAACGTACCATGCCTTTTTTATAATTACCCGCTTCTTTTTGTGCTGTTGTTGGCTCAGGTAATTCATTTAAAGGTGATAAAGCAGCTTGACTAGAAGCAATTTGAATTTTTGCTTTATCTTCTTGGTACTTATCAATTAGCTTTTGATGCTTAACTAGCGATGGATCAGCCAAAGGCTTAGCATAACGATCTTCATATTCACTACCATCTTTCGCCACCCACACCCCTGCATCTTCAGGATGTGCTACCACGGCTGTTCCATCTGATAATTCATGCGTTGGCAAAAAGCCAGGCTCTGCCAAAGCAGGCTTAGCGATCTGCACCTGCTGCATCAAATCCACAGGCTCGCGTTCCCCAGCATCGCGCAAGCCTGCATCGGTATCTAATACCCCACCATACCGATAATTTGACGGCCGACTGACCTCCGTATTCGTCCTCAACCCCGCATCCGTATCTGGCAAGCGATAAGGTACACTTCGGCGAGCAAAATCTGCCGCATTAAACCCATCACCTGGCACTGCCGTATTTAGACCCGCATCAGCACTCAAGCCCATGCTGGATAGATTAGCACGTCGAAAACCACCACCCTCTTGCCTTACAGCTGTATTAAAATCATCAAAACCCAATGAGCGCTCAAGATCACTGGATACTCGTGGCCGAATATCTTGCAAGCGCCTCTTAGGAGCAGGAAAAGCCTCAAGCTCTCCCGTTTCACGATTCAATATTCTTGTTGGAGCAACTACCGAATCAGGAAGCCTTGCTGCAAGAGACCGTTCTGGATCGGGGCGATCAGGCGGCAACGTAATAGCACGCTGCTTAACTGGCTCCTTAGTATCCTGATCTATCCACAAACCGCTACGCAACTCAGCGTCTATTGCAGGTGCAAAACCCGCTACCTCCCCCGTTGAATTAATGGCATATACATCATCAGGATGAGGTAAAGTAACCTGTGGCAAATCAAGGACACGCTGAGGCTTTAATGTTGGTTCAGATGCTTCTGGCATGTCCGGTTTAGACGACAAAGCAGGTAATGCAGCAGGCTTATTCAAAATTCCCGACAAAGCAGATCGTGCAGCAGGCAGCGTACCCATCACCCCCCCGCCCACTGCTCCAGCCCCAAACGCATCAACAATCTGCTTAACTTGCGCCAAATCAAAATGATCTTTATTGGAGTCAATCCACTCCAAAGCGGAAAGCTTCATGCTTTCCTGTATCGCTTCGGTCACACCCTCTTTGAGTGCTGTTGCACCTAACTCTTGACCAAAGACCTTAGCGCGTGCCGGATTACTAAACGCTTGACGCATAATCCCTGAGCGGGCCGCATCACCTACCCCAAAACGATCCAATACACCCATGACTGGCAAAGTATCCAAAGCAGTCTGAGCCACGGCCGTCAGCGCCATCGTAGCCGTGCTCCCTGCTGGCAACTGACCACCATGCTCAGCACGCACAGCCTGAACATTCTCACCGAATTGTTGCGGATATGCAGTAGCAGTAATGCCCGACAAAGCCCCTGCCCGCCCCATTTGCCGCAAGGCCGACTCGCCTGCTAGCCGTGCCAGACCCCGACCCGCAAGACCACCAGCACCACCACCTGCTAATGTAGTCCCTAAATTAACAACAGACTCCCCCGCCGTCCCAGCTAGCCAATCTCCCGCATCAGACAAACTACGAATATTAGTCATTCCCTCCACTTTGGGCGCATAACGCTGCGCTTCCAATTGATTCATATCCGCCGCAAACAATAGCTCCTCATCTCCACCCATCAAAGCACCAGCAGCCGCCTTGGTCATGCCCTTGGTTCCCTCCCAAGCGCGATTTATTCCTTTAACGAACTCGCCACTATCATTCTTCGGCTCCGGCGTACCACCATTTGCTAAAATGCTTTTCCAGCGATTTAATACAAGACTCATTTAGCGTTCCCCCTGCCACTGCCTAAATTGCGGAAAATCCTGCTCATAAAGACGCTTTTGTTCTTCATACGCCTGTTGTGCCTGACGCTGTGACTCGGCTTGACGCTTTTTCTTTTCAGTGGATGCTTTAACTGCCGCTTCCATTAGTTGTAATTGAGCCTGCGGATTATTCATAATCCCTGGTTTGCTCAACACTTCAGCCGCCACATCCTTAATATCCTCGGATGACCATCCCAGCGCCTTAACTTGCTCTGCCAATTGGCTTAAGCGTGTGGCTTCAGGACTACTTTTCGCCAATTCTGGATCAATCCCCTGCGACAAATCCGCCGCCCATTCACCCGCATTTCGTGTAACGTCCATGTCAAATCGGACTTGATCAACCTGCCCAAATACTTCAGCGGGCTTAGCCACATCGCGCAATTCATCCAGCAAGTTGGCCTTTTCCTGAATACCCAATTCGGGGAAGCGCTGATCAATCAAATTAGCCTTGGCCGCTTCAGGATCAGTCGAAAAGTCTTCCATAAAATTAGCTAAAGGCACATTTAACGCCCCACCGCTCTCAGCACGATCAAAGCGCGTCATTTTCCCCGTGTCTGGATCATAAACCCCAATATCATTTTTACTGACCGTAATAGGCCGACTGCTAGACCGCGAACGACTACCCGCTTCATCCAGCCCTGGAATGCGCATGGCTCCAAGTTCTGGGCGACTTGCGTCTTTCCACTGATAGCCCGTAGGCAATTGAGGTAATGATAAAGAGCGCTTCGAGACATCCGGTAACTGACTCCCAGTCGCTAATTGCCGCGCCAATAACATTTCTTTAAACCTAGGATGTAATGCGTTCTCTAGTGCAACCCCCTGTTGAATTTTGCTCATGGCCTGATCTGGCGTGTCTGCAATAAGCGGATCATTAGGATCACTACTACGGTTCTTTGTGGCCGGAAGCGCTTGGCGCAATTGCTTATAGTACCCTGTCACTTTGTCCACATAATTAGCAGTTTCTTTAAAAGGTGGAATGCCCTTATATTTATCAACAGCCCCTGGGCCAGCATTATAAGCCGCCAGCGCCAACCCCACATTGCCATCATACTTATCTAGCTGCTGCTTCAAGTATGCGCTACCCACCAAAATATTATGCTCAGGATTATTCGGATCATAACCCGATAACCCAATAGTGCGAGCCACCTGCTTAGCGGTTTCTGGCATGACCTGCATCAGTCCTTGTGCACCTTTCGGCGATACTGCAGATTTATCACCCAGTGACTCCTGCCCAATGACAGCACTAATCAAACGTGGATCAAGCTCAAAACGCTGCGCCGCCTGTTGAATCTCGGTGCGATATTGCCCGCCAAACTTTGGCAACAACTTATACCCAATCCGACCGTCTGGCAGCTCATCAAAGCCCGCGAAATCATATTTATCAGCTCGCCCCGTATTAATCATCGTGGGATAAGTATACTGCTTTGCTGTTTGCACAAAATCCGGATCATCCATACTGCGCTGGCCGTTCAATACCTCTTGCGTATATTGCTGCATTTTGCTGGCGGTGCCGCGTGCAGCATTGCTAAAAATACCACCACTCAATCGATCAGCCTCTTTAATCAAGCGCTCGGCTTCTTGCGGATTACTAACTAGCAATTGCTCCGCTGCGGTATAAAGCTGGTTAGCTTGCTTTATGTTGCGCTGCTGCACTTGATACGCATTATTCTCTTTAGTAATTCCAAGATTATAATCAGCCAGCGCATCCGCCTTTGTATCGAGATTCTGTTGACGCGGACGAGTGTAGTCCATCAAATAGCGCCGATCCTCTTCAGCCCATTGATTAGTATTTTTAGCCGCATCCAACTGTAAAGGCCGGTACTTCGCGTTGTAATCAACACTTCCCTTTAAATCGCTTAACCGAAGCCTTGTCTCATCCAACTGCATTGGCCTTACCTGTTCGTTATAACCAACACTTCCCGCCAAATCTTTCAACCTAAGTTGAGATTCCTGCAACTGCATAGGTCGGTACTTCGCGTTGTAATCAACACTCCCTTGTAGGTCACTTAAGCGCAAATTAGCTTCACGCTCGCGCAAAGGACGCAACACTGAACGATCATAATTATATTGTTCTTGTTGATTATTGAATAACAAAGCCTGCTGCTTGGCTGCCTGCTCACGCCGCTGTTTGGCCTCCAATCCATCTAATAACGACATTGTGCTTTGCATGCCGCCCTGCAAACCACCGACGAACGCTGATAAAATCCCTGCCATTAGAATAAACTCCCCAATAGTTGAACCCCCGCCATCACAGCGCCCGCCATCGGATTGCCCGTTGTCATTGTAGTAGTAGCAAACGTCATGGCTGCATTCCCCAATGTTGATGCCTGTTGCTGACTAGCTGCCTGATTCAGTGCTTTATTGGTTGCATCACGATTTGATGCTAGACTCGACAAATACCCCATCTGTCCTAGGCCTTGCATCCGGTCTTGATTAGCATAACTCAGCAAATTCCCCAGAATACCCTGCTTACGCTGTCCTAGTGCCTGCCCCATATTAGTTTGATTCTTAGCCAGCAATGCCGCCCGATCATTGCCCATCTGCCGGTTAAAACTAGCCTGCTCATCTGCATCTAATTGGATACCATAACGTCGATTAACCGCATTGCTTAGCGCCCTATTCCGCCCATAAGCATTATTGGCTGCATCCGTCACGTACTGCCGCGCAGCATTATCAAAAGCTGGATCGTTATATGCCTGCCACAAATAATCTTCTTGTGGTGCAAAGCGCTGCTTCCAATCCAAATAATCATTGCGCAACCAATCCGCGTAACCTTGTTGAATACCTGATATAGAAGTTGGTAACGTTTGGTCTGCTAACATTACACTAACCTCCCTAATACGCCGCGCAGGCTATTATCATAAGCGCCATTGATATAACTACCATCTTGAGCAACCACAGGTACTTGACTCATTAAGTACCCCTGCCCTATGCCAGCCAATTTACCAACGGCTTGTTGGCGCTCTAGCCTATCCTGAAACGCTTGCTTAGCATCATAAGCCGCCTGATTCGCCGCCTGCCCCGCCAAACCCTGCTGACCCTGCAATATGCTCGATACATTGCCTCGACCCATCTCTGCCACATCCATCAAGCCCTGCAGATAACCGGTCTGCTGCCCAAAACGAGTTTGCGCTTCCACCCCCGCATCAGAACGCATCTTTTGCTGCAAGGCCCCTAACATCCCCGTTCTACCTCGCCCATTATTGGGATTTATCCCTTGTAATAAGGGCTTCCATTGCTGCTGCGCCAAGGCCATCGCCTGCCCCGCATCCGTGCGCACACTGCCGTCAGCATTAAGCACCCCCGCATTCGGATCAATTTCCCATTGATTAGTAGCTGGATTCAGCTTTCGCCCCGTGCGTAGCCGAATCATTTCGTTTTGCAGCGGAATACCCCGCTGCTGGTAATTCAACAGCTTGTCTCGCGAAATCTCAAAATTTGCAATCTCTTGTGCCGTTGGCTTTTGCTCTTGAACCTTTGGCTTACCCATTAAAGCATCCTTTCTAATACCTCATCGTTATGAGGCAAAAACCCAAAACGACGATACAAACGAGCATGTGCCGGTGTATTAGGCACGCAATAAATAGCGCTAAACCCCAGCCCTTTAAATAAACGAATAAAATCGGAAAGATAATGCCGAATGACATTAGGTGATGTGCTATAAACTAGATCAATAAAAACACCGCCCCGACACGGCGACGCAATCACATAGCCCCCGACGATCTCAAATACCATCGAATTGGCTAGTAATCTCATAACTTATGGACAACAATTCTCTTGAATATTGGTGATAGCTGTTTGAAGCTGCGCAATCTGAGTATTAGTATTTTGTAGCTGTTGATTCAGCGAAAGCACCTCATCCTGTAATTGTGCAATCGTCAAATTTGCATTTTGCAAGTCGCTCTGCTGCGACTGCAAAGCGCTCTGCTGCGACTGCAAGTCATTCTGAGCTTGCGTCAAATCATTTTTAGTTTGAGTCAATTCACCCGATAACTGAACCAGCTCCACTTTTTGTGAAGCCAGTGCTAGAAACGCTTTGGCTAACTGCTCCTGCTGAGCAGCACTAAGCCCGCTTAATGACTTAAACAGCCAACGGTACTCATTCAGTGCATCGCGCAAGCCCTGCAAGTGGCGCGTAAGCTCAATCGGATTACGCACATCACTAGGGACCTTCGGAAAACCATGCCGAATAGAAGTATTACTTCGCCCTTGTACCCCGCCAGCCATTAAGGAAGCTCTCGCATATCAGATGAAAAGAAAGCAGCACGTAGCCGCTCTTTGCCCAACAAGCGAAAACCAAAACGGGTCTGCCAGCGCCTACCCGCACTAGCAAGACGAAACGGCAGCTCATGATTAATGGCTCGCGACCAAAAAGGAATGCGCTCCTCATCAGCCATATCTACGCGACCCGCTCGCGCTAAATTAGATGATCGAAACAATAAAAGCTCTGTCTCTGCTTGTGGAATCAGTCGGGCGCTATTAAAAGTCCTAGCCCCTTGAACCACAAAAGGCTTACTGATCCACTCGGCCACCAAAGGATTACCTTCATTAAAGCGCTCCAAGGCATCACCCCTTACCACCCACAAGCAATCCTCTTCCACATCACTCAAGACCGCGTGCGCATCCCCTTGACTAAGGCGCGTAATATCCTGCCGACCCAAATGATACAAAAACCCCTCACCTGCTTTCGGCTCCGTATTCGCCACCCAATCCGGCAAGCCTGCACTAGCCGCCGAAGGCGCTTGTGGATAAATCACCAAATTATCCTCATATACCCCGAATAACATGGCTTTAGGATTTAATAACTGCCATTGCTCACGGCTCCAAATCAAACCAGACAAAATCTTAATCGTGCGACCACCATAGACCGCCACGCCATCCGGTGACGACCATACCACCGCATCCCCTAAATATGTCACTGACCGCGCATCAGCACAGGAATGATAGGTTTCCAGCGTATGCTCATCCATCACATCCGGCGTTGATCCGGTGATAATACTGGGCTTCCCTTCCGTCAACACCAGTACACCTTCTGGTATCGCAGCCAACGCCACCACTTTGTAACGAATCTTGAACCGATACTCCGTAGGCCAACAATGAGGAACATAAGGTGTACTAAAGTGGATTGTGCTAGTCACTTGGCACTCACCATCATGGGTAAAACCGGCCAGCACACCATTCGGTAATGCAGTTAAACCACATAATTCTTTAGGAGGAGGCGAACAATTAGCCGTCAATAAAGGCGTGCCGGTCAAATCATCGGGATTATTGGCATCCGGCACCAAATCATCATCTAGCGGATCAATAGCTATGCTGCTTGTGCTAGCGGCCACTTCCTTAACTAGAAAATACTCTCCCTCAATCGCCATATAAACGCGCATAAATTGAATATCCGCATCCGTCGTAGCAGGAAGACTTAGCGATACCCCATCAATCCCATCGGAATACTGAAGCTGATTCGATGCTGGACTGGGTGCAGTTTCTTCGTCGCGAACAGTGACATAAGTAACAACAAACGTCGTGTATTTATCATTATCTTCATCACCGCCATGCTCTATCAACGTAGCTACAGGTGCTATAGTCGGCGCTTTCAATAATGATAAATTAACGCCCACCACATCATTCGCCAAGTCTTTGCACTGAATTACCTGCAAGCCTGGCTGATCACATTGCGTAAAATAAATCCGCTCAAACTTATCTTGTACAATGGGAGAACGCGCAAAATGAGTCCATCGGCTCATATAAATGAATTGCGCCCCTGCCCGAAATAAAGTTTTGGCCGCTGCAAATCCTGTTTTGACAAAAAGCCCAGCCCGCAAAGGATCCAACCCAGTCGTATGCAAATAACAATCACGACAATAACTAGCTTGATCATCCTGCAAATTGAGCGGCTCAATAAGAGGCCGCTCGCCGGAAAAATTACGGAATTGAATCATGTGGTTACGCTACAAAACCCAACAATACGCGCACAATAAGCGGTATGCAAAAAGCCCAAGTTAGGTTGAGCAATAGCCATCGTTGTAAATTTAGCTGTTACTGATCCATTTGCTGTGACAGGTATAGTGTGTTCATAAATGCGTTGACTCCTGTCATTCGTATTGGATGCTCCTGCTAACACAGATACATCGCCGCTATAATATTTTTGGCGATATAAACCCTCCAAGATAACACCAACGTTAGCTTCACTATTCGCAGTAGCTACTGTATTAGCTTGTTGAATATCACAAGATACCTCAGTGCGGACTATAACCGCATTATCACAAGTACGCATCCCTAGCGTCACTAAATCGGCCTTTGTCCATGTCTTCGTATCGACAATATCGCCACCCCATTCAGAACCGACAATGTTTGTACCGGCGGCGTGATCTGTTGATTTACAGTAAGATGCTATAGCAGCTAATGAACCTTGATAATCGATAATTTTTTGACGATAGGCATCCGGAGGACAAGCTGGCAGTGTACTATTTGAATTGTTTACAAACTGCATAATGATTGTCATCAGCTCATTAATTGAGTAACACTTTGACCAATCATTAGTAGCTTCTTTGTTAACTGGATACTGATAATCCTTGCCAATAACAACATCTCGCAGAGCATAACGCAAACAACCATTAACACATCTAAATTGGTCTTTTTTAATAACATCACCACACGATAGGGCTTCAATTGCTAATAAACACCCCATGCCTAATATCTTGTTAATCTGCTCTTGCAAATCGTCATACTCTTCCCCTGTAGCGCCTTGCATAACTATAGTACCAGCAGGCCATTCTTGATCAGCCCATCCTTTGACTGCACGCTTTTCAATTAACAACGTCACACCGTCCTCAGCATAGCCAGAGAACTTAACAACTTCATAACGCAATAGCTCGCCGCTGGCCTGCCCTTTGACTTTGCAGTTTGCTTCAGTGGCATCTTTAGTGCCACTACAACCGCCACCACAGCCACAACCACCCGCTGCTGTTGGCTTCTTGCACCCTGGCGCACAACCTTCATTGCATTGACTGAGTGGATCACCATACTCAGCAAATACAATGTACCCGCCTTTAGCATCGGGCAGTGTGTAAGGCACCACATGACCTTGACAAACTGCTAATGCCGACGGTGGCAATAAACGCACCCGCATCCCATCTGAACTTAGTTTAGTTGCAGTAACCGTTCTTGAAAATGTACCCATAAACCCAATCCCCTATTGAAACATAAATGCTACGCTGCGCTTTTTACCGCTCACTAGACACAGCCTAACCTTGACTACGTGGCACCGTGCCAAACCATAAAAATGCACGGCATTACCCCATTTATTAACGTGGCTAGCCCCTTCCAAAAGCTCAATACCTGACAGCTCCAGCGTCTCTCCTTTAACCTCAAAAGACACCACCGCGTTATCTCCGACATAACTCACCTTCGGCACGGCGATATAATCAAACCACCCACCCAGTTTCACCGCTTGACTACGGCCAACTCCCTCAAACAAAGCACCTGGCATCAATGGCAACATAACAGCCTCCGCGTAGGGCAATAGGTCGGACGATCCGCACGCAAATCAAAATGCCGTAGCAATCGCGCCTCTTCTTCCAAACGCTGCAACTCCCGCTCAAAAGCCGTTGAATACGCTATTCCAAGCTCTGTACTTGACCATTCCTGCTTGGGTATTAGATAAGCCTTAGCTAAAGCGCCTTGTTCAATCACGTTTTGATGCTGCTCTAGCAAAGCCGGTGGGAATGTATCACTGCCAGCAGCTGGCTTTAGCTGCAACGCAAAGCGCACGTTTTGGCAACAATCCCAATCTTGATTAAATACTACCTTCCCAGGTAAAGGTTCTTTCCAGCCCTGTCCATCGGCACAGCCGCAAACAGCCTTGAATACACCCAACTTAGGGAGGACTTCTTCGCAGTCGCAGTGCTGAATATAAACATCCAACACCTTCGCGACTTCAACGCCATCCTCTTTTGGAAATTCCAGCACCGTATCACCTGGGCAAAGCTCCTGCTCATACTGCTCAAACGTCCACAAAGCACTACGCTGTGCAAAATCTCGCAACGCTTGAGCAATCTTGTCCCGCGCTACACTCTCCGGTATCCCTGGCAACTGCTGAATCAAATTATTCAGTAATAATCCAGCAGCCCCCGACTCACCATCAAAGCAACTGCTTGAGGCTTGTGTCATGTTTGCACCCCACCAATAACCCCGCGTGCACGCAACTCCCGCTCTACCTCAACCGTTTTATAAACACCCAATGTGTCCCAAAACGACTGCCGATAAGCCTGCCACTTGCCACTGTTTTCCGAACCTTCACGTTCAAACGCACGCCACAACATATAATCAATGATTGCCGTCATGTATTTGCAGCCCAAATCATCTGCTGTTAAATCATCTGGATTTTTAAGAATGCCAATAAGCAATACATGCCCCGCCGGAGTGGGTGGAAACACAGCAAACCCGCGTTTACTAGTGCAGCCTTTTGTCCAAAACTCCACATAACCCTTCCACAGTGACGTTTTTTCAGCCCAGCATGGCATCAAATTACTCAGCGCCTGATTATCGTAATAACGAATAGCTCGCCCCGACTGGTTCGACACCACCTTGATAAAGCGACTCCCCAAGCCTTCCGGCAACTCTTGATTAGCACCCGCTTTAGTAACCATCTCTACGCACGCCATCAAATCATCGGGATTACCCATCTCCGCAATAATGCAAATGGCTTCGTTTATCGAATGGTCATGGAACGATTGCTGCCAAAAATCAAACAACTCATCCGTCAACAACTCCGCAGCCCGAAGCGTCAATGCACCTGTGTCAACCATAACAATCCCCATAAAAAAAGCCGACTAGCTTCCCAGTCGGCTTTTTAAGCATGGCAATAAAACTCATTACCCGAACATATACCACACGACAATATCCAACTTGCCGCACGCTTTGGGTGTGCCATGTAGCGTCATCACCAAATCTGACAATCCGCATGGCTTATGCGCATTTTCAGGGGGGCAGCAATTAGCAGGCATTTGTGTAGGGCAACAGTTAGGCATGCAACTCTCATTGCAATCCCAAGGCCCACAAGGCACATCACCACAATAAGCCCCCGAAACATCCAAGCCCGCCAGAATGCGTGTCAAATCCTCACAAATTGGCTCGCATGTCGCACAGTCACGCTCAAAACTCACACAACCCAAATCAATCGTGACGGGCGACTCTCCAGCAGCTTGTAAGCCACTGGTCGACACCTGAATTTTCAAAATTGAAAAATTAGGTATCACGCGAGCCAACGCCCACTGACTACCATCCTTATGCTCAATGCCGCCGTCAAACTGCAAGGTTAGCCGATGCGCATTTACACACATCAGATCGTTTGTCCATGCTTTGCGATACAGCGTATCCCACCGTTTATATTGACTCATAGATTACCCCCTTAGCAGCTTTTGCCGCTGTTGCAGGATACTGCGGTATCCAACACAGCAACGCCGTGGTCATAAACACGCCCCATGCGTGACGCAAAGCGAATTTTCTTTTCGCCATCTAGTGCCTTGATATGCACGCGACGACCTTCGCCACCATCAAACGTGCCAGACCAAAACGCAAAGTTGGTCTTGCCGAATGTTTTATTTTCCGCATCTTGCACACTACCAAACGCTTCTGCCAAAGCAGCTCCGCCCAAAATAATGGCTCGGTCTACACAGAAATCCGCATTAGCTGCTAATCGCGCCTCATGAGTCGATGCACAATCATCATCATTACTCACTAACAAGGCATGTCCTGGCTTAAAACGCACAGGCATGGTGTACTTCCGCATGAGCACACCATCCCACAGCAAGCAATCGCCGGAAAACGCGGGATGATTACCACACTCCGCCCCCGCTTTTGCAGCAAACGCTTGCAACTGCGCATACCATTTTCCATCAGCACTAGCACGAAAATCCGCCCATTGCGCGGGTGTTAACAGCATTAAATACTTAGCCGTAATGCCACTTTCACCAAACTTAATCGGTAATAACGGATGTGCTGATTCGTCCATGCCCGCTATAAAGCGCGTCACAGTATCCAAGGTAAACCGATCATCCTTTTCAAGCTTATCACCGTACTGCCCATCAAAGTCCGTCGCATCACCGCCGTAGTAGTGTCTGCAATAGCTAGGCGCTTCCAAGCAATTAATCATTGCTTTGCGAAACGCCACCCCATCAAGCGGTAATAATTGGCGCTCAGGATTGTATTCATGGGCACGAGCACCAGCTAACTGATAAATCACCCGCTCCGTCTTAATACGATCCATCCAGCGTGTTAATAAAGGACGGGCCAACTGAAACGCCTCATTTCCTAAGCGCAGATTATTTTGTGACACACACTGATCTCGAACACCGTGACGCGTGATCCCGATCTTCATTTCAAATGAACTCCAGGTACGTTCTTCTTCTCGACCCTCCAACGGGTCACAGCAGACAGTTGGCATCCCTTGCAGCTCATGCTGAATATCAACACGCACCGTATCACCACGCTGATCGGATTTCGCCAAATCATTAATGGTCATAATCGGTGCATACTGGCCGGTTTCCATGCGGGAACCCGCTTTAGTAGTATCTTTGGGAATAATACTTGAAATATCTGCCCGCAATAAATTGGGCAGTGAAGCTGTAGAGGCCAGCTCTACAAAAGTTAATCGCGAACGGACTACCGGAACATCGGCAGACGTAATATGCGATAAAGAACGAACACTAGCATTTGGCATTTTGAATAACTCATCTTGAGTTCAAAAAAGCCAAGCGAGCTTTACATACCTAATTGGTTCCACAGAGCATTACGCTCTTTTTCTGTCATCTGGCGCATTCTTGCCAATTGCTTCTCTTCTGGCATCGCTAAAAATCTTTGCAATGCACTGGGCGCAGACGAAGCCCCTTGCCCATATACCCCCGCTGCCGCTGACAAACTGCGTGGCGTTCGTGGTGGAACAGGCTCAGAAACTGTTTGCGCTTGCTTGCTAGATGGAGAAGATTGGCGCATCGCTGGACTCGCAGAACGTGGAGCTAACACATCGTGCTTAGCTCGCTTGACCACTTCTGCGAATAAAGAAGCGTCGTCCATTTGTGAAAATGCCGGATCGTTTAACAACACTTGCTCATGTCGAGCTGCCGCCTGATACAGCCTGGCCGCCTCAGCATCAGCAGGATTATTCCCCCGTGGCTTCGACAACCACAACCAATCAGCCACTTCATGCATCGGGTGGCTTGACGGCAAACGATCAACTGAATTAAAAAAAACCTGCTCTTGCTCATACTGCGGTATATTTTCACCGCCGTCCTGCCGATTAAAGCCAGCTTGCTGGCTCATGCGCTGCCACTGCAATTGCTGCAAATAAGCAGCTTGTGCTAATGCGTCAGGATCGCCATCTCTAATAGCATTAAAGTCGATCTGCTCAGGCACATTTGGCACACTGACCCCCATATGCTTTGCATACTCAAACTGCTGCTTTAGCGCCTCCAGCTCAGACTCTAGTTTACTAGCACGCTTTTCAGCGCCCTCTAAATGCCGCTGTGTACGACGATAATCACGGACAGGAACATAGCCTTTAGGATTTTTTTGCTCAGCGTGCTGCGCATCGGTGTCTACCTGATTAAGATCAGACTCTGGCTCAGCATCCAGCATTTCATCCTCCGCTTGCACAGCAGCAGGATCAGCAGGATCAGCAGGATCA
>NZ_AQVE01000022.1 GCF_000371925.1 Thiolinea disciformis DSM 14473 | reverse complement strand
TCTCAACAATTTTTTCGGGAATACCGTCGCGGTTGCCCACATTATGATAGTAAAGTTGAAAACTACGTTGGCAATCACGGCAGCGGTAACGCGGTTCACCACTACGCGCATAGCCGTGTTTGTAAATCGATGCACTTTGACAGTAGCGGCAGTCGACTGGTACGGTGGCCATACACACCTCTTCCTCAGATCAAATGCCTTTAACGATAAAGCTCCATCAAAGCGTTTTCAACTCCCTTAAATCACGACCCTTTTATTTTTAACGCTCATACCAGTGTGGGGAATGTGTGCCGTTGCTGGTGTTCAGTTAAAAAGGGAGACTTCAAAGGCAATGACACGAGGAACTTGAAGCAATTTCAATGATGGGTCTATTGTATTATCTAGGTGAGTTTACTTGGCAGTATTTTTTCAAAAGGGGTGGTAGCTAATCTAACTACCAACCCCGCTAATATTTAAGATTTTTTCTCAGTGCTTGCTGTAGTAGTGGTAGTAGTTTTTTTCTGAGCTTTTTTATGCGCCTTCATTTTTTTGTGTGATTTAGCCTTTTTATGGTGCTTTACCTTTTTAACAGCTACTTTAGTAGTTGGTGTAGATGCATTTGTAGTGGCGGTTGTGGTTTCAGTAGTAACCATTTTAGTTTCAGTGGCATTAGTTGTTTTAGGCATATTCTCTGCTTGTGCCAAACCAACTGAAAATAAAGAGATCAATGCTAAAACAGGTAATAACTTTTTCATCTTGTCAGTTCCTATATTCAATTGCTACTAAGATAAATACGAAGTTGGATTTATCGTTGGACATCATCCGCTAGGGAATGTGCATAGTGTAAGAACGGAAAAGTTAAAACTAACTTAAAAAATTTTCAGCAAAATAATTAATTTTGGTTAATGTTTGGAAAGCACACTTTGACCCACAAGCCTTGAGTGTTGGGGTTGTCCATTAACTCAATAGAGGCTTGATAAAATTCAAGAATTTTTTTAATGATGGCTAATCCGAGACCAGAGCCAGTCGTGTTATCTCCAGCACAGCGATAGAAACGATCAAAGACACGCTCACGTTCTGTCGCTGCGATACCTTTACCTGTATCTATTAAATTGAATATGACGCTGTTCGTGGTTTGTTGGAGCTGCAGAGTAATAGAACCCTGTTTAGGTGTGTATTTAATAGCATTTACAATAAGATTTTTAAATAAAATATAAAAATCTTTTTCACGGCCAACTAAATAGACAGGTGTGGTAGGCAAGGGTTTATGAATAGTAAGCTGTTGTGTGATAAGTGTTGGCTCGTATTCTTCTAATATCTTATCAATTAAACTATTAATATCAATGGCAGTAAGTGGCTCAGCATTTAAATTAGTAAGTTCTTGATAAGCCAGTGTGAGCAATTGCTCAATAAGATGGGAGGTGCGGTTAATACGCTCATTCAGTTTAGTAAGTTGATTTTTAATGGGTTGTGCATCTTTGCTTCTCTCCATCAATTGAACTTGTAATTTAAGTGCAGTCAGTGGTGAACGTAATTCATGAGCTGCATCAGCAATTAAGGCTTGTTGTTTATTAATAGAATCACCTAGTCTCGCTAAAAGTTCATTAATAGCTCTATAAATAGGATGTAGTTCTTGGACAGTACAGTAATTAGAGGCTAGTGGCTGGAGCTTGCTAAAGTCACTATTGTCCAAGGTATTTGCAATTGCATGTAAGGGTTTTAGATTTGCTTTAACAATAAAGTGACTGGTAATCAGCATAATGGGGAATAATGCCAAAAAAGGAATAACTAGATTAATCGCTAAATTAAATGCCTTTTTATTCCTGACTTTCAATGGTTGCGCTATTTGTACAGAGATGTTTTTTCGATTTTCATTGAAAACTCTCCATTGTTCATTATTGTAGGTGATTGTTTTTAAGCCAGAATCCTTGTAAAGCGTTAATTCAATTTCTGCACTGGAGTTGTAAATAAGATTTCTATCTTTATCCCATGCTTGACCAATCATTTGATCATTTAATTTATCAGCCTCCAGATCAGCTTGTAACTGGCTATCAATAAGGGAGTCTGTATCAGTCGTAGGACTATTGTCAATTTCGATCTCCGATAAGTTATCTGCCAATAAATAGGCAGATTGCGTTAGATGATAGTCTGATAATTCATTCGCTTGAGAGAGTGCTATATAATAAATGGCACACCCAACAAAGCTTAGGGCAATAGTAATATTGATGGCTAGCCAAAATAATATTTTTTTCTGTAAGCTATTCGGGAGTGATAGGGGTTTAATCATCAGTGGCTACTTTATAACCCACGCCACGCACATTTTTAATATAATCATTGCCGAGTTTTTTGCGAAGCATATGAATATAAACCTCAACTGTATTACTTTCTATTTCATCACCCCATCCATATAGTTTTTCTTCTAAGGTTGCGCGTGACACCACTTTGCCCGGATTTTCTAATAGGGCTAATAAAAGGTTAAATTCACGGGCGGAAAGATGTAAGGCTTGATGGTGATAATGGGCTTCACGGGTGGCGGTATTTAATACTAAACCCGCGCTACTCCACTCAATTTGTTGATGTTGGGTTTTACGGCGTAACAGGGCACGGATGCGAGCTAATAATTCATCTAAATCGAAGGGTTTGATCAGATAATCATCCGCACCACTGTCTAAACCTTTAATTTTGTCGTAGGAGGTATCACGTGCCGTGAGCACTAATACCGAAGCATTACCGCCCTGTCTCCGGTAATCCGTTAGTACCGCTAGACCCGACTTGCGTGGCAGACTTAAGTCCAATAACACCAGATCATAGACGCCATTGGCAAGTGCTAGACTAGCGGCCTGCCCATCTTGCACCCAATCCACTGCATATTTTTCTTGGCGCAAACTTTCTTCAAGGTTTTCACCAATCATTTCATCATCTTCAACGACTAATAAGCGCATAGGGAGATTTCGGTCATTGTAATGCATCTAGTATAGCGAAACGTGGGGACTAGGCTAGGGATAGGGTATTTCACAACAGGGGCAAGCTAAGCAATACGTGAGGCCAGTGTTGTGGGTGCAATAAAATGCTTAAACCCACTAGGATCTGAGCGATGAATAACACAAGGATGCTAGTTTCGTGCGGGGTGATTTGCTACAAGGAAGCGCAACGACTACCTTGCAGCGTGAAGGGTTTAAACAATTTTGACCGCCGTGCCACTCGCACTGACCATCAACATACCACCACCACTACCTAGCGAGACATTCTCATAATCCAAGTCCACACCAATAATCGCATTTGCCCCCATTTCGCGGGCACGATCCTGCATTTCGGCTAAGGCAATTTCACGTGCTTTGGCTAATTCGCGTTCATAGGAAGCGGATCGGCCACCGACAATGTCCCGAATGCCCGCGAAAAAGTCTTTGAAGATATTCGCACCTAAAATCGCTTCGCCGGTTACAACGCCATAATATTGCGCAATGGTTTTGCCTTCGATATTGGGAGTGGTGGTCACTAGCATGTTGAATTCCTCAAGGTTATTTTTTCATTAAGGCTCAGTATAGAAGGAGCCTTCGCAAAGTGCTAATAACAAGGATGCGGATGATGGATAATCCTTATGGCCGAGTACGCGCACGCACGGTTTCAAAATCGTCATCAACCAATAATTTTCCATCACGGAAAACATGGCGTAATTGATTGTGGGCTTGGCCTAATTGCTCAATCGGTATAGTTTGCCAGCCATTTTCATCATGAATGACGGCTAAGCGTCCACGACGTGAGTTTTTGCCCGGATCAGTAATGGGTTGCTTATACACATCTTGCCATTGATTGCTAATACGAATCGCTGACGCTTTCATCGCAAAATTTAAGGTATCGCGATTCACTTTCTGCAATAAGCCTGCACCCATACCAAAAGCCACGTTTTCAGTAGAAAAACCGTGCTGTTTAATATGCTCAAGAATGATGCCCATCGAATCAAGATTGACACCGTCTCCTTGAATCACGCGTACACAATCAGCTAAGACTTTATAGCCTTTTTGATTGAGTCGTCCGCCGAATTGGGCATATAAGCGCTCCAAGACTTCTACTACAACCGTTTTGGGATCACCCGAATCAGGACGAATCACCACCGTTGCACCGCTATCAATCACTTGTTGGCGTAATTGCTCGCCCCATAATTCTGATACCGCACGATAGATGTCATAAGAGTCTGATACCACGGCCAGCACCTTGTTGGGTTTGGCAAATTGCTTGAGCATATTGGCATAAGCATCCACTTCGCGCGCTCGTCCCCACGAGGTAATGGTGGAGTGTTCAGCCGCAGGGATTGAATACGCGGCCATTGCTGCGCCGTAATAACGCTTTGCGGCGAGGAGAGCGGCTACTGTGTCCGTACCCATGAAATTGACTAAATGTGCCATGCCACCTAAGGCAGCGGTTTCTTGGGAAGAAACGCCACGTGCTCCAAAGTCGTGTAATTTAAAAGCTAATTGGCTGGCAGGATCGTCACAGGTTTTTTCTAAATAAGCCTGAATAATTTGCTTGGCCTTCCACGAGATCGTCGCCACCGTACTGGGGTACCAGACCGCGCGCAATAAGGCGGTTTCCAAATAGGAGGGCAGCCAATAAGTATGAGGATCGGCATTATGAATTTGTACCAAGGCGGTTCCGGTGGGGACGATGACTCCCTCGGGGAGAGCGCTAATCGTGACGGGTAAGAAACCTAAATGTTCTTCCAGAATCCATTCCCAGCCAGCCCGATTAAAAGGCTCGCCATGCGCTAGAAAAATCGCTTCTGCCTCATCAATTTGTTCACGCGTAATCGGGCGTAGCAAATATTCTTTGATAAAAGCTTGTAAACCAAAGAACAACACTTGATCAAATTGTGGGTTTTTACGGGCCTCAATATAGGATGAGACAATTTCACTATTGGGTGGGTACTGTAAAAAATGGCTAGCTTTATAACTGTCGGTGTTGAGAATTAAATTATTAAAAATGGCGGTGAACATGGAAATCCTCCTGTGTTCGATAATAGTAACTAGCAGTCTATCCGCTAGCGTAGTGGTTTAGCCAATCAGGCTTTTAATAATATGAAAATGGTCTTCAAACATTAGCTCAGGGTTTAACTCGCTCAAGGGCAGCCAGAAGGCACAGCGCGCATCATCGCCACCCTTGACTTTCGGTAAGCCATTCGCGTCCGGCTTGAGTTCAATCAAATAGCCGTGCGTAATCGTGCGGCCACGCGATGAACGGTAGGGCGAGTCAAATACTTCCGCACGTGTAATAGAGCCTGCCAACACTGGTGCGGGTACTTTAATACGCGTTTCTTCACGTAATTCGCGAATCACCGCATCACGCAACTTTTCTTGGCTATTTAAAAAGCCACCGGGGAGCGCTAATTGACCAATACCAGGGCGGGCACGTCGTTCCACCAATAAAACATGACCGGATTGCACCACCACGGCATCCACCGTGACAAAGGTTGGCGGGTAGGGCGCACCTGCCCAACCACTCTGATAATCCTTAATGAATTGCCATTCTGCCACTACTTCACGGTAATCTTGGGTAGTTTGAAACGTCTTGAGTAAGTGTAAAACCGCGTGTGGCACATCCTCAGTGGGTAATTGGCCTTCCAAAAAATAGGCAGTACGCAAAGGGGTAGAGGATAAGCCTTTTACCTCAGGCGCAGTCACTGACTCCCATTGTGGAAATAAGGAAAGATAATAGGAGGTATGATCTTTGGCATAACCAATTAAACCGACACGCGGTGTTTCGCGCCCAATCGGTGGAGGATAGCTACTCACTACACCATTTACACTTTGTTGTACCCGCGTTACCCAATTACGATCATTATAAAGTTCGTCTATCAGGGGGAGGGTAGTAATGCGTTTGCGCTCTGCCTCATTAAACGATTGCAAAACTTGCTGTTCGCGTTCCGCGAAATGCCAAGGATTACGAATGGTGCGTGGTTGATGGCTGGAGCCGATCAAAACAATAACATGGTTAGCTTGCTGAAGCGCTTGCTGAATAACCGCTTGGTGACCGAGATGAAAGGGCTGAAAACGCCCAATAAATACTAAAAAATCAAAGGTTTGATCAGGACTTGAAGCATCAGAGCTGGACATGATTCAGTAAACTCCTTACCGAAATGAATACTAAAGTCTATCTTTAGTTGGGGAAATAATAGAACCTTCACCTCCGGTAAGTCAATGTTCAGCAAGGGCACTCGACTCAATGGCTGCGAATTGACGATGAATTGTTTATGCTAGGCTTTTGAAAATTTGTAGAAGGTTCTATGTCTAGCCAAGCATTACCCCAACGTCATCGCACAGTCGCCGTGCGCATTGGTTCTGTGACCGTGGGTGGCAATGCACCAATGGTGGTGCAATCCATGACCAATACCGATACAGCGGATGCGATACGTACTGCTGCTCAATGTGCTGAATTAGCACGTGCGGGTTCAGAGTTGGTACGTATAACCGTCAATACGCAAGAAGCTGCCGCTGCCGTGCCAGAGATTCGCGAGCGCTTGGATAACATGGACTGCCATGTGCCTTTGATAGGTGATTTTCACTTTAATGGCCACAAATTATTGGCCGCTGTGCCGGAGTGCGCACAAGCCTTGGCTAAGTATCGGATTAATCCGGGGAATGTAGGGCGCGGTAAAAAGCGCGATGAGCAATTCGCCCAGATGATTGAATTTGCGTGTCGTTATCATAAACCGGTGCGTATTGGAGTGAACTGGGGGTCGTTGGATCAGGAGTTATTAGCCCGTAAGTTGGATGAAAATGCGCGGCTGGCCCAACCTTTAGAACTTTATGATGTTATGCACGAGGCACTGTTAGAATCGGCCTTAAGTAGTGCGGCCAAGGCCGAAGAATATGGTTTAGCGCATGATCAGATTATTTTGTCCTGTAAGTTAAGTGAAGTACAAGGGTTGGTTCGTGCTTATCGCGATCTGGCTAAGCGTTGTGACTATCCTTTACACTTGGGCTTGACCGAAGCAGGCATGGGTAGCAAAGGTATTGTGTACTCGACCGCGGCTTTATCCATCCTGTTACAAGAGGGGATCGGTGACACCATCCGGATTTCATTGACGCCTGAGCCACATGCCAAACGTGAAAAAGAAGTGATTGTCGCTCAAGAAATTTTGCAAGCCTTAGGTTTACGTTCCTTTACCCCACAAGTCATTGCCTGCCCGGGTTGTGGGCGTACTTCCAGCGATTATTTCCAGCGTTTAGCTGAGCAAATTCAAAACTGGTTGCGTGAGCAAATGCCAATTTGGCGCGATCAATATCAAGGTGTAGAGGCGATGTCTGTGGCGGTGATGGGCTGTGTAGTAAATGGGCCTGGTGAAAGTAAACACGCTAATATTGGCATTAGCTTGCCCGGAAGTGGAGAAGTGCCTGTTGCACCAGTGTATGAAAATGGCGAAAAAACTGTAACGCTAAAAGGCAATCATATCGCTACCGAATTTCAGGTATTGGTCGAAGCCTACGTACAGCGCACTTATGGAAAAGTCTAAAGGATTTAGGTAAGCCGGAAAACAACGATGCTCCGGCTAGCCCTATTACGGAATGCGATTAGCTTGCATCTTGCCATTGACCATTAGGGCCACGGCAGGCGCGCATTTGTACTTGTTGTGGACGGCCATCAATCATGGCAGTCACAGTCGCTGGACGGCAAACAGTTTGATAGCCTTGATAATTCATCGGTTGAGCTGGGCCTGGTGTTGCTGTATAGCTGTAACCGGTGTTCGGGTTTTGCCAGCTCACCGGACGGCCAGATTGTAAGGAATTACCTAAATATTGTTGGTCTTGTGCGTCAAACATAGCGCCGTATTGTGCCCCTAGATAGCTACCAACCATCGTGCCTAATACAGTCATAGCTACTTTGCCGTCGCCTTTACCAAATTGATGGCCTGCAACACCACCCATCACTGCTCCCATCATGGAGCCAGCTTGTTCGTTGTTTGGGGGTGTACAAGCAGCTAATAAACTAGATATAACTACGATAGCCGCTATTGGATAAGTATTTTTTTTGATCATTAGAAAAACTCCGGATATTTAATTTAGGGTGGATTCCACCATTGTTGTTCAGGTAGCGGCTCGAACACGCTACCTGCCGGCAGAACTATCCTTTTTTTTTGACCCTAGAGCAAGAGACAAGTTCAGCAATAAGCTTATTAATTAGTGAATTCAAAGGTATGGCTAACTTCGCCATTGGCGCTAACCTGCAACTCTGCTTCCTTTTCTTTATTATTGACTGTTGCTTTCAAGCGAAATTTACCCACAGGTAGACGTACTTGATAAGCTTCCTGCAAGACTTGGCTATTAATGAATTTGCCGCTGGATGAATAGATAGAATAACTGGCTTGTAAAGGTTGCCCAGATTGACCTAAAGCTTTGGCGCTAATGAGGCCCGTTGCGCCTACATTAAAGGTATAGCTGGTGGTTTCACCTTTTTTAATGGTGATGTTTTCGGATTGCTCGTAATTTTGCCAGATGGCTTTGATGCGATAGTTGCCGGGACGCAAATATTCAACGACTTGATTGCGCCCTGTAAAGGTAGCAATATGTTGATTTTTGGGTGTGTAAATAGAGTAAGTCGCACGCAATGGATCGCCTAGGCTGTCGGCTTGAATCGACATTTCAATTCGGCCAGGAACATTTGGATCTATAACACTGGAAGCACTGCCTGCTTTCGAATTAGGCAATCCACTTTGGACGCCCGCGAGCATGGTTTTTAAGCGTTCTGCATCACGCGCATAGACGAAAGCGCCACGTCCATTTTCTGCAATACATTCCAATTCTGCTTCTTTGGCCTCACGAAATCCCATCACATCAATACGCAATTGCGGTTTCTGGGCGGTGAGTTTGGCCGCGATTTCGCAAGGATTGGCATCACAACTCTCTTGGCCATCACTGACTAATAAAATGTGTCCGCCTTCTTCAGGTAAAACGGAGGCAGCTTTTTCTAAGGCTGCTCCAATCGGGGAGCGTCCATTAGGATTCAGGCGATACACTTCTTTGAGAAGAGTAATTTTGTCGTAGTTTTGCGGTTCAACGCTAATCTTGACGTCATTACAGCCTTTTTTGCCATATACCAATAAACCAAACTTGATATTAGGATTGGAATGCTCAATCAGGGTGCGCAAACTGTCACGCGCGGTAACAATTTTATTCACGCCATCAATTTGCCCCCACATGCTATTGGAGCCATCCAAAATAATAATCGTGTTCTGCGCGCTGGGTGGAGGTATCGTGGTCGGTGGCGTTGTGTCCGCTGCAATCAGAGGGAAGCTGAGTAAAGCTAGCAGCGATGTGAGTATAAAGCGCATCATAGTGGGGTCTTCATTTGAGTATTGGGTTTATGATGGATTGAAACTATAGGCTATAGCGCGCTATTTTGGGAAATATTTCAGGGTCTTGGAGTCTTTTTTGTGATAGAAGGATTCTACGTGGCATTAGACTTAACCTTAATTGGCACGCTTGAATAAGCTGTAGGTCAGTAAGGCTAGTCCCACCCCCCCTAATAACCAACTTAGCAAAGAAATATGCCAGAACATTCCCATGCCACTCCAAGCAATGGTAAAGCTAGCAGTGATGAGTAGTGCGCCGCCAGCGATGGAAAAGCGTGTATGGCGTTGCGCTTGGCGGATTTCTTGGCGCAGTAGGTCGATTTGTTGCGATTCCCAATGAAGTTTTAGGCGTTGCTCATCGGCCTGTTTTAAGACATCGTGAATAAGGTTTGGTACAAAGGGCATGGTTTCAACCATTTTGGGAATATTGACTTTAATATTAGTTAATAACGCCCGAACGCCCACTTGCTCATCCATCCAGTGTTGTAAAAAAGGTTTAGCCGTCGCCCATAAATCTAAGTCGGGATAGAGTTGGCGACCTAAGCCCTCAATATTCAACAGGGTTTTTTGCAATAAAACCAATTGTGGCTGTACTTCCATTTCGAAGCGACGCGCCGTCTGAAATAAACGCATTAGGAAAAGGCCAAACGAAATATCTTTCAAGGGTAGGTTAAAAATAGGTTCGCAGACGGTGCGAATCGCTGATTCAAATTCATCAATGCGTGTCCCTGCGGCTACCCAGCCAGATTCGACATGCAATTCGGCTACACGCTTGTAATCGCGATTGAAGAAAGCGTAAAAATTTTCAGCTAAATAACGTTTATCCTCGGGCGACAAAGAGCCCACAATGCCGTAGTCCACCGCCATATAGCGTGGATTCTTGGGATCAGTGGCGTCGACGAAAATATTTCCCGGATGCATATCGGCATGGAAAAAATTATGTTTAAACACTTGGGTGAAAAAGATTTCAACGCCTAATTCCCCTAAGCGTTGGAAGTTGACATTCAGTTCACGTAGTTTCGCTATATCGCCAACAGGAATACCATAAATACGTTCCATCACCATGACATTGGTATGGGTATATTTCCAATAAACGCTGGGGATATAAAGGCGCGGATCATTTTCGAAATTACGTTTGGTTTGGCTCGCATTAGCGGCTTCACGCACCAAATCTAATTCTTCAATAATATTTTTTTCGTATTCGTGGACGACTTCAATAGGATGTAAACGCCGCGCTTCTTTCCAATAACGTTCTAATAAACGCGCGATGGTATACATAAGCTCAATATCTTGGCGTATGGTTTTTTCAATCTCAGGGCGCAATACTTTAACGACGACTTCTTTACCATCTTTTAAGCGTGCTGCATGAACCTGTGCTACTGAAGCCGAGGCCAAAGCTTGAGTTTCAAAATATTCAAAGACTTCATTTAGTGGTTTGCCCAATGCTTTTTCAACTAAAAGGCGCGATTGTTCGCCGGAAAACGGGGGAACACGATCTTGTAAGCGGGTAAATTCAACGGCAATATCCGGTGGCAATAAATCGCGTCGCGTTGAGAGCATTTGTCCGAATTTGATGAAAATAGGGCCCAGCTCTTCTAAGGCTTCGCGCAAACGTTGACCTCGCGGGCCATAGTTTTGAGTTTTCCAATTCCAAGGTAATAAGCGATAAACGAAGGCTAAGGGACGTAAAAAGGCAATATTGAATAAAAGCTCATCTAATCCGTGGCGAATAAAGACACGGATAATCGTCCACAAGCGCATGGCTCGAGTTAGGAATTTCATAGGGCAGGGCTAGAAAGTCATAAAACGCGGCAGTTTACCACATAAGATCGTCGGGGATTTTATAGTCTGCATAAGGATCGTCTTCCGGCGTTGTGGGTGAGCTGGAAATATTTTGTACTAAGACGCAACTAGGATCGCGTTGAGCGATTTTTTCCGCCACTGCTTTAGGGACTAATTCATAAGTCTCGCCGAAACGCACCAAGGCAATCATGCCATGAGCTAATTGATCTTGTAGTGTATCGGTGACATAAATGTTTTTGATTTTATTAGCATCAGCAAACTGATAAGAAATTTCACCTTTAGCACGATTGATTTTGTTCATGTCAATCAATTGGCGAATTTGCGCCTGAATCGCATGTTGCTCGGCTTGCTCACGTTGTACGCGATTTAATTCACGGGAGCGCTCAGCTTGGGCTTGGCGCGCTTTATCCGCCAGCACTTTAGCCTCGTCTACTAGCACCTCGCCAGTACGCTGCGCTGTTTTTTGGGCTTTTGCGGTTTTTTGATGCTCCTTTTTGCGTAGTTCTTGCTCGGCCTTAGCGGCTTTATCTTTATCAATCAAGCCTGCTTTAAGTAACTGATCTTTTAATGACATGATAAATCCTTGGCTAAGTGTTTACTGACGAAGGTTTTTCGAGCAGCCTAATCCGTGCTTCGAGCCTATCAACCGCCATGCGTATCTGGTCTACTGCTTCTAAAAAGGGGCGTAATTCGGCGTCTGGCAGAGTAATGCGGGTTTCTTCCTGTAAATATTCTTGCAGGTTCAGGCGCATCGCGTTGGCTGAATCGGTGAGCCAGTGCTGGGTTTGGCGTACTTGCTTGCCGACTTGATGGGCGAGAGAGTCACCCACCGCGCGCGATAATAATTCTTCCCAATCAATATCGACTTCGCGCAGAATTTCACTAAAACGCATACCCAAACCACTATCGCCATCCACACGAACTTGATTGGCTAACATAGCCTGACCAGCATCCGTTGAGCGCATCACGCGTAGTAGGGCTAGAACGCTTCCATGAATCGTGACATCCGGTTCAGCATCGTAGTGGGTGCTGACCGTTACTGCTTGATTAGTGGGTAGAAAATACAATGTAATGCTAGGTTCGCGCAATTTTAGACAAATTAATTTGCCTTGTAAGGACGTTAAGTGGCTTCGTGCGGTGCCATAGGTTTTAGCATCTAAGCTCAGCCAAGTATTAAAAGCGCTTTCTATGCCTTGAGAGATTAGGGTTTGTAGCATCGTCATTCCCCTGATAGGGCTGCTTGAATGGCGTCGGTGAGTTGCTCTGGTGTCATATCGTGTGGCATGACTTTCAATAATTTGCCCTTCTTATCAATCAGATAGGTACGCGATGTGTGATCCACTAAATAACCTAAGGCTGAGTTGCTTTTCACTTTGGCGTAAAAAGCACCATATTGGCGTGTTACGGCACTGACTTGCTCATTAGTACCACTTAAACCAATGAAGCTTGGATTAAAATGTTGGGCGTATTTCATGAGTTTCTCGCCATCTACGGAATCACGGTCTGAGTCAACACTAATAAAAATAGGTTGAACTTGCGCCATTTGCTCAGGTGTAAGCGCTTTTAAGCCCAGACTAATCACACCCAAGGTAGTTGGGCAAACATCAGGGCAAGAGGTATAACCAAAATACATCACCACTAATTTGCCACTAAAATCGCTTAACTTATAAGTTTTTCCACCATTGTATAAGCTAAATTCACCGCCCAAGCTGGAGGAGCTAAGGTCTGGTGTCGCTGGAGTTTGCAAACTTTGGCTAACTTTAGCAGCGGTAAACCAACCTGCTGCAAACAACGCCAACATCGCTAAGCCAATCAGAATATTCTTTTTCATGGCAGTTACTGCATCATGTCCATGACAGGCGCTTCGACGGCTTTTTCACTGCCATCCGCAAATTTTAGTGTAATGGTTTGCGTACTGTCGGCTGCCAAATCATCTTTGAGATTGATTAGCATAATATGAAAGCCACCCGGCTTTAGTTCAGTACTGCCGTGCGCGGGAATAGCGATTTTCTCAATTTTTTGCATCTTCATCACACCGTCTTGCATAGAGGATTCGTGTAACTCGGTTACACCCGCTACTTCGGATTCGGCAGCGACTAAACTTTGCGGCTTGTCACTATCATTTTTTAGCACCATAAAGGCCCCCGTGACGGTTTGCCCCTCCGATGTGACGCGAATACGCGCATTTTCTACGCTAATGGCGGTTGCAGCTTCACCTGTACTTGGCGTTTTTGCGGCGTTAGCTGAGTCGGATTCAACCAACTGTACCGCAGGTACTTCACTGGTATTAGCGGTGGCTTCATCCTTACAAGCCGTCAAACCAAGGCTAGTGGCGGTGAGTAAAGCTGACCAGAGTAATACAGCAGGCAATTTCATAAATCTCTCCATAATGCAAAACATCCAATATTATAAAAGTTTTTACGCGGAACTGACGGGGTATTTTCTCAATCTTAGATGAACTTATCGTAATGCTAGTTTGAGTCAGCCTTGTGGCATGATTCACAAATTGGATGAGATTTTTAGGCTTATAGTCTTGAGAGGGCTAATACCATGTTGATTAAACGGGCTAACGATTTACGCGATCATGATGTGACAGACTATGCGCTTTATCAAAAGCGCCGTGAGTTTTTAAAGCTCCTAGGCGGGGCAACGTTGCTGAGTACTAGCTCACCAAGCCGCGCTGGATTATTTTCCAACGATAACAATGATGAAATTACGCCGTTTAGCGATGCCAGTAGTTATAATAATTTTTATGAATTTGGTTCCAGTAAATCGGATCCTAAACGGTTTGCGCAAAGCCTAAAAATTAAACCTTGGTCTGTGACAGTCGATGGGGCTTGCGCTAAAGCTGGTACTTACAATCTTGAGGATTTACTCGGTCCACAAACTATTGAAGAGCGTATTTATCGTTTGCGCTGTGTGGAGGGTTGGTCAATGGTGATTCCGTGGAATGGCTTCCCATTAGCGAACTTGTTGAAGCGTTTTGAACCAAGCTCCAAGGCTAAATTTGTCCGATTTGAAACCCTTTCTGATCCTGCTCAAATGCCACAACTCAAGGATGAACTATTGCCTTGGCCTTATGTGGAGGGTTTAAGAATGGATGAGGCCATGCATCCATTAACCTTAATTGCCACCGGCATGTATGGTAAGCATCTGCCGAAACAAAATGGCGCGCCCCTACGTCTGGTGGTGCCATGGAAATACGGCTTCAAAAGTATTAAATCAATCGTACGGATTAGCTTTGTTGAACAAGCGCCGCGCACGATTTGGCAAAAAGTTGCTGCAGATGAGTATGGTTTTTACGCAAATGTGAATCCTGCCGTTTCACATAAACGTTGGAGTCAGAAAAAAGAACGGCGTCTTGGGGAGTTTTTTAAGCGCGATACTCAAGCATTCAATGGCTATGCTGAGCAAGTAGCTAGTTTATATAAGGGCATGGACTTAAGGGTTAATTTCTAATGCTGATTTCAGATGAATCATTTAGTCGCTTCATCAAGCCCTTAGTATTTGCTGTGAGTTTACTACCTGTTTTGGCATTAATAATGGGATTAATCCATGATAATTTAGGCGCGAATCCAGTAGAAAGCCTGATTCGTAATACAGGTGATTGGGCTTTGCGCTTTTTACTAATTACCTTAGCCATTTCACCATTAAGACGTCGATTAGCGTGGGTGCAAGCTTTAAAATTGCGGCGTATGTTTGGCCTATTCTCATTCTTTTATGCAAGCCTGCATGTTTTATTGTATACCGTATTAGATCAAGCATTAGATTGGGAGGAGGTCGTTCAAGATATTCTGGAGCGTCCATTTATTTTAATGGGCTTCCTAGCATTTTTATTCATGCTCCCTTTAGCAATCACTTCAACACGCGCTATGATGCGGCGGCTTGGTGCAAAGTGGAAAAAACTACACCAATTAATTTATCTGATTATTATATTAGCACTGCTGCATTTTTGGTGGATGAAAGACGCCAAAGCTGATATTAGCGAACCTTTGTGGTATGCCGCATTAGCCACTCTATTATTAGGCGAGCGTGTCTTCAATGTTTGGCAGAGCAGGGCTACTAGAGTTTAAAACCTTTATGAAGTGCCACGATACCGCCACTTAAATTATCGTAACTCACGCGTTCAAAACCAGCCGTTTCCATCATGGTCTTTAAGGTTTCCTGATCAGGATGCATACGAATTGATTCTGCCAAATAGCGATAACTGTCAGCATCATTCGCAATCAACTTTCCCATGAGCGGGAGAAATTTAAAAGAGTATTGATCGTAAATGGGTGCAAGGCCGGGAATCACTGGTTTGGAAAATTCTAATACCAGTAAGCGGCCAGCAGGTTTTAAAACACGAAATATAGAGCGCAGTGCAGAGTCTTTATCGGTTACGTTACGTAAGCCAAATGCCATCGTAATGATATCAAAACTATTATCGGCAAAAGGTAGGCATTCGGCATTGGCTTGAACATATTCTACATTTCCAGCAATCCCTTCATCAGTTAAACGGCGACGTCCATTTTCAAGCATGGAGCCATTAATATCCGAAAGAACTACTTTACCATTTACGCCAACAATACGCGCAAACTTAGCTGCTAAATCGCCTGTCCCTCCAGCAAGATCAAGAATCTGCTGTCCACGTTTTGCGCCTGCAGCCTCAATGGTATAACGCTTCCATAATCGGTGAATGCCGAATGACATTACATCGTTCATTACATCGTACTTATCGGCTACTGAGTGAAATACCTCGGCAACTCGACTAGCTTTTTCCTGAACGGGAACTTGCTGATAACCAAAATGGGTCGTTCGTTCCTGATTCATCACTGGGCAATCCTGAAAAATTTGGGAACCCCAGTTTATCAGGTAAGAAGCTTTTCATGGAGAAAATTCAATGAAAAAAGTGATGATCGGTGTAGGCCTAGGATTGGCCGCCGCGTCCCAAGCGCCTGCTTGGGCAGGGCAAATGGAAGGCCCACAACCTACTCAAGGCGGTTATAATTATAATTATGATAACGAATCGAATTACCAAGAATACTCAGGCTCAGGTAATCCTTATGGCAGACCTCAGATGCGTCACGGTAGCCATAGTCGTGGTCAGGGCAAAATTTCATTGGGTATTGCGTTCCAACCGGTGATTTCACAAGCTGTACCAGCAGTACATCAGCCCGCACCTGTTTATCGTCCTGCACCTGTCTACCGTCCAACGCCGCAAACGCAAGTGGTGCGTCGCGTGATCGTACAAAAGCCGGTTGTAGTACAACGCCCCGTGGTTACAAATGTGGGTTATAGTAACTGTGCACCGGTTGTCCAAGCTAATCCTTGTGTTAGAACCGTTCAAACCTTCAAACCACGCCCTAATAAACAAGCTTACTATCAACAATTAGCGATTCAAAAGCAGCGTCAACTAGCCGCACGTCGTCAAGCCGCCGCTGCTCAGCAACAAGCAGCCTTACAGCAACAGCGTCAACGTGCAGCTCAACAACGTGCTCTTGCCGCTCAATACCAATTGGCGATTCAAAAGCAGCGTCAGTTAGCAGCGCAACGTCAAGCTGTTGCAGCACAATTGGCTTTACAAAAACAACGTCAATTAGCAGCTATGCGTAAAGCGGCGGCGGCCAAGAAATTGGCGGCTTTACAAAAACAACGCCAACAAGCTGTGCGTATCGTTGCGCCGCGCCCTGTATGTCCGCCTGCAAAGCAATTTTCTGTCAGTGGCCCTGCAACCGTTATCATTGGTAAACCACAAAGTGGTGGTTATCAACGTGGTTCTTGTGTGCGCACTACACGCGTCACTAAGACTATTGTAACAACAGTCATCAAACGCCGTGTTACTCGCCCTGCAGTCTTAGTGAGCCAGCCAGCACCTTCTTTTACGGTCTATCAGCCTGCCCCTGAGTTTTGGATGGGCGGTGGTGAAGGTCGTGATTATTCTAATAACGGCAAACATCATGGCGGCCACGGTGGTGGTCATTATGGCGGAGGACATGGAGGTGGTCACGGTGGTAATCCGGGTGGTGGTCATGGAGGCGGCCACGGTGGCAATCCGGGAGGTGTTCATGGCGGTATGCCTAATGCAGCACCTGGATCTATTAAAGGTTAGAAGTTAAGCGTTAAGTTATAAGTTGTATAACATGATAAGCGGGTTCTTCATAAGGATGGCTTTGTTTTAGGGCTTCAATAGCAGCTTTAAGATAAGAATCAGCGCAGACAAGTTCTACACGATACTCGGCTACTTGTTCCACTTGATTGAGTTGACCAATAAAAGCTTGGCTTCCCGCAAGTGCTCGGAATTGCCCAGTGCCTAAACATTCCCAGGCGCATTGATCATAATGACCAATGCGTCCGGCGCCTGTCGCGAAAATAGCTTGCTTAACCTGTTCGCGGTGTGTTGCTGGAACATAAAAAACGATTTGGTACATGCTTAAGACGGCATAAAAAAAGTTTGACTCAATCGCAGAATGGCATCATGCCACACTAAGGCAACAAGGCCCCCCATGGCAAGCCAAGGGCCAAATGGCATGGGTAGGCTTTTTTCACGGCCTTTTACTAGCATCCACATGATACCAAATAAAGCACCAAAAGCAGACGAGGCAAAAATAACAAATGGTAGGATTTGCCATCCACCCCAAGCACCAATAGCGGCTAATAATTTGAAATCACCAAAGCCCATCCCTTCTTTACCTGTGATGAGCTTGAATAATTGGTAAATACTCCAAAGCGACATATAGCCTGCTACAGCGCCAATAACACTATTTTCTAAACTAACGAAAGTGCTATTCAAATTAACCAGAATACCCGCCCATAATAAAGGATAGGTTAGGCTATCAGGCAAGAGCATGGTTTTTGCGTCGATCATAAAAAGAGCAACCAAAATCCATGTAAAAGGTAGCAACACCAGAGTTTCTTGAGTGAAACCATAACGCCAAGCCACGATTAGGGATAATAAGGCTGTCGTTAGTTCAACTAGCGGATATTGGGCTGAGATAGGGGTTTTACAGCCAGAGCATTTTCCACCTAACACCAAGTAGCTAATAATAGGAATATTTTCTATAGCTGTGATTTGGTGACCACACTGAGGACACTGTGAGCGCGGGATGACTAGATTAAAGCGGCTATTATCGCTAGGCACAGCAGGTGCATCGTCACCACTTAAAAACTCTAGACATTCTTGTTTCCATTCACGCTCCATCATAATGGGTAGGCGATGAATGACAACATTTAAAAAACTACCGACTAAAAGTGAGAATAAACCCACAACGGCTAGTAACCACAGCGTGCTAGTACTTAGTAAGTTAACAATTTCCATCATTACACAACCGAGCCCATCTTAAAGATTGGCAGGTACATCGCAATAACCAAGCCCCCCACTAATACCCCAAGCACTGCCATAATTAAAGGTTCAATTTGCTTAGAGAGAGAGTCCACTAAATCATCGACCTGTTCTTCATAATAATCAGCCGCTCTACCCAGCATTTCCTCTAAACGTCCTGACTCTTCACCGATACGGGTCATTTGTAAGACCATATTGGGGAATACTTGTGTGGTTTGCATCGCCATATTCAGTTGTAAACCTTGTGATGTATCTTGCTTGATACGCATGATCGCATCATAGTATAAAATATTACCAGCACTACCAGCTACTGAGTCCATGGCTTCTACAATGGGTACACCAGCTGCAAACATCGTTGAGGAGGTGCGACAAAAACGCGCAATAGCCGACATGTTTAAAATATTACCAATCACTGGAAGTTTTAAAGTCGCCCTATCGACAAAGTTGTGAAAAGCTTTGGACGTTCTTTTGGCATACATAAAGCTATAGCCAATCGCAGTCATGCCCATGAGTGGTTGCCACCATGAAGCTTGTAGCCATTCGGATAAGTTAATAACCATCTGCGTAAAAGCAGGCAGTTCCGCGCCAAACCCTGCGAAAACATCTTTAAATTGTGGGATAACGAAAATCAACATAATCGCCGAAACGACCAATGCGGCAACTACTACAATGATAGGGTACATGACCGCTTTTTTGATTTTACCTTTCAGGGCTTCGGATTTTTCTTTATAGGTGGCTACTTTATCTAGCATAGTCTCTAAGGTACCCGCTTGCTCACCAGCCTTGACGAGATTAACAAATAAGCGATCAAAGTATTTGGGATGTTTACCTAGAGCGCTACCAAAGCTAGCACCTGCTTCAATTTCTGCCACAACCTTTTTTATTAAATCACTCATGGCGACATTGCCACCGCCATTACCGACCATTTGTAACGACTGTACCATAGGCACGCCAGAACGCATCATGGTCGTCATTTGGCGCGCAAAGTGGGCAATATCGGCGGGTTTAATAGCGGGTTTAAATAAGGGGCGGGCTTTTTTGACAACACGGCCGGGGTTAATACCTTGCTTACGTAAAGAGGCACGTAAGCGCATAATATCAGACGCTTGGCTTTCACCCTTTACCTTAACGCCATTCTTATTCACACCTTCCCAAACGAAGGTATGGCTCGGTGGTAAATTAGCTGAGGAGTTTATTTTAGCCATTATTCTTAATAGAGCCTAAATTTTTATAATTTATACTGGCTATCTTAGCAGTCTTTTAGACTAAAAAGCTGGGAAGTCGGATAAACGGAATGAATATGATAGAACTTTAATCTTTAGTAACGCGTTCTAATTCAGATAGGGAGGTAATGCCTTGGCAAACTTTCATAATGGCTGATTGGCGTAAATCAAAGATGCCTTCTTTTTGGGCTTGGTCGGCCAAATCCATGGAGTTACCACCTTCCATGACCATACGACCCATAGCGGGTGAGATAGGCATGACTTGGTAAATACCCACCCGTCCTTTATAGCCTTGCGAACAGGCTGGGCAGCCCACTGGCTCATAAATTTTAGCGATATGGATATGTTCTGGGGTGAAGCCCATACTTTTTAACACGTCTTCAGGAATATCAGCGGGTTTGCGACATTTTTCACATAAGCGGCGTGCTAAGCGTTGCGCAATGATCAGGTGAATTGAGGAGGCAATATTGAAAGGAGGAACACCCATATTTAATAGGCGCGTCAAGGTTTCCGGTGCACTGTTGGTATGCAGGGTGGATAACACTAAGTGACCGGTTTGTGCAGCTTTGATAGCAATTTCGGCGGTTTCTAAGTCGCGAATCTCACCGACCATGATAATGTCTGGGTCTTGACGTAGGAAAGAGCGTAAGGCTTCGGCAAAGGTTAAGCCTGCCTTAGGGTTTACGTTAACCTGATTAACGCCAGGCATATTAATTTCCGCCGGATCTTCCGCTGTAGAAATATTGCGTTCAGGCGTATTTAACATGCCTAAGCCGGTGTACAGTGTGACTGTTTTACCACTACCGGTCGGCCCTGTAACCAGTACCATGCCATCTGGCTTACTAAGAGCCTTTAAAAAGTCTGCCTTCTGTTTGGGATCAAAACCAAGTTTTTCTACCCCCAACGTAGCATTTTCCGAATCCAAAATACGCATAACCACTTTTTCGCCATACAAAGTAGGCAAAGTGTTAACACGGAAGTCGATATGCTTTTTTTCATTCACTTGAAAGCGAATGCGTCCATCCTGCGGTACACGCCGTTCGGAAATGTCCATCCGTGCCATCACTTTGAGTCGTGACGTGAGACGGCCAGCAATACTAATCGGGGGTGTTGCAATAACCTTCAAAATACCATCGGCACGATAACGCACGCGGAGGTTTTTCTCATAAGGTTCAATATGAATATCGGAAACTTTGGATTGGATGGCATGTGCTAGCAGCTTGTCAACAAAGGAAATAATCTCGATTTCCTCACCATCGTCTTCTCGCTTTTTAATATCCTTGGTATCAAGTGCCATGTTTTGCACAATGGCATCGGAAGAAACAACCATGCCGGACTGGGAACTTCCGCCACCACTGCTGCTAAAACCCGAGCCACCATGGATTTGTGCATACAGTTTATCGTATTCCACCACCACGGTTTCAGGGCGTAAATTGGTGGCAAACTTGATATCGTCTAGATTGGATAAATGAATCGGATCCGCAACAGCGACTAATAAATGATTCCCAAAGCGATGAATCGGCAGGAGTTGCAAACGCTGTTTCTGCTCATCGTTGATCAGATCCAGAACTTGTGGTTTTAAGTCGAGCGCTTGAAGGTCAGCGGTACTTAAACCATATTCGGTACTGACCGCTTTGGCGAGATCGCGGGATGAGGCAATTTGATGACTAACAAACCATTCTAATACTGAGACTTTTTCTTCATGCGCACGTCGAACCGACTGCTTGGCCACTTCGATATCGATAATGCCAGCTGTTACCAGTTGTTTGATGTAACCCGGAATTTGCGTGTTCGGAGCGGCCATGAGTGTATTATTGTTCTATGTCATAAGATGGCTTAATTAAGCTAAGAATAATACGTGATAAAACGAATTGCTAGCTGAACAGGCGAGTGGTCAATTTTTGGGGTTTATGGATGGACTATAGAACATGCTGTAGGGACAAATTCATTTTTCCACCCTAAGCTTTGTGATTTTTTAACTAGACAAGTCCATAGCCCGTTACTTTGTCTTGCAAGCGATATTTCAACATTGAGTGCTACAGCATTAACTCTTTTGTTTAAAATAGCAGTGATATTTGCTTCGCCAGTGGTTATGTTGGCCATTATTATTGGGTTTTCTTGCAGGAGAGTTGAACTATCGTCTTTCCAGCCAAGATCAGCTGCTGAGTTAATAGACTTTCTTTCTAATATGGCAAGTTCTAAAGGCGTACGTAATGCTGAAAGTGACTGGTAGGCTGAATAAATTTGCGATTTCGAGGTGTAGTCTTGGTAAACAGGTAGCGCAATAGCACTTATAACAGCAACAATAGTAATGACTGTCATTAACTCTATCAGGGTGAATCCATGTTGATTAGTGCTGCTCATAAATTATGACTTATGGTTGTTAAGAGAGAACAGCTCCTCTTGAGGAGCTGTTCTCTAGCTTAAATATTGATCAATTAGTTACAACCACTTGGCATGTAGCTTGCGTTCCAACCAGTAGGTGTTGAGCTGATTGTGCATGTCCAACGACCATCAGCAGTACGTGCAAGAGTAATTACTGAATTAATAACACCAGAGGAAACCTTACCAACTAAAGTACCAGTAATCGTAGCTGTACTATCTACACTGCTGGTTACAGCGGTAACACTGTCAGTAGTGCCATCTGACATTAAGTTAGAGGCGTGTGCCGCCCAGCCTACATCTGCTGCGGTTGCTACAGTCTTATTTTCTTGAAGTGCTAATTCAGCAGCCGTCTTTAGGTTTGATAATTCGGCATAAGCACGATTAACTTGCGTTTTTGACATATAGTCTTGATAAGCAGGCAGAGCGATTGCAGCCAAAATACCGATAATTGCTACTACGATCATTAATTCGATTAATGTGAAACCTTTTTGTGCTTTAGCTTTCATACTCATTGTCATCATTCCTTATTATTAATTTGCTTTTTGTTTTTAATTTTTCGTCCTTTGGGACAATGACTCTATTGCAGTTAGCGTGCCAAGGTATTTTTAATAAAAAATGATTAATTCGTGGGCAAAAGTGACGCTTTGGTTTATTAATTCAGCGATATTGACTAAGTATGCTGTCAGATTTTGACAGGACAAAGCTGACAACGCCAGAAGGACTGACACTATTGTTCAAAACGAACATCTTCGTACAAATCGCTAAGGCTTATCGAGAGCTTGATGCTGGTTAGCGTAAGTATTGCATCAGAGCCTTGATAGCTGCTGAGCAACCACTCATGTTGATTGTGGCGATGGAATAACTCAACATAATAAGCATTCGGATTGATTAAAACATAATCTTCTAAACTCGCCAGCTGGCGGTAGTATTGAAATTTACTACCTCGGTCTTTGCTCTCGGTAGAAGGCGAGAGAACTTCAATAATCAGTTTGGGACACTGTTTGGTGTAGTTGCGTTCAGGTTGTTGGTCACTGGGATCACAAGTTACCATCACATCAGGGTAGAAAAACGCCTTCCCTGCATTAACACTCACTTTCATGTCGGCAATATAAGTGCTGCAACCAGAACCGCGAAGGTGTGATTTAATGAGGGCATAAGTATTGCCTGCGACTTTCACATGGGCATCAGACACGCCCACCATGGCATAGACTTCCCCGTCTATATATTCATGCTTCGTCTCAGCAAAAGGTTCGCCCGCTAGGTATTCCTCTGCGGTAAGACAAGTACCTTGACGTTGTGCCTGTCCCATGTTGCTACCTCTGGCTATGAAATCTTAGTTAGCCATGATTGTAGGGCTATTTAAAGTTGGACGCACACTTAAGTATGGCTTAACTATCATCCAATCCATATTTCTGAATTCGATAGCGCAGTTGCCGAAAGCTCATGCCTAATAATTCCGCTGCTTTGGTGCGATTCCAGCGGGTTTGGTCAAGCGCCTCAAGAATCATATTGCGCTCTTCTTCCTCATTCGTGTCGGGCGACCATGCATTATTGTCGCTAGCTATGGCTTGATAATTGGTATTAGGGGGTGGGACAGACAAGGACGGTTTCGTGAGTTCTTCGTGGAAATCGTTAGTGGGATTAGGCGTTGCCTTAGGCGCTGAGACTGAGGGACTGGTGTCTAGTTGGCCAGTTTGCGGTAGCTGTAAATCTTCTGCATGAATAGTATTTTCTTCACATAAAGTGCTAGCACGTTCGAGAATATTTTCTAGCTCACGGACATTGCCTGGGAAATTATAAGCTTGGAGTGCGTCGCGGGCTTTTTGTGACAAACGAATGGGTGGAATTTGCCAGCGCTCCGCAATTTTCTTTAGGAAAAAGTCAGCCAACATCTGAATGTCTTCCGTGCGTTCCCGTAGCGGTGGCACTTTCAACTTAATGACATTCAAGCGATAGTATAAGTCTTGGCGGAAACGTCCTGCGGCGACTTCATGTTCCAAACTTTTATGCGTAGCGCTAAGAATGCGTACATCGACTGGGGTTTCTTCTAAGCCACCCACGGTTTTAATGGCACGCTCTTGAATCGCACGTAAAAGCTTGACTTGCATGGTTAAGGGTAAGTCAGCCACTTCGTCCAAGAACAAAGTGCCGCGATGTGCTGCTTGGAACAAGCCTTGTTTATCCGTAATAGCACCGGTAAAGCTACCTTTTTTATGGCCGAAAAACTCACTTTCCATCAGATTTTCAGGAATTGCGCCACAGTTTACTGGAATAAAAGGTGCTTTGTTACGGGGACTTTGCAGATGAATTTCGTGCGCGACTAATTCTTTACCACTACCGGATTCACCGTGGATATAAATCGGCGCTTGGCTACGGGCTAGTTTACCAATGGTTTGTTTTAGGGTGTGCATGGCAGGGGAGCTGCCGAGAATACGCTCGTTATTTTGCTGTTCGCTGCGAGCGGCGCGTGGGTCTTTTTCACCTTGTGATAATTGTAAGGCCGTTTGAATTAAATCGCGTAGTTTCGGCAAGTCGACGGGCTTAGACACGAAATCATAAGCACCCGCCTTAAGTGCCTCCACGGCGGTGTCCATGCTGCCATAAGCCGTAATTACCGCGACCGGAATATGCGGATAATTTTTTTGCAGGAAGCGCACAATATCAATGCCATTGCCATCCGGTAGCTTCATATCCGTCAAACACATATTCGGCTCATGCTCACGGATTTGCTCAATCGCTTCTTCCACATTACCCGCAGTCAAGGTGTTTAATCCCATGCGTAATAGCGTGATTTCCAGCAGCTCGCGAATATCAGGCTCATCATCAATAATCAGTACGCATTGCTCAGTCATGTAACAACCTTATTATTATCAATTCTTTAGTGCGGAGCGCGAGAAAATACCATGCGAAAACAACTACCACCAGTGGGTAGGGCAATATAATCCAAGGATGCGCCATTACTTAAACACAATTCGCGTGCCATAAATAAACCAAGCCCCGTTCCTTGGGTACTGGTGGTAAAAAACGGCTCAAATAGACGTTGACGCGATTCCTCAGCGATCCCGCGCCCATTATCAATGACATTCAAAAACACATCGCGACTATGCGAAGGCATTCCACCTTGTAAATCTAATTGCAGCTTGCTGGGATTGTCATGCGCATATTTCACCGCATTTCGGCATAGATTCCACATCACTTGATGCAAGTGCGCAGGGTCAAATTCAATCATAATATCAGCGGGTTCGATGAATAATGACACCTGTTTTTCTTTCAAATTATGCTGCAACATAAAATCGCGCAAAAAGCTATTTAACCAGCCTTTCAATGGCAAGCGTTCGCGCTTTGGATTTTTCTTGCGCGAGAGGTTTAATACGCTTTCAATAGTCAAATTCATACGCTTAGCGTTGGTTTGTATAATTTGCAGCAAACGCATATCAGCTTTATCAAGATTCTGGGATTCGCTCATTAATTGCGCCGCGTGACTAATCGCGCCCAGCGGATTGCGAATTTCGTGTGCAATACTCGCCGTCAATTGCCCGAGTGAAGCCAGTTTGACGCCTTGGACTTTCTCACGTTGTTCACTGGTATCTTCGAGATTGATGAGGGTATTTTTCTTGGTTTGCGTACCCAGTTGAGTGAAGCGCACACGTAATTCAGTGGCTTGTTGGTGGCGAATATCGAAGCTCGCAGTGCGTGGGCTGATCGTGCTAATCCAATGTTGGTAGTGCGTATCGAGTTCGGGGGCAAATACTTTTAGAGGTTTGCTGCGCCAATTGCCCGGATTGCCTAATAAATGCCATGCCGTAGCATTCATATGGCGAATCGCGCCTGAGGTTTCGACTACGACCAAGCCAGACTCCAACCGATCTAAAATGGATTGATTGAGCTGAGAAAGATTGGCTAGATCAATTCCACGGCGTTTGGCTAATTCTGCCATGGCATCTGCTTTACGAATCCAGCGATCACCTAGCCAACTGGCTAATAAAATAAAAAGTGCTAACACGCCACTTTGAGTCAAGCTATTCACATGGCTACTGTGTGGTGTTTTAGTACTGAGCCAAATTTCAAGGCTAATTAGACCAATTCCCGTTAAGGCGGCTAAAACGATCGAGACTTGGCTAGGCGCGCAAATATAAGGAATCAGCACTGGGATAACCAGTAACACGCCCAGTCCGACACTGACGCCACCACTGGTATACAAAATACCGAACAGCACAAAAATATCTAAGATCGCAAAGCCAATGCCCTGAATGGGTAAATCAGGCCATTCAAAGTAAGAGCTGAGATTACTAATAATCGCAATCATCAAATAACTAGCCACAAGCCAATCAAAGAGATTGCTATGATAAGCGCCAATTTGCGCAAAGCGGTTGCCACCAACCATGGTGAGAATTAAGACGCCCGCGAGCGCTAAACGATAGACGTGGTAGAGTCTGAGTAGATTCCAAGGATTTTCATGCAGAAAAAAGGGTGCTATGAACCCTTGTTTGGCATCGGACTCACTGTATATTGCGCTTGCTGCGCGTGCTCCAGACTGCAAAAGCTTTTACCCCCGTACTGAACAGCTTCTGCTTCGGGTACATGCAGCCCGCACTGTGCACAGCGCACAATCCGCGTGGTTTTTTTAAGTCGACCCGAAACCTTGATTTGATATAAATTTTTTTTGCGCTGCCATGATCTTAGCAAGAGATAACCTACTGCTAGCAGAACAAGAATAAAAAGAATACGGGGCATGGCTGTCTCTCACAATTTTCAGGTATAGTCCTAGTCCCTGATTTTACAATTCTAAACAACCGTGCAAAAGCAAAATCCAAGCCTTCGCATCGCATTAGCGCAATTAAATTTATGTGTTGGCGATATTGCAGGCAACACCCAGCAAGTATTGAAAGCTTTAAGTGAGGCGCATCAGCAACAAGCTGATGTTATTTTGTTCCCCGAGTTCACCTTGTCGTCTTATCCACCTGAAGATTTAGTGTACCGTGCTGATTTTTTGGTGCAGCTTGAGCAAGCCTTTGAAACGGTTAAAGTGCAGACGCAAAGTTTGCAGGGTTTGACAGCGGTGATAGGTTTGCCTTTGCAAAGTCAAGCGGGCATCCGTAATGCTGCACGCGTGATTCGTGATGGACAGGTATTGGGTGAGTATTACAAACAAGCTTTGCCAAATTATCGTGTATTTGATGAGAAGCGCTGGTTTATTGCGGGTGATCAGCCCTTAGTGGTGGATATTAACGGTGTTAAAACCGGCATTATTATTTGTGAAGATTTATGGCGCGATGAACCGATGGCACAAAGTGTGGCAGCAGGCGCGCAAATCGTTTTGGTGCTGAATGCCTCGCCGTATCGCCTTGATAAACTAGAAGAGCGTGAGCGTCTTTTGGTGCGTCAATCGAAAGCGAATCAATGCCCGATTGCTTATGCCAATTTAGTAGGTGGGCAAGATGAGCTGATTTTCGATGGTGATTCTATGCTAGTCGATGCCAGTGGCATTCGCACGTTACGCACGCCTCTCTTTGAAACGGGCTTATTGATCGGTGAGTTGAGTGTGGGGCAGAAAAATTCTAAACCTGCTACTTATCAGCATCCAGCACTAGAGTTTCACGTCTATCAAGCGCTCGTGTTGGGTTTGAAAGATTATGTCACTAAAAATGGTTTTAAAGGTGCTTTGCTAGGTTTGTCGGGGGGTATTGATTCGGCATTGACTTTAGCGCTCGCAGTCGATGCGTTGGGCGCAGAGAATGTTGAAGTCACCATGATGCCGTTCCGTTATACCGCATCGATGAGTGTAGAGGATGCCAAACGTCAGGCAGCGGCGATGGGAGTAACTTATCGTGAAATGCCTATTGAGCCAATTTTCCAAAGTTTTAGCGAAACCTTAGCGTCGGCTTTTGTAGGCTACAAAAACGATGTGACTGAAGAAAATTTGCAAGCTCGGATTCGCGGTACCTTGTTGATGTCGATGTCGAATAAGTTTGGCAAATTGCTGTTATCGACCAGTAATAAAAGTGAAAGCGCTGTGGGTTACGCGACCTTGTATGGGGATATGGCAGGTGCTTATGCGCCCCTCAAGGATGTCTATAAAACCTTGGTTTATCGTTTGGCGCGGTATCGGAATAGTTTGGGGGCAGTGATTCCCGAACGTGTCATTGAGCGAGCACCGTCTGCTGAACTTGCCCCGGGGCAGCGCGATCAGGATTCTTTACCCGAATACGATATGTTGGATGCGATCTTGCAGCAATTTCTGGAGCAAGATGCCGCCTTAGAGGACATTATTGCAGCAGGATTTGACGAAGCGACGGTGCGCCGCGTGGTAAATCTGGTACTATTAAGTGAATACAAACGCCGCCAAGCGCCGCCCGGAACGCGTATTACGCGCCGTGCTTTTGGTAAAGATTGGCGTTATCCGATGACGTCGGCTTGGCGTAAGCAGTTACCGTTAAACGCGAAACACTAGGAGAATGTTATGAAAATGGTACAGGCGATTATTAAGCCTTTTAAATTGGATGATGTGCGCGAAGCGTTAACGGAAATTGGCGTGACTGGCATGACTGCAACCGAAGTTAAAGGCTTTGGGCGTCAAAAAGGCCATACCGAGCTGTATCGTGGTGCTGAGTATGTGGTTGATTTCTTGCCAAAAATAAAATTAGAAATCGTCATTAACGATGAAAAGGTCAATGATGTCATTGAAGCCGTGATGAAGGCCGCCCAAACGGGTAAAATTGGCGACGGCAAGATTTTTGTGATGCCTGTTGAGCAGGCGATTCGTATTCGTACCGGTGAGGAGGGCGATTCTGCCGTCTGATAGTCCTTATGCTCAGTTGACGCGCCGCTTGGTTCATCTAAGCGGTACGCAAGCTGAGTGCTTTCAAGCCGCTTACACTAGCCTTCAAGATTTCCCCCCAAGCACCACCGTGTGGATCACTGAATCTAAGCAAGTTAATGCTATTCCCGTTAGCAAGGCGCACACCTTATTAGGTCAAGAATTTGCGGCAATTGTATTTGATGCCTTTAGTGGTTTTGCGCCGAATGCTTTCGCGGCCATTGGTGGTACGGTGCGTGGTGGTGGCTTATTGATCTTATTAACGCCTTCCTTAAGTGATTGGCCGTATTATCCCGATCCCGATTCTAAACGATTTCTGCCTTATCCTTTTCGTGCTGAGCAAGTCCATAGCCGCTTTTTGAAGCGCTTGGTGAATTTTCTTGAGCGCGGTTTACAGGCTGTAAACTCGGATTTTCATCCGACGCGAGTTACTCAGGTCCAAGTGCTTGCACAGATGGTACAAGCCTTGGCGCGAGCACAGTGCGTGATTGTATTAACGGCGGATCGTGGGCGCGGCAAATCGGCAAGTTTAGGTTTGTTAGCCGATCAATTAAAGCAGGCGGGAAAATCCGTTTTATTGACAGCGCCAGCGCGCGCCACAGTTAGTAGTGTGTTTAAACATAGCCAGCTTAGTCCGGTGTTCATTGCTCCGGATGCGTTGTTAGAGCGCTTGCCTCAGGCCGATGTATTGCTGGTGGATGAAGCAGCGGCGATTCCTTTGCCTTTATTGCTTAAGATGGCAGCGCATTATCCACGTTGCGTTTTTTCTACTACCACACAAGGCTATGAAGGCAGTGGTCGCGGTTTCGTATTACGCTTTCAAAAGCAATTAGCCGAATTAGTGCCATTGATATTGCCCTTGCAATTAGTTAAGCCGATGCGTTGGGCGGAACATGATCCTTTAGAGGCTTGGTTGAATGAGGCGTTGCTGCTCAATGTTAATTTGTCTGAAGCGGCTCAAGGCTTCGCTAAGCCGAGCTATCTTTGTGTAAATCGTGATGAACTGGTGGAGCAAGAAGCTTTACTACGTCAGATTTTTGCTTTACTGATTAATGCCCATTATCAAACACGCCCTTCAGATTTACGCCAATTATTGGATGCGCCTAATATTTCGATCCATGCCCTCATGCAGAATCAGGATGTCGTGGCTGTGGCTTTATTATCACGTGAAGGCAGTCTGGAGGCGGACTTAACTGAACAAATTTATCTCGGAAAGCGTCGTCCGCATGGGCATTTAATCCCACAAACCTTGACCTTTCATGCTGGCCTTGCAGGGGCAGCTTGTTTAAGTTGTGAGCGTGTTATGCGTATAGCTGTACATCCCAGTTTGCAGCGCTTGGGGTTAGGCGCCCAGCTACTCATTGCAGTAGAAGCTTATGCGCTTAAGCGAGAGACGGATTATTTGGGCGTTAGTTATGCACTAACGCCACCAATCCAAGCTTTTTGGGAACGTGCAGGTTTTATAACGGCGCGTCAAGGTTATCGGCGCGATACAGCCAGCGGCGCGGTTTCTTTAGTGCAAATCAAGGCACTATCCGCAGCCGGTAGGGCTTTACAAGCACAATTAGGTCATTAGCTTGGGTTAGTCCAATTTACTAAGCCAGTATAGGCGGTGAGGATAACCACTAAACCAAAGGCGATACGATACCAAGCGAAGATGGTAAAATCGTGGCTGCTGACATAGCGAATCAAGGCGCGAATCGCCAACATGGCGCTAACAAAGGCGAATACAAAACCTACCGCTAGACTACTGATGTCGCTGCTACTGAATAAATCGCGTGCTTTATACATTTCGTACAGTGAGGCTAAACCTAAGGTAGGGACGGCTAAAAAGAATGAAAATTCTGCGGCGGCTTTACGCGATAAGCCAAAAATTAGGCCACCGATAATCGTGGAGCCAGAACGTGACATTCCGGGAATGAGAGCCACGGTTTGAGCAAAGCCCAATTTGAGCGCATCTTTCCAAGTAATATCATCTACTGTGGGAACAGTGACTTTGAACTGGCGCTTTTCTACCCAAAGAATAATGAAGCCACCGACAATAAAGGCAATTGCCACAGGAATCGGCGAAAATAGGTGGTGTTTAATAATCTTACCGAAAATTAAGCCTAAGATAGCGAGTGGCAAGAATGCAATCGCAATATTAATAAATAAACGATTCGCCAAGGGATCTCGCCCCAAACCCTTAAAGGTATTCACAAAACGCACCCGATACTCCCACACCACCGCAAGAATGGCGCCCAATTGCACCGCGATATTGAAGACATTACGTTTGTCTTGATCGAGAAAGTTGAGCAAATCGCCTGCGAGAATGAGGTGGCCTGTACTGGAAATGGGTAGAAATTCGGTAGCACCTTCTACCAAGCCCATAATGGCTGCTTTAAGCAGCAAAATCACGTCCATACTTATCCTTATTTTAGCTAATTTATAAGCAGTGCCTGCGGTCGCTGAGTCTAAAGCCGTCGAGCGACGAGGTAAATGCTTTTGTGAAGCCCATTACCTTAAAACGCTCACCCATTTCAGAGGGCAGGCATAAAGTCCGGACCTGTTGTGCCAGTGCGTATTGTTGTTCTGGAGCATTATTCAGGGCTTGCATAAATAGCGCTTCTAAACCGCAACTGGCTAAAAAAGCAGCCTGATTAGTATAACCTGCTAAGGTTAAACCCGCCTCTAGCCCCGCTTTTGCTACAGCACTGAAATCCACACTCGCCGTTATATCTTGTAAACCGGGGTAGATCAGTGGATTGTCGTGCACACGGTGTTGGTAGTGACAAATCAAGGTGCCTTGATTGCGGTCTGGATGGTAATAATCGGCAGCCTCATAACCATAATCGATTAAGAGAATTGCGCCAACAGCAAGAGACTCGGCTAAGCTTGCCATCCAAGCAGAAAGCGCCGGATTATACTCAGAAGTATAATTACTAGGTGCGGCATCAAAGCAAAACTGTTCATGTTGCCATTGCACATAGCGTGTGACGCGCTCACCATCCACCAGACTAAATAATTCCACCGGCATGGCATCGAGTACTTCATTCGCTACGATAACACCCTGTAGGGGAGTCTCCGGCAAGTGATCGAGCCAATGAATATGTTCAAAAAAGTTTGGTAATTGCGCTTTTAACAGGGCTTGTTGGCGAGCGCGTAAATCCGGACTCAGTTCGAGAATGTAGTAGTGCTCGGGCAATTGTTGCTGGTTTTGCAAATGCAATAATAAATCAGTCGCCATTCGTCCGCTGCCAGCGCCCAATTCTAGGATACTGCCCCCGCCTAAATCGCTTAAGATTTGGGCGCATTGTTGCGCTAAGCATTGGGAAAAGAGTGCGGAGATTTCAGGCGCTGTAACAAAATCACCGCTTGCACCGAATTTGTTTAAGCCTGCCACATAATAGCCAAGTTGTGGCTCATAGAGCGCCATATGCATAAATTGGCGAAAGGAGATCTGGCCATGATTGGCTATAATCGCCTCGCGAATACGCTCAACTAGTTGTGCGCTATGCGTTTGTGCTTCACGGCTCGGGATAGGGATAGTGTCAGAAAATCGCATGTAGGCTATGATGCTGTTCAGTTTGAAAAGTTGGTTATGATAACGCTGTAAGGAGACAAACGATATGGAGCAGGGCAGTTTAAGCGGAAAAGTTGCCTTGATTACAGGTGCGGCACGGCGTATTGGTGCAGTGATTGCACGTGAGCTACATGCACAGGGTTGTACCGTTGTGGTGCATTACCATCATTCAGCGGCTGAAGCCTTCCAATTGCAAGCAGAGCTTAATGCCCAGCGTGCGAATACCTGTTATGTGCTGCCTGCAGATCTACGGCAACTATCGCAATTACCCAGCCTCATTAGCCAAGTTATTGAGCACACAGGTCACTTGGATATATTGATTAATAACGCTTCCAGTTTTTATCCGACTCCGTTAGCCTCCTTGACGGAAGCGCATTGGGATGAATTGACCGGCTCAAATCTAAAAGCTCCCTTATTTTTAGCACAAGCGGCGCTGCCTTACTTACGCGAGCGACACGGATGTATCATTAACCTATTGGATATTCATGCAGAGCGCCCGCTGTATGAACATGCTATATACTGTGCTGCTAAGGCAGGTTTAGCTATGTTGACCAAAAGCTTAGCCCTAGAGCTTGGTCCAGCCATTAGGGTGAACGGTGTAGCGCCTGGGGCGATTTTATGGCCGGAACAAGGTATTAATGTAGAACAACAGGCAGCGTTATTAGCTAAAATAACCTTACGCCGCATGGGTTTACCCAGTGATATTGCACAAGCAATTAGCTATTTAATTCAAGCACCGTATATAACTGGTCAAGTATTGGCGGTAGATGGTGGGCGCACGCTGAATCAATAGGCAATTGATACGTAATCAGCACAGATGTTTGCACATCCTGAATAGACGCTGTATTGTGCGCCGTGGCAAACATGCTACAAATTGAGTCTTCTGCTACGAAGCACTTCGGGGTTATTGGCTTAGGTTTCTATAAAACATGTTCATGTGGATTAAATGGATGCTTTGTGCTGTCAGTTTGAGCTTATTAACGGGCTGTAGTGGCATGATGCAGTATCTTGAAAAGCTACAACAACAGCCTGCTGAGAATCTGGCACTGCGCTCTAGTCGGTTTCAACCGCGCTTTCAATTTGACCCACCGCGTCGCCAAGCCTTAACGCCTGAAGAACAACAAAAAGTAGGGCCACCTCCGCCAAAAACTGGAGAAGTGCTGTTGAACGGTGAACGCTATTACTCTGCGAATGGCAATATTTGTCAGTATTACTACCCAAAAGGCCAAAATGCTACACAAATCAGCTCAGCGTGTTTTGTGAATGGCAAATGGGTAGGCGCTGTGCCACTGCTTAATACAGCCCCCCTCAAGCGTTGATGTCTGATTTTATTCAAGCGTTACGACTCCAAGGCCGTGTCATTCATGCTTTTATTTTGCGTGAAACACGCACACGTTTTGGTCGCTCAAAATTAGGCTATTTTTGGGCTTTTTTTGAGCCAATGGCTTATATACTTAGTTTAATAGGTACTTTTTATGTATTAAACCGAACCATAGCCAGCCCTATCGATATTCGCTTATTCTTTTTCACCGGTATTATCCCATGGCTTTTATTTTCGCGTGGGGTGAGCATGGCGGCGGGAGCGATTGACGCTAATAGACCTTTATTAGACTTTCCTCAGGTTAAAGTCATCGATGTTGTCATTGCAAGGATTATCTTAGATTTTTCAACAATTTTTATTGTCTCTATTATTTATTTATTGCTTTTCCATTACTTGATTTACCCTGTGCGAATCGCATCGGTTGGTTTGGTTATTATAGGATTGATGGTTTCTTCTTTGCTGGGTATGGGATTTGGCCTGATAGGGAGTGCGATTAAACTTTATTTTAATGGCTATGATAATATCCAGTCTATTTTTATGCGAGTATTGTTTTTTACTTCTGGTATTTTTTTCTTTGGCAGTACTCTACCGGCTGGTATTGGCGAATGGTTAGTGTTTAATCCGGTTCTTCATTTAGTAGAGTGGGTGAGAGATTGTTTTTTTTATGATTTTAGAAGTGACTTTTATACACCGTATTACCCTATTATCTTCTCTCTGGTTCTTATTTTTATAGGGCTTGCTGCTGAAAAAGTAACACGCCATAAAATTAGAGAGTAAGAGAGCTAGCGGTATGTTAGAGTTTTTAAAAGTTAGTAAGTTTTACCCTCTAAAGAAAGGCAAGAAAATCATTCTGGATGAGGTTTCTTTTAAATTTCCAGATGATAGCAATATTGGCATCTTAGGTTTGAATGGCGCAGGTAAGTCGACTGTCATGCGCTTAATTGCAGGCTCAGAGATGCCAAGCTCCGGCTTTATTCGTCGCTTAGGGCGATTTTCTTGGCCATTAGGTTTTGGTGGGGGATTTAATGGTAATTTGTCTGGTGAAGAAAACTTAAGGTTTATTTGTCGCATTTATGGCGCTGATATTAGAAAAGTAACCAATTATGTTAGTGATTTTGCTGAGTTGGGTCGGTCTTTATACGAGCCAGTCCGTAATTACTCTAATGGTATGCGTGCCAGATTAGCGTTTGGTTTGAGCCTTGCGATTGACTTTGATGTTTATCTCATTGACGAAGTGATGGCAGTGGGTGATCCGGTTTTTCGGAGTAAAAGCAAAGCGGCTTTTGAAGAGCGGCGCAAAAACTCTAATTTGATTTTAATTTCGCATGATATGAAAACCATCCGAGATTATTCGAATAAAATTATTATTCTTCATAATAGTATGCTGACAATCTATGATGATGTGGAAGAAGGTATTAAAAATTATCAAGGCTTATCAGCAGAAACTAGGTAGTTAATGGTGTTTAGAAAGATTCCAATACTTTTTATCTTAATGGTCTTAGTGCCGACTGCACTGGCTTATTACTATTATTATTATAAAGCAAGCCCACAGTATGTGGCGGAAGCACAGTTTATTATCCAAGGGAATAATGTTCCTAAACTCGATGTGCTAGGGGCGTTAACTGGTATGCCGAGTATGGGCGGTGGCGCTTCCGATGCTTTAGTAATTAGAAACTATTTGCAGTCGGGAGATTTCTTAAAAGATATTAGCAAAGTTATTGATTTAAAGAGTGCTTATTCTAAATCATCGATTGATGCTTATGCGCGGCTTGATCCAAATGCTAGCCAAGAAGATGTGCTGGATTATTGGAAAAATATGATTGAGATTGAGCACGATCAGTTATCGGGTATTAGTCTGATTCGTATGGTTGCTTTTGATCGGGAGACCAGTCAAGAGTTGGTCAAATTGGCGTTAAGTCAAAGTGAAAATCTCATTAATCATATGTCTAATAGGCTAAGAAATGATTCCTTGGCACAAGCGGAAAAGGAAGCTAAAGCAGCCGAAACAGCTTTAACGGATATAAGAAATAAAATAACACAGTTTAGACAAAAGCAAGATGTATTAGACCCTGTAAAGCAAGAGGGTGAACGTATTGGGCAGGAGGAGTCCACGCGTTTAGCCTTGGTCTCGCAATTGCAAACACAATTGGCACAAGCAGAAGCGGAATTGGCACAATTAAATACCTTTATGCAGCCTGAAGCGCTTAAGGTAAAGAATTTGCAAAGTAAGGTGAATGCGCTGAGAAATCAAATTGCCAAAGAGCAAAGTATTACGAAAAAGCAAACGACTGGGAAAAGTGCTCAGGCTGCAACCAATTTATCAAAGTTTACGGAGTTACAAAGTCAGCAGGCGTTTGCTGAGCAATTATACCAAGCTAAAGCCGCTAGTTTAGAGCAGGCTAAAATTGAACATAATCGCCAGCAACGTTATTTAACCGTGATTGTACAACCTAATTTACCCGATGAAGCATTGCGTCCAGATAAATTAACGGGTGTATTAACGGTGTTATTATTGAGTTTCTTAGCTTGGGGTATTGGCTCACTGTCTATCGCGGCCATACGAGATCATGCAGGTTGGGTATGAAAATGAAAAAAGTCCTTCAGTATTTATCGATAGCGCTTTTAATCTCTGTTTTGAGTACTTATTCCTATGCTGAGGGAGAACTAGCAGACAAGACAGCCAATGATATTTCAGTGCGAGCCCCCAATGTTGTGCAGGCTTTTGATGATGTCTTGCCAGCGAAGTCGCAGAATGGTGCTGGTGTGCCACCTTTTGCCGCGAATTTATTTGCGGGTAATTATGTGAGTCGTCGTGCGGATGCGCTTGATCCCGATTATAAAATTGTGACGGGCGATAGAATTGCCTTGCGTATGTGGGGCGAAGTCACCGCTAATGAAACCTTAACGGTTGATGCGAATGGCAATATTTTTATCCCCGATGCAGGGGAATTAAATGTTGTTGGAACAACGGCAGCGAATTTATCAGCCAAAGTAAAGTCAGCTATTTCCAAAGTTTATAAAGATGGTGTGGATGTTTACGCCAATCTATTATCAGCAACACCCAAACAAGTCCTAGTGTTTGTCACCGGTCAAGTCAATCGACCGGGCCAATATACCGGCTTGCCCGATGATAGTGTGGTAGCGTTTTTACAACAAGCGGGCGGTGTTGATCCCCAGCGTGGTAGCTACCGTCAGGTTTTAGTGACACGCCGTGGCGGACAACGCGTCGCGTCTATTGATTTATATGACTTTGTAAATAATGGTCGTTTGCCGCGTTTACTTTTTCAGGATGGCGATACCATCGTCGTACGTCCGCAAGGGAATATGGTGACGGTTCAAGGCGATACACGTAATAGTTACCGTTTTGAGTTTCTGAATAATGCTTTGACAGGGGAGCAACTGGTTCGTTATGCGCGCCCCAATAGTAGCGTGACGCATGTGGCTGTTGCGGGTACGCGTGAGGGCTTGCCATCAGCCTCCTATATTACTTATTCGCAGTTTCTAGGTTCTCGCCTATATGATGGCGACTCGGTGCGTTTTGTCACAGATGCACCTAGTGATGTGATGGACATTGCCTTAGAAGGCAGTTTTTTAGGCACATCCTATTTCACAGTACAGAAAAGTAGTCGTTTGCAAGAAGTTTTAGATTATGTGGCGGTTGATCCCAACGAAGCGGATATTGGCAATATTTATATCAAGCGCAAAAGCGTCGCATTAGCCCAGAAAAAGAACTTGGAGGAATCTTTGCAGCGTTTAGAGCGTTCGGTCTTAACAGCTCCAGCTAGCTCTGATGGTGAAGCCTCCATTCGCGCCCAAGAAGCTAATTTGATCTTGAAGTTTGTCGAGCGTGCCAGCAAAGTTCAACCAGAAGGGCGCGTCGTTGTCTCAGACCGTGGTAAAGTCGCGAATATTCGTTTAGAAGATGGTGACATTATTGTCATCCCCAATAAAAGTGATGTTGTGAGCATCAGTGGCGAAGTCCAAATGCCACATTCTGTGGTATACGCTAGCAATGCGACCGTGTTGGATTATATTGCGCAAGCCGGTGGTTTTAGTGATCGAGCTAATCGTAAAGACTTTATTATTGTACGCCCTAATGGCAAAGTAGAAATGGGCAGTCAGTTGCGCGTACAACCCGGCGATCAAATTATGGTATCCCCCCAATTGGATAGTAAAGACATGCAATTTACCAAAGATATTGTACAGATTGTTTATCAGATTGCAGTGGCAGCGAAGGCGGTGGGGTTGTAGGAACTCTATATGCGATGGAATTTTTCTAAGCCATTTAGTGGTGCACCTGTTTTGAATAAAAAATTAATTGTAGTACTAGGAATGCACCGTAGTGGTACGAGTCTTATTACGCGCAGTTTGAAAGTACTTGGTGTTGAGTTAGGAGATCATTTACTGGGAAGCCATCCCGATAATGTGAAGGGCTTTTGGGAAGATATCGATATAAAAGAATTAAACCAAAAAATGTTGGAAAGTCTCGGGCGAACTTGGCATACCGTTACTTGGTTAGATAGTCAGTTAATCACTAGACAGTTGCAGAATTACCGTTTAGAAGCTAAAACCCTGCTTAATAAAAAAATAGCCAATGTGAATTATTTTGGTTTAAAAGATCCTCGATTATGCCTTCTTTTACCGTTTTGGCAGCCAATTTTTGAAGTATTAGGATTGGATGTAAAGTATATTTTTATATTCAGGCATCCACTCAGTGTTGCTGAGTCTTTAGTAAAAAGAAATGATATTTTTTTAGATAAGGCATTATATTTATGGCTTTTATATAATTTGAGTGCTTTATCAGCAGTAAGAAAAAAAAATGTTCTTTTTATAAACTACGATGAGTTTCTTCAAAGCCCAAGAAATTCGCTTGATGTAATGAATAAGTATATTGGGACTTCTTGTTTTGATGAGCAAGATTTCAGTGCTTTCTCAAGCGATTATATAGATAGCTCAATGCGTCATCATCATCATGAAGTTAATGATCTTAGTGGACAGCAATCAACTTTATTGAGATATGCTCTTGGATTCTATAAGAAAATCTCTAGTCACACGAGTGCTAGTAATAAATATAAATTAGCAAGATCACTGCATCAAGAGCTGAAGTGGCAAACAAAATATTTAGCAAGTAACCAAGTTTTTCTTGAGTCTATAGAGAGAAGTGATCTTGAAATTAAACAAATTAAAGAGCAATTATTAAAAAGAGAGTTAGATCTATTAGAAAAAAGTGATTTCGAGATTTCCGCACTTAAAGAACAAGTAATAACTCTTGAAAAGAGATTATCTGATTTAAATATTGAATATAGTAGAAAAATTAGATTTCTGGAAGGGGAGAGCTTATACGAATATCATGAATTAAGAGAGGTTTTAGGTGATAAAGTTGCCTATTATGAGGCTATTAAAGCATCAGAGTTATTTGATCGAAAATTTTACTTGGAAAGTAATCCTGATGTCGCTGCAGCTGATACAGATCCTCTTGTACACTACCTGTTGTTTGGTGATACAGAAGGGCGCAATCCTAATGCATTATTCGATACAACGTGGTACAAAAATCAATATGCAGCTAGCTTTGATGAGGTAACTAACTCATTATTTGATTATGTAACGAGTGGGTGGGTTAAAGGAAGGCAACCACATCCTTTATTTAATACTGAATGGTATTTAAGTCAAAATGCAGATGTGGCACTTTCAGGAAAAGAGCCTTTGTCTCATTATATAGAAATAGGTTGGCGTGAGGGAAGGCAGCCCAATTTTTTATTTGATGGTAAATGGTATTTAGATCAATACCATAGTGCTTTAAAAGACACTAACCCCTTGGTGCACTATACCCATTTAGGTTGGCTATCAAATCTGGAACCTCATGTTCTTTTTGATAGTGAGTGGTATTGGCAGCAGTATCAGGAGGAGGAGCATGGATCTAAAAGCGCTTTACAGCACTATCTTGAGATAGGACAGTATCTTGATAAAAGCCCGCATCCTTTGTTTGATCCTGTTTATTATAGGAAACGTTATTTGCTTGATAAATCAGAGTTAATGCCTCTAAGGCATTTTCTCTCTCTTAATAGGGAAGCGTTGAATAACCCTCATTTTTTATTCGATTCCCATTTTTACAAAGATCAGGATAAGCTTTTAGAAGGCGGTTCTGTTGATTTACTCAAGCATTATTTATCTTGTGGTGCTTTAGAGCAGCGCAATCCACACTATATTTTTAATGCTAAATTTTATACTGCTCGCTATATGCAAGCGGGTAATGAGAAAAATCCTCTTATTCACTATTTGAAGATAGGTGTTGATCGGGGATATATTTTTAATTACTTTATTAACCCTAGTTATTTCAATACAAATAGCTCTTTAGAGCTAACTAAAAAACTAGCTGATCAATATGTAGATAGTTTTAAGCCAGAAAAAGTATCTTTATTGGCAGAGGATAGTGTAAGTACCTCTTTTGATTGGTTAAAACAAGAGCTGGCCTTAAAAAGGATACAAGCTAGGCGTTTTACCTGGAGTACCCTAGATAAATTGCCTTTAGTCTCGATTATCATGCCAACCTATAATCGTAAACATACAATTGCTCAGGCTGTAGAGAGTATTATTAAGCAAACTTGGCCTCATTGGGAGCTTCTTATTGTTGACGATGGTAGTACAGATGGCACACTAGAATGGTTAAAAGATCAATTTGATGATTTACGAATTCGCTATATAACACAAGCGCACCTAGGCGTAAGTCCTGCACGTAATACGGGTTTAGCCCAAGCTCTAGGCGATTATCTAGCTTATTTAGATACAGATAATGTTTGGAAAAGCAGTTTTCTAGAAGTCATGTTGACTTACGCTATTACAGAAAAAGCGGATTTTTTATATGCAGGTATAGAGTTGATACGGGATGAAGGTACTTTTTATCGTTTTGCTCCCTTTGATTTTCAACAGTTGAAAATAAGGAACTATATCGATCTCAATATTTTTATCCATAGTCGAAATTTGCTTGAGCAAAGCGGTAATTTTGATGTGGCTTTGCCTAGAATGGTAGATTGGGATTTTATCATTCGCTGTGCCAATTTTGCTGAGCATATTAAAGCTATCCCTATTATAGGGGCTATCTACGATGATAGGAGGCAAGTAAGCCGTATAACCTATTCGCAAAGTTCTCAATGGTTTTATTTTATTTTAAATAAATACAATGTAAATCTTGATAAAGATCGAGAGAAAAAAAATCATTATGAGACTATAGTCATAGTTCCACTTTTAAATACGTCTCTTGAGATAATTCAGGAGTGTATTCACTTATTATTAAGCTATCATGAGAAGGCTAGGCCTTATCAGATCATTTTAGTACATGATAATAGCAGTCAGGCTATCATTAACTTTTGCCACTTACTGGCACTAACTTGGGAAAATGTCACGATACTTAGTGAAGCTTTCCTAAGTAACTTCTCGTTGGCTTATAATTTTGCTCTTAAAACTATTCAGTCCAATTATGTTTTTTTCCTAAAGCCCACAACCTTAGTCCCAAAAGATTGGCTTGTTCCTTTAATGAGGGCGTTAAAGCAGCAGAATAATATTATAGTTCAGCCATTATTTTTAAATCCTAATGGCAGAATTGAACACGCGGGCCTTATCGTCGATGCTATAGATGAAGTATCTGATGCTGTTAGACTTGCTCCGGCTTTACAAGGTTTTGCACGAGATCATCCTATAGTACAATCCAGTTTTCCTATAGCGAATTTGGGTGATGGGTGTATTGGTTTCGCGTATAGTGAATTATTAAGTGATGTAAGCTTCAATCCTGTTTATTTAGAGCACTTAGAGTTTTTTGAGTTTGGATTGTCTTTGGCAACTGGGGTTACTTGCCACTGTATTCCGGAGTCTCAAATTATATTATATAGTGATGAGCGGTCTCATCCTTTGTATTATGGGGAAAAAAAGAAGCAAGCTTTTGTTGTGCAATATGACTTTTCCCATCTCGAAGAGCTAAGTCGAGCTTGGCTCGGTAAGCAAGGTCTGTACATCCAAGCCTATTTACCGTCTTTACTACAACAGTCTTTTTGTGTGATGAAGGAAAGGCCATCGTTTGATGATGATCCTGTGCCAGTTAAGCCGTCTTATTACTTTGTTATCAAGATTGCCTGCCCCTCAATACATGAGCGGAAAACCTGGGGTGATTATTACTATGCGGAGGCGTTTGGGCAGGCTCTAACGGTTTTGGGGCATCACTATAAAATTGAGTATTTGCAAGATTGGATAAACGCTGGGGAGTCAGTTATTGATCCTAACTCCAAAACTTCTCAGGTTAATTTGGTGTTAAGAGGCTTACAGCCGGTGCCGCTTAACACTACTGGCTTGAATTTAATGTGGTTAATAAGTCATCCTGAGTTAGTGACGGTAGACGAGATGCGCGCCTATGATCATGTTTTTATCGCATCTGAGTATTATGCGCACTGTCTACAGCAAGAGCCTTTCAACTTGAAGTCAGCTAGCTGTCTTCTGCAATGTACTGATCCCGATATTTTCTATCCTGTCTATACCTTACTGCCTAAACAAGAGATAACCTTTGTTGGGAACTCGCGGAACGTTTATCGTGAAAGCGTGAGGCTTGCTTATGAGCTAGGGTACCTAACAAGTGTATATGGGACTTTATGGGAGCAATATTTGCCTAAGGCTCTTATAAAGCAACAATACTTGCCGAATCAAGAGCTTGGCGAGTGTTATAGACAATCGCTTATTGTGCTAAATGATCACTGGCAAGATATGGCTTCACAAGGCTTTGTTTCTAATCGTGTATTTGATGTGCTAGCAACGTGTAGCTACTTAATTAGTGACAAGCTTAAGCATTGGCCCGCGCATTTAGAGCAGATGTTGGTGTCCTACGATAATGTGGAGTCATTTCAGCAAGCTATCGGCAAGGGCATGTATTGCACCCCATTAGAGCGGCAACAACAATGGCAAAACGCTTTGTCAGTTATGTCTCAACATTCCTTTTTGCCGCGCGCTAGGGCTGTTTTAAGAAAAGTTGAGGAACTTATTGCTGCTCGGTAGGTTTTTGTTGTAATCTAGCTACAGTAGTGGTAAATAGGTAGTCTGTTAGCATCATAACGCTAGAGCATTTCGGATAAGTTTTTCGCTAATATGAAAGTTTGATATGTCTTATACTGATAATTTAATCACTAAATATTGCATCCTTTTCTTGACATTAATTTTTATGCTGACTATGTCAGGTGGCAGTGTTAATGCAGAGTCAAGCCACAGCTCTAATAAAGTTGATATAATAACTAAAGAAAGCGCTGCCGTGTTTCCTATGTCTCAAGACTTAGCCTCTCACTTGCAGTTGAGGTTTAATCAGTACTGGGATTTTTTAATTAAGCATGATTTTAAAGCAGCTTACCAGTTAGAGACTCCGTCTTATCGTGCTCAAATAGATGAGCCTACTTACATAAAAAGTTTTGCTGCTACATTGATATGGAAAAGCGCTACTTTAAAAAAAGTTAAACTAATACGTGAGGATAAAGCGCTAATTGATTTCGAGTTGGCTTTTTCTTATGAAGCCCCTTGGGGTGGGCAGGTAATAGAAAGTACCAACCCTTATTCAGAAGAGTGGTATTATGAGAAGGGTGAGTGGTGGCATAATAAAAATGTTGCTCTTGGAGCCAAAAATTGATTATCATGGTAAGTCAATTCTTGGCTAAATTTAATAGACTTAAGTGAAAATATTTATACTGTTTTTGTATGTTGCTAACTTAATCTTAAACAATTCAATAGCATATTTGCTGACAGGTCTATGATTCTAGATCAGGTTGTAGCAATGATTTCAGTATCAACGCATGAGTAAAATACTTACTTTATTTTTAGGAGTAAAAGAAATGAAGATGATGTCTAAGAAACTGGTAGCTCAGGCTGTTGCTGCTGCTGCTTTTGCCCTAGGTGCTGCAAGCGTGCAAGCACAAACACCGTCTATCAGTACTACGGGTACTGGTGACCTATTATTGTTCCCTTATTATACGACTCAAAACGGCAATCAAACATTGCTGCACATGCAGAATATTAGCGAGAATCATACTGTTTTAGTCCGCGTGCGTTTCCGTGACTATATGCACTCACGTGATGCATTGGACTTTACCGTTGCCATGTCACCAGGTGATATCTTCACAGGCTATGTAGATGGTAATGGTGCGAATGGTTTGCCACGCTGGGTGAGCACAGATAGTACTTGTACTGCTCCAAAAACAGGTCGCAATGGGGTAATTAATTTCCCTAATAACGGCAACAATGCGATTCTATCAGCACTCAATGCTAATAAGCATACAGGTCATATAGAAGCCATCGTTATGGGTGTGTTACATAATCCGACTGTTATCAATGACTGGAATCGTGCTGGTCTTGCGGCAAGAAATAATCCCGTTTTGCAAAGAGCCTATGAAGTTGTAACAGGCGCTAAACACGCTAATAACGAACCGGCTAATTGTGATAATGTAGTTAGAGCATTTGGTGATCAAAGCTTGGTTGATACTCAAAACTTATCGGCTGCTGTAGCACGTTATTCATTCCCGAATTTAGCTAATAATGCTGTTCCAGATACCTCACTGACTGTTCCTCAACGTCTTAATACTGCTGCTGGTCTTCTTGGCGTTACTGGCACGGGCAACTTTTTGGCAGGGCATTTTGGTTTGTTAAATGCTGCAGGTGGTTTTGCTGATGCAAGTCGCTTAACGGTAGTTAAAAACTTTACAGCTAATGACTTGTTACCAGCGTCCGTTATCAATCCCTGTGGTGGAACCAATGGGAACTTAATTTGTTCTCAAACTCAAGCACATTGGCTCTATCCTAACTTATTAAACGTAGGTGGTATTCCGCTCCTTCCTAATCCTAACCCAGAGCTTGCGGTTGGTGGAGCGGATTTAGTTGCGGACGTGCCACCGGTAGCACCAACATTATTACCAGGAGAGCGTGTTAGGGCCTTCTTGGCATTAGAGCAGGCATTTGCTAGTGCTCGTGTTGTTAATGAATGGTCAACGAATCCAGCTAATGGGGTCAACTCTGAGATTGTCATTACTTTACCGACTAAGTATACTCACCGGGATGCTGAGCCTGTATTGGTTGGTACCGATACTAACACTTACTTTGGTGCCCCTTATACAGCTACTAATGGTGTAGGCCAATTAGTTTATGTTGCATCAGGTCTAGATGCTAATACTTGGGACAACGTTGATTCGGTTTTAAGTGGTGGTGAACGTACAGCGGTAAGTCCAGCATTACTCGGAACAATAGTACCAAATCCTCTATTAGGTGGAGTCTTTAATGCGAGCGGTTGTGTAGCTTATAGTGCAGTTATCTGGGATCGTGAAGAAGACCGTGCAACAGTTAACAATGTAACTCCTTCTGGTGGTGCCACTACAACGCCAACTAGTATGTGCTCTGAAACGAATGTATTCACTTTCGGTTCCGGTGTTACCAACCCAACAGGCTCGGTGAATGTTAACACTTCAGGTGTAGATCAAACCTTTGGTTGGATTAATTATCAATTTGGCAATGCTGTTCCAACAATCGGTTTCTCTTTATGGAATCGTAATTTTGGGGATGCTAGTAAGAACTTCGCTCAAATGATCGAGAACATTAAGCCTCGTTAATATTTGTGTTTTCATTAAAAGCCAGCCTTTTGGTTGGCTTTTTTTATGTTAGACTATATGACAATGAAACAAGGGTTTGCCTTAGTTGAGCTATTAATAGCGTTATTTATTTTTAGTATCTTATCAGCCATAGCTTTTACAAGCTTGCAGGCACTTTCATCTAGCAAGAATGTTGTTGATCGTGAAAATCAGTCTTTAACACAGTTACAAGCGGCTTTTACGAGGCTACAACGTGATGTGCAGCAACATGTTGTGCTCAATAATGAGTCATCTCAATTGGATCGTTTGGAGCTAGTCAGTCCTGCCAGCCAAATTACTTACCTACTTAAGGAAAATCAGCTATGGCGAGAGATGCAAGCATCTGGCAGTAGCCAACAACGAGCAACATCCTCACAGATTGTATTAACCAAAATCAATCATGTGGAATGGGCTATTGTACAGATGAACCAAGGACAGTTTTTAAAGTTGGCTATAGAGCATCAACAATTAGGGCAGTTTGAGCAGTGGTATAGGCTTCGGCAAAGCTCAAAGCAGATAGCAACTTGGGTGGCTAATCTGAATACCTTAGTGCCAAAAAGTGGAGTATCAGCCGGCGCAGGTTCTACTGTAGGCATAGACCCCAATGCTGAGATAACGTGGTAGTCGTTACATCTAGGATAGACTATAAAGAATGATGAAGTACTACCAGCAGCGCTGGATTGATAAAGTTAAAAACGATTTTCGGTTAATACCAGCTTTTTTCAGCAAAGCACATAGCCTTAAACCTTTAGCGAATGTAGTAGCTCTACCTCAAGAGAGTGATTTCATTTGGCGGAGTCTAACAGAAGATCCTGCTTTTGTATTTAATAAGCCGTTTGCGGCAGGCTGGTATCTGCTAGATCTTGAGCTAAGTGTTTTAGAGAACTCTGCTAATTCCCCTCAATTGCTTAAGCTTTATTATGATGATGGTAATGGCTATCACGAAGATTTAAGTATTGTTTTTCAATATACCCCTAGTAAAACCTTACGTCGCATTATTTGGCTTCCTAAACACTGTCAGATCAGATTGGATCCTTTGGAAGAAGCCTGTCAATTTCGTATTAAAAAAATTCTATTAAAGCCTGTTTCAACAAATTTTGCTTTATCGCGGATGGAGCGGTTTTTAAATAAACTACATGACTCAAACTCCATTGAAGAAAAATTATTAACGCCGTCTCAGTTATATCAAAATTATTTAAAGGCTTGCTTGCCAAAAAATAATAATTATTCATCTTGGATAAAAATAGTAGAGCCGATCTTAATTGAAAAGGCTCTAGTATCTGCTCATAAAATTCCTATCACTGTATTTTCTGTCATTATACCCGTATATCGCCCTAATTTAAGCTTGCTAGCAAGAGCTTTAAAGTCAGTATCAGATCAAAATTATCCTTATTATGAGATTTGTATAGCAGAGGATGGTAGTCAAGATCCGAGCTTGCGACAATGGTTAGAAGAGGAAAGCAAGTCTGATGCTAGAATTAAAGTTACATTCCGTGAAGCTAATGGACATATTGCAGCGGCCTCGAATAGTGCTTTGGCAATGGCTTCTGGTGATTATGTCGTTTTATTAGATCAAGACGATGAGTTAGCTGAGAATGCATTCTGGCTGGTGGCTGACGCAATACAAAGAAATCCTCAGGCTAAAATCATTTATAGCGATGAGGATAAAATAGATGAATATGGTAATCGCTTTGAGCCTCATTTTAAGCCAGATTGGAGTCCAGATTTATTTTATTCTAATAACTATATTTCTCATTTAGGCGTTTATGATCGCCAATTGGTTATGAAAGTTGGTGGATTTAGAGTAGGTGTAGAAGGTGCGCAAGATTATGATCTATGTTTACGCTGTGTGGCTGCTTTAGAAAATGAATTAGAAAAGTCTATCGTGCATCTGCCTTATGTGTTATATCACTGGCGTACTTTGGAAGGCTCCACAGCGAAACAAAGCTCGGCTAAAAGTTATACTTGGGATGCGGGTTTAAAGGCTTTATCAAATTACTTGAGCATTGCTCAGTTAGATGCTGAGGCTGAAAAGGCTGAATTACCCAATACTTATCGAGTGAAGTATAAGCATAAACGGCCCTTAGTTTCTTTGATTATCCCAACCCGCGATCAAGTGGGTGTTTTAGAAACGTGTTTGACCAGTATCTTAGAAAAAACAGACTATAAAAACTACGAAATAATCGTGGTGGATAATCAGAGCCAAGAGCTTATAACTAAAAGGTATTTTGAAGAAATTGCTAAGGATTCAAAAGTTAGAGTACTAACTTACCCTCATCCTTTTAACTACTCGGCTATTAATAATTTTGCGGCAGTACAAGCAAAAGGCTCTATTCTAGGGCTTCTTAATAATGATGTAGAGGTTATAAGCCCTGATTGGCTTGATGAGATGGTCATGCATGTCTCTAGACCTGAAATTGGTTGTGTTGGAGCTAAGCTACTTTATCCCGATAATCGCATTCAACATGCCGGTATAGCCTTGGGGGTAGGCGGTATTGCTGGGCATACACATAGACTATTCCATAAAGATAACCCCGGCTATTTTGGTCGTTTGAAGCTAGTACAGAACTTTTCAGCAGTGACTGCGGCCTGCCTATTAGTAAGAACTGAGTTATATAATCAGGTCAATGGGCTAGATGCAGAAAACTTGACTGTTGCTTTTAATGATGTGGATTTCTGTCTTCGTATCAGAGAGTTGGGTTACAGAAACTTATGGACTCCCTATGCTTTGCTGTATCATCATGAGTCCTTAAGTCGTGGCTCAGATGACACACCTGAGAAAGCTAAACGTTTCGCACAAGAAATACGATATATGCTGACTAAATGGGGTAGTATTTTGTTTTCTGATCCCTATTATCATGCTGCTTTTTCACTTAAACTTAATGATTTTTCTTTAGATACCAATGAAAACTCGGACTTTATAGCTGGTTTTAAAAATTTTTACCTCTCTAACTAATGGTTTAATATTTCTCTGTTACTATTTGAAGGCTTATATGTGGTTCGATAATCGAGGTTACTTATTTTTACATACGCCAAAAACTGGTGGAACTAGTTTTAGGGACTCATTATGTACAGCCTTTCCTGCGGAAGATATTCTTTTCGATTATGGTGCTGAGGAAGAGCTAACTAGTCCAGTCATTAAAGATTTAGTGTATAAAAAAAGCGATTTCATAGGGTTTTCTGAGTATTTTAAGTCAGACCGAAAAGTTCGTTATTTGTTCGGGCATAATGTTGCCAAGTATGTTCCGCTTTTCAGAAGTTCTCATCTTCAAACATTTTTTCGTGATCCAGTACAGCAAGTTATTTCTCATTATAAACATGCTGTTAGATTACATAATTATAAAGGTAGCTTAGATGATTTTCTGAGTGTGCCTAATTATTCTAATATTCAAAAAAAACGCCTTGGTACTATTCCAGTAGCAGCCATGGGTTTTATTGGGATTACTGAACTTTATGAAGAATCCTTGAGCCTTTTTCGTAATAAAACTGAAATATCAGTCAGATCAACTTTGAAAAATGTTAATCCTGAAAAGGCTGAGGCTAAGGTTGGCTATGAAATCGATAAAGCGCTTGAGACCAAGCTTATTACTTCTAATCTGGATGATTTCTTAGTTTATTATCAGGCTAAGTTTATATTTGAACAAAGAATGCGTTGTTTTGAGAAACAGCAAAATTATATTAATGCTTATGTTGATACTTATGACCCTAGAACACTGGGGGGATGGGCATTTAGTGACGATCACGAAGAAGCTGTAACTATAGAGCTGTTTTCAGATGGGGAGTTTATTGCTTCAACCCTCGCCAATTTATATAAGCCTAGTCTTAAAGAAAAAAATGTACCAAGGGGTGGTTATATAGGGTTTAGCTTTGATTTAACTAAATATAAAGTGAATCCTAGAAATAGGGCAAGTTGTAGGGTGGCTCATACAGGACAAGAAATTCTAATATTGGTCAAGTAATGCATATTCTATATGTCGCTTGCAATAGTAACGTTAATCTATATCGTGAAGATGGTTCTTTTATCTATCGCTGTGAAAACGTCGGTTTAGCATTGTTGGAATTAGGATTAACTATTGAATTCTGTCATTTAAAAGATCTCAGTTCTACTAAGAAAGTATCAGTCATGATTTTCCATCGACCTAAGTTTTCTCTTAGGTTGATTTCGCTCATCTATTTTTTTAAGTTGCGTGGTGTAAGGATTTGGGCAGACTTTGATGATTTAATATTTGACCCAGATTATACCGCCTTTAGCCCCGCTATTTTAAATCGACTAAAGCCCTATGATAATATTTACTCTTTGTATAAAAGTCATAAGAAAGCACTGTTTCTAGTTGATAAGGTTTTTTTTTCAACCCAAGCTTTAGTAGAGCATTTCAATAAAATATTCCCAGATAAAGAATGTATTTGGTTACCTAACGCAGTGCACATCAACTGGCTTAGTCAGCCAAAGGATATGTCATCTTCCTATTTAGCAAGTTCTGATCCTGTTATTACTTATTTACCGGGCTCTAGAAGTCATGATCGAGACTTTGAGGTTTTTTTAGCGCCTTTGCAGGATTTCCTTGCTGATTTTAAGTATGTGAAATTGCAGATTACAGGACCTTTGGCTATCAAAGTCACGATGCCAGCCACACAATTAATTCATAAAGATCGTGTCAATTTCGCTGATTATCATAATGAAGTTAAACAAGCATGGGTAAACTTAGCACCTTTGGAGGATACTCCCTTTACACGCTGTAAATCGGCGTTGAAAGTAATAGAGGGAGCTTATTGGGGAAAGCCAACTATTTGTTCTAAATTACCGGATGCGGAACGACTGAATGATCGTGGTGCCATAATAGTCAGTGACACAGTGGATGTTTATGCTTATTTAAAGAAATTTCTAGATGAGGGTTTTTATCATCATTACTGCCAACAGTTGCGAGAAAAAATTCTAGAGGTGGCTGATATAAGAGTAATTGCGTCTACTGTCGTCAAATTAATTGACGGATCAGCATAGTTTTCTATATCAGCATTAGAAATATTATGCATAAGGTTGGTATGAGTCATATCAAAATCTGGCTGTTACGCTATCAAGCTCGACAAGCTCGGGCTAGAGGTGACTATACTGTAAAAACACAGGCTTATTTTCTAAAGGTTTGGAGGTTATCAGGTAAATCGGATGACTTATTGGCATTTTTACTTTTTAGGCGCGATCGTGGTTTAATTTTATCTAAGTATTATTTATATTTATTGCAAGATCAGATAGTTTATTTGTCAGGCAAGCAAAAAATTCTAGCAAAAGCCTTATTACTTGAGAGTATTCCTACGATAGAAAATCAAGAAAAATTCCTAAAATGTCGTCTGCCTCAATTTGATGTGCCTGTAAAGAATTTAAAATTACCCACACTGTTAGCTAAAAGCAAGCCTGATGCCTTATCTAAAGAGCAGCTTGATCTGGGGAATATTGCTAGACTGCAATTTTTATGGCGTGAGCAGTTTGCTCAGAAGCTACGGCAGGCAGCGCATAGTCAAGGGATTTTCGTGATAGGCAATGCGGGGATTATACGTCAACTCGATTTAATTGCGGCTTTAACGCACTATAATTGTATTGTGCGTTTTAATCAATTTACTCCTGACTTAGTAGTTTCCGCTATGCCAACGATCTGGGTACTAACACCTAGTTTTCAGATTAAACAAGCTGTGCCTGTGGAGTGGGTAGTTTTGATTGGTCCAGATTTACAATATCGCTTAATGAATTGGAATAAATTAAAGCCTATGATAGAGCAAGGAACGCCTATTATTACGTTGCCACTTTTTATTTGGCGTCAATTAGTGCTTATTTTAAAAGCCCCCCCGAGTGCAGGTGTGGCATTTCTTGCGTTAGTGCACCACTTGCTTGGTTCATGGCATGGCGTAAATGTTGCCGGTTTCAGCGCTTTATCAACGCTTACAGATACTTATCATGTCTCGAATCCCAAGCATCAACCATCCAGACGCCATAATTGGGAAGGAGAGGCCGCTTTACTCAAACGATGGCAGGTCGAAGGTTTAAAGTCTATTCATGAGTAATATGCCACAACTTTTTTATACCACATCCAAAAAACTAAATAAATTAGTGGATTTATCACTATTGCTGGGAGGAAAAGTTGAATATTGGAATCACAAAGTAGCTATAGCTGCTAAGCCTGAAGTTATTTTTATTGCTTGGGGGCGCAAACCCAGTGCGAAAAAAGTGGAAAAAATTGCTCAAGAATTACGTTTGCCAGTATGGTATTTGGAAGATGGCTTTATTCATTCTTTAGGCCAAGGTGTTTTGGGGACTAGATCTTGGTCTTTGGTAGTCGATCGTAGTGGCATTTACTATGATGCGACACAAACTTCAGAGCTAGAAAATTTACTAGAGTCTGATCCTCAGCAACTATTACAAAATACTTTATTATTGAAGCGAGCTGAGCAGCTTATTACCTTAATAACGCACTATCACCTTTCTAAATACAATAATACAGCGGATAACATTAATAATTTAGCCTTGCCTAAAGCTAAGAAGGTATTGGTGGTTGACCAAACCTCGGGCGATATGTCGTTACAATACGGTTTGACTAATAATAATTCAGCTCAACTTATGCTAGAGGCTGCTTTAAACGAACATCCTGATGCTAGTATTTTGCTAAAAACGCATCCTGATGTGATTGCTGGTAAAAAGCGTGGTTGTTTTGACCTAGCTACTTTGCCATCACGCGTAAAAGTCATTAGTCAAGCGATTAACCCCATGGTTTTATTGCACCATGTTGAGCAAGTTTATGTACTAACCTCGCAACTAGGCTTTGAAGCCTTAATGCTAGGAAAGACTGTGCATTGTTTTGGGATGCCATTTTATGCAGGTTGGGGTTTAACGCAGGATCGTTTATCTAAAGAATATAATGTTTTTCAACGGCGCACTCGAAAGCATAGTATTAATTCGCTATTTGCAGCGGCTTATTTAATTTATACGCGCTATGTACATCCTGATACAGGAAGAGTTTGTGAGTTAGAAGATGTGGTTGAGTATTTAATACATCAAAAAAAACTATACCAAGAAACGCAAGGGCGCTTGTATTGTTTTGGCTTCACGGCATGGAAGCGTAATTATATTCGACGTTTCTTATATGCCCCTAGTAATGAACTAATATTTGTTTGGAATGCAGCCGAAGCTTTAAAGAAAGGATTTGATGAGAAATCACCTATTGTGGTTTGGGGTGAACGGGCTTTTATAGAAGCTCAAAAGCTATCTGAAAACACGAGTGTGCCCATTTGGCGGGTAGAGGATGGCTTTATTCGCTCGGTGGGTCTAGGCTCAGATTATACGCCACCTTTATCTTTGGTCTTGGATAAACGTGGTATTTATTATGATCCACAGCAAGAAAGTGATCTGGAGTATTTATTAAATTATACAACGTTTTCGCCGGTTTTAATTGAGCGGGCGCAAGCTTTGCGCCAATTACTGATTACCAAACGCCTTAGTAAATATAATACGGGCTTAGAGCCAGTGCGTGAGCAACTTACAGCACATCCTGAACAGTGTGTATTATTGGTAATCGGGCAGGTTGAGGATGATGCCTCGATTCATAAAGCTTGTATCGATATATCGACGAATAGCGCTTTATTGGTAGCCGTGAAACAGCAATATCCGGATGCTTATATTGTATTCAAACCGCATCCGGACGTAGTCAGTGGTAATCGTAAGGGTGTAGTTTCTCAGTCCGTTTTGATGCAGTGTGCTGATTTGGTTTTGGAAGATGCCAATATTATTGATTGTCTTGATGTTGCCGATGAGGTGCATACTTTAACGTCCTTAACCGGTTTTGAAGCGCTACTTCGCGAAAAGCCCGTTGTATGCTATGGTTTGCCTTTTTATGCTGCTTGGGGCTTGACCACTGATCGACATAGCTTAGCTCGGCGTCAACGGCGTATCACGCTCGATGAATTGGTGGCTGCCACCTTTATTTTATACCCGCGTTATATCAATTGGCACACAGGGCATTTCACGACGCCAGAACAGGTGCTAGATAGTTTGCAGCGCGAATTGCAAGCTCAGGGAGGCCGGCAACACAATAAAATGCCGAGTTTAAAACGTTGGGGGCGGAAAGCTATAAATCTTTATCGAGGCTTTGTAAATTTTAGATACTAAATCACTTGCTAGGGGTTTAGTAACTTATTGAATCTTTAGACTGTGACGACTGTGATAAATAACGAAACAACACGCCCTACGGCACGCCATCAGAAAATAGCAATTGTCGGGGTCGCTTGTCGTCTGCCGGGTCATATCCAATCCTTAGCCGATTATTGGCAGGTTTTAATTAATGGCAAAGATGTCGTTACTGAAATTAGTGAAGAACGTTTTGCCACGTCTTTTTACCAACATGATCAGCGTAAAACAGCGGGGCGCAGTGTTACCTTTTCAGCCGGTGTTTTAGATCAAGTCGATCAATTTGATGCAAGCTTTTTTGGGATATCCCCACGCGAAGCGGAGCAAATGGATCCGCAACAACGTTTATTGCTTGAGTTGACTTGGGAGGCTTTAGAGAATGCTGGGCAAGCCCCAGAACGTTTAGCTGGCTCAGACTGTGCGGTTTATGTAGGCATTGCGAGTACGGACTATCTGAATCGCCGTGTAGAAGATCCAGCCTCGATGGATGCTTATACCATGACTGGCAATACCGCGAGTATTGCGGCGAATCGCATTTCTTATCTCTTTGATCTATTAGGGCCTAGTGTTGCTGTGGATACGGCCTGTTCCTCTTCGCTAGTCGCCGTCCATCATGCCTGTCAAGCCCTTCGCCATGGTGAAGCGAGTATGGCGATTGCAGCAGGCGTGAATATGCTCTTGCATCCTTTTGCATTTATAGGTTTTTCGCAAGCCTCGATGCTGTCTGCCAAGGGACGCTGCCGCACCTTTGATGCGAATGGGGATGGTTATGTGCGTGCAGAGGGCGCCGCCGTTTTATTATTAAAGCCTTTAGCACAGGCTGAGGCCGATAATGATCCTATCTATGGTGTGATCGTGGCCTCTGGTATCAATGCAGATGGCAAAACCAATGGTATGACCGTACCGAGTGATCGGCAGCAAGGGCGTTTACTGCGCAAGATTTATACTGAAGCACAATTAGATGCAAATGATTTAGTTTATTTAGAAGCCCATGGTACCGGTACCTCGATCGGTGATCCGTTGGAGACACGAGCGATTGGCGAAGTGCTCGGGCGTGCGCGCGCTAATAAGCCCTTATTGATTGGTTCGGCGAAAAGTAATGTCGGGCATTTAGAAACGGCTTCAGGGATGGCTGGTTTATTAAAAGCGCTGCTGACTTTAAAACATCAAACCATACCTCCCTCGCTTCATGTCGAAACACTCAATCCTAAAATTGATTTTAACGATTTGAATTTGCAAGTGGTAACGCAAACGACACCGATTGCCTCCCAACAAACGCGCCAATTAGTGGGAGTTAATTCTTTTGGATTTGGTGGGGCGAATGCGCATGTAGTGATTGAACACTATTCACCGCCTCGATTAATCACTTCCAAGAAGTCATTAAAGAAAACCTTTCCGCCGCTATATTTGTCTGCACGTACAGGGGCTGCCCTTAAAGGACTTGCAGCACAATATGCTGCGTTTTTGACAGAACAAAATGCGGATGACGTGGCGTGGAGTTTGTTGAAACATCGTCAGCATCTGGCGCAAGGTTTAGTCGTACAGGCTAACGATGTAGAAGCCGCAAAATCAACGTTAGCGGCTTATGCAAAAGGTGAATCTAGTAATACCGCTTCTCTCATCGAAGGACGCGTTGTCGCGGATCATACACCCTTAACGTTAGTATTTTCTGGAAATGGTTCGCAGTGGCAGGGCATGGGGCAGGTGCTGCTAGCGCAAAATCCTTTGTTTAAACAAACAATTGAGCACGTTGATGCGTTGTTTAAACCCCTAGCGGGCTATGCGCTCATGGATTTATTACTAGCTAGCGAAGCAGAGTCGCAGCTAGCTAAAACTGAAATTGCCCAGCCATTATTATTTGCCTTACAAGTGGCGATGGTCACTGTATTAAAAAGCCATGGCGTGCTTTTCAACGCTACCTTGGGTCATAGTGTGGGCGAAGTAGCTGCCGCATGGGCGGCTGGCAAGTTGAGTTTAGAACAAGCCGTTCAGGTGATTTATTACCGCAGCCAAGCCCAGGGTACGACCCGTGGTCAAGGGCGCATGGCCGCACTCGGTTTAGGTCAAGCAGCTTTGCAAGAGCGTCTGGTGGCCGTAGGTTTACAAGATAAGATTGAATTAGCCGGTGTGAATAGTCCCATGTCGGTGACGATCTCCGGTACCTTGGCGGATTTGGAGCAGCTCCAAGCTAGCCTGAGCGCGGATAAGGTTTTCTTCAAACTATTGGATTTGGATTATGCGTTCCATAGTCATTGGATGGATCCAATTCGTGAGCAATTACTACTAAGCCTGCAACACTTAGCACCTGAAGATCACTCGCCAGAGCTGCAATTTATTTCAGCGGTTACTGGCCAAGCAACGCCTGCTTCCGCGTTAGATGCCGATTATTGGTGGCGAAATATTCGTGAGCCGGTCGCCTTTTCTGCAGCGATGGATACCTTAATCGGCCAAGGCGCACGGGTATTTTTAGAAGTGGGACCGCATTTAGTGTTGCGTGGTTACATGAATGAGTGTTTGCGCCATCGTGCGGTTGAAGGACAAACCTTGATAACCGGCAAGCGCAAAGATGAGCAGGCTGATTGCCTCGCTAAAGCGGCACAGCGGGTGTGGTTGGCGGGTTGTGATCTAGAGGTAGCGAGTATTTTTCCCGAGTCTGGGCATTTTATTCAGCTTCCCAACTATCCATGGCAGCGTGAACGCTATTGGTATCCGCTCACAGTAGAAGGCTATGATCTAGTCAATCGGCGACGCGTGCATCCGTTATTGGGCTATCGCCTGAAAGATGCTGAGTGGATGTGGGAGAATCAGCTTGATACAGTAATTTTGCCTTGGCTGGCGGATCATGTGGTAGACGGGGCAGTAGTCGTTCCAGCAGCGGCTTATGTGGAAATGGCTTTGGCAGCCGCCCAACAATGGCAAGCGCAAGCGACGCAAACGCTGGAACAACTGGAGATTGTAGCGCCCATTATTCTGGATGGAACACAGGCCAAGACCTTACGTTTTCATCTATTAGCCACGGATGGTAGTTTTACGATCACTAGCCGCGAGCGTTTGAGCCATGAGGCTTGGGCGGTCAATGTGGTGGGGCGTTTAACAGGTGCTGCACTTAAATCAGCGCCCGTGATTTTTGTTCAGCAGTGGCAAGAAGAGCAAAACCACGCCAGTGCCAGCCTAAATGCAAGCAAGCACTATCAATTGACCGAAGCAGTTGGCTTGCGGTATTTAGCGGCTTTTCAAGCGGTCGAACAAGTAGCGGTACAAGAGAATGCAGCGTTAGCAACCTTATGCTGGCCTGAGGCGATTCAAGCCGATTTGCAAACTTATCACTTGCACCCAGCTTTATTAGATGCGGGCTTTCAATTATTGGTCGATATCTTGGCCGAGCGTATTGAGCAGGGGCAGCGCCAAGCCTTAATTCCTATTCAAATAGGGCGCTTATTTTATTACGGCTCTCGCCAAGCACCTACACATATTCGTGTGCAACTACGCCAACACAGCGCTCGTTCGGTGGTAGCAGATTTCGTCTTATTAGATACGGATTATCAAACGGTTGCCGAGTTGCAAGCTTGTCGTTTTCGAGCTGTGCAATTTGCTAGTGCGCGAATTAAAGAACCTGCAAATTATAGTTTTACCAGTATTCCCAAACCTTTAGTAGCCAGCCAACTGTCTGCTCCAACACTAGAAATGGCTAAGTTACAGCAACAAATCCTCGCTACGTGGCGCAAACAAGCGGAGTTGCTGGGCAGAGAGAGACAAGCCACGCACATTGATCCTTTATTAGATGTACTTGCTAGCGCTTATAGTTGGGAGGCTTTGAGTGCTTTAGCTGATCACGGTCGCTTCACACTAGAACAAGTGTCTGAAGCACACCGTACTTTGGCGCGGCGTTTACTCACTTGGCTGGAGGAGGAGGGCTTAGCACACCAGCAAGAAGGACATACTTGGGCAATTGCAACAGAAACGCATTTGCCAAAAGCTCAGGATATTTGGCTAGCGGTATTGGGTGATGCACCGGCTTATTTGCCAGAGTTAGTCATGATGGGGCGAAGTGGTTTACATTTAGCAGAGGTACTACGAGGTAATATCGCACCAGAGCAGATTGTGCAACCAGCTAAGAGTAGTATTGCTGAACATTGGTTGGAGAGTTCGCCGAGTTTCCGTGCTGTAAACCAAACCTTGGTTGAGACCATTCAAACTTATGTAAGCAGAGTGCCTGCGCAACAAACGCTACGCGTTTTGGAGTTAGGGGCAGGTTTTGGGGCATTGACCCAGTATTTGTTACACGTTTTGCCTCCAGAACGTTGTGACTATGTTGTGACTGACCCCAGTGCGGAGCATTTGGCTCAAATCAGCGATCTGATTGAAACCTTACCTTGGGTTAGTAGCCTGATCCTCGCCGAAGATATCAGCGGCGCTGGTTTCGATATCTTGGCCCAGCAAGCAGCTTTTGATCTGGTGATTTCAGGCAATGCTATTTTTGCATGGCAGGAATTAGCACCTAGCTTGGCACGCCTACGTACTTTATTAAAACCACAAGCTTTATTGTTATTAGCGCAAGCGCAAGATAGTCGTTTACTGGATTTGACTTGTGGTCTATTGCCGAATTGGTGGCTGAACAGTGAGTCAGCGGCTTTAAGTCGTTTGCATACCTTGAGTGAATGGCAGAACGCCTTGGCGCAAAATGGTTTTGATGCCATTGAGGCCTGTTTTGAGCCCAATGACTTGGATGCGGATAGCGCTCTATTTTTAGTGAGTGCTCAAGCGAATGCCTCGAATACATTTAAGCCTCAAGCGGATCTCAAAGCGCAAACGTGGTTGATTCTCAGTGATGCACAAGGCTATTCAGCCAAGTTAGCAATGAGTTTACAAGATCATTTGCTAAGCCAAGGACAAGCGGTACAGGTCTTGAGTCGTGCGCCTAGTGCGACCGAATTGCAGGTTGAACATATTATTTATTTGAGTGGTATCACGGCGCTGTCTGAGCAGGTGCTGGATGTGATGGCATTACAAGAGCAGCGTTGTATCGCTTTAGTAACGTTGGTTCAGCAATTAGATGCTCATCAGCTAACACCACAGTTATGGCTAGTGACGGCGGATGCAATGCCGGATGGGGCTCACCCAATTCAAGCAGCACAAGCTCCTTTATGGGGATTGGGGCGTGTATTAATGAATGAACACGCAGAGTTGAACTGTCGATTGTTGGATATTCAGAGTGATCAAACACTAGCTCAGGTATGTGCTGCTTTGGCTCAGGAATTTTTATACAACGACGGGGAAGATGAGGTCTTATTAACAGCTCATGGCCGTGAGGTGATGCGCCTAAAGCCAAGTTCGCTTTCGGATGTGATATCGGATGAAACGCCACCGGTAGCCTTGGATTTTACCACGCCGGGTTTAAAGCATTTATATTGGCGGGCTTTGTCAGAACATCGTTTACAGCCAGATGAAATAGAGATTTTGTCTAGGGCAGTTGGGCTCAATTTCCGCGATGTGATGTATGCCATGGGTTTATTGTCGGATGAGGCGGTGGAAAATGGTTTTGCGGGCGCGTCTTTGGGCATGGAGTTGTCCGGTCAAGTGACCCGCGTTGGCAGTTCAGTCAGTGAGTTTAAGGTAGGTGATGCGGTGATGGGGTTTGCACCCGCTTGCTTTAGTTCACGGGTGATTACAAAAACCACGGCTATGACACATAAGCCGAGTGCTTGGAGTGATGAAGAGGCGGCAACCGTACCGACCACCTTTTTCACCGTGTATTACGCGCTCAAGCATTTGGCGCAGCTAGAAGCGGGTGAGCGTATTCTGATTCATGGTGCGGCAGGTGGTGTGGGCTTAGCCGCGATTCAGTTTGCACGTTATTGTGGGGCTGAGATTTTTGCAAGCGCAGGTACCGATGAAAAGCGTGATTTTGTACGTTTGGCCGGTGTCGACGCCGATCATGTGTTGGATTCACGTAATTTGCGTTTTGCCGAGGATATTTTGACCTTGACGAATGGACAAGGCGTAGATGTGATTTTGAATTCTATTTCAGGCGAGGCCATTAATCGCAATTTGCATATTTTGCGTCCCTTCGGACGCTTCTTAGAATTAGGCAAACGCGATTTTTATGAAAATAGCAAAATAGGTTTGCGTCCCTTTCGCAATAATATTTCTTATTTTGGGATCGATGCCGATCAACTATTACTGGAGCGCCCTGCGTTAGCACGCCGCTTATTCCGCGAGATGATGCAGCTTTTCGACAAAGGGGTGCTGCGTCCCTTGCCGCATCGGGTTTTTCCTGCAACTGCCATCCAGACCGCATTCCGCTATATGCAGCAATCGCGACAAATTGGCAAAGTGGTCGTGTCTTTCGCCGACGAGCTGCTATTGCCCAGTGTTAAGCCACAACGGAGTGCGCCTTTGTCTTTGAAGCAGGATGGGACTTATCTAATAACCGGTGGTTTGACCGGCTTTGGTTTAGCGACGGCGCGTTGGTTAGCGACGAAAGGGGCAGGGCATTTAGCCTTATTAAGCCGCCGTGGTTTAAAAACGCCAGAGGCTTCAGCGGCAGTGGCAGCGCTGGAAGCTTTGGGTACGAAAGTGACGGTATTTGCCGTCGATGTCGCCGATAAAGCGGCCTTAGCGCAGGTGTTAGAAACGATTCGCAACACTTTACCAGCATTGCGCGGCATCATTCATGCGGCGATGGTGTTGGATGATGGTTTGATTCGTAATGCGGACGCTGAGCGTTTTCGCCGTGTATTAACGCCGAAAGTCCTAGGTGCTTGGCATTTGCACCTATTAACGCAGCAAGAGGTTTTGGACTTTTTTGTTTTCTATTCTTCGGTGACCACTTATCTAGGAAATCCGGGGCAGGCCAATTATGTGGCAGCTAATGCCTTCTTAGAGTCACTCACTCATGCGCGCCGTGCCGCAGGTTTGCCCGCTGTTTATGCGGCTTGGGGGCCAATTGCAGATGCCGGTTACTTAGTTGACAATCAAAACGTTAAAGAGGCGTTACAAAGCCGTTTGGGAGGCGAGGCTTTGACCGTAGCATGTGCTTTAGCAAGTTTAGAAACCTTACTTCAGAGTGATAAGGCTGGCGCTGCTATTGTCGATTTGGATTGGGTAGCAATCCAACGTGTGATGGCAGCAGCGCGTGCGCCAAAGTTCTCTTTAGTCAAGGCTAAGACTAAACAGGATGAGAACGCGCAAACGGATGATATTCATGCTTTAATGGCAGGTATGAGTGTTAGTGAGGCACAAGCCTTGATTGCTGAATTACTCATGCTGGAAGTCGGGCACATTTTGCGTTTACCGCGTGAAAAAATGGCGTTAGATAAGTCGGTATTTGAGTTGGGCATGGATTCCTTAATGGGGATGGAGTTAGTGTCTGCCATTGATGAGCGCTTTGGGGTGCGTTTGCCGGTGATGGCTTTAACCGAAGGTGGGGCAACGATTCAGCGTATCGCGGGCAAGATTGCCGCGCAACTGACTAGCCAAACCGATGCAGCCGCACCTAATGAGCAGGAGTTGCAACAGATGGCAGTCGCTGAAGTCGTGCGTAAACATGGTTCTTTAGCTGAGGTGCAAGTGGCAACATTGGCTCAACAATTAACACAGACTGATACAATTAGCGCATCGCGCAAGGATAAGGAATGACCGGCAGAAATTTGTTCGGCTTGAGCGATAAAATGAAAGAGCAATTAGCCAGTCAGATGTTGGAAAAGCATCGTAAAAAGTTACAGCGTGATGCCGAGCAATTAGAAAAGCCTCGTGAATCACGGGATGTGATTCCAGAGGCGTTTTATCGTTTTGATAAAATGCCGGGTTATCAAGAAATTCGCGTGATTGAAGAAGGCGGGCGGCAGTTGGGGATTGAAAGCCCTTTCTTCAAAACACATGAGCAAGTTGCTGGTGCAACGACATGGATTGGGGGGCAAGAGTATATCAATTTTTCCAGTTATAATTACCTGGATTTATGCGGGCACCCTGAAGTAAATCAGGCGGCAGAGCAGGCTCTGCATCGCTATGGCACATCCGCCTCTGCCAGTCGTATGGTCTCAGGTGAGCGTGCACCCCAGCAGGCCTTAGAAAGCAGTTTAGCGGCTTTGTATGAGGTGGATGACTGCGTGGCCTTTGTTAGTGGACATGCTACCAATGTCACCACGATTGGCTATTTATTCGGTAAGCGCGATCTCATTCTGCATGATGTCTTAGTGCACAACAGTATCTTGCAAGGTATTCAATTGTCGGGCGCGCAACGTATGCCGTTTGCGCATAATGACTGGCAAGCTTTGGATGCTTTATTAAAACAACATCGGCGTGATTTTGAGCGCGTATTGATTGTGGTTGAAGGCATTTATAGCATGGATGGCGATTATCCTGATTTGCCGCGTTTTATTGAGATCAAACAACGCCACAAAGCCTTTTTGATGGTCGATGAAGCTCACTCCCTAGGGATTATGGGTAAAACGGGGCGTGGCATTCGTGAGCATTTCAAGATTGATGGTCGGGATGTCGATATCTGGATGGGGACGCTGAGTAAAACGCTAGCAGGTTGTGGTGGTTATATTGCCGGTGAGCGTGCGCTCGTGCACCATTTGCGTATTTCTGCCCCTGGATTTTTATACAGTGTTGGCATGTCGCCTGTGTTGGCAGCGGCTTCTCATGCCGCGCTAAGTTTGATGTTGCGTGAGCCAGAGCGCGTTCAACAGTTACAAACGAATGGGCAACATTTTTTAGCTTTGTGCCGGGCGCATAATATTAATACAGGTTACAGCGCGGGTTTAGCTGTTATTCCTGCCATCTTAGGTAGCTCCGCTAAAGCAGGTTTAGCAGCGAATCGCCTCTTTGATCGCGGCATTAATGTTCAGCCTATTTTCTACCCAGCAGTAGAGGAAGGGATGGCGCGGTTGCGCTTTTTTATGAGCTCCGCGCATACCGAGCTTCAATTGCAACAAACTGTACAAGCCTTGGCTGAAGTTATTGCACATTAATGACTGATAAACGCCGCGTCATTTTTTGCACTTACCCTAGTCTTTATTCGATTATAGTTCTCGATGAATTATTAAAATCGCCTGATTTAGAGCTGGTGGGGGTAGTCCTCTCAACAAGAGTAATTAGTAAGCGCTACGGTATCATACGTGGCAGCTTGCGCCATATTCAATTGTCAGGTTTACGTTATGCTGGGTATTTATTCAGTGTTACTAGCCTTTTTCAAATAGCTTGTCGACTGGTTAGAAAACCTACGTTGAAAGGTAGGTTAAAGCAGCAACATATCCCTTATGTAGCCACGAAAGATATTAATGAGCCTGAGGCGTTTGAGTTTATAAAAGCTCTAGCACCAGATGTTTTACTTTCTGCCCACTTCAATCAACTCATAAAAAAAGATGTATTAGCCTTACCAACACTGGCTTGTATAAATATACATCCTTCTTTATTACCACGCTTACAAGGCGTTGATCCTGCTTTTTATGCACTATTAAGGAAAGCTCCAGAAACCGGTGTAACGATTCACTTTCAATCAAATGAATTTGATAAAGGGAATATTCTAGAGCAAATACTCCTAAAATTGCGTCGGCAAGATTCTTTATTAATGCTTAATATCAAACTCTTCAAATTAGGGGCAATTCATGCTGTCAAGCAAATCAAGCTTTTGCAGAAAGGAGAGCAAGGAAAAGAGCAAGCGGGAGAGGGGCAATATGACTCTTGGCCTAATCCTTATGATACGAAATTATTTCGACGCCAGCATCGCTATTTTTCTTGGGCTGAGTATTGGAAACTAATTCGAAATCTTTGAAACCTGCTATTTCTAAGATAGAACAACCTAAATCCTCAATCAACATGTCTTGTTCTCTACAAAGTAAGGCCTGTGCTTTATTATGCCATACTAAATAATCGGTACGGCCATCATTAAAATCAAGCTCTTTATAAACTTCAGGCATACTAGGCACATGATCGCCGTACCAACAAAGAACCGTCTCTTGCTTAGAATGTTTTAAGTAGTTTGTTAAATCCAACAGCATCTTATCTGCATTCGCAATATGCTTTAAATAAACACTTAGATCGTGATGCTGTTTAGGCGGCTTACCCACATAAAGTGACTGAATATCTTGTTCAGCAAGTTTTTCTAAATGCAAAGGGCCATGGTTTTCCATGGTAATGGCAAAAATAAAAAGCGGCCTTGCATCTAAGCGATGCGCTAATATTTCTGTGATTTTTTCATAAATTGCTTGATCACTTATATAAGGTCCCAACGTTTTGTTGGAGTCAAAATCTCTAATATCAATAAATTCATCAAAGCCTAGCTGGGGAAAGACTTTATCACGTTTAAAAAAACTCGCATGATTGGGATGAAGTGCTATACAACGATAGCCACTTTGCTTGAGAAAGCTAACAAGCGAGCTAATGGAGGTATTTTGTAAATACTGATAAGGATTAAAGCGATAATGGTTAAGCAACTTATTACTTATTCCACTTAGAAAAGCAAATTCCGAGCGTAAAGTATTAGCTCCCCAAGCGGGTACATGGAGTTTTCCTGTTAGCAAAGATGCTGCTTTAATTTGATCAAAGTTGCAATAAAGATTTGAGTTAATAGGAATATTTAATCTACGTGCATCAAAAAAAGACTCACTTTGTATAATAATGATATCTGTGTTAATTTTACCTAGTCCAATCGGCTTCGTAGAATAAGGGTTATTTTTTATAGTGAGTCGAAGTTTATTTGTGTTTTGTTTTAATATAGCCTGTAAAGCATAAATAACAAGGCTATTAAAAAAACCTAAAGATTTGACATCTTCGATAAGATTAAAGCTGAGTTGGACTTTTTTAGATAAAAAATTGAGTAAAATAAAATGTAAAATTAAGCTAAAGATTAAGGTAGGTAGATGGTCAGTCGCAAGACGTGATTCGAACCAAAGAATAGTTATTAAGATAAAAATTCCTAGTACTAAAGCACCAACAATAAGCATTGGATTTAAGAAGGGTAAAAATAGTCTAGGATGGCTAATAACTTGAATATATAAATACCAGTCTGAGAAAGCTAAAGGCTCTCTTAAGGCTTTATACTTGGCTTGATTAATGATTAGTAGTACTGCAAGGATTGTAATGTTTAAAAGTAGAGCTAGCCAAGGTCTTAGCGTGAGTGAGAGAAGTAAAAAAAAGATGCTGCTTAATAAAATACTTTGAATGCATATTAAAAAATAATAGCGTTTTAAAGTTCGAATGTCTCGTGGTAGTAAGTATTGAGAAAGATGTCCTAGTATTAACGTTAGGAGCCATGGGAGAAAGATAGTCATGAGCGAGGATATTGTGCTTTGTTATAGCCGGATAATCCCATAAAGAAAGAGGCGATAGGAAAGGGAAGAACACTTAAAATCAAAATGCCTATATGGAGTAACCAAGGGAAAGCGATGGTTGCTTTATTTTTGTCTAAGCCCTGAGCTATTAATTGAGCAGCTTGATTAGAATTCATTATAAAAGGCCGTTTCCCCGGAAAGCTATCACTCATATCCGACTTAATAAACCCAGGGCAGATAATATTAATCTTAATATTATGCTGTGCTAATAAAGGACGTAAGGCTTCGCCATAGCTTTTTAGCGCTGCTTTGCTGGCACTATAGGCTGGTGTAACAGGCATACCGCGATAAGCGGCCAAAGAGCTGATTAGGGCGATTTGGCCATGTTGTCTTTGAAGCATTTTTTCTAATACGGGGTGGATAGTATTTAATACCCCTAAAAGATTTATATCTAAAAGCTTTTTCACATCCTCTAAGGATTCAGGCTTGCCCTGATGATCAATACTATGTGTAATTCCGGCATTGGCTATCAAAAGATCAATAGGATGCTGCTGATCTAAAGTGTTTAGCCAGATTTGCATAGCCTCAGTATCAGTCACATCAATAATGCCAAGATGAGTAATTGCACCTTTTTTCATACACGTTTCACTAACTTGGCTAAGACGCGTTTTATTCCGTGCCATAAGACCTAGCTGAATATGAGGAGCTGCAAAATAATAAGCTAATGCAGCACCTAAGCCATTACTGGCACCAGTAATAACAATAGTTCTAGTCATTTAGAGGCTTTTGTAAGAATAGCTAGGAGTATTCACGGGCAAGGTTTGCAATTCATCTGTTAAGGCGGCAGAAACTGGGTAAATATGAAGTTTTTTCAAACTGCCTGACACTGCTAATTGAATACCTCGTTTGGTATAGAAGTCACCATTAATCTGTGTGAGTAAGATTAAGCCATTACGAAAAGCCTTAAATGCTTTTTGATTTGCTGCTTGGCCCTCAAGCCAAAAGCGATCTAAACCTTCTTGAAAACATAAGCTCGGTAAATCAAAAAGAGCGGTTCCTAGTGCAATCGTGGGTGAACCATGCTGTAATGCTGAAGTTGCGGTTGTACTATTTACGACGACTGTGCCTTTGGTGTTCTTTAATAAAGTCGGTAAATGCCCAGTCTCGAGAAAAATAACTCTGTTTTCTATTCCAAGCTTTTTCGCACCTTGTTTAACATAGCGATTGTAGCGTGATAAGCCGGTATCTAATGGGTGATTTTTAAAAACAATCTTACTATCTGTGGGAGCATTTTTAGAAAAAGAGTTTAATACTTGGTCAATAAATTGCTGAACATTCTCAAACGGTGAATGAACTTTGATTTGACTATCAGCATTGAGTTGTAAAGGAATGACATAAAAAGGTCGTTTGGATTTAATGAGATTTTTAATAGTCCAAGTATCTTTATATTCACGCCAAAGCTTATTATTAGGTAAGCGTAGCAGCCAACCTAAGTATTCTAAGCTAGCATTATAAGGGCGATGAGTTTTGTAATGCGGATAAACAGGTTTGGCTGTTAAGTTGGCTAAGCGATATTTAATATCATGCCAAGCGCGAACTAAAAAGCTTTTTCCAATAGAATAAGATTCAGGTGTAACAATATCTTTATAAGCTAGCCAAAAATCGATTGGTTTTTTTAGTAATGTAGAGTTACCATTAACCCCATCTAACTCCAAGGTTATCCAGTCCGGTCGTAAGTAACCTTCTTCATACACGTGGATCTGTACCGCATTTTGTTTGAAGAATTGAATGGCTTCTTGATGGAGTGGTCGTGTATCACCAAATAAAACTAAATCGGTAAAACGGTGTTGCTGGTGTAGTTTTTCTAGCCAATTCAGCCAGTTGGAAGGTGGTTGTTTGAAGTTAATGCTAGCTCTAGGTGGGGAGAATAGCTGATCGCCGCCACAGAAATTGATAGACAGGGTTTCATGCCCAAGCTCACGAATAGCTTGAGCGAGTTTGTTGAAAAAAGGTGTTGCAGGCCCCTGCAAGAACAGAAATCTTCTGCTTGACATGAAAATACGTCGCCAACTTTAGTGATTAATTATGACACGTAAGTATAGAAGTATTTTAACCTAAAGCAACTTAGATCAGAAGATTGTTGCCTAGGCGGCCATTAGTTTTACAGTAGGAACCTCTAGCGGTGCTTTGCAATTAAGAATTTCTAATAAAATCATGGCACGTTGTTCGCCATTATAGCTCAGAAACACGCCACGCAGACCTTGGTAAGGGCCATCTTTCAGCGTTACCACATCACCTTGATGAAAACGATCTAGGTCGATAGCTTTTGCGCCTAAGTCACTTTCTTGATCACGAATTTGGCTAATCAGCTCTTCAGGAACACGTGCAGGCTCTAAGCCAAAACGGACAAACCCTTGCACACCTATAGTAGAGCGGATAGGACGCCAATTATCATTAATAGTATCCAGATGTATAAAAATATAACGTGGGAACAGAGACTCCGTAATTGCCTGCATTTTGCCCCCGCGTTTGCGTAAGCGTTGTGCCAGTGGACGATAGATCTCATAACCTTGTCGTAATAGCTGTTCTTCAGCTAGAACATCTTTATGCGGTTTGCTTGTTAATAAATACCAATGGCGCTGAATTAAGTGCTTGTTTGACATGATATCAATAATAACAAATCAGGTTGGTCAAAGGGGATGAGGAATGGCTTGGTGAGCGTCGATCATCAAGCTAAGGCTAAGCTGTCTAATGTTAGGATAAGTAGTTATGTTCGTCATAATCGCTCGAGCATGGCATGATTGGGTAGGGGTAGACATCACATCATGGAAGTTTTCATTAATGATGCAGCAACAACAAGTAACTTTAGTCGCAACTCAGCTCTCTCGGTTTTATCATAAATATTGTGCCGTGAATAATTTAAATTTATGCCTAGAGCGTGGACAGGTGCTGGGCTTATTAGGTGCTAATGGTGCTGGCAAATCGACTACCCTGCAAATGCTATCCGGAAATTTGGCGCCTACTACAGGCAGTATCCAAATTAACGGCATTGACCTACTGGATCAACCGCGTTTAGCCAAGCACCAGCTGGGTTATTTACCCGAGCAACCAGCATTATACAAAGATTTGACTATCAATGAACAATTAATATACGCCGCACGTTTACAAGAACTCACCAAGCAAGAGGCTAATGAGGCGGTGGCCTATGCACGTCAACGCTGTCATCTGGATGAGATGCAGGATCGTTTGATTGGTAATTTATCGAAGGGTTTTCGTCAGCGAGTAGGTATTGCACAAGCTATTCTGCATAGTCCTACACTGATTATTTTAGATGAGCCGACTGTGGGACTAGATCCTATACAAGTAAACGATTTACGCAAGTTGATTCGTGAGTTGGGGGAGTCCCACAGTGTGATCTTGTCGACTCATATTTTGTCAGAAGTCAAGGCGGTCTGTGATCGAGTTCATATATTAGATTGTGGTGAAACGGTGTTTAGTGGCGATATTTCTGGCGAGACCGTTCAATCCTTAGAAAAGCAATTTTTTGATTTGGTTGGGCCTGAAGCGCAGCTAGCAGATCAGGATGTAGCGGTATGAGCACGATTGCATTTATTGCACGTATGGAATTAAAACGCTGGTTTAATTCACCCTTGGCGTGGAGCTTATTAGCCTTAGTGCAGTTTATTTTGGCTTGGGTGTTTTTATTAGGTTTAAATGAGTATTTAACTCAAATCCAACCCTTAATGGTAGGGCGTGAAAATGCCCCCGGCTTAACTGATCTAGTGATTTCGGCACTTTATTTATGGGCAGGTTTATTAATGCTCGCTATTATGCCTATTGTAACGATGCGGGTTTTTGCAGAAGAGTATAATAATCAAACCTTAACTTTTTTGAGTACTTCACCGGCGTCCATCACACAAATTGTGTTAGGCAAATACTTGGGCTTGTTGCTTTTGATTATGATTATGCTGTTCATGATTAGCTTGATGCCATTTTCACTGGCCTTTGGTACTAGCTTGGATTGGGGAAAGCTCTTTGCAGCCATGTTGGGTTTGTATCTACTTTTAGCTTCTTTTGCTGCCGCTGGCATGTTCATTTCCTCTATCACCAAGCAACCGATTATTGCAGCGGTAGCGACATTTGGTTTTCTGATTTTTCTTGCAGTGCTCTATATTTCGGGGCAAGCAAAAGGCTCGAGTAGTAGCTTATTTGCCTATCTTTCACATTTTGGACACTTCGTTGCTTTTTTAGAGGGCTTATTTAATAGTACGGATTTAGTTTATTATCTGTTATTTATTATAACCTTTGTCTTGATGACCATTCGTAGTTTGGATAATAAGCGCTTGCAAGGCTAATAATAATGAAAATGACACGCCTAACGCATCGTTATCTTTGGTTGCAAAATGTTATTTTTTACTTATTGCTGTTCGCGGTAGTTGGCTTATTAGGCTATTTTAGCCAGCAATTTGTATTTCATGCCGATTGGACCAAGGGTAATCGGAATAGCTTGGCGCAACCGACGCAAGAGCTAGTGAAAACCTTACAAGGCCCGATTAAATTTGTGGCGTTTGTGCCCGATAGTAAGGAATTACACAGTCAAATTAGACGTTTGGTGAGTAAATACCAGCAGGTTAAACCGGATGTCGAGCTAGAGCTGATTAATCCCGATCTTGATCCTCAACGTGCACAGCAAGAGGGTGTGCGCCATGCTGGACAAATGGTGCTGCATTTTAATGGTAAAAGTGAGTTATTGGATTCGACCGGTGAGCAAGCAGTCGCCAATGCCTTGTTAAGAATGAGTCGTGGGGCTGAACGTTTAGTGATATTTCTCGAAGGGCATGAGGAGCGTGATGCGCTAAGTCAGCAGTCGGATGGCTATGGTCGTTTAGTCAATGCTTTGCAACGTAATGGTTTTCGCGTACAGCCGCATAATTTACTCCGTAGCCAAGTGATTCCCGATAATACGCGCTTTCTAGTGATTGCCGCGCCCAAGAAGGAATTATTAGCAGGTGAGGTAGAGTTAATTAATAGTTACGTGGCTCATGGCGGTAATCTGCTGTGGTTAAAGGACCCGGGTGAGATGCAGGGTTTGCAAGCTTTGGCGGATCAGCTAGCAGTGCGCTTTATTGACGGTAATGTTGTCGATGCAAATGAGGAATTGCGCAAGCTGTTGGGTGTGCCGAATCCGGCTATCGTTCCTGTGGTGGATTATGGATCATCGGCTATCGGCGCTAATTTGACTGGACTGCGTAGTTTATTCCCTTATGCGACGATGGTAGAGCAGCATCCTTTGCCTGCGGCGAATGCGCCTATTTGGAAAACGGAAGAATTTTTGAGTACTTTGCCGAATAGTTGGCTGGAAACTAGCACAATCCAAGGTTCGGTTGCTTACGATAGTACTGCGGGCGACGTACTGGGTCCTATCCCGATTGGTCTCACCCTGACACGAGCCTTGGATCAGCCTAAAGAAAGCGGTGCAAATAGTGAGCCGGTGGATGCAGCACAGGAGCACCAACAACGTGTGGTGGTAATTGGAGATAGTGATTTTCTGAGCAATAGTTTTATTGGGCAGGGTGTTAATCTGGATTTGGCCACCAATTTATTTAATTGGCTGAGTGCGGATGATAATTTGCTCAAAGTGCGTGTTGCTGTGCCACCCGATATGGAATTTAACATGCCTAATACCAGTTTGATTGTATTGGCTGTCTTTTTCTTATTTGTACTGCCCTTAGCCTTATTGCTAAGCGGCATTGTTATTTGGCTACGCAGGAAAAGGCGTTAGTCATGGGGCTTGTGTCTAAGCGTATTTTAGTAAATGTGTTGTTATTAGCGCTCGTGATTGCGTTGGCGGTGGGTGCTTGGTGGTGGAAGGGGCATAAAAATGCGGCTCAACTGACTAGCCTAGTTGCGTTTAGCGTCGGCGATGTGAAAGAGCTGGTGATTAAACGCCACCAACACGACGAGCAGGCAGAATTGGCCTTTGTACGCCAAGAGGATCAATGGATGATGACCAAACCCAAGGTCTTTCCTGCTAATAAGATTCGCTTACGTCAGGTTTTAACCCTAATTGATGAGCCGGTGCAAGCCGAGTATAGCGCTGACAGCGATCAGTTAAGTGCTTATGGTTTATTACCACCCGTCCTAAGCTTAAAGATTAATGACCAAATCATTGATTTGGGTAAAAGTAATCCCGTATCGGGCAGCCGCTATGTTTTGCACCAAGGCAAGGTGAAGTTAGTGAATGAAACGGTGTTCAGTGAGCTACAAAGCGATTGGTTGTATTTCATTGCACCACAGCTCATTCCTAGTAAGTCTACGTTGCAGCAAATTACGTTTCCGGATGGCAGTATGGCCAATGATGCCCAAATGTTGGCTTGGCAGAAAGCAGAGGCCACCCGTTTAGAGCAAACGCAAAGCGCTCAAGCCACCGAGGCACTAGGCTCGATCAGTGCTAAATTAGCGGATGGAAACCTCATTGAATGGCGTTTGGGCAAATTGCCGAATAACGATTGGGCGTTTGATCAGGTGGAAAATGGTTTGCGTTATAGACTACCGCTTGATCAGGTGCGTAGCTTATTACCCAAAACATTACTGCCTGATGCGCAGTAAATTTGCGCAAAACCCTTAAATAGCTTAGCTTCAGTCTTCCTGACTAAAGCTTATCACGCCATGCCTGAATTACCCGAAGTCGAAACTACACGCCTTGGCATTGCGCCACACCTGCTGGGCCGGCGTATTGAAAAAATTCTGGTGCGTCAAGCGCGTTTGCGTTGGCCGATTCCTGCCTCGATTGCATTACTCGAACACTCGACAGTTTTGAGTGTGCAGCGCCGTGCGAAATATTTGTTGGTCGAAACCGAGCAGGGCAGTGCGCTATTGCATCTTGGCATGTCGGGTAGTTTGCGCATTAGTTCAGCGCAAACACCTCCCGAAAAACATGATCATGTTGATTTTGTTTTGGATAATGCGGTGGTGTTGCGTTTGCGCGATCCACGCAAATTTGGCGCCGTATTATTTTGTCACAAAGGCGAAGTGCATCCTTTATTAGCGAAACTAGGGCCTGAGCCTTTGACAGATCAGTTCACTGGCGACTATTTGTATAAAGCCTCTCGCAAACGTAACTTGGCTATCAAAGCGTTTGTGATGGATGCCCATCAAGTGGTGGGTGTGGGGAATATTTATGCGAATGAAGCCTTGTTTATGGCGGGTATTCATCCGGCGCGTGCAGCAGCTAGTTTGACTGAACTGGAAGCACAGACTCTTGTGAATACGATTAAAGTAGTGCTAGCGCGTGCTATTGAGAAGGGTGGCACAACATTACGTGATTTTGTGCGTGAAGACGGGCAAACAGGCTATTTTCAGCAGGTATTACAGGTTTATGGGCGCACTGGCGAAGCCTGTTTTAAGTGTCATACGCCCATCGAGCAAATACGCCAAGGGCAGCGCTCTACGTGGTACTGCCCTAGTTGTCAGCCTTTATTATGAAATAATTTTCATAAAAGGATTGCTGCGTTTAGTTTCCATGATCTGCACAATACCGCTTAAGGTCAAATCACGCAGCAATTGACGACGCATACCATGTTGGATGCCAGTATACTTGCCCACGCGATAGAATGCGTAACTTGGTATTCCAATGATGATCAGCGCAATCAGGAAATTCAGTATAATGTCTAACATAATCTGCCCTCTTTTTGTTATTCTTTGCCTAATCCTAACCTAATGACTCTGAACCGCCGATTTACTGTAGCCCCCATGTTAGATTGGACGTATGATTTTTTATTTCTTTTATAATCAATATCTTGAAGAAAGCCATGTGCCTTTGTTGCCATTTTATCATATTTTATCTAGGTTCTATTGAAAACAATTGACTATTCCACTATATTTAATGGCAAGGTAAGTGGTTTCACTTACTGCCGATTTCATCCGGTAGAGCAGGACTCTATCGTGCCCTCGATGCCAGCGCTCGGGGGCTTTATTTTTTATGGGCTGTCCACTTTGAGTGATAA
>NZ_AQVE01000021.1 GCF_000371925.1 Thiolinea disciformis DSM 14473 | reverse complement strand
ATAGCACCTTGAAGCAACTCTTGGAACGGTTGACACCTTTCAAACTGGCATTGTATTGCACGGATGATTGGGGCGCTTATGAGCGTTTATTGCCTGAAGATAAGCATTTAATCACTAAGCGCTACACACAAAGCATTGAACGGCAAAACCTGAATTTGAGGATTTGGATTAAACGTCTAGCACGCAAGACGATCTGTTTTTCTAAGTCTATCGAGATTCATGACAAAGTCATTGGAACCTGTATCGAAAGACGCTTCTTCAACTCCTTTAAATCATGACCCGTTTTTTATAGTGCTCAGGGTGCACAAATTGTAGTGGTACACTGCGTCCCAACCACTCATAGTAGATTGGGGTTGAACTAGCGCTGGAACAACTGCCCTTCGACCCGCAAGTTGAATGACACCCCATAGCCTGCTCCCGAACCTTGCCTTTCTGCTGCCAATAACGTAAAGCAAACTGGGCTGTATCTGGCGCAATATCAAAGTGCCGAGCGATTTCCTGCAACTCTGCAGAACCACGATCACGCAAATAATCGCGAATTTCAGTTAAGATCATACGTCAATGCCCCTTGGCTGTTTGCCAATGGTTCAAAGGGTCACTTAGCTGCTGGCCTACCCGATAAAAGCTATAGATCGCTACACTAAATGCACCCAAAATCCCCACAATCCAAGCTAAAGAATAAGCAGGATGTTGTGGCAAAGTTGCTAATTGATAAAACATCACTGCAGCGCCATAACCTAAACCGGTGCTCCATGAGACGGCAAATAACGTCCAACGCGCTCCCACCTCGCGTAACATAGCCCCTGTGGCTGCCACACAAGGAAAATACATTAAGATAAAGAGTAAGTAGGCAAATGCTCCGACTTTGCCATCAAAATGCTGCTGCATCGCATTAAAGGTTTGATTACTCACCTCTTGCTCAGCCTCAACACTGCCTAAATCCAAGGGATCGCCCAACTTTCCTAACGCATCCTTTAGATTTGTGGGAATCGTCGCAAACGCAGCGCTCATACCGTCTTTGAAATGATAAACCGACTCGGTTTGGGTAGTAGTTGATTGACCCATTTGACTATATAGAGCATCCAAAGTACCAACTACTACTTCTTTAGCGAGCAAACCACTGACAATACCAACCGTAGCAGGCCAATTGTCGGGCTGAATACCCATCGGAGTAAAAATAGGCGTCACTTGTTTTGCGGCAGCACTTAGCACTGATTGCTCGGTATCTTGGTGGCCGAAGCTACCATCGGTTCCGAGGCTGTTAACAATATTAATCGCCATCACCACTAAGACAATCAGCTTCCCAGCCCCAATCAAAAAGCCTTTCAACTTACTCCATGTATTAATCATGATATTGCGCAGACGTGGTAATTGATAAGTCGGCATCTCCATCACAAAGTAATTACTTCCCCCTTGAAGCAAAGTTTTGCGCATGATGAGCGCCGTCAAAATCGCAAACCCGATACCTGTTAAATACAACAAAAAGACAATATTCTGCCCAGAACCTTTAAAAAACGCCGCTGCAAATAAAGCATAAACCGCCAAACGCGCCCCACACGACATAAAAGGCGCCATCAACACCGTCATAATACGTTCACGTTGGCTGTCTAAGGTGCGCGACGCCATAATCGCCGGTACATTGCAACCAAAGCCCACAATCAGTGGAATAAAAGCTTTGCCAGAAATGCCCAGCTTGCGCATAAACTGATCCATCACAAAGGCAGCGCGCGCCATATAACCCGATTCTTCCAACAAGGTTAGGAATAAATACAAAGCGGCAATGATTGGAATAAAAGTGGCAACGACCTGCAAACCGCCCCCTAAGCCATTCGCTAAAAAGGTAATCAGCCATTCAGGCGCAGCAAGCTGCTCTAATAGATAACGTGTACCATCGACCGCTATGGTCTGCATAGAAAGATCAAAAAAGTCAATAAATGCGCCGCCTAGATTGATGCTGAACAAAAACAGCAAATACATCATCAGTAAAAAGATCGGTAGACCGGTCCAAGTACCCAAGACCCAACGATCAATCCGGTCTGAAACGGTGCGACTCATTTTGCCACGCTCATGTACTGCGTACTGAGCCGTTCTGGTAGCCGCTTCAAAACGCGCATCCGCTAATAGAAAATCAAGCTCTTCACCGGTTTCTGCCTGAATACTTTGGTGCAAACTTATTAATTCAGGGTCCTGAGTCGATTTTTGCAAAGCCACTAAAGCGGCATTCCGCGTTAAACCGCGTTGCTGCTGTAATTGCTGTAGTGCCTGCTCGATAGGCAACACATAAGTCAATTCATAGGAGCTTTGTTGCGCTGGTTGATAAGCGCCTATCGCAGCGTGGATGCTTTTTAAACTTTCGGCTTGGCGCAATGAAATCGGCAACACGGGGCAAGCTAAGCGCTCACTCAACGCATCAATATCCACGCGCATCCCCAATTTGTCGGCAATGTCCATCATATTGAGCAAAACAATGATTGGCACATTTAATTCACGCAATTGCAGCGTCAGGTATAAACCACGTTCTAGTGTACTTGCGTCAACAATATTCAAATAAAGATAGTGGGGATTTTGCTGTACGAATTGGCGCGCAATTTGTTCATCGGTGGATGCATCACCAAAGTCTAATGAGTAGGTTCCGGGTAAATCGACCACATGCAGATAGTGATCGAATAAGCGAAACTCACCCTCTTTGCGCTCTACCGTCACGCCCGGCCAATTGCCTGTGCGTTGGCGTGCTCCTGTTAATAGATTGAATAAGGTAGTTTTGCCCGCATTGGGATTACCGACTAATGCGATAGTAGTGTGGCTAAGGCCAGAAGACGCTGCAACACTTGTTGACTTAGCCATGATCGTGTTGCACCTGCACCCGAATATGCTGGGTTAAACTACGCCCGAGGCTCATACGATTATTACCAATGCCAATCACCACATCCCCTTGGCGATTACGCAATAACTCAATACGCGATCCTAGCCCCAATCCCAAGCCCAGTAGACGAACGCGTGTAGCGCTGTCCGTTTGAATCGCTTGAATATGGGCAAACTGCGATTCTTTGAGCTGAGCGAGCGATTGATTGGGATGATGCATTGCACTCATGATGCGCCTGTAGGTCTAAACGATAATGATTATCAAATTATATCAAGCTTCGCTCTTGTGCAAGCAACAAGTTTGACCCTTATCAGAAAATTAGAGATAGCTAGGAAATAAGCCTCTCTCTTGGCGGATTTTGTGCTACAGCCTAATCATGTGAGTATTGCAGATACTTTCAGGTTATATAACCATCCGCCTACTTCAAGCGCTCATCTAGCATGATAAAGTCAGCGGTGCGGACATCGCCTCATACGCTTTTCATTCAAAAACTGCATTATCAAAAATAAAAATTTAATAATAAAATCCCGACTGCAATAGTCGGGATTTTTATACATTACATCTCTTCACTATATTAGTAGTAAACAACTTTCCTTTATGCTTTTTCTCATAAAGAACATCTCTAAATCTTAATTTTTAGGGGATTTTAAAATGATTAATTCTGCCGAGCATTATAGCCCAAGTCATTTTGCTTATGATTATTATCGATCTTATCCAAATAGTTACCGCAGCCGTCACTACTGGCCTGTAGGATTTGATTGGCCAGTTCCACCACGCTACATGGATTCTATGTGGGATCAATTGATTTACGGGCATCGCCCTGTTTGGAATCCAAGAGGACAAGGTTTGGGACCAAATCTTAATTTGAGTGAAGAGGAAAAGATGCGCTTGACCCAAGCTATGAATCAAGGTCGGTTTTTCGTTGGAGCTAATACTCCCACCATTCTTGACGTTTATGACACAGATCGCTCGCGCTCATTAACGCCGGGCGATAGCGCAAGAGTTAGCACTCACAGATTAACTGGGGGTAACTCTGAAAGCACCGTTCGCTTAAGTGCTGATACGATCCGTCGTGCTCGCAGTTATGTAGAAGGTTAGTTTATTACTGACATAGCTAATAAAGCTGATTAATCCTTGAATATCTCACTAGCTCACAGTGTTTACAAATTCCTTAGACAATTTAATTTGCAAATCTGATATTAAATTGTATTGGTGATTGTTATATGGAAACGCATAAATAGTTATACAGGAGGTATACTATGTTACCTAGCTATAATAGTTCGTATGATTTTTACCCTAACCTCAGGAGTTGGGGTTTTCCAGACTACTCTTCCTATAAACCCTATAATTTGTATCAACATCAAGATTTTAATCCTTTCTGGGATCGAATGGGATATGGTTATGCAAATTGGGGGCGTTCAGCTCAACGTAGGTTTGGACCAGACTTGCATTTAAATCAGCAGACCTTAGAACGCCTCACTGAAGCCTTCAGAAATGGTATTGGTGGTATCAATCCAGCAACGATCAGAAAAGTGTATGACACAGATCGATCAGGCCATTTATCACCAGGTGATACAGCGCAAATATCAAGACTATATTCCAATGATCAAGCTTATACACGCTTAAGTGCTGATGTCATTAGGCGAGCCGAGCGCTCTTAAGCTTATTAATATACTTCGGGCAGATAAATTTCATATCTGCCCATTTTTTCTCAAAAAATTTTTAATCGCTTATTTCTAGCCAAAATTTCTCAAAAATTTCCTTACTAAATAATCCCTCTATCAGTAGTGTAAAAATAGCAGAAGCCATTAGGCTATTTTCGCAAGCGCTCTACTGTTGGATAATAAATAAAAAGTGGGGTTTACTGAGTTAACTGAAATCGTTGCTAGCGATGTACTTACTGCTAACTTGATGAAAAAACCCGCTTAACTCAGCGGGTTGTTTGAAAAAAGAAAAATAATTTTACTTGACTAAATCGCGATAAGCGTGCCAGCTAGCATGAGCCACCAAAGGCATGGTAATAATCAGGCCAATATAGAAAGTTAGAATGCCGATACCAATCAAAGCTACAATAACTGCGGCCCAAAATGCCAAAGTCGCAGGATTTTTAGCCACAGCGCGCATACTGGTATTCATGGCTGTCACAATATCAACCTTACGATCCAGCAGCATAGGCACAGTAACAACACCGGTAATATAGGCCAACACCGCAAACACAAAACCCATACCAAAGAAGCTCAATACGAAAGTTGGTCCGCTACCAAATAAGCTTTGTAGCAGTCCTGTATAAGTATCTTGTTGTAGGTTAAAGTTTTGCGAGAATATCCCGACAACAATCACCGCTGCGCAAATCCAGAAAATCATGACCAGCATTAGCACAAAAGCATAGATCCCAAGACCAAACTTATTATGCTTCATTGCTTGAGTAGACTCCATGAAGCTAATGGTTTTACCTTGTTCGCTTTGTCGGCTTAATTCATATAAGCCTAAAGCTAGGAAGGGACCCAAAATTAGAAAACCGGAGGTGGTCGCAACACCTGCAGCAGGATATTTAATGCCAATCCAATTCAACACCAGCCCCACTATGGCAAAAATAACCCCATACGTTAAACTGGCTGAGCGGTTTTGCTGAAAGTCTTGCCAACCTTGGGATAGCCAGCGACTGACAGCATGGGGAGCTACGGTTTGAACCTCTTGACTGGTAAATAACAGGTCTACTGCTGGCGCAGGTGCGTCAATCACATACTTCGCATCATACTGTTCCATATCTACACTCCTCTCTGAGACTCACACATTGATAGAGCAAATGGTTGTTGTAACCCGCTTACTAGCTTTTTATAAGCATCGTTAGTTTTTATCATTTATAGGGTTAAAAATAGTATCGCGCAAAGATTATTTCAAGGCAAAGGAAAAGTGAAATAAAAATATCGTAGGAGCTAATTTTGCGTTAAATGGTTTATACATTCGTATCTAGCTATCTGGCTTAGCACAGCACCATAAAGCTTGTAATAAGGGATCGCGCAAACGCTCTCGTAAAGCGCATAGGCCTAAAATAAATGGCTCTAAATCAGTAAGCCAAGGTAAAATGTGAATGGATTGCTGCATAGGACTGTGCTGAATGACCAATTCAGGCACCACCCCAACCCCCAAGCCCAAACCTACCATAGCCACTACCGCCTCATGACCACCAACTTGAGCGTAAATGAAAGGGATTTGCTGCAATGCCGCCAAACGTTGTAACAAGCGTTCCCGTGCTAAGCCATATTCTGCTAATACCAAGGGTAGATTTGCCCACGCTGGCGCTATACTGTGTTCGATGGCTAAGTTGATGCGCTGGCTTAATGCGCTATTATCCTTGGGGCCAATCAGGTGTAACGGCGTGCGTTCTAAAGGTAAAAACTCAAGTTTGTTCGATAAATAAGTCGGTTTAGCCACAATAGCACAATCATCTTGCCCTGATAACACGCGCGCAATACCATTGGCTTGATCGCCCGTGCGTAGCTTCAACTCCACACCTGCATAACGCGCACGCATCACCGGCAAAATACGCGTCAAAATACTATAACTGGCCGTCACCGAGCCATACACACTAATCTCGCCGCTTAAGTTCTCAGGGTGATTATTCAAATCGCGCTGTACTTGCTGCCAAGCTTCCAGCGCTTGCTTGGCGTAAGTTAAAAAATGGCGGCCAGCAGGCGTTAAATGGACTTGGCGATTATCACGCTCGACTAATAACTGCCCGACACTGGCTTCCAAGCGCTGCACATGACGGCTAATGGCAGAAGCGCTTAAATGGCATAATGCCGCAGTTTTACCAAAATGTTGCGTCTGGGCAAGGGTAACAAAGATTTGTAACGATTGACTATCCATAAGCTTATTGCGCAAAACGCAACATAATGTCGCTAAAGCTTCAGTTTACGCAATGCCGCTTATCCATTAAAGTGTTAGCCCTCTCATATCACCCTGCTATCGGAGTTATAACATCATGGGTCAGAATTATTTCAATACCTTGCCATTGCGTGTTCAGTTGGAAGAACTGGGCAAGTGCCGTTTTATGGAAAGCAGCGAGTTTTCTAATGGTGTCGATTATATTCGCGATAAGAAAATCGTCATTGTTGGTTGCGGCGCACAAGGCTTAAACCAAGGTTTAAATATGCGCGATAGCGGCTTAAATGTCAGCTACACACTACGTGCTGAAGCCATTGCGGAAAAGCGTAAATCATGGAAAAACGCTACCGAAAATGGCTTCAAAGTGGGCACTTATGAAGAGCTCATTCCAACAGCTGATATCGTCATGAATCTGACGCCCGATAAACAACACACCTCAGTTGTCAATGCGATTATGCCCTTGATGAAACAAGGCGCTGTATTAGATTATGCGCATGGCTTCAACTTAGTTGAAGAGGGGATGCAAATTCGTAAAGACATTACCGTGGTCTTGATGTGTCCCAAATGCCCCGGCTCAGAAGTGCGGGCAGAATATGTGCGTGGCTTCGGCGTCCCTACCTTAATCGCCGTCCACCGTGAAAATGATCCAAATGGTGATGGCTTAGAAATTGCCAAAGCCTTAGCGGTAGCGACTGGTGGTCATCGTGCTGGCGTACTGGAGTCTTCGCCTATTGCAGAAGTAAAATCTGACCTAATGGGTGAGCAAACCATTCTATGCGGTATGCTACAAACGGGCGCTTTATTGTGCTACGACAAAATGGTTGAGGAAGGCTTAGAACCTGCATGGGCTGCGAAATTCATGCAATTTGGTTGGGAAACCGTCACCGAAGCGCTCAAGCACGGGGGTATTACCAATATGATGGATCGCTTAAGCAACCCCGCTAAAATCAAAGCCTTTGAGTTATCGGAAGAATTAAAAGACTTATTACGTCCACTGTTCCAAAAACACCAAGACGATATCATTTCTGGCAAATTCTCCAGCACCATGATGGCAGACTGGGCGAATAATGATAAAGATTTACACCGTTGGCGCGCCGCTACCGCAGAAACAGCCTTTGAAAAACAAGCTATCACTAATGAATCAATCAGCGAACAAGAATATTTTGATAAAGGTATTTTATTGGTTGCCATGATTCGTGCTGGTGTTGAATTAGCGTATGAAACCATGGTGGAAGCCGGTATTGTTGAAGAATCGGCTTACTACGAATCGCTACACGAAACCCCCTTAATTGCTAACACCATCGCACGTCGCAAACTGTATGAAATGAACGTGGTCATTTCCGATACCGCTGAATACGGTTGTTACCTATTCGATCAAGCAGCACGCCCTTTATTGGCTGAGAAATTTATGCCAAAAATTAAGAGCGATGTGATTGGCCGTGGCTTAAACCTGAAAGATAATGGCGTTGACAACCAACAATTAGTGCATGTTAATGCTGTGATTCGTAATCACTCAGTGGAAATTGTAGGTGAAGAACTGCGCGGTTATATGACAGCTATGAAGAAAATAGTGTAAGTACTACTACATACTTAGCCTCTTATAAAAAACCTATAAGAGGCTGAGAAAAATTAAATCAGTCTAATACGGTTAACATTCCCCTTTCCTAGGTCTTTAGGATCAAAGACTATTTTTTCTTAGAGAATTCGAAGTCAAACACGAATCAACAAGACCCCAGTGTTTTTGATTAATTAATAATCAAGAAATGATAAAACTACACCCTAGGGCAAGCTAAAGCTATTAACTAGCATACTGGCAGCACGAAGACCTTTTTAGCCTTATGCAAAGCGATATATAAATTTGATAGCTCCCTGAAACATTGACATATCGCAATCCTCAGACTTGCTTTATCATCTGCTATATAAACTAACAAATTAAACGGTTATATCAGAGAGACTTAATGCGAGTATTAGTAGCTGATGATCACAGCCTGTTTCTTGAAGGCATTACACTCATCCTGCGGTCTGTTTTCGAGCGGGTAGAGATTACACAGGTTCAGTCTTGGCCTGAAGTACATAAATTACTCTACCGACAACCTCATTGGGATTTACTATTATTAGATTTATTTATGCCGACTCGCTCTCACTGGGAACAGGAACTCGATGCAATCAGTGCCATGTTAAGCCAAGATGCTAATGTTTGTGTCGTTTCCGCTTCTTGTGATCCCCAACATATTCAAACCGTTTTTAAAGCAGGTATTCGTGGCTATCTGCCCAAGACTAGCAATTTACAAGAACTAAAAACTGCTCTACAAAAGGTTTCATCAGGACAAATTTATATACCTGAACAATGTTGGCAAACACAAAAAATAAAGAGCTCTATTAAGATTACAAACAGGCAACAGGAAATATTAAATTTGGTTGCGAGCGGTAAAAGCAATAAGCAAATTGCTAATTCCCTAGGTCTTACTGAAGGAACCATCAAACGCCATATGTACAATATCTTCCAAATTTTTAATGTGGCAAATCGTGTAGAGGCTATTGACTATGCGCGCAACATAGGTATTTTATCTAAATGGGGATGAATAATAGGGCACTAGAACATGATTGATAAAAAATGGTTAGAAGTTTTTGGTGATCGCTTAGATAAAAACCAACTTCAAACTATGCTAGAAAAAGCAAAAGCTGAATTACGACAAAGCTATCCCGAACTGCAACAATGTCTTCAACAGGCTGATTGGGAACAAGCTGCCTATAAGTCACATAAAATCATATCCTTAGTGAATTTGTTGGATATGCACGAACTGTTTCCCTATTTAATAGCTATTGAAAAAAGGGCACCTAAGATAACAACCTTAGATTTTAGGGCGCAACTTGATCAACAATATCAGCAATGTTTGGCGACAATAGCCTAAGCAGCTCGGTCAAGTTTATTATAAGATTGGCTCAGAATTTGAGCTACTGTATCGAATAAATCCTTATAACTAAAAGGTTTAGTAATAAAAGCATTAATGCCTAGCGCATGAACTTTAGTTTCGATCTCAGAGAGGGCATGGGCAGTCAAAGCAATAATAGGAACATTGGGGATGCGATTATGCTGCCTAATCCACTGGCTCAACTCAAAGCCATCCATGTCAGGCATATTAATATCTAGTATAATGAGATCAAAACTTTGCTCATTTAATAAAATAACCGCCTGCCTTCCATCGGCCGCTTGCTCTATATAAAAACCCAAACCTTTTAATAGCTCTGATACAATAAATCGATTAGTCTCAGAATCATCTACTAATAAAATATGAGCCCCTTCTGGAAATTGATAGAGTGCTTTGGAACTATCGACTGAGGAGCTATCCGTCAGTGGTTTAAATAACTCTAAGCTTAGATGAAAACTAAAAATACTGCCCTTATTTAACTGACTACTGACTTTAATATCCCCGCCCATCGCATTGACTAGACGCTGGCTTATATATAAACCTAGCCCTATTCCTTGCTTTGAACTATTAGGTTTATACTGCACGTAAGGATCAAATAATTTATTAATATACTCTTGAGGAATTCCTACTCCTGTGTCCTCTATATCAAAATTCATATAGAGTTGTTGTGCTTGGAGACTCGCATTAACTCTCAATAAAATCTTTCCATATTGAGTGTATTTTATCGCGTTACTAAGTAAATTAAGTAAGACTTGAGCAAATCGCACACGGTCACCTAGCACCGTTACATTCACATCACCTTGTATATCCACCTTAAAATCTAAATTCTTCTGCGTAGCTTGTTGCTGAATCAGCGCAATTACGCCTTGCAAAGCCATTTCAAGATTAAAAGGTTCATTTTTAAGTTGAAAAGCCGTACTGCGTAATTTGGCAAAATCCAACATATTGCTAATTAAACCGGTAATATGTTGAGTTGCCACTTGCAATTTATCAATATAATTTTGCTGTTGATCATTTAGGGGCCTCGATAAGTTTAAAAGCGCTCCTAGACCACTAATAGCATTTAAAGGCGTACGCAATTCGTGATTCATGACTGCTAAGAACTCATCTTTAGTCTCAGCTAAAGCTGCTGCCCTCTGCATTTCTTCACGCATTAAACGTACCCGAGTGGCTTGAATAACAGATAACATTAGCATAAAAAATAAGGTCGATGCTGCGACCCAAACTTCTTGATGTGCACGCCAAAAACTTATATTGACGATCAAGTTAATAATATTTACTAAATCTACCACTACTGGAACAGCAAAGGCATATGCGAAGTACTTAGCAATCTTATTACCCTTGATTGCTATTCTTATAGCTAGAAACAAAGTAAAGACAAAATAGAAAATAGCAAGGCACAGTGGAATAATAGTACCGGAAGGAATAGCACCCACCACTATTATAAGCGGTAATGAAATATAGATAAAAAACTTTGCTATCCTATCCAAAGTAGGTGTATAGTAAGCAGAATCCAATAAAGCACGGCTATAGGCAAATCCGCTTGCCAACGCAATAAGAATGGGCATAGTGAAAAAATAGGAACCTGTATTACTTAAAAAATCTAAAGCAGGGAATACAGGATTAGTACGATGTATGGTTAACATCATAAATATCATATTAGTTGAAACAAAAATATAACTACGATCACGTAAAATAAAAAACATTATCAAGTGATAAAACCCTAATACCAACATACCTGCATAAATAAACGTATTAAGTCTGTAAGCACTATTGCTTTTTGCTAATAATCGATCAGAACTTAATAGCTCAGGTGTCAAATTAAGAAAAGCATCACCATTGGTCGCTCTGGCATAGATTTGAACTGGCGTATTTAAGGGTAGTTCTAGACGCCATGCACGCCGATAAAAATGCTCAACAGGAATAGCTTTTATCGTATTTGCTAATGAATTTTTTTCAGAAGCTAACTCCTGCACCGGAAGAAGATGCAGCTCAAACGCATCGCCTAATAAACTATCAAATAATAGAAACCACTCTTTTTGGCTTGCTTGAGTAATTTGGAAACGTATCCACCAAGCCGAACGGGAGCGTCCCAAATTGACTAATTGTTTATTATTTCTAATAAATTTTTCTGAATACTCTGCTTGTTGTACCTGCTCTAAGCTCAGCGTTCTACTGGGATCCTCTAAGTACTCAACATAGCTTGAGGCGATAAGGCTAGACTCCTGACCATCGAGCCGCAACACTTTGCCCTGAGCGGTGTCAGCTTGAGCTGCACTGAAGAAGCACACACAGAAAAAAGCCCCTAGCAGCTCTAAAAAGCTCCAACATTTCATATAGAAGATTAGGTTTACGCCAAAAAGCTATTATAACTTTATATAGACATCATAAGTACACAACTTTAGTAACAAATCCTAACACCTTGGTAGGATTTAAAAGTATTTTATTTTTGTTTATTCTATATTGGCTTTATATCTAACTCTACACTCTCTACTTATTAAAGGCAAAGTATATTATTTTGCCTTTTTTAAAATACAAATACTGATCGTTTAATAATTAAACTATAAAGACCACTATATTTATGAGATTTCTTGCAATCATCCATATTTGCTTGATCATCCTTAGTTGCCCTGCCTCTGCAAAGGATTTACATCACTGCAATAAACTTGAATCCTTAGATATTAAAAAACTTGAGTTTTGTCTACAGCAACGTGATATACAACTTAATAAAGTATATAGTAAACTCTACTCTTTCCACAAAGAATCTCCAAAAAAACTAGAGCTACTTAAAGAAATGCAGTCAGCTTGGATTCAAATGCGTTATGCCCAATGTGGTTTTATACTGTATAGCAAGGAATATGATGCAGCTCGTGCTAGTCTCATATGCGAAATAAGCCTTATCCAAAAACGTCTCCAAGAATTAGAAAGCATATAAGACTTTATTAGCATTAAAGAGGAAGTAACCATTAGTTTAATAATATTTACAAAACTTCAAAAAGCGTTACACTTTATTCCCTGCTCCTAACCATCGATGTGCCTCAAAATGTTGTCACCTATCGAAGCACGCCAACTTATTTTAAGTGCACAGGGATTAACTAAACCCTTTACTACTTTAGACGCTGCCCAAAGCACATTGCAAACTTTTGAGAATCTAGGCTATATACAAATTGATACTATTTCGGTTGTTGAAAGAGCGCATCATCATACCCTTTGGACACGCAATCCAACTTACCAAGCTGCTCAACTGGATTATTTATTAGAACAAAAACAAATCTTTGAATACTGGTCCCATGCTGCGGCCTATTTACCCATGCGTGATTTTCGTTTTAGCTTACCCCGTAAGCAAGCATTAGCTAGTGGCACGTTGAATCATTGGTATGAGCGTGATCCTAAGCTTATGCAGGAAGTATTTACTCGTATCCGTAGCGAAGGGCCATTGATGGCTAAAGATTTTGAAAGTAGCAAACCCACTGAAGCATGGCATAGCAAACCAGAAAAGCGTGCTTTGGAATATCTATTCATGCAGGGTGAATTAATGATTCCCTACCGTAAGAACTTTCATAAAGTCTATGACTTAACTGAACGAGTATTGCCTAGTACTGTTGACACAAGCCCACCTAGCTTTGCAGAATATGCTAACTACCTTATTATCAATTACTTAAAGGCTCATGGCTTGGCGCAAGAGGAGGATTTTGGGTATTTACTTAAAGGTATAAAACCAAAATTAAAATCAATTATAAAAAAATATCTACAAGATGGTATATTAATCAAAGTCAAACTAGCTGATCAAACATGGCTAACCCTAGCTGAAAACCTTAAGCTCTTAAATCAACCGGCAGCGCAAACCTTAAAAATCCTATCGCCTTTCGATAATCTATTGATTCAGCGCGAACGTATGCGCAAATTATTCGACTTTGACTACCAAATAGAATGTTATATTCCGGCTACAAAGCGAAAATATGGTTACTTCAGCCTGCCAATTTTATGGAAGGATCAGCTAGTAGCTCGGATAGACTGCAAAGCTGAGCGTAAACAAAAAACCTTGATGATTCACCACTTACACCTTGAATCCACTTTAAAAAAGCTTGACGAATTTCATCATGATCTAGATATTGCATTAAAAAATTTTGCAATATTTAATCGATGCGACCATGTTGTATTTGCAAATCCCTAGTGCAGTGCCTAGGGACTAAAACTATCAGGATATTTAGCGCATTAAACTAAATGTACACTCCATAATTCGGCACGCAGTTGTTTTAGTAAAGCCTGAGCTTGATCACGATCTGGCATACCTAAGGCTTGGCGCAAGCTTGGCTCTTCTTCAACCATAAATGTCTGCTCCAAGCGCTCAATCGCATTTAGCTGAGCTTGACGAATTTGTTGCTGCTCATTTATAGATAACTGTGGAAACGCCCATTCATGAATCCCCCAAGATAAAGCGGCGTGTTTACTTTCTTCTTCAGTAATATGTGCGATCACTTGCCTAAATGTTTTTAATACCGCATATTCCTGTTGCCAATATCCCAAAGCCGCTGCAAACGTTTCATTTACGCAGCCCTCCACCGCATTTTCTAAAGCAATTTCAAAAAACGAACGCAATTGGAAAGGCTTGATCTCAATCTTATAGCTAGCACCATCATAAGCCTCAGTTAAAAGCCTAGCTAATGCAGCATGTTCAGCTTCTTCATTAATAGCCTCATAGGCCATTTGAATTAAATGATGGGGCGCAGCATAGAACGCTAATTCTTGTGCCAAATAATCAAAAGCCGTAATAGCAGCGCTTTCCATAGCCGCCATATGCGCAAAATAATTACCTAGGGCATGTTGCGTTTCTGATTCAATAAGCGTCAAACCAGTTGGTAGACGTCCAGGAACCGCACGGGGACGGGGACGAAAGATAGTTGGGTTATAGCAGCCAGCATTATAGGTAAAGGGTGCCTGAACTAAGGTAAAACTCGCATCACAATTGATCCGCCCACCACCATAGGGAGCAGCATTATTAGTAAGTTGGGTCTGACATTTATTGGCTTTGAAACCTTCTATGCGCAGTAAATCTGGCAGCGTATTCGTATTATACCTACGTTCAACGAGCACACGACAAGCCACAAGGCATTCTTGCGTCGTTAAAATACTACCTAACCCAGGCAAACTTTGATTAACCAACTGGGTTTGTGGGTTTTTCTGTGTAGGAGCGCGACACGGCTGAATATTGTCAGGTGGTTTAAGTGTTGCTGCTTGTGTGCTAGAAATAACAGGGATTGCAGCCACTAGCACTGCTTTTTGTAAAATACTTTTAACTTGATTAGTATCCATATAAAAAATGCTTTAGTGTAAAAACCTTTATTCTAAAATAAATGACTCACCCAGATAAACACGCCAGTAGATGTAATTTGACTAATACCTGAACTTCCTAAAAGATCCGTGCTTCCCAAACGCTAGTTAGCGCTAGCAAGTTCAGGTATTCTCAGCAAATTCTTTTCTGGGATGAAGCATATGGATTCAATAAAGCACATCGGACTCATCGGCCTTGGCATCATGGGTAAACCTATGGGTTTGAACTTGCTCAAAGCAGGTTTTTCTTTAGGCGTTTATGCACGTCACCCTGAAACCGCTCAAACATTAGTCACTGCAGGTGCAACATTCTATGATTCTGTTGCACGTTTAGCCGCAGAGGTCGATGTCTTAATCACCATGGTCTCGGATACCCCCGATGTCGAAGCTATTTTATTAGGAAAGGATGGGGTCATCACACAGGGTAAAGCTGGTCTACTCGTGATTGATATGAGCACGATTTCGCCCGTTGCCACTCAAAAAATAGCGGCTGATTTAGCAAAACAAGGTATACGCTTCCTAGATGCCCCTGTTTCCGGCGGTGAAGCGGGCGCTATTGCTGGCACCCTAACTATTATGGTCGGTGGCAAAACAGAAGATTTCGAACAAGCCTTGCCCGTATTGGCTGCCATGGGTAAAACGATTACCCATATTGGTGAACATGGTGCAGGCCAAATGGTGAAAGCTTGCAACAATTTAATTATTGCACAAACCGTTGTAGCCATTAGTGAAGCTTTTGAGATGGCTAAAATGGCAGGCGTGGATTTAGATAAAGCACGTACCGCTTTAATGGGTGGATTTGCTAATTCTAAGGCGATGGAAGTTCATGCCAAGCGTATTATTGATAATCAGTATACGCCCGGCTTCAAAGCAAAACTCCATCATAAAGACTTACAGATAGTGGCAAAAACCCTCAATGCTTATGAACTGAATTTGCCCGCTTCACAGTATGTGATTCAAGCGATGCGGCAATTAGTTGAACAAGGTGATGGTGAATTAGATTCGGCTGCTGTTGCCAAAATTGTACAACAGACAGCACATCCTAAGTCTTAATCATCAGACGATGACAAAACAAAGTCGTCGAAGTAAATATCCATGTCCCGAGGTGGTGCCCATTCTGGGCCACTGCCACCATAAAATAATGAGAACAAAAAGCGCTCAATCGGCAAATTATTTCCGGCTCGAAACCGTAAATCATGCTTATCTAACACCACTTTTCCATCTACCCACGTTTTTACAATGCCATCTTTCTGCCCCCCTGCATTGAGTTTGACGAAAGTTTTAATGTGATACCACTTATCTTTCACAATGGGCGGAAGATCCCATTCAAAAAACTCACCAAAGGGCTTGGGTTGATCCATATGGTAAACGTACTGCCCTAATTGACCTTTTAAATTCCACATCGCACGGATACTCCAACCATCATGTCCACTTGGTTTAGCACCCCCACTATTCGCATTAAAGCTGCCAATACCTGGTAATTTCCCTCCCATCACAAACTCAAACGATTGAGGAAACTTGACCCAGTACGAATAGTATAAGCTATCAAGTTTTGCCCCCAGCAAGGGTTTCCAATTCACACAACTGGCTGGACTATCACAGCCCGACAAGCCGCGCGGTAAGCGGATTCGCATACTTTGGTCTTTACCAGTACGAGATAGCGCACCGTTTACGATGACTGCCTTATCCAAGCCCATCGTCCAGTCAGGACAATTCCAATCCCGCAAATGATCCTTTTCCCCATAGAGGCCAAGCTGATTCTGGTTAAAATTTACTACCCAAGCCTTCCCTGAGCTTAAGGGAGTTGTACCTTCACAATAAGCATTGAGCTTAAAGGATTGATACCCGATATTTTCCCCTGGTTTTGATGGGTGACGCTTGGGATCGGATAAATGACTCAAATATTTCCATACGGGATGCTCTTGAGGCGGATTCGCGGCACCATTATACAAAACCAATACTTTATCCCAGTGTTGATCATGCGGATTCCACTGTAGTTTAGCGGCCATATCAAAGGGTTGGCGCGCATCTTTCATAGAAATAATTCTCACCGATTCAACAGGAAGTGTCTCAGCGGATTTAGTTGATGCCGAAGTATTTACAGCGGTAGGTGTGGCGGCTAGTGCAGATTTCCCCAAAAAAACTGTACACACCAGCGTTCCTGCTAGTTTAGCTATCCTTGTCTTTTGCATAAAAATTAGCCCTAATTCAAATAAAAACAATGCCCATTTTTCTGAAGGCCTTATAATCCCTGAGCAGGCTGGAAAAGCCTTCGGAAGGGTGTTAGGGTAATGCATCCTCGTTGAGAACAAAAGCCACCTGATTTAGTGATCCAGACCCCGATATACACCCAACTGATTCAACACCAGCACGAACTCAAACACTGTACGCGTTGTGTCAATATGCATCCCCCTGTTATTACTTGTCCACCCGTGGTAACGCGTATTATGTCGATTGGGCAAGCGCCTGGGCCTCACGAAGCAAAAGCAGGCCAGCCTTTTGGTTGGACAGCCGGCAAAACCCTGTTTCAATGGTTTGCGAGTATTGGGGTGCAGGAGGAGGCATACCGCGCACAAGTCTACATGGCAGCGGTCTGCCGCTGCTTTCCCGGCAAACAAATCCAGCTCAAAGGAAAGACAGGCGATCGTGTCCCATCCCCTGAAGAAATCGCCGCTTGCCGCCCTTGGTTAGAACGAGAACTGGCACTTTTACAACCTGAGCTCTTGATTTTGATCGGCAAACTCGCCATAAATCAATTTCTGGCTGTGGATAAATTGACCGACGTGATTGGCAACATATACCAAATTGAAGTACAAGGACGAAATGTAGATCTACTACCTTTACCTCACCCTTCCGGTTTATCTACATGGTTTCGTACTGAGCCGGGCAAAACCTTATTACGACAAGCCTTGTCCAAGTTAGCAGCACATCCAACTTGGCAACACACTTTTAAGCATGAATAGGAAGAAAGGATAAAATCTGTGATAATACAATGGCCTAAAGGCGCTTGGCTCTTTTTATGTAGCTTATTATTAATAATGCCCTTGATACCTACGCTAGCCTTGGCCGAAACCACGCCTACTCCACCCAAAACTATCTTAATCTGGGGCGATAGCTTAAGTGCTGCCTATGGTATACCGGTGGAAAAAGGCTGGGTTAATTTATTGCAAGAAAAACTGGGGACATCCTTTAAACTTGTGAATGGCAGTATTAGCGGCGAAACCACTAGCGGCGGACTAACACGCCTGCCTGAGGCTTTAAGCACACATAAGCCCGATTATGTTTTGCTTGAATTAGGTGCAAATGACGGGCTGCGCGGTCAACCGACGACGGAAATGCAAGCGAATTTGGAGAAAATGATTCAACTGAGCCAAGCCGCTAATGCCAAAGTCATCTTAATCGGCATTTATATGCCGGCTAATTATGGCAGCGTCTATACCAAGCGTTTCGCACAAGTTTATCAGGATTTAGCTAAACAATATGAATTAACCTTTATGCCCTTTTTATTAGAAGGGGTTGCCCTCAATCCCGATCTCATTCAGGCCGATGGCTTGCATCCGAATGAGAAAGCACAAACTATCATTTTAGAAAATGTCTGGAAAACCCTAGAGCCTGTGTTGTCCCATGCCACCGCGTCCCACTAAATTCAGTAGCTTCACCCAAAAACATTGGCGTCATTTAAGTATAGCCACTTTAGTGGTCGGACTTATTTTAGCGAAAATTTTTGCCCCCGATTTATTAGACGGCAATCAAAATACCACTGTAGATATTCCCAAAACGACAAGTCCTGCACCAGCTACTAAACAAGGCTTAGAACAATTAAATACTCAACTAGCTAAATCCAAGATTGATCATATTAGTGATGGCGATAGCTTTTCGGTGCGAACACCGGACGGCCAAATTTATAAAGTTCGTTTGCGCGGTGTAGATGCCCCAGAGAAAAGCCAAGCTTATGGTGAGAAGTGCAAACAAAGTCTGATTGAGTTAACGGGGCGCAGTACGATTGTGGTGACTGCTCACAAAAGTGATCGCTATGGTCGCTTAGTTGTTAGTGCTAAGGCTGGCGGAAAAGATTTAGCTATGGAGCAAATTCGTAAAGGCTGTGGCTGGTTCTACGTCGCCTATGCTAGTGAATTAAGCCCTGCTGAACGCGAGGCTTATGCTGCACTGGAGCAGCAGGCGCGCAAAAATGACACAGGATTATGGCGCGAGGCTAAGCCACAAGCGCCTTGGGATTATCGCAAGCAGAAACGTGAGGCAGATTAAGATGCTGATTAAGCCTTACGGACAAACTCAGACTTTAATTTCATCGCCCCAATACCGTCGATTTTGCAATCAATATTATGATCGCCCTCCACCAAACGAATATTTTTGACCTTGGTACCTACTTTTACTACCAAGGAACTGCCTTTGACTTTTAAATCCTTAGTAACCGTTACTGAATCACCTTCTTGCAATTCAGTGCCGTTCGCATCTACAACTTTTAATTGATCACTCTCTAATTCCGATGCAATGCCAGATTTTGGCCATTCATGCGCACATTCGGGGCAAATATATAATTCCCCATCTTCATAAGCATATTCAGACTGACACTGTGGGCAAGCAGGTATTGGAGGCATGGGGATTCCTTAGTTAAAAAGGCGCATTATACCGCCTGACGAGCCAAACCATACACCATATGATCCACAACTTTACCATTTAAGTTTTCTGAACAGGTGATAACACCTTCTAAACGCATGCCTAAGCGCTCGCAAACAGCACAACTGCGGTTATTCTCCGGTGCAACGCGTATTTCTACTTTTTTCATATTCAAATCGTTAAAAGCATACTCAATCATACGTTTGCAAGCTCGGGTCACAATACCATTGCCTTGTGCACTTTTAATAAGCCAATAGCCGATCTGCAATTTGCCTAAGGTATAATCAATAAAGTGAAAACCAATACCCCCCACCATTTCATCTTTATAAAAAATTCCACAGTTCACACTGCGTCCGGCCGCATACTCGTGGAGATAACCATTGATGAAATTATAAAATTCTTGCTCGGTGCGGCAATAGAGAGGCCAGCCCATCCACTTCATTAAATGCTCATAATTCTCACGCGTGGCTTTAATGTAGTGTTTAGCAAATGTGCGGTCTACTAAACCTAATTCAATATCCTCATCAACTTTCATTGTAAACATGTAGCACCATCCTGTTAGCTATATCAATATTGTTGTGCGAAGGTGCTCAGTATAATCTTCCATCACTTTGTGCAAGCTGAAACAAGACAAACTGTAGCGAGTGAGGGTTAGGGAGTAGTAAGCCGCACAAAGAATAGGCGGCTTTTGTCAGGGAAAGCTTGTGCAAAAAACCTTAAGCGCGCCAGGTCAGACCAATGCGTTCAAATCGGACTGACAACGCACTAGCAGCACCGCGTAAGGCCGGCTGATCGGCATTAATAATATAAACCGGAATACCGCGCATAAAGTTTTGGAAACGCCCTTTCGTTTCAAACATTTCACGGAAATTCGATTTAATAAAATAATCACCCAGTTTGGGGACAATACCACCACCAATATACAAGCCACCCGTTGCACCCAAGGTCAGCACTAAATTCGCTGACACAATACCCAACCATTCGCAGAACATATTCATGACTTCAATACAAATTGGGCAAGATTTATTCACCGCACGTGCTGAAATTTCTTCAGGTAATAAAGGTTCAGCTTCAATACCATTTAATTTGGCGATCACTACATAAATTTCTTCCAAACCGGTTCCTGAGAGCAAGCGCTCAGCGGACATATGCCCATAACGCTCCCAAAACGCCGAGAAAATCGCTAATTCGCGCGCATTGCGTGCCCCAATAGTGACATGCCCACCTTCACCAGAAATAGGATACAGGCCTGCGGCTGAACGCACTAAACCGGATACGCCTAAGCCGGTTCCTGGCCCTAATAGGCCAATCGTGCCATCAGGATCGGCACTCCCCTGCCCAACCAACTTGAGTTCATTAGGCGATAGCAAGGGAATGGACAAGGCTAGCGCCGTAAAATCATTGATCACTTTGACACGCTGAAAGCCAAACTGCTGACCAATCGCACTAATACTAAAACTCCAATCATGATTGGTGAGCTTGATTAGATCGCCCGTCACTGGTGTTGCTACATCAATACAGGCCTGTTTGATGGCATGAGGCGGCGCTTTGCTTAAGAATAAACTGATCACATCGGCAAGACTGGGAAAAGCATCAATTTCATAAGTTTCTACATATTGTGGCACTAATAAATTCTGCGCCAACAAACCTAAGCGAATGTTGGTACCACCCATATCAATTACTAAAGCATCCAGCAATGTAGTCATTGTCGTCTCTTGCTATTCCAGCGGTTACTCATGTGATTCTTTTATTTTACATCATGAAAAAAAAATCTTCATCGAATTACTGGCGCAAAAAACCACGCTTTTGTAAAAAGCTTAGCATGTGCTGACGCAGCTTTCCCTGTATTGCTTTCGCAGTTTGTGCTGACCACGTTGAAGTACGTGCATTACGGGTTCGTGCTTGATAATAGCTTTGCATCTTGGCGTCGTACTGTTGGATGTTTTCTTGTATTAAGTCCGTTTGATACTTTCCCTCATGCAAAATACTTGTGACCGGAAGACGAGGCTTTAAGCTCGTTTCTTGATTCGGATAGCCCAAACACATCCCGAAAACCGGATAGACCAAATCAGGCAAGTCCAATAACTCACTTAAGGTTTCTGGATCATTACGAATGCCACCGATGAATACTCCCCCCAAACCCAAGGATTCGGCAGCACTTAATACATTCTGTGCCATCAAAGCCACATCAACGGTTGCCGCGATAAAATGCTCCGTGTGTCCTTGTAAGACCCCCTCACCTTGTGCCATACAGCACTGATTAATTCGATATAAGTCGGCACAAAACACTAAGAACTCAGGGGATTGTTCAATCCAAACCTGTCCACCCGCCAAAGCTGCTATGCGTGCTCGGTGCTCAGCATTCGTCACACGGATCACCGAATAGGCTTGAATAAAACTAGAGGAAGCCGCCGCTTGACCGCATTGAAGCAAAGTGTTTAACAATTCGGGGGCAATAGCTTGTTCAGTAAACTGGCGCACTGAACGGTGATTTAGTAAAGTGTCAATCAAGGGATTCATTCGTTTATCCATAGTCAAACGCGCTTACATTGCCTTCTGAGCATAAACTCTCAATAATACCGTATCGACCCTCATAAAATAGCTAAACAAGCCTTTATCTTATGAATAATCCAAAGTTAATCACCAGTACTAGCCCTAAAAACTTGCTATTTTGGCTGGCTAGTGTAGGAACTATCACTTTTATTGCCCTCGTTCAATGGCTAGTGGATTGGCGTGGCGTTTTCCAAGCATGGCAAAACGTAGCGTGGCAAGCTTTATTCATCGCTGCGACTTTCGTTGCAGCCAGTTATGCTGCACGCGTCTGGCGCTTGATGGACTTTTTTCCTAACACCCTAAGCCATCACCCCAAACGTGCAACACACCTCGCCCTACTCGATCATTTTTTTAATCAATTCGGTTTACCACGTCAAGCTAATAACGCTTTCGCTGCGATGATGCATCGTGTTTCGGGGATTGCCTATGCCGAATCTCAATCCGCTACTTTGTGGTTTCGCTTACTTGATTGGCATACCTTGCTATGCTTTCTAATTTATCCCCTACTCGTGATTACGCCGTTTCGACGTCTCGCAGTTATAGTCATTGCGTTATGGTTATTGATTCCGCTGGTTATTTATGCGACTCGTCATATACTACAGCGCCGCTTTTTAGGCGATGACACTAACCTAGGTATCTTAGCTCAACAAACTTTAAGCGGTTTACCGGATAATTTTATTGCCTTCTTAAAAAGCTGGGGCATTACTTGGCTCATTTGGGGAGCTTACCTGCTCGGATTAGCTTGGTTCCTGCGTCAACTCATGCCTGATCATAGTTTTAATGTGCTAATTCTGGCGTTGGTAGCAGGCGAATTGGCTTTATTCATCCCACTACGCTCGCTCTTTAACATGCCATTGTATGAAGTCGGTGTGGTATTTGCGCTATTTGGATTTATCGGTTGGCAAGCGGCTCTGGTTCACGCACTTAATCTGCATTTATTTAGCTTAGCCGCTGCGTTAATCGCGGGGAGCATAGCTTGGTTATTTAGCGATAAGACTCAACAACCAAGCATGATGACGAAAATTTAAAGGGTTTGCGCCGTCTTAGGCATTGGCTTTGCTAAACTTTCTACCCAGATCATCAGCAATAAGCCCACAGCACTGAGTGTAGTAAAGCCAATCACTAAGGGTTGTACGGTGCCATTATAGCTTTGCCCAATCCATGTTCCCAAAGGAATCGCCACAATATTAGACACAGTCCCCACGATCGAAGCGCCCATGCCCACATATTTATCCAAGGTCTCCATGGCTAAAGCATTCAAATTTCCAAACAACAAGCCCACGCAAAAAAACAGTACGATCAGATAAGGCATCAACACCCACAAAGGTGGTTGCTCCACACTTAGCCACTCCATCACTAAAAATAAGGTCGATAAGACCGTCATCACGATTAGGGAGCGGCGCGACAATAAGCGCATTCCTAGGCGGAGCACCAACTTGGCATTCACAAACGACGCCACTCCCACCGCTAGTGCGGTAATGGCAAAATACAGTGGAAATTGGCTGCCTAACGCATACTGCACCTGCAATACCTGTTGTACGGAGTTGAGATAGCCCATAAAAGCGCCGAAAATAACCCCGCTAATCACACTATAAATCATGGCGTGTTTATCTTTTAAGGTAGAAATAATCGCCTCACGCTGCTCTTGCCAAGTAAAGGGAATGCGCTTTTCCCGAGGTAAGGTTTCTGGCATCCGTAATACAAACCAGAAGCATACGAGTAGTGCCAACAGAATAAATACCATAAAAATGGCTCGCCAACCTGCTAGATAAATAACAAGCTGCCCCAAGGCGGGTGCTAAAGCAGGTACTAAAATAAAAACCATCATGGTGAAAGACATAATTTGCGCCATTGCACGTCCGACAAAGCAGTCACGCACTAAGGCCATGGTAATCACACGCGTCGACGCGGCCCCTAAGCCTTGTAAAAAACGTCCCAGCAACATAATGGTAAAATTGGTCGAAAACATCGAAATCGCGCTACCCAGTATGAATAAGCCTAAACCAGCGTAAATCAAGGGTTTGCGCCCCGTACTATCAGAAATCGGGCCAAACACGATTTGTCCAACCGCCAAACCCATAAATAAAACAGAAATAATTAATTGCGCATGATTCGGATCCGCCACACCTAAAGTAGTCGCAATCTCGGGCAAGGCTGGCAGCATTGCATCGATGGCTAAAGCGGTAATAGAAGTTAGGAACGCGGTTAGTACAATAAACTCAACGCGCCCAGGGAGTTTAGGATTCACTTATTATTCCTTGATCAATCGTCGTATTCTGAAAAGCTTGGCGAGGCCAAGTTTGCGCAGTGTAATCCAAGCCCAAACTTTAGAAAAATGTTCGACTAGAAAAGACGTTTATTGCGCAATAGTAGCTGAATAGCCTATCTTACTGTTTTGCTCTACTTTGCTTTCAACACAAATGATATTTAGGAGTACTCATTATGGCTTTCACTTTACCCGCTTTGCCTTACGCTCAGGACGCCTTGGCGCCACATATTTCAGCTGAAACCTTCGAGTACCATTATGGCAAACACCATGCTGCTTATGTGAATAACTTAAACAACCTCATCCCAGGTACAGAGTTTGAAAATAGGTCGCTCGAAGAGATTATCAAAACCTCTAGTGGCGGCATTTATAACAATTCCGCACAAGTCTGGAACCATACTTTTTTCTGGAATTGCATGAAACCACAAGGGGGTGCAGCCCCTACCGGAGCTTTGGCAGAAGCGATTAACAAAAAATGGGGTTCTTATGAAGACTTCAAAAAAGCCTTTCAAACCTCCGCTGTCGGCAATTTTGGATCTGGTTGGACATGGCTGGTGAAAAAAGCCGACGGTAGCGTTGATATTGTCAATATGGGCGCAGCAGGCACACCCTTAACCACGGGCGATAAAGCCTTATTGTGCATCGATGTTTGGGAGCACGCTTATTATATTGATTATCGTAATTTACGCCCCAAATTCGTCGAAACTTTCCTAAATCAATTAGTCAACTGGGATTTCGCGGCGCAAAATTTTGCAGGTTAATGATTCAGCTTAGCTTCAGTGAAATAGCTTATTTTCCCAAAGCCGGTCAAATTGTCCGGCTTTTTTTGCATTTAGGACTTGCTGAATTTTGACATTGCAGTTAAAACATCGCCCCAACACCCGTCTGCTTGTGAAGGAATTTATGATAACTAAAACCCTAAGATTAAATGAAACCTCCTCGTTTCTGGTAGAGTGGATTAAGGCTCCCCTTAGAACAGCTTCTATCATTCCTTCTAGCGAACAACTAGCCAAAAAAATGGTTAAGGGCTTAGGTGCTGACAGTGGCCCTGTGATTGAGTTAGGCCCGGGCACAGGGGTATTTACCCGTGAATTACTCCATGCAGGTGTGGCGGAAGCGGATTTAACCTTAGTTGAATTAAATCGAAACTTCGCGTACAGGCTCAAATCACGTTATCCCCAATCGCGCGTTTTCAATGCACGTGCAGAGCAGCTCCATAAATTAAAACTAGCGCCTGCGGGTGCTGTAGTGAGCGGTTTACCTTTCCTTTCCATGCGCGATCAAATTGTCGATGAAATTCTAGATGGCGCTTTTAAGGCTTTAAAATCCGATGGTGTTTTTATTCAATTCACATACGGCCATCGCTGCCCAGTAAAATCGCACTTATTACAAAAGCACGGCCTAGTGGCGGAACGTAGTAGCTTTGTTCTGAATAATTTTCCACCGGCTAGTGTTTACCATATTCGCCGCCACCACAGCTATCCTTTTTAATTTTAGGTTGATGTAATCAAAGTCACATCATGCAATTAGATAGCTTATACCGCTCTTATGCACTCAGTATGAAACTCTTGGGTATGGAGCACAGCATCCAAGAATTTATCTTTAACTTACCGCTAGACTCTTTTCCGAACGCGAGTATTTTGGATGCAGGCTGCGGAACAGGCATTATTGGCTTGAGTTTATTAAAAAAATATCGTCACTCACGATTATTATCGACGGATTTAAATAGCGAATTATTAAAACAAACGCAAAAAAATGCCTTAAAAAATGGCATTAACTTGGCTCAAATTCGGGTAGGCATTGCTGACATCACTATACCTAATCAAGTCAAAGACTTAAAGGGTAATACCTTAAAGCTATTACCCGCTAGCTTTGACGTCGTTTCAACCGGTGGTGTTATTGGTTATTCGAAAAACCCCGTTGCGACTGTCACCGATTTATTTAATCTAGTTAAGCCCGGTGGTTATTTTCTAAATATTGAAATGAATCAATCCAAAATCGGTAGATTAATTGCCAAGCGCTACCATTACTTAACACCGCCTGATAAATTCTTCAAGGGCATGGCGGAGCGTCATGAATTTGAATTGGAAGTGATTCCAGTGCATATCTTCCCTGCGAATCTGACACGTGTATGTTATTTAGCCAAACGTCCGAGTCAAAATCTAGCTTATTGAACAACATTGAATCTAAACTTGACAAAAGCAAAATTTAGTTAATTGACAAGTCAGGATACATCTCCTATATTCGGAACTTAGATTTTTTAAAGGCAGCCTTTAATGGCTGCCTTTTTATTTTTTTAAGCTAGACAGAGGGTTAGCTATGACAACTGCGTCGACTGGATCTTATGTAATGCCTACTTACGCGCGCTTACCAGTGACCTTTGTTCGAGGTGAATTAGCCACCTTGTGGGATGAAAATGGTAAAGCCTATTTAGATGCATTGGCTGGTATTTCTGTGTGCAATATCGGACATGCACACCCTGAAGTTGCGGATGTCATTAGCGAACAAGCGCGAACCCTCGTCCACACCTCGAATGTCTATCATATTGCTTACCAAGAAGCCTTGGGCGCTAAACTTTGCCAACTTTCTGGCATGGAAAAAGTATTTTTCGGCAACTCTGGCGCGGAAGCCAATGAAGCGGCGATTAAATTAGCGCGCTTCCATGGCAATCGAAAAGGTATCGCCGTTCCTAGCATTATTGTGATGAGTGACTCCTTCCATGGTCGTACCATGGCAACGCTCACTGCCACAGGTAACCCTAAAGTACAAACTGGCTTTGCCCCCTTAGTCGAAGGCTTTATTCGTGCTCCTTATGGTGATGCGCAAGCGGTCGCCGATTTATTAGCGCAGAATAATAATATCGTTGCGGTCATGGTCGAGCCGATTCAAGGTGAAGGCGGTATTCGCGTACCGCCCGCCGACTATTTGCCAAAACTACGCGCACTCTGTGATCAATATGATTGCTTATTGATGCTAGACGAAATTCAAGCGGGCTTATGCCGAACGGGCTATTGGTTTGCTTGGCAAGCAAGCAACACGAAACCTGATGTCATGACCCTCGCAAAGGCTTTGGGCAATGGTATGCCGATTGGTGCGTGCTTAGTCAGCGGTAAAGCCAGTGACTTATTTAGTGCTGGTAATCATGGCTCGACATTTGGTGGTAACCCCTTAGCCTGCCGTACAGCGCTGACTGTTTTAGGCATTATGGAACGCGACCAACTCGCTAGCAAAGCCGCTGAATTAGGCGCTTATATGCTAGAACAATTTAAAGCAAAGCTTGCTCATACCCAAGGAGTAACGGCGGTGCGTGGGCGAGGTCTAATGCTGGGCATCGAACTAGAGCGTGATTGTGGTGATTTGGTCAAACAAGCCTTAGAGCAAGGGCTTTTAATCAATGTAACCGCAGCTAAAGTGATTCGCTTATTGCCCCCCCTTATTATCACACAAGCTCAAGCCGATCAGATCGTTAATCTTGTGGTGGATTTAGTGCAGCGTTTCCTTGCAGTTCAGTCACGTTAGAGGAGAAAAATCATGCAAACTGTCAGACATTTTCTAACCTTAAAAGACTGTAGTCCTGCTGAATTAACGGCGCTGATTGAACGTGCTATTGATTTAAAAGCGATGACTAAACGTGGGGAAACCTATCAGCCGCTTAAAGATCGTACGCTGGCTATGATTTTTGAAAAGGCCTCAACGCGTACCCGCGTTTCTTTTGAAACCGGCATGACACAATTAGGTGGACATGCACTATTCCTATCGCCGGATGATACCCAATTAGGACGTGGCGAACCCATTGAAGATTCGGCGCGCGTTATTTCGCGCATGGTCGATTTGGTCATGATACGCACGTTTGAGCAAGAAAAAGTCGAGAAATTTGCTGCCTACTCACGCGTACCCGTCATTAATGCTTTGACCGATATGTATCATCCATGTCAACTCTTAGCCGATATTATGACGTGGACTGAACAACGTGGTTCACCGAAAGGCCGTACTGCTGCCTGGATTGGTGATGGTAACAATATGTGTCATTCGTGGATGAATGCCGCCACCCAATTTGGCTTCACCTTAAATATTGCCACACCGCAGGGTTATGATCCCAATCCTCAAGTTGTGGCAGCCAATCAAGCGCAATTACATTTTTTCCGTGATCCAAATGAGGCTGCCAAAGGCGCTGATGTCATCATTACCGATACTTGGGCCAGTATGGGGCAAGAAGCAGAGAAAAAAGCACGCGAAAAAGCGTTTGCTGGCTTCCAAGTCACTGAAGCAATGATGGCCTTAGCTCATCCCGATGCTATTTTTATGCATTGCTTGCCAGCTTATCGTGGCCTAGAAGTAGCCGCAGAAGTCATCGATGGCCCCCAAAGTGTCATTTGGGATGAGGCGGAAAATCGCCTTCATGCCCAAAAGGCACTGATGGAAGCCTTATTCTTAGGCTTTCCTCATTAAATGCGCATTATTACCGCGAATGTTAATGGCATTCGCTCTGCCACCCAAAAAGGTTTCATGACTTGGCTTTTGGCACAACAGGCTGATGTCGTCTGCATTCAAGAAACAAAAGCACAAATCTGGCAACTAGAAGAAAATCGCAAGTTATTTTTTCCTGAGGGTTATTACTGCTATTACCATGATGCACAAAAAAAAGGTTATAGCGGTGTAGCGATTTATGCGCGCCAACAGCCGGATCAAGTTATTTATGGTATGGGCTGTGAGGAGTTTGACTCAGAAGGCCGTTATATAGAAGCACGGTTTGGAAAATTAAGTGTTGCTTCATTATATTTACCCTCGGCCTCCTCACGCGAAGAACGACAAGATGTTAAATATCGCTGCATGGCACACCTAGAAACTGTCATGAATAAATTAACTGACGATAAGCGCGATGTCATTGTTGGCGGCGATTGGAATATTGCACATCAAGAGCGCGATATTCGCAATTGGAAAAGCAATTTGAAGACTTCTGGTTTTTTACCAGAAGAGCGTGCTTGGTTAGACAAACTCTTTAATAATTGGCAATGGGTGGATGCCTTTCGTGAATTAGAACAAGCTGAACACGAATATACTTGGTGGTCTATGCGTATGCGAGCTTTTGAAAAAAATGTGGGCTGGCGCATTGATTATCAAATCTTAAGCCCGTCCCTGCGCGGTACGGTTAAGGCGACTCAGATTTATAAACACGAACGTTTTTCTGATCATGCTCCTTTAATTATTGATTATAATTACACTACCAGCTAAAAAAGGCCAGTTGGTTGGCCTTTTTTAATTTCTTAATATCCGTTAACAAGCAGTCCACCAACAATTTCCCACTGTTTCTTGAAACTGCATAGCTTTATCATATTTTGGTGCGGCACTACGCTCTTGGTTTAAGTGCTCTTTAATCCCAAACGTCCCAAACTTATGATAACTCTGTGGCATCGTAAACAGTGTGAATAGTTTACCGCCATTGGCCTTAAAAGCATTTAATAACTGAGTATAGCGCTCACCCATACGCGGATCACGATTTGCACCACGAATAAGACTCTGCATTCGTGCAATTTCAGCATTAATCTGCGCAATTTCAGCAGCACTAGCGCCACTTGGAATTTGATAATGGCTATAGTCAATGGTTAAGTGCTGTCCACCTTCATAAGTGTAAAAATCTAACTTCTTGCCACGATCGTTGGTAAATTCATTGGCCACCACAGCTTGTCGTGTTAGCCAATAGATGGTTTTAGCCATGCCATAAGGATCATTAACATTATCAATAATCGAGAAAATGTCATCAACGCTGACAGCCTCCTTCACTACTTTGGGGATAGCTACAGTATCTGAGCAAGCCGCAATAGGCGTACCATTACTGGCAGCACGACTCCAACAGCCATAAAAATAAGGTGCACTTGCTAATACATCAACATACGTCGCATTGCCATTATAAGCGAGCATATTACGCGAACCCCATTCATCTAAATTATAGGTATTTAATACCCTTACTAAACGATTAGTGCCGCCAAAGATACGCGCCCACTCTTTAAATATTTCTACTGAACGATTGGAATAATATTTATAACCTGCTCGATAACCATTAGTGTCTAAATCTTTACCTTTTTCACGGACGTATAGCGAAGCCCAGAAGATACCATTCCACGTTTCATTACTGTACTCAATATGTGCTTTTAAAGTCGCTTTTAAATTATCACGTACATAAGTAGCATAATTGCTAATATATTCAGCCGTTGCATTATGTGGAATATTAAACCAAGGATCACGATTTAATTGATTCGCTAACGCAACAGCTACCTCTAAAGGCACACCGCGTGCATAACGCTCTAATAGTGACGTGCGAGCAGACCCACCCCATGTGGCTTGATTCATTTGCGCACGTTGGCCCCAAGTAAATTCTTGCAGCAAACAGGTTTTGTAAGCATCACCTGTCAGGGTATAACACGGATTGCGCGGGCTAGCCTCCATGAAATTCATCATGCGTAAGACTTTAAAGTCTTTTAGGAAGCGTAAATAATCGGGATTAAAAACAACATTATTGCGATTCGCTTTGAGCATTGTTTCAAAGCTCAAATATTTTCCACTAGCACATTGAGTCGCATTATCGACCCGCACTAAAACATTTCCAGAGCAAATCCCCCCCGGCATAATCACGCGAATATTTTTAACTGGATTAGCCTCGTTAGTGCTATTAATCGTGAGGCGTAAACCAGCCCGATTAGTCGTCACATTATTCATTAAGACTGAAGTGACTTCGATTACATCACGATTGGCCGTACTTTCCGCTGCAATTTTATTGGCTATACCATAGTAAGTAATCGTGCCACTGCCTTCATAAAGTACCGTGTATTTACCGAGTGGGATCGCGCCAACAGGCACACCTTGCAACATGATCGCCGTCGCATAACTAGGCACTTTGAGCACTGCATGATTTTGTGTCGCACAAGAAGCAGGTATCTTGGTCGGCCAGCCATTCGTGTCATAGCTAATGTCGGTGCAAGAATATTCTTTAAACGGGCGCGCAATACGGAAAATATCTGCAAACGGCGCTGGCTGCCCACCGACATCATCGGCCTCAGGCTGTGGCGATTCCACATTAATCGCTAAAGAAGGTTTAAATAAAGCTAACGGCTGCCGATTATACAAAGCTAATTGCTTGGCCAGAGCCGCTTCGAATACATCTTGGCTTGCGTGTAAAACCGTCGGTAAATTAGCGTAATTGGGAAGTGGCGTGGTACTAGCTAGGCGAATACCCGTGCTTGCATTGAGATCATTATCGGCGCTCAATAAAGCACGCTGTAGATTTTTTGTAACGGTATAGACACAATTGCTCGCTGCACCCACTACATTCGTGCAATAACTTGCTGCTAAATCTGCTTCTGTTATCAAGGCCTTTGCATCAATAGGGCCAAAATTTTGATTAAATAAAGTAAAACTTAGTTTATCTTGTTGATAATATTTGAATTGGGCTGAAGTATTGGTGACACCAGTGAGCGTAGTTTGGCTAGTATTGGTGGAGGCTGACTGATAGCGAAAGTTAATTAAACCCACTCTCGTCGTACTAGCTGGAAGATTAATCATGAGTCTACCATTGAGCACACTCCCTATGCGCTCAGCCGCTTGTCCTGCTATCGTACTTTGTTGAGTATCGTCAACACAAGCTTGTAATCCCAGTATTGTTACCAAGATTAGCGCTATTTTTTTAAGCATAAACAAGCTCCCTTTGTCAGCCATGCCACTATTTATATATCCTAACAATACTAGCGTAATGCAAAGAGCTAACACTAATCGCTAACTTTTATCGGCATTATAAAGCTGACGACTGGAGCTTTATACTAAAACTATATTGACTATACTATCATTCAAAATACTTTTCACTTCATAGAAAATTAGTGATGACAATTAGCGACCAAATGCCTTATCAAACCGATTTATCCCTCTACGATTAAAACGCAATAGTCCTATTAAGCCTAATAATATAACCGAGAAACTGCCTGCACCACCTGCAGTACGCTCACCACTGACTCCACCTGAACCTGCATTACTCCCACCGCCGCTACTGCCCAGAGCGATAGGTGCACCTGTGCCTCCTCCTTGGCTATTCGTTAAAGGATTTATGTCATTCAAATCGCGTGGCGTAATAGCGATCGAGGACCAATGGGCGTCCATACGTGGGGAGTCCTCAGCACGCGGTACATGATAAAATGTTGTACTCGGCCACAAAACAAGGTCTTGATTGGCTAAAGATTCATTATTGGCAAAGGCATTTAAACTAGCAGCACAAGCACCGCCTGTTGGATTATGTGAAGCAAATAACTCACAGGTTTTTTGTCGGGTAACATAAAAATCATATTGATTGAAAGCCTCTATCGCAGGCCCATCTTCGCGCTGTACTGATTGAGGTAAACGAACTTCATAAGAAATTGGCAAACCTTTCGCATTCTTGACCGCACCATCGACAATACGCCAACGTCTTAATTGCTCAGGATTTACCGAGCGCCCCGCCTCTTGATTGAAGCGTGTGGTGTTTCTGGCTAATTGCCCCGCTTGATTAGGCGTAAAATTCAGCTCTTCCACATAATCATCATTGGCGGTTCCAGCAAGATCGAAATCTAATTTCCAGAAGAAATTGTGGGTGTGCGAAATGCCCACTTTATTATCGGCTACTAACCACCCTTGCTCGCTCGCGGCCATAGTCCCATAACGTTGTAAAGCACCTGTTGCACCCACCAACGCTTCAATCGACCCATCATCCAGAAAACGCCATGTAGGAATATAGTTATAGGCGCCAATCGTAGACACACTAAATAAACTCAGCGCATCACCATGTAGCTGCTTGTCTACTGTCGCATAACCACTGCTGGCAGGCGTAATTTGCTGGCAAATAACCGACTTACCGGCATAGTTCAGTAAGCGACCATTCGGACACTCGCTAGTTGTCAGACTCGCCATATATTGATTGCCTAAACCATAATCCGAAATATCATGGTAGCGTGCGCCATTGTCATCATACGGGACGTGGATTTGCGCGAGCGCTGCTAAATTCAGAATCTGCAAGCGTTGGCCATGAGGCGGCGTATAGTGCATTTTGTGTAACACAATGCCTTCGCGAGCACGGTGCTCCCAACACATATCCCAACGTGCCTGATTAGGTAAAGTGACATTGAGATAATACTCATCCGAACAATATTCAGCAGCCTGTCCCAGCTCTGAGCCTAAAAACAAAGTGAGTAGTAACGATATTTTGCGGTTCATGGTGGATATGGTTTTAGTATTCATGATCCCATTTTAGGTGTAACCATAAGCACAATCTATTAAACTAGCTATTGACGGTAAAAAGTTACGGATAAAAGACAAAGCAAATAAATATTTATTATAATGTGCACTCGCTAGTTAAGTTTTACGCAATAACGCCACTATAGTGTTCACAGGATAATTTTTTTGAAACGATGAACCTTTTACCAGCTACAAACCACCATTAAGAAGTTGGTAAAAAATTTTACTGAATCTGACCTAGAAATGACGTAAGATGCTTTGTCTCATTTCTACAACGTCATTCTTAAGTTCTTGATTCCCCTAAAGACCATTTACCTATAGCTTATTTATGCAAAGTATTTTCTTTGAAGTAAAAACAATCGGTTCAGGCCGTTTATTTATTATGCCTTGCCCAAATGGTGAGCAGCTTGCGGATGAAATGGTCAACTACATGGAGGCAGGCTTTAATAAAATAGTTTGCTTGCTGGAAAACCAAGAAATGATGCGCTTAGGTGTCGCCTTTGAGCCACGTTTGTGCTTACAATTAGGGATGGAGTTTGAGCACTTCCCTATTCCTGACCGCCATACCCCTACACGTCATAAACCGTTTCATGAGCTAGTGGAAAAACTCTATCAAGACCTACAACATGGTAAAAATGTTGCGATTCATTGCTATGCCGGTATTGGTCGCACGGGTGTATTGGCGGGCTGCTTATTAATTCGCGATGGAATGAGTGCACAAGATGCGACTGAATTACTGTCGAGCATTCGTGGTCACAATATGCCACAAACACAAGAGCAATATGATTTTTTACTAGAATGGCCAAACGCAGCCCATACTCCCCATAAACCCAGTTCAAAAGGTTGGTTTAAGCGTTTGCTCACTCCCGCTTAATTAAAAAATAACCTTGACACTACTTGGGTTTTAGTTCTACGATTTCGCCAACTTTCAAACGTTTACTTAGGAGACATACAACATGCTTGTCAATTACACACAACGCTCCATTCATTTACATTAATGTCTCCCGCTGCTTGTTGGGAGACTGATCACAGTCATCCGGCAAGTACGCGCTAGTGTGTAAAAGCATGTCAAAAGCCCGGATGGCGTAAGTCTCCGGGTTTTTTTATGCCCGGAATAAATACAGTAAGAGAGACTTTATGCCTGTTAAATTAACCCTCGAGCAGGGGAAAGTTCCGGTCAAGATTTATACTGATGAAGTAGATCAGGGCTCATTGAATCAGTTGCGCAATATTGCACAGCTACCCTTTATTCATAGCCATATCGCTGCTATGCCTGATGTACATTATGGCATTGGTGCAACGGTCGGCTCAGTGATCCCTACCAAGGGGGCTATTATTCCGGCGGCGGTTGGGGTAGACATTGGCTGTGGTATGAACGCTATTCGTTTATCACTCAAAGCCGACGACTTACCCGACAATCTTTACAGTGTACGCAGTGCAATTGAAAAACTAGTGCCGGTTGGATTTGCTCAGCATCGCAGTCCATCAATCCAAGCTGCAACCCTAAAAAATATGGAAAAACACTTGAATGTCATCACGGATAAGCATCCGGGCTTGCTCAAAATGTTAAATAATTTCCAGCGTGTTTGGGGCTTACAACTGGGGACTTTGGGTGGCGGCAATCACTTTATTGAACTTTGCTTAGATGAAAGTGATGATGTTTGGGTCATGCTGCACTCAGGTAGTCGCGGCATTGGCAATGTAATTGGTCGTTATTTTATTGAAAAAGCTAAAAAAGATGTGGGTAAAGCATTAGGTAATTTACCCGATAAAGATTTGGCTTATTTTACTGAAGGCACACAGCACTTTGATGATTATGTGGAAGCGGTAGGCTGGGCGCAGGACTATGCCATGGTCAATCGGCGCGAGATGATGCGTTTGGTGCTGGAGGCTTTACAGACCCAATTAAAGCCTTTTAGCACGACGCGCGAAGCCATCAACTGTCATCATAACTATGTGCAAAAAGAAACCCACTTTGGTGCAGAAGTGTACTTGACGCGTAAAGGCGCTATCAGTGCACAAGCAGGTGAGCTGGGCATTATTCCGGGTAGTATGGGTGCAAAATCATTCATAGTACGCGGCCTAGGTAATGAACATTCTTTTTGCTCGTGTTCACATGGTGCTGGGCGGCGCATGAGTCGTACGGAGGCTAAACGCCGTTTTAATGCCCAAGATTTAGCGAAACAAACTGAAGGTGTTGAATGTCGAAAAGATAAGAATGTGGTGGATGAAATCCCGAGCGCTTATAAAGACATCGATACTGTTATGCAATATCAAAACGACCTTGTTGAGGTAGTACATACCTTAAAACAAGTTTTGTGTGTCAAAGGCTAAGCCTTTGCGCACAGCTTAAGAGGATTAAATCATGAAAGCTCAAAAATTTGTCTCGTGGTCAGGCCCAGCGCCTGACTGTCACTTTACGCTCGGCAGAAGAATAAGCCGTAGCTATGCCCTTATCCGAACAAGTGACCACTCGCCACTAGCTAAGCCTAGTGGCACTAACACGAGATTAGCATTATGGAGAAATACGAATTAGACGAAATTCTGGCAAGCTTGCGTGGCGAGCGCACGTTATTTCGTTACACACGCGATGCTTATGCCTTGCAATTATTGCGTGATTATATTGGTCAAGGCATGAGCATCGCGCAAGTACGACAATCACCTTTTGCCAACTGGCTAAATAAGCCTATTGTCAAACAAGCGCTGGCTTATGCAGGAAAAGGTGAGTTAAAACCGCAGCATTTGGAATGGGCGACTTGGGAACAGCCTATGTTGAATTTTGTGCTCACGCTGGATCAATGGGGTGATGAGCGCAATAGTCAGCGTAAGTGGAAACAAATGTCACGTACCGGCTATCATTTGGTAATGCAATTGAATTTCGCTAATGACCATCAAGAGCGCTTCCAACAATTAGTCAAGGGTGCAGATCATGGTGAATTCTCTTATTGGGGTCACCCGATCAATAAGTCCAAGCATGAGACCTTAGCCTGGGCGCGGATTGATGTGGACTTTGCATCTAATCAAGCCTTGATTGAGGAATTACAATCTGATTGGGTACGTCAGGTAAAGCGCGATTGGCAGACCTGGCGTTTTGATAATATCAACACTTACCGCGAAGAAGTGCTCAAGCCTTATGCGCAAGTGTGGGATGAAGCTTTAATGGCGGCGACGATTCAATTGATTCGTCATGATTTAGGCATTAAAGAGATTTTTTATAATAGCTTTGACACCGGCAATTTTTTGAAAGGTATTCGTGGCGACAGCAAGCCTCCACGCTCCATGTACACGACCTTACCTGAGAAATTTGCTTTTACCCTGACTGACGAAGTGCCACGTTTTTTGGAAGGTTTGCGCGAAGTCAATAAAGCGCAACGCAAACTGAGCCAAGGTGCACGTTGGTTTAAATTTCCCAACTAAGGAAGCAGTTATGCCCAGTAAAATCAAGATAAAGCCGCAAAAACGTGTGCGTGTAAATCCGATTGCACGCGCCCCGATTCTGCGTAAAGGCGGTGAACATCGCAAGTCACGTTCTGGTGAACGACAGGCTGACAAACGCCAATTACGTAAATTATTAGCAAAGGTAGGAGCCGGCGACGGCTCCGCCGACTTAACGTTTACAGTGCAATAACACCCACAATAATCTCTTCCTCAAAGTGATGCTCATCACAATTCTTGCCGACGCCACCGCTTCGATCTAAACACAGAAAATCCCTTTCGCCTGCTGGACTAAACAGATAGTGGTGCCACACACCGCGATGATAGTTAATGCCTTGATGTGCACCCACTACAAATAAACGTATTTTATCTACCTCAGGCCGCTCAGCGCGTGGTGCTACGATGGTTAAGAAAGGTAGCCGCTCCATGGAAATAAAGCCTTGACTACTCAGGGGATGACGCTCCATAACGAGAATACGTAGCGGGAAAACCGCAGGCTGAGAACGAAAAATACTCACCGTCGGCTTACCGCCATTTTCCAGCGTATCTAATAAAGCCAAATCACTATAACGTGCAGTTTTACCATAATTGATGGTGTAAGAATCACGCCCTGCCCGCTCAATCACATCACCAAAGGGAGCAAATGCTTCTGCGGTCAAGGGTTCAGGAATGAGAACTTTCATATTAACCTGCTGCACTTAAGTGACCAAAGGCACGTAAACGACTCACACCACCATCTGGATACATATTTAGGCGCAGATGCGAGATAGCGCCAATCTTGTTTAACTGCTCAACATAGGTAAATTCGGTGTCTGCCGCCATACGTTGCAGTGGCAATAACTCCTGCCAATATAAACTTTGCGTGGCAATACTATTTTCATTGCCACCCGTATAGAGCGTGCCATAGACTGAGCATTCATAAGGATAATTTCCCTTAAAATGCGCCGTATCCAGTACTAAACGCCTCACCTCACCCACTCCCGCCAACCGTAAAATCGCCCAATCAAACCCCGGCTCACGTCGACGGCGTGTTTCCCAACCATCCCCCATATTAATACCACGCCCCGGTGCGATTAGATTACTAATGTGCCCATAATGCATATCACTCGCACACAAGGCACGACCACCATTTAGCATAGCGGCTAGATCCATTTCCTCATTTTTAAGCTGACTCAAATCGCGCTGCACTTGCCCATAAACCCGCAAACGTGCCACACCACCATCGGGATAAATATTTAAGCGCAGGTAATTCCACGTCTCGCGTGATTCAATGACGAAAGGATTATGGGTATTACCTTGCAAGGTTTGCGCACTTAAAATAGTCGTCCAAGCGGTATTTTCATTCGGTACATCAGCGCTATAGCACGCATCAATACTCGCAGAGGGCGCGAAATTACCCGTGAAATGCGAGGTATCAATATCAAAGCCATGAACCATACCGGGGCAAATGCGAATAATCGCATGATCATAGCCATTGCCACGTTTACGGCGTGTTTCCCAGCCATCCATCCACTTGCCATTATCATCGTATTTCCCCGGGATAAATACCGCAGGATCGGGATTTAACATACGCTCTAAAGGGGCAAAAAATTCATCACTGGCTGCAATGGCGGCTGCCCCTAGGCGCGGCTGGGCAAGATTAACATAAGCCTTCTGTAACTGTTCCAAGATGGCGCTCATTTTTGTTATATCCCTATAGTATTAAATCATTAACGCGAAACATGGCAATACGATTTATTTGACTTAAAGCCATCGCAAACTCTTCGCTTTTACTATTATGAAGTCGCGTTTCAAAGCCCCCTAAAATTTGCTGCCGCGTTGCATTTTTTACCGCCATAATAAATGGAAATTCAAAGCGATCTTTATAACGCGTATTCAAATCATGAAAGCGTGCTAATTCTTCCGGCGAGCATTGATCTAAACCAGCACTAGCTTGTTCATTAGTCGAAGCCGCCGTCAATTCACCACGCAAAGCCGCTTTTCCCGCCAAATCAGGATGGGCACGAATCAACGCTAATTGCTCTTCATAGGAAGCTTGAGCCAAGCTGTCACACATAGCCGTGAGTAAAGCCTCACGGTCTGCAAATGGCCTTGCGGGATAAGCGCGCTCCGCTACCCAAGGCGAATGCTCATAAACGCCTCCCAGTAGTTTCACGAAATCGGCTGGGTTTAACGCATTAAGTGCAGCAATCGTGTATTTCATACGCGACTACCTTTGGACGCGGGATGCTCCTTGATCCAATGTTCGGCTATATCAATGCGTCGACACAGCCAGACATCGGGATGGCTTTGTACATAATCGACAAAGCGCTGTAAGGCCGCGAAACGCGCAGGCCGCCCCACAATACGACAATGTAAACCAATGGAGAGCATTTTCGGCGTTTCAGCACCCTCCGCGTACAACACATCAAAGGCATCTTTTAGGTACTGAAAATACTGCTCACCGCTATTAAACCCTTGGAAGCTGGCAAAACGCATATCATTGGTATCAAGTGTATAAGGTATCACCAAGTGATTTTTGCCCTGCACCTGCACCCAAAACGGCAAATCATCGCTGTAATCATCCGCGTCATAAACAAAGCTACCCTGCTCAACGACTAAATCACGCGTATTTGGACTAGTACGTCCGGTATACCAACCCTTAGGTTTGGCACCCGTCATCTGCTCGATAATCTCAATGGCACGTTGCATGTGCTCGCGCTCGGTGTCTTTATCCATGAATTGATAATCAATCCAACGCCAGCCATGACTACAAATTTCAAAATCTGCTTTTAGCATGGCCTCCACGGCACGAGGATTACGCGCTAAGGCCATCGCAACACCGAAAATAGTCAGCGGGATATGGCGCTCATGGAATAATTTATAAATACGCCAAAAGCCCACACGACTACCATATTCGTAAAGAGATTCCATGCTTGGGTGACGCATTCCCTCATACGCACGTGCACCAATAATTTCGGAAAGAAAGGTTTCAGACGCCGCATCGCCATGCAGAATAGAATTTTCTCCGCCTTCCTCATAATTCAGAACGAACTGTAGCGCAATCCGCGCCCCACCCGGCCAATTAGCTTTGGGTACTTGGTCGGCATAGCCTATTAAGTCACGTGGATAGTTGGAGTCTTTTTGCTGAGGAGTCATCATGCTCACTAGTCCTTGCAGTTTATCTTATGGCTGTGATTGTGCCCATTGCACCAATAAGTTGCGCTCATCCTCGCTCATCTGAGTCAAATTCCCTAAGGGCATCACCTTAGTACTGACCTGCGTAACAATCAAAGCCGCTTTAGCCTTCAGCTCAGCCTCTGTGTCAAACATCACCCCTTTCGGTGCAGTAGCAAATAAAGTGCTAGTGGGTTTCGCGGCGTGGCAGTTCACACAGTGCTTATCGACGATCGGTTTAATCTGCGCATAAGTCAGTGGGGCGTTATCACTTAATGCCAGTTTGATTTGCGGATAACTCGCCAGTAGCGCTACACCTACAAATAAAACCAACGATACGATGAGCATCCATGCTGCTTGGAGATTGCCTTGCTTTTCACGCACATTAAAGTAATGGCGCACAAGAATACCAACTGCAAACAAGCCAATTAAAATCAACCAATTATAAGCACTTCCGAAAGTAGCGGGATAGTGATTACTGATCATGCAGAACAGTACGGGCAAGGTAAGATAATTATTATGCAGTGAACGCGCACCTGCATCCGCCGCAAGCTGCTTATCCTGTTCACGACCTTCCAGGGTCGCTTTCACCAATTGACGTTGCGCTGGCATAATCACAAAAAACACATTGCCCGTCATCCAAGTTGCTAGCATGGCGCCTACATGTAGAAACGCGCCACGCCCACTAAATACCTGTGTGAGTGCAATGGAAACCACTAGCACAAACAAGGTAGTGATGATTAAACCAGCTTTGGGATTGTCGCGCGCAAATCGACTCGTCCAGAGAAAGTGATAAACCAGCCAAGCGCCCGCTAAGGTAAATAAGCTGATCAGAATTGCTTGCCAAGGTTTTAATGCCAGAACAGCAGGATCAATTAAATAAGCTTCAGCGCCAAAATAATAAACAATAACAAGCAGTGTAAATCCACTAATCCACGTCCAATACGACTCCCACTTGAACCAATGTAAAGGTTCAGGCAACTTTCCGGGCTCAATATTGCGCTTTTCGACGTTAAAAAAACCACCGGCGTGTAAGGCCCACAGCTGCCCTGCAATTTTAGGATCATCAGCAGTGAGAAGGTGATTGAGTAACCAGTTAAAATAGAAAGAGGCACCAATCCAAGCAATGCCAGTAATGATATGAATCCAACGGAAAGCTAAACTGAGCCATTCAATTATTATAGTTTCCACAGCATACCCCGCTCTACGAGAGACCCTCCCCACAGTTGAGGAGGGTTAAAAGCGTCCTTACTTAGGCAATTTGCCTTCCACGCCTTTTACATAAAAATCCATTTTGGCTAGGGCTTCATCGTCCATATTCTTACCGGCTGGCACTTTCTCCGCGCCATCTTGATCCAACACTGGGCCAGCAAACGGATGTAATTTTCCTTCGGCAATATCTTTAGTCGCTTGTTCCACTTTGGCTTTCAGATCCGCAGGAACATCATCGCTAATCTTAGCGAGGCTCACCATACCTTCTTTAATGCCACCCCAGACATTACCCGGCTTCCAATTACCGTCTAAGACTTTTTGTACTTCATCGGTATAAAATTTTTCCCAATGATGGGTAACAGCCGTCAATTGTGCTTTAGCGCCGTATTTAGACATATCTGAGTTGTAAGCAACCGCGTATTTACCTTTTTCCTCTGCCGCTGCAACCACCGCTGTCGAGTCAGTATGATGGGTAATAACATCCGCTCCCTGATCCATTAGTGCTACTGCTGCTTCACGTTCACGACCCGGATCAAACCATGAATTGACCCACACGACTTTCATTTTGATGTTAGGATTAACTGCTAAAGCACCGCGTGTATAAGCATTAATCCCTTGAATCACTTCCGGAATCGGAAACGCTGCCACATCGCCTAATATATTTGTCTTGGTCATGCCACCGGCAATCATACCCGCCAAATAACGGCCTTCGTAGAAACGTGCATTATAAATCCCAACATTATCCGCTGTTTTATAGCCTGTCGCATGATTAAACGCCACATCCGGAAAAGCTTTCGCCACTTTCAAGGTTGGATTCATGAAACCAAAGGAAGTCGCAAATACCATCTTACTCCCATCGGCGGCTAGCTCGCGAATCACGCGTTCTGCTTCCGCGCCTTCAGGCACACCATCAACAAACTTGACCTTAATTTTATCGCCAAACTTTTCTTCCAGCGCTTTACGGCCTAAGTCATGCTGATAAGTCCAACCCGCATCTCCCACTGGACTCACATAGACAAAGCCCACTTTTACAGGATCGGCGGCTTGGGCGGTACTGGCCATACCCACCAGCAAAGCAGCGCCCAACAGACCTTTTATGGCTGCGATTAATTTGTTTTGCTTCATTCAACATGCTCCTCAATAAAAAATCTGAAATGCTTAATGGCCTTGCTTATGAAACGGCTGCCCCAATGAAGCCGGTGCGTTTAGACGAATCAAACCTGCATCACGCGAGATCACCACTAAGACGAGAATGGTTGCCAGATACGGCAACATAGACAAAAACTGTGCAGGAATTTCAATGCCAATACCCTGCACATGAAATTGGGCAATAGTCACCCCGCCAAATAATAAGGCACCTATTAACACCCGAGCGGGTCGCCAAGTCGCAAACACCACCAACGCTAGCGCAATCCAGCCACGCCCGGCAATCATTCCTTCAGCCCACAATGGCGTATAAGCAGTCGACAAATAAGCCCCGGCTAAACCGGCCATGGCACCACCAAATAACACCGCTAAATAGCGAACTTTGATTACCGAAGCGCCCAAGGCATGGGCTGAACTCGGTGATTCGCCAATAGCGCGTAAGACTAAACCTGCACGACTACGGTATAAAAACCAAGAAATGGCTAGAAAAACCAACACTGCAAAATAAACAAAACCATTATAGGAAAACAAAAGCTTTCCCAATACTGGAATGTCACTTAATATAGGAATAGTCATGGCTTTCGCCCCATCTAAAGCCACACTGGTATATTTTAAACCCAAAAAAGCGCTTAAACCTGTGCCGAACAAAGTGAGTGCCAAGCCAGTTGCTACTTGATTAGCCATTAAGGTCAAGGTGATAAAAGCGAAAATCAAAGACATCAAAGCACCTGCCAAAGCACCTGCCAGCGCCGCTAGGCTTAATTGTTGGGTTTCAACCGCAACCGCAAAAGCAACAATAGCGCCCACCGCCATCATGCCTTCAACCCCCAAATTTAATACGCCTGACTTTTCAACTACCAGCTCCCCTAAGGCTGCTAAAATCAAGGGTACACTGGCCGCAACGGTTGCCACCAAAATCAATACGATAGCGTCTAGACCCATAATATTAACTCCAACGCAGCCGGTAATTAATCAAGACATCGGTGGCTAATAAAAAGAATAAGAGCAAACCTTGGAACACACTACTCACAGAGGAAGGTAACGACAACTGCATCTGTCCAGCCTCCCCGCCTAGATACAATAAGGCCATTAACAAACTTGCTAGAAAAATGCCAATGGGATTTAAGCGCCCTACGAAGGCTACAATGATCGCGGAAAAACCATAGCCGGGTGAAACCGGAATGAGTAATTGTCCAATCGGCCCTGCAATCTCACTCGTACCCGCCAACCCCGCTGCTGTGCCACCTGTTAATAAGCCAATCCATATCATGCGCTTCTGATTAAAACCCGCATAAGCCGCTGCCCGTGGCGCTAAACCTGTGACATTCATTTTGAAAGCCATTAAGCTCCAGCGGAAAAAAACATAAGCGACGACTAATGCCACTAGCGTTATCAACACACCAGCATGAGTACGCGTGCCAGCTAATAAAATCGGGAGCATAGCCGCATCACTAAAGACCAATGACTGCGGAAAACCATAGCCGTCAGGATCACGCCAGGGGCCATGAATTAACCAACTTAGCAACAAATTCGCTACATACACCAACATTAGACTGACAAGGATTTCATTGGCATTAAAGCGCGTGCGTAACCATGCGGGAATCGCTGCCCAGAGCATACCGCCCAAAGCACCGGCAATAAACATGAGTGGCAAGACCCACCACGCTGCTGTTTCGTGTAAGGCTAACGCAACGCCCCCAGCAGCAATCGCCCCGACAATAAGTTGCCCTTCCGCTCCAATATTCCAAATGTTAGCGCGAAAACCTACCGAAAGCCCCAAAGCAATGAGAGCTAAAGGAGAGGCTTTAATGAGCAACTCACCAAAGCCATACCAATTATCAATAGGCTTAATAAAAAAGGCGTGAAAAGCTGCGGCAGGCGATTTTCCGAGCGCGGTAAATAATAAAACACCCACAAATAAGGTTAGGCTAATAGCAATCACTGGCGAGAGGTAGGCCATGACCTTAGAGGGTTGGAGGCGTGGCTCAAGATGTAAACTCATACAGCTTGCTCCTGCTTGGCAAAGCCTGCACCACCCATTAATAAGCCAATCGCTTCACGATTAGTTTCATTCACCGGCTGAGCCTCAGAAAGCTGGCCTTGATAAATCACGGCAATGCGATCGCAAATTTCAAATAACTCATCCAATTCTTCAGAAACCACTAAAATCGCAATCCCTTGGGCGCGCAAATCTAATAAGGCTTGGCGAATAAAAACGGCTGCCCCTACATCAACACCCCAGGTAGGTTGCGCTACTAAGAGGACTTCTGGATGGAGCATTAATTCGCGCCCAACGATAAACTTCTGCACATTGCCCCCCGAAAGACTACGCGCCTCGCTGTATGGGCTATTGCATTTTACGCGGAATTTTTCGATACAAGTGGCCGCAAATTGGTGGATAGTGTGGTAATTAATAAAGCGCTTAGGACTCAAACCTGAATCATAACCGGTCAGTAAAGCATTTAAGCTCAAGGACATCGCCGGTACAGCTCCACGCCCTAGACGCTCTTCAGGAACAAAACGTAAGCCCTGTTGGCGACGCTGATCCGCTGCCAGACCTAGTACTGACTTTCCTTTAAGCAGAATATCGCCCCTGACTTGCTTGGCGGATTTATCTAAATATTCACCACTTAGTGCGGTCATTAACTCTTGTTGACCATTGCCTGATACGCCAGCAATACCCACGATCTCACCACTGCGCACTTGTAAATTAATGGCCTGCAAAGGCGTACCAAACGGGTCATCAGCACGACGACTAAGCTGTTTGACTTCGAGTCTGATATCACCCGTGTTTTGCAGTTCGCGCTTTTCAAAACTCGGCAAACGACTACCAATCATCATTTCAGCCAGTTCGCGCGCGCTTTTCTCACGCGGATCCGTTGAACCTATGACCTGCCCCGCTCTTAAAACCGTGGCTTTATGGCATAGCTCGCGAATTTCATCCAGTTTGTGACTAACATAAAGAATGCTACAGCCCTCATCGGAAAGACGGCGTAAGGTTTCAAATAACTTACGAACCGCTTGAGGCGTTAATACCGATGTCGGCTCATCCATAATCAGGAGTTTCGGCGCTTGTAATAAACAGCGCACAATTTCAACACGTTGGCGCTCACCGACTGACAAACTATGCACTAAACGCGCTGGCTCTAAAGTCAGACCATAACGTTCCGAAATTTCACGAATACGCTGACTTAAATCCTGACTATCAGTATTTTTTTCTAAGGCTAAAGCGATATTTTGAGTGACCGTCAGGGTTTCGAATAAGGAAAAGTGCTGAAACACCATGCCGATACCGAGTTGGCGCGCTTGGGCAGGATTTTGTATCTTGAGAGGTGCTCCATTCCAGAGCATCTCACCAGCATCAGGCTTGACTACCCCGTAGATAATCTTCATTAAGGTGCTTTTACCTGCACCATTTTCACCCAACACCGCATGAATTTCACCAGCCTGCACGACCAAATCAATCGCTTGATTGGCGACTACCGAGGGGTAATGCTTTGTAATACCACGTAATTCCAAACGAGCGGTTGGATTCATGTTCAGCCTTGATGATCTGGGGACTATTAATGCTGACTGCGTATTTGCAGCAATTGTGCCACTACCGACACCGCAATGGCAGCAGGCTGCTTATGACGAATCCCTGAGATGCCCACCGGACAAACTAAGCGCTGCAATTGTATAGCACTCAAACCGCGTTCTCTTAAACGGTGTTTGAACTTTGCAGCTTTGCTAGCGGATCCAATCAAGCCCAAAAAGGCAAACTCATCACGCGCTAAAACATGGTCACATAAGTCCAAATCCAGCGCATGGTCATGCGTCATAATGAGAAAATAACAGTCTGCTGGTAAATCAGCAACATAGGCTGGCGGGCTTGGGTGAAAAATAGTTTTAATAGCGGGCTTAGAAATAGCTGGAAATTGTTCCGGACGATTGTCAATCCACGTGATGGAGCAGGGTAAACTGGCTAATAAACTCACCACAGCCTGGCCCACATGCCCTGCCCCAAACACCGCAATATGCCAGTCAATTGGCTTCACTAGCTCCGGTAAGCAAAGCGGTTGCCAATCCGTTAAAACAGGCAATGTAAGCCGCTCAAAATGCAAAGTCACCACACCACCACAACACTGCTGGCAATCAGCCCCTAAGGCATAAGAGGTTTGGAAATATTGAGGGGCATCCGTTTGGTTTAAGGTAGCGCGGGCACGTTGAATGGCTTGGTATTCTAATTGACCACCGCCAATCGTATCAAAAATAGCCTGTGTTGTGACTAACATTCGCGCACCCACTTCACGTGGTGCCGAACCCTTGACGCTTAAAACGGTGACAAGAATAGCTTGGTTAGCCGAGTGTTGCTGTAACGCTGTTTGCCAATCAAACATGGATTAGCCTCCCTTAGTGAGGCTAGCAGCGTATCAGTGTGGCACGATTTTGGAAAATACATTAATGACAATCACACCGGCAATAATTAAACCCATGCCAATGATGGCTGGCATATCCACCTTTTCATTGAAAAAAAATACACTGGTAAGGGTAATTAATACAATGCCAACACCTGACCAAATCGCATAAGTAACACCCAGTGGAATGGTACGTAATGCCATAGTCATAAAATAAAAAGTCAGCGCATAGCTAACACACATGATCACTGACGGCCACAACTTAGTTAGGCCACCAGAAGCTTTTAGCGCGTTCGCTGCAATCACTTCAGCGATAATCGCCAAACCTAAATACACATACTCCATTCTTTTTATGCCTTAATATAGAAGAAACGGCTGGCGAATAGCTTGCCATGCTTGCTCGTCAGGCAACGTGATACGCTCTAAATCAGCCGCTGTAGCGTGCGGATCATCCACCCACTCACGCAACAAGGGGCTTCCATTGATCACATCGATAGGCAGCTTTCCAAATTCATACTCATAGGGAAACTCACGCCACAATGCATAGTCTGGATATAGCTGACGTATTGCTTTAAATGCTAAAGCTTGTACACGCCAAGGTTTAAAAATGTCATGCTGGTAAAAGGGCGCCTCCGCATGAAGTTGTACGCCTGAGCATAGCTTAGCCTGATGTTTATGAAAGGTTGGTTCAAACCAACATTCTCTTAAAGTACATCCCTCCAACCACTGCGGCGCAAGTTGCTGCATCGTTTTAATCACAACGCGCGCTTGAATATCAGGTGCACCAAAGACTTCCAAAGGACGTGTCGTTCCGCGCCCTTCAGAGAGCGTAGTGCCCTCCAACATCACGGTGCCGGCATAGCAGCGCGCCATTGCTACATTCGGAGCGTTAGGGCTTGGATTCACCCAAATACGCTCCCCCAGCGGCCAACCAAAGCCTGGTGCTGCTGTGGGCTGCCAACCTTGCATACTAATAACGCGATAATCAAGTTCCAATGCTAAATCATGGATAAACCACTGACCTAATTCCCCCAAGGTCATGCCATGGCGCATGGGCATTTCACCCGCTCCGACAAAGCTTTCCCAGCCTGCGCGTAAACTTAAACCCTCAATAGGTCGACCAATAGGATTGGGGCGATCTAAAACCCACACCGCTTTGTGGTTTTGTGCTGCGGCTTCTAGTACATAACGTAAGGTGGTAATGAAGGTATAAATACGGCAACCGAGATCTTGTAAATCGACTAACAAGACATCAAAACTATCCAGCATGGCCGCCGTAGGACGACGTACTTCGCCATATAAACTGAAAACGGGAATACCATATTGCTCATCGACGAAATCGGGCGACTCAACCATATTGTCTTGTTTATCGCCTTTAATACCATGTTGTGGGCCGAAAGCAGCGCTTAGCTTAATATCCGGCAAAGCAGAAATCGCATCTAAAGCATGATGTAGATCGTGCGTTAGCGAGGCAGGATGCGCTAATAAGGCGACACGCTTGCCCTTCAGTGATGCGCGTAAGCTTGCATCTTGTAAAAAACGATCAAGGCCAAAATTCATGTTGTTATTCCAAGCCACGTACAAATCATGCTTCCCATGCTGTGGTGCATTCAAAAGGTGCACATTGTAACCTGAGAAACGTTAAGGCGAAACCTAGCTAAAAGATAGGCCATCTTATGGTTTGCTAAGATAATAACCAAGCCATCTGACTAGAAAGTTAATTCTTAAGGTATTTTTAGCACCACCGCTCATCAGCCAATAACTATAACTTATTACCTTTAGCGCGAACTCCGTGCCAAACCTCACAAAACCAGCACTCAGGCGAACTCGTTTTGCTTAGGATCAGGCCATAGATGATAAAAACGTGAGTGTATGACATGCAGCCTGTAACCCCTTTTCACCTACTCTGGTTAAGTCTTTTATCAATGGCAGTACAGGCTGAGACTTGGCAAGATCAAGGCGAACTCAATTCCAATGATGGGAAAAACACGCCAAGCACTGCACTAGACGCACCACTACAACAGTATCGCCAACTTACCCTCGATGAAGGTGCATTTCGCGAAATCTTAGCTAACTTGTCTCCGGCACAAGTCGCAGCACGCGGTGTTGATACACAGCGAAGTATTGAACTACCCCTACCGGATGGCAGTTTTACGACAGTCACCTTAGAAGCGACAGAAACCTTAGCCCCTGACATTGCCGCATTTTATCCTGATATTCAAACGTGGAAAGTGACCGGTAGTGATGGCAAGGTAGTCAATGGCGTTTTGGATTTTACAGCGTTAGGCTTTCATGCCATGTTGGAAATGGCCAATGGTGATACCGTATTTATTGACCCACAGAATCAAAGTGGTGAACGCATTTATACCAGCTTTAGCAAGCGTGACAATGCGGTGATGTTTCGAGATGATTGGAGTTGTGATGCCCACAATCCCCTCGCGCATCAATTAGCTGCTAGAAGTGCCTTAACAGCACGCTTATTACCCACACAACCTGTAACACACTTACACACTTATCGCCTAGCAGTTGCCGCTACCGGCGAATATACAGCCAAAAATGGTGGTAGTGCTGAGACAGCCTTCCAAGCAATAGTCACTACCATTAACCGTGTGAACCAGATCTATCAACGTGATTTAGCGATTCGCCTTCAACTGGTATCTAACACGAATCTGATTTATATCAATCCAGATGAAGACCCTTTTGATAACACCAGTTTGAGCCTGCTGATGAAACAGAATCAGACCAACACCGATACGGTTATTGGTGCTGCAAACTATGATATTGGGCATGTATTTAGCACAGTTAGCGGGGGTCGCTCTTATGTTGGCTCAGTCTGTAGCGACGGCACAAAAGCACAAGGCGCATCGGGTTTAGCCAATCCTAACGGCCAGACTTTTGATATTAGTTATGTTGCACACGAATTAGCGCATCAATTTGGTGCACTACACACCTTCAATAGCAAGACGGCAAGCTGTGGCGGAAGCAATCATCAAGCCGATCACGCGTTTGAACCCGGTAGTGGTAGTACCATTATGGCTTATGCAGGTGTCTGTGGCAGCGACAATCTTCAAACTGAAGCCGATCCAATGTTCCATAGTGCCTCGATTACTGATATTCGGAATTATGCTCATTTCGGCTTTGGAGCAAGCTGTGCAACAGTCACCAGTCTTAACAACCAAGCACCCATGGTGAATGCTGGCAAAGCCTATGCCATTCCTGCAAATACACCGTTTTCTTTGCAAGGCTCTGCTACGGATGCGGATGGCGATGCACTGACTTATAGCTGGGAGCAAATCGATACGGGCGATGCCTCCAAAGCTGAGGTAGACACGGGAAATAATGCCCTGATTCGCACTTACTTACCCAGCCACAGCGCACAACGCAGTATTCCAAGACTCCATGACCTAATGACAAATGCACGCGCTATGGGTGAAACCTTACCGAGCACTTCACGCAACTTAAATTTTCGCCTAAATGTACGCGATGGTAAAACGGTAGCACACAGTGATACACAATTGCAGGTGGTGGATACAGGTAGTACTTTTCGACTGACCGGCGCTAGCAAAACTTGGGTGCCCAGCAGTATAGAAACGCTTGAATGGGAAGTAGCGAATACTAACCAAGCCCCTATTTCTTGCAGTCAGGTTGATATTGCTCTCACCAGTGACCAAGGCAAAACGTTTACTACACTTGCCAAACAACAACCCAACAGTGGCTCAGCGACTGTCACCCTACCGAATAGCCTTGGGGCAAATAACTATGTGATGATCAAATGTAGCGACAATATTTTCTTCGCTCTATCTGCCAATTACCCAGCCGCTGCACGTACCGCGACGGGCAATACTAGCGCTGGATCAAGCTCCAGCAGCTCTGCCTCCACGAGTACCACTGCCAATACCAGTAGTGGTGGCGGTGGCTCGATGCCAGTAGGACTATTAATTGGAATGCTAGCTTTAGTAGTGATTCGGATTAAAATAGACTGATCTCGTTCAAACGCAAGTCATACTCATGCAGTGCAAAACACAATTACGCTTACTGGCCGAATATAATACTGGGATGAATCAACAGCTTTATCAAGTCGCTGCACAGTTGTCACCTGAAACCTTGGGCGCTGATAAGAAAGCTTTTTTCAAGTCAATTCTAGGTTCATACAACCATATTATGGTGGGTGATTTAATTTGGTTAAGACGTTTTACTAAACACCCGACTAGCTTTGATTTACTAACAGCCCTACACAGCTTTCCCACTCCGCAACGCTTAGACGAAATACTTTATGCGGATTTTGTAGAGCTTTGGCAAAAACGTACTCAGTTGGATCAAATTATTGAGCAGTGGACAAGTAGTTTAGACGAGGATAGTTTAGGGATAACCTTAGCCTATCACACAATGAAAGGCGCTCCCGCAAATCGTATCCTAGTGAGTTTATTAATGCATTTTTTTACACACCAAATTCATCATCGCGGACAAATAACCACCTTACTTGCTCAAGAAGGCTTAGATTTTGGCGAAACCGATTTATTGTTGATTATTCCCAATATAGAACCTTAAGATTCCACCCCTTTACGAATCATTTCCACAATCGCATCCGCAATCTCAATCGTGGAGCGTTTACCTTCTTTATACCAAATAAATACCCAATTCATTGCACCTAATAAGGTTAAACGCAATAACGAGCGATCCACATGCGGTGCTAAAGGTAAGGCAGCAATCAAATCTTTGAACACTTTTTCATAGGCATCACGCTCGGGTTTGATCAGTGACAATAACTCATTATGTGTAAAAGCTAAGCTGTGTCCGGTTAAACGATCCACGGGTGTACCTGAAAACATTTGATTGACGTGCATTTCACAGGCACTACGCAAACTTTCCCATGGATCAGTATGTTTGCTAATCGCAGCTTGTACTTTTGCCATAACCGCGCGAAAACCCTCCTTGTGTACCGCAATGAATAACTCTTCTTTAGAGGTGAAATGGTGATACACCGAGCCAGGGAGTAAACCAGCTTTACTCGCAATTTCACGCATAGAAGTACGGTTATAGCCCTGTTCGGAAAACAACTCAGCAGCAGCATTTAGGATAATTTGGCGACGCTCTAAAGGTACATCCTCACCCAGCTCTGTATAGAGGCCAGCTTGGCTTAATTGGTGCGTGACTAAACCCCGTTCTAATAGCCTGCGCTCATTCTCCTTTAAAGCATCCAGACCCTCCTCATGCTTAGCCGTTAACGCTTGTAAACGTTTGACAGCAGTCTCTAGACCATGTTTTTTCCAAATATAGCGCACACCTGAAGCCGAAATTTTCAAGCCAGATTGTTGTAGACGTTCCGCTACGGCTGCTTGTCCAAGCATGGGATTATCGTGAGCCAATTGCACAATAGCTTGTTCGATTTTGGGGTCGTGAGTGTTAGTTGATTTAGATAAGTGGGTCATACACACAAGGCTTAAGTCGGTTTGCGCCATTTTAGCCGATGACAAAGACTACAACAAATTTTAACTAATTAATTGAACAAACGATTGACAAGTTAGTTAGTAATTCTTTATTGTAGCGATAACAATTAGGAGGAGACACATATGGAAAATATGTGGAAGGAGGCTAAATGGATGCCCAGATAGCCTTATTGCTCAGTCAAGACGGTATTACCAATGGCGCTATCTATGCACTCTTGGCTCTAGCCTTAGTGATGGTATTTGCGGTCACTCGCATTATCTTTATTCCGCAAGGTGAGTTTGTATCCTACGGCGCTTTGACCATGGCGATGTTCCAAACTGGCCTTGTCCCTAGCACGATTTGGTTATTAGTGATACTCGGTATCGTTGTCGTACTACTAGATAGTCTTGCGCTAATCAAAACTAAACAAAACCAAAAACTTTTCAAACTCCTAGGCATTAACCTAGCCTATCCCTTAGTACTCGCAGGACTCTTATACCTATTGCCCGTGAAAGACATGGGTATGTTGCTACAAACTTTATTCACCCTAGCGATCTTGGTTCCCATGGGCCCCATGCTCTATCGCCTTGCTTTTCAACCTGTGGCTTCCGCCTCTGTGCTCACCTTATTGATTATCTCGGTTGCAGTACATGTGATGATGGTAGGTTTAGGCTTAATCTTTTTCGGAGCAGAAGGCCTGCGAACCGAAGCATTTAGCGATGCTCGTTTCGAATGGGGCATGTTAAGCGTGAATGGACAAACCCTTTGGGTCATTGCCTCCTTCTTTAGCCTGATTACGGCGCTCTATTTATTCTTCGAACGCACTATTTACGGCAAAGCCTTACGTGCCACAGCCTTAAATCGTGTTGGCGCAAGATTAATGGGTATTCCACCCGCGCTATCCGGCAAATTAACCTTTTTCCTTGCGGCACTGATTGGTGCACTGTCTGGCATTTTAATCGCGCCTATCACCACTATTTACTATGACACTGGCTTTATTATCGGATTAAAAGGCTTTGTAGCTGCGATTATTGGTGGTCTAGTAAGTTATCCCCTAGCCGCTGGCGGAGCCATTTTAGTAGGTTTAATCGAAGCTTTTTCCTCGTTCTGGGCATCGGAATACAAAGAAATTATTGTCTTTACCCTGATTATTCCGGTGTTGCTATGGCGCTCGTTAAGAAGTCACAGCATGGAGGATGAGGAATGAAACCCTTACTCAGCAGCCGCATGGTATTGGGTGTATTCATCGTATTGATCGCTGCCACCCCCTTGGTGATGTCACCATTTTATATCACCTTGCTGAACTATATTGGCTTAGCGGCTCTCGTCGCTTTAGGGCTAGTGCTATTAACGGGTATTGGCAATCTTACTAGCTTTGGGCAAGCTGCTTTCGTCGGTGTTGGCGCTTATAGCACGGCCTTTGTAACTACTTCATCGAGCTTCGCATGGTTAGGCAACTCACCGTGGGCAGGCTTCATTATTGGCCTACTCATTACTTCGGCGGTGGCACTGATTCTAGGGGCTATTACGCTCAAACTTTCTGGTCATTTCTTGCCGCTTGGTACGATTGCATGGGGCATTAGCCTCTACTACCTATTCGGCACAGCTGAGGCCTTGGGTGGCCACACAGGCATGACCGGCATTCCACCCATTTTAGTATTGGGTTGGGTCTTAGATCAAGGTTATGAAATTTACTACCTAATCTGGGCCTTCTTACTCGCCGCCATCATTAATACCAAAAACTTACTCGATTCCCGTGAAGGCCGTGCGATTCGTGCTTTAAAAGGGGGGCGCATCATGGCGGAGGCCATGGGTGTTAATACACTGTATTCCCGCATGGCGATTTTCTTATTCGCCGCCCTACATGCTAGCACTTCGGGTTGGCTTTATGCGCACATGCAGCGCTTTGTGAACCCCACGCCTTTCAATATTCACAACGGCATTGAATACCTATTCATGGCGGTGATTGGCGGCGCCAGTAGTGTATGGGGTGCCATTGTTGGCTCTAGTTTGATTACCATTTTAAAACAATGGCTACAAGATTTGCTGCCCAAACTGTTCGGTCAAAATGGCAATTTCGAAGTAATTCTGTTTGGCCTCATTATGATTATCGTCTTGCAACGCGCCCAGAATGGTCTTTGGCCTTTGCTTGCCAAACTGCTGCCGGTCCAACACGAACTCAAAACCATTAACCCTCATGCAGAGCCTCTAGCGCAGCGCACTTTACCTACACATGGCGAAGTGATTCTGGAAGCTAAAAATGTTACGCGTAAATTCGGTGGTTTAATCGCCAATAACAATATGAATCTCACTGTCCATGCGGGTGAAATTCTAGCGCTGATTGGCCCTAATGGTGCGGGCAAAAGTACTCTATTCAATCAATTATCCGGTGTGGATACACCAAGCTCTGGCGAAGTATTGTTCTTAGGTAAACCGATTGGTGGCCTGCAGTCCCGCACGGTAGCGGCAATGGGAATGAGCCGTACTTTCCAGCATGTGAAATTACTCCCCACCATGACGGTATTAGAAAACGTGGCCATTGGAGCACATCAACGTGGCCATAAAGGGGTTTTCAGTGCGGCATGGCGTTTGGAGCGTGCCGAGGAAGAGCGTTTACTAGCCGAAGCAGCGCGCCAAATCGAGCGCGTTGGTTTAAAAGAGCTGATGCACGTGGAAGCCGGTAGTCTCGCCTTAGGCCAACAACGTATTTTAGAAATTGCCCGTGCTTTATGCTCTGACCCTTGTTTATTACTGCTAGATGAGCCTGCGGCGGGTTTACGTCATCTTGAAAAACAAGCTCTCGCTGACTTATTACGCAGGCTCAAAGCCCAAGGCATGGCAATTTTATTAGTCGAACACGATATGGATTTCGTGATGGGTCTCGTGGATTACGTGGTGGTTATGGAATTCGGGCAAAAGATCGCCGAAGGCTTGCCAGAAGCAGTGCAACAGAATCAAGCAGTCTTAGAAGCATATTTAGGTGGAGTAGAATAATGAGTGCCACACCTCTCCTACAAGTTAAAGATCTAAGCGTTTCCTACGGCAAAATCGAGGCCTTGACTAAAGCTAATTTAAGCGTCAATCAAGGGCAAATCGTTACCGTGATCGGTCCGAATGGGGCGGGCAAAACCACTCTACTTTCCGCCATTATGGGCTTATTACCCAGTCAAGGCGAAGTCACTTTCGATGGCACGATTGAAAAAGTGCCCGAAGTTGAGCGGATGGTGTCGCGTAGCCTAAGCCTTGTTCCAGAAAAACGTGAATTATTCAGCGATATGAGCGTGAGTGACAATTTAGTGTTGGGCGCGTTTCAACGTTATCGCAACGGACAACGGGACTACAAAGACACGCTCGAAGAAATCTATAGCCTATTTCCACGCCTCAAGGAACGCCAACACCAATTAGCTGGAACCCTATCGGGTGGCGAACGCCAAATGTTAGCCGTTGGGCGTGCACTCATGGGTAAACCCAAATTACTCATGCTGGATGAGCCTAGCCTTGGCCTTGCTCCACTGATTGTACGTGAGATTTTCCGCATTATTACCGAGCTTAAAAAACGTGGCGTGTCCATTTTATTAATTGAGCAAAATGCACGCGCTGCCCTGCAAGTAGCTGATTATGCCTATGTCTTGGAAACCGGACAGGTAGTGATGGAGGGTGTCGCTCATGAGCTAAGCGATTCACCACAAATCATTGAAACCTATTTGGGCTTAGGTGGTAAACATCAAGCTATCTTGACCACCTAAGTCTTAACCGTTTGCTGTGTTATTTATCTGGAGGAGAACCTATGAAATTCAATAAATTAGCTTTCACTTGTGCCACCGCCTTATTACTGAATAGTTGTTTTGCCTTAGCCGAAATCAAAGTAGGTGTGTCTTTATCGACTACCGGCCCCGGTGCTGCTTTAGGTATTCCTGAGAAAAATGCGATTGCCATGCTACCCACCAAAATTGGCGATGAAACAGTCACTTATATCGTACTAGACGATGCGACTGACCCTTCTGCGGCGACTAAAAATGCGCGCAAATTAGTGGATGAAGATAAGGTCGATGTAATTATTGGTTCCTCCGTGACACCCACCACGATTGCGATTGCTGAAGTCGCGAATGAAACCAAAACCCCGAATATTGCTGTAGCGCCCGCCAATTTGCCGCCAGAAAAAAACGCGTGGGTATTTCGAACACCCCAGCACAATAATATTATGGCGAGCGCTTTAGTCGATCACATGAAGGCTAATAATGTGAAGACCTTAGGTTTCATAGGCTTCGCAGATGCTTATGGCGAAGACTGGCTAAGCGCACTGAAAAAACCTTTGGAAGCAGCGGGCATTAAATTAGATCCGATTGAACGTTATGCGCGTACTGATACCTCAGTGACTGGCCAAGTATTAAAACTAACCTCTGCAAAGCCTGATGCTATCTTAGTCGTGGGTTCAGGTAGTCCGGCAGGCTTACCACAAACTAGTTTGGTAGAACGCGGTTATAAAGGTCAAATCTATCAAACCCATGCTGCAGCAAGCCCTGCCTTTTTTAAAGTAGCCGGTAAAGCGGCTGAAGGCGTCATTATGCCGATTGGCCCTGTGGTAGTAGTCGATCAAATTGCCGCAGATCATCCTTCCAAAGCAGAAGGTGAAAAGCTCGTGAAAGCATACAATGCTAAATATGGTGATGCGAGTTTCACTTCTTTTGCAGGCCACGCACACGATGCTTTTAAACTCTTAGAAGCCGCCACTCCCATTGCTTTAAAAACTGCCAAACCCGGCACTCCAGAATTTCGTCAAGCCTTGCGTGATGCCTTAGAGGCTAGCAAAGAAGTGGTTGGAGTGCATGGGGTTTATAACATGACTCCAGACGATCACTTTGGCTTAGATCAACGTGGCCGCGTCTTAGTCAAGGTAGTGGATGGCAAATACCAATTAATTAAGTAATCCACCCTATTCTGAGTGTGAAAGGCAACTTTTACACTCTGACACGCTAGGCTACAAGAGAAAAAGGAGGAGAGAAGGATGACTGCCGTGAATAATGTATTACATGCCACTCCTGAGGTAGTACGTGAAATCCACCCCGATGGTACTCAGTATTTGCGCTCGAAAATCAGCCTGGAAGATACTTATCCCTGCTGTGTGGGTGAGTGGTTGGAACACTGGGCGAAAGAAACACCCGAACACCTTTTTATTGCTGAGCGTGGTGAAGGGGGTGAATGGGAAAAGCTCAGTTATAGACAAGTACGCGAACAAGTCATGGCTATTGCCACTTGGCTTTTGGGACAAAACCTTTCGCCCGAACGCCCTGTTGTAATATTGTCCGACAATTCCGTTGAACATGCACTCATCATGTATGCAGCCATGCATATTGGTGTGCCATCTTGTGCTATTTCAGCAGGTTATTCGCTTCTCTCCAAAGATCACGAACGCCTCAAAACCAATATTCAACTGTTAAATCCGGGCGTAGTATTTGTCGATGTAGCAGAACGTTTCGTACCTGCTTTGCATGCCATTCGTCCTTTACACGATGGTGTTGTAATAGCCGGTAAACGCAGCCAAACTAGCGAAGGTAATATCCCTTTTTCTGAGCTTCTAAAACATAGCGATGAAACAAGGGTACTAGCCAAATTGAAGCAGATCACTCCTGACACCATTGCGAAATTTCTATTTACCTCAGGCTCTACAGGCACGAGTGGCACAGCAAAAGCCGTTATCAATACCCAACGTATGTTGTGCTCCAATCAAGCCAGCAAAAAGCTTATGTGGCCTTTTTTAAATAATACTAAACCTGTATTACTGGATTGGTTACCATGGAGCCACACCTTTGGCAGCAACCATAATCTCAATATGGCGCTTTACACGGGTGGGACTTTCTATATTGATGAAGGTAAACCGGTTCCCCATTTGCTCGATAAAACGATTAGCAATATTAAAGAAATATCGCCCACACTGTATTTCAGTGTGCCGCGTGCCTATGACATGCTAGTGCCACTCTTACGCGAAGATGAAGAGCTACGTCAGGCTTTCTTTAAAAATCTAAAAAGTATTTTCTACGCGGGTGCAGCGCTACCCGCACACTTGTGGTTAGCCTTGGAAGAATTAGCCACACAAAGTGGAAACCCTGAAGTCTTAATTGTCTCAGCTTGGGGCTCGACAGAAACAGCGCCTAATGCTGTCGACTGCCATTTCCGTGCCTCACGCCCCGGTGTCATTGGCATTCCTGTCCCTGGTACGACGTTGAAACTCATTCCAAACGCAGGCAAATTGGAAGTACGCGTCAAAGGCCCGAATGTATTCCCGGGATATTGGAAACACCCCGAACTCTCGGCAAAAGCGTTTGACGAGGAAGGGTTTTATAAAATCGGCGATGCCATGAAATATGTAGACGATGCCAAGCCGGAATTAGGTTTGCTGTTCGATGGTCGTGTGAGTGAGGATTTTAAATTATTGAGTGGTACTTGGGTTGCTGTGGGTTCTGTACGAATTAACGCTATCGATGCCCTAAAACCTGTCGCACAAGACATTGTTGTGACAGGGCATGAGCAAGATGAAGTTGGCTTTCTCATTTTTCCCAATATACCAGAATGTCGACGTTTGGCAGGTTTGAACGAGGAAGCCAGTATTGCTGCTGTCTTACAGCATCCTAAAGTACGCGAGCAGGTACAAAATGGCCTAGCTGCTTTGAAGCAACAAGGCGGTGGTACATCAAGCTATGCAACCCGTGCCATGCTCTTGGAAGAGTTACCAGCTGCTGAGGCAGGCGAAATTACGGATAAAGGTTATATCAATCAAAGCATGGTGTTAAAGCGGCGTGCTGATCAGGTCACACTACTTTATGCTCAAACACCTCACGCCAAAGTAATTTATTTGCCCTAGCGTTGACAAGAAAGGATTGAAGATAATGATTGAGACACTGGTTAAATCCTCGTTTGAGGACAATATTTATAGCGTAATACTGGCACGCCCTGAAAAGCGTAATGCTGTTAGTGACCGCCTGTTGGCTGCTTTAGAAGCGGCTTTAGTAGCGACCCCGGAAGGGACACGCGTTATTATCTTGGGGGGTGAGGGTGAGCATTTTTGTGCAGGTTTAGATTTATCAGAACACCAACACCGTGAGCCATTTGGTGTCATGCTCCATTCACGTGGTTGGCACCGAATTTTTGATCGCATTGAAAATGGTGGTATCCCCGTCATTGCAGCCATGCAAGGCGCAGTCATTGGAGGGGGCTTAGAATTAGCAACCGCTACCCATGTGCGCGTGGCCGAGCCTAATACGATTTATCAATTGCCAGAAGGCCGACACGGGATTTTTGTGGGTGGCGGTGCATCAGTACGCGTGGCAAAAATCATTGGCCCTGGACGTATGTGCGAAATGATGCTCACCGGACGTATTTTAAAAGCGGAAGAAGGCCAAGCCTTAGGCTTATCACATTATGTGGTCGAAGCTGGCCAAAGCATGGCGAAGGCACGTGAATTAGCCTATCGCATTGCTGAGAATGCACCCATGGCTAATTGGGCGATGGTCTCTGCGATTTCACGCATTCACAATATGGCTGCCGATGATGGCCTATTCGTCGAATCCCTCACCGCCGCGCTGACCCAAACTAGCCCCGAAGTAGTAGAGCGCATTGGCCACTTCCTTAATCGTAAATCTAAAGGTCCCCAACTATGACTGCATTTGCCGCTGCTGAAGCGCACGCGCTTAGCCAAACTTACGATGATATTTACCTCGTGGCTGGACAGCGCACACCGTTCGCTGATTACAATGGTGTGCTGCGCGATGTCTCCCCCACTGATTTAGGCATTGCTGCCACGCGTGCATTATTTGCTAAAAGTGGCATTCCAGCGAGCGAAATCAATGCGATTATTGCGGGTAATATGGCTCAAGCCAGCTTCGACGCTTACTTTCTACCACGTCATATTGGCTTATATGCTGGCGTCAACCCGCTCGCTCCAGCACTTTTAGTACAACGTTTATGCTGTACTGGTTTTGAAACCATTCTCACGGCCGCCGACCATATTAAATTAGGCAAAGCGAAAGTCGTGTTATGTGTCGGTACAGAATCGATGTCACGCAATCCTATCGCCTCTTATACGCAACGTTCTGGATTCCGAATGGGGCAAATCGATTTTAAAGACTTCCTCTGGGAGGCTACTAAAGATACTGCTCCAGGGATTGGCATGGGTGATACGGCTGAGAACTTGGCTAAGCGCTATCACATTTCACGCGAAGAAACCGACCAATTTGCAGCACAAAGTTTTGCTCGTGCAATAGCAGCGTGGGACACGGGCTATTTTGATGACGAGGTTACTACGCTTACTAATGCCACTTGGGAATTAGAAAATTATAAGCCGCGCAGCCTGAAATTGGCAGATCGTGCCCAAAGTTTCGAACGTGACGGGCATGTACGCCCTACCCCTGTAGAAACACTACAAAAACTCAAACCTGCTTTCGGTGGCGTACAAACCGGCGGTAATAGCTCAGCGATTGTAGACGGTGCAGCCTCGGTGATTGTGGCAAGTGGTGCTTGGGTACGTGCACACGGCCTAACACCTTTAGCGCGAATCGTGGCGGGCGCAGCCGTAACTGTTCCACCTGAGATTATGGGAATTGGCCCAGTCCCCGCAATACGCGCTGCCGCTAAAGTAGCAGGTTTGGGCGTAACAGATTTAGATCGGGTGGAAATTAATGAAGCTTTTGGCGCGCAATACCTAGCCTGTGAACGTGAGCTTGGTTTAGCGCGTGAGCGCGCTAATGTGTATGGTGGTGCGATTGCGATTGGTCATCCTTTAGGTGCATCTGGCATACGTTTAACGCATACCCTAGCACGCGCCTTAAAAGAGTCGGGCGGACGCTATGGCGTCTCCTCAGCTTGTGCGGGTGGCGGACAAGGTGTAGCAGTAATTGTAGAAAATATTGGCTAGGAAAATATTATGAAATTTGCAGGAAATACCTTTATTGTTACCGGTGGTGCATCGGGTTTGGGTGAGGCAAGTGTACGTGCACTCCATGCCGCACAAGCAAATGTCGTGATTGCCGATTTGAATGTAGAGCGCGGCCATGCTTTAGTGGCTGAATTAGGCGAGCATGTAACCTTCCAAAAAACCAATGTCGCGGATGAAGCAGATGCCCAAACAACGATTGATACTGCCCTTCAAAACTTTGGTGCAATACATGGCCTAGTCAATGCAGCAGGGATTGGGACGGCTGCCCGCGTGGTAGGTAAGAATGGCCCACAAGCCTTAGCTGATTTTTCACGCGTCATTCAAGTGAATCTACTAGGCAGCTTCAATATGCTGCGCTTAGCTGCTGCTGCGATGTGCAAAAACGCGCCACAAACCGATGGCGAACGTGGCGTGATTATTAATACCGCCTCAATTGCCGCTTATGATGGGCAAATCGGGCAAGCGGCCTATGCCGCTTCCAAAGGTGGGATTGTAGCCATGACCTTGCCAATTGCGCGCGAATTAGCCGGGCAAGGTATTCGCGTCGTGACCATTGCGCCCGGCTTATTTCTCACCCCTATGATGCTAGGTTTGCCGGAAGACGTGCAGCAATCCTTGGGCGCATCCGTACCCTTCCCCACACGCTTAGGCAAACCCGAGGAATTCGCCAAGCTAGTACTCAGTATTGTCGATAATCCTATGCTCAATGGTGAAACCATTCGTTTAGATGGTGCACTACGTATGGCCGCACGTTAGGAGCTTGGGATGCGAACCAATATTTATAAAATGCGCATTGCTTTTAGTGATTGTGACCCAGCACAAATTGTATTTTTTGCTAATTATTTCAAATGGTTTGATACAGCAAGCCGTGAGTTTTTTAGTGCTTGTGGTGTACCAAGTTGGCGCGAGACCACGCGTGAACGCGGCATTATTGGTACACCGCTCGTGGATGCGCAGGCTAGTTTTAAAAACTCTGCCACTTATGGTGAAGACATTGAAGTCGCATCATGGATTGAGGAATGGCGGGGCAAGAGCTTTACTATGAAACACGTAGCGCGACGTGGTGACACGGTCTTATGCGAAGGACGAGAAGTACGTGTTTTTGCTATGCAAGACCCAGATGATCCGATGCGCATTAAGGCCGTACCAATTCCTGAAGACATTCGTGCAGCTTGTGAATAAGTAGAAAAAGTGAGGAAGAGACCATGTACGACTACCAAGCACCATTAAAAGATATGCAATTTATCCTTAAACACTTAACAGGTTTGAGTGAAATTGCGACTTTGCCAAACTATGAAGAGGTTTCGGAAGAGTTGGTGGCGAGTGTGTTGGAGGAAGCAGGCAAATTTGCGGCGGGCGTACTCGCTCCCATTAATCGCCAAGGTGATTTGCAAGGTTGTCGTTTGGAAGCCGATGGGCGCGTAATCACACCGGAGGGTTGGCAAGACGCTTATAACGAATTTTGTGCAGCAGGCTGGTTAGGCATGGCTTTGCCTACTGAATACGGTGGACAAGGCCTACCGAAATTGGTTGCGACGCCTGTCTGGGAGATGTGGTTCTCGACCAATATGGCCTTTACCATGTTGCCCCAACTCAATGTCAGTCAAGCTGAAGCACTCTTAATTGCGGCTAGTCCTGCGCAAAAAGCCTTGTGGTTACATAAAGTAGTCAGTGGTGAATGGGGAAGCACCATGAATCTCACTGAGCCACAGGCCGGTTCGGATTTGGCTGCAACCCGCACTCGTGCTGAGCCACAAGCTGATGGCACCTACCGTATTTTTGGGCAGAAAATTTTTATCTCCTATGGCGAGCATGAGATTACTCCAAATATTGTGCACTTAGTGTTGGCACGTTTGCCTGATGCACCGGCGGGTGTGAAAGGCTTATCGCTGTTTATTGTGCCCAAATTTTTAGTCAATACCGATGGCAGTTTGGGTAATAAAAACGATATTCGCTGCATCGCTATCGAACACAAAATGGGCATTCATGGTAGCCCCACTTGCAGCTTGAGCTTTGGTGATCAGGGTGGTGCGCTAGGCTATTTGATTGGTGAGCCGAATAAAGGCTTGGAAACCATGTTCATTATGATGAATGAAGCACGTTTTGGCGTGGGCATTCAGGGCGTGGGTTTAGGAGAACGTGCTTATCAATATGCCCTGAATTATGCACGCGAACGTGTACAAGGGCGAGATGCCATCACCGGTGAAACTGGCAAACCGATCCTGTGCCATCCTGATATTAAGCGCACCATCTTTTCCATGCGTGCACGCGTCATGGCGATGCGCGCCCTGCTTTATACCGCAGCGAGCTGGTTTGATTTGGCGCATCATCACCCTGATCCAAACCTAGCAGCCAAGTGCCGAGCTTATGTCGATTTACTCATGCCCGTCGCCAAAGGTTGGTGTACCGAAGTCGGCAATGAAGTCTGTGATGATGCACTTCAAGTATTTGGCGGTATGGGCTTTGTGGAAGAAACTGGCATTGCGCAATATTTCCGCGACGCACGGATTATTACTATCTATGAAGGCACGACCGGTATTCAAGCGAATGATCTGATTGGACGTAAGATTTTGCGTGAACAAGGCGCGACATTACGTGAGCTGATGAGTGAAATGCAAAGCATCGTTACAGCTTTACAGCATGTACCAGCGCTTGCTGCTTTAGCGCCACGCTTTGAAACGATGCTTGGTGATTTACAAACTGCGAGCGATTGGATTTTAGCTAATGGCAAAACCCATATAGAACAAGTTCTAGCCGGTGCCGTACCCTTTCTTTACCTGATGGGGACAGTGTGTGGAGGCTGGCAAATGGCACGTTTAGCCTTAGCAGCGAATGAGCAATTAACTACGGCGCCTAAGGATAACTACTATCACAATCTTGTGGATTTGACGCGCTTTTATTTCGCCTGCTATGGCTCACAAAGCAGTGGCTTTAAAACAAGCGTAGTGGAGGCAGGCGAGTCTTTAACGCAAGTGAACTTTAATAGCTTATCAGTTTAAAAGTTCTCACGGTTAAACCGGCTGTTGTTTAATGCGCCACGTGTGGAATTAGCGTATATTAGTTAAATCAAAGCGCTTTGATTGATGAATAGTAATAAATAAAAGCGCTTTTTTAATGTTATACCAATCAACGACAACCACCTTAGTTAGAGCAGTGACACATGACTACTTCATACCCTCACTTAGCCCAAATGGGCGTACAAAACCCACAGCAAATTATTGGCTACACACTATCGCATGTCGCACCCGATACCGATATTCTAAAAATTAAATATCAACGCCCTAAAGGCTCGTTTTTACCTGTTACACGCAGCTACCAGATGGGACGCTCCGCCCATACCCGTATTGTGGATAGTGGCACTAATAAAACGGAAGAAATTTATGAAATTTCTCCCTTACTCACTAAAGCTGTCGTGGAGCTCGATAGTATTGTTGATGCGCACTCCTCCCAATCAGAAGTGAAACAAAAATTATTAGCGGAAATCAATCGCGTACAAGTTGAATTTAATGCAGAACTCAATGCGCTAAAGCAATTAGTACAACAGCTCGATAGCATATCGAACCAGTAATAACTTAAAGCTTTTATGGCTAAGCTCCTAGGTCACAGAACCGTTGTATACTAGCGTGTATATTTCGATTTGAGGGAGATGATTATGCCAAAATGGTTAGGTTTATTACTTAGCTTCTTTGCTTCTACACAGGTCATGGCAGCACCAATAAAAGGTGCGCCGACCGATACTGGTTGCCCTGCCGCGCTGAACTTTACCTTACGTGAGCTTGGCAGTACCCAGACGATTAATCTATGCGAAGCTTATAAAAATAAAGTGGTTTTGATCGTAAACACTGCAAGCAAATGCGGCTTTACGCCACAATTTGAAGCTTTAGAAAAGCTTTATAAGGATTATAAAGAACGTGGTTTAGTAGTGTTAGGTTTTCCATCCAATGATTTTGCTAACCAAGACCCCGGTTCCGAGCAAGAAATCAAAGATTTTTGTAAGCTCACCTATGACGTCCAATTTCCCATGTTTGAGAAAATGCAGGTTAGTAAAGACCAAGCTTCTGATTTTTATAAAACCTTAGGGGAGATGGCTGGCGAATATCCGAAATGGAATTTTCATAAGTACCTACTGAACCCTAAGGGTGAGCTAATTGGTAGCTTTACCAGCTTTGTTAAACCTAATAGCCCCGATCTTATTAAATTGATTGAGGCTAATTTACCGAAGTAAAGTTTTTAGGTAATGCGCAATAACACCGCGTCGCCATTTTGTGCGGCGCGTTGATAAAAGGCCGTGAGACTTTTAGTGAGTTTCTTGAGGGTTTTGAAGTCGACATCTAGCTCCAAATCGTCATAACGCTCTTTCAGCTCTTCATCATCAATCTGTGCCAAGGCTTTAGCCACTTTCTTGACCATTTTGGCATCGTTATAACTTGCCATTTTAGGAATTTCTTTGGTCTGCGTTTTACCGCCAGCCTTTTCATCATCAAGCAAGGCGACTAAATCCTCCCACGCAGCACCTACGTCAGAAAAACACTCGCGCGGCTTTTCATCCTGCTTTGCAGTGAAAAACTTGCTGTAATCCAATTCGCCTTCTAATAAAGCGTTTAATTGGTTGTCGGTTAATGCGTAAAAATCACTACTCGCCATCGTTGACTTACTCCTGATTATTCTTCTGTCTATAAAGTATCATTATCAGCGACCTATTGCAGCGTTATGTGCTATTCAAAACCTCACTGAATAAACAAAAACGGCTTAACCGGCACTGACTGGGCTACAGATCTCAATCAAAATTCCATTGTCATCTGACACATAAGCAATGGCTTGTCCCAAGGCATTTCGCTAGCTGCCTTGACTAAAATTGCTCCAGCGTTTAAAGCCTGTTGCACAGCATTCGCTACTTTGTCAGTTTCTAAAGCAATTTCAAATACCGGATGTGCGCTATCAGCTTGCGCTGGCTGTTTGCTTAACTGCCGCATTAAAGCAAAGGATGAAAAGGCCACTCCTCGCACAGACTAGGTACTAATCTTAGTACATTTAAGCGCTTGGCGACACCTGCTTATAGGACTAGTTAAAGCTAAACATACATGGCCTCATGACTCAAGTATGTATAAGGAGAATCCCAACTCACTTACCCATCCGGCTAGTCATCCATCGCTAAGCCAAGACTTGATAAACTAAAAATAAAACAAAACTTGAGGAGTAGGACTCTTAGCAGCCTCATACTACTGCACTTGAACTACTGAACCCGAAGCGCATTGGCTTAGCAATTGCATCCTTAAGCGTTCAGGACTAGAGTCCAACTAACATCGCAGTAATGCTATCTAAAAACAAGGAAATTTAACGCATGGATTCTTTAGATCAACTAACGGGATCTGATATTGCTCAGCGACTGCGCAATGCAGTACCCCATCACCATGAACCCAGTTTTATAACGACCTCACACTATCGTGAAGCGGCTGTTTTAGTCCCCTTTATTCGCGTGGATCAAGCATGGCATATTTTATTTATTCGACGTGCGCAATGCAGTGGAGATCGCCATAGTGGCCAAGTTGCCTTTGCGGGCGGCAAACGCGAATCCAGCGATGAAAATGCTATTGCTACTGCACTACGCGAAGCTCACGAAGAAATTGGGGTACTCCCTCACGATGTCTGCCTGTGGGGAGCGCTGAACCAACATTATAGTTATGTCAGTCATTTTCGAATTACGCCCATTGTCGGCACTCTCGCTTGGCCTTATCCGGTTAAGCCTGATCCACGTGAGGTTCAACGAATTTTTAGCATTCCTTTAGCGTGGCTCAGTGATAAAGCGAATTATGAAATACAGGCGCGCGATTTGAACGGTATTTCAGTACCAGTCGTTTATTTTAAAGAATACGAAGGTGAGTTATTGTGGGGAGCGACAGCTCGTATGGTAGTCAGCTTATTAGACATTCTAACGCAGGCCTAAACATAGACTTCCCACTAAGCGCTAGGCTTTCAACGCAACAAATTGGCCACGAAAACGTCCTGTGATTTGTTCAGCATAACTTAACACAGAGATCACAGTAATTTTTACCTTACCACGTTGTTGCAGCGTCTTCATTTGTTCTGCCCACAGCTCGGGTTGCTCTAAACTGGCAATGGCACTAAATCGCCCAGCAATCGGCTTGTCATAATCCATTTCGCTATGCCGCACCACCAAATGATTAGCCACTCCCTCAGCCTGCAAACGCGTATGTAACAAGCACCATGCCGCCAACGTGGCCATAGTCCCCACACTCCCTCCAAATACGGTGTGATGCGGATTAATGTTGGGCGCTAGTGGGGCTTGTAGAATCAGTGTGTTTGGCTCAATGCTCAACACCGACACCTGCATGGCTTTAGTGAGGGGAATATAAGAATGCAAATAAGTTTCAAGCTCGTGAGTTTGCATAATTCCATCCATCAACTCAGTAAAAGAGCATTTAACGTGAAGGTAAGGCACTGCGCTTTAACGCAGTCCCAGCCCGAAGGCGACCTTAACCACAAGCTTAGGTATATTCAGTCACCACGATAATCTAAGGATGTGCATAAAACCCAGCCCTCATTTCCAGTGTGAGTACGAATCTGACATGCCCAATAGTCTTTTCCGTAAGTATTGCCTAAAACGGTCACGATCTCGCCTTGAGGCAAAGTTGTCAACGGAATCGCAATCACATTTGCGTATGCAGCGTCCGTTTCTGTTGCATAGATATTTACGTGCTCCTTTGTGCGAGATTCCACCTTGGTGCATCCAGAAGCTAGCGCACAAATCAGCATGACTTGCATGAACCTCCTCATATACCTAACGTCTCATGTGACGGGCGCGGCGGGGAGTCAGTTGGTCGGAGTCGCGGACTGTCACCGCATCCATCGTCGATGTTCTCGTTATGCTTTTTTTTGTCACTCAAAAGATGGATAAGCTTAATTTTAAGCCCTCATCAAGTGCCGATATTTTTTTGTCAGGCAACCCGCCTATCTTCTCGACTAGCAAAGACTTATCAATGGTCACAATCTGTGAAACATTGATAACTGACTCTTTTGAAAGTCCTGAATCTCGCTTAGCTATAGAAATATTGCCCGGCGCAGTCGCTAACCGTAAATTTGAGGTCACTATGGCAACGATGACTGTTTGTATTTTGCTTTGGTTGAAAGCGTCAGATGAAACAATCACAACAGGTCTTTTGTAACCCGGCTCTGAACCTCTGGGTTCTTCAAGAGAAGCCCACCATATTTCTCCTCTTTTCATTACCACTCCTCGTGGGGAATGGATTTGATCTGCATTGAATACAGTTCATGGTCTAAGGCAGAAGATTCGTCTCCATAAATTCTATTAAGTGCTTCCGTAACATTTATGAATCGTCTTGATGCTATGTATTCTTCAATAGCTTTGGCGTAAAGCTCACTTCTGGATATGCCAAAGTGATTAGCAAACAGCTCTGCTGCTTGGAATATTGGATCAGGTATTGATATTGCTGTCTTCATATTGCTTAGGGTATGACAATGGTCATACCATGTCAAGAAGATGATCTATCAATGAGCATAACATCAAAGCTCAGGGGTAGGGCAAAAGTGGAGCTTTTGTCCACCCCTCTGGAGCGAAATGTTAGGCTGGTTATCATTCGCGTAATTTCATAGCATATTCGTATGCAGCATTAATTTGCTTCGACTTGAATTCGGCAAGTTCTCGTATTTCAGCGCCCATCTGAGCCACTTTATCCGGGTGATATTGGCGAATCTTCTGTTTGTAGGCCGTTATGATCTGCTCCTTGGTAGCGCCTTGCGACACCTCAAGAATGCTGAACCAGCTTGTAGGGATGTATTCTTCCTCACATGAATTGCCGTTGCCAGGTTCCTCAGTGTGTGCCATTCTCATGCGCCTTCTTCCCAGCATCATTATTCGAATTAGTATTGGTTGAAGAAACTGGCTTCTTATTGAACAGGCTTGCAACTATCCAGTAGCCCAACAACAGGCCACCGACTATGACAATTATTTCAGTGGACGTCATGAGGCCATACTCGCAATTCTATTTTTAAAGTCTTTAAGTGCACTATACCGAGGACTCGCTTCATCCTCGAATTCAATCTCTTCATCCACCCGATGACACAAGATTTGAACTAACTGCGCAAATGCGTCGGCATCTAATACTTGATGAGCGAAACGAACTGGGTCGCCTACCAAAGAACGATGCAAAGTTATCTTGCGCACCAAGTTAAGCGCGAATGGAGCGCAAGCAAAAGAGTCGAATGCCAATTTCGCAAACGTTTTCCTGGACAGCCCAAGCTTGTCCCGTTGCCTGTAAATCAGGGCCAACATTACAGAAATAGTGCAGTAAATAACTCCAAGCAACAGAAGTAATGCCAAGCCTGTGCCGAACTTCAAAAGCACTACCGGCAGCCCGATAAGCAGCAATACAAAAAGGCTGAAGGTCATATAACGTAACGGATTAAGCTCGTTAAGAAACTGCTGCAATTTTTCTATATCCTCTTGATGTTCATCGGCCGCAGAAGAAACCACCCAGCATGCACGAAATAATGGATGGTCTGGAGTTAATGGGTTTGGTACGTAAAGATTTTTCCTAACATCTGCCACCCCCATTCCGGGCGACCAAACACCCATTTCCCGTTTTTTTCTACGAAGACCAGTTCATTGACATAAAGCAACATTGCCGAGTCGAATAAGTAGAACCCAACAATGCCCAGAACCAACATTATCTCGAATGACATTGTCACTACTTGCTCTTGAATAGTGAACGTAACCAAGCGAACAAACCCACTACGGCAACAGCTATAAATTTCCATGCGGCAGCAAAAAATCCGGCGATTACTGCCCAGAAACCTTTTTTCGTTGCGACAGCAGCAGCTCCACCGGCGATGTGTGCTGCCAACCCGAATTCAGCCACACGGTCTCCTTGCTTGAATTCTGCATAACGTTCCCCGCTATTGAACTCAAAACCAAGAAGAGCTGCTTTGAAAGTCCGCACATCTGCATCGAATGTCTCTGGGTTTGATACAAGCGTGGCATTCATGACGCCAGTTCTGCCTAGTAATCGAATGGTGTAGTTGAGAACTACCTGTCCTTCACTGCGAAGTTTGAGACCCCATTCGAGACGATTGGACTCAACATCATAATGAGGAGGTACATACCATCCTTCGGTGTGCAGTGGAGGGATGCCTAGTCTCTTCCTTTCTTCGTTTGCAGCGGCCTCATTGTCTTTCAGTTGTTGAAGAAGAGCATCAGGGTCGATTTTTTCATCGTCCTTAACGTAACCAAGAGGGTTAAAGGAAAACGTGGCCCACCAATTGTGCTGGGTGGATAAAAGAACAAAATTACCAGACTCAGGGATGTTGCCAGTCAACTCTAGAAATCTTTTGCTATTTCCCTCATCAAGAAATGCAAGCGTCGAATCCGTATTCAAGGTCGCCTTGGATGCAACATCCTCAGTTTGAGGTCCGACATGCCAGTCAAGCACTCTAATAGCGTTCGCCGCTTCATCCAGATTAACTGCTGCACTGGCAACACCTGAGGTAAAACAAAATACGAAGATAAGAAAGATCAGTCTCATGCTTGAACTCCTGGCGTTTGAGTGATGGATGGGATCATTCTACTTGGCCTAACGCCATAGCTGACGGGCGCGGCGGGGAGTAGAAAATATAGAGTTGCGGACTGCCACCGCGTCCGTCGTCGAGCAGCTTGTTGGCGAATTAATTAATGGAATTATACTCTCCTCTTCTCAGAAGGGGGCGGAACTACTGCATTTTATTGAGGATGGCTTGTGCATCTACGTTGCCCTGCTCGGCTGCTTTCTTGAGCCATTTAACAGCCTCAGTGCTTGATTTTACTACGCCAGAACCTTCGTAGTACATCTTACCCAGTTTGTACTGTGCCTCACTAAGACCACGTTGTTCTTCTCCGTCACCCGCTTCTGAGGCTTTAAGATACCATTTCACAGCTTCGCTATCGGACTGTTCCACGCCTCTACCTTCTTGATACATTTCACCTAGCCTATATTGTGCGGCTGCATCACCCATCACTTGGTATGAGTCACCCGGCTTTATTGCATGGTCTGTTGCTGCTTTGAGATACCATTTGAAAGCTTCTTTATCGGATTGCGCCACACCTTTGCCTGTCGCGTACATCCAGCCTAAGTTATATTGCGCATCTACCTGTCCCTGATCAGCGGCTTTCTGGAACCAAAATAGGGCTTTGCTATCGGATTTCCCCACGCCAGTACCTCTGTAGTACATTGAACCTAAGTTATATTGTCCGAGAGCAAGACCTTGATCAGCAGCTTTTTGAAACCACTTGATGGCTTCCGTATCGGACTGTGCTACGCCTCTACCGTTGGCGTACATCGTGCCTAGCTCTGATTGTGCACTCGGCTCACCTTGATTTGCTGATTTTCTATACCATTTAATGGCTTCATCATCAGATTGCTTTATATCCTTGCCTTGAGCATACATCCAACCCAGTTGATATTGGGCTTTTGCATCACCTTTTTCTGCTTTTAGTTGTATGTCTTCCAGCTTACTGCCGCAACCAATAAGCATCAACAGCAACCCACAAATTAACCCTGAGGATACAAGCATTTTTATCACTATCTTGCGTGTAACACTTTGAGTAATATTATTCACACCCTTCTCCTCTCTAATAGTTTCAAGGTGATAAAGTTTCCATTTATAAATCAAATGCTTAAATTGATAAAGTCATTATTTTTGAAACTTAGCACGTTTTAGCGCAGATTATGAACATATTTCCCGAAGGTAACGTCAGCACGGCAACCCACTGCACCTCTACGCGCCATGATGAACGAGCAAAATCAAAAAAGGACACTCCACAGTTCTTTCTGCGGATCAGCACGGCGTACTCGCTTTTTTAAAAGATAGCACAGCGCTTCTCGCTTTAGTGCATGACAAAATCATATTTTTTCGATCCTTCTGTTTGGCAAAACGTATCGACATTTATAAATGCCAACGCCGTTGTAACCGGCCCAAATTGCGGAGCGGTTTTGTGTTATAAGCGCAGCGAACACAAAACTGCGCAGTAATTTGGTTCCAGTTACAACTTTGTTAAATGACTAGTCGCCAAAACCTTCATTTTTAATGACACCATTTTCAAGCCAAATATCGTATCCCATATCGCCCCAGGTATCGTCACCAAGAATCATGGCGGAGACCCGATCCAGCGACTCAACATCTATTAATGCAAGATGCCATTTGGTGGGATCAATAAACACATTACCCCAACCTTTACACATGTTTCTGACATTTTTATCAATGTAATCTTTGTGAGAACTAACCCACGACAAATATAATTCTAGAATTTCGACTTTAGGTAGCTCGATGCTTGCTTGAGCATATGTAAATTCGACACCTTTATACTCTAGAGACCAGAAATTTTTCTTTCGATCATATACCACGGTATACGAATCGGTTTTTATCGACGACCTTGGCTTTTTTTTGAATCCGAACATGTTGACTACATTTAACATTTTATTAACGTGAGTTTTGCTTAAGAGTCACACACAAAGCATGTGAGCTTCAGTAGCCCATTGAAGGGAAGGCTTCTTAGGTTGCCAGGTATAGGCAATGAGCGCACAGAGCAGATTGACCCTAAAATTAGCCATACTGCGATGCCGCGTGTGTTCTAGCTGGGAAATATTTTTGAGCTGATCATTGACGGTTTTAATTAAGGCGCGTTTGCGCAGGAGAATTTTATCCTCTACGGGCATCAGTTGGTTTTTCATATTATGTTTCACACGAGTAATAAGCTGTAAGCCTTGTTCCATCAAGGTTTCAAAGAGCTTTTTAGACCAATAGCCTTTGTCGCCCAACAGCTTGCCAGTTAGCCCCTGAGTGAGTTTAGGAACCGGTTGGCGGTCATCAGTATTGGCGGGGGTCACTTGAAAGGCGAGTAGTTCCCCGCGATCATTAATGACTAAATGGAGTTTGAACCCATAGAAC
>NZ_AQVE01000020.1 GCF_000371925.1 Thiolinea disciformis DSM 14473 | reverse complement strand
GGTTAGAACGCTTGTGCCAGTCCTTGCAAGGTAAAACCCATTATCTCATTCTCGATAATGCTTCCTTTCATCGAGGAGGACGTATTCCAGCCATTGCTCAGCAGTATGGTCAGGTGTTGATGTATCTACCCCCGTATTCCCCTCAACTCAATCCTATTGAAAAGGTGTGGGCAACCTTGAAACAAAAGGTGTTATTACGCTGTCAACACGGTCTATCCTTGCTGGAGGCTATCGATCAAGTCATTTGTAGCTCTTAATTAGGGATTTACTATACAAACACTAATTCCAGCCAAAACTGTCATGGTGGCACGTAAAGTACTCAAACAAGCGGGTAAAGGTTTGGGTTCAGTCCCTGCCCGCTATCAAAACATCAAAGTTGCCTATGTGGCGAAGCCTTGGGCCATCAAAGCACAATTTCACCCTGCTGAATATAAAACTATCGCAGTACAACACAAAGTTCGCCCTGAACAATTACTCACCTTGCCGGTTGTTTGTAGCGAAGCATTAGAGCCAAACCAAATTCGAAAACTGCAACAGAGGCTACAGCAGCTAGGTTACCCCATCAAAATCAGTGGGCAATATGATAGCGCTACTCAACAGACGCTTATTCAATTTCAAAAAGACCAACAAATTGCCATGGGAGCACTGACGGGGGAGACCTTAAGAAAACTAGGTCTTTTCTAGCAACAAGGCTTTATTTTGGTTAGACTGCTCCCATCTATAGTAACAATTATTAATCGGGAGATATTATGGCAGTATCCAATGGCATTTTGATCGGTAAGGGCGAGCAACAAGTTTTTCTTGATCCGCGTTTTGCCAATCGACACGGCTTAATTGCAGGTGCTACAGGTACTGGTAAAACCATTTCCCTGCAAATTCTCGCAGAAGGCTTATCCCGCCTGGGTGTACCAGTGTTCCTCGCCGATATTAAAGGTGATTTAACCGGCCTTGCATTAGCAGGAACGGATAATCCCAAAATTACCGAACGTGTTGCGAGTATCGGCGTCGATAACTTTCACTTTGAGGGCTATCCCAGCGTTTTATGGGATTTATTAGGCGAGCAAGGGCATCCCGTGCGTGCCACCATCTCCGACATGGGGCCTTTATTATTGTCACGCTTGCTGGAATTAAATGACACCCAAGAAGGTGTGTTAAATCTCGCCTTCAAATTTGCCGATGACGAAGGTTTATTACTGCTCGATTTGAAAGACTTACGCGCACTCTTACAAGCCATCGCCGAACAAGCCAAAGAACTACAAACGGTTTATGGCAATATTAGTGCCTCAACCGTTGGCGCTATTCAACGACGTCTGCTTGTCTTGGAACAAGAAGGTGGCGATAAATTTTTTGGCGAGCCATCCTTAGACCTGAATAATTTTATCCGTACTGACGCGCAAGGGCGTGGCCAAATTAATATCTTAGCTGCGGACAAACTGATTAATTCGCCCCGTTTATATGCCACTTTCTTACTGTGGATGCTCTCAGAGTTATTTGAGCAACTGCCGGAGGTAGGCGATGTTGAAAAACCACGTTTAGTATTTTTCTTTGATGAGGCGCACCTACTCTTCACCGATGCCCCCAAAGCATTACTCACCAAAATTGAACAAGTAGTAAAGTTAATTCGTTCGAAAGGCGTCGGGATTTACTTCATTACCCAAACGCCCTTGGATATCCCTGATAGTGTCTTAGGTCAACTTGGCAATCGTATTCAACATGCGCTACGTGCCTTTACGCCACGCGACCAAAAAGCAGTACGTGCCGCAGCGGAAACTTTCCGTGCCAATCCTGCGTTTGATACGGAAACTGTCATTACTGAAATGGGCGTCGGTGAAGCCTTAGTATCCGTATTGGAGCAACAAGGCACACCTAGCATTGTACAGCGTACCAAAATTCGTCCACCACAATCACGCATCGGACCTTTGAATAGTACAGAGCGCGCTGCGTTAATACGTCAGAGTGCGTTTGCGGGACGCTATGATGTGACCATTGATCGTGAATCGGCTTACGAGCGTTTAACCCAACGGGCTCAACAAATGGCTGCGCAAGCCAATGCTTTGGAGCAAGCGAAGGAACAAGAAAAATTAGCACGCCGCTTAGAAGCCAGCACACCCCGTGCTAGTACGCGCCAAAGCCCTGTTGAAGCATTTATAACCAGTACCGCGCGTACAGTTGGCACTAAATTAGGTAAAGAAATTGTACGTGGATTATTTGGCACTTTGTTTGGTGGCAGGCGATAAATCATACTAACTTGCTGCAAGTCCCTAGTAAAGGGTGTAAACTTGCGCGATTTCGGGGGATCTGCGGCGAACATGCTATATCTGACGGTGATTTGGGTGAGGATAACTTGCCAACGAATCACGCGTTTGCTTAGCCTTTATCAACTCAACCAGAGTTTCCCTCATATAACCTGTTTTTATCTGTATGTTGCATAGGAATGGCTGAGCGCTTGAAATCACTCACTCAATATACAGCACGAACTGGCACTTTAGCGGCCATAGAGCAAACTAAAAATTGGATTAGGATAACGCCATGATGGACGTTCGTACCATTAAGAAATTGATCGAGCTGCTACAAGGCAGTGATGTGGCTGAGATTGAAATTAAAGAGGGTGAAGACTCGGTGCGTATTAGTCGCCTCACTTCACAAGTTCAAGTCATGCAGCAAATGCCTATGATGCCAATGCCATCCATGCAACAGGCTATGCCCCACTACACGCAAGCTTCATCCGCTCATTCTCCCGTCCACACCTCTGCTTCTGAAGAAAAAAGTGCTGCTCCGAGTGGTCACGTGGTTGAATCGCCTATGGTTGGTACTTTCTATCGCTCATCTTCACCCGGCTCAAAAGCCTTTGTTGAAATAGGCCAGTCGGTCAAAATCGGCGATACCTTGTGCATTATTGAAGCGATGAAGATGCTTAACCAAATTCAGGCTGACAAATCCGGTACAGTAAAAGCGATTCTAGTGGAAAATGAGCAGCCTGTTGAGTTTGGTCAGCCATTAATGATTATCGACTAATGGCAGAATCATCATGCTGAAAAAAGTCTTAATTGCAAATCGTGGTGAAATTGCCTTACGCATTTTGCGTGCCTGCCGCGAGCTAGGTATTAAAACGGTCGCCGTGCATTCCACGGCTGATCGCGACTTGAAACACGTACGCTTAGCGGATGAATCGGTCTGTATTGGCCCACCGCGCTCAAGCGACAGTTATTTGAATATTCCCGCGATCATTAGTGCTGCTGAAGTCACAGGCGCCGATGCCATCCATCCCGGCTATGGCTTTTTATCGGAAAATGCGGATTTCGCAGAGCGCGTTGAATCGAGTGGCTTTGTATTCATCGGGCCCCGCGCAGAAACCATTCGTTTAATGGGTGATAAAATCTCAGCGAAGGAAGCCATGCAAAAAGCCAAAGTACCTTGTGTACCTGGCTCGGATGGTGCTGTACCTGAGGATGCTAAAGAATGTATGAAGATGGCCAAGAAAATTGGCTATCCTGTGATCATTAAAGCCACCGGTGGTGGCGGTGGCCGTGGTATGCGTGTCGTGCATCAGGAAGAGGAGTTATTACGTTCTATTGAGATGACCCGCTCCGAAGCTAAAGCAGCCTTCGGTAATGATGTCGTCTATATGGAAAAATACCTCGCCAAGCCACGCCATATCGAATTCCAAGTACTTGCCGACGAGCATGGCAATGCCATTCATTTATGTGAGCGTGATTGCTCGATGCAACGCCGCCATCAAAAAGTGGTAGAAGAAGCTCCTGCCCCCGGTATAACAGAAGCACTGCGTAATAAAATGGGTGCGGTTGTGGCAGAAGCTTGCCGCAAAATCAAATATCGTGGTGCAGGAACCTTTGAATTTTTGTATGAAAATGGCGAGTTTTATTTCATCGAAATGAATACCCGTTTACAAGTTGAACATCCCGTGACCGAATTAATCACGGGTGTGGACTTGGTAAAACAGCAATTACTGATTGCAGCTGGTGAAGTGTTGCAAATCCGCCAAGAAGATATTAAACCACATGGCCATGCCGTGGAATGCCGCATTAATGCGGAAGACCCTGATACCTTTGCACCCTCCCCCGGCAAAATTACACGTTATCATGTCCCTGGTGGGTTAGGCGTGCGTGTCGATTCGCATATCTATGCTGACTATATCGTGCCACCTTATTACGACTCGATGATAGGCAAACTCATTGTGCATGGCGAAGATCGCCTCACCGCACTGAATCGTATGAATGGTGCGCTGACTGAAATGGTAGTGGAAGGTATTAAGACCAATATTCCGCTCCAACGCCGTATTATGTCGGATACTGCCTTCCGCGAAGGGGGCACCGATATTCACTATCTTGAAAAGAAATTGGGTTTGCAATGACTTGGCAACAAATCATCTGCCGTACTACGCTTGAACACCAAGAAGCCTTAACAGACGTTTTGGAAGAAGCTGGTGCTGCCTCAGTAACCTTAGAAGATGCAGAAGATCAACCCGTCTTAGAGCCATTACCGGGCGAAACCCCTTTATGGGATCAACTCATTGTCACCGGTTTATATCCAGCAGATGACGATTTGACAGAACTGATGGTGTTATTGGAAACGAAGCGGAGCGCATGGGCACTCAGCGAGCTACGTTTGGAGCGATTAGAAGACCGCCCTTGGGTACGTGAATGGATGGATAACTTCCATCCTATGCAGTTTGGCAAACGCCTGTGGGTTTATCCTAGCTGGCGTGAAGCCCCTAACGAACCCAATAGTGTGAAAATCCTGCTGGATCCAGGGCTAGCTTTTGGTACCGGAACACATCCCACCACGGCGCTCTGTTTGGAGTGGTTAGATGGTGAAGATTTAGTAGGCAAAAGTGTACTGGATTATGGCTGTGGCAGTGGTATATTAGCTATTGCTGCCGCAAAATTGGGCGCAAGCCAAATCGTTGCCACCGATATTGACCCACAAGCGCTACAAGCAACACTGGATAATGCGCAACGTAATGCCTTAGGCGCAGAGGCTATTCACACTTGCTATCCTGATGAGTTACCTCAACAGCAATACGATGTGGTAGTGGCCAATATACTGTCTGGACCCTTGGTAAAATTAGCACCACACATTCTGAATTACTTAAAACCCCAAGGACGCTTGGCACTGTCAGGTATCTTGGCAGAGCAAGGCGAACCAGTCGCCGCCGCCTACGCCCCCAGTTTGGAAAACCATGACATCCAATCCCAAGAAGAATGGCTACGTCTCAGCGGCACTAAGCGGGGTACTTAATTTTCTACCAGTTTATGCAGTTTATTCGTCAAATAGCACTGCTTGTCAGCCTTCTGCCCGTTTATCAGCTTAATCGTGCGAAGCTTGGCTAACTCGCTTAGCATGAGCTGGTATTTTGTTCACTACCTTGATTAAAAGAACAAAAATCGGGCTAAACTAATGAAACCTATAAACCTAGAAACTGCCTAAACAAGCATGTATACCCAATGTAGTCATTGTCGAGCTATCTTTCGTGTCACGATGAAAGAACTTACCGCAGCCCAAGGCTTACTGCGGTGCAGTGAGTGCGACACGATTTTCGATGCGATGAAATCGTTGAGTACTACACTACCCGATGAGCACGGCACAGGGGCATCGCCAACACCTACAAGCGCTAAAAGTGCACCTCCTATTAAGGTACTACCTATTGATGCAGCTAAAAATAAAAAAGCTGCAAGCAACTCAAACACAGAAAAATCAAGCAAAAAATCGCCCTCTTCCCGTAAGCTATTGTATTTCAGCCTGCTTATTCTGGGGCTAGTTCTAGCTTTACAATTACTTTACACCTTTCGCGACACGCTCCTAAGCCATCCTGCAGCAAGCGGGTTCAAACAAAGTTTGTGTCAAGTCATCAGCTGCAATACCGATGCTCAACGCGATGTCGAGCAGATTAAAATGCTTAGTCATAATGTTTATTCACATCCCAATTCGCCCCAAACCCTAATTATTAGTGCCTCGATTCAAAATAATGCGCCTTTTGCACAAGCTTATCCTATAGTAGAAGTAAGCTTCTTGGATAAAAAGTCATCTGTCGTGGCTTTGAGTCGTTTTACACCAGCAGAGTATTTAGGGGCGGAACAAGCTAATGCCTTAATGCCACCCAATACACCACGTGAGTTTTCTGTGAATATTGCTGACCCTGGCAAGGATGCTATACGGTTTCAATTTCGCTTTTTATAGACAGGAATAATATGGTGCATAAATAAACGTATTATTTATCCTAAAAAATATACCCTTATAACCGGATTCAGCTATAATGCCGCGCCGAAAAGCTATGCCTTATTACGGTATAGGGGTATTTCTTATATCTTAATAAACATGGCTGATTATTTATTTCAGCTTAATGGAGAAAAAAATGACAACTGACAATGTAACCTATTTAGCAAGGAAAGCGGCGTTACCAGTTGATGGCATTGAACCCTACATCGCAAAAGCTGGCGAAGAATATATGAATGACAAGCAATTAGCGCATTTTCGCAATATTCTGCTTGCATGGAAAAAAGAGCTGATGGAAGAAGTGGATCGCACTGTCGACCACATGAAAGAAGAGGCCAGTAATTTCTCAGATCCTGCTGACCGCGCTACTCAAGAAGAAGAGTTTGCCTTGGAACTGCGCGCGCGTGATCGTGAACGTAAATTAATTCGCAAAATTGATAAAACCATTACCCGCTTAGACGAAGGCGATTATGGTTATTGCGAGGCTTGCGGGATTGAAATCGGCTTGCAACGTTTAGAAGTACGCCCAACGGCTGAAATGTGTATTGATTGCAAAACCACACAAGAGATTAAAGAAAAGCAGTTAGCTTCCTAAATTCTTACGGATAAAATGTCCCATACCGGACGTTTTGCCCCCTCCCCCACGGGTTTGTTGCATTTTGGATCACTCCTAGCAGCAACCGCCAGCTATCTTGAAGCGCGTAGTCAGCAAGGACGCTGGCTACTGCGCCTAGAGGATTTGGATAAACCTCGCGAATCAAAAGGCGCAAGCGCTTCCATTATTCAAACATTAAAAGCTTATGGTTTCGAATGGGATGGCGATATTCTGTTTCAAAGCCAACGCTTAACGGCTTATCAGGACGCACTGCATCAACTTAAAACACATACGTATCGCTGTACCTGCTCACGTAAGCAGTTACAAGAAGATGCACAGGCGAATAACACGAACCTGATTTATACCGGTAGATGCCTGACCCAAGCTATTCCGGAACATCAACCCGCCGCGATTCGCCTCAAGGTTCCAAGTCAAAAGTTAAAATTTCATGATGCAATTTTAGGGGATTACGAACAAGACTTGCAGCAGGCTGTAGGTGATTTTGTACTCCGCCGTGCGGATGGCATTTTTGCGTATCAATTAGCCGTAGTGGTGGATGATGCATGGCAGGGAATAACGCATATTGTACGTGGTGCTGATTTATTGAATAACACCCCACGCCAACTGTACCTGCAACAGCTACTGGGTTTTAACCACCCTCACTATGCACACATCCCTATGGCAACTAATGCAAACGGCCAAAAGCTAAGCAAACAAAGCTATGCTCCCGCTATTACGCCCGACGATAGTATTAGACAGCTCGTTCATGCTTTGCAGTTTTTAGGACAAAATCCACCGCCACCCGAGTATTTTAGCCACTTAAATACACTTTGGGATTGGGCGATTCAACATTGGCAATTAAATAGAGTTCCCAAACTCATCAGTAGGCCTAGTCCCTAACCTAAGCTTGGTGTGCTTTAAGCCTATCCTAGCCTATGCCTTCAGCAATAAAGCCACTGCATGGGCAGCAATCCCCTCACTGCGTCCTTCGAAACCTAGTTTTTCGGTAGTGGTCGCTTTGACATTGATTTGCTCTATATCACATTGCAAATCAGCCGCGAGATGCGTGCGCATGGTTTGAATATGGGGTGCCATCTTGGGCGCTTGAGCGATTATCGTCGTATCAAGATTCCCCAGCACATAGCCTCTTTGCAAGGCTTGACGATAAACATCGCGCAACAAAATACGTGAGTCAATATTTAAAAAATCACTGGCATTATCGGGATAATGATGCCCAATATCGCCTAAGGCTAGTGCACCTAATAGCGCATCACAAATGGCATGAATCAGCACATCACCGTCCGAATGCGCCTCAAACGCTTGTGTATAAGGAATCTTGACCCCACCCAAGACAAGATGATCGCCTGCAGTGAAGGCGTGCACATCATAACCATATCCAATCCGCATTGATGCTATTCTCCTTGCAAGAAAAACGCGGCTAATGCCAAGTCAGCCGCTTGCGTAATTTTAAGATTGCGTGCATCGCCCTCCACCAAGAGTGGCCTTAAACCCTTCCACTCTAAAGCGGACGCCTCATCAGTAATCGCTACGCCCGCCACTAATGCCTCACTGAGCGCATTATGCAAGACACCTAGTCTTGCCATTTGGGGGGTAAGGGCGTGCCACAGATCATTACGATTTTCAGTATGCGTAATTTGGTTTGAGCCTGCGAGCGCACGTTTCATCGTGTCACGCACGCGTATCGCCAAAATTGCACCTTGATCTGGATCTTGCTCCAATAAATGCTGTAAGTCCGATGCGGATAAGCAAGGTCGAGCGGCATCATGCACTAATACAATCGTTTCTTCGCCAAGCTGTAACTCTTGCAGCAAATAATTAAGGCCATTTAATACAGAATCCGCACGCTCTTTGCCGCCTTGTGCGCGATAGAGCCGCTGCTGTGCAAAACGCGGCGCTACTGTATCCCAATATTCATCTTGTGCGCCTAAGACTACAACTACGCCCTGCACCGCTTCACAGTTCAAGAAAATAGTAAGAGTATGCTCTAACACGGTTTTGCCATGCACGCTTAAATACTGTTTGGGGATAGCGCTTTGCATACGCTTACCCACACCGGCTGCGGGAATGACCACCCAGACGGATTTATGGGGCATTAGTAACCGCCTCTGGGCTCTTCAACTCGGGATTAGTACTATCGCTATCCGCTGGTGGCGGTGCCTCCAAATTCGCTTGATTCGATTCTGACTCAGCAATATTGGGATTGGGCGCGGGTGTTGTTTGCTTGATGGCTGGAGTGGGCGCGGAAGGAATTTCAGGTTGTGCCCCTTCATTTTTTAATAATACTTGGTAAAACGTTTCGCCTTGTTTAATGAGCCCCAATTCATTGCGCGCGTGCTCTTCAATCGTTTTATTATCTTCGCCCAGATTTTTCAGATCGGCCTGCATCTGATCATTACGCGCCTTAAGCGTATCATTTTCAGCTTCTTGTTGCTTAATCTGAGCATACAAGTCCCAAATTTCGGGATAACTGCCTGCACCCACCCAGAGTCGAGCAAATAAGATAATCGCTAAAGCCGTTAAGCCAATAGTCAAAAAGCGTGTAATGTTCATGCCTGTCTGTGTGGGTTGTTCAAGAAAAAGCGGGCTTTCAGTACCTGTCAGGAATTATAGCAGAACGCAAGCCTTAGCTCCTTATCATCTAAAGCAGGATTGAAACGATTTTCTGCCAGACCTTATTGAATAAGTTTTTCAAGTATTACTTTTTTCATCTTAGTTAGCATGATAGTGTCAGTCAAACTAAACAGGAGGTGATGAGTATGGGCGAGCGTTATGTCTACCTGAGAAATACCCGATCTAGAACCCGGTCTGGTACTGATACTTCCGTGGAAGCAGTGCTAGAAACAGCCGAATTGTCGGCTGCGGATATTGCCGATTTAAAGCGTGATCCCGCTATTTTAGCCGCAAAGCCCGATATGCCCATCAAACTCATCGCGCCAGTTAAACATAGCGATGTGGAGTTATTAGTTGAGCATTTTGAAACACCGACTTCACCCAGTCCAATGCCCTCACCTTTAGCTATCGCGGATAATGATAAAGCTACTTGGGGTATTCAAGCGATTGGCGCTGATAAATCCCCTTATACTGGCAAAGAGGCCGTGGTTGCTATCTTGGACTCTGGTATCGATGCCACGCATGAACGTTTTAAAGGGGTGAATATAAGCTATAAAAACTTTACCAATGATAGTGATGCCGATCAGGCCGGACATGGCACACACTGCGCAGGCACTGTATTTGGACAGGCCATTGAAGGTAAGCCACGGATTGGGGTAGCACCCAATATTAAACGTGCTTTGATTGGCAAAGTGCTAGCCGGTGCAGCCGGTAATGGTAGTGATGCTTGGATTGCAGCGGGTCTTCAGTGGGCGATTGAGGAAGGTGCTCATATTATCTCGATGTCGCTAGGCGTCGATTTTCATAGCCATGTTAAAGCCCTAAATCGTGATACTGACTATTCTATGGAAACGATTTTATCTTTAGCCCTAGATAATCAGATAGCGTCTCTGCGTTTTTACGAAGCGGTCGCACGTTATGCGTTAGCCAGCAAACCGACTCATGCTGGCACGCTAATGATTGCCGCCTCCGGCAACGGCAGCAGCCGCTTCTCCGATAAGCCTTTCCGTGTCCCTTGTGGCGTACCCGCAGCGGCCGAAGGCATTTTATCCGTCGGAGCATTAGGGCGTGTTGCCGATATTATTAATACCCCTGACTTACCCGAGCCACGCGCTTCTACCTTACTGGTGACCCCATTTTCTAATTACAACAATGCTATTAGCGCCCCTGGCTATAAAATATTATCGGCAGCACCTAATAATAAATATATAACCCGCAATGGCACTAGCATGGCAGCCCCGTATGTTGCGGGTGTTGCTGCGTTATGGATTGAAAAACAAGTTCAAACCTTAGGTAAAATCGATGCAAATTTATTACGCGAGCAATTACAAGGAAATACGTCTGTGGAAGGCATGTTAATTAAAGATGCCACTTTGAAGCTGGATGTGTTGGATATTGGCAGCGGCATGGTCAAAGCCCCTTTATAAATCATGTTTCCCTAAAAAAGCCTCGTTTGAGGCTTTTTTATTTAGACGTTCCGTTTAAAGTTTGCCGCATAGGCTGGGACTGAAATGTGTTCCTGTAAATCAGCTGAGGAAATCGGCTCACCATAAATGCGTTGCAGCGGAATCACGCCCGCCCAATAAGGCAAATTCACATCCTCTTGATCATCGATAGGGCCGCCCGTCCGGATTTTACAAGCAAATTCAAGCAAGGGAATTTCAATCAAGCTAGTGGCTTTTAACTCATTCGCTTGAAGTTCACGATAATCACCGTGTGACCCTGGGATAATCGCATAAGTAATATCCATTAAATAACGTGCTTTTTCCTCACCCTCAATCAGCCGTCCCACGCCATGCACAACTGCCGAGCGATAATTTGCCGAGCAATGCATACCAGAACGTGCCACTACAATGCCATCCAAATGAGCAAATGTCACACAAACGGGATTTGCTGCACTTAAGTGCTTGATTAAACGTGAAGCACGTGAACCATGCAGATAAATACAATCCCTCAAGCGTGCCACCATCATAGGCAGCGCAACAGGCTGAGCATCGATACTCACCGCCACCACAGCTATAGGTGCCTCATCAATAATGTGATACAACGTTTCCCTATTATAATCAGCTCGCTTAGGGCTTTGCTTTATGGTGGCACGTTGGCTCAAAGCTTCATGGTGTGAATTAGACATCGGCTCATCTCAATCTCAACAAGAAGCATTACTATAGAATAAATTGTGGTCTAATTGACAGAACCATAATTGCCTAACTAATAGACCATAAATGCCACTTGATCACAGCCAGCTTCAATTAAATAAACAGCTCACCATCCCACTAGCACGGCAGCTTTATCAGCAGTTACATCAGCAAATTGTGAGTGGAAATCTAAGTTACGCCGAGCGCTTGCCCTCCTCGCGCGAACTGGCAGAGCAATTACAGCTTTCGCGCGGTGTAGTAGTGGAATGTTATGAAATGTTGCGCCTCGATCATCTGGTGCTAGGTTTCGGTAAGGGAGGTACACAGATATGCTACCAGCCCTATTTAGCTAAACCACTCGCTAGCAAAGCCTCAACCAAATTGGGACTATCAGCACAAGGTCGATTGATAGCCACAGCCCGTGATTATATGGGCCTCAGAACACCCTTATTACTTCAAACCAGCTTGCCGGATTTACGTTTATTTCCCAAACGCGCTTGGTTAAAAGTTCAGTGTGAAGCCTTGGAGCAACTGCAAGGTCAATACGAACGCAGTGGCGGTGTTTCGCCCTTAAAGCTAGCGTTAAAAGAATTTCTCGCACGTTATCGGGGTATTCAAGTACAAGATTTAAACTGCTTGCTAATCAGTACTGGAACTCAAGGCGCTTTAAGTGCTTTAGCACGCGCCTTATTAAATCCAAATGATGTAACGGTGGTTGAACATCCTGGTTGGGAGGGTGGCAAAGCAGCATTACGCCAAGCACAAGCCCATTTAGTGTCAGTCGACCTTGATCAAGAAGGCGCTTTAGTACCCACAATCAAAGCTAAACTCGCCGTCATTACACCTAATGCCCAATTTCCGACTGGCTATGTGATGAGTGCCGCACGGCGCAAGGCTTGGCTCGAATACAGTATCCAGCATAACTGTTGGTTGATTGAGGATGATTTTGCGGCTGAATATAGTTATCAGCAACATCCAGCTCCGTCACTACTCAGCTATCCACAAGCGCAGCATGTGATTCATCTGGGTACGATGAGCAAATTACTATTACCGGATTTGCGCTTAAGTTGGATGGTCGTTCCCGCAAGTATTGCCGATGAGTTGCGAAAAATTTTGAATACCCTCGGCCTGCAACCCTCCTATTTATTACAGCACCAACTCGCACTATTTATGCAATACGGTTATTTAGCTAAACACTTAGCACAGACACGCTCTATCTATAACCAACGCCGCCAATGGTGTACGACGTATTTGCAGCAGCATGGCGCTGATATTTTAGAAGTAATGCCCTCCCTCAGTGGCATGAATACTTATTTGAAGCTTAAAGAAAGCCTCCATACTGAAAACTTGGAATTCCGTCTAAAACAAGCTGGTTTTGGCTGTGAAATTTATCGATTAATTGCAAAGGAAAAAATGACGACTTACTTATTACTTGGTCATGCAAAGCTAAGCGAAGAACAACTAGAAACTGTGTTGGGAAAATTTCTAAACGTATTGCGTAATTAGACGATTCACTTCAATTGCCCCTCAAGACTGTGAGGGGCAAAATTTAAATTACCTTACTTCTTCGGTGCGTAAATATCGGTTGCCACGCCCTCTGCTACTTCCGCAGCAAAATTAATGGTTTCCGATAGCGTGGGATGGGGATGGATGGTTAAACCAATATCCGTTGCATCCGCGCCCATTTCAATGGCTAATACTGTTTCGGCAATCAACTCCCCTGCGCGCGGCCCAACAATCCCCGCACCAATAATTTGATGAGAGTTTTTGTCGAAAAGCACCTTGGTCATGCCTTCACTACGTCCAATTGACAAAGAACGACCACTGGCTGCCCATGGGAATACACCTTTTTCATACGCTATTCCCTCCGCTTTGCATTGTTCTTCCGTTTTGCCAGCCCATGCCACTTCAGGATCGGTATAAGCGACGGAAGGAATCGTGCGTGCATCAAAGAAGGATTTATGCCCTGCAATCACCTCGGCCGCTACTTTGGCTTCATGGGTTGCTTTGTGCGCTAACATCGGCTGTCCCACAATGTCACCAATCGCAAAGATATGTGACACATTAGTCCGCATTTGCTCATCCACTGGAATAAATCCATTGGAATTCACAAACACACCGGCTTTAGCAGCATCAATCTTATTACCATTAGGCGCCCGTCCAACCGAGACCAATACCCGATCAAACGTCGCCTTGGCTGGTGCGTCCTTCCCCTCGAAACTGCAGACCAAGCCTTCAGGTGTTGGCTCAATCGCAGTCACTTTGGTATTGGTATACACATTTTCGTAGCGGCTCTTGATCATCTTTTCTAAAGGACGAATCAAGTCACGATCAGCGCCGGGCATTAAACCGGGTGATAATTCAACCACCGTAATGCCAGCGCCCAAGGCGTGATACACCGTCGCCATTTCCAAACCGATAATGCCACCGCCGATGATCAGCATCCGCTTGGGCACTTCTTGCAATTCTAGTGCATCGGTCGAATCCATCACGCGCGGATCGCTCCACGGAATAAAGCTGGGCTTGGCCACTTGCGAACCCGCAGCAATAATCGCATTCTCAAATTGCACGGTTTGCTTAGCACCATCAGCCGCTTCCACTTCTAGGGTATTTGCCGAGGTAAAGCGCCCATAGCCTTGCACAATTTGCACCTTACGCTGTTTGGCTAGTGCCTTTAAGCCGCCGGTGAGCTTGCCAATCACCTCATTTTTGTAAGCGCGCAATTCATCAAGATTAATGTCTGGCTCGCTGAATTTCACGCCATGCTTACCAAACACTTTGGCTTCGTTGATGATTTCAGCGGTGTGTAAGAGTGCTTTAGAGGGAATACATCCCACATTTAAGCACACACCGCCAATCACATCATAACGTTCCACCAATACGACTTTCTTACCCAAATCGGCGGCACGGAACGCGGCGGTGTAGCCACCTGGACCTGAGCCTAGTACAACCACTTGGGTTTGAATATCCGCTGTCCCACTAAAAGTCGCAGCTTGTGGTGCTGGTGCGTCCGCTTTCGGCGTTTCCGACGCTTGTGTGGGTGGCGCTGAACGAGAAGCGCCAGTACTACTACCCACTTCTAAGGTTAATACCAAGCTACCTTGTGACACCTTATCACCTAACTTAGCCTTCATCTCGACGACTTTTCCCGCTTGGGGGCTAGGAATTTCCATCGATGCTTTGTCAGATTCAACGGTAATAATTGAGCTTTCAGCCTCAATGACATCGCCTGCTTTGACCAGTACCTCAATGATCTCAACATCTTTGAAGTCCCCAATATCGGGTACTTCAACATTAATCACTTGGGTCGCCCCACTTGCTGCTGATACAGCAGGTGCTGCTTCGGGCGTTTTTGCTGCGGGCGCTGCGGGTGGCTCAGGCACACCAGCACCTTCCGCCGCCAATTCCATCAGCATAATCAACGAACCTTTGGAGACCCGATCACCGACTTTAAGCTTCATTTCCATTACCCTGCCTTCATAGGGACAAGGAATTTCCATCGATGCTTTATCCGATTCAATAGTAATCAGTGAATCTTCAGGGCGAACGGGATCACCACGATCTACCAATACCTCGATAACTTCGACATTCTCGAAACTACCAATATCCGGCACATGAACTTCTACCAGCTTACTCATACTAGCAGCCTCCGAATATCACCCAACATTTTGCTTAAATAAGTGGTGAAGCGTGCCGCATCAGCCCCATCAATGACACGATGATCATAAGACAGCGACAAAGGCAACATCAGACGAGGTGCAAAGGCATTCCCATCCCATACTGGCTGAATATCCGATTTCGATACGCCCAAAATGGCAACCTCTGGCGCATTCACAATCGGCGTAAACGCTGTGCCACCAATGCCCCCTAAGCTCGAAATCGAGAAACAGCCGCCTTGCATATCCGAAGGCTTCAGTTTCTTATCGCGTGCTTTCACAGATACTTCGGCTAACTCTTCCGACAATTGCAAGAGTGACTTCTTATCCACATCACGAATCACGGGTACCACCAAACCTTCTGGTGTATCAACCGCAATACCAATATGAATATACTTCTTCTGAATCAGGTTTTCGCCACTCGGTTCCAGTGAGGAATTAAAGCGTGGATAGGCTTTCAGACCCGCTGCTACCGCTTTCATAATGAAAACGAGAGGCGTAATTTTAGGGCCTTTCGCTTTGGCTTGCTCTTCATTCAATTGCTTACGGAACGCTTCCAACTCGGTAATATCGGCATGATCAAATTGCGTAACATGCGGAATATTCAACCAAGCACGATGCAAGAATTCGCCAGATAATTTATTGATACGGCTAAGCTTAACCGTTTCAACAGGTCCCCACTGACTGAAGTCAATATCAGGCATTTTGGGAATACCACTGCCTGTACTAGCCGCTACGACCTTACCGCCGCCACTATAGCTGAGCACGTCTTTCACATAAGCTTTAACGTCCTCTTGAGTGATTCGGCTTTTGCGACCTGAACCGTGCACTTTGCTTAAATCGACCCCTAATTCACGCGCAAATTTGCGAATAGACGGCGTTGCATACGCTTTCTTAAACGCTTCGTGTGAAACGGATGCTGATGCAACCGGTGCGGCAGGGGCTTTTGTGGCAGCACTAGGCGCTGGCGCTGTTGGTTTAGGAGCTGCGGGTGCTGGTGCAGCAGGTACTGTTGCAGCCTCCTTAACCGGAGCTGGCGCGGCTGCCGCCCCTTCTGTTACGTCCAGCGTTAGTACCAAACTGCCTTCGGAAACTTTATCACCGATAGCAATTTTCATTTCTTTTACGACACCCGCCACCGGTGAAGGAATTTCCATCGATGCTTTATCAGATTCGACGGTAATCAGCGAATCTTCTGCCTTAATGGTGTCGCCTACTTTGACTAATACCTCGATAACTTCAACATCTTTGAAATCACCAATATCGGGAACGCGAATATCTTGAATAGCCATGATTCACCTCCCGCTTAAGCGTGTAATGGATTAGGTTTATTAGGATCGATACCGTATTTTTCCATCGCTTCAACCACTTTATTGGCTGGCATAGAACCATCGTCCGCTAAAGCTTTTAAGGCCGCGACCACCATGTAATGGCGATCCACCTCGAAATGCTTACGCAGTTGCTGACGCGTATCACTACGGCCAAAACCATCTGTGCCTAAGACGCGATAATTATTCGGAATCCATGCGCGTAATTGATCGGCATAAGCGCGAATATAATCCGTTGCTGCAATCACAGGGCCACGACGATCTTTCAAGCATTGCGTCACATAAGGAACTTTTGGCGTTTCTAAAGGATGCAACATATTCCAGCGCTCAATATCACGCGCTTCGCGTGCCAGTTCATTAATACTGGTAGCACTCCAAATATCCGCATCAACGCCCCAGTCTTTATCCAGCAATTCACCAGCTTCGATCACCTCACGCAAAATGGTGCCTGAACCTAGTAATTGCACCTTCTTACGTTTTTTACCGCCGCCACTGAATAAATACATCCCTTTAATGATGCCTTCTTCCGCACCATTGGGCATCGCTGGATGCAGGTAGTTTTCATTCATCGCCGTGATATAGTAGTAAACATCCTCTTGATTTTCATACATGCGCTTCATGCCGTTTTGAATCACCACGGCCATTTCATAAGCGAAAGTAGGATCATAAGAAATACAGTTTGGAATTAAGCCCGCTTGGATTAAACCATGACCATCTTGATGTTGTAAGCCTTCACCGGCTAAGGTGGTACGGCCTGCGGTTGCGCCAATTAAAAAGCCGCGTGAGCGCATATCGCCTGCCAACCAAGCCAAATCCCCAATCCGTTGGAAACCAAACATGGAATAGTAGATATAGAATGGCACCATGCTCACGCCGTGCATACTGTAAGAAGTGGCCGCCGCAATCCAGCTCGACATCGCGCCTGCTTCGTTAATGCCCTCTTCCAAGATTTGACCGGTTTTGTCCTCTTTGTAGAACATAACTTGATCTTTATCTTGTGGTTCGTATAACTGCCCCACTGAAGAATAGATCCCTAATTGGCGGAACATACCTTCCATACCAAAGGTACGCGCTTCATCTGGCACGATAGGCACAATGTGCTTACCAATATTTTTATCACGTGTCAGGATAGTTAATAAGCGCACGAATACCATAGTGGTGGACATTTCACGGTCACCACTACTTTCCAATAAGGTCTGGAAAATATCCAAACTTGGTACTTTTAGAGGTGCCGCATGAGTTTGACGCTGTGGCAGATAACCACCCAAGGCTTTACGACGTTCTTGGAGATACTTCATCTCCGCACTATCATCAGCAGGACGATAGTATTTCGCTGCGGCGGCCTCTTCATCACTTAATGGAATGCTGAAGCGATTCTTATAAGCGATCATTTCCTCGTCACTCAACTTCTTCTGTGAGTGCGTGCGGTTTTGGCCTTCGCCCGCTGAACCCATGCCATAACCTTTAACGGTATGTGCTAGAATAACGGTTGGCTGACCTTCGTGATGCACGGCTGCATAATAAGCCGCGTAGACTTTATGCGGATCATGCCCACCACGGTTTAAGCGCCAAATATCATCGTCGCTCATCGAGGCAACCATTTCGCGCAATTCAGGCACTGCACCAAAGAAATGCTCACGCACATAGGCGCCATCTTTGGCTTTATAATTTTGGAACTCGCCGTCAACGACCTCCAACATCCGCGCTTTTAATTTGCCATCTTTATCTTTAGCCAGCAGCGGATCCCAATAAGAACCCCAAATAACTTTAATGACATTCCAACCCGCGCCACGAAATACGCCTTCGAGCTCTTGGATAATTTTGCCATTACCACGCACGGGGCCATCTAAGCGTTGTAGATTACAATTGACCACCCACACCAAATTATCGAGTTTTTCACGTCCGGCTAAAGAAATAGCGCCTAAGGTTTCCGGTTCGTCGACCTCACCATCGCCCAAGAAGCCCCACACATGGCGATTGGCAGTATCGGCCAATTTGCGATCCTGCAGGTACTTCATAAAGCGAGCCTGATAAATCGACATAATAGGCCCTAAGCCCATCGATACAGTTGGGAACTGCCAATAATTCGGCATTAACCAAGGATGTGGATAGGAAGATAAACCGTTTCCGCCCACTTCTTGACGAAAATTATTTAATTCCTCTTCCCCTAAACGCCCTTCTAAAAAAGAACGTGCATACATGCCTGGAGCAGCATGGCCTTGGATATATAATAAATCGCCACCGTGTTGTGGGGTTGGCGCGTGCCAAAAGTGATTCATGCCCACATCATATAAAGTCGCAGCGGAAGCAAAGGTCGCAATATGCCCCCCTAACTCAGTACTTTTTCGATTGGCCTTTACCACCATGGCAGCGGCATTCCAACGAATATAAGAACGTAAGCGAACCTCAATGGCTGGATTTCCCGGCGTATATTTCTCTAAATGGGGGGGAATCGTGTTAATGTAGGCAGTTGTAGCAGAATACGGTAAGTTAGCACCGTTGGAACGCGCAGTAGCAATTAATTGTTCGAGCAGGAAATGGGCACGCTCTATACCTTCAGCTTCGATAACCGCGTCCAATGAATCAATCCATTCATTGGTTTCTTGAGTATCGATATCTTGGACAGTTTTTTCTTTACTCATGACATCCTCCTAGTTGGTAGTCGCGCGAAAACATAACATCAATAGTGCTAAAAAGAAAGAACCAAAAATACAACAAAAAAAACAAACTTATTTATCAGATAGTTAGAACGGAGAAATAAATATTGAGCCCATGCTATGCGAATAAAACAACTTGCGCTACGCTTAGATTATGAGTGATGAAATCGAAATTATTCCACTGGCCAATCGCTTTCGTGGATTTTTACCCGTAGTTGTCGATGTAGAGACAGGTGGTTTTAATAGCCGTAAAGACGCCTTGTTGGAATTGGCGGCCGTTATTTTGCGCATTGATGAAAAAGGTGAGCTATCCCGCTATCGTACCCACCATTGGCATATCGAGCCCTTCCCGAATGCCAACATGGATCCAAAGTCTTTAGAAATCAATGGCATAAAACCTTTCAGCCCGCTGCGACTAGCGATACCTGAAGAGCGTGCACTGAATGAGTTTTTTAAAGTCGTGCGTAAAGAATTAAAGTTAAATCGCTGCAACCGCTCTATTTTAGTGGGGCATAATGCACCGTTTGACTTAAATTTTTTAAATGCTGCTTCAGAACGTATTGATTGTAAAAGAAATCCTTTTCACCCATTCAGCACACTAGACACTGTAACGCTCGGAGCATTGGTCTATGGGCAAACCGTTTTGGCACGAATTGCTCAAGCGGCGGGCATGGGATGGGATGGTGAGCAAGCGCATTCAGCGGTGTATGATGCTGAAAAGACAGCAGATATTTTTTGCCATATCGTGAATACTTGGCAAACCATGGATGCTGCTATGAAATCTGTGACCGATTAAAACAGTAAAAATTTCACTCGCCAGTGTTTCATATAAACACTGGCTAATAGTCTAGCTGTGAACGGTATTAGACGATACGCCCATCGCGTAAGAACACTTGCACATTATCAATTAAACGTGCCTTGCCTAGCCAAGCTGACACCAAAATTACTAAATTTTCATCGCCTGCTTGAGGGGGTTGTAAGTCGTTGCTACGCCGCACCTCAAAATATTCAGGGCGAAAACCATTTTCAGCTAAGCGCCCCATCATAATTTGTTGGATAGGCAAATAGTCCTCACTATTTTGTGAGCCTAAACGTAATAAATGGGCAGCGGCTTCTTGCAAAGTTTCATGTAAAAACGGCGCGCGCAGACGTTCTTCACTGGTCAAATAGCCATTACGCGAACTCATCGCGAGGCCATCATCCTCACGTACGGCGGTTACCCCTTCAATTTTCACAGGAAGATCCAAATCGCGCACCATTTGGCGCACCACTAATAATTGCTGGAAATCCTTCTCACCGAACACCGCAACATCAGGCTGCACGATATTAAACAATTTAGCTACAATCGTGGCAACACCGGTAAAATGCCCTGGGCGCTTCTCACCTTCTAATACATCACTGATCCCTGGTGCTTCAACTTTGGTGCGTAATTGTCCGGTTGGGTACATCATCTCTGCACTGGGAGCAAAGACTAAATCGGTACCGATGCGGCTCAAATGTGTGCAATCCGAATCTAAGGTTTTAGGATAGGCTGCCAAATCCTCTGGGCGATTAAACTGTGCAGGATTGATAAAAATAGACACTACGACTTTGCTACCTAAGGCTTGAGCACGCTTCACTAAAGCAAAATGGCCGCCGTGTAAATTCCCCATGGTAGGCACAAACGCAATAGTTTCACCCGATTTGCGCCATGCCCGAATTTGTTCTTGTAATGCTGAAATCTCATGAATCAACTGCATGTTTAATCCTTTTTTAAACGAAACAATGCTCAGCTGCAGGAAAACCTCCTGTTTTTACCGCGTCCACATAAGCACGCACAGCCTTTTGAATCGTGCCCGTATCCTGCATAAAATCACGTGAGAAACGGGGTGCTTTCACACTAACCCCTAACATATCGTGTAACACCAGCACCTGCCCATCACAATCCGAACCTGCACCAATTCCAATCACTGGCACATCAACCTCTTTAGTAATGTCGGCAGCTAAAGCAGCGGGAACACATTCCAACAACAACATATCTGCACCCGCCTTTTGCAGAGCCTGTGCATCCGAGCGCATCTGATCCGCCACGGCCTGATCGCGACCCTGCACCCGATACCCCCCTAATTTATGCACTGATTGCGGTTGTAAACCCAAATGGGCACAAACTGGAACCCCATGATGGGCAAGCTGACGCACTGTTTCGACTTGTGGTGCACCCCCTTCGAGCTTGACCATATGTGCCATACCTTCTTGCATTAAACGTGCACAATTACGCAAAGCCATTTCGGGTGAGGTATAGCTCATGAATGGCAAGTCCGCCAACACCAAACTGTATTCGGTGGCACGAGCAACAGCTTTAGTGTGATAAATGGTTTCATCCATCGTCACTGGAATCGTGGTCGCATGGCCTTGAATTACCATCCCCAGCGAATCGCCGATTAGTATAATATCTACCCCTTGTGCATCAAGAATTCGGGCAAAACTGGCGTCATAGGCCGTTAGCATAGCGATTTTTTCGCCTGCTTGTTTCATCTTGCGCAGCGTATTTACATTTACTTTGCTGCGAGTGGTTAATGTTGTAGCTTTATTTTGGCTCATGAATAAGCTCCTCCGAACGACGCCTACAGTATAACCTGAATAAACTTCCCTACTTCAAGCTATTTTATGGTGCAGTGAACAAGTCCACAGCTTGCCTTTTGCTATATTTTTTTACATTCGGTTACAAACAAACTTAATAAAATTCGAACCTAAATTACCTAATTCTTTACTAAGTGCAGTAGGAAGACAAACATGAGGCAGGAAGCTTCTCATGCCCAATTAAACCTGCCTTCGCCCCCCTGAAGGCGGGTACATTTTTGATACTAAGGACTTAATTAATTAGAAAAGTTAATGTTTTCTTATAGGTTTTTTAGTAAAAAAAGGAAACAAAGCGAAAATAAACTCCACAGTATCCAAACGTAGTGAAAATTCCACCGGAATACATCCCAGCTAGAAATTCCAAACTGCCCCCGCAACATGGCATACGTGCCTGAAAAGGGTGTTGCCACCACACCTAAACTCCACATACTTAAAAATAAGGCGGCTAATAGACTAGGCGGTAAACTACCATGGCTTAGTAATTGGCTACACACGGCCACACTAATAATCGGATGTACGCCAATAAAAGAAACCAAAATCGCTAAACCCAACCATATAGGTGCTTGCAAAAGACCGAGTTGGTCAAACCTAGGTAGCTGCTCAATGGTACTTAACCAAGTCTGCAAACCGACGGTTAATACCCCTGCGCCTAAAAACAACGCTAACTCACGAGCCATACGCTCACTCGATCCTAGTAGATGCTGCTTAAGGCGCGTCAAATCTTCTTTCCCTTTAGCAATACGCCAATACACCACAGACAAACTCAAACTAATGGCAGTTGATGACACCAAAATCAGCACAGGTGTCTCGGGAAAAATTGCATGAAAGCTTAAAACTGATACGGCTAATAAGATAGGGATGAATAAGCTATCCACTTGAATGGGATAACCTGAAAAAGACTCAAGTTTTTTCAAATGTCTTCCTGCTGCTAACATACTCATGACTAGGAAAGCGACTGTAGTCAACACTAGGCCATAGGCCATCACGGTGAACAATTGAGCGCCTTGGGCGTAAGTCAGTGCGACCCCCATGGAGGCAAAAAATGGCGACCATAATGCAGCGGCAGAAAACGCTTGCCCCATCAGTGTTACTGTAGCGCGGTTTAATAAACCATTAGCTTGATAACGACTAGCCACCAACATCAGCATGGATAAATTAATAATCGCGCCTAGTATGTGAATACCGAATAGGGTTTTGAAAAAAGCGGTGCGTCCGACCGGCAAATGCTCTGAAGCTTGTTCTGGCACCGCCACCAAACGCAAAAAACTTACGCTAAACAACATCACCAACAGGCTATTATTTTGCGCTAAGAGTGCTTGCCATGACAAATGCGCCCCATTATTTATACCGGCATATAAGGCGATACAACCGGCTACGCTCAAAAGTAAAAACTGAGTAAAACTACGCAGGGGCAAGACGAAGAATAATAAGAGCAACGCCAACCAGCCCATTACACCACTGAGCCAGTTTGGAATAGGTGGAATAGCCAGATGCAGAAATAGCAACCCAGCCATTGCTACTAGCAATAGGCTAGCAGCGTATTTAAGCATTACTCCCACTCAATAGTGGCTGGTGGTTTTCCAGAAATATCATAGACCACGCGCGAAATACCTTTGATTTCATTAATAATTCGGCGTGAAACTAAATCAAGGAATTCATAAGGTAAATTGGCCCACCGTGCCGTCATGAAATCAATGGTTTCCACAGCACGCAAAGCGATCACATAGTCATAACAACGACCATCCCCCATTACGCCTACCGATTTTACGGGCAAGAATACGGCAAAAGCTTGTGAGGTTTTGTCATACAAGTCGTGCTTATACAGTTCTTGAATAAAAATATGATCTGCTAAACGTAACAAATCGGCATATTCTTTTTTCACTTCCCCCAAAATACGCACCCCTAAACCAGGGCCTGGGAAGGGATGGCGGTAGACCATTTCATGCGGTAAACCGAGTTCCATCCCGATTACACGCACTTCATCTTTGAATAGTTCACGCAAAGGTTCGACCAGTTTGAGCTTCATATTTTCTGGTAAGCCGCCAACATTGTGGTGTGATTTAATGACATGCGCCTTACCCGTTTTGCTGCCCGCCGATTCAATAACATCGGGATAAATAGTCCCTTGGGCTAGCCACTTGGCATTACTGAGTTTTTGTGACTCCTCATCAAAGATCTCAACAAATAAACGGCCAATAATTTTACGTTTCTTTTCAGGATCGACCTCGCCCGCTAACGCCGCTAAAAAGCGCTGCTCAGCATTCACCCGAATAACTTTCACACCCATATTCCGAGCGAAAGTCGCCATCACTTGATCGCCTTCTTGATGACGCAATAGACCTGTATCGACAAATACACAAGTTAATTGCTTGCCAATGGCGCGATGCAATAAAGCAGCGACTACAGAGGAATCAACACCACCCGATAAGCCCAAAATAACCTCATCGTTGCCAACTTGCTCACGTACTTTTTCAATACTATCTTCAATAATATTGACGGTTGTCCAAAGGTGAGCGCAGCCACAAATGTCCGTCACGAAACGATCTAATAAACGTTTGCCTTGGCGTGTATGGGTCACTTCGGGGTGAAATTGCACTGCGTAAAACTGACGTGCTTCATCCGCCATTCCTGCAATGGGTGCGCCCTCAGAGCTGGCCATGAGCTTAAAGCCAGTGGGCATTTCGGTCACTTTATCACCATGTGACATCCAAACATCCAAGAGGCCATAGCCTTCCGGTGTCACATGATCCTCGATTCCCTCCAGCAATTTAGTGTGACCTCGCGCTCGTACTTGCGCATAACCAAATTCGCGATGATCAGAAGATGCAACTTTACCACCCAGTTGGGCTGCCATGGTTTGCATGCCATAGCAAATCCCTAATACAGGAACCCCTAAAGTAAAGACATTTGCAGGGGCAAAAGGCGCATCGCCTGCAGTCACTGATTCAGGTCCACCGGAAAGAATAATGCCTTTCGCGCCGAAGGCGGCTACCTCGGCCTCAGTCACATCCCAAGGGTAAATTTCGCAATATACGCCAATTTCACGCACACGCCGTGCAATGAGCTGGGTATATTGTGCGCCAAAGTCGAGGATTAAAATGCGTTGGGAATGAATGTCTTGGCTCATAGAATCAGTTCTCAAAAAAAAATCCCCTTGTCGGGGAACGGAACATTGCTGCTTACAGCATTAAATATTTAGTTTCATAGTAAGTGGCAAACCCAGATTTTTGCCAAAAATGGCTCGCTAAGGGGTTTTGAGTCGATACACTCACTTCAATGCGCTGAATAGATTTGTCGATACACCACGCTTTAAGCGCAGCCAGTAATTGCTCACCAATACCTTGGCGACGAAATGTAGCATGGATATCTAAGTCGGTAATATAGGCATATTGCCTTGCTTGAAAGTAAGGATTAGCGGACTCAACCACCACAATACCATAGCCCGCAATCTGATCCTCAAGCTCAGCCACCATCACTGCATGATGAGCAGCATCGTTTATACACTGCTCAACAAAATCCCTAAAAACCCGCTCTCCCTGCTCCCCCAAACGAAAAACGGTTTCATAATGCCCTGCCAGCGCCATGGATTCCTTCCATAGAGCAACAATGCTAGCACTATCAGCAAACCTAGCTGCGCGTATGCTAAGACTCACGTAATCTTAAACTCGATAATTAGGGGATTCTTTAGTGATAGTCACATCATGTACATGCGATTCGCGCATTCCCGCGCTCGTGATACGCACGAAAGAGGGCTTACTGCGCATCTCGTCCAAATTAGCACAACCCACGTATCCCATACTGGCACGTAAGCCGCCCATCAGTTGATGCACGATTTGGTTCAAAGGCCCTTTATGTGGCACACGTCCCTCAATACCTTCAGGGACTAATTTATCAATCGCATTTTCCGATTCTTGGAAATAACGATCACTCGAACCTTGTGCCATAGCACCTAATGATCCCATACCACGATAAGATTTATAGGAACGCCCTTGGAACAGTTCCACTTCGCCCGGCGCTTCATCTGTACCAGCGAATAAACCACCTAACATCACCGTATGCGCGCCCGCCGCCAGAGCTTTAGCTACATCCCCAGAGAAACGAATTCCACCATCAGCAATTAAGGGTACATCCATTTTTTCCAAGGCTTTTGCCACATTCATAATGGCGGTAATTTGTGGCACACCAACGCCAGCGACAATACGAGTGGTGCAAATAGAGCCTGGACCTATACCGACTTTGACAGCATCCGCACCCGCTTCCACCAACGCTAAGGCCGCTTCACCCGTGGCAATATTGCCGCCGATGACTTGGATATGAGGGAAATTTTGCTTTACCCACCGTACTCGATCTAGCACACCTTGGGAGTGACCATGCGCCGTATCAACCACAATGACATCCACCTCAGCTTCCGCTAATGCTGCCACGCGGTCTTCTGTACCATGCCCCACACCAACAGCGGCACCTACCCGTAAACGTCCTTGCTCGTCTTTACACGCATTCGGATAATCACGTGACTTTTGAATATCCTTTACCGTTATCATGCCACGCAAATGAAAGTCATCATTCACGACGAGCAGTTTTTCAATACGATGCTTATGAAGTAAGCTCAACACTTCTTCTTTATCGGCACCCTCTGCCACAGTAACCAAACGTTCTTTGGGGGTCATAATGGTGCTAACGGGTGCATCAAAATGTGTTTCAAAACGTAGATCACGTCCTGTCACGATACCCACCAAATCCTTGCCTTTCACCACAGGGACACCCGAAATACGCCGAGCGCGTGTTAATTCCAGCACCTCACCAATTGTCATTTCCGGTGCAACGGTGATGGGTTCTTTAATAATACCGCTTTCGTATTTTTTGACCTCGCGCACTTGCTGAGCTTGCTGTTGGTGGCTCATATTTTTATGAATAATACCCAAACCGCCTTCTTGTGCTAATGCAATAGCTAAACGATACTCGGTGACCGTATCCATGGCCGCCGATAAAACCGGAAGATTTAATGCAATAGTGCGCGTTAATCGGGTACGCAAATCGGTATGAGCTGGCATCACCGTCGAGTGAGCAGGCACCAAAAGGACGTCATCGAAAGTAAGAGCTTCCTGAAGAATTCGCATAACTGAGTCCGAGTTCCTAAATGAGGCGGCTTATTATAGGGATTGCCAGACAAGTGGTAAACTAGCATTATTTTTAAAGGCTTAGGCCGCCCCAGCCAACTAGAGACCTATAGAATGAGAGTGTGCACTTTTTTAGTGATGCTATGGAGTTTATTAGCGTTTAATAAGGCTTTATACGCAGCACCTGCTCTACCCGATGTATTCGAAATATCAACCACATCAAAAACTTACACTCCTGAAACCCCTTGGAATGTCAGCCTAGATAATGCGGTGGGAGCAGGTTTTTTAGTCGAAGGCAATCGCATTTTAACCAACGCGCATGTTGTGAAAAATGCTGCTTTTATTACGGTACGTAGCAATGCTGCTGCAAAATTATACCTCGCTGAAGTTGAAGCCATTGCGAATGAAGTGGATTTAGCCTTACTTAAAATCGATGACCCGAGTTTTTTTGAGGGTAAACAAGCTTTACCCTTAGGCGAACTACCGAATTTAGCCCAAGAAGTATTTATTTATGGCTACCCAGGAGGCGGCAATCATCTGAGTGTAACGCGTGGCATTATTTCCAGAATTGAATACCGTGCCTACAAAAACAGTGACTTACGCTATCAATCGATTCAAGTCGATGCCGCCATTAATGTCGGTGATAGCGGTGGCCCTGCCTTAGTAGACGGTAAGGTCATAGGTGTCGTTGCGGAAACAGACAAGGACTACGAAAATACCGGCTACTTAGTCCCTATTACTTTAGTGCGCCAATTTCTTAAAGATATCCAAGATGGCAAACAAGATGGTTTTCCTTGGTTCACTGCCTATTTTCAAACCCTAGCCAATCCGGCTTTACGTGCCCACTATAAACTCAAGCCCGATCAGTCAGGCGTAGTCATTCGCAGTTATTGTTCAGGCACGGACGCGGCCACTAAATTAACGGTTAACACCGTATTGACCCATATTGATGGGTATCCTATTGCTGATAATGGCTTGGTCAAACAGGGTGATTTATATATGGATTTTCAACATTATATCGATACCCATCAAGTAGGCGATAAAGTTGCACTGACGATTTGGGATGGCAGTAGTTCAAAAGTCGTTGATATTAAATTGGATCAACATATTGTGCCGGATCGCAGTGCACCTAGCGCACCGCGTTATTTTATTTTTGCTGGCTATGTGTTCACTGCCACGAAGCAAGCACCTAGCTGTGTGAGCACAACAGAAAAGGAAAGTGCGGAAGAGCAACAAGCGGCTGATCCACCTAGCCTCAATGACAAAGTTGAATTAAGCCAAGTCCTACGCAGCACGACGAATATGGGTTTTTATAATATCGCCCCGGTCACGATTAATGCCGTTAATGGCAAAAGTTTTAGTACTTTCCAAGAATTTTATAAATTACTGCACGATCCCCAAACTGACTCGCTGATTCTCGACACCTCGGACGGCACGCAAGTATTGATTGATCGTAAACAAGCTATGGCAGAACAAGCCGCTTTATTAAAACGCTACGACATTCCTAAAGCTGCCTCAGCCGAGTTTGATCATGTCAAACCCTGAGCGTATTAGTTTAACCATTAGCCAACTCAATCAAGAAGTTGGCCAATTATTACACCGTGGTTTTCCAGCGCTCTGGGTGGAAGGTGAAATCTCTAATCTAGCGCGCCCTGCTTCAGGCCATTTATATTTCTCCTTGAAAGATGCTTCAGCCCAAGTCAAATGCGCGATGTTTCGTGCCAAAATGCTGGGTTTGAACTTGCGTCCTGAGAATGGTAGCCATATATTGGCTTATGGGCGTGTCGCCTTGTATGAACCACGCGGTGACTATCAATTTATCGTTGAGCGCATGGAAGCTTTAGGCGAAGGCGAACTACAACGCCGCTTTGAAGCACTAAAACGACGATTACAAGAAGCGGGGTGGTTTGATCCTGATTCGAAACGTCCTTTACCGCCTTATCCTCGTTGCATTGGCGTGATTACTTCGCCATCGGGCGCGGCCATTCGCGATATTTTGCAGGTGTTGCGCCGCCGCAGCCCACATATTCCGGTACTTATCTATCCTGTGGCTGTACAAGGCGATAGTGCTGCACCGCAACTGGTGCGCGCCATTCAACAAGCTAATCGTGAAACCCGCTGTGATGTCTTAATTCTTGCTAGAGGCGGTGGCTCGCTGGAAGATCTCTGGCCGTTTAACGAGGAAAGCGTGGCGCAGGCGGTACATAGCAGTCAGCTACCGATTATTAGTGGCGTGGGACATGAAATAGATTTCACTATCGTAGATTTTGTCGCAGACCGTCGCGCTCCGACACCGTCAGCAGCAGCCGAATTAGTCAGTCCCGATCAAGCGCTATTGCGCCCCCAGTTGCAACATCTCTATCAGCAATATACTAAGCATTTTTTGCACAAACTACAGCGCGAGCAAGCTCAACTAACACAACTCACCCAGCGCCTATCCACGCAACAACCGGCTCGAAAAATCCAACAACAAATTCAACGACTTGACGAGTTAGCTTATCGTTTGCAACGTTCAATACAAGGTAGAGTGCAACAAAACCAAACACGTTTACAGTATCTGACGCAACGCATCCACCGGCAATCACCGCAATATCAACTGACGAAATACCAGCAAACCCTCAGCCAACAAGCCCAAAAGCTAAGCTACTCTATGCAACAATACTTAGCACAGCAACAAAAGAGCTTGGCCTTGCAAGCAGCCCGTTTACAGCTACTAAGCCCCCTAGCAACCTTAGAACGTGGCTATGCACTGGTATTTGATGAACAGGGCAATTTAGTTAAAGATGCTGAAAGGGTAACAGCAGGACAGACATTACAGATACAATTGGCACAAGGAAAATTACATTGCAGGGTAAATTAGCTTAGCCCGAGCGAGAGCATCCTGCCAATCGACTGCTACATAACTTGCTTTCGCAAAATCATGACGCTCAGACATCGCATTGGGAATAGCAATCACTGGAATACCTGCTGCCGCTGCGGCATTCACACCGTGCTCGGTATCCTCAAAGGCTAAAGCTTGTTCTGGCTTTATACCTAAACGCGCTAAGGCCAAACGATAGCCATCCGGAAATGGCTTACCACGCTCTACATCTTGGCAAGAAACCAGTGTTTTAAAATAAGACAGTAAGTGATGATGGGCAAGACTCTTTTCCACTTCCTCACGCCCTGCACCCGTCACAACCGCTAAGGGCAAACCCAAGGCGTAGAAATAGCCCAAGACCTGCTGAGCGCCTGCCATTAAGGGAAATCCTTGTTGCTCTAAAAAAGCCCTAGAGTAAGCGAGCTTCATATCCACCAACTCAGTCACACTCGGCACTAATAGAAATTCGCGCTTTAAACGCTCGGCATTAGCGTGTGAAGGTAGACCCGAATAATAAACCATATAGTCGCTTTCACTGAGGCATTTTTCGTATTGCGCCAAAATTTTTGACCACAAAGCATAGTGGGTCGCTTCAGAATCAACCAAGGTGCCATCATGATCAAATAACACCGCTTTAAGCATTTTTTCCTTGGCGCTCGGCTTCAGTCCAGTCGGAGAAAGGATATTTCTGCAAACTCACATTATAGTAACGCACAATGCCTGACACTTCTTCACCCGCCCATGCAGGTTTTTCAAAGGTTTCACCGACTTGCTTCAATTCCAACTCAGCTACAATCAAACCTTCATTTTCACCAGTAAATTCATCAATTTCCCAACGTCTTCCGGCAAATTCCACCAAATGCCTCGTTTTATCAATCAGCGGTTTGGTACACAGTTTGTCAAGTAATTCATTGGCTTGTGCAAAGGGAATCGGATATTCATATTCAAGGCGTTGAATGCCCAGCGTCATACCTTTGATATTAATATTCGCTTCCTGCCCTTCAATGCGTACACGCACCGAGGCTTGAGGGTTATTGCTCAAATAGCCTTGGCGTATAATTCTGGATTCAAAGACCTGACTACGCCATTCCTCCGACACAACTAAAAACTTATGTTCAATTTCCAGCGCCACAACTTTTATTCCTAGTAACGAATCAGGGCAGAGCCCCACGTGAAACCGCCACCAAAGGCTTCGAGCAGCAATACATCACCCCGTTGAATGCGTCCATCGCGAATAGCCGTATCTAAAGCAAGGGGAATGGAAGCAGACGAGGTATTTCCATGCTCAGCCACGGTCAGTACGACCCGCTCCATAGGCATATCCAGTTTCTTGGCCGTAGCTTGAATAATGCGAATATTAGCTTGATGCGGCACGAGCCAATCTACATCAGTTTTGCTCATATTATTCTTCGCTAAGGTTTCATCCACAATGCGTCCCAAGGTATTCACAGCCACTTTGAACACTTCATTACCCCTCATGCGCAAAAAAGCACCTTCACTACGCAATAACTCGTAATGACGTGAAATGCCTGCTGAAACATTCAAAAGGGATTCGTATTGACCATCCGAATGGATATGGGTGGATAAAATACCCGCTTGCTCCGACGCTTCCAATACTAAAGCACCGGCACCATCGCCAAATAATACGCAAGTACCGCGATCATTCCAGTCCATAAGGCGCGTCATGACCTCGCTACCAACTACCAAGGCGCACTTGCTCGCACCACTGCGAATAAAGTTGTCAGCCACACTTAAGGCATACACAAAACCGGAACACGCTGCATTCACATCAAACGCTGCACCACCATTGCGAATGCCTAAACGGCCTTGCAACAGACAAGCCGTGCTGGGAAAAACAAGATCGGGCGTTGAAGTGCCCATGACGATTAAATCAATATCTTCACGGTTTTTACCGGCGGCTTCGATAGCGCGCAACGCAGCAAATTCGGCTAGATCAAGCGCTGTCGCATCATCAGCCATATGACGCTGACGAATACCAGTACGCTCTACAATCCACTCATCCGTGGTGTCAACGCGACTTTCCAGCTCTTTATTGGTCACGATATGTGGCGGCAAATAACTACCAGTACCGATAATTCGCGAATAAGTCATGCACTCTTTCTCTGTAACAGCCATTCAGCCAGTTGTTTATCAATCCGTTGCGGAACCTGCTTAATGATTTCTTTACGCGCAATTGCAATCGCATTAGCAAACGCAAGCGCATCGGCACCACCGTGACTTTTAATCACAATGCCTTTTAGCCCTACCAAACTGGCACCATTATAACGTCTTGGATCCATGGCATGGCGAAAACGATTCAATACAGGCAATGAGAATAAAGCCGCTATTTTCGTGAATAAATTACGTTTAAATTCACTTTTAAGCTGATTGGAAATACGCTTGGCCAAGCCTTCGCTGGTTTTTAAGGCCACATTGCCCACAAAACCATCACATACAATAACATCGGCTTCCCCTGCATAGATACTATCCCCTTCGACGTAGCCAATATAATGCAGTGGCGAGGCTCTCAACAGACTATCCGCAGCCTTTACTTGCTCGTTACCTTTAATCGCTTCTTGACCAATATTCAATAAACCAATCTTCGGGTTGGGGATATCGTCAATCGCTTTACTAAGCTCCGAACCCATGAGCGCAAACTGATACAGATGCTCAGCGGAGGAGTCGACATTAGCGCCCAAATCTAGCATATGCGTATGCCCTTCTTTACCGATTGCAGGCAAAGTGGTGCAAATGGCAGGGCGATCAATGCCTGGTAGGGTTTTAAGCACAAAACGTGCGGTAGCCATTAATGCGCCTGTATTTCCAGCACTGACCGCAGCATCGGCTTGATCTTCCTTCACCAGATTAAGCGCGACGCGCATCGATGAATCTTTTTTGTTTTTTAAAGCGAGAGAGGGGGATTCATCCATACCCACTACTTGTGAAGCATGATGCAGCTGTAATCTGTCACTGCTACTGGCCTTATGTTCTTTTAGAATAGCCTCAGCTTGTGCTGTATCGCCCACAAGGATTAATTGAATATCTGGATAGTCCTCTAAAGCGCGTAAGGCGGCTGGCACGATAACGGTTAGCCCATGATCCCCACCCATTGCATCAAGCGCAATGCGGTACATGCTAGTCATAATTTGCCTTCAACTCCTGAAAAAAAAATCGCGGGTACAAAGCCCGCGATTTTTACTTCATCCCAATAACCGAAACGGCATGGTGCAAGATATACACTCAAAACTGATATTATGCTTCGTCGTCTTCAACCACAGCTGCCGCTGTTGGAATGATTTGACGACCACGATAAAAACCATCTTCTGTCATATGATGACGACGATGCGTTTCACCAGAAGCCGCATCCACGGATAAGGTTGGACCTACTAAGGCATCATGTGAACGACGCATGCCACGTCTGGCACGGCTTTTACGACTCTTTTGAACTGCCACGGCAATTTACTCCAATTTTTTCCAATCTTTTAAAACGGCAAAAGGATTTGGTTTGTCCTCTTGACCGGAAGGTGTAGGCACTTCCGCTTCACGCAAAGGTTTAAACGGCGCACAATCTTCATGCCGAGGAACTGTAGGCAACGCCAGCAAGACTTCATCTTCGACGAAAGCTAGCAAGGGCAAATGCTCATCCTCAACAATATAAACTTCATACCCCTCGTCCTCAGGCTGACGATCTGTATCTGAGGTAGTCAGAACCACTTCAGACTCAGTATTTACCACCCATGTGATGGGTTCAAGGCAACGTTGGCATTCCAGCTCAACTTCACCTTCCACATAGCACTTAATCATTGGTAATTGACTGGCTGAGTGGGTAAATTCCAAGGTCACCACAAAATCATCTTTAACGCTCAAAACTTGCTCACGCACACGCGGCATAGCTTGCAACGCCACCATACCTTTGAGAATACGACGTTGTTCAATCAAGCGAAAAGGATTGACTTCAATGGGCAATCTGTTTGACATAGGGGCGCGATTATATGAACTAAGCCACTTGACTGTAAAGAAAAATTCGAGGATTGCCGAGGAGAAACCCTTAGCTTTGCTGAAAAACTTAACTGCTACCCTGTATTACAGTTGACGAACGCAATCGCGGCAATGCGCTACTCAGCAAAACCCGCTAATTATGATAAAATTAGGCCAGTTTCCCAGTGAGAATACGCTATGCCCAACCTAGCCCACAAACTCGAAACGATCAGCTTAGCAGACTACTTAAGTCATGAAATGGATGCGACCGAACGCAGTGAATATGCAAATGGTCTAGTGTATGCGATGGCAGGTGCAAGCGAATTGCATAACACCATCACAGGTGATTTATACGCACATATTAATCTACATCTACCAACCAGTTGTCGCGTCTGGCAATCCGACATGAAAGTGGTGGGCAAAACGGCGGATGATACGACCTTTGCCTATTACCCCGACATTATGGCGGCGTGCGGAGAAAATACGGATCATCCTTATTATCGTACCAACCCGCTTCTGATTGTCGAAGTGCTATCCAATAGCACACAACGCATTGATCTATTGGAAAAATACAAACACTACACACAAATACCTTCACTCATCGAATACGTGGTGGTATCACAAGATACACCTTTTCTAAAAATCTTCCGTCGCCGCACCAATTGGCAAGCCGAAGATTTTTATGCTGAAGATCATTTTACGTTAGAATCTGTTGGTTTAACCCTACAAGTCCAACAGATTTATCGTCGTGTGCGTAAAGAAGTGGGCTTAGATATGCCTGCTCCACACTAAAGGACTCTCATGACCCAAACACTGGTACTCGCTTCCACCTCCCCCTTTCGCCGTGAAATCTTACAAAAACTACAAATCCCATTTACATGCGCCGCTCCCGATATTGATGAAACGCGCCTTTCTCATGAAAGCCCCTTTGAAATGGTGCACCGTCTATCTATTGCTAAAGCACGCAAAGTGGCGGAGCAATACTCAAATAGTTTGATTATTGGTTCGGATCAATGTGCGGTACTAGGCGAACAAGTTTTAGGCAAACCCCATACCCATGAAAAAGCTACGCAACAATTAATGGCTAGCTCAGGACAAACTGTGCGTTTCCTAACGGGTTTATGCTTATTCGATAGCCGCGACCAAACTTATCAAGTGGAAGTTGTGCCCTTTGATGTGGAATTTCGGGTATTAAGTGCGCAGGAAATCGAAAACTACCTACAACGCGAGCAACCCTATAATTGTGCTGGTAGTTTTAAGTCGGAAGGCTTGGGGATTACCTTATTTAAACGCTTAACCGGCGACGACCCGAATACCTTGATTGGCTTGCCACTGATTCGTTTGAGTGAGATGTTGCGTCATAAAGGTTTGATGATTCCAGCACCTTTATAAACTAGCGCGCAAGGTGGTTAAGACACTGGTCGTTTCTGGACGAATGCCACGCCATAATAAAAAGGCTTCGGCAGCTTGTTCCACTAACATGCCTAAGCCATCAATGCAGCGTTCTGCACCTTGCTGTTTTGCCCACTTTAAAAAAATTGTTGGCTCCTGCCCATACATCATGTCATAGCACACGGTATCAGCATCTAAACAAGTACTTGGAATGGGCGGCATATCGCCCTGCAGACTGGCCGATGTACCATTGATAATCAGATCGAAGCGCCCTTGAATCGCTGAAAAACCACTAGACCTTACCTGCCCTTGTCTTTCAAATAAGCCAACTAATTCGGCTGCGGTGGCTTCGGTACGATTAGCAATCCATACCTCGCTTGGGTTTGTTTCTAATAAAGGTTGCATAATGCCGCGCACCGCGCCACCAGCGCCCAAAATCAGTACACGCTGATTGGTTAAAGCGTACTGTTGATTGATTTGCAAATCACGAATCAAACCAATCCCATCGGTATTATGCCCATATAAAATGCCATCAGCTTGACGCATCAAGGTGTTGACCGCCCCCGCTTGTTCGGCATAAGTGCTACGCTGCTGCGCCATCTGCCAAGCCTCTTGCTTGAATGGCACGGTCACATTACAACCCAAGCCTCCGAAGAGAAAAAAGTCGCGCACCGTTGCACTAAAGCCATCCATAGGCGCAAGTACAGCCTTATATTCCAAACGCTGCTGGGTCTGTTGTGCGAATAAGCTATGAATTTTGGGTGATTTACTATGAGCTACAGGGTGACCTATGACAGCATATTGATCTGCCATGTCCATACGTGATCCTTCAGCAAAACTTACACTTGCCACTAATCCATCGGAACAACAATATTTTCTTTGGTGTTAGGCTTTACCGAAAAAGACTGACTGCGTTCTTTATTATTCAGAAAAGCAACAGCTTTATAATCGCCCGGCTTTAATTTTAAGGTGGCCATATGCCGTGAAATAGTGACAGGCGTAGCTTTGGCATTATCGAGGCGATAAACCCGCCAAACTACATTAGTGAAAGCTGGATTATTACGCAAAGTAGCCACCAGGCGCACTAAACCATCTTCTTCCATCACACCTATATCACCGGCTTGAACGGGAAGCATTAACGTTAATGCGATTAACCCGACACACACCTTAAGCCACTGACATCGTGCTACATATCTGATCGTTCCAAGCATGAGAACAACCTCCCTTTTACAACCCAGAGCTTTCGTTATTAATTTTACATACTGGTATATGTTATATATTTAACCAGATTTTAACACGACTAGCTATAAGCACTTGGCTAAGTTCTTACTTGTTTTTTGCCGTTTTCTTTTAGCTTTGCCACAGACTATCGGAAATTTGATGCAGCACCCTAAACTCTTCTTATATTGTTAGTCAACCTTTCAACTTTAACTAGACTACAACTCATAACAATGCCAGCTCAGTCTACTCCTAGCTATCTAAAACAAGGTCACTTTTTGTTTGGTACCCGTGAATTCATGATCAAGGGTGAGCAATCGTTATTGGTACGTGAGCGTTCCTTACTATCACAACATGAAACACTACTCCCCTTAAAACTACTGCATCCCAATCCTACTTACACTTCAACTTTTTCGATGAAATGGTTGTTGAATAGTCTGTTTATGGGCACTGTCAGTGGCTTCCTCATCTATTGGGGACATTACAAGTCTATGTTATTGTTATATTTATTGGGTGCCGTGTTTGGTATAACTGCTGTAGTTCTGTTATATCGTTTTTTCTTATATACCACGCGCCTCGTGATTTTTCGACATATTCAAACGCAAGAAAACTTTTTATATTTCTGGCGGGACAAACCACGAAAATCAGAGTTTGAGGCGTTTATTCATGAGTTAACACATTTAATTCACGCACAAAACACTATTAACCACAGCCACACTAGCAGTGACGCAGCGAATCAGCCTATTCCGATTCGTTCCAATCGTCATTAAGGTGAGCGCTACTTATAAACCCATCGCTTGTCGAGCTAGGCGATATTTAAAAGCTGGTAGCTGATTTAACGCGTTTAGCCCTTGATTACGCAATACTTGCCAAGGGGTTAAGTCGTTGCCGAACAATAACTTAAAGCCTTCCATTGCCTTTTGGGTCAGTTGATTATCGCCACGACGTGCACGTTCGTAACCACGCAAGGCCCTCAAACCACCCAGATCACGTGCACCTAGCAAGCTTTCCGCTAATGCAAGCGCATCTTTAAACCCTAAATTCACCCCCTGCCCTGCTAAAGGATGAATCGTGTGTGCCGCATCCCCTACCAAAGCAATGCGCTCTTGCACATAAGTTTGGCTATGTTGGCCGCGTAAAGGGAAAGAAGCTCGCACGCCACAATGTAAAATATCACCCAACTGATAATCCAAGGCATCAGCTAAGGCTTGCTTAAAACGAACGCCTTCCCATGAGCGCAGCTCATCAGCTTTATCGGCTGGTAAAGTCCATACAATAGAGCTGAAATCGGGTTTGGATAAAGGTAAAAAAGCCAAAGGCCCTGTTGGCATAAAACGTTGCCAAGCCGTTGCTTGATGGGGCAAGCTGGTCTGCACGGTACACACTAAACCTTGCTGCCCGTAATCTTCAGTCGTTAAAGTAAATCCAGCCCACTCGCGAACATAAGAACGTGCACCATCAGCCCCTACTAATAGAGCAGTATTTAAGATGCGCTCATCCCCTAAATGTACTTGAATACTATCGGCACTACGTTGAATTTGCGTAATGCGCACAGGGCAACATAATTCAACAGTAGGGTAATCTTTTAAGGCCTCTTGCAAGGCAGCTTGTAGCACACGATTTTCGACAATATGACCTAAATCTGGTTCGCCTAACTCGGCTGCCTTAAAGCTAATCTTGCCATCACCAGTACTGTCCCAAACCACCATCGTTTCATAAGCGCAAGCTCGCCGTTTTAAAACCTTATCCCAAGCTCCAATCGAGGCTAATAAACGCTGTGAAACACGACTAATCGCTGATACGCGCAGATCAAAATCGGCATCTGGTGCTATATCCACTGGACAGATGCTTTCTAGCACCGCCACCCGCCGATCTTGCTGACCTAATAAAGCAGCGAGCGCTAAGCCAACCATGCCACCACCCGCGATTACAATGTCATATTGCATGACGCCTATCTCTATCATCTAAAATGCCAACTATAACAGGAAAGCACAGCGAACCAATTCAACCCTAGTCATAAAATCGTTATACTGCGCGCCATTTGTGGAGCACGCCACGTTCAACTTAAGGAAGCTATCAGTATGACCAATTCTGCGCTTGACACCGCTAATGTATTAATCGAAGCCCTGCCCTATATTCAACGCTATGCGGGTAAAACGATTGTGATCAAATACGGCGGTAATGCGATGGTCGAGGATAAACTCGAGCAAAGTTTTGCCCGTGATATCGTTTTATTAAAACAAATCGGTATTAATCCCGTCGTAGTCCATGGCGGCGGCCCTCAAATCGGCAATATGCTCAAGCGCCTTGGGAAGGACAGTCAGTTTATTGATGGAATGCGCGTCACCGACAAAGAAACCATGGAAGTGGTGCAAATGGTGCTGGGTGGTTTTATTAACCAACAAATCGTTAATATGATTAATCAAGCGGGTGGACGTGCGGCTGGCTTAACAGGCGTCGATACTAATTTGATTATTGCCAAAAAAATGCAAATTGAAAAAGCAGACTTGGGTTTTGTGGGAGAAATTGAAGAAATTAATCCGCGTGCTGTGCGTTTATTAGAAGATGATCGCTTTATTCCGGTGATAGCGCCTATTGGCGTTGGACGTGATGGCAGTACTTACAATATCAATGCTGATTTAGTCGCGGGTAAAATGGCCGAAGTGTTACATGCCGAGCGCTTATTATTACTCACCAATACTCCAGGTGTACTTAATAAACAAGGTGAACTGATTTCGGCTCTTACTGAAACGGATATTGCGCGCCTGAGTGCAGACGGCACTATTCAAGGTGGCATGTTACCTAAATTGCAATGCGCCTTAGAGGCAGTTAAGGGTGGTGTTGGCAGTGCTTCCATTTTAGATGGCCGTGTAGAGCACGCCCTGATTCTTGAATTACTCACGAATCAAGGCGTTGGAACCATGGTCGTGCAACAAAAAGCTTAAGTTTTTTTTAGCAACGATTTCAAATCCGCAAAGGGATTATGGGTTGCCTTGGCAGGTGTTCCAGTATCGCCTGCCGAACCACCATAACCCGCCTCAGTCAATTTTTGATGCTCGTAGTCATGGCAATATAAACAAAGCAATTCCCAGTTACTGCCATCCGGTGGATTATAATCATGGTCATGATTGCGATGGTGCACGGTTAGCTCATGCAAATTGGCGCGGGTAAATTCGCGGCTACAACGCCCGCAAATCCACGGATACATTCCAAGTGCTTTTTCACGATAACCTTGCGCGCGTTCTTCAGCTTGCTTACGCGCTTTGGCAACGACCGCCTCTGCATTTTTATCGAGCATTACTAAGCCTCCTGTTTTTTTAACGTAAATCCTGATTAATCGCAGCAATGACCGCGAGAGGGTCAGGCGCTTGGGTAATCGGTCGTCCCACTACCACATAATCAATCCCAGCTTGGCGTGCGGCTCGGGGGGTCATAATTCGTGTTTGATCATCGGCCTTGCTGCCTGCTGGACGAATACCTGGCGTGACTAAAATAAAGTCTTGCCCTAAAGATTTTTTCAAAGCCAACGCTTCTTGTGCGGAGCAAACAACACCATCCAAGCCCTGCGCTTTAGCCAATTTCGCTAAATGCTCTACTTGTTGCCAAGGCTCTTGAACCGGCACTCCAGTGGCTTGTAATTGGGCTTGATCCATGGAGGTCAATACGGTTACAGCAATTAATAAAGGCGGTTTAGCTAAGTCTAATTCAGTAATCGCTTGGCCTGCCGCTTGCAACATCGCTGGGCCTCCTGAGGCATGTACGTTCAGCATCCAAACCCCTAAACGTGCGGCGGACTTACAAGCGCCTGCCACGGTATTGGGAATATCGTGAAATTTTAGATCAAGGAATACATCAAAGCCACGCGCTACCAAGACACGAACAAAGTCAGGCCCAGCCGCTACAAAAAGTTCAAATCCCACTTTGAGTTTGCACTCTTGGGGATTTAATGTTTTAACAAAAACCAAGGCTTGTTCCGCACTAGGAAAATCGAGGGCAATAATCAAACGACTTGACATAAATTCCTTTTAAAGATGATGTACTGTTTCCCAGCGATGACAAGCGGGACAGCGCCATAAATAATCCTGCATTTTATAACCGCAACTCACACATTGAAAGCGTGGCTGACTTTTTACTAAACGCGCTAAAGCCACATGGAGAGAGTGGAGTGGCTCATCTTGAGGTGCTTGCTGAGCCTGCCATTCTGCTGCACGCGCCACACTTTGCAAGGATAGATTGCCCTGTTGCAAATGCGTTTTAACTAACGGTTCGACAGTACTAGCTTCTCCACCCGTTTGACTTAACGCTAATAAAGCGGGAAAAAGATGGGGATCAGGTTGGCGTGCATACTCATGACGCAAGAACGTTTGAAGCTGTTGAGCCTCATAAGACTGCTGGAAAACCTCTAAAAAGCGTTTAGTTAAAGTGCTGGTCAAACGCGCATCGTATTCAATGGCCTTTTTGAAATACTGCAAGGCGGCTTGACGCTCACCCCGAGCCAAAGCCAATTCAGCATATAAGACTTGAATTCTTGCTAATTTGGGCTGAATGGCTAAAGCCTTTTTGAGGGTTTCTTCGACCTGATAGAGTTGCTTAGCGTCAAGCGCGTCTTCGGCTTGCTCACACAAATAATGTGCGAGCAGTTTATTGCGCTCAACTTTATCCTCAATCCCACAGGCAGCCAATTCAATGGCTTTTTCCCATTCTTGCAACTGCTCATAAATATGGCGTAATGGCTCGCAGGCTTGGGTATTTTTAGGATAGTGGCGCATAAACTCACGAAAAACATTTTCCGCCCGATCCAATAAACCAGCAGCGAAAAAGTCCTCGCCTAGTGCCAACATAGCGGCTTGACGTTCACGCGTACTGAGTTCAGGACGCGCGATGACATACTGATGCACCCGTAAAGCACGATTCACTTCGCCGCGATTGCGAAATAATTTTCCTAAAGCAAGAAAAGTATCGGCTGTTTGAGCATCCCAACTGGGTGCATTTAGAAATAAATCTAAGGCTTTATCAGGTTCTTCATTGAGTAAAAAATTAATCCCTCGCACAAAGCGCGCGGGCACAGGTTTTTCCTGTTCCTGCGGTAATTTGCTTTGCCGATTAGCAGAACGCCAACCTGAGTAAAATGCTAATGGCAAGAGCAAACACAGCAGTTCAATCATCTAACAGTAGGCTCGTAAAAATAAAATGCACCATGGCTTAGCCTAGCTAAGCAAACCTTACTCCTCCTGAATAGGATAAGACACACGCGATTCATTCACCCGTTCACGCAGTTCTTTACCGGGCTTGAAATGCGGCACACATTTAGGCGCAAGGCTAACTTGCTCACCCGTTTTAGGATTACGCCCTTTGCGAGCAGTGCGATGATGCAGCGAGAAGCTGCCAAACCCACGAATCTCGATACGTCCACCTTCTGATAAGGTTTCACTCATCATTTCCAGCAGTAATTTAATAGAAAGCTCAACATCCTTACTGCCCAGGTGGCTTTGTTTACGGGACAAAATGTCTATGATCTCAGACTTGGTCATCCGTTACACTCCTGAATTACGCGACCGGAATTTTAGGCTTATGGCTCTTAGCGGTGGAAACCGGGCAGTTATTTGACCCAAACAACTGCCGGTAGGGGATTTCTACGGCCTTCCATGGCCTTTATTATTCCTTAGCCCGGTTTTAAAACCGGTTATTAATCATTCATCTGTTCTTTGAAGATATCGCCCAATGAGGTTGACGCTGAGCCGGAACCTTTGCTGTATTCCCGCATCACGCGCGCTTCTTCATCAGTATCTTTCGCTTTGATCGACAAATTGATGGCACGAGTCTTACGATCAACGCCCATGAACTTCGCTTCGATGTCATCACCTTCTTTTAACAAGGTGCGCGCATCTTCGACACGGTCTTTAGACAGTTCAGAGGCACGTAAAATGCCTTCAATACCATCACCCAGATCAATACGTGCCGACTTAGCAGTGACTTCCACTACCTTGCCTTTTACGAAGCTACCTTTAGCATGAGCGGCAACGAAACTAGAGAATGGATCTTGTTCCATTTGTTTAATACCAAGCGAGATACGCTCACGCTCAGCATCAACACCTAAAACGACCGCTTCGACTTCATCACCTTTCTTGTAATTACGCACGGCTTCTTCGCCCGGTACGTGCCAAGAAATGTCAGACAAATGCACCAAACCATCAATGCCGCCATCTAAACCAATGAAGATACCAAAATCAGTAATCGACTTGATCTTGCCAGAAACCTTGTCACCCTTATTGTGTGAGCTGGAGAACTCACCCCATGGGTTAGGTTGACACTGTTTCATCCCTAATGAAATACGACGACGTTCTGCATCGATGTCAAGGATCATGACTTCCACTTCGTCACCCAAGGTTACGACTTTCGCTGGGTTAACGTTTTTGTTCGTCCAATCCATTTCAGAAACGTGTACTAAACCTTCTACGCCATCTTCAATTTCCACGAAGCAACCGTAATCTGTGAGGTTACTAACCTTACCGAATAAGCGAGTTTCTTTAGGATAACGACGCACCAAATCTTGCCATGGATCTTCGCCCAATTGCTTGAGACCAAGTGATACACGGTTCTTGTCTTTATCGAACTTAAGGACTTTAACTTCGATTTCATCACCAATGCTAACCACTTCAGAAGGATGTTTAACACGCTTCCAAGCCATATCCGTAATGTGTAACAAGCCGTCGATGCCACCAAGATCAAGGAACGCACCGTAATCAGTGAGGTTTTTAACCACACCTTTAACCACCTGACCTTCTTGTAAGTTATCCAATAAGGCTTCACGTTCTGCGCTGTATTCTTCCTCAACCACCGCACGACGCGATACCACCACGTTATTACGTTTTTGGTCTAACTTGATTAATTTGAATTCTAATTCTTTACCTTCGAGGTAAGCCGTGTCACGTACTGGACGTACATCGACTAAAGAGCCAGGTAAGAAGGCACGGATATCGCTCAACTCAACGGTGAAGCCACCTTTAACTTTGCCGGTAATAATACCAGTAACGATTTCGTCATTATTGAAGGCTTCATCTAAGACTTCCCATGCACGCATACGACGCGCTTTTTCACGGGATAAACGTGTCTCACCGAAACCGTCTTCTACCGTGTCTAGTGCAACTTCTACCAGATCACCGACCTTAACGGTAAGCTCGCCTCTTTCGTTTTTGAACTGTTCAGCCGGTATGACACCTTCTGATTTCAAACCAGCGCTAACGGTTACGAAGTCTGGGCGAACTTCAATAACAGTTGCATTAACGAGAGAACCCGGCTTCATCTGGGTATAGGACAAACTCTCTTCGAACAGTTCTGCAAAACTTTCAGTCATGAATAAATTTACCTGTAGTATAAATCTCTATCGTCACCGCATCCTTGCATGACGGGAAAAACAAAAAGCCCAAACATTCCTTGTCTGGGCTCCGTGTACGCTCACAGCGCAAGAGCCAAGTCTTCAGCTTGTCATCTTAAGCGGTGTAAGATTTGTTCCAGCACATCATTGGGGCTTAAATAGCTACTATCAATCACCCAGGCATCAGTTGCTGGTTTTAAGGGCGCGACCGGACGATTACTATCACGTTCATCACGAATATTAATCTCCCGCTCTAACTGACCAATACTAGCAGAAATGCCCTGTTGCCTCAACTGATTATAACGCCGCTCCGCTCTAACGCTGGGACTTGCTGTCAAAAATATTTTTACACTGGCATCAGGGAAAACTACGGTTCCCATGTCACGCCCATCAGCGACCAAACCGGGCAGTTTATGAAACGAACGTTGTCGCTCTAGTAAGGCGGCACGCACGGCGGGCAAGGCTGAAATTTTCGAAGTTGCCTCAGCACATTCTGGTGTGCGAATGGCTAAACTCACATCCTCACCGTCGCACAGCACCTGCTCGCCTGAAAACTCCATGTTTAGACCTTGAATCAACTGGACTAAGCCCCGCTCATCACTCAGATCCATGTGGTTTTGCAAAGCTGCATACGCCGCAATACGATAAATAGCGCCACTGTCTAGTAAGTGCCACGCTAATTTCTTAGCTACCATAGACGCAATCGTCCCCTTACCCGAACCGGCGGGGCCGTCGATCGTAATTATGGGAGGAGTTGCACTCATGATTAATAGCACTTTGTCAAATTGCGCGATATTTTACACTAAATTTCCAAGAAATGTTAAACACATCGCTATGATTAAGGAAATAAATTCATCAATATAGATCAAGTTTTTTAAAACTAAGGCAAGGGATTATTCTATGTCAGATAAAATTTTTGCCAGTGGACATTGTTTATGTAACGCAGTTCAATTCATTGTGAAGAATGAACCAGCCATTCCCGGTGGGCATTGTCACTGCGAACACTGCCAACGTTCTTCCGGCTCTGGGCATATGTCGATTGCCTTTTTCAAAGAGGACGACTTAGTCAGTACGGGCGAAGTCAAAGGCTATACGATCACTACCGATACGGGCAGCCAATACACCCGAACCTTTTGCCCTACTTGCGGCAGCCGCTTGTTTGGTTATAACAGTGCACGCCCTGGTATTGTGACCATTGCGATGGGTGTTTTTAATGAGAAGGATTGGTTTAAAGCCAATCGGATTGTTTATCATCGGAATAAACCTGCATGGGATTTTATGGATCCTGACTTACCTAGTTTTGAAACCATGCCGCCTATTAAATAAAAATTAAAAAGCATAAAAAAGGAGGATCATTAAATCCTCCTCTTTGATAAATCAATACACTAATCCGTAGAATAGTCAGCTTTAAGCAGCATTTTGCAAGGCTGCAATTCTTTCTTCTAACGGTGGGTGAGTCATAAATAGTCGACCTAAGCTAGAACTTAAACCACCCGAAATACCAAAAGCAGCCATTTCTCCGGGCAACTGTTCCACTTCATGGGCTTTTTGTAAACGACGCAACGCAGCAATCATTTTTTGCTTACTCGCTAAAGTAGCCCCCGCTTCATCGGCACGAAACTCGCGATAACGCGAGAACCACATCACAATCATGGTCGCCAAAAAGCCTAACAAAATTTCAGCGATCATCGAGCCAATAAAATACCCGATACCCATACCACTATTTTCTTCATTCGAACTTCGGAAAAAGCTATCAATTAACATCCCAATAACGCGTGCAAAGAAAAATACGAAGGTATTTAACACCCCTTGCAATAAAGTTTGGGTAATCATGTCGCCATTGGCAATATGACCAATCTCATGCCCTAATACCGCTTCAACCTCATCAGGCGTCATACTTTCCAATAAACCCTGACTCACGGCCACTAACGCATTATTTTTATTGGCACCGGTTGCAAACGCATTGGGAGATGAGGAGTAAAAAATACCCACCTCAGGCATACCGATACCCACTTTCTCCGCTTGGCGACGCACAGTCTCTACTAACCAACGCTCTTGGTTATTACTGGGTTGTTCAATAATTTGCACCCCCATGCTGCGCTTGGCCATCCACTTGGACATCAGCAAGCTAATGAAGGAGCCGCCAAAACCGAATAGCAGCGCCATAAATAACATGCCAGACATGCTACCACGCGACATATTAATGCCGAATAACGCCGCTAACACATTCATTGTCACAAATAACACCGCCATCACAGCGAAGTTCGTTATGACTAATAAAATAATTCGCATCATTGTGAAGCCACCTCTAATTATTAGTTAATGCCTCAATAGTAGGAAAGTGCCATACATTTGCAAGTAACCATGGCCGATTATTCACTTACGCTCAGATGAGACACTTGTTGAAAACCTTTAGGCAGTAACTTGCCGCGTTGGGCACGCTCGCCTCGATATTCAGCCAGTTCCGCTCCTTTCAACACTAAAGGCTTCTTACGATTATCCACTTGTATCACTAACTGATCGGCCTCGCTTAACACCAACACAAAGGCTAAAGCTTCGTCCGCAATTCCCAAACCACTTTTTTTCAAACTCATCAGCTTATTGCCTTTGCCTTTGGCTAGGATCGGCAATTCAGCCGCATGCATGAGTAGCAAATAACCCGTAGTAGACACCAAAGCCAGCCAATCGGTTTCTACATTGCGCAGCGCCACTGGCGGCAAAATTGTTACCTGCTCACCGGCTGTCAAGGTGACCTTACCCGCTTTATTGCGACTTTGCATATCCTCCAAGGAGCAAATAAAACCATAGCCTTCTGCAGAAGATAGTAAATATTGATCGCTATCCTTACCCAACAGGGTATTAATAAAGCGCGCACCACTCGGTAAAGTAAGTTTACCGGTTAGCGGTTCCCCCTGACCGCGTGCTGAAGGCAAAGTATTGGCAGGTAAAGAATACGTGCGCCCCGTGCTATCCAATAACACTAATTGCTGATTGGAACGTCCGTACGCAGCAGCTAAGAAGCCATCGCCTTGCTTATAACTCAACGCCTCTGGCTCAATATCATGGCCTTTGGCCGCACGAATCCAACCCATCTTGGACAGTACTACGGTAATAGGTTCAGCGGGGGTGAGTGCAGTTTCATCTAAAACTTGTGCGGCTTCACGTTCTACTAAGGGCGAGCGCCGTTCATCACTATAGAGTTTTGCATCTTCTTTCAGCTCTTTGCGAATTAGGCTCGTCAGCTTTTTATCCGAACCTAATAAGCCGATAATTTCTTCGCGTTCTTGTTCCAAATCCACTTGTTCACCACGAATTTTCATCTCTTCCAAACGCGCTAATTGGCGCAATTTGGTATCCAGAATATAGTCGGCTTGAAGGTCACTCAGCTTGAAGCGCTTGATTAGCTTCGGCTTTGGATCATCTTCGCTGCGAATAATGCGAATCACTTCATCCAAATTGAGGAAAGCAATCAACAAACCTTCCAATAAATGTAGGCGCTTGTCGACTTTGTCTAAACGCCATTGCAACCGGCGTGTCACCGTTTGACGGCGATATTGCAGCCATTCGCTGAGAATCTGGCGCAGATCCTTCACTTGCGGGCGACCATTAAGACCAATCATATTCAGATTAGCGCGATAACTTTTTTCCAAGTCCGTGCTAGCAAACAAGTGCGACATGAGCTGCTCAACGTCCACGCGATTGGAGCGCGGCACAATAATTAAGCGCACCGGCTGCTCATGATCGGATTCGTCTCGCAAATCCTCGACTAGCGGCAATTTTTTAGCCTGCATTTGCTGCGCAATTTGCTCTAAAATTTTCGAGCCTGAGACTTGATAAGGCAGCGCAGTAATGACGATATCACCGTCTTCAACTTCGTAGCGCGCACGCATTTTGAAGCTGCCATTGCCCTTTTCATAAAGCGTCAAAAAATCGGCAGCAGGGGTAATAATCTCTGCTTCAGTCGGGAAATCAGGGGCAGGAATAAACCTACATAAATCCGCTAACGTGGCTGTCGGGTGATCGAGCAAATGAATACAAGCATTGACCACTTCACGCAAATTATGTGGCGGAATATCCGTTGCCATACCAACCGCAATACCGGTCGCACCATTCAATAACACATTGGGCAAACGTGCAGGCAAAGTCACCGGCTCTTCTAAAGTACCATCGAAATTGGCTTGCCAGTCGACGGTACCCTGCCCTAATTCTTGCAACAATACCTTGGCATAAGGCGTCAAGCGCGACTCGGTATAACGCATGGCGGCAAAAGACTTGGGATCATCCTGTGATCCCCAGTTTCCTTGACCGTCCACTAAGGGATAGCGATAGGAAAACGGCTGCGCCATCAATACCATGGCCTCATAGCAGGCTGAATCACCATGAGGATGATATTTTCCCAACACATCGCCCACGGTACGCGCTGATTTTTTATGCTTGGAAGCAGCCGACAAGCCTAGCTCCGACATCGCATACACAATCCGCCGCTGTACCGGTTTTAAGCCATCGCCAAGATGTGGCAAGGCTCGATCCAAAATGACATACATGGAATAATCCAAGTAAGCTTTTTCGGTATAAGCCTGTAGCGGTAAAGTCTCGATCCCGTCGTAATTCATGCTAATCCTTCTCGTTTTGGCTGGGCGAATTATAGCAGCTTCAACACCAGCGCACGAACGAGACGCATAAAACTAGGGACTCTACCTCACTGCTATTAGGCCGGTTCTTGTTGGGTGGCACAGTGAATGCTGCCACCACCCGCAGCAATACCATCAACATTAAGCTGTTCAATTTTTCGATCAGGAAAGGCTGTTTTCACAGCAACCCGTGCGGCTTCATCCGCTGCTTTATCGCCAAACTCCTGCATAATCACTGCACCATTACAAACATAGAAACCAATGTAGCCACTCGCAAACTCATTATTCGCATATTTGGGACGAACCTGAGTGGGCGCTTCTAAGGTAATAATTTGCAACTTTTTACCCTGTGCATCCGTAGCGGCTTTAAGGATTTCCAAATGCCGCACAGTTACCTCATGATCATAGGATTTCGAGTCTGGGTCGTAACCTGCTAGCACTACCCCTGGCCGCGCAAAACGCGCATAAAAATCGGTATGTCCATCGGTTATATCCTTGCCTCTAATCCCAGGTAGCCAAATAATTTTTTCTAAGCCCAATAGCGGCATCAGCAAATCTTCAAATTGGGATTTTGAGACCTTGGGATTACGATTGTTATTTAATACGCAGCTCTCAGTGATAATCGCTGTACCCTCGCCATCGACTTCTATACAACCGCCTTCCATCACTAAGGTAGTGCGTAAGAGTGGCACGCCTGCTTGAGCAGCAACGAAACCCGCCACGTTGGCATCTAAATCATGCACTTGTTTATTGCCCCAACCATTAAAATTAAAATTCACTGCCGCTTTTTTACCTTGCTCATCCAGCACAAAGGTAGGCCCTGTATCGCGAATCCATAAATCATTTAAGGGGCTAATCACCAACTCCACCCCATCATTCACTAAGCTTTCTGCAATAGCACGTTCTTCTTTGCGCACCAATAAGGAAACCGGTTCATATTTAGCAATGGTATTCGCAATCAACGCCAAACTGCGCTGGGTTTCGGGCAGCAGTTTTTTGCCCCAAATCTCAGCACTTGCACCAAAAGCCATCCAAGTACGTTGATGTGGCTCTCCTTCTTCCGGCATACGCCATTGCTGCTCTTCTTGCGGATTCGCGAACACACCTTTCATACCAAACATAGCACTCCCAGAAACTAATAAACTGGCAGATAAAAAACGACGACGGCTAAGCATAAGGGTAACTCCTTAAAAGTATGACTGATTTAATGGGCTAGCGGCTGTTGTTGGGTCACACAGTGCACCATACCACCATTGGCAAACAAATTACGCACATCAATGCCCACTATCGACCGGGTTGGATAAAGCTTTTGTAGAATGGCTTTGGCAGCACTGTCATTAGCATCTTGATACTGTGGTACAAGCACTACTGAGTTCGCCACATAGTAATTCACATACGACCCTTTATAACCTAGATTTTTGCCATACGTGGTCACTACATTTTTTGCGGTCAAAGGTAATATCACTTTGCGATAACGCATGCCGTTTACATTGCTGGCACTCGCTAAACGATTAATATCGGCCTGAGAAATGCCCCAATAAGTTAAGTCGCTATTACTCATAGTCACTACCGTATCTGGTGTGCCAAAACGGGCGAAGCCATCAATATGCGTATCGGTAATATCTTCTTTGCCGCCGGGCGCACCCTCTAGCCAGATAAATTTCTTCACACCTAACTGGACTTTTAAGTTAGCTTCTAAGGCCGCTTGCGTGAGATTAGGATTGCGCTTCGGTTCAAGAATCGCGCTTTTCGTAGCCAAAAAAGTACCTTGACCATCAATCTCAAACGCGCCCCCTTCGAGCACGATTTTATTCAAATCAATACGCGGCAAGCCTAACTGCTGAGCCACACTGCTGGGGACAGTATTATCCAATCTGTATCGGGTGTCGCCCCCCCAGCCATTAAAGCCCCAATCGGTAATTTGTAACTGGCGACTGTCATTCAAGGTAAAAATCGGTCCATTGTCACGCACCCAAACATCGTCAGTTTTCTTAATCAAAAAACTAATCCGTCCTAATGGCACGCCTGCCAATGTCAATAAGTTCTGGATACGTGCCTTTTCCGTTGCATCATAGGCGACAATCCGCACCATTTCGCTAGTCGCTAAGGCACTGGTCATCGCTACCCAAGTGGCATCCAAGCGATTACGATAACTCAGACCATAAGTATATTGATGCGGCCATTGCAACCACGTACTGTCATGCAAGGCAGTTTCATCAGGCATATAGTTAGCCGCTTGTACGTTATTCATGGTAGTAAGCCCTATAACACTTAAAAACAGTGGCGCAACAAAACGGGCAAGGATAGTGGATTTAAAGGTCATGTCAGCACTCCAGCAATAGTTACAATGGAGCTAGCTTAAGACGCAAAGCTGATAGTTAGCTGACAGCGTTAAGAGAAAGTTAAAAGGATACGTGCGCCTTGTGCTGTATTTGTTAGCTGAACCTTACCACCATGTAAGCGCATGATTAAATGAATAATCGCTAGCCCCAAACCTGTTCCACCTTGACTAGGCGAAATCGCAAAATCACTGAAGTGTCTGGTTAAAAAATCCGGCGGAAAGCCCTGCCCTGCATCGTCGATGCTTATTTGCTGCTGCGTGACACGAATATGAATGGGTAGTTTTCCATGCTTATAGGCATTTTCCAACCCGTTACGCACCACAACACTTATTAGCCGTGGATCCACGTTTACAATAGTGGCCTCGCCTTCAAATTTAATTAAATCAGCCTCCGGCAATAAACTTTCCACCAACAAATCAAGGCGTACCGCCTCCCGCTGCAAGCCAGCACCTGCATCAAGACGCGCAAACAGCAGCAAATCATTTAAGGTGTTACTGGCTTCAGATAATAAGCTATTCATGCGCTTTAGGGCTTGCACAGATGATTCATCACCTTTTAAAGCTGATTCACAAACACTACGCAAGGCAGTGATTGGTGTTCGTAGTTCGTGGGCAGTGGCTGATAAAAAACGCTCACGTTGTCGAAATGAGTGAAAAGTGGGGCGCAAACTCCAATACGTTAAACCTAACCCCATGCCCAAACCGGCAAAACCTAACAAAACGGTGACCAATAAGATCTTTCGGACAAAAGACTCATACGCATTTTGCGCTGGACGTGGGTCAGCTACCACTACGATCATCGCTTTCGGTGTATGGCTTGCGGGGTTATCTAAGTAAGTGGGAATTGCATAAAGCCGAACTGGCATCCCCTTATCATCTACTCCATTCCAATAAACTTTCTGCGCTTGCTGCATCACTGGCGCTTGCAAAAATCTAAAATGGGCAAAACTAAATCGAGCGTTAGTGGGTGCCAGATAAACTATTGATTCCTCACTGACTTCGACCAGCCAAATATCATAAACAGCAGGGTGCAAATCTTTTTCAGCCCAATATAATTCAGGATGGAATTGGCCGCTGGCATCAAACCAAGTCAAACCATATACGGCTGTCGCATAAAGGGCTAATTGTGTATCCAAGTCTGCATCACGCTGCTCCGCCCTAAGATCAATTGCCACATTAGCCAAGATACTAAGCCCGCTCAGCCAAGCGAGCGTCCACGCCACTAACAAGGGCATGGCAAGACGCGCTAATTGGCTTTTATTCATGCATTAAACCAAGCTTGTAACCCATGCCACGCACGGTTTGAATTAGGCTTGGTTCACCTAGCTTACGGCGTAAGGAGGCGATAATGGTTTCCTCGACATTGGAGGCAGGGCCTTCCGCAGTATCCCAGCACGACTCTAACAGGTCATTTCGTGAAACCGCTCGGCCTTGGCGTATCGCTAATAACTCCAAGACTGCATATTCCTTGGGGCGTAAGGGTAATAACACACCAGCACGACGCACTTCCCGACTGCCTGTATCCAGCTCCAAATCAGCCACGCGCAGAATCGTGGCGCGCGGCAAACTATTACGTCGTGCCAACACTTGTAAACGTGCCACTAACTCATCCATCGCAAAAGGTTTTATCAGATAATCATCCGCACCAGCCCGCAAACCGTCGACGCGATCCTCAATACTGTCACGCGCTGTCAACAGTAAAATCGGGACAGTTACCACGGGCTGCTGTCTACGTAGCTCCTGCAATAAGTGGATAGAGTCACCATCGGGTAACATACGATCAAACACGAGCACATCGTAATGTGCATTCACTAGGTAGCGACGCGCTAACTTCAGCGAGTCAACACTATCAACACTATTGCCTAAAGCCATTAGCCGTTTAGCAATAGCTTCACGTAATTCTGTTTGATCCTCCACAACTAGCAAACGCAAACATCACCTCCTACCAACGCTACCAACATTTAATCTACGCTATCCCGCGCCAAACTATCACTGATCTAGCGTTAGGACAAAGTGATTAAGAAGTTTTACACTACGCGCCTTCGATACGTGAGCAGCCCCTATGTTGAATCATCCGATTAGCAAAGTTCTACTGGCCGGTATTTGCAGCCTAATTCTAACAGTGGGCATTGCCCGCTTTGCCTATACACCACTCTTGCCGGTGATGCGCGCTGAAACGTGGCTCACGGAAGTGGCTGGTGGCTGGCTCGCGACTTTTAATTACATGGGTTATATGAGTGGTGCTTTACTTGCGGCCTCTATTTCGAGCCTAGCGCTTAAATTTAAACTCTATCGTGCCGGTTTAATCATTGGCGTCTTAAGTGTGAGCGCGATGGCCTTCACAGAAAATATGTGGCTATGGTCGATCTTGCGCTATTTAGCTGGCTTAAGCAGTGCTGCCGGTCTATTAATTGGCTCGGGCTTAATGCTAAATTGGCTATTAAATAACGGACATAGACCTGAGCTGGGGATTCATTTTGGCGGACTCGGTGGCGGTATTATTGTGTCTGGCTTGGCAGCACTCATTATGCTGAGCCTGCACTTGAGCTGGGCACAACAATGGTTGGCCTTAGGTGGCTTAGCTTTATTATTACTCATTCCTGCTTGGCTCTGGCTACCAGCACCCGCGCCTGCCCATCAACAAACCAAACTGGAGCAAGCCCCTCCCTCGCGTCAATGGCTCAGCTTAATGATCCTAATGTATTTCTGTGCTGGCTTTGGCTTTGTCGTCAGTGCCACCTTCACAGTGGCTATGGTAGAAAAAATCCCTAGCTTAGCGGGTTGGGGTAATTGGGTGTGGATGTTAGTCGGCGTTGCAGCAACGCCCGCTTGCTTTATCTGGGATCGCATTTCGCGCAGAATCGGCGATTTACCGGCATTACAATTCGCCTTTGCTGGGCAAATTATTGCGATATTTTTGCCAGCGCTTAGTCTAAATCCATGGCTTAATATATTCGGCGCTGCGCTTTATGGTGCAACCTTTATTGGTATTGTGAGTTTAACGCTTACTATTGTGGGGCGCATGTATCCTACCAATCCGTCCAAAGCCATGGCACGCTTAACACTGAGCTATGGTGTCGCACAAATCGTCGCCCCCGCCATCACCGGCTATCTCGCCGAAGTCTCGGGGACTTACCAAAGAGGTTTATTATTAGCTGGGATCATTATGCTAGTTGGACTAGCTATACTTTGGAAACTGCGCCAACCACCTACTAAGACGCTGGGCTAGTGACAGCTTCAGCATCTTCGGGTTCAGGGGCACGAATATTGCCGGTTTTAATAATCGGCTGAACTGTGGAGGCATAGCTCTCACGCCATACCATGAGAATACCGGAGCAGGCGGTGATTCCTGCGCCAATCACTGTCATCACATCAATCGTTTCATGGAAAAATAAAAAGCCATAAAAAACAGCCCAGAGCAATTGGCTATATTGCATGGGGGCGACGACGGTAGCTGGTGCCTTGCGATAGGCTTCTAAAATGGCTAATTGTGCCGCTAAACTCATCGCTCCCATCAAGAACATCATGGAAAGATCAGCCAAGCTCATCGGTTTATACACAAAATAAAGTGCTAAGCCTGATGCTGTAATATTCATCAGCAAGGGGCTAAGAATCATGGTGGGTGCACTTTCAATTCGCCCAATCATGCGGGTAATAATGGCCACCCCTGCCCCACAAAACGCCGATGCTAAACCTAATAAATGCCCTATTTTGATGCTAGCTGGGGAAGGACGCAGTACGATCAAAACGCCCAACAGACCCAAAATAATCATACCCCAACGGAAGGCATGAATTTTTTCGCCCAATAAAGGAATCGCCAAAATCGAAATAATCAAAGGGGTGGTAAACAGTAAGACGTATACCTCCACCATCGGTAGCATCAAGAACGCCATAAAGGCACTTGCGGTTGCACCAACCACCAGTAAAGCACGCAAAAATACTAGAAAAGGATGAATCGGACGGTAGCGGACTTTACGACCATCCGTTAAGCGAATTAAAGAAAAAGGCACATAGACAAATAACATTGCAAAAAAAATAATCTGGAATACGGAGTAACCAGACAGGCTTTTTACAATCGCATCATGAGCAGAATAAATAGCATAACCTACTAAGGCAAAAATCAAGCCCTGTAGTGCCTGTGGTACATTATTATTAACCGTCATGTGCCCTTCTTAATGATTCTTTAATGATTAGTGTTATGTCCGTAAACGCGGATAAGCCAAGCCTTGTGCATTGAACAAATGACAACGATTCGCTGGCAAACCCACGGATAAACGCTGACCGACTTTTAATGGCGTGTCGTCTGGCGCGCGCACGATAATACGCTCACCCTGATCTAATTTTAAGTAAATAAAGTGTGCCTCACCCAATTGTTCTAAGACTTCAATCGTACCTTGCACACTGGAGTGACCATCAGCATGTTCTAACGTATGTTCGGGGCGAATCCCTAAAGTCACTTCGTCACCTACCTTAGCACCGTCTGATTGGACAGCGGCTAATAATTCAGTGCCATCTTGCAAGCTGACGCGCACACCATTCGCCTCCACAGCCTTTACTTTCGTTTTAATGAAATTCATTTGGGGCGAACCAATAAAACCTGCGACGAATTGATTGGCGGGATAATGATAAAGCTCCAAGGGTGCACCGACTTGCTCAATATAGCCCGCACGCAATACGACAATTTTGTCTGCTAAGGTCATGGCCTCCACTTGGTCATGCGTTACATAAATCATGGTCGCGCCCATTCTTTCATGTAACTTGGCAATCTCAATCCGCATCTGGACACGCAACGACGCATCCAAATTCGATAAAGGCTCATCGAATAAAAAGACTTTTGGATTACGTACAATAGCACGCCCGATGGCAACCCGCTGACGTTGACCACCCGACATCGCTTTCGGCAAGCGATCTAATAAGGGGGTTAATTCCAGAATTTCTGCGGTGTCACGCACACGCTTGTCGATTTCTTCCTTAGGTGTTTTGGCTAATTCCAAACCAAATGCCATGTTTTCATAAACCGACATATGCGGATAAAGCGCATAAGACTGGAATACCATGGCGATACCACGCTTTGCGGGTGGTAAATCATTCACCACTTCCCCGTCAATTAACAACTCACCCGATGTAATATCCTCTAAACCTGCAATTAAACGCAGTACCGTCGATTTACCACAACCGGAAGGGCCAACAAATACCGCAAATTCACCATCGAGAATTTCTAAATTAATTCCATGGATAGTTTCTAATTTACCGAATGATTTTCTGACATTTTTAAGAATGATGTGGCTCACAAGCTTTCTCCTCCAAAGCTAAATCTAACAATCGTTTGAACGCTATCTCTCAACTAAGATACCAAAAAAGGCTTCTTTAGCAGGCAAATTTAGTCTGCCGTGCTCACACTGCCCTTTAAACCCATGTCCTGTTAGGCTTTGTAATTGTGGTTGTTTCGTATCAAACTGCTCGGTCTTATCACCAAGATTAAAAGCACACAACAGCGTTTGTCCATGCACTGAGCGGGTAAAAGCCAAAACAGGTTCAGGCGCCTCCCAAAATACCATTTCACCTTCGCGCAACGCCGCATACTGTTTGCGCCAATGAATAAATTGCTGCATCCGATGGAGTATGGAGTTTGGATTAGCACCTTGAGTGTCTACTGCCAAAGGGTAATGCTCTGGGGAAACCGGCAACCAAGGCTTAGTGTCTGAGAATCCTGCATTTAACTGCTCTATTTGCCACGGCATAGGGGTGCGACAACCATCACGTCCTGCATATTCCGGCCAAAAACGGATGCCATAGGGGTCTTGTAAATCTTCATAAGCGACATTGGCTTCTGGCAAGCCTAATTCCTCACCTTGATACATACAAGCAGTGCCCCTTGCGCTCGTAACTAAGGCTGAAATGAAGGGTGCATGTTCTGGTTTTAACCCCCAACGGGTCACGACGCGCTTCACATCATGATTGGACACGGCCCAGCACGGCCAACCAGAACCAATGGCCTGATTCATGCGCTCAAAAACCTCACGCAAATGCTTAGCACTATATTCAGGCGTCATCAAATCAAAACTATAGGCCATATGCAGGCGCTTATCGGCTACGGTGTAATCCGCTAAAGCCCGATACATATCCGTCACCGCACCAATCTCACCCACCGTGGTCACAGCCGGATATTCATCTAGTACTTGACGTAAACGCTCCATAAACTCCAAGGTTTCGGGTCGATTGATATTGTAAATGGGATTTTGTCTAGCATAGGGGTTGTTTTTATCTATACCACTAATCCGCTGATGGGATTCTAGGACTGGGTTATCGCGCAATTGCGCATCGTGTACATACATATTCGCAGTATCTAAGCGAAAACCGTCTACCCCCCGATCCAACCAGAATCGCACCATGTCTAATAAAGTAGACTGTACTTCAGGATTATGAAAATTCAAATCCGGCTGGCTACTGAGAAAGTTATGTAAATAATACTGGCAGCGATGCGTATCCCACTCCCACGCTGAGCCACCGAAAATCGATAGCCAGTTATTAGGGGGAGTGCCATCTGGTTTAGGATCAGCCCAGACATACCAGTTCGACTTAGGATTATCGCGCGACGACCGACTTGCTTTGAACCATTCATGCTGATCGGAGGTATGCGATAGGACTTGATCAATTAACACCCGCAGGCCTAATTGATGAGCGCGTGCAATAATACGATCAAAATCAGCGAGAGAGCCGAATAAGGGATCGACATCGCAATAATCCGACACATCATAGCCGAAATCTTTCATGGGTGATTTGAAAAAAGGCGAAATCCACAAAGCATCAACACCCAACCACGCTAAGTAGTCGAGCTTTTGCTCAATACCGGCTAAATCGCCGACCCCATCACGATTGGTATCTAAATAAGAGCGCGGATAAATTTGGTAGATCAGACAACCACGCCACCAATCAGGACGTCCACCCAATTGATTAGCCCGCTGGGAAGTATGTTGCATCACTCACTCTCCTAAACCGCTTTACCTTTCCTGAATAAAGCTCATCATAGAGGAATCAGCACAAAATTCAAAGCGCTTTGAAAGTGCGTATCAGAAATACAGTGAGGGAGTTTGCTATAAAAATGACGGCTCAACAAACGCCAGCCTATTGTTAGGCTGGAATTGTTGAGCCAAAAGTTTCGGTGAAACGGGAACTGTGAAATTAAGTATGTTTATTAGAACGCATAGTTGAAGCGAACACGGAAGGCATTCACTTTGTCATCCGTAGTAACATTCTTAGCTTTAGAAGTACTGCCTGCAAACGTTACGGTAGCGTCTTTGAAACTGAATAAAGGTACTGAATAAGCTGCGTAAATGGTATCTACTTTAGGATCATCGCCAGAAGCTGTAGTTGCGTCTTGCTGATGGTGGATATAGCCTAAACCGAAGGGACCTTTCGTGAAGTTCGCACCGATAGACTTATGATCGACATTATCATTAGTACCTTGAGCATAGTTCAGATTAGCACTACCGCCCGCAACACTAACACCTGCTGAAATACCAGCGCCTTTTTTCTCTACTTCTTTACCACTGGTAGTAGTAGTCAAGTTCTCAGCACCTACACGGATGGCTGCAGGGCCTGCTTTGAAAGTAGCGGCAGGGCGATAACCGACTACATCATCATCACCATCTTTTTTATACATGGTGCCTAATTCAACCTGCACAGCCTCTGACGGTTTAATATGGACTGCGGTATGTAAAACATCATCCTTACGGCCACGTACATGGTTAGTACCGTAATGACCTAAACCACCTGCATGTTCAACGACGGTATCTTTACCAGCAGGGAATAAATCAATCCCTTCAAAGCGACCTAATTGCACATCCCACATTTTTTGACCAAATTGAAAATAAACGTCATCATAACCTAAATCGCTGCCTTTGAAGGGAACTAAAGGTTGAGCCACGCCTTTTACAAAATAATCACCACGATTCGCTTGACCGACAGCATTTAATTTAATGCGGCCACCGTGACCAAAGGTGTCATTTGAATCTGAAGGAGAGCGAGAAGTTATATCCAGTTCTACATCACCACCAAATGTGAAGGTATTAGAATAATCTCCATCAGCGGCTTGTACGCCCGTAGCTGCTAAGAGAGCTACTAAACCGCTCAGAATGCCTACTTTGAATGTCGTTTTCATCGCACTTACCTTTTAAGTTACATGAATGTGTCAGATAACCATCCGAGCACTAGGAATCCAGCCCATCCCCAAGCCAATAGATAGTGACATCGCAATAGCCACCTCTCCCTAGGACAAACTGTCGTTTTCAATAGTCAGTATTAAAACACACTTTGAAAGCGCTTTTAATATTTTTTCAGTCGATTTAATAAATTTTGTTGTAAAAAAACCAATAAGCCCTGTGTGACGCTTAAAAGTTAAGCGCAACACACCTAAACCTAGTTTGAATAGGCTATCATAATAAGCCATTTCATTGATTCAAGCGCTGCCCAGAAACTCAGCAACTTGTTGAATCTGCTTAGCATTCGCCAAGGTGGGCGCATGAGCCACCTTCGGTATCGTTATCGCTTGAGCCGATTGGTTTTCTTGCAACATTCGCTCAAGATGTTCCGGTAATAACACATCCGAATACTCACCCCGCAGCACCAAGATAGGGCAACTTAATAAAGGCCATAAATCCCACAAGGTCGCACCATCATAGTGTTGAAAGGGGATGACTAAGCGTGGGTCATAATGCAGGGTAATTTTGCCCGCATCTGTACGCCGTGCTGAAGTTCTGGCCATACGCTGCCAAAAAACATCGGTATTTTCCCCAAATGGTACATAAACCTGACGTAACCATGCTTCTAATTCACCCAGAGCATTAAATTCTGGCTGCAAGCCCGCATAATCACGAATCCGCTCTACCGCTGCTAAAGGCACTTCGGGGCCAATATCATTGAGTACCATACGCTGAATACGACCTGGTGCGATAGCAGCGACGACCATGCCGATTAAACCGCCCATAGAAGTACCTACCCAATAGCAGGATTCAATCTGCCATTGATCTAGCAAATCCAATGCCAACTTGGCATAAAAGGGAACGGTATAGGTGATTTCAGGGGTGTTACTCCATTGCGACAAGCCACGCCCTGGCGTGTCCGGACAAATAACGAAGTAATCTTTAGCAAGAGCACCAGCCAGTTCATCAAAATCACGCCCCGTGCGCGTCAAACCATGCCATGCAATAACCGCTGGTGATTGTGGATTGCCCCAACTGGTATAGTGAATTTCTAAGTCTAGGCAAGTCACAAAATGGTGCTGCGGCTGCATGATCCCTCCTCACTACATAAATTCTTGCTTACATCTTGCGATGCTTTACCAAAAGCCGCAACTATTTAAACCATAAATTTGCGTGCTATTCAGCAAATTTAAGCACAATTCGCTATGATCACGCCTATTTTAACCCGCTTAAGCCTGCACTGTACTTATGACCCATTTATTGCTTTCTATTGCTGTATTCCTAATTCTAATGGGAGTCGCTGCTGTGACAATTGGCGCAGCCCGTCATTTCTTTCCCACCCTAGAGCCCTTAGTGCCCGACAGCTTTAAACGCCCACTGTCGTTTAGCTTCGGCTCTTATTATTTGCTGGCTGGTTTATTACTCATCTTGTTATTGGGCTAATGTAGGAGCTTGCGCAATGGATGCTGTTTATTTCGACCCGATCCATCAACTCATTCAGACGGTGAGCCTTGCGGAGGCGAGTCAACGCAAGGATGGGCTTATATGGGTTGATATTTATCCATCCGATGAAGCTTGGGAAGCTGAGATCGAGGTGGCTTTTCAACTGAACCTAGATGAACAGCACAGCAGAGATGCGAATAATCCTTTGCATCCACCCTTTTTCGATAATACCGATGACTATGACATGTTGGTGTATCGAGCACTCACCCACACGGCTTTACAAGCTGGAAATTTTCAAGTCGAAACAGCACCTATCGTTTTTTTTATGCGAGAGTGCTTACTGATTACGCGCCATAGCACCACACAAACGAGCTTTCAGCTATTGCGCGAACGCTGGCTCAAACAAGGCCGCCTAAAAGCACCGTTAAGCACTATGGATATTGCTTCACGTTTATTGAGCTGGCTAACCGATCAATACCTCGCACTACGTGCCCCATTTGGGCAACAAATGCACCATTGGCAACATCAACTATTAGACAATAATAATGTGTTTCGCGACTGGCCAGCCTTAGTCAATGCTAGCACCCAATTACGTAATTATCGCCTCAATATCATCGAACCACAGGAAGAAGCACTGGATGAGTGGATTGATGAAAGCGAGCTAGTTGTCGAATCCCGCGTGATGGCACGCTTGAGTGATATTTTGGAACATTTTAGTCGTGTTAATCGCGATGCCACCGCGCTACAAAGTGATTTAGAAAATCTAGTACAAATTTATTTTTCGGCTACCAATCAACGCACGAATGAGATTATACGGGTACTCACCATTGCTTCGGTTATTTTTCTACCTTTAAACTTATTGGCCGGTATTTATGGGATGAATTTTGAATGGATGCCCGGCTTAAGAAATACGGCTGGCTTTTGGATTATGCTGGGCGCCATGAGCACTATCGTTATTAGTATTCTGGTCGTCCTGAGATTAAAACGCTGGTTATAATATGGATATTTTATTTCGCGAATATGGACGCGTCATTTGGCAAAAAAAATGGTGGTTTTTGTTAACTATCCTCAGTGTGGCGAGCGCCAATTTAATTACTATTATCGTACCCCTATTTTATAAAGACGTCGCGAATGGCCTAGCGGCACCGTTCAGCGCCTTGGTTGAGCAACAATTATTTTATGCCTTAAGTATGATTGCGCTGTGCTATTTGGCTATTTGGCTAAGCTGGCGTCTGGTCGAAATCGCCGTTGTACCTTTTGAAGCTGGTGGCATGAACTTATTGGACAAACGCAATTTCCAAGTGGTGCTGAAACAGCGTTATAGCTTCTTTGAAAATAATTTTGCGGGCAGCCTTGTTAAACAAGCAACGCGCTTCACCCGTTCTTTTGAAGCCATAATGGATTGGCTCATTTTCCAATTAATGAGCAATACCTTAGCGATTACCGTTTCCTTTATTATCTTTTACCAACAACAGCCGACTTTCTCACTTTATTTTCTGACATGGATTGGCTTATTTCTAGTCTGGAGCATAGGATTTTCTATTTGGAAACTTAAGTATAATGAGCGTACTGCCGCATGGGACTCTAAACTAGCCGGTATTTATGCGGACAATATTTCCAATATTTTTATTGTTAAGAGTTTTGCCCTAGAAACCCAAGAAAGCCAACGCGTCAGTAATACGGCTGATTCCTTATATCGCGCCCGTCGCATCGCTTGGTTGCTGGAGTTTGTGAACTTTGGTGTGCAAGGTGCGTTAACATTTGCCCTTGAGTTAGCGCTGGTTTATGCCATGATCAGCGAATGGCGTGAAGGTCATTTTGAAATCGGTGAGTATGTCTTATTTCAGTCGATTATTTTGGTATTGATTAATCGCATGTGGGATTTTGGACGTAACTTTCGCGCCTTCTTTACTGCCATTGCCGATGCACGGGAAATGGCGGAAGTTTTTCGTCAGGTCGATTTGGAAGAGGATGCACCCACCACACAATCGCATAAGATTAGCCAAGGGCAAATTGAGTTTCGCAATATTGGTTTTCGCTACAATGTCAAAGAAGGCCCAGACACTTTATTCGAGCAATTTGATTTGACCATTCGTGCAGGCGAGAAAGTGGCGTTGGTGGGACATTCGGGATCAGGCAAAACCTCACTGACCAAATTACTCTTCCGCTTTATCGACCCACAAACCGGACAAGTATTATTTGATGGAATCGATGCGAAAAATTTCACCCTCCATTCATTGCGCACGCAAATCTCCTTGATTCCGCAACAGCCCGAATTATTTCATCGCAGTATTCGAGACAATATTGCTTTGGACAAAGAAGTTAGCGATGAGCAATTGCGCCATGTAGCTCAGAAAGCACGTGCTTTAGAGTTTATTGAGCGATTACCACAAGGCTTTGATACCTTGGTGGGCGAACGGGGCGTGAAACTATCAGGGGGAGAAAAACAGCGTGTGGCGATTGCGCGTGCCTTCTTGGAAGATGCACCGATTGTGGTCTTGGATGAGGCCACCAGTGCTTTAGATTCGATTACCGAACAAGATATTCAAGTCGCGATTTTTGAGCTGATTCAAGATAAAACCGCGATTGTCATTGCGCATCGCCTAGCAACAATCTTACGGATGGATCGCATTATTGTGCTCGATCAAGGCCATATTATTGAGCAAGGCACGCATCAGGAGTTGCTAGAACAGCAAGGCCATTATTATCGTATGTGGCAGCATCAAAGCGGTGAATTTTTGGCAGATTAAAGATATTTCTCCCAAAACATGGCAATGCCTATCTCAGGATCGAGCTCATAACTTTCAAAGCCTAGTTTGCGATACGCCTGCTGGGCTGATCTATTACCTTGCAGTACTTCCAGCGTTATTTTGCAACAATCCCGTTCACGCGCTACCGCTTCAATTTTATTCACTAATAATTTAACAACACCCTGACCTCTGTGCGATTCCGTCACCACTAGATCATGAATATTAATCAGCGGCTGGCATTTGAAGGTGGAAAAACCTTGAAAACAATTGGCTAAGCCTACAGGTTGATTACCACAATAAGCCAACACACTAAAAGCATTTGGAATAGCCGCAAGTTTTCCAAGCAGTTGCTCATGCGCTTGCAGCGTCAAAGCATGACCCCCGCCCATAGGATGACGCGCATATTCATCCAGTAATTGAAGCAAATGCGCGCCATGTAGCGGATTATGATAATCAGCAAGCACAAGGCTTACTGATGCTAAAGCAGCGTTCGGCATATCCACTAGCTTTGTGGCAAACTCGGATAGTCAGTATAACCTTCTGCCCCTTGGGTATAAAAGGTCGCTGGGTCAGGCGTATTCATTGCGGCATTGAGCCGAATACGTTGTACAAAATCAGGATTGGCTAAGAAACCGGTACCAAAAGCCACGGCATCCAATTGATTGTCTTGAATGGCTTGCTCTGCTTCCGTAGCGCTATAGCCCATATTCCCAATCAAACTACCTTGATAATGGGCACGGAACACAGTCATTACATCGCCGTGTTGCACTCCAAAGAAATCCGCACGCATAACATGCACATAGGCTAGGTTAAACTGGTTCAAGCGTTCTGCTAAGAATTGTGCCAACGCCAAGGGTTGACTGTCGATCATGCTGTTATAGCTATTCAACAAAGACAAACGCAGACCGACACGATCACTGCCAATAGCCGCTGATACCGCCTCCAACACTTCAAACAATAAACGCGCACGGTTTTCCATTGAGCCGCCATAATTGCCGCTACGCTGATTCGAACCGTCACGCAAGAACTGGTCAATTAAATAACCATTTGCACCATGCACTTCCACTCCATCAAAACCTGCCTCACGTGCATTACGTGCAGCTTGCGCAAAAGCAGCCACAATCGCTGGAATTTCTTCATCCCTTAAAGCGCGTGGTACGACATAGTCGGCCTTACCTTTTGGTGTATGGGTTTGGCCTTCGATGGCAATGGCGCTCGCCGAAACGGGCTGCTCACCATTATTCATATCCGGATGTGCTGCGCGACCGGCGTGCCAAATCTGCATAAAAATCTTACCACCTTTGGTGTGTACTGCATCCGTCGTGGCTTTCCATGCAGCGATTTGCTCGGGTGCATAAATCCCAGGTTCGGCAATAAAGGCTGAAGTATTCGGCAAAATCATGGTGCACTCCGTGATGATTAGACCCGCCGTGGCTCGCTGCCCATAGTATTCAGCCATCAATTTATTGGGTAAATGCCCGACCGCACGCGAACGGGTCAAAGGCGCCATAATGGCACGGTTTTGTAGCGTTAGAGCGCCCAGCTTTACGGGTTCAAGCAACATTTTTGATTGTCCTTCGGTGGTTCGAGAATGTTGCGCAGCATAGAGGAGTGCTAAGGATGGAGGCAAATCAGACGAATTTTAGTGGGGCAATTGAGCTTTTAAATCAGCTAAAACCGTGAGCTCACCCCCAAATGAGGTTAAACTAAATATCACTTTTCTGGGGGCAAGATTTTTATGACTTACGACTATCTCATTATCGGTGGAGGCATTGTTGGCCTTTCTACAGCATGGCAATTACAGCAGCGCTTACCGCACAAAAATATTGTATTAATCGAAAAAGAAACCGAACTAGCGCAACATCAAACAGGCCATAATAGTGGTGTTATTCATGCAGGGATTTACTACCCGCCTACTAGTTTAAAAGCCAAATTCTGTCGCGAAGGCTCTGCAGCTACCATCCAGTTTTGCCGCGAGCATCAAATACCCTTTAATCAATGCGGCAAGTTGTTAGTAGCTACGAATGAAGTCGAATATCAACGCATGGAATCCCTCTTTCAACGCGCTCAAACAAATGGCCTAGCAGTCGAATGGTTAAATGAGCGTGAGTTAAAAATACAAGAGCCAAATATTACTGGGATTGGTGCCATTCTAGTTGCTAGCACAGGCATCGTAAGTTATCGCGAAATTTCCAAAAAAATAGCGCAGCAATTTATAGCATTAGGCGGAAAAATTCTGCTGGGAACCCAGCTCGTCAGTCTAAGTGAGAAAATTGATTCTGTAGAAGCCAAACTTGTTAGAAACCAACATATCGAAACCTTACAAGCTAATTTTATTGTGAGTTGTGCTGGTCTGCAGGCTGATCGTATTACTCGTATGATGAATTTAGAAACAGAGTTCCAAATTATCCCCTTTCGGGGGGAGTATTATCGACTGGCTGCTAAGCATAATCAGATCGTCAAGCATTTAATCTACCCAATTCCTGATCCTGACTTGCCATTTTTGGGTGTGCATTTAACGCGTATGATAGATGGTTCAGTCACAGTAGGCCCTAATGCGGTCCAAGGCTGGAAACGTGAAGGCTATGGCCATTGGAATTTCAGTCTAGCCGATACACTTGAAATGTTGGATTTTAGTGGTTTCTGGAAAGTACTAAAAAAGCATTGGAAAACTGGCTTACATGAAACCTACAATTCGTGGTTCAAATCAGGTTATATCAAAGAAGTACAAAAATACTGCCCACCAATTCAAGTGAGTGACTTATTACCCTATCCTGCAGGTATTCGTGCGCAAGCGGTTTTAAAAGATGGTACGCTAGTACATGACTTTCTATTTGCAGAAAGCACTCATAGCCTTCATGTGTGTAATGCGCCTTCACCGGCGGCAACTTCAGCCTTACCGATTGGGCAGTATATTGTGGAAAAAGTTTTGGCGAAAACCACTTAATGGTGTAGCTGTTTATCGAACCATTCTACCACTTGTTGAGCCAGTAAATTCGTATTATCCCAAGGCAACATATGACCTTCGTTCGCAATGACAAGTAATTCGAAGGGATGCTTTAATTGTGGCAAGATTCGCTTAGAATAGCTAAGTGGCAAAACCTCATCACGCTCACCGTGAATAATAGCCGCTTTAAAGGGGTAAGCATGTTCTAACACCCCAGCTCGATGCGTAAATACGCTCGACAAGGTACTGATGGGATAATCATAAACAAGGCGCTGATCATTTTTAATAGCCTCAGCGGCTGGATGATTACCAATCAATAACTCTATATTAATCAAATGAGCTAAAGGGACTCGTAAAGCAGGAACAAATAAAGAAGAGCTCCACAACCAATTCCATCCCATTTGATGCATAAAATCAGGTGGCACTTCAGTCAATAATAAAGTACCACATAATAAAGCTTTTACACGCGTATCGCGCTCAGCAAACGCCAAACCTAGCATCGCACCAATCGAATAACCAAATACGCCCAGTTCTCCTGAAAAACGCTCACGCAATTTAGTCACTACGGCAATTAAGTCGTTAACGGTTTCTTCGACTGAATAATCACCTCTTAGACCTTGCGAATAGCCATGCCCACGGTAATCAAATCCCACTACATTAAAGCCTTGCTCAGAAATTTTACTGAGTAATTCGGCATAAAGCTCACTATAAGTCGCTAAACCAGGTAGAAAGATAATAATAGGTGCTGTTTCGCTATGAACATATAATTCGCAATGAACCTTGCCCTGCTCCACTGTCAATATTTCACGCTTGGCCAGATACGCGGTGATACCTAATTGCTGGCGTAATAATTCGCGTTGTTGTTCGGTTTCTGGAACTTTATCCGAGCCGAAGGGCCAGCCAAATAGACCTAACATCATTTATCAGCCTTTTAGAATTTATCGATTAAGTCTAAAACATTTCGAAAACGAGTGAAACCGTGATCGCCACCCCGAAATATCAATTGATGGCAATCACGATAATAGGCAACAGCATCTCGCCAGTTCAAAACCTCATCACCTGTTTCCTGCATGAGCAATATATTTTCAGGACAAAGGGGAGCTATTAAATCCAAAGCATTCAATTCATCCAAATGCGCCTGCGTGAAATCGTAATAACTTTCGCCATGCCAACTTTTTTGCCGTCCCAAGGCTGGTCGCAACACTAAAGCCGGATGTACCGCCGGATTAATCAGTACGGCTTTAATATTAAAGCGTGCTACTAAAATCGTGGCATAAAATCCGCCTAACGAGCTACCAATCAACTTGGGTTTTTCAGGCAAGGACTGAATCAAGGTCTCTAATACCTGAACGGCTTGCGCAGGGCGATGCGGCAAATCAGGACACAGCCACTCATTGCCGCGCCTGCGTGCTTCTAGCCAACGCTTGGTTTCTTGCGCTTTGGCGGATAGGGACGAGGAATTAAAACCATGGATATAGATTAAGGACACGGATTCGGATGCTCCTCGTGAATGGCTTCAATGCCTTTTAATACTTCTTCTGAGAGCGAAAGATCAGCGCTCGCAATATTGCTTCGCAACTGCTCCATCGTGGTAGCACCAATAATATTAGCCGTCAAAAACGGACGTGAATTGACATAAGCCAGCGCCATTTGTGCGGGGTCAAGGCCGTGTTGCTGCGCTAAATCAACGTACTTCTGCGTCACGCGATAAGCGCGTTCGCTTAAATAGCGCGTGAAGTATTTAGCCCAAATCGTCAAGCGTCCTTTTTCCGGATTCTGCCCATTCAAATACTTACCGGATAACATCCCAAACGCTAAGGGCGAATACGCTAATAAGCCTACGTTCGAGCGATGGGCGAATTCGGCTAGACCAATTTCATAGCTACGATTTAATAAACTGTAAGGGTTTTGGATCGAAACGGGTGCAGTAAGCTGCTGGCTTTGTGCGAGACTTAAATACTGCGCCACACCCCATGGCGTTTCATTGGATAAACCAATATGACGCACCTTGCCTGCTTTCACCAGAGCATTCAGTGCGTGCAAGGTTTCCTCAATCGTTTCGTGATGATTATCTTTGGCATAACGATAGCCTAATTGCCCAAAATAATTGGTACTGCGGCTTGGCCAATGCACTTGGTAAAGATCAAGATAATCAGTATTCAGGCGCTTTAAGCTGGCATCGAGCGCTTGGGCGATGTGCTCAGCATTTAATTTGGGTCCACCCCGTACATGCCCAATCCAGTCTTTTGGCCCAGGCCCTGCCACTTTACTGGCCAGCACAAACTTATCTCGATGCTGGCGTGCCTTAATCCACGAACCAATATACTGCTCAGTGAGGCTATAGGTTTTGGCATTCACCGGCACAGGATACATTTCAGCAGTATCGATAAAATTAACACCTTGGCTCAAGGCATAATCTAATTGCTCATGAGCTTCGGCTTCGGTGTTTTGCTCACCAAAAGTCATGGTGCCTAGGCAAATCACACTCACCTTAAGATCGGTATTGCCTAGCGGGCGATAGTCCATCATGTTGCTCCTTTGAGGTAATGGTTTGGATTATACGGCATGGTAAAATAACACGCGAAATCCTTGACACTGCAAGGGTTTCCTGTTGAATTGAGCAACTTGTTTAATCAAAACTAGAAAACGAAACCATGAGTCCATTTCTTGAAACGGCGCTGGAAGCGGCTAGCGCAGTGCAACCACTCATTCTGCAATATTATAAAGGTGAGTTTGCAGTTGAGTTAAAACCCGATCAATCGCCCGTGACGGTGGCAGATGTCGAAACTGAAAAGCGCATTAAGGATATTATTTTAAAGCGTTTTCCTGACCATGGTTTTTTCGGTGAAGAAACCGGCAAAGTGAATCCAGATGCCGAGTATAATTGGTTGATTGATCCGATTGATGGCACTAAAAGTTTTGTGCGCCGCTATCCGATGTTTTCCACCCAAATCGCGCTCATGAAGGGTGATGAGTTGATCTTGGGTGTCTCGAATGCTCCTGTTTATGGCGATTTAGCCTACGCAGAAAAAGGCAAAGGCGCATTTTTGAATGGCCATCCAATTCGCGTTAGTTCGGAAACAAATTTGCGCAAAAGTGCCATGTCGTTAGGTAATGTCACCTCTTTAGCGGGCAAACCACAATGGGCTAACTTGGGCAAGATTATCACCGAAGTTCAGCGCCTACGCGGCTATGGTGATTTCCTGCATTATCATTTCTTGGCCTCAGGCAAATTCGAGCTAGTGCTGGAATCGGATGTGAATATTTTAGACATTGCCGCCCTGTCAGTCATTGTCAAAGAAGCGGGCGGTGTCTTCACCGATTTATACGGCAATGCTCCCAATTTGAATACGACAACCGTTTTAGCGGCGTGCAATAATGCATTGCATCAGAGCGTTTTGCAGCGCATCGCTTATACCTAATCCCTAAACCGCGAGTAAGAGCTATGAACGACTTCCACCGTTTTTTAACTGACTTACCCAAAGCCGAATTACATTTGCACCTTGAGGGAAGCTTAGAGCCAGAATTAATGTTCAAGCTTGCGCAACGTAATCACATTACTTTGCCATTTGATTCGGTGGAAGCGATTCGTGCCGCGTATCAATTCAGTAATTTGCAGGACTTCCTCGATATTTATTATCAAGGCGCAAATGTATTGCAAACCGAGCAGGATTTTTATGATTTAACGTGGGCCTATTTGGAACGCTGTGCGGCACAAAATGTAAAACACGTCGAGCCATTTTTTGACCCACAAACCCATACCGATCGCGGCATTAGCTTCGATACGGTCGTTAATGGTATTTCACGCGCTCTTGCCGATGGCCAAACGAAACTTGGTATTTCCAGTTATTTGATTATGTGCTTCCTGCGTCATTTGCCAGAGGCCGCTGCTTTTGACACCCTACAACAAGCCTTGCCATACAAAGATAAAATTATTGCAGTGGGTTTGGATAGCTCCGAAAAGGGTCATCCCCCGCATGATTTTCAAGGCGTGTTTGAGGCCGCCATCCAACAAGGTTTTTTAACCGTGGCTCATGCAGGCGAAGAAGGGCCACCGGAATACATTAAAGAAGCCTTGGATTTATTACAGGTGAAGCGTATTGATCATGGCGTGCGTTGTGTGGAAGATCCCGCCTTAGTCGAACGTTTAATTCAAATCCAAACGCCCCTCACCGTTTGCCCACTGTCAAATATTAAACTTTGTGTATTCAAAGACATGCGTGACCACAATATTTTACATCTGTTGGACAAGGGGGTGAAAGTAACTATTAATTCTGACGACCCTGCCTACTTTGGCGGTTATATGACCGAAAATTTTATCGCGGTAGCAGATGCCTTGCACATGAGCAAAGCGCAGGCCATAGAATTAGCGCAAAATAGCTTTGAGGCGAGTTTCTTGCCACCAAGCGAAAAGAAGACTTGGGTAGCCAAACTAAAGGCCATGCACTAAAGAGCACGGACTGATAATTAATTTATACCTTAGCCTGAATGCTTTTCTCTAATTCAATTTCAGAAAAATCATTCGCAAAAAATGTTTTCCAAGCCTCTTTTTGATTTGGCTTGCAGGGTAGTTTTTTAGCAGTTAATTTATTTTCTTCTGAAATTTTTCTCATGAAAAACAACCTAGTTTTCCCTTAGGAGCCCAGATTACTTCCCATATAATCTACCGATGCCTCGTATTTGAAATTGGAGTTTCTGGCTAGTAATGATTTGGTATATTAGCCCCCCTTCGAAATTCATTTTTTAAGCAATTTTATGAGATAAATTTTTCCAATACTGGGCAAAAGCGCTATACAGGGCAAACTTTAGCAGAAGAATGAAATAGCTCAATTTTTTCACAGGATGGCTACTATAAGCTCATAATGCTTTTTAATATCATCGTTTATACAATCCCCTTCTAAATGAAAATGCGTATGTCTACCTCTATTTGAATTAGCAAGATTAATACAGTTATAACCTAAACTGCGAAAAAATTCCTTAGATGCTATAAAGGTTATTTCTTCACTACTTGATTTAATCTTTAAATTTGCGTCAACCAATGCCTCATCTATTTCTACTAAACAGTTCGCATAAGATTGAGGGTAAGGACTATCTGGAATAGCCATTGCAAGCCTATTCAGATCAGACTCTAAATTAAGGAGAAAATGACCAAAGCATTTGAGGCTATCTTCTCCTCCCTCAATAGCTAGTTCTATATAGCTTGGTTGGTTATCTGTAAATATAGCCAAATCCTTTAAAAACATACAATAATCATCCATAGTATGAATAGCAGAGTATATCATAGGAGAATATAAGCTAGTTAGAGCTGATTCTGGAACTATTTACTCATTTATCTGTGTTTGTAAATTCAAATGTGGATTGCCTTGTCGAATTACATGCAATACTCAACTTACTCAAGGCAAGATACTAGCCTGTTGCTATAATCTATCCCACCTGACTGTCTCCTAACTTTTGAGTTAATTATTTAAAGGAGATAACTTCATTTAAATAACTATTGTAGTGTAACCCCGATTCCGCATCATAGGCAGTAGCATAGAAATAGGTGGCTTGTAATGCGTGGCCTGAATTAAATAAAAACTTAGGGCTCCTTTGATATAAATTCCAACCTGTGAAACACTAAAATTCGACATGCCGTTGGGTTTATCTCTTTACTTAAGCTATTCTAATCATGTGGTGTGAACAGGGTGACGCCTTACTTTATAGGGTTAACTTTGAAGGAGGTGCTAGAACAGTGAATGCTGACATCAATCAATTAGTACGTGGAAGAACCTTCATTTTTTGGGAGTGTCGACCAAACTTAAGTCAACTGGTGCTACGATCGCCAAAATCGAATCCATTAGAGGAAACGATTGATCTGTTATTTGTAGATGTACAGTTTTTGCAAATACCGATGTCGTTTGTCCTTGGTCAGCTAAGACGAGCCAGTGCTGAGGAAAGGGAGCGGATTAAAAAACTCATTCCCCATTTTAATGAAAGGGACGTCACGGGATTTTATGCCTTTGTGTGTGGTGAGGTAAGCCATTACATCGCTGCGTGGTGGTTTGGTATTCATACGCATGCCGAGGATTACCATCATGAGATCGCCTTTAATCTACAAATTTTACCGTGTCGATGGGTCGACGTCGATCAATGAGCTGTTAGCCGAGCAGGAAAAGCAGTAGTATCCGCGCCATCATTGCTCATGCTCATGCCGTGGAACGAATAGCTCTGCTTCAGCAGGTATCGGACCGCTCTGGCACACTTCTGAAAGAAGGGTCAAAGCGTCGCCATAAAGTTGAAAGTAAATATCCTCGATTTCGTTCTGGTCATTGAAAGTGATCGACATTTTTAGATCATCATTGACGTAGCTTTCAATACCACAATAGCTTTCCAAAAAGCTAAGCCTCAGTGACTGAATCAGATAATCTTTAATGGCTTCAGAAAGTCTGATGGGGCTTTCACACTCCCAACCATCTTCCCCTAAGACCTTATTGACCCCAACAGGAACAATGAAAGCTGCTTCATATCTTCCCTTCATCACGTTACTCCTACACCTGTACTGGCGTGTTAGCTAAGCCAGCTTGTATTAGCTTCTTAGAATTTATTGGTTTTCAACTGTGCGCTGTACGCCACTGCTGGCTTTACTATGACGATACACTATTTAGGAGCTAGATCGGGCATTCTCAGCCAATGAGCATTAGGGAATTATATTAAATCTGATTTGGGTACCATTCGGCAGGTCTTTCATTTGGTGTGCTAGGCTCGCCCTAAAACGCATTCCTGTTACAGCATCACCCAAATATAAGTTATCCAATATAAACTCACCACCGAGTACAAATGGAATTTTCGGTAGTAGACGTTTACCTGCAAGCAATGAACCATGTTGCTCTTGCCAGTGATGCGCGAACACATAGCCTGTGAGCATCTCATAATCACTGAGGATTGCTTTCGCCCATCCTTCCAGGTCATGCGCTAACCATTCGAATGCACCTGTTTCAGGATCAAAGGTATAAATCTGGCTATCTCTAAGGCAGAACTGCCCACCAAAAACATCTTCAGCAAAAAAAAGGCATTCATTGGCCATGCCTTCATAGGCATCTCGCCACAGAGCGCTTCCGTTCCAATCAGCCAGTCCTCTTTATTGCTGGCTCGAATGCGAGGGAAACACATGGAGTGCGCTTTCAAACGCATAAAATCCATTTCGATCTTGTAATAGGCTTAATAAGCTATCCGCCAATGACCCTGCCGACCGATACAGATAATCAGTCAGCGCGGGTGATTGATCGTTTAAAGACGAACTCGCCCTCGACAGTAATCGTTCTAAACTAGTTGGCATTGTTAATCCATCAGATTTATGCGAGCGCTCAACTGATCCATGCGTTCAAATAGCATCAGTAGACGTAGTTAAGCTGCTCCAAGCTTGCTCGGGTGGGTATGGGCAAGCATGATGTATGCCTCTAGCATAGCTCATTTTTAGGAGACTAAGTAGTTACGAAATTTAAAGATTAAACTAAAACACTACTTTCTAAAACCTTTCAGAAAAGTAGTGATATAGGTGTCTAATAAGATTTTTATTTAACTTTATAGCGAATCAACTAGGGCAAAGGATTTATTATACCTTTGCTTTGCAAAGTATCATAATTTTTAGTACTTATTAATTCATAATTTCCATCACCATCACTATCTAAAGATATGGTCAAATTAGTATCTTTAAAAGTTAGCAGTGCATTACTCTTAAATCCACCCTGTATCTTATACACCGCAAAAGCTGGTGGAGTCCAAGCATCATTATCTCTACGGGCCTCTATTGTACTTACTACATAGCATCCTAGATGGCTAAAACATATCTTTCCTTCTACTTTATCCGGCCAATCTGTTTGGAACTTACTCACTTGTCTTAATATTTTATAATAAGTTTGCGTATTCCTTGTTAAATCCCAAGTAAGCTCTTGCACATCAATATATATACCAGCATTTAAATCACTACTCATTTTAAACTTACCAGATACTTTGTACTGACCTGTATTATTTACTAATAACAGCTCACTATAATTTTTCTCATAAGTTATGGTGAAGCCAGTGCCTAATCTAGTTGAATAAGATGCTGACCTCAGCTTTTCTACTATCCCTGTAGCCGTATAGCCTTCAGTAGCACAGTTGTTATAGTTAGCCTTTTCACGGCTTTCATTAGAAAAATCATTTTTTTGATAGTAAACAGCATCCTCATGAAAAGCTCCAGTAGAATTACAACTTAAATCTTTACTAGAAGATCGGGCCAATTCAACGCCAGAAGCATTATTTAGTGATGATGAATTAACATTTAAAACCTCGTATTCATTAGCTGGCCTAATGCTTTTAACAGTTTTACCATTCACAGTGGTGCTAACAAAATTTTCACTTTCGTAAGCAATACTTTTACTATCTGTTTTAGGTAAATTACCCAAAAAACCACCATTAAACATTAGACCAATTGTTCTATCTAGATTATTTTTATCCAATAGTGGGGCACTTTCAATGCCATTGTAGTTTAATTTTAATACATCAACATTAAAGGTTGGTTTTAATTGTGATAAAATTTCTGAGCTAATAGATTTAGATGGAGATGAGTTATCATTACAGCCAATCATCAAAGATACTAGTAAAGTGACAAAACTGGCTTTACCTAAAAATCCTCTCATAAATAGAACTCCTTATATCCTAGACATGTCAAGTGATATATTTTTATTGATCGCAACTAATAAAAATTATTAATCCCAGTAACAATAAAAGATCAAAAAACCCGCTCGCAAATGAGATAATAAATTTTTTCACGAAATATTTCACTAGCTTTTATTGATCTATGTAGTAAAAAGTAGATAAAAGACAGAATCAAACATATTAGTACTATAATAGACCTAATTGGGAAAGTAGTGATGTAGTTATCATACGGTTGGCAAAAGCAGCGATCAATTTTGCCTTAAGTCAAAACCCCATAAACTTGATCTGTGGACAGTGCCACTACTTCTTCTTTGAAAGTCTGTGTATATTAGACCTCTTTCATAAATCAAAAATGTTGCCCCGTTGATCCTAGTAGAGAGGTGATTAGGGGTCATTAGCGTTTAACCTGAAGGGGGTCATGATTTAAAGGAGTTGAAGAAGCGTCTTTCGATACAGGTTCCAATGACTTTGTCATGAATCTCGATAGACTTAGAAAAACAGATCGTCTTGCGTGCTAGACGTTTAATCCAAATCCTCAAATTCAGGTTTTGCCGTTCAATGCTTTGTGTGTAGCGCTTAGTGATTAAATGCTTATCTTCAGGCAATAAACGCTCATAAGCGCCCCAATCATCCGTGCAATACAATGCCAGTTTGAAAGGTGTCAACCGTTCCAAGAGTTGCTTCAAGGTGCTATC
>NZ_AQVE01000019.1 GCF_000371925.1 Thiolinea disciformis DSM 14473 | reverse complement strand
CTAGGACACGACTCGTATCTCTAACCCCTGAACCATTGATCGCCATCTCAACAATTTTTTCGGGAATACCGTCGCGGTTGCCCACATTATGATAGTAAAGTTGAAAACTACGTTGGCAATCACGGCAGCGGTAACGCGGTTCACCACTACGCGCATAGCCGTGTTTGTAAATCGATGCACTTTGACAGTAGCGGCAGTCGACTGGTACGGTGGCCATACACACCTCTTCCTCAGATCAAATGCCTTTAACGATAAAGCTCCATCAAAGCGTTTTCAACTCCCTTAAATCACGACCCCTTTTTGTTATACGGGTAAGAAAGTTATTCTTTTTAGTGAGACTAGGCTGATGCTCCGAAGTTTCAGCTGCTATGAAAAATAATAGAGCAGGATATTGAAAATAGTTGGGCTAAATACTTAATGTTTTTAATTTCTACCTGCATAATAGTCAACGCCTACATCCTGCTGAGCGATGATGCGAAAATCATAGTTTTTCTTAGTTTGGCTCCGGAGCTTTTCTAAAAAAACACCAAATTTATTAGCGTCTGGATGATAAGCCAATTTCAGTTTGTTCCATAGTACTAACAGCAAGGTATTTCAAATCAACAGTACCAGTATTGATTAGCTAACGTGCATTATATTTGCCAGTCAGACAGCGATTTTAATAAAAGGCTGTTTATTCACGTGCATACTCCTAGTATTTTTATGGGCTAGCCCTTAATAGCAAAGCAAGCCGCTAGGCAGCTTGCTCATTTGGGGCAAGGCTTAAGGCGCTAATACAGTCCAAAAGTCAGCAGGGTAACCTTGGCTGTCGACTTGGGTAACTTGTGCGCCAATAACGGGTTTGCCATCTTTACAAGACCAAGTATAAACCGTGGTGCGGCCTGTGGCAGCGGCAGGAATATTCTCTGCATTTGCATCTGTTTTACAGAATTCAATCATGCCATCGTTAGGTTCTTTGCTAATGTCAGCCTTAGCCTCGCAAGGTATGTTAGCGCCGACCACACAGGCATACACTTGGCTGTCCATACAGCGCCATTGAACAAAGCCGGGTTCTTTTAATTGTGGCAAATCGGCGCTGATCATGTTGGCTTTTACCATAGCTTGAATCAATTTTTCGGGTAAAGCACCGCTAGTGGGTTTGTCTATTGTCCCTGCGGTTTGGCAATAGGCAAATGGGTCTGTCGAGTCTTTCGAAACAGTGGTTTCATGGGGCTGTTGTGCAACCGTGGCTGGCGTGGTGGTATCCGTTGTTTTCGAGCTTGGTACAAAGGTTTCGACTGGTTTACTAGGCTCAGCAGGCGTGGCCGGATCGGTAGTTTGCGATGTGGCTTGTGCAGTTGCGGTTTTCACCTCTTCTTTGTCTTTCTGGCAAGCCGTTAAGAGTGCGGCAAGACAAAAAACACTAGCAGCGATTTTTAGTTTTTTTAACATGGGACTCATCCTTTTTGTGAATATAAATATAAGGTGTCTATCAAGATAAAATGACTGAACAAGTATTTGGACATACAAAGCCCTTAGAGTGTTGCTGGCCGTCTGTGGATTTTTGTTGGATTTATTGTGCAGGGGAAACCACTTGACAGACGCTAAAGCTAAGTTCGCTTGCACCATGATCCTGCAGCCTGCTTATTATAGGAGCTATTCCCGCACAACCCTAGGGCTATCGCTTGAAAGTCTCAAGCCTGTTTTCGCAAGACCTTCTCCAAGAAATATCAATAGACCAAGCTGCCTTTTTGCGCCTGACTTTTAGACTTTGTTGCCAGATACTGGTCGTAGTAGGTTGGTGATGATATGCCACACGATGGCCATGTTATGAGCACCATGCCCCACACGGACACGTGCAGTCTGCCTTGGATAAGACATCTAGCACCCAGTGCAGCTCCCCAATGAGAGCGAACCGCATACAGCGCAGCCTTCGCGGTTATGGCAAGAATAGCGATAATCGGTGGTTGATTTTCCCCGCTGTTCTGGAGGAGCTGAAAAAGCTGTCTTTGGGCAGCTTTTTTTATTGCTGAATAAAAATTTAATTTGCGTGGGTTCATAGATTTTCTATACTCAATGCATATTGATGCTTAATAGGAGCATATTGATGCGTACCACTATTCAACTTGATGATCAACTCCATGATTTAGCTAGGCGATATGCCTTAACCCAAAATATGACCTTTACTGCCTTGCTAGAACAGGCTTTGCGTGAAAAGTTACTCACTCGAAGGGTTAAAAGTAGTCAACGATTGCCTATTAAACTTAAAACGGTCAAGGGTAATGGTCTTCGTCAAGGCATTGATCTTGATAATAATGCTGCTTTATTGGATTTGATGGATGATTATTAATGCTTTTGTGTGATGTTAATATTTTTGTGTATGCCCATCGGGAAGATATCCCTAATCATGCTGACTATTTAGCATGGTTAGAGGCACTTATTAATTCTGATCAAAATTTTGCAGTATCCGAGTTAGTACTCAGTGGTTTTGTAAGGATTGTGACTCATCCCAAAATATTTAATCCACCTAGCACAATAGAAGAGGCAATGGAGTTTATTACGGGTATTCGTAGCTTACCTAATTGTGTAGTGGTGGCTCCTAATGAGCGTCATTGGGAAATTTTTCAAAATTTGTGTATTAGTACCAATGCTAAAGGTAACCATATTCCAGATGCTTATCACGCCGCCTTAGCTATTGAATCAGGGTGTGAATGGATTACTACCGATAGGGGCTTTAGTCGCTATGCGGGGCTGCGGTGGCGCACACCGTTTTAGGTGTAAATGTTGTGTCTTAGTCTCTTTACACCTCCCTTGATAAGGGGAGGCTGGGAGGGGTTTCCTGTCATCACTTTAATCTTTCCAACAAAATCTCATAGTTTGCCCTAACTTTTTTAGTATTAGGATGCTCAGCGCCCAAGCTTTTTTCCACAATGGCTAAAGCCCGCTCAAACAACGGCAACGCCTTCGCATACTCGCCCATTGCCCGATAAAGCCCCGCCAGATTGTTCAGGCTCGTCCCCACATCAGGATGCTCCTTACCCAACGCCTGTTCACTAATCGCTAAGGAGCGCTCATACAACGGCAACGCCTTTGCATACTCGCCCATTGACTCATAAAGCCCCGCTAGATTGTTCAGGCTCGTCCCCACAGAAGGATGCTCCTTACCCAACGTCTGTTCACTAATCGCTAAGGAGCGCTCATACAACGGCTGTGCCTGTGGGTATTTGCCACCATCATTAAAACCACGACCTGCCCATCCTAAACACTCAGCGGCCTGCACCTCATGTTCCCGCCCTAAAACTAATAGCGTTTGTGCAGCCCGCTCATAATACTTACCCGACTCAAGGTAACGAAATCTAGTACGTGCCAATGCACCATTAGCCGCATCAGCTTCTGCGGCAAATAAAATATTTTGCTTAGCGGCTTGCATATTTAACGCTCGAATTTCGTCAAACAGTTGCTTAGCTTGATCAAACTCCCCTGCCTCAATCGCAGCCGTTGCCTGAGCTTTTAACTCCACCCCTTGCATTGAATTAGTCGACAGCTTCTTAACTTGCTCTTTTAAGTACTGATAATCCTGAGCGTATTGGCGCAGCTTCGCATCCCAATCCTCAGGGGGAATCTGAGCCTCCTCCACAATACGGAAAAAACTATTAATCGCCCCTTCCGCAATCCCCAGCTTTTTCATCTCAGCCAGCAGCTCAGCGGGAAAATGCTGTACGACCTGCACCCCTGTATTCACAGTAGCACCTGCACCCACTACTAACTCGTGTGCGGCTACACCGTGCGGATTATTTAAAGTAGTAGGACGCTTTCTAAACCAATCAAACAAGCCCATGAGGAGGACCTAAGATTTAGATGAGTCAGGCTTTTCAGAGACAGGAGTATTAATTTGCACACCTGTATTCACATGAGCATTTTCACCAATCGACAGCTTACCAGCCGAATAAATACCGCCCTGATTATTCACCTTACTTTCAGCCTGTTTACCACCCAACCACTTAAGCAATCCCCAAATCGCCAACTAAATCGTCAATAAAGCTGCAATCACACTCAAAGGATTCATTTGGGTCAACAACCAATTCCAAATGCTCATTAAACTTTCCATCAGGGGCTAACTCCTAAAGCTGAGGTTAGATTTAGTTTACCCGATAAGTGGTATAAAGTACTGTAAACGACAGGGTTAAATATCAAGCTTGCAAAGTACTCATGCACTGCTACACTACACCTAATATGTATGTAGTCAGAGGCCACCACTATGCAACGAATTCAAGTATTTCTACACGAAGAGCAATACGCAGCTCTTAAACAACTATCCAACTTTTCTGGTGTTGCTCAAAGCGACCTCATTCGTCAGGGTGTGGATTTATTATTAAAATCAAAGAAACAAAAGCAACAAGATTGGAAACAAGCGGTTAGCCAATTAGCGGGTATTTGGCAAGATCACTCAGATATAGCAGAAACACATCAAACTATTAGACAAGCACTCAATAAGCGCATGGAACACCTAACCCATGAATAAGCTATTAGATACTTGCATTCTAATCGACTACTCACGGAATAAACCAGAAGCATTAGCTTTTGTCGATGCTCTGCCTATTGCACCTGCTTTATCCACACTAACCGTAACGAAAATTTTGGCGGGCATTCGTAATAAGCGCGAACAAAAACTATTTGAAAACTTTTTTGCTTATTGTGAAATTTTGCCTGTTACCGAAAAAATTGCTGTACAAGGAGGGCAACTACTCAATCAATATATGCGTAGTCATGGTACTGATTTAGTTGATAGTATCTTAGCCGCTACTGTCATCGAACATAAACTAGAACTGGTTACTTGCAATTTAAAGCATTTCCCCATGTTTCCACATTTAAAAGCCTCCTACTAAATACCTGTTTAAAAGAATCAGTTCTGATTTCTCAAGACTCGCTCTAAAAAATCAATAGACCACACCGCCTGTTTGCGCCTGCTTTTTAAGTTGGTCTTGCCAGAGACTTGTCGTAGTGGGTTGGTGATGATATGGCGCGACGGCCATATTGTGAGCGCCAAGCCCCACATGGACATGGCCGTAGTCTTTCTTGAATAAGACAACCAGCACCCAGTGCAGCTTATTTTCAATACCCCAATGAGAACGAACCGCATACAGCGCAGCCTTCGCGGTCATGGCAAAGCTCGTGATATAATAGCGATAATCGGCGGTCGGCTCCCCCGCTGTTCTATGGTGCGCGTCACTTCTAAGATAGCGGCTAACCCTGCCCACTAGGCACGCATGTATCGTGACTGGGAATGCCGTGCTGATAAGGGTAAAAGCGTCTCAAAAACCCTAGCTGTATATGACCCCATTCCACCCTTTCCACAAAATCATCCGCACCACTGGCCGTGGCCGACAGCACCAATAATAGAATCTCTTCCAGTGGGTAAAGTACTTTCCAAGATTGACGCGGGTCTTCTGGTGTTGACAGACAATCTAGAAACTGAGCTAAGGGGGATGATACAGAAGACATTTGAGCACTCCTAAAAAGGCTCTTTATCTACTAGTTTAGTCACTTTTTTCAAGTGATTGCCCTACTCACAGCCCTAGCAAAACACTCAGTTTACGTGTAAGTGTGTTATGGTGGTCATTTTAGTGGATAGTCAGGAGCACAGGATGTTTTGGTTAATTCTTGGCATTTTTATGTGGAGCGTTGTGCATTTATTTCCCTCGGTCATGCCTGCAAAACGTAATCAATTAACCGCTCAATATGGCAATACCTATCAGGCGATTTATGCGATTAAGGTTCTAGTGGCATTAGCCTTGATGGTTATAGGTTGGCGTATGGCTGTACCGACACAACTCTATAATCCGCCCGTTTGGGGGCGTCATCTCACCATGTTATTAGTATTAATCGCGGTGATTTTGTTTGGTGCAGCCCATACCAATAGCCGGATTAAACAATTTGTACGTCATCCCATGCTGACAGGCGTCGCCGTTTGGGCGCTTGGACATCTATTGGCTAATGGTGATAGCCGCTCCGTCGTATTATTTGCTGGCCTGTTGATTTGGAGTGTGTTGAATCAAATTACTATCAATCGCCGCGATGGTGCTTGGGCGAAACCAGCGATAGCGCCTATCAGTAAAGAGTTGATTTTATTAGCAGTAAGCCTAGTGGTGTATGTAGTTTTAATGTTCTTGCATCCTTATTTTACGGGGATGCCGGTTATTACACATATGCCCACATGACTACTGACATAAAGCTGTCAGGAGTACTCCTTTAAACTAAGCCTTCCGTAAAACATAAAGGAGTTAATCATGAGTAATCCAGTTGGCTGGTTTGAGATTTATGTAAAGGATATGCAGCGCGCTAAAGCATTTTATGAGCAAGTTTTTCAAGTCACGTTGACAGCGCTAGCAGGTGATATGCAAGAGTCTCTAGAGATGTATACTTTTGCAATGGATGATCATGGCTATGGTGCAACGGGTGCTTTAGTGAAAATGGACGGTGTACTTACAGGCTTTGCGGGTACCTTAGTGTATTTCTCCTGCGAAGATTGTGCGGTAGAAGCTAAACGAGCGGCACAGGCTGGTGGAACGATTTTCAAGGATAAATTCTCCATTGGTGAACATGGTCATATTGCGATGGTGTATGACACTGAAGGGAATATGATTGGCTTACATTCCATTCAATAAAGAGTAGTTTATGCGCCGTGCTGATCGCTTATTTCAATTAGTGCAAATTTTAAGAAATAAGCGCTTAGTAACGGCGCGAGAATTAGCGGAGCGCTTGGAAGTTTCCGAGCGCACCATCTATCGCGATATGCAAGACTTAAGTCTTTCGGGCGTGCCATTGGAAGGCGAAGCTGGAGTGGGTTATCGCCTGCGTTATTCTCTCGATATTCCGCCTTTGATGTTTAGTTCTGCGGAAATAGAAGCCTTGGTGGTAGGGGCACGAATGCTCAGGGCTTGGGGTGGGACAGAGTTAGGCCAAAGTGCTCAGTCTGTTTTAGATAAAGTCTATGCGGTTATTCCTGAAGAATTACGTCATCAATTACTCACCAGCCATCTATTTGTGCCACGTTCTGGGGAGCGCACAGATTTATCACAAACCCTTGATATTGTGCGTGGTGCGATTAGTCAACATCGCTATATTGAATTGTATTACGAACGCAGAGATGGCGAACTCAGTCAGCGTAAAGTTAAACCCTTAGGCTTATTTTTCTGGGGGCAGGTTTGGACTTTAGCCAGTTGGTGTGAGCTGCGTAATGGCTTTCGCAGTTTTCGCCTTGACCGCATTTTAAAAATCCAAGTTGAAACGGATGTCTTCACTGAAGTAGCTGGACAAACGTTAGAAGATTATTTTGCAACACGACCGCAGTGTGATTAGAACTCAAGGATTGTTTTAAGTTATGCTCCACTATAGCAGCGTTCTCAAGAAAAATTGGAGCACTACAGATGTTAGCATTGGAGGAGCGGGGCTTACGTCTAAGCCTAGCAAATGGCGATTTAGCTTATTTTAATTACTATTGGTTACGTGATAACTGTACTAGTGCTTGGGATGAATCTACCCAAGAACGTATCTACGATATTCTTGAAGAGCCAGATGATTTAAAACCCAAAACGGCACAAATCGACGCTTCAACACTCACCATTGAATGGCCGGATGGACATCAAAGTCGCTATGACTTGGCATGGTTAGCCCGTTGGCATTATCCGAACGGTCAAGTTTGTATGGGACATGGTGATCTGGCACAACGCAAACGCCAGCCATGGTATGCCGATCATTATTCGCAAATAAAGCGTTTTAGCTTTCCTGAACTGATTGAGCAACCTGCCCAAGTCGCAGATTGGACAGAGGCTTTATTAGACGAAGGGATTGCTCTATTAACCGAAATGCCCAATAGCAATGAAGGCTTGCAACAAGCCTGTGAATTGATTGGAGTAGTGCGTTCCTCCTTTTCTGGTTATACCTTTGATGTACGTACTGAAGCCAATCCAGTGAACTTGGCTTATACCAATAAAGCCTTGGAATTACATACCGATTTACCCCCTGAAGAATTAGCGCCTGGTATTCAGTTTTTGCATTGTCGTGTGAATGATGCCATCGGGGGGGAAAGTTTATTTGTCGATGCGTGCAGTGTAGCGCAGGCGTTTAAAGCGCAATATCCTGACTATTTTAATTTACTTACCACCCTGAAAGTGCCGTTTCGCTATACCACTAACTTTCAGGATGTGCGCGCACGCCAAGTTATTATTGAGCTTGATCCTTATAATGGCGAGGTGAGTGGTATTCATTTTAGCCAACATCTGGCGGATGTATTCGATTTTCCCCCTGAGGTGATGGATGCATTTTATCCGGCCTTTCGTAAGTTCGGGCAGATGTTACAAGACCCAAAGTATCTCATGCGTTTCCGTTTGAATGCAGGGGAGTGCATTGTGTTTGATAACCATCGAGTAGTGCATGGGCGCAGTGCGTTTGTCGCAGGCAGTGGGGCACGGCATTTGCGTGGTTGCTATGTAGACCGGAATGAAATGCGTAGTACTTATCGAGTTTTGCGGGCGAAGTATCCGAAAGGGGAAGCAGAATGAATCAGCCCTTGTACTGGCAAGAACGCGTTGATTTAGCCGCCGCTTTCCAATGGACAGCTCGCTTGAATCTGCATGAAGCGGTGGCCAATCATTTCTCATTAGCCGTTAATCCTGAAGGTACTCAATTTCTAATAAATCCCAATCAGCGCCATTTTTCTCTCATCAAGGCTAGCGATTTACTGCTGCTCGATGCGAATGACCCCAGCACAATGGATCGATCGGATGCGCCAGACCCTACCGCATGGGGTTTGCATGGTTCAATTCACAGACTTTGCCCACAAGCACGTTGTGTGATGCATGTACATTCGATGTTTTCAACCGTACTCGCTTGTTTAGCGGATAGCCATTTGCCACCGATTGATCAGAATACGGCAACTTTTTATGAGCGTTATGTGATTGATGAACAGTTTGGTGGTTTAGCCTTTACCGAAGAGGGTGAGCGTTGTGCTGCTTTGCTGAGTGATCCGCAAAAGAAAGTAATGATTATGGGTAATCATGGGCTTTTGGTATTGGGTGATAGCGTCGCTGACACGTTCAATCGCTTATATTACTTTGAACGTGCGGCTGAAACCTATATTCGTGCTTTGCAAACGGGCAAACCCTTACGGGTCTTATCGCATGAAATAGCGTCCCGTACTGCGCGTGACTTGGATAATTATCCCCAGCAGGCCGAGCGGCATTTAGCGGATATTAAAACCATCTTGACCCGTGAAGGTTCTGATTTCGCGAGTTAAATAGAATAAATAATTTTTGCCTGAGTGGAGAGGCTCTATGCAAACCTTATTGTCGTATGTCAATGCTGAGTGGATTCAGCCACAGGGACGTTTATTAGCGGTCAATAATCCAGCCAATCATCAACCCATTGCACAAGTACAATTAGGCACGGCGGCGGATGTTGATGCTGCGGTAGCCGCTGCGGTGAGTGCTTTTAAAACCTATGCACAAAGCAGTGTGGCGGAGCGTATCCATTATCTTGAGCAACTGCGTACTGCCTATGCAACACGGCTAAATGACATCGCTGAGGCCATTCGCCTAGAAATGGGTGCGCCTAGACAATTTGCTTTGGATGCCCAAGCGGCTTCGGGTTTAGCACATTTTGACTCACACTTAAATGCTTTGCGTGAATTTCAGTTTTCCTACCCACAAGGCCAGTCACAAATTGTGCATGAGCCTATCGGGGTGGTGGGTTTGATTACACCGTGGAATTGGCCCATGAATCAGTTAGTGGTCAAGGTCTTAGCCTCATTGGCCGCCGGTTGTACTTTGATTCTCAAGCCCAGTGAATTAGCCCCTTTGAGTGCCACGATCTTTGCGGAATTAGTGGATGAAGTTGGTCTACCGCAAGGGGTATTTAATTTATTGCATGGTGATGGCGAAGGCGTTGGGCAAGCCTTAACACACCATCCGCAGATTGAAATGATTTCTTTCACAGGTTCGACGCGGGCAGGTAAAGCGATTACTAAAGCAGCAGCAGACACGATTAAGCGCGTTACTTTAGAGTTGGGTGGTAAGTCACCGAATCTGATTTTAGATGATGCCGATTTAGAAGCAGCAGTAAGACAGGGTGTATTGCTCTGCATGAGTAATAGTGGTCAATCCTGTGATGCACCCACGCGCATGTACGTTCCGCGTGAGTTGTATCAAACCGCTTTAGCGATTGCTAAAACCACGGCGGAAAGTTTAATAGTCGGTGATCCAGTAGATCCTGTGACTAATCTAGGCCCTGTGATTAGCCAAACCCAATATGAAAAGATTCAAGCATTGATCCAAGCAGGTCTGGATGAAGGGGCTCATTTAGTCTGTGGTGGTTTGGGTAAACCTGAGCATTTAAGCACTGAGCTTGCGCAGGGGCATTATGTTAAAGCGACAATTTTTGCAGGCACACAGACGATGCGAATTGCGCGAGAGGAAATCTTTGGCCCTGTGTTGGTGATCTTGCCTTATGAAAATGAAGCGCAATTGATCGAATTTGCCAATGATAGTCCTTATGGTTTATCGGCCTATATTGCCAGTAGTAATCGTGAGCGTGCCTTGAACGTGGCGCGGCAATTGCGTGTAGGGCAGGTACAGTTAAATTACCCTGAGTGGGATTTATATGCCCCCTTTGGCGGCTATAAGCAGTCGGGGAATGGGCGCGAATATGCCCAATGGGGCATACAGGATTTCCTCGAAACCAAAGCCATTATTGGATAAGCAAGTTTAAGCAACATGGATAACCCCAACAGTGAGAGCAAAATGAAATATGGTTATATTGGTTTAGGCAATTTGGGTGGGCATTTGGCGGCCAGTTTGGCGCAAGCAGGCTTTGATTTAACCGTGCATGATAAAAGTCCTGCTTTAGCTGAGCGGCATTTAGCCTTGGGTGCAAAGTGGGCAGACAGCCCCAAGCAGCTTGCCGAGCAAGTTGATGTGGTATTGACCTGCTTACCCTCGCCTGCGGTAAGTGATTTAGTACTAGAGGAGCTAATCGCTGCGGGAAAGCAGGGTTTGCATTGGTTAGAAATGTCGACTTTAGGCCGCGATGAGATTCAGGCTCTAGCCAAACAAGCCAATGCAGCAGGGATTCAAGTATTAGAGTCACCCGTGACAGGGGGCGTACATCTCGCAGCACAAGGCAAAATTACAGTGATTGTAGGGGGTGAACAAGCCTTATTCGATCAGCACAAACCCGCTTTTGAGGCGATGGGCGATAAGATTTTCTATATAGGGGCGTTGGGTAGTGCTGCCATTATCAAAGTGATTACCAACATGTTGGCCTTTATTCATTTAGTGGCTGATGGTGAGGCACTGATGCTTGCTAAGCGCGGTGGCTTAGATTTAGCCCAAGCATGGGCAGTGATTAAAGCCAGCAGTGGCAATAGTTTCGTGCATGAAACCGAAGGCCAGTTAATCTTAAATGGTAGCTACGACATTGCCTTCACCATGGATTTGGCCCTGAAGGATTTAGGTTTCGCTTTGAACTTCGGGCGCGAATTTGAAGTACCACTGGACTTAGCCAGTATGACCCAACAAACCTTTGTCAAGGGTAAAGCTGCTTATGGCGGGCAAGCGCAATCCACGCAAATTGTTAAGTTGTTGGAAGATGTATTGCAGACTGATTTACGAGCTGAAGGGTTTCCGAGTCGTTTGGAGTAGCGACTTGGCAGTGACTCGCTACATTGAGTGACGTACTGTGTTCTCATCATTGACTAGCATAAGCTCAGTTGGCGAGTGCAGCCTTAGTGCTTGAAGGCCAAGTGAGCCAAACACAAGTGGCGACAATAATAATACCCCCCAACCAAGCGAGCAGCGTGAGTTGTTCCTGCAGCCACAGCGTGGCAAATAATGCACCGAATAGGGGTTCTGTGCCCATTAATAAAGAGGTATGGGTTGGAGAGGTATGTTGAACTGCCCAATTTTGTGCGAAAAACGCAAAAATGGTACAAAACAATACCAGATAAAGCGTGTTTCCCCAAAATGTTATAGCAGAGGGCAATACTAATAATTGTGACGGCATAAGCAATAAACCGAGCGTTAAACAGGCTAATCCTACTATTCCAGATTGTATGGCAGTGAGGCTTAAAGCAGAGGTATAACGATCTTTGGTAAGAATTTTGGTCATGCACACCATTAGTGCTCTTAAAATAGCGGCTAATAGAATTAAGAAATCGCCATAATTAAAGTGCCATGATTTCTGATAAGTTAAGAAATAAACACCTAGTAGGCATAAGAAAGAAGCAATCAATAACTTATTGTTGGGGCGTTGTTTTAATAAGGTCCATTCCATAAAAGGGGTAAAAATAATAAATAAACTAATTAAAAAGGCAGCATTCGAGGCCGTAGTATAAAGAACTCCATAGGTTTCGCAGAGGAAGATACAGAACAGAATAAAACCTAGCTTTATGCCAATTTTTAAATCTTTTTTTAAATCTGCCTTATTCCTTTTAAAGAAGATAGGACTTAAGATGAAAAAAGTTAATAAAAAGCGTAAGGCTAAGAAACCCAGTATAGGATAAAAGGATATACTTTCTTTGGCTATGCTATAGCTAGTGCCCCAGAAAAAGGCTACTAATAATAGCAAAATATCCGCTACGTGTACAAATCTTATTTTTTGCATGTCGAATTATCTATTTTATATCTATTGTAGGTGACTAAATGCTATAACCAATACATCTCGCCAAGCAGCTTGTTGAGGGTGTAAGGTTTTGATGGGGGACACTTCATGCATTGTTTTTGTATCATTGGCTAGCAACATATCAAATGAATCTAATAATTGTCTTTTGTAAATAGGAAATTTTTGATTGTCTGTAATTGTTGTTTCGCCACCAATTATATTAAAGCGATCTATCAACAGTGTAGTTATATAATTGACGCCATCTCGGTGAAGTCCTTCTGGAGTAGGATAGCCTTCAAAGTCTGATGAGCAGGTAATTCGATAAGGGTGTAATTTGATATTCCAATATTTAATATGATCTATTCTTCCTAATAAATTAGCTAGCTCTATTAGAAGATTGTTGATGAATGAGTTTTTAATGAAGGCATCTTCCAAAGGAAGATAGTATCTCAATATCCCACCATTTAATGGATTAATGTAAGTAGGTTGTTCATAGGCAGCATGTGGAAGTAGTTCTAGTTCATTATTCTCTAAGTCGATATTAAATTGGCTATACCTTCTGAAACGGTAAGTGCCATTATCGGCCATATAATTATCTTTTTCTAGGTTAAACCAGAAAGACTTTAGATGAGCAATTTCTTGTTCATCTAACTTAAATAAATCAATTAGTCTAGTGCCACTTATATAAATAAAGTCATTCTTTTTTAAATCTTGTTCAAGAAAACCGAGGTCAATCATATGTATTAATACCTATTATAGTTCAAGGTGGCGCAAGCTACGTTGATGAGCAGTCGATAACTCCCAATGATCACGCTCTTTTAAATAAAGTGGCTTACTAGCAATAATAGACGTCACTTGAGAAGTGCCGTTAGCTAGATGATAAGAAACGCTGCCATTAATATATTTGGCAATATTAGAAATAAAAGCTTCGCTAGCAATTTTAAGTGGGCCATACCATCTTCCCTCGACGGCTTCACGTATCCAAAGTTGTTCTATATGTATTTTTTCCCTTAAAAGTTCAGCATCTAAACTGGCCATTTCTAGGTGTTGATACGCATCCATTAATAAAGATGCGGCAGGTGCTTCTCTAATCTCTAATACTTTTTCACCTTGGTCTAAATGCTCTAACCCACAAAACTGCCCAATACCAACTGCACCAGCGATATGATTTAATTGGTTAATCAAGCTTAAAACATCAAGTGTTTTGTTATTAAGAGCAATAGGTATGCCGTTTTTGTAAGAAATAGTAATTACTTGCTCAGTAGTCAAAGGTGGTTTTCTAATCCATTTATATACATCAAGCGGTATATTAAATGCTTCGGGATTTTCTAATAAGCCTGACTCAAACTCACGACACCACAAATTTGAGTCGCCACTGATACCTCTACTTTTAAAACTTCCTAAACCAATAGCATCCAAATCTTTTATCTTTTTTTCTCTAGTGATAGCAGAATATTCATAGGGTGATCCGTAGTAGCCATTAAATCCTAGTTGCTCGATAGCGCCATTTAAGCGACGCAAACTGTTTTGGGATTGATTGGCTGAATGAATAATCACATCACTATTTAATAATGCTGCTTGCTCGACAGCGTAGCTAGCAATAATTGGTCTTGATAAAGAGGCGCTAATAGGGTAGAGACCCATATATTTGGCCTTAGCCTGTAACGCGGGTAAAACAGCATTAGAAAGAAAACGTTCTTTGGCATCGATGACAATGAGTTCAACATTAAAATAATGAGTAATTTCGCTTAGGGTTTCTTTATTTATATCATCGCCTACATCTACAGCTAAGGCATAGACTTTAGCTTCGCTATTGCGTAATAAATAAAGGATATAACTGCTGTCAAGACCACCACTAAATAAGGTTAATATATTTTTTTTGGTGCTAGCGATTTTTTCTAGATCTTCTAAACATCTAACTTTCATAATTAGGACACTCGAATTTTAAAAAGCATTATTTTCAATTATACTGGTCAAGTAAAGTTCCTTATAGGCAAAACTGAATTGTAAAATGCGCACAAAACAAGTTGTTGATTTTCTTAAAGATATGGCGGTTTTTTCTATTGTTGTGGAGAGTGAGAGCTTTACGAAGGCTGCTGGCAAGTTGGATATGACCCCTTCTGCTACTAGTCGGTATGTGAGCCGATTAGAAAAAAAATTAGGGCAACATCTGATTGTAAGAGATACTAGAAATTTTAAAACTACCGAGGCAGGCCAGTTAATTTATTTACAATCGATGGAGATTATTAAGTCTGCGCAAGTATGTTTGAATATTAGTGAGCAATTATTAGAAAAGCCGGCAGGAAAAATTACCTTGTCGGCTCCTAAAGCTTTTGCAAAGTGGGTATTGTCCCCCGTTATTATTTTGTTTTTGAAGAAGTATCCTGATATTAAAATTCAGTTGCTCATCAGCGATGAGCTTATGGATATTCATGACGGTCTTGATTTAATTATTCAAATCTCAGAGAAGCCAAATTTCAAGTTAATATCTGTTCCATTAATGTCTGTTGATCATATTGTTTGTGCAAGCCAAGATTATATTAATACTTTCGGCCAACCCGAACATCCCAGTGAGCTTATTCACCACAAATGCTTGTCTTTAGGTAATAAGCCTACTGAAATTAATTGGGTTTTTATGCATAAAACTAATAAAGAGACAGCGCACATTAAAGTGGACACACGCTATGAGATTAATCATAGCGAAGCGCGTTTAGCAGGTATTTTGAGTGGTCTTGGTATAGGTTATGTTCCTTTTTTTGTAGCTCAAGAAGAACTTAATAATAAAAATATTATAAGTTTATTTGAAGAATGGAGAATTATTGCTCCTTTTCAAGGCATCGCGTGGTTAATGTATGATCGTAATCCATACATGCCCATTAAACTCAGATTATTTATTGATTTTCTCAGAAAATCTATTAGTAGTACTTGGGGTTAGTTTAGCGTTAAAAAAGCTAGATTAGCGCTACTTGCGAAAAATAGCGCTTAATTCGTTTTAGCTTTTCTTTAAAAAGCCCACCATCCAATCCGCTACTTTGTCGCCTTCTGCTTTCACTGTACCGCTATCGATTTCTTGTAAGGTTTTATCGGCTTGGGCTTCCGGAATGACTGTGCCCTTGCGCAATGCCAATAATTCGCGTTCGAAATGGTCGGTGAATTCAGGATGGCCTTGGAAGCTTAAAATACTGTCGCCATACAGCAAGGCGGCGTATTCGCAGAATTCAGAGCTGGCGACAATCTTGGCATCGGGTGGACGCTTAATCACTTGATCTTGGTGCATGGCGTAAATGCGGAATTTATCGGTGCTGCCCATCTGCGGCAGGCCTTGATGGATTGCATATTCGTGCACACCGATGCCCCAACCCTTAGGCGATTTTTGTACTTCCCCTCCTAAGGCTTGGGCAATAATTTGATGGCCGAAGCAAACCCCAATCATAGGAACTTTGGCATCACGCACGTGGCGAATAAACGCTTGCAGTTTGAGCATCCACGGCAGTTGTTCGTAAACACCATGGCGTGAGCCAGTGATTAGCCAAGCATCGCAGGTGTTAGGCGCTTCAGGAAATTCATCATTCAATACACTAAAGACACGAAAATCGAGATTGTTGCCACCTAATAAGTGCTCAAACATTGCCGCATAAGACTGATAATCCGCCGCTAATTCCGCAGGTGGGCGACCGGTTTCAAGAATCCCAACTAACATCTTACTTTCCTTTTATAACAAGCCAACAGGTTTGCGCTTTGCGCCATTCTTTTCCGCTAGCAAACACAAATAATCGTGCACCAAAGTTGCGCCTAAGATGGCTGTGATCTCAGACACATCATAAACTTGTGCCACTTCAACCAAGTCCATGCCAACTGAGTTTAAAGGCCCTAAGCCACGCATCAGTTCCAAGGCTTGGGCCGAGCTTAAACCACCGACGACAGGGGTTCCTGTGCCGGGCGCAAATGCCGGATCAACGCAATCAATGTCAAAAGTGACGTAAACAGGACGATTGCCAATTCGCTGGTAAATCTGCTGCAAAGTTTGTTCCACACCATGGCGATGTACCCACGGCGCGGTGAGAATCATGAAGCCGTGATCGCTATCGTTGTAGGTGCGAATGCCAACTTGTATCGAGTGATCAACATCAATCAAGCCTTCACGTTTCGCGCGCAAAAACATCGTGCCGTGGTTGAGGCCATTACCATCATCTTCCCAAGTGTCGCAATGGGCATCGAAATGCAGCAGGCATACGGGGCCATGCTTCTTGGCAATTGCACGCAAAATCGGATAGGTAACAAAGTGATCGCCGCCTAGAGTGACAGGGTGTACGCCTTTGTCCAGCATCGCCGTAATATGATTTTCAATGCTTTCAATCAGCGTTTCGGGGTGATGTGGATCCAGCATACAGTCGCCATAATCCACGAGCCGCAGATGATCAAACAGATTAAAACCAAACGGAAAACTATGTAACTCGGCTAGCTGCGTAGAGGCGGCACGAATCGCACGCGGTCCCATGCGTGCACCGGAACGATTAGTGACTGCGCCATCATAAGGGATGCCACTGACTGCTACCTGCACATTGCTCAAATCACGCGTATAAATCGCGCGTAAATAGCTCAAGATGCCGCCATAAGTCATATGCTCTGGCGAGTTAGGATACAGGTAGTTGGTAGCTGGCATATTAAATTCCCAATTTGTCTCGTGCGATATACCACCATGATCCCATCACAGTGAGTGGTACACGAAACAAGCGGCCACCGGGGAAAGGATAATAGGGCAGGTTACTAAAGTGGTTAAAACGTGAGGCGTTGCCATGCACGGCTTCAGCAATCAGCTTACCTGCCAAATGCGTACAAGTCACGCCATGGCCACTATAGCCGTGCGCAAAATACACCTTGTTACTTAATTGACCAAATTGGGGGATACGCGTTAGGGTCAATGCAAAATTACCACTCCACGCAAAATCAAATGTTACGCCCCGCAAACTAGGAAAGGTCTTTTCCAAATGTGGACGGACTTTAGCAATAATATCAGCGGGTTGTGCGCCACCATACACCGAACCGCCGCCATATAATAAGCGGTGATCAGCCGTCATACGATAATAATCCAGCATGTAATTAGCATCTTCCAAGCACGTATGCTGAGGCATTAATTCGCGACACTTAGCCTCACCTAGTACCTCGGTCGTAATCACTTGGGTACTCACCGGCATAATTTTTGCCGTTAATTCTGGGACGGCATTACCGAGATAAGCATTGCCTGCGACCACCAGATACTGCGCACGTACTTCGCCTTGGGCTGTTTTTACTAAGGGTTCAGCGCCAGTGTAATCGATACTGACAACCGGAGAGTCTTCATAAATGACCCCAGCTAGTGATTCAAGCGCTGTCGCTTCACCTTGGCAAAGCTTTAGTGGATGAATGTGCCCACCGCGCTTATCCAATAAACCACCAACATACACATCCGTATTCACATGCTGCTTTAACGCGGTCAAATCGAGCAGTTCTAAGCTAAGGTGGCCATGTTGTTCCCAATTGGCTTTTAGCGCTTCAAGCTCATGCATTTGTTTTTTATTAAAAGCAGCGAATACATTGCCAGGGCGATAATCACACTCAATCGCATATTTATGGATGCGTTGACGGATAATATCGCCTCCTTCCAGAGACATTGCGCCTAAGTGTTCAGCGGCTTCAACACCGTAGCGTTTAGCGATAACCGACAAGTCGCGGCTATAACCATTAACGATTTGTCCGCCATTGCGGCCTGAAGCGCCCCAACCAACTTTATGGGCTTCTACCACAACGACTTTGTAGCCCAACTCGGCTAAATGGAGTGCTGCTGAAAGGCCAGTGAAGCCTGCACCAATCACGCAAATGTCAGTACGTATTGAGCCTTGCAATGCAGGACGTTCGGTAACAGCAGCCGTTGCGGCGTAATAGGAGGAAACGTGCTCAACCATTAAACCGACCCTAAATAAGTCGCATATTCAAGGCGAGTAATATGCTTTGAAAATTTACGTACCTCTTGCTCTTTGACCGCATTAAAAATACGCACAAATTCCTCACCCATGATCTCCTTAATAATCGCGCTATTTTTCAAGCGTGCCATGGCTTCAATCCATTGAGTGGTGAGTTGACGTTCTGGGTTGGAGTTTTTATACGCATTGCCTTGGGTGACTTCATAAGGCTCTAGCTTATTCTCAATCCCATAGAGCGCTGCACCGAGAATCGCGGCAAATACCAAATAAGGATTGGCATCGGCACCGGCTACCCGATGTTCAATACGACGTGCCTCATCAGGGCTCTCTGGAATACGGATGGCTACTGTGCGGTTTTCATAGCCCCAGTTAGCGGTGGTGGGTGCATGTGAACCCGGTTGTAGGCGGCGATAGGAGTTCATGTGCGGTGCAAAAATTAACATACTATCAGGCAGCGCTTTTAATAATCCTGCCACCGCATGACGCAATAAAGGCCCACCTTCTGGTGTTCCATTGGCAAAAATATTATTGCCTTCTTCATCCAATACGCTGAAGTGCATATGGAAACCACTACCACTACGGTCGCTATAGGTTTTCGCCATAAAACTAGCTAAATGGCCATGGTTGCGGGCAACACGTTTTACCATGCGCTTAAACATCATGGTCTGATCGGCGGCTAAGAGGGCATCTGGAATATGATTGAGATTCACCTCAAATTGCCCATCACCAAATTCAGCAATAATTGCATCAGCCGGAATTTGTAGCGCCGCACAAGCATGGCGTAGCTCCGCTAGTAGTGGTCGGAATGCGTCTAAATTGGCGATGGAATAAGCATCGGGGCGATTAAAACTTTGTTCCATTAACCAAGGTGAGGTCACAGGGGATGCGGTATTTTCAGATTCATCTTTTAACAGATAAAACTCTAATTCAGCGGCAGTGACAGGGGTATAACCATGGGCTTTATAGCGTTCTACCACGTGGCTTAGAATTTGGCGTGGATCGCCATAAAAAGGAGTACCATCGGGGTTGAACATGGTGGCAATCGCCTGAAAATGCCCACCACTGGCCCAAGGTACGGGCAATAAGTTTTCAGAAACGAGTTTGCAAACGCCATCGCTGTCGCCGGTTTCAAACACCAAGCCATTCGCGATGACATCGTCACCCCAAAAGTCAACGCCCATAACAGAACGGGGGAGTTTAAAGCCTTCTCGGTGTAAAACAGGGGCTGCGGATGATGCAACTCGTTTGCCGCGTTGATTACCATTCAGGTCTGTGATGAAGACATCGAGTTCAGATATGGTATCAAAGTGATTCATGATTTGTGGCCTCTCCGCAATTTGTTTTTATCCTAAAAGGATATTGTGATCACAAAAAAAAGGCGGGTCAAGCTGATTAAGCTAAATATAGCGGCATTTATGTGGAAGTTTAGGCTAGAAAACTTTTAATTTGTGATCAATAATGATGAGTAGTCTGGGTTCAACCTTATTCAAGGAATGTATGCGCCAACAATTACAGAATCCTCTTACCAACCTTCCTCGGCCGGTGCGTAGCGCCGAATTAAGTGTCAATCAGTGGGTGTATCAGACCTTGCGACAAGCCCTATTGAGTGGACAGATTCGCCCTGGTTTTGCCTTAACAATTCGCGGTCTGGCGGATGTCTTAGGTGTGAGTTCTATGCCAGTACGCGAAGCTTTGCAGCGTTTAGGCTGTGAAGGCGCGATTGAAGTCAAAGACAATCGTCGCGTCATTGTGCCACAGATGACCCCTGCTAGGCTGAATGAGTTATTTAGTTTGCGGATTGTGTTGGAAACGCACGCGGCGGAAGGGGCTTTAGCTTATATCCGTGAAGAGGATGTGCGTGAACTAGAGCGTTTGGATGCTGAAATTGATCGTGCTTATAAACAGGGTGATATGGAGCTGGGCGCTTTGTCCAATCAGGCCTTTCACCGTTATTTATACCAATGCCATCCTTTTCAAGTCAGTGTTCCTTTGATTGAGCGTGTTTGGTTACAACTCGCTCCATTTGTGCGAATTGCCATGGAAAAATTACAGCGCAATTATCGCATTGATCGTCACCAAGAGGCTTTGAAAGCGATTCGTCACTGTAATGCGTATGCCTTACGCCGTGCGATTGAATCCGATATTCGTGATGGAATGGCCTCGATTCAAGCCGTGGATGGTTTAGAACAATATTTTAGCGAAGCTACGCAAGTGGCGGTCAAGCCGCGCTTAGTTCGCGGTTAATTCCTAGGAGAAAGATACCATGTCAAAACCAGAAGTCATTAACTGGCATGAGCGTGCTGCCGCATTAAAACCCGAAGGGCAAGCGTTTATTAATGGCCAATACGTGAGTGCCTTGTCGGGCGAAACCTTCGAGTGTGTGAGTCCCATTGATGGGCGTATTTTGACGCAAGTCGCCGCTTGCGATCAGGAAGATATTGAGCAAGCGGTTAAGGCAGCTCGTAAGGCTTTTGAGGACGGGCGTTGGGCTTTGCGTGCGCCTGCGGAACGTAAAAAGATTTTGCTGCAATTTGCCGACTTAATCGAGCAGCATAGTGAAGAACTAGCTTTGCTAGAAACCTTAGACATGGGTAAGCCCATTCGTGATAGTCGTAGTGTTGATGTGCCTGCTACGGTACGTTGTTTCCGCTGGTACGCGGAGGCAGTCGATAAATTGTACGATGAAGTTGCTCCAACGTCGCCTTCGATGTTAGCGACGATCACGCGCGAAGCGCTGGGTGTCTGTGGCATTATCGTGCCGTGGAATTTTCCCATGATTATGGCGGCATGGAAACTCGCTCCCGCTTTAGCCGCCGGTAATTCAGTGATCTTAAAACCGGCTGAGCAATCGTCCTTGACAGCACTTCGCTTAGCGGCGTTAGCCCTTCAGGCGGGTATACCGGAAGGCGTATTAAATGTGGTGACTGGGTTTGGCCCAACAGCCGGTAAGTCCTTGGCGTTAAATATGGACGTGGATGGCGTGTTTTTCACAGGTTCGACGCAAGTAGGCAAATACATCATGCAATATGCCGCCGAATCGAATATGAAGCGTATCGGTTTGGAGTGTGGTGGCAAGTCTGCGCATATTATTTTACGCGACTGCGAACACTTGGATGAAGCAGCGGAAGCGGCTGCCTTTGGTATTTTCTTCAATCAAGGTGAAATGTGTTCTGCGGGTTCGCGTTTAATTTTAGATGAGCCAGTGCGGGATAAGGTCTTAGCAAAAATTCAACAAATGGCGCAAAACATGCAGCCGAATAATCCATTGGAGTCAGAAACTCGCTTAGGGGCAATGGTTGATGCAACGCACACACAGCGTGTGATGGAATATATTGCGTCTGGTAAGCAAGAAGCACAGTTATTACTTGGCGGGAAACAGGTACGCCAAGAAAGTGGCGGTTGCTATATTGAACCAACGATTTTTGACCACGTGAGCAATAAAGCACGTATTGCACAGGAAGAGATTTTTGGGCCGGTTTTATCTGTGATTACCGTGAAGGGTTTAGAGGAAGCGCTGCAAATAGCGAATGATTCTATCTATGGTTTAGCCGCCGGTGTGTGGAGTGATAATGTGAATACGCTGATGAAGGCGACCCGTGCGTTGAAGGCTGGGGTAGTGTATGCGAATTGCTATGATGCGGATGACATTACTACGCCCTTCGGTGGCTTTAAACAATCGGGTATTGGGCGCGACAAATCTTTACATGCCTTTGATAAATATACCGAATTAAAATCGACGTGGTTGCGAATCCGCTAGGCTTTATTTAGTCAGGCTGTGGCCTAGACTGTGCAATGGCATGTTGTTCGTGTCGGGTTTGCGTATCTCTATCAATGATTGCACGCAAGGCACTAAATAAAGGGTGATAAGCGGTGTATTGCTGTCCATAGCTTAAGTTAAACGCATAATCAAAATCAGGCGGGTTTAAGCCTTGGGTGTGCTGTAATACCGTTTCCAATTTATCCAAGGCTTTCGCGGCTTTTGCTTCGGGGCTTTGGGCTTGATCATACTCATCCCATAAAGCCAAAAATTGCGCACGCAAACTCGAATGAAGGGGGCGCAACAGTTCTTGAAAATCAAGGCGCTCTTGTGCATTTTTATTGGGAATGTCGTGTTGATGAATGGCGGGAATATCGCCACTGATTGCCTCACCTAAATCGTGCAGGATGCAAGTTTTGAGTAGTTTGGCAAAATCCAAATCGCGTAACTGGTCTTCGAACACCAAGGCGAATAAACACAGTCGCCACGTATGCTCGGCGCTACTTTCGGGGCGGCCTTGCGAAGTAAAACCACTGCGCAAGGTATTTTTTAATTGCTCCGCCGCACGTAGGAAATGTAAGCGTTGCTCAAGCTCTATTGCGTCCATAAGCTGCCTATAGTGTGTTGATAGCGCTACACTAATCCTAGTAGCCTCCAAGGCAAGACCTAAGCGTTAAGTAAGGCTTTATGATCCTCTTTCGGGAGGCGTGCGCCAAAGACGGTTACCATTTTGCTGGAGGCGCGGCTGGCTAATTCGCCTGCTTGTTGATCGTTCATGCCTTGGGTAATCCCATACATGAAAGCGCCTGCAAACATATCGCCCGCGCCATTGGTATCAATCGCGTGGGCTTTGAAAGGTTTAATTTTTACCACATCATGATCATTCACCACCAAAGCGCCCTCGCTGCCTTGGGTTAGGACTAATTTTTTAGTGCGCGTTTTTAAGTCAGCAATGGCATCCTCGAGGGTATGTGCGCCCGTGAACGCCATGGCCTCGTCATCATTACAGAATAAAATATCCACACCTTCAGCCATAATTTCTTCTAAGCCGGGCTTGAAATAGGTTGCCATGGAAGGATCAGAGAAAGTGAGGGCAACTTTAATATGATTATCGCGAGCGACCGCGCGGGCATTTTTAATGGCTTGGCGTGAGGAGTCAGAGGTGACCAAATAGCCTTCAATATAGAGATATTCAGACTGTTTCAATTCATCGATATATACTTCTGAAGGCGAAAAGTCGCTGGTGATTCCTAGAAAAGTATTCATGGTGCGCTCGGCATCTGAAGTCACCATCACCATACATTTGCCCGTGACACCCTCTGACGCACCACGCACTTGATCGAGACGGGTTTCAACCCCCGCCGCGTGTAGGTCATTCATGTAAAATTCGCCGAATTCATCATTAGCGACTTTGCAAGCATAGAAAGTTTTGCCGCCGAATTGACTAATGGCAACAAGGGTATTACCGCCCGAACCGCCACCAGCACGTTTTTTCAAGCTAAAGGTCTGAGTGAGTTCTTTTAAGAGATGATGGTGACGGGATTCGTCGATCAAGGTCATTAAACCTTTTTCAATATCGTGCTGAGCTAGAAAGCTATCAGTGACTTCAAATTCCAAGTCCACCAAGGCATTACCCATGCCGTAAACGTCGTATTTCATGCTAAGTGCCTAGTGCAATCATAAAAATTGCCAGACCTTGTACCTGAATCATCGCTGACTCACAAGAGGTCAGCACTATTTAATCCCTTGAACTGAGTAAAGTTCAAACGTCAAGCACACTACATATTCTTTCATATGGTGCTATAAAGGTATTTTAATGGATAGTTAGTGAGGAGGGTCTAGTGAGTGTTATTTGGATAATTGTGCTTTTTATATTAGCACTGATGGTGCTGGTGATTGTCATCTACAACCGCTTAGTCGCCACGAATAATCAAGTGTCGAATGCTTTTGCGCAAATCGATGTACAACTCAAACGGCGTTATGACTTAGTACCGAATTTGGTGGAAACGGCGCGCGTTTATATGGCGCATGAAAAGACCACCTTAGAAGCAGTGGTCGAGGCGCGTAATAAAGCGCAATCCGCTCATCAAGCGCTCACACAACACCCTAAAGATAATCAAGCCATGAGCAGTTTGATGAATGCGGAGGGAGTCTTAAGCCAAACGTTAGGGCGGTTTTTTGCCTTGTCGGAAGCCTATCCTGATTTGAAAGCCAATCAGAACATGCTGCAACTTTCTGAGGAGCTGATTACGACTGAAAACAAATTAGCGTTTGCGCGTCAGGCTTATAATGATGCGGTAATGGCGTTAAATACCTCGATTCAATCGTTTCCTGCGGTATTGTTTGCTCGCTCACTCGGTTTTACTCAGGCTAATCTGCTGCAACCGATTGAAACAGCGCTTGAACGTCAAGCACCTATTGTGAAGTTATGAGTGATACCCAACTAAACGATTTAAAGGACTGGAATAATCCCGTTTGGCAGGGGCAAGCGCGTGAAGATTTTTTGGCGACAATCCAACGGCATCGCCTGATTGCATGGCATGTCAGCGCCGTATGCTTTTTAGCTTATAGCATCTTAGCCTTGGCTATGTCTGTGCTACTAAGCCCCTTAGTTTATGGCGTGTGGACGCTCTTACTGGATCTCATTAATTTCCTATGGCCTACCCCTAGTATTTGGCCCGATTTCTTGTTTAGTGCTTCTAGCGAGGGTGCTGTTAAATTATCGGGTACACAAGTTCTAGCGGGCTTAGTAGGTGTTGGCCTAGCGCTGCTCGGTGGCTTAGTGTTGATGGCTTGGATTGGTTACAATCTTGCTCAAGCCCTACGACAAGGGCAATGGGTGCATACGACACTGTCTACACGTCCTGTGGATGAGACATCCTTGCCGGAACAGCAGTTCAAGAACACCTTAGCAGAAATGGCGCTCGCAGCAGCAATTCCTGTGCCTCCCATCAAAGTCGTCGCAGGGGTAGCGAATGCTGCTTTAATAAGCCATGGTGACATAACAGCAGGCGTTTTGGTGGGGGAGGACTTAATCAAGCGTTTAGATCGCCGACAATTACAGGGCGTTTCCGCGCATCTTATTGCGTCTTTGGCAGAAAATGACCTCAAAGTTGGACTGCACATTAGTACCATGTTGGGTGTTTTGGCATGGTTGGCACGTTTTGCAGTGAGTTTAATGGACGCTCAGCAACGCCCAGAACGCTTAAAATTACTGCGGGCTGTGTTTCGCCGTGACGCCAACAGCCGTGCCTTGCTCCACACTTATTTACTGGAGCCGGTAGTTCAGGCTAAGCCTAATGCCGCGCAATCGCAGTACAAAATCAAATTCACGTGGCGCGAATGGCTATTACTGCCTTTATTAGGGCCTTTCGTTATTGGCGTCTTGGCTGCACTTCTAATAAATTATTTTATCTTAAGTCCTTTAGTGGCTTTAGCGTGGCGACAACGCAAGTATATGGCGGATGCTAGTGCCGTGAAATTAACGCGTGAGCCTAATGGCTTGGCTAGTGCCTTAGGTTTGCTCACAGCTGAAAACAACACGCTTTTGGTCAGTGCTTGGGCAAGTCATTTCTGTCTGGTTCAACCAAGCAATATAAATCCTTCGCTATTCTCCTTGTTTCCGCCGCTAGAAAAACGTCTACAAGCCTTAGTGTTATTAGGTGCCGACGCTAGTGTTTTGTCTTCCACGCGCATTGCTTCGGGTGGTTTAAGCCAATTTTTCCCTTACCTAGGTACGGTCTTTGTTGCTGGATTAATTGTGTTGTTTATTCCGTTAATAGTGCAGCTCTCTCTGATGTTAAGCCTTATTTTTACAGTAATACCCTTTAGTTTATTACATAGTTTGCTAAGAGCATTAGCTTAACCTCGACGGTGTCGCAATCTTTCCTATTAAGGTGTGTTATGCAAGAAACGAAGCCTGAAGCGCTTGACGAACTTCACTGGCAGCCTTGGCAAGCCCATGAACGTGAAAGTTTTTTTGCTGCTATTGAACGACACCGACGCTTAGCATGGCGGGTGAGCGCTATGTGTGTTTTGGCCTATAGCGTATTGGCATTAGTGATGTCTTTGCTGTTAGCGCCCTTATTTTATTGTGTCGTGGGGCTAGTATTTGATCTGATCAATCTAGTAACGCCGATGCCTGATCTATTAGGCGGCATGTTTCAGCTAATCACGCGCCTACTGGATGATCCTTGGCAAATCGCCTTTGCTGAGCTTGCACAGGGTTTGGTCTTGGCTTTATTGCCCGGATTGCTGCTCATGATGGGACTGGCTTATCCCATTTCCCGCACTTTAAAACAGACAACATGGCTGGAAGAGGTGGTACAACCACTCAGCAAACCGTTTTTAGCTGAGCGCCAATTTCACCATGTAGTGGAAGAAATGGCGATTGCAGCCTTAATCCCTGTACCACAGATTCATGTGATGAAAGGAGGGATGAATGCAGCGGCTTTGGGGTTGCCGGATAAGCCCGCAACAATTTTGGTCGGCGAGGATTTATTAAAAACATTAAACCGCGCTCAATTGCAGGCTGTGGCCGCTCATTTAATTGCGTCAATAGCTGAGCATGACGGGAAAATTGGTTGGCAGATGGCTACAGTGATGGGGGTGTTTGCGCTCATTGCACGTTTTGCTTTTAGTGTGACAGATCCTGATGCCCGTCATCAATTGAGGCAAGTAGTAGGAGCGATAGGGAAGCCTAATAGCGTGGGTCGGGCAGTATTGTTGTCTAGTTTGCGCGATCCTTTTGCTGAAGAGTCGCCCAAGTCGACAAGGGTACAGAGGAATACTACTGTATCTCTGACTTGGCGTGAGTGGCTCAGTTTGCCCTTAATGGGGCCTGTGTTTATGAGTGCTTTCTTGGGACAGTTTGTGAATAGTCTATTGCTAAGCCCTTTGCTCGCCTTGGTGTGGCGACAACGTAAATACATGGCAGATGCCAGTGCCGTGAAGTTGACGCGAGAACCAAATGGATTAGCCAGTGCTTTAAGCCAATTCAACAATCAAAACACCGCTTTACTAAAGACTACATGGACGAGTCATTTTTGTGTGGTACAGCCGGGGAAAGTGAGTGGTTTAATCCTGCCCACGTTTCCGACTTTGGAAAAACGTATGAAAGCCTTGATTCGTTTAGGTGCGCAGCCAATGGTGTTAGCGCCTGATCAGGATTGGCAAAATTTGTGGCAGCAAGCGGGCTGGAAGCTAGTATTGATTATGCTGTTGACACTACTAGCGATAGTGCTGATTAGTGTTCTACTGCCTATGTTGGTCATAGTCTCCATGATGTTAACCATGCTAATGACATTACTTCCCAGCGGTCTGCTTCATACCTTACTACGCTGAATATTATTCCTTGGGCGTGTGGTTCTGTAATAAATTTTCGGAGTCTTTGTCTTGTTCCTTATCCACGTGTTGTTGCAAGGAGTTATCGATACTGACATCACTCAGCTCTTGTGAATAATCTGCTTCTGCTTGATCTAACTCTTGCTGCACGAGACCACTGGGTTGCACGACCGAAGGGGCACGTGATACTTCAATGCGCTGAAGGGCATCGGGCCAAGCAATACCATGATCCTCAAAGACTTCTTTGATGTGACGAATTGCTTGACTGCGTACCCGAGCATGACTACTAAGGGTTTGATCGACCCAGCCTGAGCATTCTAATTGTACGATGCCATCACTTAACTCTTTAACTAAAACACTGGGTTTCGGTTCGTTTAACACACCTTTTAGCTCAGACAAGGTTTGTACTGCCAAAGATTGAACCGGTAATAAGGGTTGGTTTGCATCAATATTAATGATAAAGCTAAAGCGCCGTTTAGGGTTCCGCGTGTAATTGGTAATAATGGCTTTATAAACGACAGCATTAGGGATACGAATATGATTCCCGTCAGGTGAAATCAAAATCGTGGCACGCGAATTGAGGCGAGCGACTTGCCCTTCGAAATCATTAATTTTGATTAAGTCGTTTGTTTGAAAGGGGTTACGTAAACTTAGTAAAATACTCGCAATATAGTTTTCGACTGTATCACGCACGGCAAAACTGATAGATAGACTTAATAGGCCAGCGGCTCCCAGAATAGTCCCTAATAATGGGCGTGCATCTAATAAGTCCAAGGCCAGCACTAATCCTGTTACTATAAAAACTAAACGCGTTAATTGCCCCGCTAATTCGGCAATAAAAGGATTAGGTGCGAGACGATGATATAAAGCTTTGCGTTTGGCAATCCATGAACCTATCAGCCAGAAAAAAACAAGTAAACCGAGTGCGGAAGCGAGAATAGGTAGATTGGCCAATATATCTTTGGCAGTGCTGGTTAAGCGATTTTGAGTGCTATCTAGGCGGCGTTGTAAACTACGGTCAACCGTCAAATTATTTTCAACACCAACCACACCCTCAATTTGACGCGCAAATTGTAAAGCTCTGGTTTCTTCCTTGGCTGAGGGCACGAGGCCGCTTAAACCAACCACACCACTGCGCACGCTAATCTCAATCTGCTTGAGCGCGTCTAGTTCAGAAAAGATTTGTGTCAGACGCTTTTTAATCTTTTGATCATCTTGTGCATTGTTATTAGTCGCAATCACACGATCAGGTGGCGCATCCGCTTGTTTATCTGCTTCCGTTGAAGTGCCAGTAAGGATTTGCCCTAGTCCACCTACATCTTGGGCATGACCTATACCGCTTAGGCTTAATAAAGCGACTATATAGACAATAGTCAGTTTATTAAATAAAAATCTACAATAAAACATTGGGTCATTTAGGTCCTAAAAACCACCAGAGCAAAATGCCCACGACGGGTAGAAAGAAAATAATAGCTGTCCATAGAATCTTTTTGCCAAGGCTCGCAGAACTTTTAAAAACCTTGAAGATAATGTAAATATCAATAATTAAAATCAAAAAGCCTAGAAAACCTGAGAGCATAATAGATTCCTTGAGTGAAATAAACTATTAGTCTGGCATTAGCATGAATAATGCAGTGTGGCTATTTGCCTATACCACCCAAGCCACGTTAAGGTGAGCGGGTAGTGATGTCAAATAGCCCTATATCTTTTATCTTATTTTGGCACTGATTGGCAAGCTACTTACTACTTTAGACTAAGCGAGATAATCATGTTGTTTAAGCAGTTATTTGAGAAAGATTCTAGTACCTATACCTATTTACTAGCGTGTGAGCATACCGGTGAGTGTGTGCTAATCGATCCTGTGATTGATACAGTAGAGCGCGATCTAAAAGTGTTACAGGAGCTAGGTTTAAAACTAACTTATACCCTAGAAACCCATATCCATGCTGACCATTTAACGGGTGCACTTAAGTTGCGTCATTTAACGGGTAGCAAAATTGTTGTACCGGCTATGGATGGCTTAGCGTGTGCGGATTTAGGCGTGCAAGAAGGAGAGTCATTCCAAGTGGGTCAAATCGAATTACATCCATTATATACACCAGGCCATACGAATACTCATCATGCTTATCTTTTAGATAATGGAATGCAACAAGTTTTATTTTCAGGCGATGCCTTACTGATAGAAGCCTGTGGTCGTACAGACTTTCAATCCGGAGACGCTGGTGTTTTATATGACAGTATTCATAACAAATTCTTTTCCTTACCGGATGAAACCTTGGTTTATCCAGCCCACGATTATGAAGGGCGGCAAATTACTACCATTCGCCAAGAGAAATTACGTAATCCACGTTTAGGCAATAATAGGTCTCGCGAGGATTTTGTGGCATTGATGAATGGTTTGAATTTACCTTATCCGCGTAAGATTGATTTTGCTGTGCCGGGGAATCGCCTGTGTGGTCAATGCCCTGACAATGTACCTGAACAATATCGCGGTCCTTGTGGGATTCAAGAATCGCTATCACGTCGTTCTCAGTTTGTTGGTGATCAAGGTTGATAAACGGTGGTAATACTAGGGTTAACCAGTGCGCGCCTAACATAGATCAATGGACGCGCATGTGATAACGTTATTGTCCTTTACAGCCAGCAAAAATCAGGAGAATTAGGCCTGTGAAATTCAGCACATTCGACTGGGCTTCAATGCCAGATGCGTCTGGTCATTTCGGCCCTTACGGCGGACGTTTTGTGGCAGAAACGTTAATGGAGCCGATTCAAGAACTTGAAGCCGCTTATAATAAATTAAAAAACGATCCGGCATTCCAAGCTGAATTTGACCGCGATCTTAAATACTACGTCGGTCGCCCGAGTCCTTTATATCTGGCTGAGCGCTGGAGCCGTGAATTAGGTGGGGCAAAAATTTTCCTTAAGCGCGAAGATTTGAATCATACCGGTGCGCACAAAGTTAATAACACCATCGGTCAAGCATTGCTTGCTAAACACATGGGTAAAACGCGCATTATTGCTGAAACCGGCGCGGGGCAACATGGTGTGGCCTCTGCAACGATTGCTGCACGTTTAGGCTTAGAGTGTGTGGTGTATATGGGGTCTGAAGATATTCAGCGCCAAGCACCAAATGTGTATCGTATGAAGTTGCTGGGGGCGAGGGTTGTACCGGTCACATCTGGCTCTAAAACCCTGAAAGATGCATTGAATGAGGCCATGCGGGATTGGGTTACCAATGTGGATAATACCTTCTACATTATTGGCACAGTGGCGGGCCCTCATCCTTATCCGCAAATGGTGCGTGATTTCCAAGCGGTGATTGGGCGTGAAGCGCGCCAGCAAATTCTCGAGCAAGATGGCAAATTACCCGATGCCTTAGTCGCCGCAGTGGGCGGTGGATCGAATGCGATTGGTTTATTCCATCCTTTCTTGGCCGATGAGTTCGTGAAGATTTTCGGTGTCGAAGCGGGCGGCCATGGGATTGAAACGGGTAAGCACGCTGCGCCTTTGAATGCTGGTCGTCCGGGGGTATTACACGGCAATCGTACCTACTTGATGGAAGATGCGCATGGGCAAATCATTGAAACACACTCCGTTTCAGCCGGTTTAGATTATCCGGGGGTTGGGCCTGAGCATGCGTGGCTTAAAGACATTGGTCGCGTGCAGTATGTGGCCATTAATGATGATGAGGCGATGCAAGGCTTCCACAACTTGACGCGCAAAGAAGGCATTATTCCTGCGCTAGAAAGTAGTCATGCACTGGCTTATGCGGCGAAAATTGCGCCCACTATGAGCAAAGATCAAAGTATTATCGTGTCCCTATCTGGGCGTGGCGATAAAGATATTAATACCGTGGCGCGTTTAGAGGGGATTACGCTATGAGTCGTTTTGAAGACTGCTTTGCGCAATTGAAGCAACAAGGGCGTACCGCGTTAATTCCCTATGTCACCGCAGGCGATCCACAGCCACACGTTACCGTGCCATTGATGCATACCATGGTGGAGGCAGGTGCTGATGTGATTGAATTAGGGGTGCCATTCTCCGACCCAATGGCCGATGGCCCAACCATTCAATTAGCCTGTGAACGCGCCTTAGTGCATAACACCAGCTTGAATGATGTATTAAGTATGGTGAGTGAATTTCGTAAAACTAACACCAAAACCCCAGTCGTTTTAATGGGATATCTGAATCCCATTGAAGTGATGGGCTATGAGGATTTTGCGAAGCGCGCACAAGCAGCGGGTGTTGATGGTGTCTTAACGGTGGATTTACCACCAGAAGAAGGCAAAGAAGTTCTGCCACTATTCAAGCAGCATGGCTTAGACAGTATTTTCTTGTTATCGCCTACGACGGTGGATTCGCGTCTCAAGCAGGTGGCACAGCTGGGCGGTGGATTTTTGTATTATGTGTCCTTGAAAGGTGTGACCGGCGCTGCCACATTAGATGTCAATGCAGTGGCAGAGCGCATTCGTCATATTCGTCAATTTAGTGATTTGCCCTTAGGTGTGGGTTTTGGCATTAAGGATGCGGAAACCGCAGCGCAGGTCGCTCGAGTGGCGGATGCTGTCGTGGTCGGTAGTGCGCTAATCAAAATTATTGAGGTGAATGTTAATGACACGCAGACTATTATGACTAAAATTGGCGCTACCTTAGCAGACATGCGTTCGGCTATGGACAAAAACTCCTCATCTCGTCACGGATAACATTCATGAGTTGGTTTGAAAAATTGTTGCCTTCGCGTATTCGTACTGAAAGCACCACTGAAAAGAAGAAGTCGATTCCAGAAGGGTTATGGCATCAATGTCCTGAATGTCAGTCGGTCTTGTACCGTGCTGAGTTGGAACGCAATAATGAAGTATGTCCTAAATGCGAGCATCACATGCGCATTTATGGACGTAAGCGTTTGGCAGCTTTCTTGGATAAAGATAGTAGCGAAGAGGTGGGAGCCAATGTTGCACCCACCGATATGCTGAAGTTTCGTGATACCAAGAAATATAAAGATCGTATCAGTGCAGCCCAGAAAGAAACGGGCGAAAAAGATGCGCTGATTGTGATGAAGGGCGCGGTATTAGGCTTGCCTCTAGTCGCAGCCGCTTTCGATTTCCGTTTCATGGGGGGATCGATGGGGTCAGTGGTCGGTGAGCGTTTTGTGCGTGGGGCACAAGTCGCCTTGGAGGAAAAAATTCCTTATGTGTGTTTTGCCGCAAGCGGTGGTGCACGTATGCAGGAAGCTTTATTTTCCTTGATGCAAATGGCTAAAACCAGTGCAATTTTGACGAAATTATCGGAAAAAGGTATTCCTTTCATTTCTGTCTTAACCGACCCAACCATGGGCGGCGTTTCAGCCAGTTTTGCCATGTTAGGGGATGTTAATATTGCAGAACCAAAAGCTTTAGTCGGTTTCGCAGGGCCACGCGTTATTGAGCAAACGGTGCGTGAAACCCTACCAGAAGGCTTTCAACGTAGTGAGTTTTTATTGCAAAAGGGTGCTATTGATATGATCGTGCATCGTAATCGTTTGCGTGAAACCATTGCTGATTTGTTAGCGATATTCCAACATCGTTCTAATCCTAGCCTGCCTAGTCCGGTTATTGCTTAGTGAGTTTAGCTGTGCGCAGCTTAGACCAGTGGCTACAATGGCAGGAAAGCTTGCATATTTCTGCCATTGATCTGGGTTTAGAGCGTATCCGACGCGTTGCTGAACGCTTAAATTTGCTCAAGCCACCGTTTCCCATCATTACTGTCGCAGGCACGAATGGCAAAGGCTCAACGGTCGCCCTATTGACATCGATCTTAGTCGCTGCCGGTTATCGTGTGGGCACTTATACCTCTCCCCATTTATTACGCTATAACGAACGTGTGGCGCTCAATGCTGAGCCTGTGAGTGATGAGCAGCTATGTGCGGCTTTTAGTGCTATTGAAGTGGTGCGGGGTGATATTTCGCTAACATATTTCGAATTTAGCACCTTGGCGGCCTTGTGGATTTTTCATCAGCACGTGGTCGATGTCGCTGTTTTGGAGGTTGGCTTAGGGGGGCGTTTGGATGCTACCAATACATGGGATGCACATGTTGCCATTGTCACGGGCATCGATCTTGACCATGTCGATTGGTTAGGCGACAACCGCGAGTCGATCGCTTATGAGAAAGCTAGCATTGCTCGGAAGGGGCAGCCACTTATTTGTGGGGATACCAATCCTCCACAGCGTATTGCTACAACAGCTCAAACGATTGGGGCAGTACTTTGGCAGAATACTAAAGATTTTAGCGTGATTAGCCAGCCAGAGATCAAGCGTTTTTCTGTCATGTGTGCGGCTGCAACATCGTTAGGGCATCATTTTCAGGATTTACCCTACCCGAATTTACAGGGTGAGTTTCAACTTACTAATGCAGCTTGCGCTTTGATGGCGTTAGACCAATTGTATGAAGTATTGCCTCAAGTAACTCGTGCAGCGATAGAACAGGGTTTACAGTCAGTGGCATTGACGGGGCGCTTACAAAAACTTCAATCTCAGCCCGATGTGTGGGTAGATGTAGCGCATAATCCACAAGCAGCGCGTGTCTTAGCGGATTGGTTGGAGGGTCAGCCTCAGCTTGGTAAGACTTATGTTATTTTTTCTTTATTAGCAGATAAAAATCTAGTGGCGGTGGTCGAAGCATTACGCACAGTGGTGGATGAGTGGCATGTGTTTAAAGTGGAATCGCCACGCGCCACGCCACTAGAAACCTTGGTGTCTACTATTCAAGATCAGGGAATTAGCGCAATTATTGCTCATAATAGCTTGACACAGGCGTGGAGAGCAGTGCAATCAAGCCTGAACGCGCAGGATAGGGTAGTGATATTCGGTTCATTTCTGGTAGTATCCGGTGCATTGGACGCGTTATTTAAAGTTAGTCGCTAAGATATTTTGCAAGGAGTTTCGTTAATGGATAACAAAGCTACAACCAAGCGCATGATAGGTGCGGTGGTGCTAGTTTTAATCGCAGCACTATTATTGGCATGGTTGCTGAAAGGCAAAAATCGCTCACTTGAACAGAGGGATCTGATTGCAGAACAAACTAAGGGCGCCGCACCGATTCTCGGTTTCCCTGGTGTTAATCAAGGTACAGGAACAACGTTAGCCTCGAATCAGGGACAGTTAGTGCCGAGTGATTCCGCCAATCAAGAAGCTCCCATTGGCATCGATAGCGGTGCTGCACAAAAAGCAGGTGCTACAACCGGCACAGATGCAGCAAGTACGATAGCTAGTACTGATCCCAACGCCAATTTAAGTAATAAGGATACGGCTGCGAAGGATTTTAATGTTCGTGACAATGGCCGTGAAGTTCGCCCAGTTGTAGAAAATGGTAAGCCAGCAGCCGGTGTGGGCAGTATGGGAGCGAATGAGATTGCTAGTGCTTCCAACGCTAAGACGGGTGCAAAGACCCCAGCAGCGCAGCTAGAGTCCGCACCGATCGCTGCAACCCAGCCAGAACCTGTTAACAATACAAATGCGAATAGCACCACGCAAACGCTGAAGCTTCCACCAGCCGCTGCGCCAGCAGAAACGGTTGCCGTTGCACCACCGCCAGCACCAGATACCAATAGCAGTGCCAGAGCACCTAGTGAATCGGTTGTGCCAACACCAGCAGACACTGGTAGTAATAATGCGAATAGAACTGCCGTGGCCAATCGTGATCGTCCTGTTGCCAATAATCAGGATGAGCTTAAGCCAGTACCAGCGCGTACACCTAATCCACGCTTAGTCAATGAACGCCCGGTTCCTCCTCCTGTGTCGCAGCCACGTACGGTGGCCAGTGCCGCACCGCGTCCTGCTCCAGCACCTGCTGTAACAACACGTCCAGCGGCACCGACTCCTGCTCCCGCTGCTGCTAGCACGGGTGGTGGCTATGTAGTGCAGCTATTGGCTACCTCTAATAAAGCAAAAGCTGATGATATTCGGCGTGCGATGTCCGCCGATGGTTATCCGGTATTTATTACCCAAGCCAATGTCGATGGAAAGCCAGTTTATCGTGTACGTGTTGGCTCTTATCCGGGAAAAGGTGACGCTGCTGCTATCCAAGGTCGTATGAAGTCGCGTTATGGACAAAATCAATATGTCCAAAACAGCTTTGTGACTAGAAATTAAACGGTAGCGAATGACTTTTTCAACTCATATGGCGGATTGGGTGGATATAGGCATCTTTGTATTAATTGCCTTATCCGCGCTAGTAGGCTTGGTGCGTGGGCTGGTGCGTGAAGCATTGGCTTTAACGACATGGATAGCGGCGGCTGCTTTTGCAGCGCTATACTTCAAGAAACTAGCACCACTACTGCCATTTAGTATTCAAAGCCAAGTAGCACGGTTGATCCTTGCTGGAGCGATTATCTTTTTCGGCGTTCTCATTCTTGGAGCCTTCATCAATCATCTTTTTACCTCAGCGGTTTCCGCCATAGGCTTAGGCGGGATTGATCATTTTCTGGGCTCGGTATTTGGTGGGGCACGTGGTGTTATTATCGTCATTCTAGCGGTAATTCTGATGGATTTAACCACTTTGCCGAACGAAGCTTGGTGGAAAGAGTCACGCTTATTAGGCTGGTTTTCTACCCAAGCACAGCAGGTCAAAGGGATGATTCCTGAGGAATTTGCTAGTTACTTGGAAAAAGGCGGCGCGGCTGTTATGCCTCCTTCTTCAACACCAGCCCCCGCTACACCTGAGCAAGCTCCTCAATAAGCTTAGGCCTAATCATTCCTTAGCTGGAAACGGTCTTTCTCAATAAGCTGTTGTTACCGCTTATTGAGTCCAAACGGTTTGAAGTTCGTTGGCTTTTATTGAATCGGTTGCCATGGCAATAAAACCTCAAGCTTTAAGCCTCCGGTTGTACGATTGCTAGCTTGAATACGGCCGCCATGAAAGAGGATGGCACGTTTAGCGATGGCTAAACCTAGGCCATAACCCTTATTTTGTTCAGCCTGCGAGCTACGTCGGAAAGATTCAAACACGATATCTAGCTCATCGTCCGGTAAGCCAGCGCCATTATCTTCTACCACAATCTGTAACTGTCCTTGCTGGTGTGCCAGTGTAATAGTAATGGTGGAGTGGGCGGGGGTATGTTGAATGGCATTACGCACAATATTCTCCAAGGCTCGATACAACAAATCACCATTGGCACGAATTAATAGTTCTTCTAGGTGCAAATGATTCTGCACCTGCAGTGTTTGTTGATTGGCACTGGCTTCAAAATGACAGGCTTCCACCAGCAGGGTGATTAAGGCTATTAAGTCGATATATTCGGTGGCATGACTAGCAATACCGGCTTCTAGCCTAGATAAGGTCAAGATTTCACCCACCAGTTTATTTAAGCGCTCTGCCTCTTGCTCAATGCGCTCTAAGCTAGTGCTAAGACGTTCCGGCTGTTGCCGCGCTAGCGCAATACTCATATTCAAACGGGTCAACGGCGAACGCAGTTCATGTGATACGTCATTCAATAGGTGTTTTTGGGCATCGACAAGGCTTTTTTGTTGATCCAGCAATTGTTGTAGTTGTTGCGCCATACGATCAAAAGCAAAGCCTAAGTTCGCTAATTCATCACGCCGTTTGCCAATGTCCGCCGCAACGCGACAGTTTAATTCTCCGGCTGCCAACGCTTGAAAGCCGCGCTCAAGGATTTTGACGGGACGTGCGAAATAAGCCGCTAAAAAAGTACTGGCTAGGAAGCTGGCTACAATAATGCCAAGCGCGACTAATAAATCATCCTGATGTTTTTGGCTGAAATTGAAGTGATATCGCTGATTAAACTCAGCGAATTGTCCTGACCATGGGGCAAAGAAAGTCAAGATTTCCGTCTGGTGGTTAGCTTGGCGAATAATAGGAAAGCTGAGCTGTTCACTCTGATATAAGCGTACTGCTTTGAGAGTCTCTGCTCCTACTTTACGACCGAGCAGTTCTTGATTGTGCTGATCTAAAACATAAATCTGCATGGTAGCCGGTGCTTCAGCCTCTTGTTCATTCAGCAGTTGTATCAGAGCTGCTCTACCGCCGTGGGTGAAAGTGGTGGCTGCTGCTTTAATAGTAATAATCGATTGGGGGTTGGCAACTAGCTGATTTTCTAGTGCTTGCGTGCGTTGCTGTTTTAGCCAATTCGGCAAACTGAGTGCACCAATAATGAAGACTAGGCTGAGCCAAAAGGTAAAGAGGATTTTCCAAAATAAACGATTCAAACGCTAGCCTATGAGTAGTTGATAGCCACGACCGCGAATAGTCCGAATATAGGGTGCGCCATCGGGTGCAAGTCCTAATTTGGCCCGTAAATGTCCCACATGGACATCAATGCTGCGATCATATAACACCAGTGGCCGTCGTAGGGCGTAAATAGATAATTCTTGTTTGCTAACAATAAAGCCAATTTGTCGCGCTAATAATTCTAATAATTTATATTCGGTGTGAGTTAAGTCGAGTTCCTGCTCATGCCAAAAGACTTGGGTGCGCTCGGGAAAAATCTTCAGAATTTTCAGATCAATATGGCGAATAAAAGCGGTACTGCGTTCTGTGCGTCTCAGGATAGCTTTAATCCGTGCTAACAGTTCTCGCGAGTTAAAGGGTTTACATAAATAATCATCTGCGCCCATTTCCAAGCCTTTAATCCGATCTTGATCATCATCACGGGCGGTAAGCATAAGGATGGGAATCGTGTTTTGTTGGCGTAATAGCGTCAGTAACTCTAGCCCATTCATGGTGGGCATCATGTAATCTAAAATAATTAAATCGGGTTCAAGGCGTTGCAGTTGCTCTAAAGCCATGTGTGCACTGCTAGCTAACAGCGTCTGATAACCTTCCTGCTCAATGTATTCCTTTAACATGAGCAGAAAGCTTGTATCGTCATCCACTAGCAATAAGGTCTGCTGAGTTAACATCTCACGGCTATTTTAGATAAGTATTTAAAAAGTCGATGACGCTGGTCTCTACATAAGCATCTTTAAATTCGCCACCACCATGCGTACCAGCCGTTAGTTTCATCAATGTACTTTTAGTTGCCCCAAACTTTGCTTGGATCGCTGTGTGTAAGCGCTCAGACTGTTTAGGGGCAATATTGCAATCCATTAGACCATGCATAATTAAAAAGGGCGGTAAGGTCGTGCTAGTCGGTAATGCCGCTAAATACGTTAAGGGGCTAGCAGCATCCGCTTTCGCTTTGTTTTCACTAACAGTAGCACCAATGAGGGCGGATTCTGGTGAATCAGCCGCACCATTAGCACCAGTGCAGCGTGTTACACCTGAGGCAATCATATCGGCATCCATATTATAAAAGTCCATAGGGCCGAACCAGTTCACCACCGCTTGCACCCGAGTATTAGCATCACTCGCTAAAGCAATACCGGTCATACTGGCGAGATGGCCGCCTGCTGAAGCGCCCCATGCAGCAAATTTAGTCGAGTCTAATGCATATTGACTGGCATTAGTGCGTAGATAAGTCACAATGCTTTTCAAGTCCTCTAATTGTGCCGGCCATTGTGCCTCGCCACTTAAGCGATAATTGACGCTCGCCACGGCATAGCCTGCATTGTTTAACGCAGTAAGTGATTGTGGGTTGGCTTTGTCGCCAAATTTAAACGCACCACCATGAATCCAAATCACCGTTGGGAAAGGCCCATTACCCGTCGCCGGTAGATAAATATCCAACTTTTGCGCCGTTGAGGTGGCTGCATAGGCCACATCTAGCCACGTCCGTGTTGTCACGGTGTTTGTATTAGAACTATCATCATTGGAATTACAAGCACTTAAGCTAAGGCTCATTAAAATAAGCATCGCCCAACCTACGCTTAGCCATCCTGTATTACGTTGTTTCACTTTTACACTCCTGAGGCAAACATCCAGCTTGTTAAGACAGAGCGACAGTCTTGGCTAAGAATCCCGCAGCGTTAAGTTTTTTTACAGTTCTTTACATTTCCAATGTCAGCAAAAATCGTTTGGTTTTAATCTAGTGATTTAATTGCCAATTTTATTATCTACATGAATTAATTGATAAAAAAATTGTTCTACAAAGTGCTTACTAACCGGATTGGATAGCAAACACATTTTGTGTCTACTGCATTAGACTTGTGCATGGCTTTTCTGCTTGATCAGCGTAAAATGCCGATTTTAATCGTGAGCTGGGAATAAATAGAGCTATGTGCGGAATTATTGGCATTGTCGGTTTGGAGCCAGTTAATCAAGCGCTATATGATGGGTTGACGGTGCTCCAACACCGTGGACAGGATGCGGCCGGTATTTTTACCAGTGACGGCAAACGCCTTTATTCGCGCCGTGGGAATGGTCTTGTCAAAGAGGTTTTCATGGAAGAGCACATGCAAACCCTTAAAGGGAATATGGGTATCGGTCATGTACGTTATCCAACCGCAGGTTCTTCATCCTCAGCCGAGGCACAGCCATTTTATGTGAATAGCCCCTATGGCATTTCACTCGCACATAATGGCAACTTAACGAATGCGCAGGGTTTGCGTAAGGATCTCTATTTACAAGACCGTCGCCATATTAATACGAATTCTGATTCTGAAATGCTGCTTAACGTATTCGCGCAGGAGCTATTAAAGCAAGATGCTTTTCGAGTAACGCCTGATGATATTTTTGCAGCCGTTTCTGGTGTTCATAAACGTTGTCGTGGTGCTTATGCCGTAGTAGCGATGATTACCCGTGATGGTTTATTAGGATTCCGTGATCCGAATGGGATTCGCCCCTTAGTTTATGGTGTGCGTGATCAGGGGCAGGGTAAAGAATATATGTTAGCCTCTGAAAGTGTCGCATTGGATTCGCAGGGCTATCGTTTAATTCGTGATATTGAGCCGGGCGAAGCTATTTATATTACGCATGATGGAAAAGTATTTACACGCCAATGCAGTGATAAACCACGCTATCATTCGTGTATTTTTGAATATGTTTATTTTGCGCGTCCCGACTCTATTATTGATAACGTATTCGTCCATAAAACACGGATGCGTATGGGGAAAAAATTAGCTGAGCGTATTATGCAGGAATGGCCGGATCATGATATTGATGTGGTGATGCCCATTCCGGATACCAGCCGCACTTCGGCGCTGGAGTTGGCTTACACGCTAGGTGTTCCGTACCGTGAAGGTTTAATGAAGAACCGTTATATTGGACGTACTTTTATTATGCCCGGCCAAAAACAGCGTAAAAAGTCTGTGCGCCAGAAATTGAATCCCTTGCATGTCGAGTTCCGTAATAAAAATGTATTACTGGTAGACGACTCGATTGTACGTGGTACGACTTCGGAAGAAATTGTACAAATGGCGCGTGATTCTGGGGCAAAACGGGTTTATTTCGCCTCAGCTTCGCCACCGATTCGTTACCCCAATATTTATGGAATTGATATGCCAGCCGCGAGCGAATTAATTGCGCATGGTCGTAGCGAAAAAGAGGTAGCTCATGCGATTGGCGTGGATCGTTTATTTTATTTGAAGTTAGAGGATTTAATTGAGTCGGTACAAAAAGGGAATCCGCGCTTACAACAATTTGATTGCTCCGTATTCACAGGGGAATATGTGACAGGCGAAGACGCTGAATATTTTATCGAATTAGAGGCACAACGAAATGATAAAGAAAAAGAAAAATCTGACCGCAAAAATGCTGCTATTGATTTGCGTGACAGCGATTAGTGGTTTTGGGGCAATGAGTTTAATTAACAATAGCTCAGCACAAGATGTGACTAGCCAGCCTATGGTAGCGCATGTAGCGCCAACGCCTAATTTTCAAGGCTTATTGCAAGATTTGCAGCGCCGTTTCCCTAGCTATTCGACACAACAGGTGTTGTTGGTAGATGCAACAGGGCAAGAAATGTTGCTCATTGAGCAGGGACAAGTCACAGCGCGTTGGGTTATTTCCACTGCTTCCGCTGGTTTAGGCAGTCGTAAAGGTAGCGACCAAACACCATTAGGCGTACATCGTATTGCTGAAAAATTTGGAGAAGGTGCGCCTTTAGGAACTGTATTCAAGGCGCGTAAAAATACTGGGCGTATTGCACGTATTTTGACTGAGCCAGGAGCACGAAGTGGTGAGGATAATGTGACGACACGTATTTTGTGGCTGGATGGCTTAGAAGTGGGTTTGAATAAAGGCGGCGATGTTGACTCACGCTCACGCTATATCTATATCCATGGCACTGATGAAGAAGGACGTTTAGGCGCACCCGCGTCACATGGCTGCATCCGGATGCGTAATCAAGATGTCGTGAATCTTTTCTCGCGGGTAGGTGTTGATACCTTAGTGGTGATTGCACAGCGCAAAACCTAGAGCCTAGCCCTTTGGTACATTGTATTTTTTGGCAGTGACAACTACATTCACTCCGTAAATGTACAAAAGGAGAGGAATGTTATGTTGCAGCGTACCGCGTTGATGGTTTTTGCTTGTAGTTTATGCTTAGCACCGCTGGCTTTGGCACAAGAAGCGACTTTTGACCCTGGCGTTAAAGCACCCGAAGTACCTAAAGATTATTATGCGGGTGCAGAAAAAGTCGTGTTTCATCTCAGTAGTGCCATGGATGAAAAAGGCTATTTAACAGTGTTAGGGAATGTGGCTAATTACATTGCGGCTTTGGAAGCGACTCAGTTGAAAACGGAAGCGATTGTGGTCATGAATGCTGATGGTCTTGGTTTATTGCGCATGGCGAAAGAGCAAGAAATGGAAGCGGATGCTAAATTGCCTGCACGCATTGATAGTCTCAAGAAACAAGGCGTGAAATTTCAAATCTGCTATCGCACCTTAACAGCGCGTAAAGTGCCTTTTGATACGCTGTATGGCGCTGTACCAGAGGACGTGGTGTCTTCAGGTGTGGCAGAAGTAGGGCGTTTGCAAGCACAAGGCTACCGCTTAGTAAAACCCTAACAGACTTTGATAAAGCCGCTATTCTAGCGGCTTTTTATTTGACAAACTTTCCTCACACTCTTTACTATAAAACCATGCGCCGATTTGAGTTCAGCTTGCGGGCGCTTAATAAATCCAGCTAAAGCGGTGTAACCTGCTTTAGTGATTTGACTATAGGCGGGTTTTTTTATGCCCGTTATTTACCATGAGGCATATATGAATCATTCAGACTGGGAGTTCGAAACCCTAGCGGTACGTGCTGGTCAGTTACGTAGCGCAGAAAACGAACATAGCGAAGCAATTTTTCCTACCTCGAGTTTTGTGTTTAATAGTGCCGCTGAAGCAGCCGCACGTTTTTCGGGTGAATCGCCCGGGAATGTTTATTCGCGTATGACCAACCCGACGGTGCGCTATTTTCAAGAGCGGCTTGCTGCTTTGGAAGGCGGTGAAAGTTGTGTGGCCACCTCATCCGGTATGTCCGCTATTTTGGCTGTGGTGCTCGCTTTTCTAAAAGCAGGTGACCATTTAATTTGCTCGAATTCTGTTTTTGGCACTACCACTGTGCTTTTCCAAAATTATGTGCAGAAATTCGGTATTGATGTCAGCTTCGTAAAACTGAGTGATTTAGGTGCTTGGCAAGCCGCTATGCGCCCGAATACGCGACTTTGTTTTGCGGAAACACCTTCTAACCCTTTAGGTGAGTTAGTCGACATCCAAGCCCTAGCTGATTTAGTGCATCAACATAATAGCTTATTAGTAATCGATAATTGTTTTTGTACCCCAGCTTTGCAACAACCCTTAAAATTAGGTGCGGACATCGTAGTACATTCTGCGACCAAATATTTGGACGGGCAGGGGCGTGCTATTGGGGGGGCAGTCGTGGGTGACAAAGAGCGCGTGGGTAAAGACGTGTTTGGTGTTTTGCGCTCTGCTGGTATGACTTTGAGTCCTTTTAATGCTTGGATTTTCCTGAAAGGTCTGGAAACACTAAGTTTGCGTATGCAGGCCCATTGTAGACAAGCACAGCAATTAGCCGAATGGTTAGAAACTCTGCCTGCGATTCAACGTGTTTATTATGCAGGCTTGACCTCTCATCCGCAGCACGAACTGGCCGCTAAACAGCAAGGTGGATTTGGTGGTATTGTTTCGTTTGAAGTCAAAGGTGGCAAGGCTGCAGCTTGGCATTTAATTGACCAAACCCAATTATTGTCTATTACCGCAAATTTAGGTGATACCAAAAGTACCATCACGCATCCGGCCACAACGACGCATAGCCGTTTAACGCCAGAGCAGCGCGACATAGCTGGGATTCAAGATGGCTTAGTACGTATTTCAGTGGGATTAGAAAATCTAAGCGATATTCAGAAAGATATTTTACGCGGTTTGCAATAAGCTAAAAAAGAAAAGGTGCTGAATAGCACCTTTTCATTAACACTAGCTAAACGTTTTGCTTAGAAATCATACTTCAGAGCAGCACGGAAAGCGGTTGTTGCATCTTTGCCTTTTACATCAGCATCTTGCTTGGATAGTTCAAACCAAGAAGAGGTTTGCTTACCCATTTTGTAAGTATAACCTAAGGTAATGCCATTTGGATCAGTACCTGAATCTAGGCTAGCTTGGCCGTAGCTTAAATAAGCATCGCCTAAGCCCAAATGTAAGTCGACAGAATTACCGACATCTTTACGGTCAACATAGCTTAAGCCGTAAGCCACTGAACCTGCTTTGCCGCCGACAGAAGCACCGTAAGTAGAGTCTTCACTATCGGTATCACGAATACCTAAGCCTACAGTCGCAGGGCCAGCACCGAAAGTAGCACCAAATTCATAACCATCGCCCATTTGGTCGTCGTTCATGTAACTGGTAGCGCCAACACCGAACATGCCAAACTTAGAGTCGAAAGTCATAGCTTCGCCAGTACGACCGCCATTGGTAACTTTAGTTGCGCCAGCTAAAGTATCCCACCAACCTTGGTCAGCTGGAGCTAAAACGGTATTGTAGAAAGTATGGTAGTCTTGACCAATACGGAAACGGCCAAATCCACCTTTAACACCTACGTAACCTTTACGCATACTAACAGCTGATGAGCCGTCACTGCCATCTAAGCTGACGCCAAACTCATAATGACCAAAACCGGTCAAGCCGTTACCTAACTCAGTTTCGCCTTTAAAACCAAAACGTGAGTTCATATTTCTGATCGTGGTAGTGTCATCAGTACCATTGTCAAAGTACTCAATACCTGCACGAACACTACCATAGAAAGATGTGCCGGTTTCCGCCTGAGCGGCGAAAGAGGCTACACCTAAAGAAGCCATTGCAATGGCAATTGTCAAGTTTTTCAATTTCATAGTAATTTCCCATTCCACCGTTGCATAAACGCAGCGAACTGTATTATAAAGCCAACACTTTCTAGACACAATTGCTATTAGGACAGTTTTTTCTCTACGCACTAAGGCCAGTCTTTATTATCCTACTCATTGTGCCTATTTGTATATCAGTTAAGCAGTTGCCTAACTTAATAACACGGTATTTTGCTTAGCTCTCTACTAAAGCTGTCTTTATCTTAGCATTATGTGGCTATAAAACAACAGTCTATTAGTGTATAAAAACCACAGAAAAACGTATTAGTTGCGATTAAAAATAATTAACCTACCTTTAGTCTGAGTTTGTTCGACAGTACTTCTCAATCCAGTCAGAATCATTATAAACCCAACTTATACCAAGAAGACTGATGATGGAGTGTTATTATCGTGCGCCTCATTGCACTGTTATGTTTTAGTCTTTTAACATGTCCTGCCCTAGCAGAAGTTTATCGCTGGACAGATGCGCAAGGTAATACGATTTTTGGCGATCAACCTCCTGAATCTGCACGTGCTCAAGCCGTGGAATTACCCCCTCTTACCATTGCGGATAGTTTTAATAATAAAAAAGCAGAGGATAAAGCAACGGTTACGGCGATTAGTAAGCCTGTAGAAGAGGCTGATTCCACCAGTCAAGAAACTAATAAATCCTATACAAATTTTTCTATTAGCGCTCCTTCGGCGGATGAAACCATTCGTGCAAATGGGGGTAGTGTAGCCTTACAATTAAACATTAAGCCTGAGCTACAAAAAGGCCATGGCATTGTGGTTTATCTTGATGGTAAGCAAGTAGGAAAAACCTCCTCGACTTCTTTCACATTAAGTGAGGTTACGCGTGGGTCACACAGCGTTTTTGCAGTGTTGCATGATGCTAAGGATAAAGTACTGACCAATACCGAATCCGTGAGTTTTCAAGTATTACGAGCGGCGGCTCACTAATAGTTTCGAGCACCAAAAATGGCTGTCCCGATGCGAACCTGCGTTGCACCCTCAGCAATAGCGGCTTCCATATCATCGGTCATACCCATAGAAAGTGTATCCAGTTTGAAGGATTGCTGGTTTAACTGGTCTTTAAGTTCTCGCAAGCGCCGAAAAACTTGTCTTTGTACAGCCACATCTTTACTAGGCGCGGGAATTGCCATTAAACCTCGTAACTGTAGTCGGTCTAGTGTTTTTATTTGATGAGCTAGCGCTTCTGCCTCATAAAATGCCACGCCTGATTTACTAGCTTCTTCACTGAGATTGACTTGAATGCAGACTTGTAAGGGTGCGAGCTGGCTAGGGCGTTGATCATTTAGGCGCTGGGCCACTTTAAGGCGGTCTATCGAGTGTACCCAAGTCGCTAGCTCAGCAATAGGTCGCGTTTTATTGGTTTGAATCGGTCCGATGAAATGCCATTCAATGCAGGAGTCATTTAAGGCTAAAGCTAAAGCCTTTTCTTGCATCTCCTGAACATAGTTTTCGCCAAAAGCATACTGTTGCGTTTGTAGTGCTTCTTGAATGGCCGTGAGTGGCTGATGTTTGCTTACCGCAATGAGTTTGACACTATTGGGTTCGCGTCCATAGCGTTGCTCAGCCGCACGAATACGTTCGCCGATTATCCGAAGATTGTCTGTGATGGTCATGGCTTATGATAAGTTTTAGGCAATTAGAAAAATAACAAAACGCGATTGAACCATGGATATTACTCAATTATTGGCCTTTGGTGTCAAGAATAGCGCTTCAGATTTGCATTTGTCAGCGGGCATGCCGCCAATGATTCGGGTTGATGGTGAGGTACGGCGCATTAACTTGCCAGTCTTGGAGCATAAGCAAGTACACAGTATGGTGTACGACATTATGAATGATAATCAGCGCAAAACTTATGAAGATAAGTGGGAGTGCGACTTTTCATTTGAGATTCCGGGAATTGCACGTTTTCGTGTGAATGCTTTTAATCAAGGCCGTGGCGCGGGCGCTGTTTTTCGTACTATTCCTAGTAAAGTGTTGAGTTTAGAGCAACTTAATGCGCCTGGTATTTTCCGTAAAATTTCTGAAAATCCCCGTGGCTTGGTATTAGTGACAGGGCCTACAGGTTCGGGTAAATCGACTACGCTCGCGGCCATGATCGATTATAAGAATGATACCGATTATGGACACATTCTAACCATCGAAGACCCGATTGAATTCGTCCATGAAAGTAAGAAAAGCTTAATCAATCAACGGGAAGTGCATCGTGACACGAAGAACTTCGAAGCGGCGCTACGTTCTGCTTTGCGTGAAGACCCAGACACGATTCTAGTGGGTGAGATGCGCGACTTGGAAACCATTCGCTTAGCGTTGACGGCGGCGGAAACAGGGCATTTAGTGTTTGGGACTTTGCATACCACCAGCGCCCCTAAAACCATTGACCGTATTGTCGACGTATTTCCTGCCGCAGAAAAAGAAATGGTTCGTGCCATGTTGTCTGAATCGTTACAGGCGGTTATTTCTCAAGCTTTGTTAAAGAAAAAAGGCGGCGGGCGTGTAGCAGCGCATGAAATTTTAATCGGCACACGGGCAGTACGTAACCTCATTCGTGAAAATAAAATTGCTCAAATGCGCTCAGCGATGCAAACCGGCCAAAGCGATGGTATGCAGACCTTGGATCAATGTTTGCAATCGCTGGTGATGAAAGGTGTGATCGATAAAGAATCTGCTCGCCGCAAAGCGGATAATCCTGATAACTTCGCCTAGGAGCTTTTAATGGATCGTGATAGTGCGATAGGTTTTGTACACAAATTGCTCCAGACGATGCTCGAAAAGGGTAGTTCTGACCTATTTATAACCGCCGATGCGGCGCCTTCTGCCAAGGTTAATGGCCAAATGACGCCATTAACGAATACCCCGTTGAGTGAAATGAATGCGCGTATGTTAGTGCGTTCCATTATGAATGATTCGCAATTACGGCATTTTGAATCCGCGATGGAGTGTAATTTTTCCATTAGCTTACCCAATACCGCGCGTTTTCGTGTCAGTGCTTTCACGCAACGTGGCTGTGCGGGGATGGTGTTGCGTCATATCCCCAGCGAAATTCCCAGTTTTGAACAATTACAACTCCCTAAAGTGTTGCGCGATTTAGTGATGACCAAGCGCGGCCTTATTATCATTGTAGGCGCAACAGGCTCTGGTAAGTCGACGTCCTTGGCGTCCATGTTGGATTATCGTAATGCTAACTCGAAAGGTCATATTATTACGGTAGAAGATCCTATTGAATTTATTCATCCTCATAAAGGTTGCTTAGTTACCCAGCGTGAAATTGGCATTGATACGCAAAGTTATGAGTTAGCGTTGCGCAATACCTTGCGCCAAGCGCCTGACGTGATTTTGATGGGGGAAATCAATACGCGCGAAACCATGGAGTATGCGATTGCTTATGCAGAGACAGGGCATTTGTGTTTAGCGACTTTACACTCGAACAGCGCTAACCAAGCGATTGAGCGGGTACTCAACTTTTTCTCCGAAGAGCGTCGGCCTCAGGTTTTAATGGATTTGTCGCTAAATCTCAAAGCCGTTGTATCTCAGCGTTTGGTCAGAACCAGTGATGATAAAGGCCGCATTCCGGCGGTAGAGGTGTTGATTAATACCCCGCTGATGGCTGACCTTATGATTAAAGGGGACGTGCCGGGAATGAAGGTGTTGGCATCCAAATCGCGTGAGCAGGGGATGTGTACCTTCGACCAAGCGCTGTTTGATTTAATTGAAAGCCGCAAAATTACGGTACAAGAAGGTTTACGTAATGCAGATTCGGTGAATGATTTGCGCTTGAAGCTCAAATTAGAAAGCCGGTTTACTAAAGATAATGATTTCTTCCGTGGTACGGAAAGTATCACGATTGCACCCGTGGATAAAAGGTAAGAATAATTATGGGTAGTATGATTGATGATGACATGCGCCTGTCGCCACTCTTGCATATGATGGTCAAGCAAGGTGGCTCAGATATTTATCTGACTACTGGTGCACATGCCTCCATTAAAGTACGTGGACAATTGCGCAAAATCAGTCGTGAACCGATGAAGCCGGGTAATATTCGGCAAATTGCAGAAGAAGTCTTAGCACAAAGCGAGATGGAATCATTTATGCAATCACGTGAGCTGAATAAGGGGGTTGCTTTAAAAGGCATTGGGCGCTTTCGCTTAAACCTCTATTTCCAGCGTGGCGAAGTATCAATGGTTATCCGCCATATTCGTAGCCATATTCCCACGCCTGATGAATTAGCTTTACCCAATGTCCTGAAAGATCTAGTCATGCGCCGCGATGGTTTGATTTTATTCGTCGGCTCTACAGGGGCGGGTAAATCGACTTCGATGGCGTCTTTGATTCAATATCGAAATGAACGCCATTGTGGCCATATTCTTACTATTGAAGACCCGATTGAGTATACTTTTAAGCATGGTCAATCGATTATTGGGCAGCGCGAAATTGGTTTTGATACCTTAAGCTATGCCAATGCGATGCGTGAAGCGATGCGTGAAGCACCTGATATGATTATGGTAGGTGAAGCACGTGACATGAGTACCATGGAAGCGGTATTAGGCTTTGCTGACACGGGACATTTGGTATTGTCAACACTACACGCGATTAATGTGGTCCAAGCATTGGAGCGTATGTTGTATTTATTCCCGGGTGAGCATAAAGGGCGGGTCTTAATGGATTTGTCTTTAAATCTGCGCGCTATTGTGGCTCAGCGTTTAATTCCTTCCGAAGACAGTAATACCATTCATTTGGCGGCGGAAGTATTAATTAATACGCCTTATGTAGCAGAGTTAGTGCGTAAAGGGAGTTTCAATGATTTACCGGATGTGATTGAAAAAGGGGTATCTGATGGGATGGTGAGCTTTGACCAAGCCCTGTATCGCCTATATTCCGAGAAGAAGATTTCTAAACAAGCGGCTTTAGAATATTCAACTTCACGTAATAACTTGGAGTGGCAATTGAATTTCGGCCACGGTAGCTTTATTCCGGATGCTAATCGCAAGAACGATAAAACGGTTTATGAGCAAGTGGTCGGTGTGAGTAGTGTACAGACAGTGCCAACGACTCCACATGCAGCGGCAGCCGCAGCACGTTTAGGTTTGCCCTCGATTTAACCATGATCCTGCCAACGCCAAATCGGTACGTGGCTAGGCAATAAAGCACGTAAGTCAGCGACATTATCCATATGCGGTGTCGCTGGCTGTTGGGCATTAAGAATAATGCCTGCCAAGTTTAAACGCCGTGCTATTAAGGCTTGGTAGCAGAGTAAAATATGATTTAATGCGCCCACCCGATCTAAACTGACTATTAACACCGGCAAGCCCAGTTGCTCCGCCAAATCCGCATTCAATCCATCGTGTGCCAACGGTGAATAAAAGCCGCCAGCGCCTTCAACATATAAAAAATCTGAGGCTTGAGTCTGTTGCCGACAAGCCTGTACCAAGGCTTGAATACTTAAGCTTTTGCTTTCCAAGGCCGCCGCACGAGGTGGTGAAAGGGGTTGGGTTAAGGGATTGGCACAAATCAGATTCAAGCGCTGAAAATTCGTTGCACAGAGCGCGAGTTTCCAGGAGTCGGTTTCTGTGATTTGCTCAGGCAGCCAACCCGATTCAACGGGTTTGCGTGGTTTGAGTTGTCTTCCTCTTAAGCGTAGGCGTTGTAATAATTGTGTGCCTACCCATGTTTTTCCCACACCTGTATCCGTGCCCGTCATAAATAGGCCAGTGCCCTGACTGAGTTCATCCAACCACTGTTCAAAATCTATCGTATTCACACGCTTTATCTCGTTGCTTTAATTTTCGCATTATACTGGGCGACAAAGTTTAACAATCTATTGCGAGGAAACCTATGCAGGCAGAGTTTTGGCATCAGCGTTGGCAAAAAAATCAAATCGGATTTCATCAATCCGCCATTAATAGCCATTTGGAATCTTTCTGGCCGCAACTGAATGTTCCTGAAGGAACGAGGGTGTTTGTACCCTTATGTGGTAAGAGTTTAGATATGTTGTGGTTACGTGCTCAAGGCTATCCGGTGTTAGGGATTGAGCTAAGCGAGATTGCGGTGCGTGACTTTTTTGCTGAAAACGAATTAACACCAGTCATTCAACAACAAGGTTCATTTACGCGCTGGGAAACAGAGAATTTGGTGATTTTGGTAGGGGATTTCTTTGATCTGACAGCGGCAGACCTAGCGGAGTGCGGTGCCGTTTATGATCGCGCCTCGTTAATTGCTTTGCCACCAGCGATGCGCCCAGCGTATGCAGAGCATTTTCTGAAAATCGTTTCGCCCAGTAATACGATTTTATTAATTACGGTTGAATATGATCAGTCGATTGCGAGCGGTCCACCTTTTTCGGTGAGTGAACAAGAAGTGCGAGATTATTATGAGGCAACCTACAAAATCGTCAGAATCTATACCATTCCTGCCTTAGATACCTTTTCGGGCTTCCGTAATAAGGGCATTACCGAATTGGATGAGCATGTGTTTTTCTTAAAACCGCGCTAATTGACAGAAGGTAAGAAGTGCACGTTGCTGCTAAGCGTTCCGTCTGCTGCTAAGAGCCACTCGCGCCATCCGGAGCGAGTATGCTCAAATTGAATAGTGGCTTGGGTATGCGCCAATTGCACACAAGTAGCAGGTGTGCCTAGCACGGGGATAATGCGCCCATCCGGCAGTTGATAACTACCCTGATGGCTATTGTGAATATGCCCAAAACCAATGGCTTTTAATTGTGGAAAAGGCGCAACACAGTCCCAAAATTGCTCGGCTTGTTGCAGGCCGTGCGATTCCATCCAGCCGCTACCGATGGTAATGGGATGGTGATGCATAAATAGCAGCACAAAATCTTCGGGTGCAAGCTGTTCAAACCAGAGCCTTAGGGCGTCTAGTTTTTGCTGACTCAAATACCCCGCGCCATGACCCGCTAAACTGGTATCTAGGAAATAACAATGCCAAAAGCCAAAGTTAGCTGAGGTTTGAAAATGCGCATGGCTAGTGGGTGCTTGAAACACTTGCGCCATGAGCTCGGGGACATCATGATTGCCGGGCAGCACATACACGGGAGCAGGTGCCAGCGCTAGATGCTGATTCAGGCGCTGGTACGTTGCTAAGCTTTCTTCTTGCGCCAAATCGCCACTAATAATTAAGGCATCAGCAGCGTGCCGCTGAAAATGTGCCAATAGCCGCTGTAGTGATTGATTGGGCTTCACTGGCAAAGCCGACCAAAACAGCGAGGTATGGTCATCACTAAAACAATGGGTATCGGTAATTTGCAGCAAGCGTAGCGTTTTCATGATTATAAACCTGATACGTCTTTGTCCTCGGGGTAACTAACAACATAGCCGTATTCAATTTGATCGCTACTGCCCGCAGAGACTTCTCGCACCCAACTCATCACACCTTTTTTATTATCAACATTTTGCTCACTCGGGCGATCTCCTAGCATGTTAATCGTAATTTGGTCAGTATCCGAGGTCGGAATAACATCGTATAACGTGATATTGCGCGCATCTTCATGCTGATTGGCCATCGTGACTAAATACTGACGTTGTAGGCTTTTGCGACTATTGATAATGCCTGAACTATGGGTCGACTCGGGGCTAGGCTGAAATTTCAGTTTAACAAGGTTGTCTTCGCCAAAATCGAGCTTGACCAGTTCGCCTTTTAGCACACTAGCCAGTTGACTATTTCCAATAAAATTGCCATCTCGATATAAACTGACCGGACCTGCAATGAGCGGCTCATTACCTTCATAAGTCGTTTCTGCGCGTACAAAAGCGCGTGGATCAAGGCGGGGCACACTATAAATACCCAAAGTACTTGCTAGCTTTTGTACTGTCAACGTTAAGCGTCGACTATCACTGCCGGAGTTGAGGCTTAGCTTTCCGGGGGCTTGATACTCAGCTTGATAGTCCGTAGTAAATCGTAAAGACGAGATTTCTTGCATAGCGATAGGGGCAGCAGGGGCAACAGCGACAGCTGATTTTTCCATGGCTCCGCCAACGGCTTGGTTTGCCATATCCCCTTCGGCTGCGGCCATCGCGTCTGCTGCGGAGGGACGTTGAGCAAGATGTTCATCATATAAGCCCACTGACCAGCTATTCAATTCAGGCAATGCCAATTGTCCAGACGCAGGGCGCAAAGTAGATAGATTAACCTGCACTTCTGACCAATCTTCGCCAGTAGTTTGCTGAATTTCTGCTTGGGTTTTGAGTTTGATGGTGCTGGTTTTACTATCTAAATCGGCTTCGTACACAGGACGCCAGCTTGCACCCTGAATTTGGTAATGGATATTCAGGGTTAAATCACTAGGCGCTTGAGCGTTCACATATAAGATAGCGCTGCGGGTGCTGGTCGAGCCTGTTGCGATTTGAGCCAATTCTTTACGCAATTTTTCCAAGCCACGGTCAAAGGCCAATAAGCTTTGGTCAGCGGCTCTAATGTTAGCTTGAGCCTCAGCAGTCGCGATTTCTAAAGTGCGCCAAGCTTGTTGCCATTGTTCAACCGGTATAACACTAGCGCTCTCGCCTTTGTCATCCGTTTTCGGCAACCCAGTCGCGCGAATAAATTCCAATTGTTGTTTGGCACGGGCTTGTGCGTCGACCATTTCTTGACGCTTGGCTTCCCATAGACGAATTTCTTCTTGTAACTGCTTTTCACGTTCTTGCACGGCTTGCGCAGATAATTGCTCCACTAATTGCACGCTGCCTAAGCTGACCGGCGCAGAGCCTTGGCCGGAGACGCGCAGTGAATCGGCATCAAGCTGAACTGGTAAGCCTGCCAATGTAATTTGACTTTCACCGCTGGGGATTGCAATTTTTGCCAAGCGCGTAATGCGAGCGCTATCAGGATATACTACCACTTGCGCGATGGTTGAGTCTGCCGCAATGCCTGCATAACTCCACGCAGGAAACAGTGTGGTTAATGCTAGCAGGCAAATGGGAAGGCGTAGTTTAATCATTATGATAAATCCCCAAAGTGATGGTTGAATGATTTTAGTCTATTTTGCAAAGCCAAGGTCAAGCTAATCTATGCGCCTAATCGATACACATTGTCATTTCGATGATGAAAGCTTTGATTGCGACCGCGTTGATTTGTTGCAGCAGATGCGTGAAAAACAGGTAAGTGATTTAATTTTACCCGCTATTACGGCTGCTAGTTGGAAAAGTATCCGCCATTTAGCCCAGCAACATGCTGAATTACACGCTAGCTTTGGCTTACATCCTATTTATTTGGCTGAACATCGCCCAGAGCATTTGCAGCAATTGCAACACTACTTGGAACAAGGTGAGGCTGTGGCGCTAGGCGAATGTGGTTTGGATTTTTTCATACCTGAATTGGATGTCTCGCAGCAAATCGAATATTTTGTCGCTCAATTGCGTTTGGCAAAGCACTATGATCTACCCCTGATTATTCATGCGCGACGTTCTGTGGATCAGGTGATTAAATACATTCGCCGTATTGGCGGTTTACGCGGTGTGATTCATAGTTTTGCGGGCAGTCAGCAACAAGTGGATAGCTTGATGGAGCAAGGTTTTTATGTTGGCATTGGTGGGACAGTGACTTATGAGCGTGCCCAGCGTTTGCGGCGCATAGTCGCTGCATTGCCGAGTGAATGTTTATTATTAGAAACCGATGCACCCGATCAACCTGATAGCCAATGGCGTGGTAAGCGTAATACACCCTTACGTCTCCCCATCGTGGCGGAAACGGTTGCCGCCTTGCGGGGCGTATCGGTGGAAGAAGTTGCGGCTTTCACCAGCGCGAATGCACAACGTTTGTTTGGAATAACTTGAATGCGCAAGTATTTTTACCCTCTATTGATGGCTACTGTCATTTTGTTTGGCGTTATACTCGTCATCACGCCTTATGTGGCTGAATATTTTTTTCCTTTATCGCAAGCCGCTTATCAAAAACCGAATGATACGGAAGTAAAACGTGCCTTATCGGATTGGTTTGGGGCAAAGCCTGAGCAAATTAGTGAGGCTCAAGCTATGCGGCGACGTTTGCCAGATGGGTCGATGGATTGGTATCAGTTCAGTTTGCCGCCAGAAGCGGTGAAGCGTTTCATTATTGAGAGTCGTTTGCAGCAGCAAGATTTAACACCTGAACTGATGCGGCAACATTTTTTGGACAATGCCCCTCAGATTGCTTGGTGGCAACCGCAAGCGCTGCAACAACAGACCTATTTTCTAGGCGCTGGTGGTGGGCGTGAAGTGGCTTTAATTTATAATGCCGAGCATCAACACGGTGTCATGCGCGTTTATACTCGTCAAGCCAACACCGAGGCTAAACGTTTTTAACATCTAGCTTGCTTGACGTAGTTGCCTAGTATTTTTGAGTGGGGTAAGAACCAATTGTTTGGCCAGCAATACCCACTCTTTCACGGGTAACTCCTGTTCCTTGCCAAGCAATTCTGTGATTTGTTGAAGTTGTGAGGGAGTGCATTCGGCTAATTGGCGAAATTGGTGAATGCCTAATTGCTGCAATTTGCGTGCAATCTCGTGGGTGATACCATCAATTTGCTGAAGGTCATCAGGCTGATTCGAAAAAAATAGCGGCAGTGCTTGGGCCTGTGTTAGTGATTCGGTGGAGCCTGCGTTTTGCACATGCGGTAATTGTTTCTTCAAAGTACGTGCTAAATCTACCAAGCGCAAAATATGCCGCTCGCGCCGTTTTACTTCTGCCTGAGACTGGTCAAGTTGTTTGCGCGTTTGTTCCAGTTGCTTACGTAGTTTCAAATAATCTTCGTGATATAGTTCTTGTGTCAAAGCGCTAGTCAGTTGTTTTTTTTGTTGCAAGGAAAACTCATACATTTTTTTCAGCTTGGCGAGTTCTTGCTGTGTTTTTTCATGTTCTTGACGATTAAGTTTGTGCCGTTCGCGCAGTTGATTGAGTTCCTGTAAGAAGGTTTGCTTAGTTGCACTGTGATATAGCATTCTTACCCACCAACCAATGGCCAGACCCACTAAAAAAAGACTGGAAGAAATGAGGATGGTTTGAATGCTGATGGGGCTCATAAGTTATTCCTTCAAAACCGTTAATTCAACGCGCCGATTCTGGATAGCACTGGGCTCTGTTTGATCAAGTGGGCGGGTAGCGCCGTAGCCTTTTGCGACCAGCCTTTGTGGTTCTATGCCCTTATCAATTAAATATTGTGTAATAGTCTCAGCACGGGCCTGCGTTGCCGCCATGCGCCCCAACGCTGTGCCTTGTTGATTGGTATGTACACCAATTTCAACTTGAGCGTTTGGGTAGTGTTTAAGTTGTTCTACTAATTGATTTAAAACGGTAAAAGATTCTTCATTCAGTGTAGCCTGAGCATAAACGAAGCTGATTTTGCTTAAGTCTTGTTGCTCCAATGGATGGGTTTTGTTTGTTTTAACAGGTGCATCAAAGGTTGCTGGAGCTAGCTTTACGAGGTTCTGTGAACTAGGCACATAGTTTGCGTCACGTACGCCTTTGACAGATTCGACCGTATCTAAGATGTCGGAAAGTTTGCTTGAATCATTGATCGCACCAGTTAAAATCGCATCGCGTCCCTCGAAACGTAAATTAACAACGGGCAAACCGGCTTGGGATAAAGCCACTCGCGCTTGTTGGGCAAGCTGAGTTTCAATAGCCGAACGCTTCCATTGAACTGCCCAAAACGTCAAAGGTAGCGTAATGACTAAGGCCAAAATGAATAGGCGTGTGAGAATACGTTTTTCTGGTAATGTAAAGGCTGACATAACAAGCTGCTTCCCGCTTAAATCAAAGCCCGAATATAAATCATTCAGTGTTGAGTTGGAGTAGGCGCAGTACATTTATTTGCATTCATAAATTAGGATTAAGCCTAATGTACGAAGCAGCCATGTTTTAAGCTAATAGCGTAAGTATGGGCGAGGAAGTTTGAAGGATTAGCTGCTAAATCAAGAGCAGAACTCTCTATAAAATCTCGAAAAAGCTTAACTTTAGCAAGCTAAGCTATTAGTTATTCATCGTTTTTTAGGACAAGAACGATAAAATCTCCCGTGCCTCTTGCTGCTGTCTCATACCACCTTCTTCCAGAATTTCGCGCAATAAGGGTTGTGCCGCAGAGGCATCACGTAAATCTAAATAAGCACGTACCATATCCAATTTGATGGCAGCTTCAGGATTATCGTCATTCGCCGCAGCAAGCTGCATATCGGCCAAGGTGCTTTGGTCGGCTGTTTTAAATACCGCTTCCTGCTCAAGTGATCTGGTTGCAAGAGCAGCTTGAGCCGTTTCCTGAGGGGCTAAGCTTGGCGGTTTAGGATTATTCGCTTTAGGGATTGGGCTGGGTGTAGCTAATGGCTGAACGTATGGCTTGCGGCCTAACCACCAAGCTAGCGGAATCAATATTAGTGATGCACCCCATAACCACCAAGGCGCACCACTCGTTTGTTGACTGCGACTGAGTTCAGCATTTGCTAAAGCTGCGCGCACTAAGAGTAAATCTTTATTGGTGGTATCTAATTGGTTTTGTAGGGTTGGGACTGAAGCGGCTTGTTGCTGTGCGGTTTGTAGTTGGTCTTCGAGTGTTTTCTTTTCAGCTAAAATTTGTTCATTAGTGGCAGAAATATCTTCAAATTGTTTTTTTAAAAATGCTACATCGTCACCACCCTCAGCGGGCTTACCTGCTGCTAATTGCTCTTTTAATTTTTTATTTTCCGTCAGTAATTCTTCATTCGCCGCTTCAATGCTATCTAATTGTTGAGCTAAGGCATCTGCATCCACAGTGGGGGTATTGGATTCAGTCGTTGTGTTGGGTGTGGTGCTTTGTTCTTGAGTTTGTTTAAGTTTTTTATTTTCTGCCAGTAATTCTTCATTCGCCGCTTCAATTTGATCAAGCTGTTGCTTAAGAAATTCTACATCGTCCCCACTGGTCGTTGCTGCTGGCGGTGGTTCAGACACTTGAGTTTGTAGCGCTTTGAGCTGAGCCTCTAATTCAGCGATCCGTGTTGCCGTTGGACTTTCTACCTTAAGCTGGGTATCTGCTGTTTCTTGTGTGCTAGTAGGCGCAGTAGGTTTAGCAGGCTCTGGCGTTTTAGCTTCAGCGTTGTATTGTAACTCACTTGGCAGGGAGTCGAGAGTCGGTAATTTAAGCTCTTTGCCAACAATCAGTTGATGGAAGTTATTTTCTTTAAAGGCTGTTGGATTTGTTTCCAACAAATAACGCATTAATGCCTTACGTTTCGGATGATTTGGATAATGTTTAGAGACAATACTGCCGAGCGTATCCTTAGGCTGAACTTGAATCGTAGTGCCTTCCGCCAAACTGGAGCTGCTAGCTAATAGCGCTAATAAGCCTGTCGCCAACATCAAAGGGGAGATTTTAGTGATTTGTTTCATCATATGGTCTTTCATCCCATCCAGTGATGTTTAATCCATGAGGAGGTGGTGGTGGCTTACTCCATAGCAATCAAGGGCTTGCTTGGGATTGAGCTAGAATCAATTCATGTTCCAAGGAAATACTATGTTCAGTTGTAGTTAAGTGCAAGGATGTTGGTCGATTTCTATCAAATCTAGCCTCATTTCAGGCTATTAACTCAGGCTAGTTGTGTAGAGTGTGCAACGGAGTGGTTTAGCGGCGGTAGCTAGCCTTTGATCAATAAAACAAAGCTCGGCGATTTGCGCTTATCTAAGAATGGTTTACACCTTAGGGCTTGAATTATAAGCTGGCTGAATGGCTCTCCGGCTAATTACAATAAAAACCGAATACAGCGAAGCATTATGTCTGAACAATTATTTGATCTCGTTATCACGGGGCACGATTCTCATAAAACAGATGAAGCCTTAGTAAGCGATCTGCTTGACCTGCTCAATGACCATAGTCCACAGCTGGAATACAAGTTGTCGGAAGCTTTGTTGTTCAGTAATAACATGGTAGCGATTCGTGAGCGTATCAATATTAAGGAAGCCAATGCACTGCGCCAACGTTTAAATAGTCTTGCGGTGCACAGTGACATTCGTCCCACCTTGCAGGTGATGGCTAAACCTATTGAAGCAGCAATATATACCTGTCCTGCTTGTGGTCATCAACAAACAAAGCAAGAAGAAGGCTATGGGCGCTACGATGTGTGCGAGGCTTGTGGCATTGTGGGAGAGCGCTACAATCAAAAGTTGCGTATGCAAGAGGTGATGATCTCTGAGCGTCAACGTTATGAAAATGAAAAGTCGAAAAGTATCCTAGATGCTTTGGCTCAGGCTAAGTTGGATGAGGAAAATCGTTTACGTGAGGAAGCGCGTCGACGTTTAGGCTTATTACCACGCTCCAATAAAATGCTAAAGATCATTGCTGGAGCCATCGCTGGCTTGGTTTTTGTGGCAAGTTTTGGCGTGTTTTACTCTCTAAAAAATAAACCAGATACGGAAGCTAGTGCTGCAAACGTTGAGTCGCTAAAGCCGCTGGTCGATCAAGCCTCCATAAATCCTGCCGGTGTAGTTGGCCCTGAAGGTAAACAAAGCTTGGTGACTATTCAAGGTGGTAATGTTTCCCCTGAAGCCGTCGCTGCTTTAATGCAAGCGGGTGAACACAGTCCCCTTAAGACGCCATCAACTCTCAAGGAAACGGAGGAAGAGCGTCACACAGCTGTCACTAATACTAATGTAGAAGCGAATGAGGCCTCTCAAGGTACAGCAGTTTCAGAGGCTAATGTTAAAGCTAAGGCTCAAGGCAATTTGGCTGCGAAAGGCGATTCTTTGGCTCAGCCTCAGCCTGCACTTGGGGAGGCTACTCCGTCTATAGAGTTAGTGAAAATTCTGAAAAATAATCAGTTATTAGGCACTAAGCACACCGACCTTTCTTTGGTTAAACAACGTGAGCGGGTTGCACAATTATTAAAACTTGGCGAGAGTGATTTGGCTGCGTTGGTGGTGGAAGAGGCTTTGGATCCTTATCACGCCAGTGTATTACTACTCGATATTGCGCAATGGGAGTTACAAAATCATGCTGAGTCAGCAGCGCTGCAAAAGCTTGATCTTATTCAAAATTTATTGAGCAAAACGCGCAATATCGATCAGCAAGTCTTAGTGTTGGGCGTTCTGAGTCATGCGCAACAGCTCACGAATCAACATGCCAAAGCTGCTGCCAGTTTAGCCAGTGCTATTGAAAAAATTCGTTCTTTGCCTAAGCGTTCTGTGCAGGCTGATTTATTGGTGCAATTAGCCCAAGCGCAGGCACTATTAGGCAATGCTAAGACAACGCGCCAGATTTTAAAAATAGCTGAGCCCTTACTAAGTCACAAAGCGACACATTTTGCTTATTTTATTGCAACTTATATGTTGATTGGTGATCTTGAGGTCGTGAAAAAGCAGCTTTCTGCTTTGGAAAATTTGGCACAACGTGAAAAATTAAGCGCTGTCATCAACGATTTGGAGAATCCACTTGCCCAGGGCAAAACGAGGTAAACTGGCATGATGAGACGTTCCAGAAAAATACTTGTGCGTAGTTTTTGTTTGTTTTATTTGCGCTTATCTAAGAAAAATTTACAGTCTGCTACTTAAGTTATAAGCTTATTTTTACCATTGCTTATTTATAATAAAAACGAATGCATATCACGGGCCATGCCAGAACAACAATTGTTTGATCTTGTTATTACGGGACACGAATCCCACAACGCTGATGTTTCATTAGTGCGTGGGATTCTTAATCTACTTAATGAACAAAGTCCTGACTTGGAATTGAAGTTGGCAGAAGCGCTGATTTTTAATAATAAAAAGCTTGTGATTTGCGAGCGCACAGGGATTAAAGAGGTTAGTGCCTTACAGCAACGTTTGGCTACATTGGCCGTAAAAAGTGAGATTCGCCCTAGTGTTACGCTCAAGCCCGCTCCCCTAGCTACAGTTTATATTTGTCCAGCCTGTAATCATCAACAAGCCAAAAATGAAACGGAGAATGGACGCGATACTTGCGATGCTTGTGGTATCGTGGGGGAGCGTTATAACCGTAAGTTGCGCTTACAAGAAGTCATTCATCGTGAGCGTCAGCGTTATGAAGCCGAAAAGTCTAAAACAACACGTGATGCAGGCGCTCCAAATCCTTCTCTCAACGATGAGGAAGGTTTGTTGGCGGAGGCTATTCGTCAAACAGGTCTATTACCTAAGCGCTCTCTGAGTCTGAAAAAGATTATCTTAGGTGCAGCAGCAAGCGTCGCGTTGGGGGGAGGGTATTATGTGACACAAATGCAAGGTGCTTCCATTACTTTGCCTGTCGTTGAAACAGCGAATAAGTCACAAGGCGTGGCTGGTCCTTCAGGCACGGCAAGTACGCCAGTGGCTACAGTAACGCCTAAGCCCGTCACTACGGAAAAAAACACTACAACAGTCGCTAGTGCTACTACCACGAATAATATTGAGCCTCCACCCAAAGGACCCACATTAGCCTCTAACAAAATGTATGCACCCAGTGAGACTTTGCTGAGAGCGTTTGCTGCTTTGGAAGAGACCAAGTCACTCCATGCCTATGTAAGTACCTCGACTACACCTTTTGGCAAAGATCGGCAGCGCGTACGTCGTTTGTTGAAAATGGGAGAACGGCGTTTGGCGGAAACTATTATTGCTTCGGTTAAAGAACCCTATCCCCATTCACTACTTTTGTTGGATGCGGCCATTTCAAATATTCAGCGTGGTCAGTCACAAACAGCCCAAGAAGTCCTAGCAGAAATGCAAACTACTTTGACGGATACCGTGGATACCACCCAGCAAGTGTTGATTATGGGGGCAATCAGCAAAGGCTTCTTGCTCATGGGCGAAAACGATCGTGCAGCCGCGATGTTAAAGCAAGCGATGGAACGTATTCATACATTGCCCAAAGGTAGTGCTCAAGGCGATTTATTAGTGCAGTTTGCCAATGAACAAGCTTTATTAGGCAATGCCGAAACCACTCGAAAATTATTAAACGAAGCTGAGCAGCTATTATCTGATTCAGGGTCGGGTATCAATGCGACAAAAATGGCGCAGATTATTTCGGTCTATGCTTTAGTGGCGGATTTTGCCGAGGCCAAAAAGCGCTTGGCAAAAGTCGATGATCCAAGTAAGCGTGAAAAACTATCCGCCTTGATTGCGGATATCGAAACTAAGTTGGAATGGTGGACAGCCGACGAATAATGTAGTTTTGCTTCTGTTCTTAGCTATTATCCTCCCATCCAATGCCTGTCTAGCTCAAGCGTGTAAAAAAACATGCCTCTGTTTCAAGTAGTTAGCCTCATTTGATTTCTGGCGTTATCAGCTAAACTTTTATCGTAGTGACTAAAAAACTTACCTGAAGCATGATGTGAGCTTGAATCTTGCTCTGTTGGTATTTGAAGCACGAAATCCGCACTAAAACAATAATTTAGTTATGTTTTTTAGCTGTGTTACGGCACCAAACTGGTTCACCGATACTTTGTTGCAAAAATATAACAAGTTAGGATTGCTATCCGCACGCATAATCTGGTTAGATTGTACTAAGGCGATAATCTGTTGCCTTTTACCTAATCTTTTATGATACGAGGATGTTGTCATGATCGTGAACAAATTGAAGAAGATTGCTCCTTTAGCGGTACTGGTAACGGGCATTTTAGCCGGTACATTCGCTAATGCAGCCGATGATGTAATCAAAATCGGTCTAGCAGGGCCACTGACTGGCTCGAATGCTGCATTTGGTGAGCAAATGCTGAAGGGTGCTGAAGCAGCAGCCAAAGCAATTAACGATGCAGGTGGTATTGATGGTAAGAAGATTGAAGTTGTAAAAGGTGATGATGCTTGTGAGCCAAAGCAAGCCGTAGCGGTGGCTAACCGTTTGGTGGATAGCGATAAGGTTTCAGCGGTTATCGGTCATTTCTGCTCCTCATCTACGATTCCTGCCACAGAGGTCTATGCTGAAGCGAATATCCTTTCTATCACTCCCGCTTCTACCAACCCGAAAGTTACTGAGCGTGATATGAAAAGCGTGATGCGTACCTGTGGTCGTGATGATCAGCAAGGTATCGTTGCGGCTGAGTATATGATTAATAAGCTGAAAGCGAAGAAGGTTGCCGTCATTCACGATAAAGATACTTATGGTCAAGGCTTAGCGGATGCGGCGAAGGATGCTTTAAATAAAGCAGGCGTTAAAGAGGTGCTGTATGAAGGTTTGACGCGTGGCGAGAAAGACTTCAATGCATTGGTAACCAAGATTAAAGCAGCCGAAGCGGATGTGGTTTATTTCGGGGGTTTGTATAGCGAAGCCGGTACACTTTTACGTCAATTACGTGAACAAGGGTCTAAAGCGGTGTTCGTATCAGGCGATGGCATCGTATCGGATCAGATGGTAACAGCAGCGGGTGGACCACAATTCACCGTAGGTGTGCGTCATACTTTCGGTCGTGACCCTATGACTATCGCCGAGAGTAAGGCGGTTGTTGAGGAGTTCAATAAGGCGGGGTATAAGCCAGAAGGCTATACCCTGTATTCTTATGCTTCTATGCAAGCGATTGCTGAAGCGATGAAAGCTGCAAAAACAACCGATGGCGATAAATTAGCCGATTGGTTGAAGAAGAATGGTGCCAGCACGGTTATGGGTAAGAAGGAATGGGATGACAAGGGTGACCTGAAAGTGTCCGACTATGTTATCTATCAATGGGATAAAGACGGCAAGTACAAAATGGAAGAGTAATACTCTTCCTTGGTAAGCCCAGTCTCTATGGCCTGTCATGTTTAGCATGGCAGGTCTCGCCGCAGTACCCCCTTACTTCTTAACATAGCTAGGTGGTTTACAATGGACTTCCATATCCTAGGACAACAACTCGTTAATGGCCTTGCGCTTGGCTCAATTTACGGCCTCATCGCAGTCGGCTATACCATGGTTTACGGCATTATTGGCATGATTAACTTCGCTCATGGCGATGTTTATATGGTCTCTGCTTATCTTACTGCTATCTGCTTAGCCATTTTATCGTATTTCGGAATGGTTTCTCCCTTTTTCTTAATCGTCATTACTTTAATTGTCACCGTATTTTTTATTGCTCTCTATGGTTGGAGTATAGAGCGCATCGCGTATAAGCCGTTGCGTAATTCCCCACGTTTAGCCCCGCTTATCTCGGCTATTGGCGTTTCTTTGGTTTTGCAAAACTATGTGCAAGTGAGCCAAGGTGCAAAAACCCAAGCGGTTCCCACGATTTTACCGGGGGCATTCCGTTTTGGAACAGAAACAGAGTTTATACAGATTACTTATATTCAAGTATTGCTGATTATTGTGTCCTTCATCAGCATGGCGGTATTGACCTACATTATTCAAAAAACCTCCTTAGGGCGCCAATGTCGTGCTGTGCAACAGGATGCAAAAATGTCCGCGATTTTGGGTATTAACACCGACCGCATTATTTCCACGGTTTTTATTATTGGGGCAGCGATGGCCGGTATCGCAGGGGTCTTAGTCACCATGAACTATGGCTCCTTTGACTTCTCCGTTGGCTTTATCACTGGGGTTAAAGCGTTTACCGCAGCCGTGTTAGGCGGCATTGGTTCTTTACCCGGTGCGATGCTGGGTGGCATTATTTTAGGGATGTCGGAATCGTTATTCTCAGGCTTTGTGAATACCGATTACAAAGATGTCTTCGCATTTTCTTTATTGGTGCTAGTATTAATTTTCCGCCCAAGTGGTTTATTAGGTAAGCCTTTAGTGGAGAAAGTCTAATGCTATTTACTAATCCTAATGATCCGCCGATACTTGCGGCGCTTAAAGATTCTTTATTTGTTGGCTTAATTGCCTTTCTGGTTTTTGCGCCAATTTCGGGTATGGTGCTAGATGGCTATGGATTTAATTCCCATCTTGAGCGGCCTGCGATTATGGCGGCCATTGTATTTGCAGGGCGCTTTATTTATCAGTTTTTGGCAGGAACTAGCTTTGGCAAAAACCTCATTGCTAAATTTGCCGCAAGCAAAGCTAAACCAGGCGTCTATGTTGGGCAATCGGATGGCTTGAAATACCTGAAATTTATTCTGCCAGTTTTATTTATAGCTTGCTTAATTTTACCCTTTTTCCTCGATAAATATTGGCTGTCCGTTGCCACCCTCGCCATGATTTATGTGCTATTAGGCTTGGGCTTGAATATTGTGGTGGGATTGGCTGGTTTGCTAGATTTGGGTTTTGTGGCGTTCTATGCAGTGGGTGCTTATACCTTTGCCTTGGGCTCGCAATATGGCATCGGTTTTTGGACAGCTATCCCTTTAGCGGCTATTTTAGCGGCAATGGCAGGCGGCATTTTAGGCTTCCCCGTATTACGGATGCATGGCGATTATCTGGCAATTGTTACATTGGGCTTCGGTGAAATTATTCGCTTAATCTTAAATAACTGGATGGAAGTGACGGGTGGTCCAAATGGCGCACCTGCACCGAACCCCACATTCTTAGGGATAGAATTTAGTCGCACGGCCAAAGAAGGCGGCGTACCTTATCACGAGTTCTTTGGTGTCACTTACAATCCTGCCGCTGAGTATATTTTCCTTTATATTGTCTTGTTCTTAGTGGTTTCCTTGATGATTTTTTTCTTTAGTCGTTTACGTTCTATGCCTATGGGTAGAGCGTGGGAAGCCTTACGCGAAGATGAAATTGCCTGTCGCTCCCTAGGCTTGAATCACGTCATGGTGAAACTCAGCGCTTTCATGATGGGCGCTATGACTGGCGGGGTAGCGGGTGTGTTCTTCGCAGCACAACAAGGTTTCGTGAACCCAACTTCCTTCACTTTCTTTGAATCAGCGTTGATTCTGGCCATAGTAGTTTTGGGCGGTATGGGTTCTGTGGTCGGGGTGGTGTTAGCTGCTTTAGTGCTGACCATTTTGCCAGAAACCTTACGAACCTTTGCCGAATACCGCATCTTAATCTTTGGTATTTTGATGGTTGGGATGATGTTGTGGAAGCCACGAGGACTAATTCGGATTCGTCGACCCTATTTTAGCCGAGGAGACAGCAAATGAATGCCGAAACCTTAGCTACAAACGGTGTTGTAGGAGAAAGCACTCCAGCTTTATTGAATGTTGATGGTCTTACCATGCGTTTTGGTGGGATCATTGCCTTGAATAATGTGAGCTTTACCGTCCAGCCACATTCTATTACTGCGCTGATTGGCCCCAATGGCGCTGGTAAAACGACCGTTTTCAATTGCGTGACAGGATTTTACAAAGCCACTGAAGGCAAGCTCAGCTTAAATGCGGGCGGTAAACAAACGGACTTACGTAAGGTTTTGGGTGAGCGTTTTCAGTGGAGTGATTATGTAAATCCCAAGGCGTTTGGTGAGCGTCTGTATTACAAAGCTTTCGGTGGTTCGCATCGCGTGGCCTTGGCAGGGGTGGCACGTACCTTCCAAAATATTCGCTTATTTCGCGAGTTAACAGTGGTCGAAAATTTGTTGGTTGCCCAGCATATTCACCTCGACCGTAATTTGATTCGTGGCACGTTGCGGACAAAAGGCTATCGTGCCTCGGAACGCAAGGCGTTAGAAACGGCTTATCATTGGTTAGATGTAATGAATTTGACGGAGGATGCGAATCGTTTAGCCGGTGAGTTGCCTTATGGTAATCAGCGCCGCTTAGAAATTGCGCGTGCTATGTGTACTGAGCCGAAATTAATTTGCTTAGATGAGCCAGCAGCGGGTTTAAATCCGCGTGAAACGGAGGATTTGAGTAAATTAATTCGCAAATTGCGTGATGAGCATAAGGTGACTGTGTTGTTGATTGAGCACGACATGGGTTTGGTTATGTCCATTTCAGAACATATTGTGGTGTTGGATTATGGACAGGTGATTGCTTGTGGATCGCCAAAAGAAATTGAAACCAATCCTAAGGTATTAGCGGCCTATCTCGGCACAGAAGCAGAAGAGGTGGTGTCATGAGCGAATACATGCTAGAAATTCAAAATGTTGACGCTTTTTATGGACCGATTCAGGCCTTGCGTAATGTCAGTATGAATGTTACCGAAGGTCAAATCGTGACGTTGATTGGCGCCAACGGTGCGGGTAAGTCGACTTTGCTAATGACTATTTTTGGTTCACCACGTGCTGCCAAAGGTACGATTAAGTTCCAAGGCAAGGATATTACCCATATTCCCATGCATGAAGTCGGACGTTTAGGCATTGCCCAAGCGCCGGAAGGTCGGCGTATTTTTCCGAGTATGAGCGTGGAAGAAAACTTGTTGATGGGAATGATGCCGATTGGTGAAGCGCATATGGAGGAGGATCGGGCGAAAATGTTTGCCATGTTTCCCCGTCTCCAAGAGCGCCGTAACCAACGTGCGGGAACCCTCTCAGGCGGTGAACAGCAGATGCTGGCAATTGCACGTGCTTTGATGAGTCGTCCAAAGTTATTGCTGTTAGATGAGCCTAGTTTGGGGCTTGCTCCCCTCATCGTTAAGCAAATCTTGAATTCTCTTAAAGATATTGCAGCACAAGGTGTAACGATTTTCTTAGTGGAGCAGAATGCGAATCATGCCTTGCGTTTGGCTGATCGAGGTTATGTGTTAGTGAATGGAGAGATTCGTTTATCAGGAACGGGAGCAGAGTTGTTAGCTAATCCCGAGGTAAGAGACGCCTATTTAGGCGGTCACTAAAGATGAGGAAAATGGTATGTATCATACTTACAAAAGCGCTATAGCCGCTTTGATTCTAACCAGTTTCGCAGTAATTGCACCCTTGAATACCGCTGAGGCTATTGTCGCGCCGCCTAAGCCTTGGCCTCATGGTAATAAGCCCCCCGTGGTTAGACCAACACCGCGACCTTGGCCACCTCGCCACCCTCCTGTAAGACCCACGCCAAGACCTCGGCCACCTATTTATAATCATCCTCCGGTAAGGCCAAGACCCATGCCTAGTCATCCTTGCCGCGTTAATCCCTATCCACCCTGTTATGGACCGATGAGATAGGCTTGCTAATTTAAGCGACGGTAGTTCCTGAAAAGGCACTTAAATAAGTGCCTTTTCAATTAAAAAATCGTTAATTAGTTGGTAGATAGTAGTTGTACCATTCTTTTTCAATACTATTTAAAGGCTGATTAGGAACACCCGGTCTTTTTAAACTAGCTGCCCACCCCTCAAGTTCACTTTTCATTTCATTAGCAATTTCTGGACGTTGTGAGATCAGATTTGTTTTTTCTATATCGGTAGATAAATCAAATAAATACTCGTTTGTGCTACCTGCTTTGATATATTTCCAATTATCTTTGCGAACGGCAGATTGATTCCAGAAGCGCCAAAATAAAGAGCGATTTATTTTTGTATTAAAGTTGTTTAAATAGGGAATAATGTTGACTCCATCCATAGTGCTTGAATCAGCACCTGCTAAGCTGGCAGCCGTTTTCGTCGCATCTAAAGTTATGATGGGTTGTTCATAGACTTTTCCTGCAGGTAAATGACCTTTCCAGCGCACTATATAAGGAACTCTTATACCGCCCTCTGTCAGCATACCTTTTTCACCGATCCAAGGGTTATTTAATGAGCCATCCCAGTTGCCATCATCAACGGCTAGAATGGGTAAGTCTTCTTTTTTAATAGCTAAGGGGGCGCCATTATCACTCATAAAAAAGATAATAGTCTTTTCATCGATGGCATTATCTTGCAATGTTTTTACTATTCTTCCCACACCCTCATCAATTGCCGCTAACATCGCCAAGGCATAACGGCGTCTTTCTGGCATGGATTCTGGAAACATAGAAAGGTATTTTTGTGTAGCTTCCAATGGGGTATGAGGGGCGTAATAGGACACATAAAGGAAAAACGGATCAGTTTTGTGCTTATTAATAAAAGCTACTGCAGCATCACTCACTACATCTACCCGAAAACGATTATCGACAATGGCCTTGGGTTCAAAGCTATTGCCAGCAAGGTCAAAATTGGCGCGGTAATTGTTTAAATAGCCATAAAAGTATTCTTGAAATCCCTTGGATTCGGGGAAGTATTTAATCTTTTCAGATAAAGGAATATTCGCGAGGTTAAAGGGCTGCGTGGAGCCAGGTGCATAAGTTTGTTGGTACCAAATTTTTGAATTGCCATCGAGTTCAAGGTGCCATTTCCCAGCCATTCCGGTTTTATAACCAACACTCACTAATTTCTCTGCCAATGTTGGCTCATCTTGCGGCATCGGTGTGTAGGCATTGTCATCAGTACCAAATTTCTGCTGATAACGACCGGTCATTAAAGCGGCACGTGAGGGGGTGCATTGGGGGGCTGTTGAGTAGCCATTCGTCATTTTAATGCCACTGGCTGCAAGCTGATCAATCGCAGGAGTTTTAATATCGCTGACTACCCCTTGTGTGCTTAAGTCAGCATAGCCATGATCATCGGTATAAATAAAAATGATATTAGGTTTTGTAACTGGTGTGGGGGGAATAGGTTCAGGCGTTGTATCATCGCTGCTATTGCAAGCGCTAATAAAAAATATACAGAATAGTAGTATAAAAGATTTTTTTGCCAGCTTGATTTTCATAAATTAGCAACTTGTGTTGAGGAATACATTAATTTAGTTGTTGTAACATGCCTGAGCTTTTTTTCAAGCTTTTAAGTATTAATTAAGACCTATCACAACAATGATTCAAACTGAGATTGGTGTTCAGAGCCAAGATTGAAGACATAGATAAAGATCGCCTTAGCCGATTTATAGTTATGCTTATTAAGCAATTTCGCCAGTGCTAGTAAGGCTTAGCTTGCACTTGTATAGTAAGCCTTGATACCACCACAGCAGTTAAGGATAAGTCATGATTCAATTCGGTCTAATCGGTGCTAGTCAAATTGCCCAATTCGGCGTGATTCCTGCGATTCGAGCGCAAGCCGATGCGCGCGTATTATCGGTTTTTTCCAGTCATCCTGAGCGCGGTAAAGCCTATGCCGAAACCTGTCAAATTCCCAAAGTATTTAATAGTTTAGATGAATTGCTGGCGGATCCTGAGATTCAAGCCGTGTACATCAGTACTACCAATGAATTGCATCATGCGCAAACCTTGAAAGCAGCGCGCGCGGGCAAGCATATTCTGTGCGAAAAACCCTTGGCGATGAGTCTTGCGCAAGGGCGCGAAATGGTACAAGTGTGCCAAGAAGCCGGTGTGGTATTGGCGACGAATCACCATTTGCGTAATGCCGGAACCTTAAGAAAAATTCGTGAATTAATTCAAACGGGTGCAGTCGGCAAGCCTATTGCAGCACGGGTATTTCATGCGGTTTATTTGCGTGAAGACTTACAAAGCTGGCGTATTAATAAGCCTCAAGCTGGTGGGGGGGTGGTATTAGATATTGTGGTGCATGATGTTGATTTGCTGCGCTTTTTATTGAATGCCGAGCCGATTGAAGTCACCAGTTTTTCCCAGCATTTTGGCATGGGTGAAAATGTGGAAGACGGTTCGATGGCGGTGTTTCGTTTTGATAATGGCTTATTGGCACAAGTACATACGGCTTTTACTGTGCGTTATGCTGGTAATGGCATCGAAATCCATGGCACGGAAGGCTCGATTATTGCCAAAGGTGCCTTACATCAGTCATCGACGGGCGAGGTGCTGCTGCGTAATGCGCAAGGTGAGCAAGTGATTGAAACCGAATCAGCCGATTTGCATGCGGGCGGTGTAAGGCGTTTTCTCGATGCGATTCAAGGGAAAGGAATGCCCGCCGCAACTGGCGAAGATGGCTTACGCTCGATGGCAGCGGCCTTGGCCTGCTTAGAATCGGCACGTATGGGTTGTAAACAGGCAATTATTATTTAAAGGATAAAATCATGGTTGTGCCACAAGTTGATTTTTTTAGCCGCGATTTTTTAGAGCAGCATATTCGTACCACAATCCAGTTTTATGAACCGAATGCAGTGGATGAAGCGGGTGGATTTTTCCATTTTTTTCGAGATGATGGCAGTGTGTACAACCAGTCGACACGGCATTTAGTCAGTAGTACGCGTTTTGTTTTTAACTACGCGATGGCGACTCATTATTTTGCCGATTTGAACTATGCCAACTGGGTACAACATGGCATTGATTTTATTGAGCGCCAGCATCGCCAAGAAACTACCGGTGGTTTCGCGTGGTTACTAGACAATGGCGTCACCACGGATGCCACCAACCATTGTTATGGCTTGGCGTTTGTAATGCTTGCCGGTGCATGCGCTTATCGTGCTGGTATTGTGGATGGTGAAGTGTTGCTGTCGCAAGCGTGGGATTTGATGGAGCGCTATTTTTGGGACGAACCATTTGGTCTTTATCGTGATGAAGCCAATGCCGATTTCAGTGTCGTTGCACCTTATCGTGGGCAAAATGCGAATATGCACGCTTGTGAAGCATTACTATGGGCTTACGAGGCAACAGGTGACGAACGTTATTTAAAGCGTGCGTCAACACTCGCAAAAAATATTACCTTGCGCCAAGGGGCTTTGGGTAATGGGTTAATTTGGGAGCACTATGATCCACAATGGCAAATAGATTGGAATTATAATAAAAATGATCCGAAAAATTTATTCCGCCCATGGGGATTTCAACCCGGTCATCAAACTGAATGGGCGAAGTTACTGTTAATTTTACATCGTCATCAGCCGGAAGACTGGCAAATCGACAAAGCACGCTTTCTGTTTGACACTGCCCTAGAAAAAGCATGGGATAAAGACTATGGCGGCATTTGTTATGGCTTTGCGCCCGATGGCTCTATTTGTGATGCTGATAAATATTTCTGGGTTCAGGCAGAAAGTTTCGCCGCCGCTGCTTTATTAGCGCACGCGACGGGTGAGCAACAATACCGTGAGTGGTATGCGCGTATTTGGCAATATAGTTGGCAACATATGGTTGATCATCAATATGGCGCATGGTTTAGAATCTTAACGCGCGATAATCAAAAATATGATGAGTTCAAGTCACCGGCAGGCAAAACCGATTATCACACGATGGGCGCCTGCTATGAGGTCTTACGCTCGGGTATAATTCATTAACCAAACTCATATTTTTTAATCAAACGATACACATTGCGCTCGCTGATCCCAAGGGTGCGAGCGACTTTGCCGCGGTGGCTATCATATTTTTCTAATAATAATCCCAAGTAATGTTTTTCTAATTCTTCTAGAGTCGGTGTATCCTCAAAGCTCATTTCAACACCTTTTATAGCACGCTGAGGTCGATTGAATTGTATGCTGGTCATATCACTTAAGGTAATATGCTCAGGTAAAATTAACGCAGATTCTCCCGATAAAATAATCGCACGTTCTACCATGTTTTTTAGCTCACGAATATTACCCGGCCAGAAATAATTAATTAATTTCTTTAAAGCCTCATCACTCAAGTGTTTATTCACGCGACGTGAAAAATCATGGTTGCTTATAAAATGATTGACTAAAGCGGGAATATCTTCTTTACGCTCGCGCAAGGGTGGAACGACAATGGTAAAAGCATTAAGGCGATAAAATAAGTCGGGACGGAAAGTGCCTTCACGTGACATTTCTAATAAATTGCGGTTGGTGGCGGCAACAATACGCACATTTGCAGTTAAATCACGTGTCCCACCCAAACGACGATAATGCCCCGTTTCTAATACTCGTAATAATTTAGCTTGAATTGGTGGGCCAATTTCACCAATTTCATCTAAGAATAAAGTCCCACCTTCTGCACTTTCAATCAAACCTTTCTTTTGGCGATCTGCGCCTGTGAAGGCCCCCTTTTCATGGCCGAATAGTTCAGACTCAAATAAATTTTCGTGCATGGTGCAACAGTCCAGCGCGACATAGCCATGCTTAGCAACTTGGCTACGCTCATGAATTTCTCTTGCTACTAATTCTTTACCGACCCCACTTTCACCTTGAATTAAGACTGTCATATTACTAGGCGCAACGGCACTAATCATAGCCTCAACACCCTTTAAATTAGGGCTTTTACCGACCATAAAAGACTTGCGCTTTTGTACTTGTTCTTTTAAATAAAGAATCTCTTTTTTCATATTATGTGTATCAAGCGTTTTACGAATGACTAGCTCTAATTCATCTAAATTTGTGGGTTTTAATAAGTATTCGGCCGCACCAGAACGCATGGCAGTAACAGCCTCTTTAACACTGCCATGCGCAGTAATAATAATAACAGGATACTCACTCACTAGCTGCGGTAAAACATCTGTGCCATTTACATCGGGTAATTTACAGTCTAAGAGAATTAAATGAAAATCATATTGTTGTAAGAGACGCTGTGCCTCAGCCCATGAATGCGCACTTTCTGCCGAGTAACTCATTTTTCTGAGTTGTCCCACTAATAAGCGATTTAGTGTTGTATCATCATCAATTACCAAAACAGAGTGCGTCATATATTGTCCTTATGCTGTGCGTCAGCGTCAGGGAAGCTAAGAATAAATAAGGTTTTACCTGGGTTATGGGCTGCAACCGTTAATTCACCTTGATGTTGGTGTGTTAATGCTAACGCTATCGTCAAACCCAAGCCAGAGCCTTTCTTTTCATCCGAGCGGCGGCTAAAAAACGGATCAAAGATATAAGGTAGATTTTCTGCCGGAATACCTACGCCCGAATCTTGAATATGAATCTGAATATCGTCACCTTTCTTTAAGCTAGCCACTTTAAATTCTCCACCTTGCGGCATGGCATGAAACGCATTTTGTGCTAAGTTTAAGATAATCATCCTTAGATCATTATCAGCAGCTAAAATGCGTAAGGGCTGCTCGGACAAATTTAAAACCTCAGTAATGCCTAATTGTTCGCGCTCAAAGCGTAGTAACGATAATGTTTCGCGAATGACAGTATTAACTTCGACTAACTCAGGATAATTACTGGCGAGGGTACCCATTTTCATAAGGCGATGGGTCACCGCCAAACATTGCTCAACCTTTTCATCGACTAGGCGCAAATAATCTTTTAGCTCAGTCGTATCTTCTTGCGAATCACTTAAAATTTGATCGCTAGCCTGTAAGGCAATACGCACTGAAGCTAATGGATTATGGATTTCATGGGCGACGCCAGCCGCTAATTCGCCGAGTGAGGCTAGTTTTTGCTCATGTGAGTATTGCACGGCTTTTTGCAGATCGCGCACGGCTTCAACCACTAAAAAATCGCCATTCATTTCAGTCGCCGTGGGTAAGCGTGCAGCATAAACCTCGGTGGGTAACACACTTCCATCTTCACGCTGCAAGTGCTCCATAAATTTTAAAGTGCGAGTTTGTGTGTGCAATTCATGAACGGGGCAGGTGCGTAGCGAAGGAGGGCAGGGAGTTTCCCGTTGATAAGTAATTTTGTAGCAAGGTTCATAACGCAGTTCTTGAGGGGAATTGACCCCAGTTTGATCGGCATAAGCATTATTGGCGGCAATAATTTCATATTTGTTATTAATGACTCTAACACCATCAGGAATAGCATCAATCAAACCTTGCAGGAATTGTTCGCGGTGTTTCAGGATACGGTGATTTTTTTGTAGGGTTTCAGCCATTTGATTGAAGGCGAAAGCTAAATTTGCCATTTCATCTTTGCCCCCATTCAAAGGAGCGCGTGCAGTCATGTCGCCTTGTGAAAGTGCTTGGCTCGCAGAATCGAGGGCAGCAACTGGCTTAAGAATATTTCTCTGCATAAACCACCATGCTGCAACCGCACTAAACAACATGGCAATTAAACCAGCCCCCATCAACATTAAAATATTAATTTGGCCCTTTCTCTTAATGGGCTCGGCATCGTAATCGACAACCAAAATGCCGTTAACGGGATGTTTACTAGCTTCACCATGACAGGCCATGCACTCAGCTTTATTGTGTACGGGATGAAACGTGCGTAGTACCTCATGACCGTTAGCCGGAGCAATAAAGCGTGTTGACGCTTCGGTGGGTGGTTTTTCTGCGCTACAACTAGGGCAAAAGTCACGAATCATCGTGGGGTCGGTTGTGCCAAGGCGGCTAGTGTCTGAGGCGAAACGGATTTCGCCACTAGGGTTTAAAATTAATACATCACGAATGCCGGGCTGTTTGCCTAAATCGCTGACAATTTCTTGCAGACCAGTGAGGTCACGCCGCAACATAGAGCGTTCTAAGGACGATTTCAGTAATAAACTAACTGATTCAGAGGCTTGGGTGCGCTCGTCAGCGATTTGCTTGCTATAAAAAAAATAAAAAACAAATAAAAAACTCAGTGACACCAAGCCTAATACACTAAATAGAAAGATTAAAAATCGACGACTTAGATTATTGCGGCCAAATAATGCGGTCATAGTTTGTGAGTGCGTAACGCCAACACTGGCAATGTCATCATACTAAGTGATTCGCCAACAAACTGTTTTGATCTATGTCGTGTCTGACAGTTTGTCATTGATGCGTGTGCCAAACTGGCAGAAAAACCACCTAAATGCTGTGTGATTTTAGGCTTTATCCTAAGAAAATCACTTTTAATCATAAGCTTATTCATTTAGTGTTTATTTGGCATAGTTTCTGCTCTTAGGTTTTACGATTAGAACGACAACGATCACGGAGATGATCCACATGCGCGGTCAAACATATATTTCTTTATTGCTAGGTACAACACTCTTACTCACAGTTGCTGGTAGCAGTTGGGCGCAAGATGTCCCTTATGTGGCAGGTACTAATCCTTCGGAGCGTCCTGCGAATGCCCCTGTGATCACCGAGTTAGTAAGAGATCAGAATTGGTTGCCTTATGCCTTAACCGGTGTTTCTCAGCCTTTCCCTGCCTCATTACGATTTTTAGAAAATCAAGGCAATTGGTTTACACCTTTTAATCACCCCGGCATGTTATCGCGCTATGATATACGAGGCTGGCATGCCAAAAACACGCAGTAAGCGTTTAGTCGTGTTAGTCAGATATCTATAAAATTTAAGTCGTTAACAAGGATATTCAAGGAGAGTTTCAATGAAGTTATTTAACAGAAAAGCTTTAGCAGTCGCAGTGGGCGCGATGCTCCTTTCTCCGATGGCTATGGCTGAAGGCGCTGTTGGCATGGAAGATGTGACTAAACAGTGGGTATGTACTTCAGATGGGGCTATAGATGGTAAAACTCAATGCACCCAGTGGACACGTAAAGGCTTTGGTAGTGCTCAGACAGGTATGAGCGGCATGTCAGGCATGGGTGGTATGAGCGGCATGTCCGGAATGGGTGGCATGAGCGGAATGTCAGGCATGGGCGGCATGGATGGTATG
>NZ_AQVE01000018.1 GCF_000371925.1 Thiolinea disciformis DSM 14473 | reverse complement strand
GTTAACACATGGATTTTACAGCTAAAACCCCCAACTGAACGACCAAGAGCTTCGGCTGTGGCACTACTTTTTTTGTCCCACTGCACAGGCATGTGCCCGCACCACGGTACTATCGATACCGCCTTCTTGATAGTCAGGCTCTACTTGAATGGCCTGAAATAAGGTATCCCATACAACCATCGCCGCCCAACGATTATACCGTTTAAACACACTATTCCAGTGACCGTACTCACGCGGTAAACTCCGCCACTGACTGCCCGACCGCAGGATCCACAACACCGCCTACAGGAATAAGCGACAGCGCTCTGGATTACCCACCTACACCCTTGGATGTTGGAGAAGCAGATCATATAAGATAAGCCATTGCTCATCCGTTAACACATAGCGATTCGTCATAACACCCTGAAATCGTTCGCTTTTAGCAAACTCTACCTATAAATGTCAACAGAACCTAATCAAGTCCACGATTTCAGCTCCTTAATACGTTTTACTTCGACTTCATCCGCACACATATACTCCACAAACAGTGGCACACAGTAGCAATAGCGATTCTGAGTTTTCTTCAAGACAAAAGCCAATTCTAGACGTGATAGCGCCTGCTCCAATTCGGAGCTATCAAAATGTGCACCTTGTTGCTCCAAATCCTGCATTAACGCACCGATGGTGAAACTAGCTTGTTGAATCGTGCTATACACTACCAAGCGATCATAGGCTTGCTCTTTCTCGCCGATGCCAACTGACCAACCCGCTAGACGTTTTTGCAAGTCGCGCCCTTGGAGTACGCGGTGAATATCAGTGACTTCAATCACGCGCTGACTCGGCTCTAATTGCTTAATTATTTGGTCACAAACATAGGCGATTAAATTAGCACGCTGCCCACATTGGCTGATAAGGTGTTGAACTAAAGCATGATTGGCATAGCTCAAATTGAGGTTTTGCATCGGTTTAGTAGCAAGTTGTTCACAGGCATCTTGTTCTAATGCTCCAACTTCTAAGACTTCACCAAAATTGCGTAAGGGTGATTGATAGTCTAAAACCGCATGTTGATAGAGTTGCCAGAATCCGGCGAGGATAAAACTGCATTGTCCTTGTTCGCTGAGGCGGCGAAATACACTCAAAATTGGGTAACCTTGTACTTGCTCGTGGGCAATGAATAAATCAGCCTCATCGATTAAGAAGATATAGCGCTTACCCTCCGCCTTTAACTGCGCTTCCAAAGTTTGGGCAAAGGCTTGTGGTGAATCTATTTCGGGCAAATCTAAAGCTGCCATCAGATGTGGAATCAAAGTTTCATTGGATAAAGTTTGATAAAAAACCCGCACTTGCGCATTTTCTGCATAACGCCGCTTCAAAGCCTTCAATAGGCTCGACTTTCCCATTTGCCGCCCACCAACAACTAGGTAATTCATAGAGTCGCGATTAGTAATGTGATTAATAACCCCATGGCGACCAAAGAAAACATCCTCATTATTCACACCACCATTAATCTGATAAGGGGACAACTCAGATAAACTAAGCTGACTAACAAGTATATCCAATAGTAAGGACTTGGCATTTATATTAAATAAAAAACTCCTCAGATGCTTACTACTAGGCGCTATATACTTATTATCACGATTTTGCGCAATATTAAATAACTCATCTTGATCATTAGGAGCATTACTATAGAAAAATATAAACCTACCTTCAATCGCAGGTATTTTTTTCAAATCTTCAAGAGCAGTTCGAAAAGATGTGCTAATAAAATAAAGCATAATACGCTTTATACCAATAGGAAAATCAAGCGGCAGCTTAAGAGTATATAATCCAGAATCTGGTCTTATTAATCTAATACTACTAGTAGAACTAGGTGAATCACTATTTTCCACAAGAAAGTTAGTTGGCTTCCCTTGGTTTTGCTCTAATTCACCATCAAAAATTTCAGCTAGGTATTTTGCTTTTTGATCACTACTAAACGTTCCAAACTCAATAAACTTCTTAACAGAATTCCTCTTTAAATCCACAGCCTCTTCACTCACTATACGAATCCTCTTAAAAAGTGCAAGAAAGACAAGCGTACGTTTTTCGACAAAAAATGCAAATTCTTTAAAATACTAAAGCATCAGAACATAGAACTATTAGAAACCCATAGAATTAATTTATTATGCCTCCTGCAAAAGTCAAAAATTAATCACTTGCATATTTTTTAGAAAACCCTTCGCACCTAGTCTTCGACCTAGAATTGGTTAAATTCCAATTGGTGAAATTTCTTAAAAAATGACTTTCGCAGGAGGTCTATTAATTTTCAATTAACTCTTGACTTTGTTGGCGCTTAGTATAGTTGATTAATTTGGTATATCAAAACCGAATAAATGACACAATTTATTGATTTCACTAAGTGCGATTTTTAAATTTCAACAGAGCCTATTAGGCTATGATGATTTTTTGAAGATTACCTCATCAATTAATAGCCATCTAACACTTTAATAACTCCTTACCCATTTCCCGCAACCACTCACAGCGCCAGACCAAACACCCATTCTGTGGCTTCAGAAAATTCTGCCAATACAATCTGCGCTCTAAAGGGTCAGTTGCCCAAGTGTCATGCCGCCCAAATTGGTTTTTATTCAGATAATCACAAAGCTGCTTTTCTTGGCGCACTCGATTAAACAATTGCGCAGGAATATGACTATTTTTCACGGATTCACTCCAATTGCTTTCACCCTGCGCTAGCTCGCGCAAACAAGCCTCTACTAACACAGGATGATGATCCGCAAAGTGCAAGATTGCTTGCAACAGATTTTCCGCCAATTTGGCAGTATGCGGATAAAGTAAGTAAATATCCTCAATACACAACTCCGGTACCGACTCAGTAGGCAAATGATTCAACAAAGACATGGCACCCTGCTCATACTTTAATGCCGCCAAACGCTCTCCCCCAATTAGCACCAAATGCAAACCCTTTGGAAAATCCTCCAACAAACTGCGCAACTCACCCGCTAAAGTTCTGCGATGCTTTTCATCACCCTTTTCAAAGCGTGTAACTAACAAAAATAATTCCTTACCCTTCTTCAAACGCGCCCGCATCGCCTTGCGCCATGTTGGTAAGGAATGCACTGATTGATCCAAATCGCAATCAGTCGCCAACTCAGAGAAATAATCCGATTCACTCATATCCTGATCAGCGGGTAACGAAAAGTTCAATACCCACTCCGCCCCAAAATGCAACTTCGCCTTATCACGCAAAGCCTGTACATAATGCTGAGTCTGAAAACCCTCTTGCGCCAGAAGGATCAACGATGAATTCAAATTCAGGTATTTCTTGAAAATTGCATCAACAAAACTGCGTTGCTTGAGTGCTAAACTGACAGAACTGCTTGGTGGTTCTTGCTCAATTAGTTGACCCTGCTTATAAAGAATAGGGATATTAGCGGCCAAATAATGCTCTTGACGCACTGCCGTTTTTGCCCAGTAAAACGCTTGCTCAATACCCCAATGTTTCGCTAAACCTGCATAAATCTGCTCACTAAAATGCAAGCTAATAGCATCACGCACTTGGGTACTCATACCAATAATGTAGGGAATATAGGGCGAAATTTGCTTGGCTTGTTGCTCCGAATAACAAGCATTCAAAAATACACAGTGCGTATGCCCATGCAAGAGACTGAACATGGTTTTGAGTGAATCAGACTTGAGATAAGCAGCTTTGCCCTTGGCATCTTCCAGTAACAAACCCAAAGCGCCCTCACCATGCCCACTAAAATGCACCATCCAAGGCTTGTGGGTTCTCAATGCATCTAATAAGTCCTTAAATTGCAACGCGGGTTGCATGACAATCTGAAACTCGGTGTTACGCAAGTGCGCTTTAACGGCGAGGTATTCATCATTGATAAACAACGCATCGCGATTAGAAGGATTAGCCGCTAAAAAGAGAATCGTTTTAGACATGGGACAAAGCACACAATTTTTGGGACTAATAGTATATTGTAAACGATTAGCTGCCGAAACAATCCCAAGAAAAGCAAAATAAACAAATTGAACTAGCTTGGTTTGCTTGTTAAGTGTCAAAAAATGAATGTAGTAGGTTTAGAAAGGCTTCTGAGTTCAGACAGCCCTCTCTGCAAGTGTTAGAAATCTATTTAATGAGCTTGTGACAATTGGCTAGCATGTTTTTCCATGAAGCTATCATAATTATTTTGATAATAAGACATGGGTTGATTATTAAATTGCACATAAGTCGCACCGCCTAATAATAAGGTTAATAAGGGTATGACTAATAAACCGGTAAATACCATTCCCAATACTTTGCTAAAACTATGGGTGTGATTAATAAAAGCACGCCATGATTTAAAAATTACTAATACCAGCATAATGATTGCCAGCATAAAAATGAGCGTGAGTAAAATATCCATAGGCTCATTAAAAGTTTTTAACAGAGAGCCTACGATCCAAGCCGCAGCCGTCGCGAAATATAAAGGGATCAGTAATAACGACCACAATAACCAGAATATAATCGTCTGCCATCCTGCGTATTTTTGATTTTTCTTCATCATTCACCTCGATTGCTGCTATACTGATTCATATGACTGAGAGCTTGATCGAAATTACTTATTAGGTGTGAGGCCGATCTGGTTGCGAGGAATTAATTTGCGGATAATTGGCCGCCTCCTACATAACGCAAATTTGATTTGCGTACATTACAAGCCTTGTGGATTTCGTTACTATGCTGTGCATTGTTAGCGAGAGACAGCGAGCCATGCCGAATACCACTATCCAAACTGCCCCCAGCTGCTTTGATAGCATTGACCCTACCAGCTTGTCTTTGGTACAAGCCCAGCAACATATTTTGGCAGCTTGCCCGCCCCTTACTCAGTCCATCAAACGCCCTTTGCGTGATGCCTTGGGACATATACTCGCTCAAGATATTATCTCGCCCATTCAAGTCCCGAACCATGTGAATTCAGCGATGGATGGCTATGCTTTACGGGGCGAAGATTTGCCCAATGCTGCTACTAAGAATTTCGAGCTTGTCGGGATAGCTTTCGCAGGTAAACCTTTTGAAGGTATATGTGGTGCCAATCAATGTGTAAGGATTATGACCGGCGCTCCTATGCCTGCCGGAACTGACACTGTTGTCATTCAAGAGCAAGTTGAGCAACTGGATGCACACGCTATTCGTATTGGCACAGGACATCGAGCGGGGCAAAATATTCGCCAAGCCGGTGAAGACATTGCTCTAAATAGCGTATTACTCCAAGCAGGGCGGCGCTTAAATCCAGCCGATTTAGGGATTCTGGCGTCGATTGGCATTGGCGAGGTAAGCGTTTATCGGCCTTTGCGAGTTGCCTTCTTTTCTACTGGTGATGAATTGCGCTCAATCGGCGAAACTTTAGCAGCAGGTGAGGTTTACGATAGCAATCGCTACGCGCTCTATGGTCTTTTGAAGCGTTTGAATTTCGATGTGCTCGATATGGGTGTGGTAAAAGACGATCCCGATTTACTTGAGCAAACTTTGAAAAATGCCGCTGCCAATGCTGATGTAGTGTTAACTTCGGGTGGTGTTTCAGTTGGCGAAGCCGATTATATAAAAGCTATTCTCAACAAACTGGGGCAAATTCATTTTTGGAAGATTGCCATTAAACCCGGCCGCCCTTTAGCCATGGGGCAATTAGACCAAGCGACTTTTTTTGGTTTACCGGGCAATCCGGTCGCTGTCATGGTGACTTTTTTACAATTAGTCCAACCCGCTTTATTAAAAATGGCTGGAGAAACGCATCCTCAGCCTCTATTAATGGATGCGATATGCCAAAGCCGCTTAAAAAAACAACCAGGGCGAACTGAATTTCAACGCGGTATTTTATCGCGTACTGCACAAGGCCAATTAATCGTAGAAAAAACCGGCTATCAAGGCTCAGGCATTTTAAGCTCGATGAGCCAAGCGAATTGTTTAATTGTTTTGCCGGATGAACGTGACACGGTTCAAGCCGGTGAAATTGTTCAGGTACAGCCTTTTAATTGGTAAATTTAGAGCTGAACACTTTGCGGGTGGCGAATACGATTATCAGGGTCTAATTGATGCTTCAATTTTTGTAAGCGCGCATAGGAAGCACCGTAATAAGCCTCTTGCCAATTGGGTAAATTAATATCCGGATAATTCGCATAGTGCGCCTGAATACCCGCTGCCGTTAAACGCTTTTGGATTTGATTTACTAAATCAACGGCTCTATTTCCATCGCTAGCTTTGTCATAATAAACCTGATACTCACCTAAAAATGCATAGCTTCGGTGTGGATAGGCGCTGCTTGCTGCTTTGCCAGCATCGTTAATCGCTCCACCCAAGGTATTAATTTGTAGTAAATTTTGTTTCAGCGGACTAGCTTGCATCGCTTTAAAAATATCAGGAAAAGCCGCCTCAATACTTTTAAAGCTTTGATAATAACCGGCGGAAACATTCTTAAAGTACATAGGTTCTTGCCCACCACGATAGCGCTTTATACCTGCCAAAAAGCTATCCTTACGTACGGGCATAATGTCTGATGCACCTTTACTCAGCGATTTAAGAATCGCTTGTAATGCGTTCGTGCTTGGCCTCATATCGGTCATTAGAATCGTTAATTGATTACGATTCAGAACCCATGATGAATAAGCGGTAGTCGGCAAGCTTGGCATTAAATCAAACCAACGCTTCGCTAACGCTGTGGCTTGTACCAGATTTAAATTTTTATATTTAAAACGATAACTGCGAAAGAAATTAGGGGCAGGATGGGTATTAAACGTAAAACGTGTTACCACGCCGAAACTACCATTATTACCACCGCGACACGCCCATAATAATTCAGGATTATCTTTCGAATCGAGTAAATTGCCTTTTCCATCCACTAATTGAACGCGTTTCAAACTATCACAAGTCAAACCATATTGACGTGCGAAAAAACCATAACCACCGCCCAAGGTTAAACCTGCTACCCCTACCCCAGCACAAGAACCCGCTGGAATTAAACGTTTATGCGGCGCTAGATACTCATAAACCTTACCTAATTTCGCACCGGCTTGCGCCACGAGGGTTTTACTATCAGCGCTATAGCTAAGTTTATTAAATAAAGAAAGATCAATGAGTAGGCCGCCTTCATTTAAAGAATAGCCTTCAAAACAATGCCCGCCGCTTTTTACGCTCACTGCTAAATTAGTCTGATTGGCATAACGGATTGCCGTTTGCACACCTGTTTCGTTATAACAAACCGCAATGAAGCGTGGCATTAACGTAATGCGCTTATTAAAAATCTGGCGATGCTTTAAATACTCGGCATCGTGACGTTGCAGAAAGAGCACATTTGCATCGGAAGGCGGGCGTGGTAACTGTGTGTCAGCCTGTGCCACTGTATAAAAGGTGGGCAATGCCAACACACCCAGTAAAGTTTTTAGGGCACTACGACGAGAAGAATCAAAGTTTTGCATAGTGATGCGCTCCTTTCGGGTTATCTATACGCGCTAAAACACCCTTGCTATGCTTTAGCTTTAAACGCGAGGCTTTTTAGAATGGACGATGAGCAACTGTTACGTTATAGCCGCCAAATTATGCTGCCACAAATTGATATTACTGGGCAGCAACGATTGCAACAAGCACGCGCGCTCATTATCGGTTTGGGGGGCTTAGGCTCACCTGTGTCGATGTATTTAGCCAGTGCTGGACTTGGAACATTAGTCTTATGCGATGCCGATACTGTCGATTTAACCAATCTTCAACGTCAAATTGTGCATGATAGTGAAAAAGTAGGGCAGCGCAAAGTAGACTCGGCCGCTGAAACCTTGCAGCGCCTCAATCCCGAAATAAAGCTCGAAATCATTCCTACTAGACTTGATGCAGAAGCTTTATTGGCGCACATACAGCAAGTCGATGTAGTGCTTGATTGCACAGATAATTTAGAATCTCGCTTGCTCATTAATCAAATGGCTGTTCAAGCACGTAAACCCTTAGTCTCGGCTGCTGCAATTCGTTGGGAAGGCCAAATGAGCGTGTTTCAGCCTTGGCTGGGTGAAAATCCTTGCTACCAATGTTTCTATAGCAAGACTGCTGCGCTTGCACAAACCTGTAGCGAGAATGGTGTGGTTGGGCCTATCTTGGGGATTTTAGGCAGTATGCAAGCCTTAGAGACCATTAAGCTAATCGTGGGAACAGGAAGAAGTCTGGCCGGACGCGTGCTGCTTTTTGATGGACTAGTCATGGAGTGGATAAGTTTTACCTTGCCACGCGATCCGAATTGCTCTGTGTGTAGTACTATTCCCCGTGCTCATTAGGATCGTAAGCCATCAGGCGCTTGGCGCGTAATTGACCTTTGCGCCATTCACCAACTCCAATAAATTCACCGGTTGCACTATACAATCGCAATAACGGTAGTACCGGCAAACGCTCAGGCCAAGCCAAGGCTTTGCCATGGCGCAAACGCCAGATTTGCGCCTCATTCGCCAGCGTCCATTGTGGTAATGCTTGTAAAGCCACATCGGGGGCTAGTAGCAATTTATGCAATTCAAATGGATCATTTTCTGCTAAGGCTTGCAACTGCTCCATTGTCTGCATCGCAGCTGGATCAAACGGCGTTACGCTAGTACGTCGCAAGGCAGCTACATACGCACCACACGTGAGAGCTTCGCCAATATCCTGCACTAAAGAGCGAATATACGTGCCCTTACTACAATGCACCCGCAAGTGCAGTGTATCCTCGGTGTAGCTGACTAATTCGAGTTGGTGAATAGTGATTTGACGCTCAACACGCGCTACTTCGATGCCTTGGCGTGCCAATTCATAAAGCGGCTTGCCATCTTTTTTGAGCGCTGAATACATCGGTGGAACTTGTTGAATCACGCCACGAAAGTTCGCTAATACCGCTTCAATACGCTCAGGTGATAAAGACGGAATAGCACGCGTTTGCAAGACCTCACCTTCAGCATCCGCCGTGGTCGTTATTTTGCCTAATTGGGCTATTGTAAGGTACGTTTTATCAGAATCTAAAAGAAAGGCGGAAACCTTGCTTGCTTCGCCAAAACAAATCGGCAACATACCTGTTGCTAGAGGATCAAGACTGCCCGTATGGCCAGCCTTCTCGGCTTTGAATAACCAACGAACCTGTTGAAGCGCTTGATTACTGGATAAACCTAAGGGCTTATCCAGCAAAATAATGCCATCTACCTTACCTAATGCCTTAGCCAAGGTTTAGTCGTGCTCTTTGTTAGCGATATCGTGGTCAGCTTGCTGCGCTTGCTGATCTTCCGCGATAACACGGTCAATCAACTCCGATAAAGCAGCACCCCGCGCTTGGCTTTCATCATAGAAAAAATGCAAGTTAGGGGTCACTCGTAACTTCAAGCCACGTCCTAGTTCATGGCGCAGGAAGCCAGCCGCTTGATTTAAAATCGCTTCGGCTTCCTTGCCTTGTTCCGCATTAAGGGTATCGAACCAAACCTTGGCATGAGTCAGATCTTTGGAGACTGACACCTCCAACACCGTTACCATCCCTAAACGCGGGTCTTTCACTTCATTGCGAATCAGTAGCGCAATATCGCGACGGATTTGACCCGCTACACGATCACTCCGTGAAAAGCCAGCGGCTGCATTGCGTTTTACCATTAAATGGTTCTCGCCACTTGGATACGGTCAAACACTTCGATCTTATCGCCAACGCGCACGTCATTGTAGTCTTTCACAGCGATACCGCATTCAGTACCCACCTGAACTTCTTTGACATCATCACGATGACGCCGTAATGATTCAAGCTCGCCTTCGAAGATCACCACATTTTCACGTAACACGCGAATAGGGCTACCACGGCGCACAACGCCTTCGATGACTAAGCAGCCTGCGACCTGACCAAAACCAGAGGCACGGAATACATTGCGTACTTCGGCCAGACCCAAGAAGACTTCGCGAGTTTCAGGCGACAACAAGCCACTCATCGCTGCTTTCACATCATTAATGACATCATAAATAATGCTGTAATAACGAATTTCGACTTCGTTCTCTTGAGCGGCTTTACGCGCTGAAGCATCGGCACGCACGTTGAACGCAATAATGGTCGCTTTTGAGGCTGCGGCCAAGTCGATATCGCCTTCAGTCATGCCACCAATACCGGAGGATAGAATGCGTACTTCGACTTCGTCGGTAGATAATTTAAGCAATTCACTACGAATCGCTTCCACGCTACCCTGCACGTCGGCTTTAACCAATAAGTTAACTTGGGCACGTTCAGCGGTTTGCATTTGGCTGAATAAATTATCCAGTCTAGCGCTACTTTGTGCGGCGAAACGGCTGTCACGTTGTTTTTCTTTACGCAATTCAACAATTTCACGCGCTTTACGCTCATCAGAAACCACAAAAGCTTCATCACCTGCTTCTGGTGCTGCCGGTAAGCCCACTACTGCGACCGGAATCGATGGGCCCGCCTCTTTCACTGGACGGCCAGTTTCATCGAACATGGCACGGACTCGACCGAATTGGGTACCGCACAACAGCATATCGCCTTTGTGCAAGGTGCCTTCACGAATCAGAACCGTTGCAACCGCACCACGACCGCGCTCAATACTCGCTTCAACCACCGCACCTTTTGCCGGTGCATCGGTTGGGGCTTTAAGCTCCAATACTTCAGCTACCAATAGAATCGTCGTCAATAAGTCATCAATGCCGACACCCGTTTTGGCAGAAACACGTACGACTGGAACATCCCCCCCCCAATCCTCAGTCAACACGTCATTCAGTGATAATTCACTGAGGACGCGTTCAGGATCAGCGGTTGGTTTGTCGATCTTATTAATCGCCACCACAAGCGGTACATTAGCCGCTTTGGCGTGTTGAATCGCTTCTTTGGTTTGGGGCATGACACCATCATCCGCCGCTACGATTAACACCACAATATCCGTTACTTGTGCACCACGCGCACGCATTTTGGTGAAAGCAGCGTGACCTGGGGTATCTAAGAACGTCACCGTACCTTGAGGTGTATCCACATGGTAAGCACCAATATGCTGGGTAATACCACCCGCCTCGCCAGAAGCCACCCGTGTTTTACGGATATAATCGAGTAAAGAGGTTTTACCATGGTCAACGTGACCCATGATAGTCACCACAGGTGGACGTGTCTCAACATAATAATCGCCCGAGTCCAGCACGGTAGCGAGCATACTCGCCTCATCCATTTCCTTCATCGGGGTCGCTTTGTGACCTAACTCTTCAGTCACCAGAATAGCGGTATCTTGATCAATTGCTTGATTGATTGTCACCATCATGCCCATTTTCATAATGGACTTAATAATGTCTGTGGCACGAATCGCCAGCTTCTGCGCTAAATCCGACACCACGATGGTCGATGGAATTTCAATCTCGCGAATAACGGGCGCCGTTGGTTTCTCAAAACCATGTTTTACTTCGCGCTCTGGTACCACATCGTCACGACGACCACCAGGCTTACGCTTACCACCCTTATGTTGAATGGTTGGTGTATTGCCACGCTCATTTTCACGGCCACGTGTACGAACAGGCTTCTTCTTATCGCCTTTCTTGGCACCTAAATCTTCGTCCTCATCCTTGATAGGTAACTTCACGGAAGGAACAACCTCTTCTTCCTCGTCACTCACAATAGTGGTACGTGGCGCTAAAGAAGGTTTTGCCTTGGCACGTGAAGGACGACGTTTGAGTGCTGCCGCTGCTTCTTCACGAGCAGCCTCGACAACCATACGACGCTGTTCACCGGCGGCGGGCGCCGGAGCTTCTGACACCTGAGTCGCAACCACATTCGCCACTACTTCTTCAGGCTTAGGCGCTTCTACCAAGCTAGATTCCAATACAGGAGCTGGCTCAACTGGCGGCGCTACTACCTCAAGGACAGTCTCAATCGGTGTTGCGATTTGTTCATGGCTTTGAATAGGAGCTTCCAATGCAACAGGCACAGGCTCAGCTACTTTTTCTTCTACCACAACTGGTACGGCTGGGCGTGACACTTGATTAGCATTAGTAACGCCCTCACGCTGTTGACGTAAACGCTGTGCTTCACGCTCACGCCGTTCACGTTCAGCCTTCTCTATTACTGCTTCGCGCTCACGACGCTCGGCTTGAGCTTGTTGTGCTAATTGTTCTGCGCGTAATTCCGCCTGACGATCAGCCGCTGACTCATTACTATTGCCACGCAAACCCAAAGTCTTTTTACGACGCACATCAACACCCGCCGGTGGACGACGATCATTCCCTACATTCGGTGGATTACGCTTTAAGGTAATTTTGTTGCCTGCTGAATCGGTATTGCCTTCATTCATACGCTCTAGCAATAATAATTTCTGAGCATCAGTAATTTTGTCATCGGGACTACTCACTTCGATGCCTGCACGTTTTAATTGACGCATTAAGACATCCACAGGAGCTCGCACCATTTCTGCGAGTTTCTTAACTTCTATATCCGACATGTATCGCATTCTCCTGTTTACATCACTGAGCAGACCCGCTGGCAAACCAAGGCTCACGCGCAGTCATAATCAATTGCGCGGCGCGGTCTTCGTCCATGCCTTCGATATCTAACAAATCATCCACAGCTTGTTCAGCCAAATCTTCCATAGTACGGATCTTAAGTGCAGCAAGCTGATAAGCTAGCTCTTTATCCATACCCTTCATATTCAATAAGTCATCCGCTGGAATCGGCGTATCCTTAGCAATTGCTTCAGTCAATAAAGCGGTTCGCGCTCGCTCACGCAATTCATTGACGATATCTTCGTCAAAGGCTTCGATTTCCAAGAAATCTTCCTTAGGAACATACGCAATATCTTCCAAGGTTGAGAAGCCTTCTTCAATCAATAAAGCGGCAACTTCTTCATCTACATCTAATTTATTGACAAATAACTCTAAAATCGCCTGTTGCTCCGCTTCCGTTTTCGCCTCAACCTCTTCCACACTCATCACATTGAGTGTCCAGCCGGTCAGCTCACTGGCTAGGCGAACATTTTGGCCACCTTTACCAATGGCCTGCGACAACTTATCCTTATCCACACCAATATCCATAGTGCGCTGATCTTCGTCGACCACAATAGATAATACTTCAGCGGGAGCCATGACATTCATCACGTAAGTTGCAATGTCATCATTCCACAACACAATATCAACACGCTCGCCATTTAATTCGGTGGTAACCGTTTGAATACGGGAACCACGCATCCCTACACATGCCCCAACCGGATCAATATTGGGTAATACTGCACGAACTGCAACCTTAGCCCTAGCGCCCGGATCGCGTGCTGCGCCCGTAATCTCAATCATTTCTTGATTGATTTCAGGTACTTCTAACTTCATTAATTCTATTAGGAAATTAACATCACTACGACTCACAATAATTTGTGGGCCCCGTTGATCTTGGCGAATTTCCTTTAAATAACCCCGCATACGCGCACCCGTATGCGCCATCTCCCGTGGAATCATTTCTTCACGAGGAATTAAAGCTTCCGCATTATCGCCTAGGTCTAAGAACACACCTTTTTTGTCAAAACGCTTCACCGTGCCCATGATTAACTGGCCTACCTTATGACGGTAGCTTGACACTAATTTTTCACGCTCGGCTTCACGCACCTTACCAACAATGACTTGCTTTGCGGTTTGCGCTGCGATACGTCCAAATTCAACTGAAGCAATTTTTTCTTCAATATAATCGCCAACAGCCACATCTAGGCCACGATTTTTAGCATAACTTAATAAAATCTGCCGCTCTGGGCTTTCAAAGCTTGGGTCTTCATCGTCAACAACTAACCAACGGCGATAAGTATCATAGTCGCCCGTGTGGCGATCCACGACCACACGTACATCCATATGCATCCCGAAACGTTTACGGGTTGCCATGGCTAATGCGGTTTCGACTGCTTCAAAAATTAAATTTTTACTGACACTTTTCTCATTGGAAACCGAATCAACAACGTAGAGTATTTCTTTATTCATGCGCGTTTACCCTTACTTTTACCTTTACGAGGTGTTGTGTCGGGCACATACACCAGTCTGCCCCTATCAATCGCCTCATAGGGCACATCCAAGGTTGCAGCATCCATTTGTACGCTTATCTTTGTGTCATCCGCTGCGAGCAACGTTCCCACAAAATTACGTAGCGCATTAATCCTTACGCGCGTACGTACTTTTATTTTTTGTCCTAAATAGCGCTGATATTGATGCGGCTCGAATAACACCCGATCAACCCCAGGCGAAGAGACTTCCAGCATATAAGCCACTGGGATTAGGTCTTCAACATCCAAAGCTGCGCCAATTTGTTCGCTCACCCGACCACAGTCATCGACCGTGATACCCGCTGGCGAATCAATAAAGATGCGCAATAAAGCACTCTCGCCGTATACGCGATACTCATAACCCCACAGTTCATAGCCAAGACCTGTGACAGCGGTTCTAATGAGGGTTTCTAATCGTTCTTGCATTAATGCGTCATTCTCTTAAGCAACATAATAAAAAAGCCCCATAAAGGGGCTCTTTTATACTTTTTATCTTGGTAGCGGGGGCAGGATTTGAACCTACGACCTTCGGGTTATGAGCCCGACGAGCTGCCAGACTGCTCCACCCCGCATCAGAGGTTGTGAACTATAGTGGGTTTCGATCTTAGTTGCAAGCAATTCTTACAAATAAAATAAAAACACACGCAAGCTCAATGGCTTATACGGTATAAACGATACATAAAACCGGGGAAAGCAAACACTAAAAACACAAAAAAGGAGACCCAATAGAACTCCCAATCTTGGTTCGACAGATTACCCATGACTCTTTGTTCTAATAAACGCCCCATCGCGCCAGCCAAAACAAATAGTACTAAGGTTTCTAACAAGCGCATCCATACGGCTTTTTGTTCACATTGCAACACTAGAAAGCAACGTTGACTGAGCCAAGGCCAATTGGCTAAGGCCAATACAACGGCCAAGTACGACCATTGATAATACTGTACGGTCATAACTGACTAGCACTTAACACAGCAGAACATAAAGCCATTAAACCACCCGGGAATACGCCGAGCCCTAAGAGCAACAAACTATTGACACTTAAGACACCATAGAAGTCGATACCCACATCAATAGTCGTGTTATCGGCAGGCTTTTCGAAATACATAAGCTTCAAAACGCGTAGATAATAGAAAGCGCCAACCACTGACATGACCACCATGATAACAGCGGGCCAAACTAGCTCTTTACCTACAACCGCTTGGATTACCGCTAATTTGCTGTAGAAGCCTACGGTTAAAGGGAAGCCCATCATTGATAACATCATTAGCATCACGAGAAACGCTAGCCAAGGGCTACGCTCATTTAAACCTTTTAAATCATCTAAGGTTTCTGCTTCATAGCCGGTGCGGCTCAATAAAATTAATAGCGCAAACGCGGCAGCAGACATTAAAGCGTAAGTGACCACGTAAAACATCGCGGCACTGTAGCCAATGTGAGAGCTAGTGATGACACCCATAATGATGAAGCCCATGTGGGAAATAGTCGAATAAGCCAACATACGCTTCATATTGTGCTGCGCGACTGCGAATAGGTTCCCTACAATAATCGACAGTAAGCCTAATACCATCAACATTTGCGACCATGATTCCTCAACTGAACCCAAGCCCTCAGCCAAAATGCGCATCACTAAAGCAAAGGCAGCCACCTTAGGAGCACTGCCCAAAAATAGCGTCACGGCAGTAGGTGCACCTTGGTAGACGTCGGGTAACCACATATGGAAAGGTACAGCGCCCAATTTGAACGCTAAACCTGCCACAATGAAGGTCAGGGCAAATAAAACTTTGACATCATTGGCGGGCTGAGCATTAAAGAATGTACTTAAGTGATCAACACCTAAGCCACCACTAATACCGTAAAGCAAGGACATACCGTACAGCAGCATACCTGAGCCAACCGCGCCTAAGATGAAGTACTTCATTGCCGCTTCAATCGCTTTACCATTATCACGGTGTAAGGCCACTAAAGCATACATGGATAAAGACAGTACCTCTAAGCCCAGATAGAGCACCAGTAAATTATAGCCTGAGCTCATAATCAGCATCCCTAAAACGGAGGTCATGCCTAATACGAAGAACTCACCACGCCATAAATTTTGGTCACGTAAATACTTACGGGCATAGATAAAAGACAGCATGGCAAAACCCACAATACTAATCTTTAAAAAGCCCGCTAACTCATCCAGCACGTACATGCGATCTAGGCCAACGACTTTCATCTCTTGATTAAAAGAGCTGCTATAAATCAATAAAGCTGTCGTGAGTAAGGAAGCTTGTGTCGCTAAATATGTGACCACACGTGCATTTTTACCAACGAATAAATCCAGCAATAACACGACGCAGGCAGCAATGAGCAGGAAAATCTCTGGTCTAGCAATTTCAAATGCGGACATCATTAACCCCCTACCTGTGCTGTAACGACGGTCATTCCATCTGTAATTGTTGCTACCAACTGACGAATTGACGCATCCATAAAGCCTGTTAAGGGATCAGGCCACAAACCCAACAATAGCACTGCAAAAGCTAATACACCTAAGGTCAACATCTCACGCTTATTAACATCGGTCAATTTATCAACTTCGCCATTGGTGACTTCACCCCAAACGACGCGTTTCACTAGCCATAAGGTATAGGCTGCGCCAACGATCAAAGTGGTCGCTGCACCGAAGGCAACCCAGAAATTCGCTTTAGTGCTGGCTAAGATAACCAGAAACTCACCCACAAAACCGGAAGTTCCTGGTAAACCTGTATTCGCCATGGCAAACAAAACAAAGAAAGTGGCAAAAATAGGCATACGATTGACTACACCACCATAAGCTTTAATGTCACGGGTATGCATACGGTCATATAACACACCAATACACAAGAACATCGCCCCTGAGATAAAACCATGAGAAATCATTTGCACCATTCCACCCTGTACGGCCATCACTGCACCGCTAGAGCTAGGATCAGAGCCACTTAATTGCAACTTGAATACTAAGAAAAAGCCTAAAGTTACAAAAGCCATGTGTGCAATCGAAGAATAAGCCACCAGCTTTTTCATATCAGTTTGCACCAGCGCCACGAAACCAATATAGATCACAGCAACTAAGGATAAGGCAATGACCAGCCAGCTCCACTCCATTGCTGCCTCAGGGACAATCGGGAGTGCCATACGCAAGAAAGCGTAGCCACCGACTTTTAAGGTAATCGCCGCTAAGATCACTGAGCCGCCGGTAGGCGCTTCAACGTGTGCATCCGGCAACCAAGTATGTACCGGCCACATGGGGATTTTTACCCCAAATGCGATTAAGAAGGAGAAAAAGACTAAGGTTCCGGCGGTTTCTGGCAAAGCGCCTAACATATACAAGTCGGGTAAGAAGAAACTACCGCCTTGCATATAGAGATAAACCAAGCTCACTAATAGGAAGACTGACCCAAAGAAGGTATACAGGAAGAACTTAATCGTGGCATAAATACGATTGGGTCCGCCCCAAATACCAATCACCAAAAACATCGGGATCAGCATACCTTCGAAGAATACATAGAATAAAATGGCGTCCATCGCTGCAAATACACCATTAACTAAGCCTTCCATGATTAGGAAAGAAGCCATATATAAGGATACGCGGCTCTGAATGACTTCCCAACCAGCGATGACTACTAAGACCGTAGTAAAGGTGTTGAGTAAAATCAAAGGAATCGCAATGCCATCAGCACCTAATTCATAGCGAATATTAATGCCAAAGGCTTCAATCCATGCAGCAGACTCACGGAATTGCATTGTGCCCGCCGCAGCATCATAAGAGAAATACAAAGGCAAGCTCAGCAAAAATGTCAGTATCGCAATAGCTAAAGCAGCCTGTCTCCCGGCGCCTAGCTTATCACCCAACAATACAATACCTACCCCACCCACAATAGGCAGCCAAATCAGTAGGCTTAGGATTGGCCAATCAATCATAAAACACTTCCTGGAATCATAATTTGTCTGTCCACCCTAAGCGCTCAAAGCCATAAATAGCCACGCCATTAGGAAACCAACGCCTAATGCCATTGCCATTACATAGTGGTAGAGATAACCCGTTTGGAAGTGGCTGAGTAGACGCGCCGTCCAGCCTGTCATTTTTGCCACTCCATTGACGAAAAGCCCATCGATAATCGTTTTATCAAATGTCCAGAAAGCAGTGCCGAGATTCAAAGAACCATTTGCAAAGAATTTCTGGTTAAACGTATCGAAGTAATATTTGTTGTCGAGAATTTTGTAGAGCCATTGGAAACGGTTATAGAACCAATCGGCAATACTGTCATCTTTCATATAGATATACCAAGCAGCACCCACACCAGCTAGTGCCAACCAGAATGGTAACGCTATCATACCGTGGAAGATGAAGCTGAAGATGCCATGATATTCCTCACGCAAGACCTCCATCGCTGGATGACGCTCATGATCCACCATAATCGTGGTCACTTGATGGAGATGCTCAGCTTTTGGCAAGAGTGTTACTTGATTAAAGAAGTCACCCATGACCATAGTGCCAATAAAATAGCCCGCAATTACCGAGGGAATTGCCAATAAGATCAAGGGGATAGTAACCACCTTAGGCGACTCGTGTAAATGATGTAAGGTGTGATCATCCATCCGCTCATCACCATGGAATACCAAGAAGAACATCCGGAATGAATAGAAAGCCGTCACAAACACGCCGAGTAATACCATGAAATAGGCATAACCAGCGGCTGGTAAGGTTGAAGCATGAACCGCTTCAATAATCGCATCTTTGGAGAAGAAACCTGCAAAACCGGGAATACCAATGAGCGCTAAAGAGCCCACTAAGGAAGTCCAATAAGTAATCGGCATATGACGCTTCAAGCCACCCATTTTACGAATATCTTGCTCGTGGTGCATGGCGATAATTACTGACCCTGCTGCCAAGAATAATAGAGCTTTGAAGAAAGCATGGGTCATGAGATGGAATACCGCTGCTGAATAAGCTGATGCACCTAACGCAACAACCATATAACCTAATTGTGATAAGGTTGAGTAGGCAACTACACGCTTAATATCATTTTGAATAATACCGATTAGCCCCATAAAGAACGCAGTAGTTGCACCGATAATCAAAATGAAATTCAACACCGTATCAGATAATTCGAAAATCGGAGATAGACGAGACACCATGAAGATACCGGCTGTAACCATGGTTGCTGCATGAATTAAAGCAGAAATCGGGGTCGGGCCTTCCATGGAGTCGGGTAACCACACATGCAATGGTACTTGGGCCGATTTACCCATAGCGCCAATGAAGAGCAATAGTGCAATCATATCTTGATGGTTTAAGCCCCAAGCTTGAGTGAGTGCATCTAAGGGCAACATATTATTGTCGCCGCCCATCGCGACGCCTAAGCGCTCAAAGACAGTGATATAGTCTAGTGAATTAGCATAAATTACGATCACACCAATCCCTAGTAAAAAACCAAAATCACCGACTCGATTCACCAAGAATGCCTTCATATTGGCATAGATAGCCGTATCTTTCTTATACCAGAAGCCGATCAGCAAATAAGAGACTAAGCCCACCGCCTCCCAACCAAAAAATAGCTGCAGGAAGTTATTGCTCATCACGAGCATCAACATCGAAAAGGTGAATAGCGAAATATAGCTAAAAAAGCGTTGATAGCCCGGATCATCATGCATGTAACCGATGGTATAGATATGTACCATCAACGATACAAAGGTCACGACCAACATCATCATAATGGTCAAATGGTCTACTAAGAAACCCACTTCCATTTTGATATTATCAATCACAGCCCATTGATAGACGGTTTGGTTGTAAACCTCGTTGGCATCCATCTGCATAAAGGCAATGACAGATAAAATAAACGAGAATGCAACTAAGCCACTCGTTACAAAATGCGCGCCTTTACGTCCCAGTTGTTTGCCGAAAAATCCCGCTAAAATCGCACCCAATAGCGGAGCGAGCGGAATCAATAGATAAAGCGTACCCATGACTACCCCTTCAAGCTATCGAGATTTTGAACATTAATCGTGCGACGATTGCGGAACATGGTCACCAGAATCGCCAAACCAATCGCTGCTTCAGCCGCAGCAACTGTAAGAATAAAGAATACAAAGAGCTGCCCACCTAGATCATTCAGATAATGTGAGAAAGCAATAAAATTCAAGTTGACCGACAACAGCATTAATTCAATACACATCAAGAGAATTAACACGTTTTTGCGGTTAAGAAACATGCCAGCGAGACTGATGGAAAACAGAATCGCGGCGACAATTAAGGTATGCGACAAAGGTATCATGGGGCTTCCGTCACGAGTTGGGCGACTTATTGTCCAGACTTCATCTTAACCAAGCGAACTCGGTCTTCTGGGCGAACACGCAATTGTTTCTCAATATCTTGTGAGCGCACATTCACAGCGCGTTTACGCAAGGTGAGCATAATTGCTGCAATAATCGCCACCAATAAAACCACGGCAGCAATTTCAAAAGGATAGAGATATTGCGTATATAACAACTCTCCTAAAGCCTCGGTATTATTGTAGTCCGGTGCATTCTGAGCCACTGCCTTGTACTGCTCGCTCGTATCAAAAGCACTCCGCTGAATCACTACAATCATTTCTATCGCAATGATGACAGCCACTGCAATACCGGCTGGCAAGTACTTTATAAAGCGCTCTACTAACTGTTCGCGATTAATGTCTAACATCATAATCACGAATAAGAACAACACCATTACCGCGCCAACATAAACTAATACCAGTACAATGCCTAAGAACTCAGCTTCCAATAAAATCCAAATGGCAGCACTGGAAAAGAAGGTCAAAATCAAGCATAAGGCCGCGTATACAGAGTTGCGCACTGTCACAACGCCGATTGCTGCTGCAATCGTAATGCCTGCATAAATATTAAACAAAAATTGCACAAAGGTCATGCGTCATTCTCCTAGCGATACGGCGCATCAGCGGCTTTGACTTTGGCAATCTCGCTTTCATAACGATCACCCATAGCCAATAAACGCTCTTTGGTCATGATATTTTCGCCACGATTCTCAAAGTGATATTCGAAAATCGGCGTTTCAACAATGGCATCTACCGGACAAGCTTCTTCACAGAAGCCACAGTAAATGCACTTGAACATATCAATGTCATAACGCGTCGTACGGCGCGTACCATCGGGACGCTCCTGTAATTCAATCTTAATCGCCAAAGCTGGGCAAACCGCTTCGCACAACTTACAAGCGATACAACGTTCTTCACCGTTTGGATAACGGCGCAAGGCATGATGCCCTCGAAAACGAGGCGACATTGGCGTTTTCTCTTCGGGGTATTGCACCGTAATTTTATCAGCAAGGAAATACTTGCCGGTCACGCCCATGCCTTTTAGCAATTCTTGAAGCGAGAACGCTTTCAGATAATGCTTTAGGTGTTCCTGAACATTAAATCCCATCGCTCACTCCTTACAACCAAGGTTTCCAACCAAGGCCAACTGCGATCATTTCGCCAAAAATCCAAACGATTGTCACTGGTATCAATACTTTCCAACCCAAACGCATGATTTGGTCATAGCGATAACGGGGGAAAGTGGCACGAAACCAGAGATATAAGAATAAGAAGATGGATATCTTGAAGAATAACCAGTGAATACCATTACCAAACACCCAGCCAATCACCGGCGTATCGGTCAAGAAAGTTAAACCTTGGAATGGCGATAACCAACCACCTAAGAACATTAAAGACGTTAAGGCGGAAATCAAAATCATATTGGCGTATTCAGCCAAGAAGAACAGCGCAAAACCCATCCCGGAATATTCTACGTGGAAACCTGCGACGATTTCTGACTCACCTTCCGCTACGTCGAAAGGCGCACGATTCGTTTCGGCAACACCAGAAATAAAATACACCAAGAATAAGCCGAACAAAGGCCAAATAAACCACGAGAAAATGCTGCCTGATTGCGCATTCACAATCTTAGTCAGGTTCAAATCGCCGGCGGCCATTAATACACCGACTAAGGCAAAACCCATCGCGATCTCATACGAAATCACCTGAGCGCCTGCACGTAAGGCACTGAGCATCGCGTATTTAGAGTTGGAAGCCCAGCCCGCTAAAATAATGCCATACACCCCTAAGGAGGTCAGCGCCAGCAAAAATAATAAACCCGCGTTGATATTGGCTAGCACTCCACCATCAAAGAAAGGAATCACTGACCATGCTACAAAAGAAGGCACTAACGCCAACATTGGTGCTAATAAAAAGAGATAGCGATTCGATTCAGCCGGAATAACGACTTCTTTGATTAAAAGCTTTAAGACGTCAGCAAACGGCTGGAATAAGCCTCGTGGCCCGACACGATTAGGCCCTAAACGGACTTGCATAAAGCCAATAACCTTACGCTCGGCTAAGGTGGTGTAAGCTACTGCTAAAATCAGGGGCAGCAAAATCGCCACAATCTTCAATAAGATCACAATGATGGTTTGCAGCACATCGGGGACCAGGTCCCACATACTGGCTAAAAATCCCATAGCTTACACCCCACTCACGGCATTAGGTGTTAAGGCAACCATTTCTTGTAAGGCCTTGGCACGGCGCACTAAAGAATCGGTACGATACATATGAACTGGCTGCGGCAACTGACTGAGCGTAGAGGTGACTAATTGCTCGGGTAGACCGCTTGTCTTAGCCGCTTTACCGCCTTGGGTCTCAAGTTTTACTTCAGCCACTATTTCTTCGGCACTCATGTAATCAAACGCGGATAAATTCATGGAATTTCCAATCACACGTAAGATTTTCCATACCGGACGAACTTCTTGCTTAGGCTGCATAGCGCCTTTGAAACTCTGCCAACGCCCCTCAATATTGACGAAAGTGCCCGCTGTTTCAGCGAAGGTTGCCGCCGGCAATAATACACTGGCATATTCACGCGCACGATCATCGGCAAAAGGTGCAATGACAATCACCTGATCAGCTGCCTGCATAGCTTTTAAAGCCTGCTCTGGATAAGCAAAATCTTCCGGCTCCACATTCACCAAAACCAGCGTATTTAAATCACTCGCCAACAAACGGTTTAGATCTGTCTCGGCATTAGGTGCTGGCACAACCCCTGCCAAACTTAAGCCAACACTATTGGCACTGGGCAATACACTGACTACTGCGCCCGTTTGCTCGCCAATGTAATTCGATAATGCTTTTAACGCACCGAAAGCCGGATGCTGTGCTGCCAAACCACCCACAAGAATGGTTTTCTTTTCGGCTGACCTTAGTTGCTCTGCCCAAGCACGCGCTTCATCAGTCGCTTGTACGTTCAAATTACGCAGCGCCTGTGGCAGACCACCCGCACTTTCAGCCACTGCAAGCGCCAAACTAGCGACTGCGTTTAGCAAATTAGCCGAATCAACTACCACTTGTTGAACATCGAAATTGTAATCAAGCGCTTGCGGATTGATCGCAACGACCTTCGCACCTTTTAAACTTGCTTTGCGAATACGATGATTCAAAAGCGGAGCTTCAAAGCGAGAATTTGCGCCGAGCAATACTATTAGATTTTGTTGCTCTAATTCGGCTAAGTTTAAGCTAGCGCTACTACTATCAGCATGATTGAAGTCAACTTGACGCAAACGGTGTTCAATATTATTAACACCCAAGCCACGCATCAGCTTTTGCAGCAAGTAACCTTCTTCTACACTAGCGGTTGGAGAAACAAAGGCTGCTGAGCGATTGGCATCGATATGATGTAAAATAGTGGCAACGGCATCCAAAGCCTCTTGCCAACTCACCACACGCCACGAACCATCTTCCTGACGGACTTGTGGCTGGGTCAAACGGTCGTGTGCATATAAGCCTTCATAACTAAAACGATCACGATCTGAAATCCAACACTCATTAACTGCTTCATTGTCACGTGGTACAGCGCGAATAATCCGACCATCAAAGCTATGAAACTCAATATTTGAGCCAACTGCATCATGTGGCGCAATACTAGGATGCGCACGCATTTCCCATGCTCGCGCGGTATAGCGAGAAGGCTTGGCTGTTAAGGCGCCGACCGGACAAATATCAATCACATTACCGGAGAGCTCTGACACAACCGCTTTGGACACATAAGTGCCAATTTCCATTCTTTCGCTGCGACCGGTTGCACCTAGCTCACGTAAACCAGCAACCTCTTCGCCGAAACGCACACAACGTGTACACTGAATACAACGCGTCATAGCGGTTTCAATTAAGGGGCCAATATCTTTGTCCGGTACAACACGCTTAATTTCTTGGAAATTGGACTGGTTATTCCCATAACCCATTGCCACATCTTGTAACTCACATTCACCACCTTGGTCGCAAATCGGGCAATCCAAAGGATGATTGATGAGTAAGAACTCCATAATATCGCGCTGTGCTGCACGCGTTTTTTCAGAGCGCGTATGCACTTTCATATTGGCACTAACAGGCGTTGCACAAGCAGGCATCGCCTTTGGCGCTTTTTCGATTTCTACTAAGCACATACGGCAATTGGCAGCAACCGACAGTTTTTTGTGGTAGCAGAAGCGCGGAATGGAAATGCCCGCAGCATCAGCCGCCTCAATTAACATACTACCGGGACGTGCTTGTAAGGTTTGACCATCAATTTCTAGGGTGACCAGTTCTTGGCTCATGATGCTCCCTCCACCATACTACGTCCGTGCTTGACGTAATGCTCAAACTCTGGGCGGAAATGCTTAATAAAGCTCCACACCGGCATCGCTGCTGCCTCACCCAAAGCACAAATCGTACGACCTTCAATCTTATGTGACACATTTTCTAGCCGGTCTATATCTTCCATGCGACCTTTACCTTCCACGATGCGAGTCAACATCCGATATAACCAACCTGTCCCTTCACGACAAGGTGTACACTGCCCACAAGATTCGGCGTTATAGAAACGTGAAATACGTTGAAGAACCTTCACCATATCCGTGGTTTCATCCATCACAATCACAGCACCTGAGCCTAAAAAAGAGCCCGCTTTAAAGATGCTGTCGTAATCCATGTTCAAGCCCAGCATGACATCACCCGGCAATACAGGCACCGATGAACCACCCGGGATAACCGCCTTTAGTCTACGGCCTGCACGTACCCCACCGGCCATTTCTAATAACTCGCGGAAAGGTGTACCCATGGGAATTTCAAAATTGCCCGGTTTATTCAAATGTCCCGACATGGAAAATAATTTCTCACCGCCGGAATTCGCGACACCTAACTCCGCGAACCACTTGCCACCATTGCGCAAGATAGTTGGGATAGAGGATAAGGTTTCAGTATTATTGATGGTAGTAGGACGACCATATAAACCGAAGCTTGCTGGGAAAGGCGGCTTAAACCGTGGTTGGCCTTTTTTACCTTCTAAAGACTCCAGCAAAGCAGTTTCTTCACCACAGATATACGCCCCTGCACCTAACGAACCATACAGGTCGAAATCAATGCCAGAGCCCTGAATATTTTTACCCAGTAAACCTGCTTCGTAGGCTTCTCTGACTGCTTGCTCGAAACGAATCGATGGCTCATCCATAAACTCGCCACGCATATAGTTATAACCAACCGTTGCACCGATCGAATAGCCAGCAATCGCCATACCCTCAACAAGGGCATGAGGGTTAAAACGTAAAATATCGCGGTCTTTACAAGTACCCGGTTCAGATTCATCCGAGTTACAAACAATATATTTTTGCCCCGGCATATTACGTGGCATAAAACTCCACTTCATACCGGTTGGGAAACCTGCACCACCACGACCGCGCAAACCCGATTCTTTAACCGTAGCAATAATTTCATCCGCTGGCGTTTTTTCAGCGACGATTTTTTTCCACGCATTATAGCCACCGATTTTCAGGTAGCTCTCTAGGGTATGTGATTGATCACCAAATTGACGGGTCGCAAAACAGACTTGATTCGCCATGTGCTTACTCCAGTCCGTCCAAAATTGAATCAACTTTTTCAGCAGTTAAATCCGTGTGGTAGACATGATTTACCTGCATCATTGGGGCATTACAACAAGCGGCTAAACATTCTTCTTCAACTTTAATAAAGAATTTTTTATCAGGCGTAGCTTGCCCTGCTTTAATCCCTAACTTTTTCTCAATGTGAGACAGGATGCTATCGCTGCCATTTAACATACAAGACACATTGGTGCAGACCGAAATACTATAACGTGCAGCATGACTCGGATCCGTTTCAAACATGGAATAGAAGCTAGCTGCTTCATAAACCGCAATCGCTGGCAAACCTAAGTACTCAGCAATCGCATCCATTTTTTCAACCGACACGTAGTTTTCACCGTGCATCACCGCACGCAATGCACCTAGCAAAGCAGATTGCTTACGATCCTCAGGATAACGGGCTAACCAATGGTCAATTTCTTCGCGCTCATGATGGCTAAGCACGGAATTATTAGTGGAATGAAGCTCAGTCATTAGCGATCCACCTCTCCAAATACGATATCCTGCGTTCCAATCAAAGCCACCACATCAGCGAGCATGTGGCCTTTCGCCATTTCATTCATACCTGATAAATGCGCAAAACCAGGGGCACGAATCTTCAAGCGGTAAGGCTTATTTGCACCATCGGACATCAAGTAGCAGCCAAACTCGCCTTTAGGATGTTCAACAGCGGCATAGACCTCACCCGCCGGTAATACATAACCCTCAGTCATGAGCTTGAAATGATTAATCAAGGCTTCCATGTCTTGCTTCATATCCACGCGCTTAGGTGGCGTGAATTTGGAGTCTTCTAACATGACAGGGCCTGGATTCTTCTTCAGCCAATCAATACATTGACGCATGATGCGATTGGATTGACGCATTTCATTCATACGTACCAAATAGCGGTCATAGCTATCGCCATTAGTACCCACTGGAATATCAAACTCAACCTTGTCATAAGCTGCGTAAGGTTGCTTCTTACGAATATCCCACTCGATACCAGAACCGCGTAACATCGCGCCGGTAAAGCCCATTTGCAAAGCGCGTTCGGGGGTGACCACACCGATACCAACTAAACGTTGTTTCCAAATACGATTTTCGGTGAGTAGGGTTTCGTACTCATCCACCATTTTTGGAAAACGGTTAGTAAAATCCTCTAAGAAATCTAACAAACTCCCTTCACGGTTGGCGTTTAAGCGCTTCACTTCAGCGGCACTACGCAAACGCGACTCTTTGTACTTAGGCATTTCATTCGGTAAGTCGCGATACACACCACCGGGACGATAATAAGTCGCATGTAAGCGAGCACCAGAAACTGCCTCATAAGCATCCATCAAATCTTCACGCTCACGGAAGGCATAGATGAACATAGTCATCGCACCAACGTCCAAACCGTGTGCGCCGATCCACAACAAGTGGTTCAAAATACGCGTGATTTCATCAAATAAAGTACGGATGTATTGAGCACGAAGAGGCGCTTGAATACCCATCAAACGCTCAATCGCAAGCACATAGCCATGCTCATTGCACATCATCGAAACATAGTCGAGACGATCCATATAACCAATGCTTTGGTTGTAGGGTTTGCTTTCAGCTAATTTCTCAGTACCACGATGCAAAAGGCCAATATGTGGGTCAGCACGAACAATAACCTCACCATCCATTTCCAACACAAGGCGCAATACACCATGTGCCGCAGGGTGAGCGGGGCCGAAGTTCAAGGTAAAATTACGAATTTCAGGCATGGGCTTACTGAGCTCCTTGCTGAGAAGTGCTGGCATTATCCTTGTCATTACGGATAACACGTGGCACTAATACACGAGGCTCAATGGACACAGGTTCGTAAATGACACGCTTTTGCAGCGGATCATAACGCATTTCAACTTGCCCAATGAGCGGAAAATCTTTACGGAAGGGATGCCCGACAAAACCATAATCAGTCAAGATTCGACGTAAATCAGGGTGTCCTGGGAACATAATGCCAAAGAGGTCAAATGCCTCGCGCTCATACCAATTGACAGAGTTCCAAATCCCAAATACCGAAGGAACCACTGGAAAATCATTATCTTCTGCGAAAGTCCGTAAGCGAATCCGCTGATTATGCTCAACAGAAAGCAAATGAATAACCACGGCAAAACGCTTCCCAGTCATTTCAAGCGTTGCTGGTTCAGGCTCAAATGCAAATGGATCCGGGTCAGAACGCTCTACCGCACGACTAAAGCCGGTCGAGCTAGCATTTTCTGACCACTCACTGTGGCCATAAGTCAAATAATCAACGCCACATAAATCAATGAGCAAGGTGAATTTGGTCATTTCATCATGGCGCATGAAATTACAAACATCTAACCAATTTCGTACCTGTACTTCGACCGTCAGCTCGCCTTGAGGGGTCAGGGTCGAGGTTGCTTTATCGTGAAGCTTTTCGGAGAGATAAGTGTATAAGGATTCAAGAGTCGCAGTCATGCAGATCACCGTGCAATAGTACAAGTGCGACGGATTTTGCTTTGCAATTGCATAATTCCGTATAACAAGGCTTCAGCCGTAGGTGGACAACCCGGCACATAAACATCAACAGGCACGATTCGGTCACAGCCACGCACTACCGCATAGGAATAGTGATAATAACCGCCACCATTGGCGCAAGAACCCATAGAAATAACCCAACGCGGCTCGGCCATTTGGTCATAGACCTTACGCAAAGCAGGCGCCATTTTATTAGTGAGCGTGCCGGCGACAATCATTACATCCGATTGGCGTGGACTAGGGCGGAAAATAATACCGAAGCGGTCTAAGTCATAACGTGCAGCACCAGCGTGCATCATTTCGACAGCGCAACACGCTAAGCCAAAAGTCATAGGCCACATCGAACCCGTGCGCGCCCAGTTGATGAGCTTATCGGCGGATGTCGTGATAAAGCCTTTTTCTAGAACACCTTCTATTCCCATTCCAGTGCTCCTTTTTTCCATTCATAGATAAAACCAATAATCAGCACGAGCAAGAAAAATGCCATCGCAATCAGACCTGCACTACCAATTTTGTCCAGCACTACTGCCCACGGAAACAAGAAGGCAATTTCGAGGTCAAAGATAATAAAAAGAATGGCAACTAAATAATACCGCACATCAAACTTCATACGTGCATCTTCGAAAGCTTCGAAGCCGCATTCAAAAGGAGAATTTTTTGCAGTATCAGGACGGTTTGGCCCCATTAGCAAGCCTAAACCCAGCAGTACAATGGCAAGAGCAACACCCACACCAAGAAAGACTAAAATGGGCAAATACGTTTCTAGCATATTAACTAACTCCTTTCGGGCCGCCCTGAAAGATGGTGGTATAGGCTGCCGTGATGTCCATTTGGGAAGCAGAAGTCCCGTCATAGAATTCGGTGCAGACTATATAGCACTCGCACAAAAAACACCAACTCATAATTGCTTATTCATAATGCTTTTTTGATTTGACTCAAAAGTGAATAAGCAGTTTGGGCAGAGTACTTTTAATTGAGCAATAAAAAAAGCCTGTCAATCTACATTAACAGGCTTTTTTAAATGGTGCCGACGGCGAGACTCGAACTCGCACAGCCTAGGCCACTACCCCCTCAAGATAGCGTGTCTACCAATTCCACCACGTCGGCGAATAGATTTTATGGAGCAGGCTTTTCAGCCGGTGTCGCAGGTTGTGTAGCAGTTGCTGGCTCTGCCGCTGGTGTTTCCCCACTCGGTGTTGTTGCTGGCGCCGTTACCGCAGGAGTTGCCGTTTGCGACTCTACCGCTGGTGCTGCTGGAACACTACTACTGGTCACAGGCGCTGTAGGTGTTGTTTCCGGAGCACTCTGCTGAACCTTATCAATAATACTACTCGGCGCTCGTGGATTATTATGCGCTACAATCCAAGCCAAGCCCAACGAGTTCAGAAAGAAAACTGTTGCTAAAATAGCCGTGGTGCGACTCAAGAAATTGGCTGAGCCCTGCGAACCAAATACGGTTCCAGAAGATCCACTACCAAAGGCCGCACCTGCATCAGCACCTTTGCCATGCTGCATTAGAATCAATGCAATCATCGCAACCGACACCACAATCTGAACAATTAATAAAATATTATAAAGCATCTTTCACTTCTAATTAAGTAGCACGGGCGCTTTCGTGTCCCGCACGGCAAATAGCTAAGAAGTCCTGAGCTTTCAACGAAGCCCCGCCAATTAGCCCACCATCAATATCTGGCATTGCAAACAATTCGGCAGCATTATCAGCTTTGACACTACCGCCGTATAGAATCCTTACTTTTTGCGCAACAGCCGTATCCAATTGCGTTATGTGCTCGCGAATAAACTGATGCACAGCTTGTGCTTGCTCTGGCGTTGCGGTCTGGCCGGTACCTATAGCCCAAACGGGTTCATAAGCAATGATTGCCTGATTAAACGACTGAACCCCTGCTATCTTCAGCACTGCATCTAATTGTGTCTGTACAACTGATTCCGTCTGACCCGCTTCACGCTCTGCTAACGTCTCGCCAACACATAACACTGGCGTTAAGCCCGCTTTTTGCGCGGCCACAAACTTGTGTGCAAGCACAGCATCTTGTTCGCCATAAATAGCGCGCCGCTCAGAATGCCCTATCAACGTATAAGCACAACCGACATCCTTAAGCATACCCGCAGCAACTTCGCCGGTGAATGCTCCTGAACTGTGCTCACTCACATTCTGCGCACCTAAGGTGATACTTGAGTCTTGCAATAAATCAGCGACTAAGGGCAAATAGACATAAGGTGGACAAACCATTATAGCAACTTCACTTAATTCACTCGCACCCGAACAAATATCATCAATTAATGATTTAATACTGGATTGAGAACCGTTAAGCTTCCAATTACCCGCAACCATGGGTTGTCTCATGCCTTACCTCTCTTAAGCAAGCGCGAAAGGTTACCTATTGTCTAAGCAGAAATCAATGGTTTTATAAAGTCTTAGGCTGCTGCCTTAACCGCTTCAGCAATAACTTGGGCAAAATCAGCGGTTTCCGCAGCATCCTCGCCTTCAACCATGACACGAATCAAAGGTTCAGTACCGGAAGCGCGTAATAGCACACGGCCACGCTCACCTAAACCTTGTTCAGCCCAGCGTACTGCTTCTTGGATTTTAGGAGACTGATTAAAATCAATACGTTGCTTAATGGGTACATTAATTAGCTTTTGTGGATATTTAATCATCACGTGTTTGAGTTCATTCAAGCTACGCCCCGAATTCAATACTGCCTTTAAGACTTGTAGTGCGGCAATAATGCCATCGCCCGTAGGCATATGATCACGCACAATCACATGACCGGAACCTTCCCCACCTAAGATACAGTCATGTTTTTTCATGAGTTCCATAACATACCGATCGCCTACTTTGGCGCGATAAAATGGCAAATCCAAGCGCTGCATCGCTTTTTCCAAGCCTAAATTACTCATTTGTGTGCCTACCACACCAGCGCGTAACACGGCCTCTTGGGCACGGCTTTGGGCAATAATGGCAAGAACCTCGTCCCCATCGACAGACTCGCCTACATGATCCACCATAATGAGACGATCACCATCACCATCAAGCGCAATCCCTAAATCCGCGCGATACTTTAATACCGCCGCTTGCAAAGCTCCAACAGAAGTTGCCCCACACTCCTCATTAATATTAAAACCATTCGGAGTATTACCTATCGCAATTACTTCAGCACCCAATTCGCTAAACACATTAGGCGCAATGTGATAAGTCGCTCCATTCGCACAATCCACTACAACTCTTAGGCCTGCCAACGATCTATCAGACGGAAAAGCGCGCTTACAAAATTCAATATAACGTCCTGCTGCATCCTCGATACGTACCGATTTACCCAAATCCGCAGAAGGAACGGTCACTAAATCACGCTCGACATATTCCTCAATGGCTAACTCAAGCTCATCAGATAATTTGGTACCATTAGGACCAAAAAATTTCACCCCATTATCATCATAAGGATTATGCGATGCGCTAATTACAATGCCAGCCGCTGCACGAAAAGCGCGTGTCAAATAAGCCACTGCTGGCGTTGGCATGGGTCCCAAGAGACGGATATTAATCCCAGCCGCTGCCAACCCTGCTTGCAACGCAGACTCCAACATATAACCTGAAATTCGTGGATCTTTACCAATTAATACTAAAGGATGCCCATCGCCTGCTAATACCTTACCGGCTGCCCAGCCAAGCTTTAACACAAAATCTGGAGTCATGGGATATTGGCCGATCTTGCCACGAATACCATCAGTGCCGAAATACTTACGAGTCATTGCTTAAAAACCATTCAATTTTAAAGAGCTAAATTTATTCTAGTACAACTTGGGCAATTTTTAGGGCATCTACGGTAGCAGCCACATCATGAACACGAACTATGCAAGCCCCTTGCATAACAGCTAGTAAAGCAGCTGCTACACTCCCGTGCAGGCGCTCTGATACCGGTTTGTTGCCAAGCCAAGCCCCTATCATAGATTTTCGTGATAAACCAGCTAGAATGGGTCGATCTAAGACCTGCAACTGGTTCAAGTGTTTTAAGAGTTTTTGATTATGCTCTAAGCTTTTACCAAATCCAAATCCAGGATCAAGGATTAAGCGATCAACGGTAATACCGGCTTTTTCACAAACTGCTATGCGCTGCTTAAAAAAATCAATAATTTCTTGCACAACATCATGGTAGTGCGGCTGGTGTTGCATGGTGCGGGGTTCACCCAGCATATGCATCAGGCAGATAGACACATCACTCGCAGCACACACCGCCAAAGCATCAGACGCTTGCAGGGCATAAATATCATTAATCATATCGACTTTAGCAGCAATAGCCTCTTTCATTACAGCAGGCTTACTGGTGTCCACTGAGAGTGTAATATCAAATCGACTTCGCAAAGCTTGCAGGACAAGCATCACGCGATCCAGTTCTTCCTGCACTGAGATTCCCTCTGAACCTGGGCGTGTTGACTCTCCACCAATATCAATAATATCAGCACCTTCTTGGATTAATTGCTCGGCGTGATACAGCGCCTTATCGACTTGATTAAAATGGCCACCATCGGAGAAAGAATCGGGAGTAACATTCAAAATACCCATCACTTGAGGGCGCTTCGAAGAAAGATCTAGCATAAGGATTTACCAAAAAATAAGGCGTGGATGACCACGCCTTGAATAAATTAACGAATGAAACAAGTTAATGGAGACTAGCCGTTCCACCTAAAACTGGCTCATCAGGCTCAGCTTGGGGACGGTTTGGTGCAGAAGGCTTACCGCCTTTTTCATCATCAGTCCAATCCGCCGGTGGTTTTGGCTCTTCACCTCGCATAATCGCCGCAATCTGCTCTTGATCAATGGTTTCATATTTCATTAATGCTTGAGCCATCGCATGAAGTTTATCCATATTCTCGACTAGAATCGTTTTAGCACGGCTATAGTTACGATCAATCACTTCACGGATTTCCTTATCGATCGCATGGGCAGTGTCATCTGACATATGCTTATGCTGAGTGACTGAACGCCCTAAGAACACCTCACCTTCATCTTCGGAATAAGCCAAAGGCCCCATGCTGCTAGATAAGCCCCATTTCGTGACCATGCTGCGCGCAATATTGGTAGCACGCTCAATATCATTCGAAGCGCCAGTCGTTACCCCTTCAAAGCCATAAATCAGCTCTTCAGCAATCCGACCACCATACAGGCTTGAAATTTGGCTTTCCAAACGTTGCTTACTCGCACTGTAACGATCTTCCTGCGGTAAATACATGGTCACACCTAAGGCACGGCCACGCGGAATAATACTCACCTTATAAACGGGATCATGCTCAGGCACATTCAAACCCACAATCGCATGGCCCGCTTCATGATAAGCAGTCGCTAACTTTTCCTCATCCTTCATGACCATGGACTTACGCTCAGCACCCATCATGATCTTATCTTTCGCTTTTTCAAACTCGATCATATCGACAGTGCGCTTATTAGAACGTGCTGCAAACAAGGCCGCCTCATTCACTAAATTCGCCAAATCCGCACCAGAAAAGCCAGGTGTACCCCGTGCAATTAATGATGGCTTTACATCATCGCCTAAAGGGACTTTACGCATATGCACACGTAAAATTTGCTCACGGCCACGCACATCAGGCAATGGAACAACTACTTGACGGTCAAAACGGCCCGGGCGCAATAAGGCTGGGTCTAGTACGTCTGGACGGTTGGTCGCTGCAATAACGATAATGCCTTCACTCCCCTCAAAGCCATCCATCTCGACTAATAATTGGTTTAAGGTTTGCTCGCGCTCATCATGACCACCACCTAAACCAGCACCACGTTGGCGCCCCACAGCATCGATTTCATCAATGAAAATAATGCAAGGCGCGTGTTTCTTAGCTTGTTCGAACATATCGCGCACGCGAGATGCACCAACGCCCACAAACATTTCGACGAAATCAGAGCCGGAAATACTAAAGAAAGGAACTTTTGCTTCACCCGCAATCGCTTTTGCTAATAAAGTCTTACCTGTGCCCGGTGAGCCAACCATTAAAACACCGCGTGGAATTTTACCACCCAATTTTTGGAATTTGCCCGGATCACGTAAAAACTCAACTAACTCACCGACTTCTTCTTTGGCTTCTTCGCAGCCTGCAACATCGTTAAAGGTGACTTTAACTTGGTCTTCGGTCATCATGCGTGCACGGCTTTTACCGAAGGACATAGCCCCACGACCACTTCCACCGCCTTGCATTTGGCGCATGATATAAATCCATAAGCCAATAATCAGCAATAAAGGCACTGAATTAACAACGATGTCCCACAAAATAGAACGCTCTTCTGGTGGAGCTGCATTCACCACTACTTTATGTGCCAACAAATCGGTGATCATCTGGGGATCATCGGGTGGCATATAAGTCATAAAAGGCACGCCATCTTGGGTCTTACCAATAATTTTTTGGCCTCTAATATCCACTTCTTTAATAGCACCACTGCGTGCACTATTAATAAATTCTGAGTAAGAGACCGTGGTTGCAGACTGAACGGGCGCACTGAACTTGCTGAACACTGCGATCATTACAAATGCAATAACGGCCCAGATCAGTAAATTTTTTGTTAAATCGTTCAAGAAATTTCTCCGTTTCCACAGGTAAGCGCCCATCGCTACCCTGCTTGTTTCTCAATATTAAACCATAAAGCCCTGGGCAAGCACATAAACTTCACGACTACGGGGTCTTGAGGCGCTAGGCTTACGAATTTTTACGGTTTTAAAGTGTTGACGCATGTCGCGCAAAAACGCCTCTGAGCCCTCACCTTGAAACAGTTTGACTAAGAAAGCACCTTGCGGGCGTAACACTTTGATAGCCATATCCAAGGCTAATTCACATAAGTACATAGCACGTGGCTGGTCAACCGTATCCATACCACTCATATTGGGTGCCATATCCGAAATAACAAGATGCGCTTTATCGTCACCCAATAATTCAAGCAGCTGGTTTAAGACACTTTCTTCACGAAAATCGCCTTGCACAAACTCCACAAAAGCCAAAGGATCCATCGGTAAAATATCACTCGCCACAATCCGTCCGTTTTTTCCTATTAATTGGGCTGCATACTGACTCCATCCGCCGGGGGCAGCACCTAAATCAATAATTTTGAAATTCGGTTGAATGATCCGATCTTTCTCTTGAATTTCTTTTAATTTGTATACAGCGCGTGAACGATAGCCTTCTTGTTGTGCTTTTTTGACATACTCGTCATCAAAATGTTCACGCAACCATTGGTTACTACTCTTACTTCTTGCCATACTATAACTTTATCACACCATTTCTCTGGAAAATCTGATGGAACTCACGGACGCACAACGCAAACACCTAAAAAGTCTCGCCCACACACTCAATCCTATTGTGATGGTGGGACAGCATGGCTTGAAGGATACCATACTTACCGAACTGGATAAGGCGTTGGAATATCACCAATTAGTAAAGATCAAAATTAGCGTAGGTGATCGTGAAGCACGAGATGAGGTTTTGGAGGCGATTTTAGCCCATGCCAGTGGGGCAGTACTCATTCAAAAAATTGGTAATGTGGCAGTGTTGTATCAGCGCAATTTAGAAAGACCGAGTTTATTCCACACTGTCGCTTAGTCTCACATAAAAAAGGCTCCTTAAGGAGCCTTTTCAGGGTAATGGTTAAGCGATTAACCTTGGCGTGATTTGCCGATACGGCGCAACATTTCCATTTGCGCTTTAGCAGCTTCCAGCTCAGCTTGTAATGCCTCATAGTTGAGATCCGCAGGATCTTTTCCTTCTAAAGCATCTTTCGCACGCTTAACAGCTTCACTCGCCTTGGCTTCGTCCAGATCGTCAGCACGAATCGCTGTATCTGCTAATACAGTGACTACGTGCGGTTGAATTTCAACCATTCCACCCGAGACGAACATAGACCCTTGGCTTCCATCAGCCGCACGATAACGCAATTCGCCCGGACTTAATTTAGAAACCAATTGCGCATGACGTGGTAAAATATCCATCGCACCTAAAACACCCGGTACGACTACATCTAACACAGTGCCTGAGAACATACGTGCTTCGGCACTTACTACGTCTAGCTGTATCGTATTGGCCATCAGACTGCCCTCCTAATTAGAGCTTCTTAGCCTTTTCGATGGCTTCGTCGATATTGCCGACCATGTAGAACGCTTGCTCTGGCAAACTATCGTGATCACCATTCAAAATAGCTTTAAAGCCCGCGATCGTTTCTTTCAATGGGACGTATTTACCCGGAGAACCGGTGAACACTTCCGCCACATGGAAAGGCTGAGACAAGAAACGTTGGATACGACGCGCACGTCCTACCACTTTCTTATCATCTTCCGACAATTCATCCATACCCAAAATCGCGATGATGTCTTGCAGCTCTTTATAACGCTGTAATACACCTTGTACGCCACGAGCGGTGGTGTAATGGTCATCACCGATGATTTGTGGATCGAGCTGACGCGAGGTCGAAGCTAAAGGATCTACCGCAGGATAGATACCTAATTCCGCAATGTTACGTGACAATACTAAGGTCGCGTCTAAGTGCGCGAAAGTAGTAGCAGGAGACGGGTCAGTTAAGTCGTCCGCTGGGACGTAAACAGCTTGGAATGAGGTGATAGAGCCTGTTTTGGTAGACGTGATACGTTCTTGCAGAACACCCATCTCTTCCGCCAAGGTCGGCTGATACCCTACCGCTGATGGCATACGACCTAACAAGGCTGATACTTCTGTACCCGCCAAGGTATAACGATAGATGTTATCCACGAATAACAATACGTCACGACCCTCATCACGGAAGTATTCCGCCATGGTCAAACCGGTCAAAGCGACCCGTAAACGGTTACCCGGTGGTTCATTCATCTGACCATAAACGAGGGCTACTTTGTCGATAACGCCACCTTCTTTCATTTCATGATAGAAGTCGTTACCTTCACGAGTCCGCTCACCCACGCCCGCGAATACAGACAAACCCGAGTGCGCTTTCGCGATGTTATTGATCAATTCCATCAGGGTTACGGTTTTACCGACACCCGCACCACCGAACAGACCGATTTTACCACCCTTAGCAATAGGCATGATCAAATCGATAACTTTGATACCCGTTTCTAAGATATCAATCGAAGAAGATTGATCTTCATAAGAAGGGGCAGCGCGGTGGATGGGCCACAACGTTTCCGCTGCCACATCACCTTGCATATCAATCGGACGGCCTAACACGTCCATGATACGGCCTAAAGTGCCTTTACCGACCGGAACCGAAATCGGCTTTCCAGTATTGGCCACCGACATACCACGTTTCAAACCATCCGATGCACCCATCGCGATAGTACGCACAACACCATCACCTAACTGAATTTGGACTTCCAGTGTCAGTCCATCATGCTCAGCTACTGTGAGAGCATCGTAGACGGCTGGCACAGCGTTACGTGGAAACTCCACGTCAACGACCGCACCGATAACTCCAACGATGTTTCCAGTACTCATTGAGACTAGTACCTCTATAAAAGTAAGTTCTTAACAGCTGGCCCAGTCTTAAACTGCCGCAGCACCCGCTACAATCTCGGAGATTTCCTGCGTGATTGCCGCTTGACGCGCTTTGTTATAGACCAGTTGCAGCTCGTGAATCAGTTTGCCCGCGTTGTCGGAAGCGCTTTTCATTGCTACCATCCGCGCCGCCATTTCGCACGCTACATTTTCAACAACCCCTTGATAAACCAAGGATTCAATGTAGCGTTCCATCAGGGTATCGACGATCTCTTCCGCATTGGGTTCATAGATATAATCCCAATGGTAGCTAATTTCTTGCTCGTTGGACGCCTGAATCGGAATCAACTGAGTCACTTGAGGTTTCTGCGTCATACTGTTGACGAATTCATTTTCGACCAAGTAAAGACGATCAATCTTGCCAGCATCATACGCATCCAGCATTACCTTAATCACACCGATTAAATCAGTGAGTTTGGGCGCATCACCTAAATGACTCTTTTCAGCCACTAGGCCATAACGACGAAATGCTGCAACACCTTTATTACCGAACACCGCAATGTCGACTTCCACACCTTGTTCGCGCCACGCAGCCATACTTTGTAAGGCAGTTTTGAACAAGTTTACGTTTAAGCCGCCAGCCAAACCACGATCAGAAGATACAATAATGTATCCTACGCGTTTGACAGGGCGTTCGAGGGTGTAAGGATGCTTATACTCCAGATGTCCCTTCGCTAAATGGCCGACTACCTGACGCATTTTTTCAGCGTAGGGCCGACTAGCCCGCATTCTGTCTTGCGCACGGCGCATTTTAGAAGCAGCGACCATTTCCATAGCTTTGGTGATCTTTCGAGTATTCTTGATACTCTTGATCTGCGATTTTATTTCCTTAGCACCTGACATGGGATCAACCTCCCCTTACCAAGTGTTCTTAGATTTAAAATCGTCTAACGCTTTACCTATTGCTTTCGCAATATCGTCATCAAATTTGCCGCCATCGTTAACTTTATTCAGTAACTCTGACTGGCTAGAACGCAGGTAGCTCAATAAAGCAGCCTGGAAATCCACGACTTTATTTACCGCTACATCGTCTAAATAGCCGTTGTTAGCTGCATATAAAGCAATACCGATTTCAGCAGTAGACATAGGTGAATACTGAGGCTGTTTCATCAGTTCAGTAACCCGTTGACCACGCTCTAATTGTTTACGAGTAGACTCATCCAAATCTGACGCGAACTGTGAGAACGCTGCCAATTCACGATATTGTGCTAAGTCCAAACGTACACCACCGCCCAGCTTCTTAACGATCTTCGTTTGTGCCGAACCACCAACGCGTGATACTGACAGACCCGCATTGATCGCAGGACGAATACCCGAGTTGAACAGATCGGTTTCTAAGAAGATTTGACCGTCAGTGATGGAGATAACGTTGGTCGGAACGAATGCCGATACGTCACCTTCTTGCGTTTCAATAATCGGCAATGCTGTTAAAGAACCCGTTTTACCTGTTACTGCACCTTTAGTAAGACGCTCAACATAAGCCGCATTTACGCGTGATGCGCGCTCTAACAAACGCGAGTGCAAGTAGAAAACGTCACCGGGATAAGCTTCACGACCGGGTGGACGACGTAACAACAAGGACACTTGACGATATGCCCACGCTTGCTTGGTTAAGTCATCATAAACGATCAGTGCATCTTCACCACGGTCACGGAAATACTCACCCATCGCACAGCCCGCATAAGGCGCTAAGAACTGCATAGAGGCTGGGTCAGAAGCATTGGCGGCCACGACAATGGTATAGTCCATGGCGCCATGCTCTTCTAACTTACGTACCACCGCTGCTACGGAAGAAGCCTTTTGACCCACCGCAACATAGATACATTTAACACCCTTACCTTTTTGGTTCAGGATGGTGTCAATGGCGACCGCCGTCTTACCGGTTTGGCGGTCACCGATAATCAATTCACGCTGACCACGGCCAACAGGAACCATCGCGTCTAACGCTTTAATACCGGTTTCTAACGGTTGGTCAACCGATTGACGATCGATAACGCCAGGGGCGATTTGCTCAACAGGCGCGAAACCATCGTTTTCTACCGCGCCTTTACCATCGATAGGTCTACCTAAGGCATCAACGACGCGACCTAGCAAGCCACGGCCTACTGGGGTTTCTAAGATACGACCCGTACATTTAACGGTGTCACCTTCTGTAATGACTTTATAGTCACCCAGAACGACCGCACCGACAGAATCACGCTCCAAGTTCAGAGCTAGACCAAAGGTTCCGCTTGAAAATTCAATCATCTCGCCGGACATAACATCAGCTAAGCCGTGGATGCGGACGATACCGTCCATAACGGAAACAACGGTACCCTCTGTACGTGCTTCAGCGCTTGCTTCGAAGCTACTGATGCGCTTCTTAATCAGATCACTGATTTCAGTTGGGTTAAGTTGCATTTACTAATTCCTCAGTTATCGGCTCAAGGCCGCCTTCATATCTTTCAGACGACTTTGAATCGAACCGTCAATCACGAGGTCACCGGCACGAATGATAGCACCGCCCATTAAAGAGCTATCCACACTCGTCGTGAGCTTGACATTACGTCCAAAGCGTTTTTGGAGCGCCGCAGTGAGCATCTTTTGCTGCTTATCATCTAGCTTGTAAGCTGAAACAATATCAACGTCGACCGTACCTTCTGCATCAGCTCGCATCTGCTCAAACAGAACCGAGATTTCAGGCAATAAGGCAAAACGATCATTTTCTGCTAGCACGTTCAGCAAATTATGGCCTTTGTCGTATAACGCATCACCTGCGATATCCGCAATCAAGTCCACTTTTTGCTCTTTACTCAAACGTGGGTTTGCAAGCAGCTTGGCAGCACCCTCTGCTGACACTACCGCAGACATGGCAGCTAATTGTGCCGACCAGTTTGCCAACGTCCCGTCTTGCTGCGCCATCTCAAACACAGCTTTCGCGTAAGGACGGGCAGCGGTTGTCAATTCAGACATGGTTCACCACCTTAAATTTGCGCGGCCAGTTCATCCAATACTTTCGCGTGCACCTTTGCATCGATTTCTTTGCCAAGAATCTTTTGCGCACCATCAACCGCTAAAGCAGCCACTTGGGAACGCAAACCTTCACGCGCACGTGAAACTTCCTGATCCAATTCAGCAGTAGCAGCGGACTTAACGCGATTTGCCTCTTCCAAGGCAGTATTCTTAGCTTCTTCAACGATCTCTGTCGCACGACGTTGCGCTTGAGCAATGATGTCAGCGCTTTCTTGTTTAGCTTTTTTGAGTTCATCCGCTGCTTTTTGACGAGCAACTTCTTCCTCTTGCTTACCTTTTTCAGCAGCGGCTAAACCAGAGGCGATACGAGCTTTACGATCATCCAGCACTTTCATCATTGGCTCCCAAAGTACGCCTTTGATGAACCAAACCAAGATCGCAAACACGATAACTTGGCCGATCAGTGTAGCTGTAATATTCATGTTAATCTCCGAATGTTAAGGAACAACAATTAACAATCGGGTGATTAGCCGCCAATCGCTGCTTGGAATGCGCTAGCAAATGGGTTAGCGAAGATGAACCACATAGAGATACCTAAGACGATCATCGGGAACGCTTCCATCAAACCACCAGTAAATAACATCTGGCCAGTTAATTGAGCGCGCATTTCTGGCTGACGGGTAATACCTTCGAGGAACTTAGAGCAGATTAACGCCCAACCTAATGCAGAACCGAATGCAGCGGCTGCCAACACGATACCAACAACGATAGCAGTGCTTGAGTAGATACCGGCAAGTAATTGTGGATCCATTTGGAGTCTCCTAAAAATTAAAGAAAATCAAAAAATGTAAAGTAAATCTGCTGTTGTGTTAAGAGCAACGCCTGAACGCTGCTCTACACAACTTAATGATGCTCGTCGTGGCCGCCTTGGCTAGCCAAACTTAAATACACAATCGTCAACAACATGAAAATGAAGGCTTGGAGGTTAACTACCAAAATATGGAAGATCGCCCACAAGGTTCCTAAAGCGATTTGTGCTGGCATTGCCCACACGGAGAAAGCTAATAAAGCAATCAAGAGGAACAACAATTCGCCTGCGAACATGTTTCCGAAGAGACGTAAGCCAAGACTAACGGGTTTGGCGATCTCTTCGATCACGGTCATAATAATGTTGAACGGCATCGCGTATTTGCCGAAAGGGTGATACAAGAAAGACTTCAGATAACCCACTACACCTTTAGACTTGATGTTGTAATAGATGATTAAGAAGAATACACAAATGGCTAAGCCAAACGTACCATCTAGATTCGTGGTTGGAACGACTTTCAAATAAGAATGATGCGGATCGCCAACGAACCAAGCGTAGATACCTGCTTTCAAGCCTGGTAATAAATCAACTGGCAATAAGTCCATCGAGTTCATCAGGATAACCCAAATGAAGATGGTAATAGCAATCGGGCCTACATTGCGGTCAGCACCCGGAAAAATATCTTGAACTTGTTGATTGACGAACTCGACCACAGCTTCAACTGCATTTTGTGCACCTGAAGGTTTATCTGCGCTGAGATTCGAACCAATCTTCCAAGCTACATAGGCGAAAATACCTGCGAGTGCAGCACTAAATAAAAACACATCGAGATGGAATACACCAAAGTCAACAATGTTTACTTGCTGACCGGGCTCTACTCCAAGGCTCCAATTGTTCAAATGGTGCTGGATGTACTCAACAGGTTTTGATATTGCTGGCTCAACGCTGCTCACAATTTACCCCGTACGCTAAAGTTAAAAAACCTGTGTTATCGTCGTTATCGCGCCGCTTGACGCGATCCCGCCAACATATAAGCTACTTGAGCTACCATGAAGGTAACTAATAGTGGAGTGACAGGAAATTTCAGATATCCCAATCCAAAACCCAAACCACCCAAAACCAACACAAAACGCAGCACTATCACCCCGTATAGGTGATATAAGCTTTGCTGTGGGTTAGTTTTTGCTATTTCCTCCACCTGAGCACCACGACTTTTCAGTAACAGAGTGCTCACTAATGCAATAGCGCCGCCATATAGGGCAGGCGTTAATGCTGCTTCGCCTTGATAAAACACGAAACCAATCGTGCTTAGTAGTATCAAAGTAGCTTGAATAATCAGTACGCTTTGCATGCGTTCCCAGACTTGAGGGGTAGACCCTAACTAAATGCCCGTGGAGTATAGAGATAGACTAATATAGGGTCAACAGTCTATCGAGTGATAGCTGAACAATAAGTAAATTTTAACAAACCAAACTGAATAAAACGGCACTTAAGACGCCATTTTGGTAAGGATTGAACAAGATCATTCTTAAGCGTCTGTTCAATTGAAGTGGCAACAGGCTGAGTCGGCTATAACACACCTGACTAGGATGGGCTGAACTTAGATAAGACGATTGTGCAGGCTGAAAAAACGCTTAGCTTGTAAACCTAGTAAGTGTACTCATAAAAAAGGCCGAACAAGTCGGCCTTTAATAAAAACCACATCCTAATTAGCGACCACGCACAAAACGGCGCACTTCAGCTAAATGGCGGCGACTGACTTCTAGTTGATCGCGGACTTTATCCAAGGTGATTTGGGTACGACCCACATCAGACTTGGTTAAACCCGTAATACGGCTCTTAGCGACTAAGGCATTGCGGTGAATACGAATAAAACGATCCGCTAAATCGTTTTCAAGTGATTTGAGTGATTCTTCAATGATGACTTCACCGCCATTGTGGCGCACTGTGACGTATTTTTGGTCTGCTTGGAAATAAACGACATCTTCGATAGGGATTAACTCCAAATTACCACGCATACGCGCGCAGATATGCTTGCGTGCTGAGCGTTGGCCGCCAGTACGTTGCTCTAACATTTCTAAGCGCTGTGCACGGTTCAATGAGCGGGCCTGTTCTAGACTTTGTAATAATTGTTCTTGTCTTATCGGCTTCATAAGATACCCTGTTGCTTTTGTTGAAAAGGCTTCTAGAGCATATTCACCATACGCTGTGGTAAATATGACGGCAGGTGGCGTTTCCATTTTGGCAATATGTCTTGCAGATTCCAGACCATCCATTCCCGGCATGGTAATATCCATCAACACAATATCGGGTTGGAAACGTTCCACCATTACGACAGCTTCAGCCCCGTTTTCGGCTTCAGCACAAACTGAATAATCTGCACAACGTGCAATTAATCCTTTAATCCGCTCGCGAGCATATTCTTCGTCATCAACTACTAAAATCTTAATAGACATTTATTATTTACTCCTTGGGGATGGAAAAAGAGACGCGGTACTGCTGGGGAGTTTTTTGAATTTGCAGATTAGCGCGATCTCCATAAGCTAACTTGAGGCGATTTTTCATATTTTCTTGGGCAATATGATTACCCTTTTGATGTGCATTCGCATTTTCTGGAGGCAGTGGATTGGTCACTGAAACAATTAACTCTGGGCCAGCATCGTACAAACTGATCCCGAGTGTTCCTCCGTCTTTTCTGGGCTGTATACCATGATAGATGGCGTTTTCGACTAAAGGCTGCAAGATGAGCGGTAGGATAGGCATGTCAAATGGCAAGGTATTTCTATCCATATCCCAGACTACTGTTAGTCTTCTTTTACCTAAACGCAGACCCTCCATCCGAAGATAACGCATGGTCACATCAAGCTCTTCTTGCAAAGAAATACGAGTCCGACGATCTAGGGTGGTACGCATAATATCGGCAAGGTCAAGAATGGCTTCTTCCGCCTGCTCAGGATCTTTATGAACTAAATGCGCTACGGTATTTAAACTATTAAATAAAAAGTGTGGGCGCATTCTCGATTGCAAGGCTTCATATTTAGCGCTGGAATCAGCTTCTACAGAGGCCTCCCATTGATTTTGAATATAGAAGTAACGCAATAGTAATAAGGTAATACCAAGGCTAGTAATTAAGTTCTTAACAAAGAAAAAAATAATATCAATTAATTGTTTATTCGGTGATTGGCCGTGCATAGCCAATAAGCCCATTAATGAAGCAGCGAGTGTAAAAAAGAGCACAATAGCAACAATAATAATGGTTGCCGCTTTTACGGAGGTGGGGTGATAAAAACGATTAACTAGGCAGATAGTTAACAAAGAAGAAAAAACGACCCAAGCCGCAAATAAGGAGTGCAAGCCTAGTTTTAGCAAGAAATCCACCAAAGAAGTGGCTACTCCCAGCGCTAGTATGGCCGCTAAGAGGAGTGTCCCTGCTAATACGCGCCAGAGTGCTTGAGCGTTACAGAGGTTAGGCAAGTAAGCTAATGTTTTAATTGTCGATGCTGACATTATTATTTTTCACTTTCGTCTCGACCTGACGAGGTCGTGGGCAGGCCCTCACCTACCACCGGAACGTCACGTTTATTATTATTGTATGTCTCATTGGTTCCAGCGCTTTCACGGCTGTCTGCGAAAGATACTATAGACAAACGGCTTACTGTATGCTGAAGGCTTTGAATCAGTTTCGCCACAGTGCATAATGTTCGCCCATTCTATCTTTTGGCAGCCTCGCGATTATGACGCAAAACACCGACCACTCGTCAAACCCAGCCGATAAACCATGGGGTGGACGCTTTACTGAATCCACGGATGCTTTCGTGGAAGCCTTTACTGCTTCGATTCCGTTTGATAAGCGCTTATACAAGCATGACATTCAAGGCTCACGTGCTCACGCCCAAATGCTAGGCAAAGCAGGCCTATTGTCACCGCAAGATGTGGACGCCATCCTGAGCGGTTTAGCAGTGATCGAAAGCGAAATTGAAGCGGGGCACATGGAATGGAAAGTGTCGCTGGAAGACATTCATATGCATGTCGAATCGCGCCTCACGGATCGGATTGGTATGGCCGGTAAACGCCTGCACACTGGACGCTCACGCAATGACCAAGTCGCTACCGATATTCGTCTTTGGTTACGTGAGCAAATCGATGGCTTGGCGCACGAACTGACGCGTTTGCAAAGCGCCTTAGTAGAGTTGGCCGCGCGCGAAGCTGCTACTATTCTCCCTGGCTTTACTCACTTGCAAGTAGCGCAACCGATTACCTTTGGTCACCATATGCTCGCGTGGTTTGAAATGCTGCAGCGTGATTACGAACGCCTACAAGATTGCCGTAAACGTCTCAATGTGATGCCTTTGGGTGCAGCAGCCTTGGCGGGGACCACGTATCCGATTGATCGTAACTATACCGCAAGTTTACTGGGTTTCGATTATCCAGCGCGCAATTCGTTGGATGCCGTAAGTGATCGTGATTTTGCGATTGAGTTTTTGTCTGTAGCATCCTTAATCATGATGCATTTGTCGCGCTTCTCAGAAGAACTGATTCTGTGGACCTCAGCCCAATTTGATTTTGTGCGCTTGCCGGATCGCTTTTGCACTGGCTCCTCGATCATGCCGCAGAAAAAGAATCCGGATGTACCAGAATTAGTCCGTGGCAAAAGTGGGCGTGTATTCGGACATTTAATCGCCCTGTTAACACTGATGAAAGGCCAAACCTTGGCTTACAACAAAGATAATCAAGAAGACAAAGAGCCGCTATTTGATACAGTGGACACCTTATTTGGTTGTTTGCGTGCTTTCGCCGATATGATGCCGCATATTCAACCTAAGCCTGAAAAAATGCGTCGCGCTGCCTTGCAAGGTTTCTCGACGGCGACCGATTTAGCCGATTATTTAGTGCGTAAAGGCTTACCCTTCCGTGATGCCCATGAAGTTGTTGGCAAAGCTGTAGGTTTAGGAGTGAAAACCGAGCGCGATTTGAGCGCAATGACTTTAGCAGAGCTACAAAGCTTCTCACCAGTGATTGAAGAAGATGTCTTCGCCGTATTGACCTTAGAAGGTTCAGTGGCAGCGCGTGACCATTTAGGTGGTACGGCTCCGAATCAAGTGCGCCAACAAGTTGAATTTGCACGCCAATTATTAGCGGCACGTTAAGCATGAATGCCGCCCAAGCCCGTACTGAAATCACAGGTGTCATTCTAGCAGGTGGCCGTGGGCAACGTTTGGGCGGCCAAGACAAGGGACTCATCGCTTGGCAGGGTCGGCCTTTAGTCGAACACATTATTGAGCGTTTAAAACCACAAGTGGCTACGCTCTGCATTAACGCAAATCGCAACATGGCCGCCTATCAAGCCTTTGCGCTAAGCGTAATACCCGATCAATTAAGTGATTTTCAAGGCCCTTTGGCAGGTATTGCTTGTACCTTAGCGACGGTACACACGCCGTTTGCCTTGATAGCCACGTGCGACGCGCCCCTGCTGCCAAACGATTTGGCACAACGCCTCTATGCTGCCTGCCACCATGAATCCACGGCTATTGCTATCGCGCATGATGGTATCCGCCCACAATATTTACATGCTCTGATTCGCACGAACTTGGTCGCTGACTTAAGGGATTACTTAACGCGTGGTGAGCGTAAAGTGGCAGCATGGTATGATGCGCATCCCGTGAGCTTTGTTGATTTTTCCAACTCAGCCTCGGCGTTTCATAATGTGAATACGCCTAATGATTTAGTGGTACTGCCCTCATGATCAAAAGCCACACGCCAATCTTAGGTTTTTGCGCTTGGAGTGGTACGGGAAAAACCACTTTAATAGAGCAATTGATCCCACTCTTGAACGCTAAAGGGTTACGTGTCGCACTGATCAAACATACGCATCATCATTTCGATATGGATCAACCGGGAAAAGATAGCTATCGCTTTCGCAAAGCGGGGGCACAACAGGTGGTATTAGCCTCCAGCCAACGCATTGTTTCATTACTAGAAACGCCTAACCAAACTGAAGCCAAATTAGAAAGTATTTTAGCGCACATTCAAGTAAATCAATGCGATTTAATTTTGGTCGAAGGTTTTAAACACGAGGCCCTGCCCAAAATTGAATTGCACCGCCCTGCTCTCCAAAAGCCGCTACTTTATCCTGAAGATCCTAGCATTATTGCGCTTGCGAGCGATTTTAAATGTGATCTTACTAACTCACCAAACGCCCTGCCTTTTTTAGATTTAAATAAACCTGTTGAAATTGCAGACTTTATTATTCAGTATTTTGCCTTGCAAGCTTAGCAAGCACCAAATAATTAGCTTAAAAAATCAACACTCTTTCACGCTAACTCGCGAATATCCCCATTAAACAGACGCATATCCATTCATCACAATCCCTAGATAAACCAAATTGATACATTGCACCTAGGGCTTTGGCTTATAGCTCCTATCAAGCTTGTGTTTATTTGAGTATTACACACTTCCAGCTGGGAAAAGATTCATGTCAACCACTCCAAACCCACAACAAACAGCGGATAAACGCTTAGATGATGATTCTATTTTAGATTATCTCGTAGCGGCCTTTACGGTGTTATTTTTTGGCGTACTCTATCATTACCTCAATGGTGGATTCTTCGGTGAAATGTCACCTAAAGCTATTTCCACTACACGCTCTACCCCATGGTTCGCCGCCACACCAGTCCTACCCAATCACACCGCATTAAGCCTAGCGCCTTTAAGCGTAAATGCTAACCCATTGGACAATACTTCTATCACGGAAAGCTTAAAACCCATTGCTGCTCCCTCAATAACAAATAACAGCAATAATGATCTTGGTATCAGCGTTGAGAACGATAAACAAACATTACTAGACCTCAAAAATACACAACAAAACGCGTTAATCAGTTTGCGCGATGAAATGACCACCCAACAGCAAACGGAGTTAACAAAATTACGTGCTGAGCTGGAAGGAAAATACCAAAGCGACCTCGCTTCCTTACGCTCGGAACTCGCTGCTACTCAAGCAAAAGTCGAAGAGCAAGCTAAGGCTGCACTAGCTGCTGTTATAACTACCCCTATTAAGCCTGAAGCTGCACAAGCCATTAGCGCACCAACTGAAACCAGTTCCATTCCGTTTGAACAGCAGTTGAACAATCTGTTGGCTCAGCAAAAAACTAATACACCCCTGATTTTTGACAATATTCATTTTGAAATGGGCTCTAATCAATTAACTGTTCAGTCAAAAGAACAAGTCAAAAAATTAGCCGAGTTATTAAAACAATACCCTGCTGCCAGAATTCTTATTCAAGGTTTTACAGACAATATTGGCGACATGAATCAAAACACGCTCTTGTCTTTAACCCGCAGCAATAACATGAAAAAAGAATTAGTGGCGCAAGGTATTGCTGAAAATCGCATAAAAATTGAAGGTATGGGTTCACTCAAGCCAATAGCCTCGAATGATACTGAGGAAGGGCGCAGTAAAAATCGACGTATTGAAGTTAGCATTATTGAATAACTACCTTAATTTTATTTAACAACCATTTTAATTATTTGTAGAGGAATGCAGCCCCATGGAAAGTTTTCTAGCTCCCATCACCAATGCGCTAGGGCCCATAGTTTCAAGTAAACTCGGGCATGCACTCATTGGTTTATTAATCCTAATTGTTGGCCTAATTATTGTAAGCTTTATCGCTGGCTTTATCCGCCGTCTACTCAATCGTATCGGCTTTTTACAGCGCTCAAACTTAGCAAAACCGATAGCCTCTTTAATTAAAGCAGTATTGACCATTTTTGTATTATTAGCCGTACTCCAACATTTTGGTCTTACTGGAGTCATGGAACCTATTAAAGGGATGCTCAACAAATTCGTCGCCGTTATTCCCAATATTATTGGCGCCGGTGTTATCGCTTATGCAGGTTGGATTATTGCCAAAATCGTCGCTGAGCTAGCGGGTGTAGGTTTAAAACAAGTGGACTATCAAATTGCCAAACGTGTTGGTAATAGCGATATCAAATTATCCCGCTTTGGTAGTGCATTCATCTTTGCTGCCTTATTACTACCTATTATGGTTGCAGCTTTAGGTGTCCTAAATATTCCAGCGATTACCGTACCCGCTTCCGCTATGATCAATAAACTGATGGCTGCCATTCCTAATATTATTGGCGCAGTCATCATTTTGGTCTGCTCTTATTATGCTGCGAAATTCGTTATTTACATTCTAGAAAGCTTACTCGCTGGTTTGGGAGTCGACTTACTGCCTAAAAAATTAGGTATTCAGAACTTTTTCACGCCGTCTTTCACACCGACTCGTTTAATTACCAGCGCGGTAATGTTTTTCGCCATGCTTACGGCAACTACCGCTGCAGTAAGCACCCTAGGTATTGAAGTCATTTCAGATATGTTTGCACGCATTTTGAGCTTCGGTGGCAATATTTTAATAGGCAGTATTATTTTGATGGTGGGCTATACCTTAAGCATGTTGGTGTATAACAAGTTGATGGCAGTCACTAGCCCGCTCGTGGCCAATATTGCACGCTTTGCTATTTTAGGCTTAGTACTAGCCATGGGTTTACGCGCTATGGGATTGGCCGACAATATTGTGAATATGGCCTTTGGCTTCACGCTAGGCGCTATTGCTATAGCACTCTCTATTGCCTTTGGCTTAGGAGGACGTGATGCAGCACGGGTTATTTCCAACTACTGGGCGCAACGCATGTTGAGAAAACGTTAAGCATCTAGTACAGTCCACGCATAAAAAAAGCCCTGATGAAAATTTGCATCAAGGCTTTCGAATTTATGTGCCGAGAAGAAGACTCGAACTTCCACGGGTTGCCCCACTAATACCTGAAACTAGCGCGTCTACCAATTCCGCCATCTCGGCAAAGAGATACTCAGGACAAGGCTCTGAGAGGCGTGCAGAATAGCTCTCCACCTTTTTTTTGTCAAACACAAAGTGGTAGATTTTGCTATGCTGCTGCCACTGATTAACTTAATAACACTTAAACAAGTAAAATAAAATACAAGGAACACCTTTGAAGCTAAAAGACCCCTATCAACAACGCGAAGCTGAAAAATACGAAAAACCCATTCCTAGCCGCGAACTTATACTGCATACCTTATCTGAAACCCCACATCCTATGGACTTCGCTAGCCTTGCTGAGGCGTTACAACTCAGTGATGAAGTCGATACGGATGCTTTAAAAAAACGCCTGCGTGCGATGGAACGCGATGGGCAATTATTGTTTAACCGCAAACGCCAATATATTCCTGTGGCACGTGCTGATCTCATTTCAGGACGCGTATTGGGTCATGCTGATGGTTTTGGTTTTTTAATTCCCGACGATGGATCAGCAGATTTATTCTTACACGCTAAGCAAATGGCTAGCGTTATGCACGGTGATCGCGTTCTAGCTAGCGTTAGTGGGATTGATCAACGGGGTCGCCGTGAAGGTGCCATTGTTGAGGTTCTCGAGCATGGCACAGAACAAGTCGTCGGGCGCTTAATGATTGAAAGCGGTTTTGCCTTTGTTATCCCCGATAATAAGCGTCTTACCTTGGATATCCTTATTCCACCCGATCACTTAAACGGCGCTCAAGCAGGACAAATCGTTGTCGCACGCCTGATTGAATACCCTACTAAGCGCGCCAAGCCCATTGGTAAGATTGTAGAGGTATTAGGTAATCACATGGCGCCGGGCATGGAAATTGATATTGCTGTACGTAGCTATGAATTGCCACATCAATGGCCTGATGCCGTCCGTGAAGAATCCGATCACTTCGGTTATGAAGTACCAGACACTGCTAAAAAAGGACGCAAAGACTTACGTTCCACACCTTTAGTCACGATTGATGGGGCGGATGCTAAAGATTTTGACGATGCGGTCTTTTGTGAGCGCAAAGGCAATCATTGGCGCTTATTAGTGGCCATCGCTGACGTATCGCATTATGTACGCCTAGGCATGGCCTTAGATAAAGAGGCTACGCTACGCGGGACTTCGGTGTATTTCCCCGGCCAAGTCATTCCCATGTTGCCGGAAATATTATCCAACGGCTTATGCTCGCTAAATCCCAAAGTCGACCGCTTATGTATGCTCTGCGAAATTCATATTGCTCAGGATGGCAGCATTCTTTCTTATGAAATGGCGGAAGCGGTAATGCACTCCGCCGCACGCTTAACCTATGACCAAGTAGCTGCCATGGTAGTGGAGCAGGATCCAGCCTTGCGCGAGCAATATGCGTCTATTGTTAGTCATTTAGATGATCTGCATACTTTATTCAAGATTTTGCATAAGGCACGTACCGGACGAGGCGCGATTGACTTTGATACGACTGAAACAAGAATTATTTTTGGCACTGACCGAAAAATAAACAATATTGTGCCAACCGAACGCAATGATGCGCATCGCATGATTGAAGAATGTATGATTTTGGCGAATGTGTGTGCAGCACGTTTTGTGAAGAAACATGAAATTCCCGCCTTACACCGTATTCACGATGGCCCTACCCCAGCAAAATTAGCTGATCTGCGAACCTTCTTGTCAGGTGTTGGTTTAACACTGGGCGGTGGTGAAGATCCACAACCCGCCGATTATGCTGAAGTGTTACAACAGATTCAGGGACGGCCTGATTTTCATTTGATTCAAACGGTATTATTGCGTTCTTTATCGCAAGCACAGTACAGTCCTGACAGTTCGATTGGGCATTTTGGCTTAGCCTTAGAGGATTATGCGCACTTCACTTCGCCAATCCGCCGCTACCCAGATCTATTGATTCATCGTGCGATTCGCCATATTTTGCAACAGGGCTCCGCGCAACGCTTCCCCTACACGCACAATGATATGATCCTGTTAGGTGAGCAATGCTCCATGACTGAGCGACGCGCTGATGATGCAACACGCGACGTCATGGCCTGGCTCAAATGCGAATACATGCAAGATCATGTGGGCGAAAGTTTTGAGGGCGTCATTTCTGGAGTGACTAATTTCGGTTTATTTGTCGAACTCAGCGATATTTATGTAGAAGGTTTGGTGCATGTCACCGCATTAACTAACGATTATTATCGCTTTGATCCCATTCGCCATCGTTTGACTGGCGAAAATAGCGGGCGTACTTTCCATTTGGGCGATAAAATTCGCGTAACTGTAGTCAGAGTGGATTTAGACGAGCGCAAGATGGATTTTGTACTCGCTAAAGATCAGTCTGAGCAAGCTGACAATCGCCGCAAAACGAAGCGTGCTACTCAAAAAAGCACAGAAAGCTCGGCGATAACCAAGCAACCAAGGCGTGCCAAGAAAACTGCGGACGAAGCGAACAAGACTGCAAAGCGCAAAAAACAGCCTAGTCGTAGCAAATCAAAGGCCAAACCAAACACGGCAGTAGACAAAACTACTGCGGGAAAAAAGGTAAAAGCAGTTAGAACCAAGGCTGAAACATCTCAAATAGTGAATGAGACCACTAAAGTCGTAAAAACTAAAACGACAGCCGCTGCTAAGACTCAAACCGAGTCGCTGGAAAAGCCAAAAGTAACGAGGGTTACTAAACCTAAGACGGATCAAGCCACACCCAAGCGTTCTGCAAAACCGAAGGCCGAACAATCGAAAACTAATACGACTACACTTAAAGCGGAGAAGACGCCCAAGGCTGCTCCCAAGCCCAAAGTTGCGAAAGCTAAAGCAGGCGGTGACGCTAGTACACCTAACGCTGAAAAACCTAAAGCCGCTGTAAAGCCTAAAGCGACAGCTCCGAAAACCAGCAAAACCTCCAAACCAAAGAAAACAAGTTAATGGCTAAAACCTACATTTTCGGCATTCATGCTATTGATAGTGCTTTACGCAATGATGCGGGTAATCTAGGCGCAATCTGGATGGAAAAGCGCGCCCGCAATGAACGCTTAAAAGACTTAGTACAAGCCATTGAAGCGCAAGGTTTGCGCATTATGGCGGCGGACCAACAGCAATTGGATAAATTAGCTGGTTCAAATAAGCACCAAGGCGTGGTGGCAGAATATCATTCGCTAAGAAGCTATGACGAAAATGACTTGTATGATCTGTTGGATGCGCTCACCGAACCAGCGTTTTTGCTGGTTTTGGATGGGGTAACAGATCCTCATAATTTAGGCGCTTGTTTGCGTAGTGCAGATGGTGTGGGGGTACATGCAGTGATTGCCCCCAAGGATAATGCAGCCAGCATTACGCCAACGGTACGCAAAGTGGCTTCGGGTGCCGCTGAAACAGTACCATTTATTCCGGTCACCAATTTAGCGCGTACCTTGGAGCAATTAAAACAGCGCGGGATTTGGCTGACAGGAACCAGCGATAAAGCAAAGAAAACGTTGTATCAAGCTGATTTAAAAGGCCCAATGGCCTTAGTCATGGGTGCAGAAGGCAGCGGTATCCGCCGCCTCACCGAAGAAAGCTGTGATTTTTTAATTTCTATTCCTATGTATGGACAAGTTTCGAGCTTAAATGTATCGGTGGCAACAGGCGTCTGTTTGTACGAGGCGTTACGCCAACGAAGCTTGACCTAATCCTGCAATAAATATTTCCCACGTGACGCTAAGTTCTCTTTGCCGACCACTTTGGCAATCGAGCAGCCACGCCAGACATACTTATGGGTATTACGCGAAATCACGATGCCATCGGTACCGGCTACAATCGGGGTGCGCTGGATAAAGGCTTCATCCCCGTCTAGCGCAATGAGGTCAGCCAATACCTCGCCTTTTTTAACTTGCTGACCCAATTCGACGCGATAAGCCAATAAACCCGCCATGAGCGTTTTCGTAAACTCAGTCGCTTCCAACGGTGTCGCTGCTGGCGTTTTAGGGGGGCACTCGCGGATCAGCCTGCCTGCAATAAAACCTTGACTCTGTAAAAAGCCATATAAACGCTCGGCATCATCGCGATTCAGGTGATCAAAAGTATCTAACTGGCCGCGATATTCTAAGGTCGCTGAATGAGTAGCCTGAGGGATGGGTTTATCAGGAAAGGCTTGTGCTAAGCGAAACCAGAGTGATGTCCACACTTCATCAAAAGAACCACCACCGCTATCTTCGGCTGTCAAAGTGGCCACTGCTCCCATCCAATCCGACAAATGCTGCATCATATCAGCAGATTGTGGCACCGTGAAAATATGTGGCAAGGCATCATTGTCACAGTGCAAATCCAAGACCAGATCTGCATCATAAGCTTGCTGCATAACCCAATAGCGCTGCTGCTGTAAGGCGGTTATGGCTTGCTGTGAATCCAACCAAGCTTTTACGGCTTGGCGAATCACTTGCACATTAGCGCTTGCATCGTTGGTCAATTGGCTCGCAATCTCATCCTGAATTGCTTCCGCCAAGTTCGGCCACTGACGATTAAAATTGACGCCAGTAAAACGGTCATAACGTCCTTGATGTTGCTGAAACTGCAAATCGCTCATGCCCAGAGGATTAACCATGGGAAAAATCACAAACCGAGCCTTCAGTTCGCCACGCGCATCCGCTTGTGTCAACAAAGCCAAGAGATGGTGTAACACCATCATGCCAGGCTGCTCATCGGCATGTAAGGCAGCTTGTAGATAAACTTTTTTCTCCGCCTTCTCATCACCCAAGGCATAGCCACGCAGGGTATAAAACTGATCGGGTGCATTGCCCATGATTGGGTAGCTAAGTGCTTGTAAGCCCATAATACTATTACAATTAGCGTAAATAATTCGGTTTTAGTTTAATAGATCGATTGGTATTCAAATGACGCGTTAAGTATTTATAAAATAAGCTAGATACCCAAAAAATCAACATAGAAATTATTAAGAAATAAACAGCCGCAGCTGAAAAGTGAACAAATAAAGCATAATCCTGTTTAAATAGCTCGGAGGCTTTATTCATGAGATCCTTTTGCTCATCAATAACTGGCAGGGTAAAATAGACTAAGGCCGTAGCATGAAATAAAAACACTACTTCGTTAGTATAAGCAGGCCAAGCGAGGCGTAACATATTCGGCCATTTAACTACCCAAAATTCTTGCCATGTATTCATGCCTGTAGCACGCGCTGCTTCAATTTCACCTTTGGGTATTGACCTTAATGCGCCATAAAAGATTTCTGCTGCATAAGCACTGGTGTTGAGTACTAAGACAATGGGGCCAATAAATAAAGGATGCAAGACAAACTCAGAAACACCTAGAGGTTTCCATAGTGTTTGATTAAATGACAACATCAAACTATAGAACATGAAAAATTGAATAAATAACGGTGAACCACGGAAAGCGTAAATAAATACTTCGGCAGGCCAGCGCAACCAGCGTTTAGAACTTGTTTTAGCCAAGGCTAGTAAAATAGCGAAAGGAAAACCAAAGGGAATCGAGGCTAAAGCAAAATAAATATTAAAAAGAGCTGGTTTAAATAAAGTGACTAAATCATTAAAAAAAGGAATCGCTGTTAAATCCATTAGCTTGCCCTCACCATGCCACGGCTAGCACGTTTTTGTAGGTAGGCAAAGAAGCGCTCAGAAAGATAAGTCATTAAGATATAAAGCAAAAATAAAACAAAATAATACTTCCAACGCCAATCAGGATGTACCAAACCTGCCATCGGTAAATAATTTGGCGCTCCCAAACGTCCCGCCCATTGCACGATGTCAACAATTTGCAAAAGTGATAATAAAGAAGTCGCTTTAATTAATGATAGCCAGACATTAGATAAACCTGGCAAGGCATAGACCCACATTTGTCGTACTTGGAAATGCCAAAATACTTGGCTAGAGGAGAAGCCAAACGCATGTGCAGCTTCTAATTGTCCCTTAGGCACCGCACGCATAGCGCCATAAATGACGTTTGCAGCGAATGCACCATAAACAATCCCAAATGAAAAGCAAGCTAGAATTAAATATTCGGTACTCGATAATAGCCACTGGGCGTTATCACACAAAGGCCAACCTGTTGCCATCGCTCTTTCTTCAGGTGTACAGGATTGATAGGCCCACATCCACTCAACAAATTGCTCGAAGGCTAAAGGGAAAAACAATAAGAATAATACGTCCGGAATACCGCGCACCATGGTGGTATAAATGTTACCGATCCACCGTAAAGGCGCCCACTTCGATTGCTTAAGGCTCGCACCTAATAATCCAAATACGACAGCTAATAAGCCCCCTGCAACGGCGGCAATCACGGTATAGCGAAAACTGGCATACCACGCTAAATGCTTACCATTGGTTAGATACTCTAAGAGCTTTACGGTTTGTTCACTTAATAAAGGTGTTAACCATTCAGGGAGCATTACTATCATGCAAAATCGCTCTTTCCCAAATACTAGAAAAAGGCTCGAATTAAACCGTTCGAGCCTCGTAGCTTAACGCTTACTTTTTATAAAAAGGACCTGCATCAAAATATTTTTTAATTAGCTCATCCACTTTGCCGCTTTCTTTTAATGCTTTTAGGCCGCCATTAAGTTTTTCCAATAGTTCTTTATCATTTTGGCGCAAACCAATACCAATACCACCGCCAATCATTTCTTCAGGGCCTGCCAATACTAATGCATCACCCGCACCCTTAATCATCGTGCGAATAAATTCACCGTCCGCCAACACCATATCAACATTGCCAGCACTTAAATCAGCAATTGATTGGTCTGGCTTTTCGAACGCCTTAATTTTATTTTTTGCGCCCCATTTTTCTTCCGCAAATTTGGCTTGAATAGTACCACTTTGCACACCAATATTTTTGCCTTCCAATTTTTCAAAATCTAATTTGGTATCTTTGGTTGTCACATAAAGTGATGGGTCAACTGGCTTGTATTCATCACTGAATGTGATGGTTTTTTTACGCTCATCAGTAATCGACATACCTGCCATGATCGCGTCATAGTTGCCCGCAATCAAATTCGGAATCATTGCATCAAAGGCATTAGTCACCCACTCACATTTCATCTTGACCTGTTCACATAAAGCATTACCCAAATCAATTTCAAAGCCGGCTAACTTACCATTATCATCTAAGTAGTTATAAGGCGCATAAGCACCTTCGGAAGCGATGCGTAATTTATCCTCAGCTAATACCGAACCAGATACTAAAGCTGCTCCCAGCAGAACGCTTAGTAAAGCTTTTTTAAACATACTCTAAACTCCATATCGTGTTGTTGATTGGTCTTTGACTTGGAAAGCCCAGCCCATTAATAGTTCGTATTTGCTAAAAATTGCTGCAAACGAGGTGACTGCGGACGCGTAAAAACCTCAGAAGGATGACCGGCCTCTTCAATTTTGCCCTTGTGCAAAAAGATCACCTTACTACACACATCACGCGCAAATGCCATTTCATGGGTCACCACTATCATGGTCATACCATCTTCAGCCAGCTTGCGCATGACGCCCAATACTTCACCCACTAATTCAGGATCTAAAGCTGAGGTCGGCTCATCAAATAAAATAGCCATAGGCTGCATCGCCAACGCCCGTGCAATAGCGACACGCTGCTGCTGGCCGCCGGAAAGCATGGTGGGATAAACATCAGCTTTGTCAGCAATCCCCACTTTTTGCAAATAATTTAATGCAATATCTTTTGCTTCCGCTTTGGATAAACCTTGTACGCGAATAGGGGCTTCGGTGACATTTTCTAGAATGGTGAGGTGTGACCAGAGATTAAATTGCTGAAACACCATGCCTACTTTTGAGCGCAGGCGTTGTACTTGTTTAGCATCCGTTGCAACGCGCTCGCCTTTGCGATTGGTTTCCAGTTTAATTTGATCACCGGCTACGGTAATTGAGCCTTGGTTCGGCATTTCAAGCAAATTAATGCAGCGCAAAAAGGTAGACTTGCCTGAGCCGGAAGAGCCAATCAGGGAAATGACATCGCCCGCATTAGCACTGAGAGAAATACCGTGGAGGACTTCCAGTTGGTTATAGGACTTGTGAATATTCTCTATATCCAAAACAGCCGTCATGCTTACCTCTCCTGTTAAAAACCCAAGCCATCAAAGCGCTTTTAAGACAATGTAACACGTCTACTCCAAGCGGCAAACTCCCCACCTAGAAATTGCTATTGGTTTAGACATACGAATCACTCAAGAAGCAGTCAGAATCGAATCACTTGAATTAAGAACTAGCGTGAGCAAAGCTGCAAAAATGTGCATAACGCCTTTCAATTCGTTATATTGCGGATCGGGTATAGTCCACGTTCATGAGGTGCCTAGCTTTTAGCCGTAGCAAATGACCGTCTGGGGCGGTCTTGACGCTGCTTAAAGCGTGATGCCACTTATCGAGTGAAATTCCAATAAACCGCAATACAAAGACAAGCCAGTTTAACGCCTAAATAGATTTTTTATGAAACCGACTTTTCACCTTGTAATATTACGCATAGCCCTACTACTTCTCATTACCTTAAGTTGTGCGAGTTATGCAGCCGATGAAATGCTCGACCTAGACGAGGCTGAGTCTTTAGAAAGTTATTTAGTCGTATTGGAAGGGGTGGAAAAAAACCTAAAGCTACCAGCACCTAGTAATAGTCTATTAGACCAAATTAGCGCTGATACACAAAATGCGCTTCAATATTCTATCGCTTGCATTAAAAGCGCTGAGCAAGAACAAACTAAACTACAAACCACCCTTGAAAGTTTTGGCAAACCTAGTCCGAATGAAGACCAATTTATTCAACGCTCACGTCGCGATGTTGAAAAGCAAAAGGCAGAGATTGATAAACAAATTTCACAATGCCGCCTATTAAATCTACGTGCTACCAATCTGCAAGAGCAAATCCGTAATAGTAAGCAAAATCTATTAAAAGAAACGTTATTTGCATCGAATAAATCGATTGTTAGTCATATCATTAATACAATTCAACAACCCATGTTGTGGGCAACAGAAAGCCAAACACTGTTCAGCACACTCACTAATCTACCTTTTAATAATAATAATATTAGGCAAGCTTTTTTATATAGCCTTGCAGGTTTTCTAGCAGGCTTAGCATGGAGTCAGTATAAACGCTATCAATACAAACAAGAGTATAAAGGATTAATTGAGACTAGCCCGACCTTAGAAACGGTTTGGCGAAGCATTATCAAGGCCATGCCATTAATTCTGATGTTTGGTTTAATCAGCTTGTCATTCTATTTTAAGCCATCGGGTGTTGCTGCGGTGAATGAACTGGTGGCGACACTATTAGTTTTCACAATTAGCTATGCCATTTTGCGTGCCTTATTACGTCCTAGCGCTCAATTAGCGAGAAAGTCCGGTGGCTTAACCTCACCCTTTCCTGAAACCAGCAAAAAACTCTACTTTTGGGCACGTTTATTTTTATTTACCACACTTTTATCGGCATTATTTTACTCACCCTTGTTAAATACTAACCCCGAAAGTAGTTTAGTAGGATTAATCCGCATTAGCTTAGGGACTTTAAGCAGTTTAGCCTTAGTAAGATTGATTTGGTTACTCGGCCCTTCTCTGCCATGGATTCGCCAATACAAACTGCATATTGTTGGAACGCTTATTATTTTAGTGGCGATTGCTGCGCTATGGATGGGCTATCGTAATTTTTCTAACTTCCTATTTACTGGAACCTTCGGCAGTTTATTCCTAATCTTAGTTGGCTGGCTCATGATGCGTATTCCAACTGAAATCTTTGATGGCATGGATGAGGGTACAGCCGTTTGGCAACGTAAATTGCGCCACCAACTCGGATTAAATGATGGTGAAATGATTCCGGGTCTGGTCTGGTTAAGACTTCTCATGTTTGCTGTGGTCTTCACTACCATTGCTGTCTTAATGTTACTGCTCTGGGGTATGTCGGGACAGGCTTTAAAAAGCATGTTCACCCAAGTGTCTAATGGGATCACTATTGGAAACTTCACCTTCGAACCGGTACGTTTATTGGCAGGTTTTGTCACCATTACTTTATTAATTGGCCTGACCCATTTACTCAAAAACAATCTTGCTAATAATTGGTTAAACCGCACTAACTTGAGTCGTGGTGCACGCGAAGCGACTATTACTATCGCAGGCTATGCCGGTATCTTACTCGCTATCTTTATAGGCCTATCCGTTGCAGGTATTAAATTTACCAACCTAGCGATTATTGCTGGGGCTTTATCAGTCGGTATCGGTTTTGGCCTACAAAATATTGTCAATAATTTTATATCCGGTCTTATTTTATTATTTGAGCGCCCGATTCGGCGTGGTGATTGGATTCGCGTTGGAAATAGCGAAGGTTATGTGCGTGATATTAGCATTAGGTCAACAGTGATTCAGACTTTTGATCGCTCTGATATTATTGTACCTAATTCTGAGCTTATTTCCAATCAAGTCACCAATATGATGCTCAACAATCAATATGGGCGGATTATTATTCCGATTGGGGTAGCTTATGGATCGGACGTCGATTTAGTGATGAAAACACTTTACACGGTTGCCGCCAAGCACCCTATGGTTTTAAAAGAGCAAGGCGAATTAAAAATTCAGGTATTTTTTAGAAGCTTTGGTGAAAGCTCGTTAAATTTCGAATTACGCTGCCAAATTCGTGATGTAGAAAAACAATTAGTGGTCACCAGCGAATTAAATGTCGCGATTGAGCGTGCCTTCCGCGATCAACATATTGAAATCCCCTTCCCACAACGCATTGTACGCTTTGTTTCCGAAGATTCGAATCTCACGGCGGCGATTCCAACTGGCAAGATGCAAGATTTAGGGTAAACTAGCGAACGCGTTGGCCTCATAGTTCAATGGATAAAACGATCCCCTCCTAAGGGATAGCTACAGGTTCGATTCCTGTTGGGGCCGCTATCTAAATCAATCACTTACCTAATCTACGTATGTCAGCACTGTGTCAATACTGTGCTGATGTGTGTCAGTTGCCCTCATTCCACCCAACATCCCCAGAAATCCACCCATTTTTAGCCTTGCCTAGCGTTTTTGGGCTGCAAATAGCATCCTTTTTTCCATACTTATGCCATACATGGAGTTGGAAAAGCCTGTATTTTCCTGTAACTGCTTTGTAAGTTATTGATTCGTTAAGCAAACCCTTTCCAGACTTTTTCTAAAAACCTACAGGTTTTCTTTAAAATCTCCCATGTTTTTTCTAAAAACTCCCATATTTAATTATTTGCTTATATACGTCTATTTTTATACTTTTTTATTAGTAAGTATTTAATAAATAAAATAAAAATAAGTGAAAAAGGGCTAAAAATCACTTACAGGTTTTTTTGATTGGTTGTTTTTTGATCAAAAAAAATTCCTGTAGGTTTTTAGAAAAAGTCTGGGAAAGCGTGATTTTTTTATTATTTAAAATCAATTGCTTACAAAGCTGCTACAGGAAAACAGGAAAACGTGTTTTAAAAAGTCTGGGAGATGATTGTCTTTAAAATCATAGAGTTACCTGCTATTTTTGGGGTTTTCCAGACTTTTTTGCTATTTCTGCCCCTATGCCATAAGTACGGAGCCGGTTTTTTGCATTAGACTGGTGAAAAATTAAAAAAAGGTTAGTCATGATTGATGAGTTTTTAACGTGGTTTGAGCATTCAAAGGGGAGGCAGCCAAACACGATCCAGTCTTATGAATCCTCCTTGCGAGAGCTTGCCAGTTTCTTAAGTGAGAAAAATAAGGTGTTGTTAGCGGCGAACCGTTATGACTTGGAGGCATTCACCGGCATTAATGCACACAATGCCGGATTGTCAGTCGTCAGTCGGCGGCCGCTGGTGGCAGCGGTACGCGCGTTTTATACCTGGGCACACAAGCATGAGCATTTGGGCACTAATCCAGCCCAGCATTTGAGCTATCCGAAGGCGGGAAAGTCATTGCCTGTCCCCATTACCACTAATAGCCTCGAAAAGCTTTTAACGTCGATTAAGTTAGATTCGTTTATTAATGTGCGTGATGCGGCGATGATTGCCTTATTGGCAGGCACTGGGATGCGGATTAGTGGGCTGTTGTCGCTGAATCAATCGAGTTTGCTGGGTTATGAGCGGTTTAGGGATGTGAACCGCGTCACGATTCGCGTGACGGAAAAGGGCAAGAAGCAGCGCATTGTGCCTGTGCCGGATGTGGCTGTGTTGTATCTGCATGCTTATCTTGGCCAAAGCTATTTGGATGAAGTGGATAGGCGTTTGCCGAATGGTGATAAGGTTCTTTTTATTAATACCACTAATACTTATGTCGAGAAGCATGAGCATTTTGGGGAGGCATTGCGTTTAACACGTCGTAGTGTGTTGCGCATGATTAAAAAGCGGGGTGGTGCTTTAGGGATTACACCTGATCAATTAAGACCCCATGCGTTGCGGCATTGGTTAGGTACGGATTTGTTAAATCGAGGTCGTAACTTAAAGGAAATCCAAATGATATTAGGGCACGCCGATATTAGAACAACTGAGATTTATTTGCATTTAGCCATGGATCGGTTAATTGAGGCTAGTGACTCAACCAGTTTGAATATCATGGATACACCGATGAAACCGATTGCGGATAAGATGAAAAGGGCAGCACATAAAATTAAATAAACTTTAGCGCGCACGTTCCTGTTTATGAGATACATAACTCTTATTATGCTGCTCATGGGCTTTTATAAGAGCAAGCAAAGATGTATGTTTTAGGGCAGCTACGTAAAGGCTTGTAACTGCTTAAAAAATCAGCAATCCTAATTGTAACAATTCTAGTTTGCTTATTTGTCTTATTCGTATAATGTTAAAAAGCGAAATAGAAGCGGGTTTAAATGGCGATTAGCAAGGGTTTTAAAGCTGCTTATTTACGGTAAAGCGAAATAGAAAGGCGGAAATAAGACTATTGGTGCGCTTATTGAGTAGGGTGGGGGCTTGGCAATAGGTTGGAAGTGGCTGAGCGGTAAGGTGGGTACTTAGTTATCTACACTAATTTAGGGTTTTTGAAAAAAACGCGGTGACGGCAAATGAATAACAATAAAAATACGGAACTAGCTTTTAAATGTGGCACGACCAAAGGTGGATGCGGCAAGCGTTTCACTGCCACGCAATATCAAACAGCCAATTTTCCTGAGCGCGAATGGTATCCGTATGTGCACAGTGCGGTGTGTCCAGCGTGCGGGCTGGATGCTGGGCAGGCAAATTGGCAGCTTGGGCAGTGGAAAGCGGTTTATGATCATGGTCGCCCAGGGCCTACGACGGCTGAAGGTTTAAAAGCCATTGCTGATGCCACTAAGAATCGCGACCCCTCCAGTTTTGCTGTCAGCCGTTTTAATGCGATTACGCATGGCGCGACGGCGGAGGTGGCCAAGTTTTTTCCGGCACGACCAGGGAAGTATCCGGTTTGTGATGGTTGTGAGTATTTGTTGGATGGTTGTGGCACTGAGATGCGGCATTGTGCCAAACGTACCGAGCTATTTGTGCAGTTTGCCTTGGCTCAGGAACAAGGGGACGGTCGCTTATTGGGTCGCTTGATGGCTAGCACGCAAGCGGGTTTGCTGGCGATTACGGGCGATATGATCCGTGCGATTGCAGCGCGTGGCGTTGAGCTAGAGCGTCCTATGTTTGTTCGTGGTGATAAAGGCGGGATTGATTTAGCCACGTATCGCGATGAATTTGGCAATCAGCAGACCATTATGGAAGTATCTGCCAATCCATTGTTGAAGCCTTTGATTGATCTTATGAGCAAAAACGGGATGACGCTGGCCGATTTGAATCTAACACCAGCGGCGGCGGAAGAACAAAAACGATTTGATGGGTATTTGGATGATAAAGAGGCTGATCGGCAAAGTGTCGCTGATGCCATGGCCCAACAGCAGGCGAATATGGATAAATTATTAGCGGTGATGAATCGCGGCTCCAAGTTGATACCCGCAGGGAGGGTGATAGATGTCGAACCCGAAACGGATTAGCGGTACGCAGCGCATTGAAATGTGGTCGGAGGCAGAGCGGGAAATTCAGCGCTTTGCGGGCGACCACTACCAGTGGCATAAGCACATTCATAAAGTCACATTGGATCCCATTCAGGTGTTGAAGTGCACGGAAATGGATGAACATGCGCAAACCGTGGACTTTAGTTCGCGGCGGATGGGCAAGACTGCCGTAAAAGAGCTGTATATGCTCAAATATTTGGCTACACATGCAGACCAAGAGCTGGGCGTTGTCGCACCGCGTGAAGCGCAAAGTGTGGTGAATCTTAATTATCATTTAGAGGCGATTCGTCGGTCCGAGGTGCTGAGCGCTTATATTGACGTTAGAGCGGGGAGAAAACAGATGGCTGATACTTATTATCGGTTTGCCAATAAATCGAAAGCGCAAGCCTACGGCATTATGGCGAATGTAGATGGTGGGGATTTGACGGCGGCGAGCTTGGAAGAAGTGGACGATATGCCGCATGATCGTTTGTTTAGCCGATTCCTTTTGATGATGGGTGCGACACGGCGTTTGGGTGCATCATCTAACTCCAATAATAAGCCGCAAATACGCATTACGGGGGTATTGAAAGGTGCAGATACGCTGATTGAGCTGATTGAGTCAGGTAAGTATTACATGATTGGCGCTTATCATGGTGATGCGGCACGGCGCGAAATTCAGCGTTTTATAGATGAAGGTTTTTTGGATGCGTCGCTGGTGGATGTGGCGAGTTATCGCTATCCCGTGCCGATTGGTAATTTAGTTACTGGGATAAAGCTAGGCTTGTTGCAAGAGTCGTTATTGTTACAGTTTCGTGAGCAACTGCCACCGGATGACTTTACGCGCCAGCTCCTTTGCGTGAACACGGTGTCTAAAAATACGATTTGGACGCAATGGATTCAGCGTGCGGTGCAGTTGGGCGTGTATGCGCGGTTGGAGCAGGCACAACCTATACCGGGGAAAACGTATAAAAAACGGGGTAGGGTCTCGTTTGGCTATGACCACACCGGCCACGGTGAAAACCTCTTATCCTCACGCTCCTTTTTAGTAGTCACGGAAGATTTGGCGGGTTTTACTGTGCCGATTTTTGCGCATCGCTGGCCGTTGGGAGTTGATGAGGATCAGGTTAAGCGCGATTTGATTGGGTTTTGGGCATATTTCAAACCTGATGCGGCGATTGGTGATGCGTATGGCATTGGTATGCTGGAAGCCTTGTGTGATGAATTGTTTAAACGCGGCTTGACAACGATTGATCGGCGCACGGTGGGTGATGGTTCTAGTGTTGCGAGTAATTGGAGTGAATGGCCGTTCGTACCGTTGCGGTTTGAAGGGATGATGAAGCATTCGATGGCTATGTCATTGGCTGCATCGTTTTCGGGTGGGCGCATGGCACTGCCTTCCGTGGAAGGTATTCAGCAAGGTGAGGCTGGTTTTGAGGATGTGGAAGCCATGCAGGTGTTGTATTGGCAGTTGCCCAACATTGAAACAGTGAGCAATACCAAAACTTATGCCAGTTATAAGATGGTAAAAAAGTCGGTGGGCGATGATGGCTTTGATGCGCTCATGGCCGCGCATTGGGCGTTGAAATCAGGTTCATTTGATATTCCGACGCAGATTTTGTTGGGAAAAACGCCGCAGGACAAGTTGTTGGAGTAGAATACGGTATCATAAGCAACTATAATTAGACCTGTTAAAGAGAACGGTTTTTTGCTGCACCGTCGCCAAACTGCACAGCATCTAACCGCATGAAAAAACCGCTAAAAGCCTGATGGCCTTCAATCTATCAGGCTTTTTTATTGGTGGCACTTTTACCAGAACGGGCATAAAAAAAAGCCAGCTTGGGGGCTGGCTTCTAAGAATGGACAAGCTTGGACAACAAATAGAGGAGGCTTAATTATACATAAAAAACTGCCGTGATAGCACTATATATAGTTGTTTTTTAGTAACAATTGTCTATATATAGTATAATTCCCCGAAACTTTAGGGGATGGTTATGGGCTGGCTTGAGATAATAAAAACAAAATTAGGACTCTCTGCGGATGAGCATCTGAACCCAAGCAACGCGCCAGTGTATGAGTGGGGTAGACGTGGCACGACTGACTCCCAGTTGCGCGTGCTGTATGAATCCATGTTGCCACCTTATGACCTTTACAACACCATCCTTGAAGTTAGACGCATGGACCGGCTCGATGGTCAGGTCAAAATGCTGCATAACCGTATCGCCAAAAGCCTCACCAAAGGCGGGCTACAACTCGATAATCCTACTAATGACAAACGCTTAAATACGCTGTGGCGTGCTTATGTTGCGCGCACTGAGTTGGATAAACGCCAGAAATTAATTAGCGATGCACGCGGATTGATCGTAGAGGGGAATTTGGTGCTGCAATGGGTGCTGAATACTACCGCGACTCAGGTTATGCGCAGTGTGCGCATGCCAGCAGAAACGATTCGTCCCCTCGTTGCAGTCAACGGTCAATTCGTCGATCCGGCGAAAGCTTATGCGCAATATAGCTTCTTAGATGGTAAGGATTTGGCGTTTTTTGCACGCTGGCAAATGGATGTGGCACGTCTTGATCCTGACAATTACGATGATTTTGGCAGCCTAGGTCGTCCGTTATTAGATGCGAATCGCAAGCGCTGGCGGCAAATTAATATGACCACGGATGATATGGTGGTGCGGCGGCGTCACCGTGCAGCCTTACGCACAGCACACGTTTTAAAAGGTGCAAGCGATGCACAGCTCACTGAGTATAAAAAACGCGTCGAAGCCGAAGAGAAAAGCATAACTACTAATTACTACTCAAACGTTGATGGTGCCGTGACTGCTCTGCAAGGCGATGCGAATCTGGATCAAATTGCGGATGTATCCTTATTGTTGGATGCGTTTTTTGCGGGCACGCCCATGCCAAAAGCCTTGCTGGGCTATGTGTCAGGGTTAAATCGCGATGTATTAGAAGATATGAAACGCGAGTTTTATGACGATTTGGACGCCTTGCAGGATTTGTTAGCGGATAGTTATCTGCACGGGTTTAAGCTGGAATTATTGCTAAATGGGCTGAATCCCGACTCGCTAGAATTTACGATCCAGTTTGCGGAACGACTCACCGAAACCCTAACGCAGCGCACAGACCGAGCCTTAAAAGTGCGTGCATTGGGTGCATCGCAACATACCGCATGGAGTATTGCGGGGCTTGATCCCACGGCTGAATTAGAGCGTTTGGAAGATGAACGCGCTAGCTTAAATCCTTATCCAAACCCTGATATTCCAACGGTGGATGATGAATTGGATGGTTCAGCGGCTCAACGCCATGCGCAGAAAATCACTATCACACCCGACAATGCAGCGGGTAAGGAATCGGCCACGAGTATAAAGAATGGCTGAGACTTATCAGCGCGGTGCAGCGATTCGGCGCGGTACGGCTGAAGCGCTAAAAGCCATGAAACAATTAAATTTGGATCAGCTTTGGGAATTAAATCTGCTTTATCAGTCGGCGCGTGATCGGCTGGTTAAGCGTTACGTGGCGATGGCGAGTGATCAGCAGTTGCGGGTGCAGCACTTAGATTCGATCTTGGGGCTGATTAAAGAGGTGATGAGTTCGGTTGGTACAGACCAGCGTCAAATTATCACGCAAGGCATTACTCAAGCGGCGGGAATTGGGGCGGGTGTTTTACAACATGCACAGTTGCCTTTGATTGCAGATGGTACGCAAGCGGTGCGAGCGGTGTGGCATTTGAAGCAAGCGGATGGGTTGCAATTGTCGGATCGGCTGTGGCGCTTGGATTTGGATGCAACTCGCATTTTGCGCGATGAAATTAGTTTGGCACTGGTGCAGGGTGATAATGCACTGACGGCGGCGCGTGAATTTGCGGCGGCAGGTTTGCCGGTGCAAGGCGGTTTGCCACATGCTGCATCGGTGGAAAAACTTAGCACACTCACCAGCAGCATCTTATTAAATCGTGAAGGAAATCTGCTGGATAACGCCCAGCGGGTGTTTCGTACGGAAATGGCCCGCGCGCAAACCCTTGCGTACATCGATGCCATGGAAAGCATGGGCGAAGGTAGTGGGCTGGTGGGCTATCGTTTCCGCTTAGGGGCGAATCACAAGCGCACTGATATTTGCGATGTGCATGCGGGTGCGAATTTGTACGGTTTGGGGCGTGGGGTTTATCCGGCTGCGGTGATTCGCAGGCTTTATCCGGCGCATCCGAATACGACGAGCTATATCCAAGCCGTGTTTGAGGATGAATTAAGCCCTGATGATAAACAAACTGATCAGAATCGGGTCGCATGGTTATTACAACAATCAGCAGCCGATCAGGATGCTATTTTGGGCAAGCAAAAAGGGGCATGGCTACGTGAGGGGAAATTGACGGACGCCATGTTAAATACACCCATGCGGGTTTTAGAAAAACGATTGGATCCTTAATATGTATATCGATTGGGCTGAAATTTTAACGCAATTACAGACACGCTTTAGTATGCGCACGATTGCCAAAAAATCCTGTGTCGCCAAGTCGACACTTTATGCTTGGAAAAGCACGCAGTCTGAACCGACTCACAGCAAGGGCGAATCCCTAATTGAGTTTTGGTGCAAGACCTTTGGCAAGCCGCGCGAACAGTGCCCGATTATCAAGCATAAACAGATAAACGGTATTTAATCCCTTTATAGCGTCCAGCCTTTTGGACGCCAGCCCGTGGTATAACGCTATCTAACTATATTCGTTAGATCAGTGAGTTATGGCATTAGGTCGGCACTTTAAACTGGAAGAATCCTCAAGCGCTCATTTACGGCGTTTAGTGCTAGCTGATGCAGTCAAACTCGCACCTGAACAGCTATCGTCCACGATTACCGTACTACGCACCGGCAAATTTACCCATTCACAATACGGTGACTTTGAAGTCACTCCTCAGTTATTGCAGGAATTGGTCAACAATTTCCAAGCCAATGCTTACGGTCAAAAAATATTGATGGATGTGGCGCATGAACCTGAAGAAGGTTCGGCTGGTGAAATCACGCGCTTATTTGTGAGTGGCGACCGTTTAAAAGCACAAGTCACTTGGACGCCTTATGGCATTAAAGCGAATCGTGAGCGCGGCTTTATTTATGTAAGCGCGGAATATCACGATAACTATGTCAGTAATGAAGTACCGCAGCGCGTGTTTGGTGCGGTGTTGCTGGGCGCTGCATTGGTGACACGCCCGCATATTAAGGGCATGGAGCCGGTTTACCTTTCTGAATCCACTGCTGACGATATTAAAACCTTTTTTGATCCTGCTATCGGAACAATAACAATGAACGAATTTTTGAAACGCTTGCGTGAATACTTAGCAGGCAAGAAAGCATCCAAACAACTGACTGACGCGCTGGCGACGTCGTTTGAAACAGAGGCAAAGGCGTTGGGCGATGATCCAGCTAAGCTGCAAACCTTGTTTGATGCGTTCAAAGCATCAGCCGATGCAGCCATCAAGCAATTAGGCGAAGCAGCCAATGATCAGCCGGTGGTCGTTAATGTCTCTACTACAGGCTTAAGTGCGACTGATGTCACTAAGATGCTAGAAGAGCGCGAAACGGAACAAGTGCGCAAACTCGCAGAACAGCAAACGGCCTTGGCTAATAAGCGCAAAGTGTTTACGGATGCCATTGATGCAGCGACGGGCTTGAGTGATGCCGTAAAAACCGAACTAAAAGCGAATCAAAGCGCGATTAGTTTAGGCATGACGGATGAAGCCGCCAAAACCTTGGCAGAAAGCTTTATCACGATGGCGAATCGTCAAGCGGCACAGCAGCAATTAGCGGGTATGGGTTATAGCGTAGCGGGTGCGACTCGCATCACCGTGGATGACTCAAACACGATTAAATCACTGCAAGAAACCGTGGATCAGGCATTACGCCAAAGCTGGCAACACCAGACCGGCATTTTGCCTTTGCAAACTGACAAGATGCCGAATCAGGCATTTGTCAGCAAAGTATTGGCTGATTTTGATCGTCGTTTTGCACGTCAGTTGGCTGAAGAGCACAAGATGCTGGGCAGTGCTACCAATACCAGCATGACCACCAGCAACTTGTATCTGCCCTACTCTGTGCAGCGCACGGTGATTCGCGAAGCACTCGCCAATTTGAATATTCTTCAATTGGTGATGACGGATACCGATCCGAGTGCCACCGAAACTACGCAAATCCCGTATGAGGATCGTTTTGCGGGTGTGATCCCGAATGATGGCATTGTGTATGAAGCGCAAGGCATTCCATCGGCGGGCACACAAGTGAAGTATGTGTCTGCCTATTTGACACCCATGAAACTGGCCATGCGTTTATCCAATGAATCCATGTTCTTTAGTGAAAATGGCTTGGTAAATTGGAACGCTTGGGCGGAGAACATCGCCTCTAATACACGCATTATGAAAGAGTTGGTACACATGCGTGTGTCCAATGAGATGTTGCGTGCATCCGATACCGTGAGTGCGATTGGGGTGGGTTTGGCTACTGCGGAAACCTTGGCAGCTACTGATGCGCAGGGGATCACAAAAACTGCTCAATTCCCGATTGTTCGCCCCTTCCAAGCGAAGAATTTAAAAGGGGTGAATCAAGGTAATGCTGAATGCCCTGTTGTGGTTAAGGTGGGCGCAGCTACCCTGCCCTATTACACGGGCGGCACCTTAGCTGCTGGCAACTATTGGCGTTTTGCCAACCTGAACTTGGGTTATATCCAAATTGTGAATCAATTGGGTGTGCCACAAGCGGGCGTGGCGGCAACAATTAGTTATTACACCCCTTCTAATATCGTCAAGTTCGACCTAAACCCAGCGTCGGGTGTGGATTTCCACAAACATTTGAATGGTTTGTTGGATGCTATTGGTGATCAATCGGCAATGATGAGTTCTAGTCGGTTTGTCAATCCAGAGTATGCGGCAATGAGCCGTGTCCTAAACAACACCGCCAGCAAAGCGGAACAGTTTGCAGTATCGCTGAATAAAAATGGCACCAACTTAAACTTGAATGGCGATTTGTTGGAAATTAAAGGCTTACCTGCTTTCAATGTGGATGCGCCAGGTGTGGATTTAGCGTCACAGCGCGTGTTGATTGGGCAACGCGGTTTGACAGCATACAAGATCGCCAAGGCGTTTAGTGTCGGTGCACCCTTTGAAGCAACGAACTCATCAGGTCAACCGACCGGCGAAAAGATTGCTTACGGCGAAGAATATAATTCGATTTATACCCCTGATCCGGTGCGCAACCGTTACACCTCAGTGCTGGTTTATGACAGCACCACACGCTAGGGGTGAGGTATGAGCCAAGTATTTTTCACCAATAAAGGCAAGCGTCCGCTCATGATCGGCAGCCAATGGTGTTCGGTGAATGCCACGATTGTGGCGCATGAAGCGGAAATTCCGAAAGCGTATGCCAAGTGGGTGCAGAAAGTTGATACATCTGCACCGGCAGAGAATCCAGCTAAGCCAAATCCTGATGAAGTATTACAGGCAATTTTGGCTTTTCCTGAAAAAGAAATTGTTGCCAAGCTGGATGCGCTGGCCGCTGATCAATTGCAACAGTTATTGGCCCTTGAAAGCAAAGCCGACAAGCCGCGTAAAGCTGTGACTGATGCGATTAATGCAGCCATTTTGGCGCGTGCGGCGGTGCAGTGATGCTAACCATTCGCGGCGAGAAAAAAAGCACTATTTCCATTGCAGATCGTCTGCCGGTGGATTCTGAGCTAGATGGTGTGTTACTGGTGGATTGCGCGGCTGTGGAACTGGATTTTATGGGCGTGCATTTTTCAAGCAATGCGCTCAGTCCCGTGCACGTAACGCAGCCGCTAGTCGAAGTGCGCGACTCTACTGATTGTCTGATTAGAAATGTGACGCATCACAATTCCTATGAAGAGTGGTTGCAGTTGGATTGGCGCTGCGCGCGATCAGGTATTTTGTTGCGTGGCAATGGTTGTGCCATTGAGCAATGTGCGCTTTCCGGTGTGCGTTTCGGTGTCGGCTTGCTAGCACCCTATTGCAGTGTTTTAGGGCTATCGGTAGAAGGTTTCAGCGCGGATGCGTTGCGTTTGCTGTCTGATAATGCCCAAGCATCACAGGTACAAATCGCAAAAGCATTTTGGGGTGATGAACGCGAACACAGCGATGGTGTGCAGCTTTTCCCGATGGCGTTGCCTGAAGAACAACGCACTAAAAGTCTTAGAAATATTAAGTTGCGTGACATTTATATTGAGAATCGCAGCGATTTTGCGCCGCTTTCGCGTTGGATGCAGGGCATTATTTTAAGCGATGGTTCACTGCATGATGCGGAGCTGGTGAATATCCACATTGATACGGATCACGAAGTTGGCTTGCAGCTTGCTGAGGCGCACGATGTGTCGCTGCGCAATATCAACCTTAAGCACGCTGACAGCAAACTGAAAATCGGCACGTCCAAAGCCGATTATTGTCCGTCCACCAATGTGCGGATGAGCGCGATTACTGCACCGGAGATTGTATGGCTATGAATCCCCTGCCATTGGCTCAACAACGGCGCGATATTATTAATCGTGTGAAGCAAATTGAAGGTGGTTATTCCAATCACCGTGCTGATTCAGGTGGTCGCACTAACTATGGCATTACCGCAGCCACTGCACAGCAATATGGTTTTCGCAATGTGGCTGAATTAACGCCAGCCGATGCTTATGAAATCTATGAGCAGGGTTACTGGTATCCCTTGCGCTTAGATGAAGTTGGAACACTTAGCCCTAAACTGGCAGAACGCTTATTTGATATTGCAGTCAATCTGGGACCTAGTGTAGCGGTGAAATGGCTACAGCGGGCTTTGAACGTGCTGAATAACGGTGGCACGTATTATCCAGATGTATCCGTTGATGGGGCCATGGGCGTGCAAACCTTGAATGTGTTGCGCGCGTTGTTCACCAAACGTGGCAAAGTCATTGCCGAAAATACCTTAGTCAAAATGTTGGCGAGTCGCCAATCGGTGCACTATCAAGATTTAGCGGAACAACGTCCGAAAGATGAGGCGTTCAGCCAAGGGTGGCAAAATCGCGTGCCAGATGCGGATGTAGATGCGGCGGCTGTGGATAACTATTTTTCCGGCGATGACTCAGCCTCTGATGATCAAGCATTTGGCGCTAGTGAGTCAAAAAGCTATCAGCCGCCGATTGATCCAGACTATCAAGCATGGTTGGCACAAAAAGAACAGTCCAAGAACACCAAAAAAGCGCACCAATCTAAGATTAATTGGGTGCAGATTGTCGGTATGGCAGCCAGTTGTGGTGTGCCGTTTATAGCGGGATTATCCCCTGAGCATGTCGCCATGATTGGTGCGGGACTGAATACTGTACAGGGTTTAGTGACGATAGCATTGCGCACTTGGTTTACCAGTAAACCCATTCGGGCACATTCGGTCACAGGGTAGTGATATGAGGACGCTTCCGTATTCCCAAAATAATAATAAAGAAACTATGCAAAATACGATTGCAGTCGCCACCGGCTTGAGCTATGGCGCATCCGGTGCAACGGTTGTACTGGGATTACAAATTAATTTGTGGCTGAGTGTATTAAGTTTGCTATTCGTCGTGCTGACGTTCGGAGCCAATCTGTATTTCAATCACCAAGAACACAAACGCAAACAGCGCGAAGAAGCGCGCAAAGATCAGTTACATAAAATAGATTTAGAGCAGCGGATGCGGGTGTTGCAATGACCGATTGCCAGCGCTTAGCCATTAAACGCTCAGAATTGATCACTGATTTGCAGCGCATCATGAACAGTGAACGCCACCGGCTGGCAGATAAAAGCTGGGATTTGGCGATTGATGCGGCGCTGGTAGATTTGTCGAAAGGCGATGCACGTCCGATTACCCTGCAAGCGACGTTGACACTGGTCTCTGGACAAGCGCAATACCCTGCCCCTCCTTTTGCCGCTAGGTATCTGGGCACTGATTGGGGTTTACAAGCGACACAACCGCTTTGGGATATGGACTACGAGCCACCGGCGCGGGTGCAGATGACCAAGATCATGGGTAAGCGTGTCCTGCACTTCTCCCCTGCCCCTAGTTTTCGCATGATCGCCGTGCATGGTGATCAGTTTGAATTTTATTATGGTGAAAACCACGTCTTAACCGAGCAAACCTGCACCGTCCTGCCCTCTGACTGGGAACTCTTAAAAGTACGCGCGTTGGCGTCACTCATGACCGAGTTAATTGCGGCGCATGTGGTTGCACCGGTGACGATTAATCGAGGTATGACACCTGCCACCTATACCAAGCCGCAAGATGCCTTTAATGCACTGATGGGTGAGTTTGAGAGGCTAAAACGTGCGCATTAGTATCCAAATTAATCCGCAAGATTTAGACCAGATTAGGCATTTGCCTTGGCTGGTTAATGAGGTGTTGCAGCGCAGCACGTATCAGATTGCAGCACGTACCGCAGCACAGGTGCAGCCACTGGCCCCGCATGCCACCGGACAATTAGCCCGCAGTATCCGACCCATTCGCACCGCCACCGGTGCAGATGTACTGATGGATACGGCTTATGCGCAAGCGGTGCATGATGGGCGCAAAGCAGGTTATCGGTCGGATTTAGAGGATTTGTCCGATTTGTCGGCATGGATGCGAGTAAAAGGCATACCTGAATCCGCGTTATATCCGATTGCGCGTCAGTTGCAGCGCTTTGGCACAAAACCCGTGCCGTTTTTGCGTGAGTATGTGGATTCGCTGGCGTTTGAAGTGATGGCACGCAATATCGTGACCAAGGAACTTGCCAATGCGCTGGGCTGAGTTAATGCGGGCTATTGATGAGCAGTTGCGCAGTGCATTTGCGGCGGAACTACAACAAGGCATGTTTATCGCACCGTGCGCATGGGGCACTACCCCGCAAGTAGATGCTATCTACTGTTATCCCATGCACACCGACCTGCCCTCCCCTGACTTGAATGACACTAAAACCGCGATTCAGTTGGATTTGTGGAGTGTGGAAACCCGCGAGCATGACGTATTAGCTGCGTATGACCGCCACGATGCCCTGCAAGTGAAGGTGCTGAATGCGCTGAAACAATTAAACGGTGGCCCGATGTTACTGGAGTTTGAGCAGTGGCGTTTTGCATCCGATTTTGCACCGACGTATATGAGTCGATTGCAATTTAATGCGGCGGTATCCACCGCTTGTTTTGACAATAATAATTAGGAGTTTTATCCATGACCGAAGCTAGTTATAGCACTGCATCGCACGTTATTGAAACTGGGGATGTTATTACACAATTATTTAAAGAGTCATCGGATCGGCAAAAGCGCCAGATGATGAGCTGCTTTGCGAATAGTCAAGAGTTGAAGCGTGCCCAACTCGAAGAGCGGTTGACCACACAACTTCAACAGTTACGCGATTTGATTAATGGGCAAACACCTGGTGTGAATCCGTCACGACTGGAAGAGCTGTTCAAACAGTTGATGCAATCCGAAAAAATGCGCGCGTTTTTCGGCAATGCTTGTACTGATGTGAAAGCGCCAGACGGCACAATCAAGCGCATTAGCAATGCATCGATTTTACGCAGCTTTATTAATCGCCCACAGCGTATCCGCACCGAATTTTTACGTGATACGAATCAGTCTGCTTACGGCTTGAAATTTTGGTTAACAGGTGATCGTAGTGCCACGCTTAGTATTGTCGATGTGCGCATTTCTGCGGATGGCGAGCTTCCAGAAAAGTGGCGTAAAAACTTTAGCACCAACAGTTGGCCGTCGGATGGTTTGCCTATCACAGCTGAGTTCTATAGTGATTATTTGAAAATCCCTCAAACGGATGAAATCACAGGTTGCTCTTATATTGATGAAGTCGAGCTGGTGAGAACAAACTTAGTGTTTGATTACTTTGGTAGCTTAGAGCCATGCACGATGACTGATTTGCCGGATGGGATTGATATTGATGGCGACGGCATGATTGGTACACCGCAGGGCGTGATAACGCCAGCACCTGAGCCTGATCCGGTGGTTGATCCTAATCCAGTACCTGAGCCTGATCCGGTGGTTGATCCTAATCCAGCACCTGAGCCTGATCCGGTGGTTGATCCTAATCCAGCACCTGAGCCTGATCCGGTGGTTGATCCTAATCCAGCACCTGAGCCTGACCCAGTGTTTGACCCTGATCCGGTGGTTGACCCTAACCCAGTGCCTGAGCCTGATCCGAATGCGGATTTGTCCGGTTCTGACCCAAACGATCCTAACCTTAATCCATAACAATAAACCCCTACTGAGGGTTCGCCCTCAGTAGCTT
>NZ_AQVE01000017.1 GCF_000371925.1 Thiolinea disciformis DSM 14473 | reverse complement strand
ATAGCACCTTGAAGCAACTCTTGGAACGGTTGACACCTTTCAAACTGGCATTGTATTGCACGGATGATTGGGGCGCTTATGAGCGTTTATTGCCTGAAGATAAGCATTTAATCACTAAGCGCTACACACAAAGCATTGAACGGCAAAACCTGAATTTGAGGATTTGGATTAAACGTCTAGCACGCAAGACGATCTGTTTTTCTAAGTCTATCGAGATTCATGACAAAGTCATTGGAACCTGTATCGAAAGACGCTTCTTCAACTCCTTTAAATCATGACCGAAACGTTAAACTTAATTTTGCGCTCAAACCATTGAGTCAAAACTTTTAAGAGCAAGGCCGTTTTAATGCGCGCCACATAGATTTTTTTATTTACGTTAAGGAGTACTTATGAAAAAAACACTTATGCTGTCGCTACTCACTAGCGTCTCACTGACTGCTCATGCCGATACCCAATACGAAGTCGCCTATAGAAAATGCGTTGATAAAGCGGGCACCATGAATAATGGGGTGATGGCTGAATGTTCAGAAGCCGTGTCTGCAATCGCCAAGAAAGCTATCACGACCTACTATAAGAAAATCCAAACCAAGATGGCTGATGACGACAACAAGGCGGATCTGCTAAACAAACTCGACACTAGCCAAAAAGCCTGGATTCAATATCGCAATACACATTGTGCTTTAAGTGAGATGATTGCACTTCACGAGCCTTATTGTTTAATGCAGCTTAATTCACAACGTGCAGAAGAGTTGAAGGTGTTGGCAGAATAGTTTCCAAAAGCAGAACGATCTCTGCAAGCTTAACCCACTCGCCCTTAGCCTAGGCTCTAAAAAAGTCTCTATGCTTCTATCTATCCTCAAATAGCTTAAGCTAAAATGCTGCACTTTTTTTAATTTTGACTTTCAAGATGCTATTTGACTCTCGGCAAGCACTCCCATTTAAAATTTACTCCATTACTCAAAATCAACTGTCTTGGTTACTGGCGATTTATATTGGTTTCTTTCTCAATCTTGGCATTTTCTATCAGCGTTTTTTTCAATTATCACTAAATTTTCACATTCCCAAAGCGGTAGTTTTTCTCATAGAAGCTGGTGTCTTGATTTTATTGTGCTATGGCTTATTGCGCCTAGCTTCATTAGCTGGCTCACTTTTCTTTAAAATCATTGCCTGCACACTGCTACTGATTTCACTGATTGCTAGTTATTACATGCATTTTTTCAATATTGTCATTGGCTATGGCGTAATTATTTCTACTTTATCGCTAGCAGATGCTGAACTATCGAAAGAACTATTGGATAGCTGGTTTTATCTTTGGCTAGTAACACTCAGTGCCCTTCCGCTTTGGATGATTTGGCGTAATAAAAGCACAGATACCTTGCTCACTCGGTTTGCCCAGAAGGAGACGCGCTTATCCAGCGCTTTGCTGAGCGTCTTATTGCCAATTTGCATTCTCTTGCCATTAGAACTCATGCACCGCATTCATAAGCAGCACGATATCAAAGGCGATGTGGATATGCCGCGTTATAGCAGTGTACTTGCCTCCTCTTATTTACCGATTAATTGGTTGCGCGGCCTAGCCATTTATTTGGATGCGCATGTTTTTAAATACGCTAAAGAAGCAAATTTATTCGATCCCAGCCAACATTTTATCTACCAAGCTAACAGTGATTTAAAAAATACCTATGTGATATTTATTATTGGCGAAACTACACGCTGGGATCATTTAGGACTATTAGGCTATCCACGGGATACCACGCCACAACTGAAACAGGAGACTAATTTAATCGCCTTTAAAGGAATCGCTTGTGATACCGCTACTAAATTATCGCTGCGCTGTATGTTTGTGCGTGAAGGTGGGGCTACTGAAGATGAACAACGCACTTTGACAGAACAAAATGTATTCGCCGTTTTACGTGAATTAGGTTTTAGCTCCGAAGTTTACTCTCTACAAAATGAAGGCTGGTTTTACCCAAAAACGAAGGCTAATTATATTGAATCGCGTGACACTATTGCCGCAAAACCAGAAAACACCGCGAATCCTAATTATGATGCGATTTTGTTGCCTGAATTGCAGCGCTCACTTCAAAAATATCCACACGGCAAGCATCTAGTCATTCTGCACACCAAGGGTTCGCATTATGCCTATAACAAACGTTATTCCGCCCAATTTGCGAAGTTCCAGCCGGATTGTTCGGATCGGCCTGAAAGCTGTTCCATGCCTGAATTAATCAATGGCTATGACAATACAGTCTTATCAATGGATGATTTTATGAAGCAAGTTTTCGATCAAGTACGCAACAAAAAAGCCATCGTGTTTTATGCAGCGGATCATGGTGAATCACTCACCGAAACCGAACACTTTCATGCCACGCCACGCCATATAGCACCTGATGAACAATTCCGGGTACCGATACTAGTGTGGGCATCGGATACCTTCCTGCAAGAGCCGCTTCATGCCGCGAATTTTGCCAAACTCCGCAGGCAAGCTGAGCAAAGCCAAAGCAAACGCCATGTGGAATTATTTGATAGTGTCTTAGGCTGCTTGGGATTTACTTCACCCAATGGCGGACTCAACGCTGAAAATAATTGGTGCGATTAAATTGGACTTACGGCCATCTGCTTAGCCGTCTGAATCAATGCCTTCAGCAAGGGCGGCCAAGGCTCACGCCCTGCTACCACCAAGCCCGTCTGTGAGCTAAAATTGGGCTCAGTTAATGCCAAAACCTTAACACCCGCCGGTACACCAATGAGTTCTAATACATTCTGTGGCAAAATCGCCGACCAGCCACCCGCAGAAACATGCGCGAGCATACTAATAATCGAATTGGTCTCTAAGCTCGGTTCAGCGCTATAACCCAGTTGACTAAAAATCGCATCAATCATTTTGCGGTTTTGCATGTCTGAAGTCAGTAAGCACAGTGGGGTATGCGTGGCTTCATACCACGTAATCGTTTCACGGTTCGCCAACTCACTATCCAGTGGACATAGAAACACGTGACTCTCATCCCAAAGTGGCACAGTAAATAACTGCTGCTGCAAGCCCGATTCGACATACATAATGCCCGCATCCAAATCGAATTGCTGCATACGCTTGAGAATTTCATTCGTACCCAAGGAACGCACTTCCAAATTCACTTGCGGATGATGACGCGCAAAAGCGGCGGTCAAACTAGCAACCACGGTTAATGCTGTCGGAATGACGCCCAAAGTCAAATGCCCCGTTAACGCCTCACACAAGGAACGCAATTCTTGACGCAACCCTTCTGCGGTAGCGGCTAAACGAATGGCATGTTCTACAACACATTGCCCTTCCCGCGTTAAACCCGCAAAACTACGTCCACGATTCACTACCGCCACCCCTAATTCGACTTCAATATCACGAATCGCTGCCGAGAGTGTAGAAGGTGAAATATGCGATGCTGCCGCCGCACGGCCAAAGTGCTTTTCGCGAGCAAGCGCAATCAGATAGAGATATTTGCGGGAGATCATTTATCGAATCCCCTATTTAGCCTTAAACTACCTATTATGCTACTATCACCCACTCTACCCTGTCCCCATCAGCAATGACTACCCATGCGCTCAGCTGTTTTAATACCGCAATAGTAGGCAACTGTAAGTAACCCTTAACCTGCTCAATACCTTCCTGTTTTTTTTGCGCCCAGCCCTTATCACCATCACTTTTTTTACTGTATTTCAGCTCAATAAGATGTTGATAATTAACTTTATAGGGGCTACGTTCTAGCAATAAAATATCGGGATACTTACGATTCATTTCTCGTTCGCTGTGGATAAAATAGGCAGGGGATTGATATAACAATGTCAGCATAATAGTTTTAATATGTTGCTCATTCATCCAAATCGAATCACGATTAGACAGTAACTTCAGTACTTGCTCCAACTCAGCCATTAGCGGTTGAATATGATTGTCTAAAGCTAATGTTTCTACTGCCAATAAAATGGCCCGATCTGAAATGGTGATTTGATTGCGTCGTTCTAATTCGACTTTGAAATATTGGAAATATAGCTCGCGCATAACATGGTTAGGAATGGCAAAAACTTCCCCTGCTAAACGTTCACCAATGAGAGAAATAAAGCCCATATAGGCCAATAAACTGACAAAATCATCGCGGGTAAAGCCTTTGACAAAGTCGAATTTTTCCATCTGCCTTGCCACTACTTCGCCTTGATTCAACAATTCGTCTAATACGGTGTAATTCGTATCACGATCACCAATACTAAACATCGCCATAATCTTGCCGTAATCGGAGGCAATGTTCATGTCTAACATACGTTTGGGATAGACACAGCGTTTGAACTCAAAGTTTTTGACGAAGTACAACACCATATCCGAGTTATACATCGCTTCATTGGCATTAATATGAAAGCGATAACCGTTATACCAGCGGCGTACATCTGCATATAAAATAGGTTGATCTAATGCAGGGCAAGTGTTGGTAATGTTTTCTAATAAGCCTTGTACTTCGGCAGTAGTAAAACCAATGGCTGCATTGAAATTTTCTCTCAAGGAAATATTTTCACCAATATTAAAACCACTGGTCATACTATCGAGCACCATCGGAGTGACGCCTGTGATGAACAAGCGATCCACCGTACCCCGTTGCGTAGCCGTTTTAATGGTTTCGTAAAAGCTACGCACAAAACCACCTTTCCCAACAATACGCTGAAAAAGTTTTAAATCATCAGCCAAAATGGAGTTAGCAAAGTGATCGTATTCGTCGATCAAAATAAGAATTTTCTGCCCTTCAATGGCTTTGAAAAAGGCCTCCATTTTATCATGAGGCGCTTCGGACTGTGTAAGGCTATCCAGTGCGGTTTGAGGATAGTGATAAAGTATTAAAAAGTGTTGTAAAGCCAGATGGATTTTATGGGTAAACGAACGATAAATATCCGCTTCGTTAGCTGTAGCAATCCCACTAAACTCCAAAAAAAGTACCTGATAACTGCCTTGTAAGGCTGTAGGGTTTTTGCCAATAGCTAATTGCCCAAAGAGTGCATCAAAATCACCTGCATGTTGTTGCCCATAGTAATATTCCAACATAGACAAAAACAGGCTTTTACCAAAGCGACGGGGACGCAATAAAATTAGGTGATCACCTGCTTGTTCTAATTCGGCAATGTATGACGTTTTGTCGATGTAAACAAAACCTTCGCTGCGAATTTTTTTGAAATTACTAACACCATAGGGGATTTTTAACGACATAATCAGCTCAATGGTTTGTAGAATTTAGGGCTTTGAGTATATCAGCTTTTGACATCCTCCCCACTTTACAACTTCTTTAGTAAAAGGAGGCAGGATAAATATGCTTAAAACTCAACCAACTCCATGTTTTCTCTATTCAGAATCGCCACTAAAATCCCTCACAGCTTTTAAACTCAAACGGCCTTTACTTTTCTAAATATCGTAAACGCGCCAAATGCTTATTCAATGAAAACTCCAAGCGCTCAGACCACGTGGCCGCTCTTTCTTTCAAGACACTATTCGCAGCGTAGTTGGCGACCTTTCCTGCCAAAATCACCCAGTTTTTACTGCCGGTTAACACATAACGTACATCGGCAAACTGTTCGCGTAACGCCGCACGCAAATAAAGATCGTCTTGTTGCTCTTGCCAACAATTCAACACTAGCCAACCCTGCTCTTTTAATAAGTCGGCACAACGACGAATAAAATCCTCACGTAATTGCACGGTTGCTGTGCCGCTTGCATCATATAAATCCGCAAAAATCACATCGACTTTGCGTAGTGTATTTTCCACTAGAAAATCATCGGCATTCTGCTGAATTACTGCGATACGCTTGGCACGCGGTAGTTGAAAATAGGTTTGTGCCACCTCAATCACAGAGGCGCGTAATTCGACAGCAGTAATATGAATACCCGCAATAGCATGATGCAAAGCACTCGCTAAACTCCCACCACCCAAGCCCAAAAGCAGCACCCGTCTAGGGGTACAAAACAACAATACCAATAACATCGCTTGCGTATAATCGTATTGCAAAATCTGTGGGGCAAGCTTCAAACAACGGCTTTGCTCATCGTGGGCAGCAAAAGATAGAATATAGCAGTCGCCATCATCTTGCACCGTGACTACCCCATAGTCATCCTGTGCTTCATAAACAATTTTCATCTATTTCACACAGCGAATCACACTCGCCACCCGATAACGCCCATAACGTAACAATTGATTCAAAAAAGGCTCTAAATCACCTTCAGTTTGAGAAACAAACACGACTTCATAGCAGGCATCTCCCGTAGTTTTATAAGCTGCCTCAACCCGCTCATCTGCTTGCAAAAACTGCTCAAACTCCTCAAAACGCGCAACCTCCATATACATCGCAATCAAATGACGTTCGACATTAGCCTGTCGAATCGTATAGCTGCTAATCAGACCTTGGTCTTCCATGTGCTGCACACGCGCGGCCACCGCCTGCCCCGTTAAATGCACTTCTTTGCCAATTTGCTGCCAACTCATACGACTATTGGCCTTCAGGCGTTTTAAAATCGCGCGATTCATTACATTCATAACATTTTCAAACTGGAAGTTTTGTCGGCATAAGTCTTACAACTCACCATTCCTTCGATGCTTAGCAAACCGTAAGCTGTGCACATTCTATCGGAAAGGACATTAGCATGAGAAAGGCTTTATTAGTGATTGATATTCAAAATGATTATTTTCCAGAAGGCGCATTTCCATTGTGGAATGCCGAAGAAACGCTGCAAAAAATTGAGGCAGCCATTGCCAAGGCTCAGCAAGCGCAAATACCTGTGATTTTGATTCAACACATTGCGGATAAGCGCCAAGGTCTTGCGCCATTTTTTAATGAAGGCACCTCAGGGGCAGACCTGCATCCGCGTTTATTAAAAGCCGCTCCGCAAGCGACGATTGTACGCAAGACATTTGCGGATAGTTTTGTGCAAACTGACTTGGAAAAGACCTTACAAGCCTTGGGCACCACGGAGCTATTAATATGCGGCATGATGACGCAGAACTGCGTAACTCATACCGCGATTTCAAAGTCAGCCGAAAAATATACGGTGAGTATACTCAGCGATTGCTGTACAACAGTAAGCCAAATACTGCACCTAATCGCGTTACATGCGGTTTCAACGCGCATGACTTTGGCTCATAGTGAACAAGCTTTGGCTTAAGCGTCTGACTTGGGAGCTTCGATTAAATCCCAACGATTACCATACAGGTCTAAGAAATTAACAACCATGCCATAGGGTTCAACGCGTGGCGCTTCCACAAAACGAACCCCTTGATCCTGCATATAATCGTAGATTTCCCAGAAATCATCTGCATACAAGAAAAAAGCTACTCTACCGCCGGCTTGCTTGCCCACCTGTGCTGATTGCTCAGGTGTTGTGGCACGTGCTAGCAGCAAGGCACACCCTTGCTCACCCTGAGGTGCCATACGTACCCAACGTTTTTCTGATGTTACCGGTAGATCTTCCAACAGCTCAAAGCGAATCCGCTTGAAAAAAGCTATTGCTTCATCATAATCGTGCACCAAAAGACTACAAAGACCAATGGATAATGCCACGCTACACCTCCTGAAACGGTGAAATTAGCTCAATAAGTCATAAGACTGTACTAAAATATCAGACTTTCCCCTGCCCCCTGATGAGTTATGCAATTTTTATTCCGTTCACAAAGCGTTAGGCTTTATGGATTACTACTTCTCTTAACTATAGCTGCGTTTGAGAGCTATGCTGCTGATTTAACCACTTTAAGTAAGCCCTTAAAGCTTGAGACTAAGCACATTACGGTTTCAGGCTTATCCGCCGGTGCTTTCATGGCACAACAATTACACCTGAGTCATTCGTCACGTATTGAGGGTGTAGGGATTATCGCGGGTGGCCCTTATCGCTGTGCTGCGGGCCATTATGCCCCTAGCCCTTGGGATTTCACGGGACTTTATGCAGCACTCCATGTGTGTATGCACACCAGCCCTATGGATGTTATGAGCCCTGCTCCCGATGTAGCGTTTTCACTCGCTGAAACGCAGCGCCTCGCAAAAGCCAAACAAATCGACCCCACCACCTATTTAGCAAATAGCCGAGTTTGGTTATTTAGTGGTGCACGCGATAGTCTAGTACCCCAAGCGATTATGGACAAAGTGGCAGACTACTACGGTCATTTTGTCCCTGCTAAACAACTTGCCTATGTTAAGCATCCCGAGGCAGGCCACGCGCTAATCACTGAAGATGAAGGGAGTCGCTGTGCAGCCATTAAACCACCCTTTGTGAATGATTGTGATGTGGATAGCGTCGGGCTGATGTTGCAGCATTTTTATGGAACATTACGCGCTAAAACTAAAGCGCGCCCACAAGCACTGTATACCTTCAACCAAGAAGCATTTTTCAATAAACGTGATGACAAAATTAGCCTACATAACAAGGGGCATGTCTATATTCCAAGCGCCTGCCAACAAGGCAAGCCGTGCCGTTTACATATTGCGCTCCATGGCTGTATGCAAAATCAAGATACCGTAGGCGATACTTTTTATAGTAAATCGGGCTATAACGAATGGGCAGAAAGCAATCAACTGGTTATTCTATATCCACAAGTTAAAGCTTCTAGTGGATTTTGGGGCGCCGATATATTCCGAAATTTAGGCGCGTGCTGGGACTGGTGGGGCTATAGTGGTGCGGATTATGCCACTCGCAAAGGCAAACAAATTCAAGCGATTATGCGCATGATGGATACACTTACCCAGAATAACTAAAGGATAATCATGTTCAAAGGTTTCACATTTGCGCACCTAAGCGCAGGCTTCGTCGCTGTCTTAGTGGGATATACCAGCTCTGCCGCCATCATCTTTCAAGCGGCTCATACCGCTGGTGCGAATGAAGCACAAATTGCCTCATGGATGTGGGCCTTAGGTTTGGGCATGGCCTTTACCTGCATCTTTTTATCCCTACGCTATCGCCTGCCAATTATTACCGCATGGTCAACACCAGGGGCCGCGTTATTAGTCACCAGCTTAGCTGGAGTTTCTTTGCCTCAAGCTATCGCGGCTTTTTTATTCTGTGGCATCCTCATTCTAATCATTGGGTATGCCGGTTGGTTTGAGCGTTTCATGCACCTAATCCCCTTACCTATCGCCTCCGCCATGTTGGCGGGTGTCTTACTTAAATTCGGCCTAAACAGCTTTAGCGCGATTCAAACGCAACCCGTATTAGTGGGCGGCATGTTACTAAGCTTCCTGCTGGTGAAAAAATTTCTGCCACGTTATGCCATTCCGATAGCCCTAATCGTAGGCATCGGTATCGCAGGGTTCAGCCATTTACTTGATTGGGATAAATTCACCTTTAGTCTCGCGAAACCGATTTTTATCAGGCCTGAATTCCAGCTTCAAGCCATCTTGGGAGTCGGTTTACCTTTGTTTATTGTCACGATGGCTTCGCAAAATATTCCAGGGGTGGCCGTACTAAAGGCTCACGGCTATCAAGCGCCTATTTCACCCATTATTGGGTTAACGGGTTTAACCACGGTCATACTTGCGCCGTTTGGTGGATTCTGTTTTAACTTAGCCGCGATTAGTGCAGCCATCTGTATGGGGGAAGAATTAGGTGATAAAGCGAAACGCTATTGGGCAGCCGTCAGCGCGGGATTATTTTATGGACTTGCCGGTTTATTTGGGGCAAGCATTACCAGTTTGTTCTTATCCTTTCCCAAGGAATTGATTTTCGCTATTGCAGGTTTTGCTTTAATCGGAACGATTGCCAATAGCTTAGCGTCGGCACTCTCCGATCCTGACGAGCGTGAAGCCGCTGTTATTGTGTTTTTGATTACTGCCTCGGGGATTAGCTTACTGGGATTAGGGAGCGCTTTTTGGGGTATTGTGGCAGGCTTAGTGATTCGGGCATGGTTCCGCTACAAAATTGTTTAGAACGCTCATTGAGATCAAACCAATGCGGTGCGAGGTGAGCGCCTAAGGCATTACCACCACCTCCACGAGCTTTTCAATCCCTAAACGCTGGTGCGTAATCACTAACAGTCCCTGCTCTTTTGATTCCACCCAGGCCAAGATATTGCGCATCATGCTTAAGGCTGTTTCAGGATCAAGCCCCTCTGTTGGCTCATCTAAGACCAAGAAACAAGCTGGTTTTAACAAGGCGCGCGCAATACTTAAACGTTGTAATTGCCCACCCGACAAACGTACACCTGTTTCACCCACCCAAGTATGATAAGCGTCTGGCTGTTGTTGTATAAAATCGTGTAATAAAACTGCACGACAGGCTTGTTCGATTTGTACCGAATCTGCTTCAGGATTAGCCAATAATAAATTATCCATTATTGTGCTATTAAACACATGGGTATGTTGCTCAGCAACAGCAAATCGCGCACGTACCGCTTCACTAGCATAATGCTGAATTGGCTGTTCGTTTAATAACAAATGACCTGAGTTAGGCTCACGAAATCTTAATAATAAACGTACAATAGTGCTTTTACCGCTGCCATTCGCACCCAATATCAGCACTTTCTGGCGCGGTGCGAGGCTGAAATTAAAGTTTTGCAGTACCCAAGCACCATTGTTTTGGTAACGAAAACCAACTTGCTCAAAACGTATAGTGATAGGCACTGTTAGTCTACGCGGCTGAGTCGCTTCCGTCACTACGGGCCGTTGATCGCTTAAGGCAAAAATACGTTGAGCGGCGGCTAGGGTCTCGCCCCAACTCTGCCACGCTAATGGCACAGCAGCAATTGCCTCGAAACCAGCCAATGCCAATAAGCTCAACATAGCTAATTCCGCAGGGGCAAGTTGATTTTGTTCTACCAATGGAATAGCCAAGACTAGCATTAACCACATCGCTAGATTGGCCGCGAAACCCAAAGCATGTTGAGCAAAGCTATTTAAACGGTTCAGTTGTTGCTGCTGTTTGACGAGCAACTGAGAGCTGTGTGCAAGTTGTACGGCCTGTCGATCAGCCGCACCATATACCAATAACTCGCCCATGCCTTGAAGATCACTGACCAATTGGGTACGAAGTGCCGTTGAGCTTTGAATCATTTGGAGGCTAGTGATTTGATTGAGGCGACTCATCAGCCATGGAATCAAAACAGCCGCTAGCAGTAATAAACTCAACTCCGCTAGTGCTAAGAGTGGATGATAATAGGCCAGCACTAGAACCACGATAAGGCTAGCTAACAAGGCGACGGTACTAGGAATTAAAATACGCAGATAAACATTATTGAGTGTATCAATATCGGCACGAATTCGGCTCAATACATCACCGCTTCGATACTGTTCCAATAGCACAGCAGCCCGTGGTTCTAATTGGTGATAAAACCAGACACGTAGCTCGGCTAATAAACGAAAAGTAGCCTCATGGGTCACTAAGCGCTCACCATAGCGCCCCGCTGTACGCGTTATGGCTGCACCCCGAATTAAAGCGGCAGGCGTAAAATAATTGATACTCACAGCGCTTGCGCCAGCCAAGGCCATCGAACTAATAAACCAACCCGAGATAGCCAGCAAACTCACATTCGCCAACACAGTTATCAAGGAAAGTCCTAGTCCGAGCAGCATCCAAGCTGTATAGGGTTTATATAAACGCAGGAGCCGCCACATAATACTCATACAGTCTCCTGTTGATAGGCTGCCAGCATAGCGTGGTAGGGTTCACACGTTCGCATAAGCTCAGTATGTGTACCACAGGCCAGCACCCGACCCTGCTCTAGAAAAGCAATACAATCCGCACTTTGAATAGTCTTTAAACGATGTGCAATCATGACAATGGTATGCTGGCCTTTGAGTTGCTCCAAGGCATCTTGAATCAAGGTTTCTGTATTAGCATCTAAATGCGCAGTTGCCTCATCCAAAATGATTAAGGGTGCAGCCTTTAAAAAGACCCGAGCCAAAGCAAGACGTTGACGTTGCCCGCCCGATAAACCTTGCCCTGCTTCGCCGACTAGCGTGTCATAGCCTTGTGGTAAACGCTCAATAAATGTATCAGCTTGTGCAGCTTTAGCCGCCTGCTTAACAGCCTCCAAACTCGCTTGACTACCCAAACGAATATTATCCACCACACTCAGCGCAAATAGCTGAGCACGCTGTGGAAGCCATGCAATTTGACTATGCCATGCTTTGCGCGAAATAGTCTGTAAGGCGCTAGTACCTACTAACACCTCACCATTTTGCGGTTCGATAAAACCTAATAATATTTGCAAGACAGTGCTTTTGCCAGCGCCACTGGCACCGACCAATGCCAATGTTTTTTTGGGAGGAATGGTGAGATTGAAATCCCTTAATGCTTGACGCCCATCAGGATACTGAAAACTCAGTTGCTTAAATTGGATGCTTTGCTCAGCTAAACCCTTCCAGTCTGGATGGTCAAGCTGGCTCTGATGTTCAGGTGCTTGTAAAATTGCTTGTATCGAGTCAACAACCGCCAAGGCTTGCATTCGCGCATGATATTGCGTGCCCAAATTACGCAAGGGTAGAAAAAACTCGGGTGCGAGTAAGAGCACAACAAATCCTGCAAAAAAATCTAGCTCCCCCCAATACAAACGAAAGCCAACCAATACAGCGACCAGTGCAATACTCACGCTGACAAAAAACTCTAGGCTAAAAGACGATAAAAATGCCACTCGTAGGACTGACATGGTGCTTTGACGATACTGCTCCGACACTTCCACAATCGCTCGCGCTTCACGTTGGCTGGCATTGAACAAGTGGAGTGTGCTGATGCCTTGAATCACATCCAGAAAATGGGCGCTTAGACGGCTTAAGCTTTGCCACTGTTGTTGATTACGCTTTTCCGTACCTTTACCAATCAGGATCATAAATAGTGGTATCAAAGGAGCGGTGACTAGGAGTACCAAACCAGACAACCAGTCTTGAGTAAACACCACCAACAATATCATGACAGGGATATACAAGCTTAAACGCATGGCAGGCAAATAGCGTGAATAATAAGCTTCGAGCTGTTCAACGCCATCACTTAAAGTAGTAGTGACCGCACCACTACGCTCCTCACTTAACCAAGCTGGCCCTAAGTTTTGCACTTTGGCATAGAGCAATTGACGTAGTTGGATTTTGACTTGGGAAGCCGCTTGGAAGGCTGCTTGATCAGCTAAATGATTGAACACCGCACGCAAAACAAAAATTAGTAATAAGCCCCCTAACCAAGGCCACCATTGATCCAAGTGTGCACGCTCAAATAGCACACCGTTAATCACCATTGCCACTAGCCAAGCCTGAGCAATCAACAAAATACCAGCCAATACCCCACAGGCCACAGCTATCCTTGGCCATTGCCCCGCATAACGAACCCATAGGTTTAGGCTAGCCAACGGTTCAGATGTAGGTTTGGGCGCTGTCATGTTTAGCCTCTATAAAATACAAAAGGGATAGCATGACGCCATCCCTTCTCCAAAGACTTTTAGCGTTTACTCATCCGCATCAAGTCCATTTAACTCCAACCACATGACATTAATAATGCCAAAAGAACTGGCGAGTAGTACGCCCAAAATCCATGCGAAATACCACATTTTAATGTCTCTTTTAATAAGCTGTATGATCATTGGAACGAATAAAGTGTAGGGTAATCTTGCCCCATAACATGCGATAGCACCACAGTGTATACAGCACAATTAAGGGTACAAAGACCAAGGCGGCCCAGAGCATAATGTTTAGGGTAAGGTGGCTAGAGGCCGAATCCCAAACGGTCAAACTATGATTTGGATTAAGACTAGAGGGCATCACAAAGGGAAATAATGAGACTCCTGCGGTGAGAATAATGCCGATTAGACTGAAGGAGCTGAACAGAAAAGCCAAACCGGCACGTCCAACACGCGCCATTAACCAGACCCCTAAAGCCCCGACAAAACCTAAAATCGGCGCTGCTAGGGCATAAGGATAGCTGTGGTAATTGGCGAGCCATGCACCTTCCATAGATGTGACTACTTTGTTTATGGGATTGGGTAGCGCATCTTTAGGAGGCATTTCAGTAATGACATAACCTTTTATACCCAGCCATAACCAAATCCCTGCTAATGCAAACGTCACTATGACACCGAGTGCCGTTAAACCTGCCATCTTTTGAGCACGTTGATAGACCGCTTCATCGGTACGCAGCATCAGATAAGTCGCACCCTGCATCATAAACATCAGCAAGCTCACTAAACCCGCTACCAGTGCGAAGGGATGGAATAAAGCAAAGAGCGAACCACGGCTAGTAAGGCGCATATAATCATCAAAGGCAAATGGCACACCCAATAGCAAATTACCAAAGGCCACACCTATCACCAAAGGCGGTACCACACCGGCTAAGACCAAACCCCAATCCCACATATTCCGCCAAGCTGGATTGGCTAGTTTGGAGCGATAATCAAAGCCAACTGGACGGAAAAAGAGTGAGAACAAGGTCAATACCATCGCCCAATAAAAGCTTGAAAAGGCAGCACCAAAAGTAATCGGCCAAGCTGCAAAAATCGCACCGGCTGCCAGAATCAACCACACTTGATTACCATCCCAATGCGGGGCAATCGTGTTAATGGCAACGCGGCGCTCGTCATCCGTTTTGCCAACAATCCGCAGTAAAGCGCCTACCCCCATATCAAAGCCATCGGTCAAAGCAAAGCCAATAAATAAGACGCCGACCAGCACCCACCAAACAAATTTTAAACTTTCATAATCCAATAACATGCGGGTTCTCCTCAGACGCGATCATTGAGTTTTTGCGCATAAGCATGTGCGGTATGACCGCCTCCAGCCAGCTTTTCAAAGTAATAACGACCCGTATGTAAGCTACTTGGACCGAGTCGTGCAAACTTAAACATCAAGTACATTTCAATGATGAGGAGAATGGAGTAGAGGGCAACAAAACCGAAAATACTGCCCCACAAATCAACGGCACTTAAGGTTGAAGTCCCTAAGAAAGTGGGAAGCACCTCACCAATTGCCCAAGGTTGACGGCCAAACTCGGCCACAAACCAACCGGTTTCCACCGCAATCCACGGCAGAGGAATACTAAATACGGCGAGACGCAATAACCATGGCTTATTCCAAGCACTACGCTTAGCCGTGAAATAAAACGATAAGGCAAACACTATTAACATGGTAAAGCCTGCTGCAACCATTATTCGAAAAGCCCAGAATAATGAGGCAACATGCGGCACAGTAGCTTTTGCCGCGAGTTTAATTTGCTCTTCAGTGGCATCGACCACTTGCTCTGTATATTGCTTGAGCAATAAGCCATAACCCAAATCTTGCTTCAAAGTGTCAAACGCTTGCTTGTCTGCATCACTGGCCGTACCTTGGCGCAATTTCTGGAATAGACCATAAGCCTGCATACCACGACGAATGCGTTCTTCATTTTGAGCCACAAGATCATTAATCCCTGTCACGGGCTCACTTAACGAGCGTGTCGCAATCAGACCCAATACATAAGGTACTTTCAGTGCATAACTGTTTTCGCCTTTCTCTTGATCAGGCGTCGCAATAATATTAAAACCAGCGGGAGGCGGCTCGGTATGCCATTCGGCTTCAATGGCAGCGAGTTTCATTTTTTGTACCTCACCTGCCTCATAACCACTTTCATCTCCGAGTAAAATCACCGATAGAATTGACGCCATGCCAAAACCGGCGGCAATCGCAAAGGAGCGCTTAGCAAAACCCATATCGCGCTTTTTCAGTAAATACCAAGCACTAATGCCTAAGACAAACATTGATCCTGTGACATAACCCGCCGCGACGGTATGCACAAATTTGACCTGCGCTACGGGATTGAATAACACCGCGCCAAAATCAACCATTTCCATACGCATGGTTTCATAACTGAACTCAGCGCCTACAGGATTTTGCATCCAACCATTCGCAATCAAAATCCATAAAGCCGAAAAATTCGTGCCCAAAGCCATCAGCCATGTCACCACTAAATGCTGAACCTTGCTTAAACGATCCCAGCCGAAGACAAATAACCCCACAAAAGTGGACTCAAGAAAGAAAGCCATTAAGCCTTCAATCGCTAAGGGTGCACCAAACACATCCCCAACATAATGCGAGTAATAGGCCCAGTTAGTCCCAAACTGAAACTCCATAGTCAGACCAGTAGTGACACCCAAGGCAAAGTTAATCATGAATAACTTGCCCCAGAATTGAACCATGTCTTTATAAACCTGCTTACCGGTCATGACATACACTGACTCCATAATCGCCAGTAAAAAGGTCATACCTAGTGTGAGCGGTACAAATAAAAAGTGATACAGCGCAGTTAATGCAAACTGTAGTCGGGATAGATCAACGACTTCTTGTGAAATCATATGCGCTCCGAAGACATTTAAAATAAGCACCGTTTTGCATGAAAAGTGCCATTCTCAAAAGGTCTATTAAATAGTGAGTTGTCTGAAATATTCGGAGCAAAGACTCGGTGATTTCACCTAAGGCATGTCAAAAAACACAGATTTGGCCTCACTCCAAGAACCAATACTTGGGGGAAACTTGATCTAGCGCATTGATATTATGCAAAAAATGCAAAAAGTTGATGAATCTGATGAGTTATAAGAGCTATCCATTTAGGTATAAGCAATTATTCATACCTCCAAATGGATCAGCCTATAAAAACTAAAAATAGCCACTCCATAGCAGCTATTTCTATAAAAATTAAGCGAACACGTGCTGCAAACGTTCCACAGCCTGTTCGATTCGGCTACGCGGTGTGGCAAAATTGAAACGCAAAAAACCTTCGCCACCCTTACCGAAGCTCGCGCCGTGACTCGCCGCAATACCTGCCTCTTTCTGAACTTTGTCGATCACTTGCTGCGGGCTCAAGCCTGTTTCTTTGCAATCCACCCATGCTAAATAAGTTGACTCCATTGGCATGGAAACAAAACCCTTTAATGCGTTAATACCTTCATCTAAAAGGCGACGGTTCGCATCTAAATAAGGCAATAATTCGTCCAACCATGCAGCGCCATGTTGATAAGCAGCGGTTGAAACTAATACGCCAAAACGATTAGGCGAACTGCCTGACGCCATGAGTGCTGCTTGAAATTTTTTGCGTAGTTGAAGGTTTTCGATAATGGCATTGCCCGTCAAACCACCGGCAATATTGAAAGTTTTGGTAGTTGCCGTCAGCATAATTAACTGGTCACGAATGGCTGGCGCAACTAATGGCATGACCGTATGTTTAGCGGGTGCAAACACTAAATCATGGTGAATTTCATCCGACACTAATAATAAATGATGTTCAAGACAAAAATCGGCTAAAGCCTGTAATTCAGCTACCGACCAAACGCGTCCACCCGGATTATGCGGTGAACACAAAATCACCATCGTTTCATGGCCTTTCAGTTGCTTGGCTAAAGCATCCAAATCCATTTCATAAAGCCCGTTACGCATCACCAAGGGTGATTCAATCACTTCGCGTCCATTGGCCTTAATGGTGCGAGCAAACGCGTGATACACTGGTGTGAATAAAATAACGCCATCATGCGGTTGAGTAAAAGCCTGCAAACACAAGGCTACACCTGCTACCAAACCATGTGTGGTAAAAATCCACTGCGGGTCAACTTCCCAGTGATGGCGTGTACGCATCCATGTTTGTACGGCCGCATAATGATCCGTATCATCGCCAAAATAACCATGCACCCCGTGCTCCACTTCAGCTTTTAAGGCTTCGGTGATAGCAGGTGCTGTACGGAAATCCATATCGGCAACCCACATCGCTAAACCGGCATCCGGTGAAACACCATACAGAGCTTGCATCATGTCCCACTTCATACAATGACTGTGGCGGCGATCAATGATTTCATCGAAATTCATAACCATGCTCAACTTGATTCAAAACGCTTATTTTGCGCGTTTAGCCGCTCAAGCACCAGCACACAAACGGCGCTCCGTCCCATCACAAATTCCGTACCGCTAACCAAACCCAAACCGGTATTTTTTTTAGATATTGCCAATACTTAGCCAAAGATAGTTAGAGTGAAGGAATCATCATGAGACGCTCAAGACCTTGGCTAGGCTGGCTCGTGTTGCTAAGTATAGTGACCGCTACAGCTTATGCAGAGCAATATGATAAGCCCAAGGCTGAGCGCGAAGGTGTCTCCAACCGTGACCCTGCTTACGGTATTTATCTTGCGAATCTTGCCCAAGGCTATTACGCCATGGGTCAATATGAAAAAGCCTTAGACTACTACCAACAAGCGGCTGCCCATACAGCCTATCACCTTGGCATTAAGCACCCAAATATGGGAATTTTAAATAATAATCTCGGCCTAGTGCATACCGCTTTAGGCGATCCGGCTACTGCTAGAAGCCATTACGCTGCCTCGGTGATCGTGCTACAAGCCGCTGGCAACGACTACGAAGCAGATTTAGCGGACACGTTAAATAACCTAGGCATGTGGCATGACAAGCACGGCAAAAGCCAGCAAGCCTTAGCGCTTTATCAAAAAGCACTCACGCTGAAAGCAAAACATTCAGGTAAAGATTCCCTAGCGGTCGCCGCTATTTTGCATAATCTTGCGGAACATTATCGTCTGGAAAAAAACTATTCTGAAGCCCTGAAATGGCACGAGAAAGTGTTAGTGATTCGCGAAACCCAATTAGGTAAGGATCATGCGAGCACCGCGCAAACCCAATCCCTGATCGCAGCCCTATACCATCAGCAAGGTTTAATCGACAAAGCCATTCCATTATACGAACAATCGCTTACAACGCTCGAAAATACCTTAGGCAAGGATCATGCATTTTTAGTCACGGTGCTGAATAATTTGGGGCATTTGCAAAACACCCAAGGACATTTACCTAAGGCGCAAGCATTGACTGAACGGGCTTTAGGCATTAGTCGCTTGCAATATGGAAACCAGGCTATAACGACTGCGGATACCTTGAGCCAATTGGGCGGCATTTATCGTCAGCAAGATAAACATGATAAAGCTTTACAGCTTTATCAAGAAGCCATAGAAATTTATACCAAGCAGTTAGGCACTGACCATATCAAGCTAGCGGAATTAGCGACCAGCATGGGGCAAATTTATGAAGAAGACGAGCAGACCGCATTAGCAATTCCGCACTACGAGCGTGCCCTAGCGATTTTTCAAAAAAAGCTGGGTGAACAAGACAGCGCCACACTAAGAGTATTACAAGCCCTAGCGCAAGCCTACCAAGCGAATCAAGACTTAGCCAAAGCCTTACCTTTGTATCGCAAACAACTCCAGTTATTAGAGCTTGCTGATAAAGACCATTTACAAATTGCTTTTGCCGCCTATGCGCTCGCCAAATTGGAACAAAGTGCTTACGAAAGTGACGCAGCCAGCCAACATTATGAACAAGCCATCACCCTGCTAAAGCCACATAAAACGCAACAGGCATTGCAAAGTGAGGCTTTGGTCGCTCTCGGTGGCCTTGCTTATACGAAGCGTGACTATGCGAAAGCACTTACGGCGTATCAGGATGCCTTGGTGTTACGCAAGCAACTGTATGGCGATGCTTCACTGCCTGTAGCAGCAGTCTTGAATAATTTGGGGACAGCCTATTTTGGCTTAAAACAATACAAAGAAGCGGTAAATAACTTGGAAGCCGCCTTGCAAATTCAACGCGCGAAGCTGGGTGACAATCACCCAGCGCTTAATTATACGCAAGAAAATCTAAAAGCTAGCCGCGAACAGCTAGATCACCTCACACCCTAGGGCTTTTGCGCCCCTACTACCAAAGTCACCATGGCATTAGGGTCTAATTTCGCTTGGAAAGCGCGTTTAATATCCGCTACCGTAATGGCATCCACACGCTGCGTCCACACATCTAAATAATCCAATGGCAGATTATTACGCGCAATATTGGCTATATTATTCAGAAGCTTACGATTACTGTCAATGCGCAAAGCAAAGCCACCCATCAGGTTATCCTTAGCCGCTTTCAGTTCTGCATCCGTTGGGCCTTTTTCGACAAAGTCTTTCAAAACCTGCATAGAAACATCGACAGCTTGCTGGGCTTGATCAGGACGTGTTTGCAAACCAATCATAAACTCGCCCACATTTTGGCGTGCTGCAAAATAGCTATAAACGCTATAAGACAAGCCTCGCTTTTCACGTACCTCTTCGGTCAAACGTGAAACGAAACCACCACCGCCGAGGATGTAATTACCCACTAAAATGGCAAAGAAATCGGGATCACTACGCTTCATGGCAGGCTGCCCAATCATTACTTGCGCTTGGGCGGAATCAAAAGGAATATCTTTCTTAAGCGCAGCACTGAGTTTGGATGCATCCTCAACGGGTGCTAAGACAGGACAGCCTTTTTGATCCGCAATTTGCAAACCTTCCAATAATTCAGTCACAATTTTATCAGCTTGTTCGTGGCTTAAAGCACCTACTATGCTGACTTTGGCATGACAAGGATTGAGTTTGGTTTTATAAAACTGGCCTAAATCCTCGAGTGTAATCGCTTTTAGGCTTTCCTCAGTGGTCACATGACCATAAGGATGTGAGCCAAAAACGGCCTTGGTGAACTCAGTGGTAGCCACATAATCGGGTTGCGTTTGCGCTTCTTTTAAAGCAGCAATCGACTTCTCCAACTCACGTTCGGCTACCGCTTTGTCAAAAGCAGGTGCGGCAATTTGATGAGCGGCCAAAGCCACCGCTTTAGGCAAGACATCAGGATAAGTTAAGCTACGCAATTCAAATGAAAAACTATCTTCATCCGAAGAGACGCCAAATTCTGCCCCTAAATCAGCCCACGCATCGCCTAAAGCAGCTTCATCTAAAGCAGACTTATCTTTCCACGCCAACACGCCCTTATTAGTCAAAGTAGCCACAGCGGAGGCTAAGCCCATTTTATCAGCCGGATCGCGCCGAGACCCTGCATCAAATTCAATATGAATATCCACCATCGGAATACCCATACTAGACGCTAACCAAACCCCAGTGCCATTCACTTGCTTCCAATGCTCGATAGGCGTTGCAGCTTGCGCGATGGCTGCGGCCAAACTCAACACACCCGCCAATAACGCTTTACTTACGGTCTTAAATATTATTTTTTTCATGATTAATGTCTCAAGCCAGCCGGAGGAGTACGAGGTTTTGCATTAGGATCGCGCGGCTGTGGATTCAATACCGCTACGGTTAATTGATCATCGTTAAAATACTTTTGCGCCACAGCTTTGACTTGATCCGCCGTAATCTTACGCAGCATTTCAATCATTTTATCCTTGGTATCCAAGGGCAAACCAATAGCCCATAAAGAACCCAGTTGATTGGCCTGAGAAAAAACCGAATCGCGCTGATAAACTTCGGAGGCAATCCACTGTGTTTTTACACGTTGCAACTCCGCCTCTGTCACGCCCTCTTCTGCAACGCGCTTAATTTGAGCGCGTAACGCCGCCTGTAACTCACCGACGTTTTTACCTTTAGATGGCACACCCTCAACGAAGAATAATTGGGGGCCACGACCGTACAAACCATTGCTGGTGCTAGCACTATCTGCAATACGGTTGTCACTATTGATTAAGTTGCGCTCAAAACGCGAGCCATCATTACCATCTAAAATGGCCGATAGCACCGTTAGCGTTAACGCATCCCAATCGCTTGGCGTTGGATTATCCACATTACGTAATTGCGGCACTTTAAACGCCATCAACAGGTAAGGTTGATCTGCCGGTGCTTTTACTGATAAGGCACGCATGCCTGTTTGGGCGGGCTCTTTGACGACTTTACGCTCCTCGACCGGATGCGTTGGCAAGGCGCCATAATACTTTTCGGCCAAGGCATAAGCTTCGTCAGGCTTCACATCGCCAGCGACCACTAAAGCGGCATTAAGTGGGTTGTACCATTTTTTATAAAAAGCACGCGCATCATTCGGCGTCATATTGTCCAAATCAGTCATCCAACCAATGATGGGATTTTGATAAGGGTGCGCCATATAAGTCGCCGCCATTAATTGCTCATAGAGCAAGGAGCGAGGACGATCATCCGTACGCATACGACGCTCTTCTTTGACCACCTCGAGCTCTTTCTTAAACTCTTCATCAGGCCATTCATTATTAACAAAACGGTCTGACTCCAGCTTCATAACCTCTTCTAATTTTTCTTTCGGAATTTGCTGGTAATAGGCCGTGTAATCATCGCTGGTAAAGGCATTTTCATCGCCGCCGAGTGCTGCTACACGACGTGAAAACTCACCGCCTTTCACAGTAGGCGTTCCTTTAAAAAGCATATGCTCCAATACATGCGCCACACCCGTCGTCCCACTCAACTCATCCATTGCCCCCACACGGTGCCAAAGCATATGTACGGCGGTTGGAGCGCGATGATCCGGCTTCACAATCAGTTGCATACCGTTTTTTAGGGTGAAGAATCGTGGTGCTAAATCATCTGCTGCTTGGGATGCTGGCATAGCTGATACATGACTGCTAGCCTGAGCAGGTGCAGTTGTTGCTGTGGATTCTTGCGCACTAACCACCCAACTCGCCGCCATCAGGCAGCTACATAACATTATTTTTTTCATCAATTTGCCTAATAATTATTAAACTAACGCTTTAGCCTGCTGATCCGCGTGATAAGACGAGCGCACTAGCGGACCGCTGGCAACATGCTCAAAACCAATCGACTCACCATACTCACGCAACATCTCAAACTCATCCGGCGAATAATAACGCTCGACGGGCAAGTGAGAATTGGAGGGCGCAAGATATTGGCCAATCGTCAACATACGGCAACCATGGGCACGCAAATCACGCATGGTTTCTTTTAATTCCTCCACTGTTTCCCCCAAACCCACCATTACACCTGATTTAGTAGGAACACTGGGATGACGCTCACCAAATAACTTAATTAAATCCAACGACCATTGGTAATCAGCCCCCGGGCGAGCTTGTTTATACAAACGTGGCACAGTTTCCATATTATGATTAAACACATCGGGTGGTGCGACAGACAATTCCTCTAACGCGATTTCCATTCGCCCACGAAAATCCGGTGTTAAAATTTCTACCTTAATGTCTGGGCGAGCCTCACGCACCGCACGTACACAATCAGAAAAATGCTTAGCTCCACCATCACGTAAATCATCGCGATCCACGGAAGTAATGACCACATACTTAAGCTGCATACTTTCGACAGCTTCGGCCAAATGTGCGGGCTCTTGCTCATCCACCGGTAAGGGACGACCATGCCCCACTTCGCAAAACGGACAGCGACGTGTGCATACCTGCCCCAGAATCATAAACGTTGCCGTACCATGACCAAAGCATTCGGGCAAATTCGGGCACGCCGCTTCTTCGCATACCGTATGCAGCTTATTATTGCGCAGCATATGACGCACTTTATTCGCCTGAGAAGCAGAGGGTAGTCTTACCTTCAGCCAAGCAGGTTTTTTTAATGGCTCATCTTTAGGCACAACCTTAATAGGAATACGAGAAACTTTGTCTTCGCGACGTTGGGGAACGCCCGGCTCGGGCTTATTGGGTGATGACATAGTATATGTGCCTGTTAATTACGGTTTAAGCCAATACAAAATATGCTGCCTCAACAACACAAAATATCAGCGTCCATATTTTTTCGGGTCGACGCCTAACGAACGCATTTTGCGGTATAAATGGGTGCGCTCCATCTTTACCTGATCTGCCAATTTACTGACATTGCCATCGGCATGTTTCAGTTGATAGACCAAGTAATCGTGCTCAAATTGCTCACGGGCTTGGCGTAACGGTAAATCATATAAGCTTTCGGGCATAAAACCGACTTCATGATTAAATACCGGAATCGACGCGCCAACCGCCTCTTCCGCCTCCTCCAAACTAATATCTACTTCCGTCCCGAGCAATAATAAGCGCTGTACAAGATTACGTAACTCCAACATATTTCCTGCCCAACGCTGATTGCGCAGGAAGTTTTGTGCGGGAAACGTAAAATGGCGGTACGGTAAGCCTTCTTGTGAAGTGAGTTGATTCACGTAGTAATTCAACAATTCCGGAATATCTTCTGCATGATCACGCAAAGGCGGGATTTGCAGAGGAATCACACTCAGCTGATAAAACAAAGCTTCTAAGAAATGTCCACCCTCTACATCATCTTGTAAATCATGCGATGATGAGGCAATCACGCGGCAATCAAAATCAATTTCAGTCTGAACACCCACTCGGGCAAAACGCCTTGTTTCTAAAGCACGCACCAAAATACGTTGGCTTTCCAGATCTAATTCAGAGACTTCCATGAGATACAAAAAGCCACCATTGGCTTGATCGACTAAGCCATATTGCACATTCCCATGGGCATCTTCTGAGCCGAATAATTGCTCGGCTAGTTGACTAGGCTCTAAGACAGGTAATACGACTTTGATAAAAGGTCGTGATTTGCGTGAACTGTGGGCATGAAGAAAACGCGCTATAGTTTCTTTTCCAACACCGGGTTCACCATACAAAAGCACAGTAGCATCATGGGCAGCCAAACGCGTAGCTTGTTCGCGCAATTGCTGCATACCACGGCTATTACCGACAATTTCATGATTTTGTATGACTTGGCGGCGCAAACCTTGGTTTTCTTGCTCCAATTGACTAGCCCGCAAAGCATTTTCTATCGTCAGCAGCATTTTAGCAGTGGAAAGGGGTTTTTCGATAAAGTCATAAGCCCCCAATTTGGTCGCTTCAACCGCCGTTTCTATCGTGCCATGCCCTGACATCATAATGACGGGTCCCGCCAACACCTTCGTTTCACGCCACTCTTTTAAGAGTGAAATACCATCCAGCCCCGGCATCCAAATATCGAGCAAAATTAAATCAGGACGGCGCTGGCGCTGAATGTCTCGCGCACGCTCCGCATTTTCTGCTGTCTCAACGCGATACCCTTCATCTTCTAAAATTTCGCTGACAATTTGACGAATATCCGGCTCGTCATCTACCACCAAAATTAATCGTGCGCTCATAACTTTATCCTACTTGGTGTCTAGCGGAAATCTTATCGTAAGCATAGCGCCATTCGGTTCAAGGTTCTTAGCGCTAAGCGTTCCATGGTGCTCTTCTACAATTTTCTTCACAATGGCCAAACCAAGACCAGTGCCCTTATGTTTGCTGGTCACATAAGGTTCAAATAGCTGCGGCAATAATTCTGGTGGAATACCAGGGCCATTATCCTGCACACATAATAGCGCAGCCTGCTTAGCAGCATCCAATCCAATGCTAGTTCGAATGGTTATACACCCTTCATTATTCGACTCAGCAATCGCTTCCAAGGCATTTTTTACTAAATTCACTAATAATTGGCGAATCCGATGCGCATCCAACAGCATCAGCGGTAAAGCATTTTCCTCGAAAACAATACGCACTTGTTGGGTATTTCCGGCATATAAATCGACCACCTCACGCACCAACTGATTCAAATTAATGGGTTGCAGCACTAACACAGGTGCTTTGGCATAATCACTAAAGGCATTTACCATCGCTTTTAAGGTATCGACTTGCTGAATAATAGTTCGAGTCATGCGATTTAAAAACTCGCTCGACTCACTATCTAATACTTTATCTAATTTACGCGTGAGGCGCTCAGCCGATAATTGAATCGGTGTGAGCGGGTTTTTAATCTCATGTGCCAAACGACGCGCTACCTCACTCCATGCCGCATCATGCTCAGCCTGCACCACGTCTGTCACATCCTCAAACACCAAAACATAGCCACGTTGCTGTGTTGAAGTATCCGGCAAACTCGCACCACGGCACACTAACACCTTACGCCCTTTTTCCGACACCAAATTAATTTCCGTTTGCCAATCTTCCTGCGGATTATTCAGCCATGGTGTCAATGCTGTGCAGAATAGCTGCAAATTATCATGTTCTTGGCACATCGCGCCTAAAGGCAAGCCGACAAAATCTTGTAAACGCACGTCCAAAATATAACTTGCCGCTGTATTGACGCGACGAATTACCGAATCTTCATCTAAAGTAATCACGCCAGATGATAAATGCTCCAGCACGACATATAAATAATCATGCTCTTGTTGTAATTGCTGACGCGCTTGCTCACGTTCATGCTGGACATTCGACAAACGCCGAGTCATGGTATTAAACGAGCGCGCCAATAAACTAAAATCATCTCGATCTGAAACAGGCAATTTCTTTTGCAAATTGCCAGAAGCAACCGCTAAAGTGCCTTCCACTAAATCTCTGACAGGTTGCGTTAAACGGCGCGAAAAAATAAAAGCCGCCCAGAGTGCAAATAGCACAGTCAAAATAACAATCACCGACAACGCTAAACGAAAAGCATCTTTTAACAAATCTTGATTAAAAGATAAGTGCTTATATTCTTCTTGAGCATTCGAGACACTATTTGCTAAAAGACGCTCACGTTCTGGCACGGGTAATAAGGCTGTTAGAATGCCATTTTTAGGGTTATTCTTATCACCATACTTGACTTTTAATGCTACCCGAACAAATAAAGATTGATTATTTTCAGTAGGCTCTAAATGCTGATAACTCCCGCGAATTTCAACACGACGTAATAAATCCTTTAAAGAAAAGAAAGGTACCAATTGATTAAATTCATCAACACTAGTAGCAATAAAACGTTGATCATTCCCAATTAATAACACTTCATGTGCACCATTGCGTGCACGCCAATCATCTAATAGCGCCGCTATTTCAATACGATCCTTGCTAAAAAACTGATAAGATAATTTTTCCAAATCTTTTAGATAGGCTGTATTGCGTGTTGATAAGGATAGACGCGCTAATTCTAAAGCATCATCTAAGGCTCCTTCAATTTGCGAATCCAATTGTTTGCCTACATTTTTTCCAATAAAGTTCATGGAAAAATAAGAAACTATCAGCACAGGAATTAAGGTTAAAACCAAAAAACCTGTCATTAGGCGTAGGGTGAAGCGCGAACCGGCTTGGCGTAAGCGCCACTGATTTAAAGCACGAATAACATTGGTTAAAATCGCAATAACCAATGTTATTAAGATAAAAACATTAAGATAAACTAGACCCTTACCATACCACCAAGAATTGCTCGCGTTGGAAATATCCTGAGTTACGTTATGCAATAAACCGAGTGAAATACTCAACAAAACGCCAATAATGCCAACGGGGATCCAACGTTGCCAGCCTTGCATCATGGGCTAATAGACGGCGTAATCGGCCACATAACCCCTTGGCTTACCAAGCGGTTTTTACTCGAAAAAAGGGCAGATAAATTCAAAGGCATACTGGATGCTTTTGGCTCTAACACAGCTTCTACATAAATGGAAGCGTTATCTTGATAAGCCGCTTCAGGCAATTCAGGCAATTCAAAATTTTTAATTTTTCCAATATAATCCAAAGCAGCAGATAAATTAGAGAAGTTCCAGTTTTCCTCAGTATCTTTCCGCACTACTTGGTATTGCCTACTTAAGGCATGGTATTTTAACTCAGTCACTACCTCTGCAATTTTCTGATTTTTATTAAACCACCACTCGCTATGCCAAACCAAATCAAATTTAATTTCATTCCGTAACGCAATACCATTTAATAAGCTTTCACGCATATAATCCGAGATCTGATAATTGAACTGAATGTTAGCAACCAATACTTTAGGATTTTCTTCACTGGCCTCCAGAGAAAAGTTTTGCAAGGTGATTTCCTCCGAACTTGCCAACACTTGAGCTTGTAGCATTAGAATTAGCCCTAAAGTAGTCCAGCATTGTAACCACCATTGTTTTTTCATTATATTGATTCCTACGCGAGCTTTTGTAGCAGCGCATAATAAAAACCATCACAGCCTAATTCGCCGGGCAGCATTTGTTTCCCTATTTCACCACGCCCCCAAGAGGTTTTTAAGGGCACTAGCTGAGCATCGGTTTGCTTTTCAATAAACTGTTTCACTTGATAGTAATTTTCTTCTGGTAGAATAGAACAGGTAGCATACAATAAATAACCTTTTGGTTTTAGCACCTGCCACAAACTCGCCAACAATCGGGCTTGTTCTTGTTGTAAAACCTCAATATCCGAATTTTTACGCAATAATTTAATATCCGGATGGCGCCGAATCACGCCTGTGGCTGAGCAAGGGGCATCCAGTAAAATGCTATCGAATAACTGCCCATCCCACCACGCTTTTACATCCGCCGCATCAGCACTTTTTATCCTAGCGGTTAAGCCTAAGCGTTTTAAATTGTCGTCCACCTGCTTTAAACGCTGTGCGCTACTGTCCAAAGCCAGCACATCAATATTCGGATAACGCTCCAACAAATGTGTGGTTTTCCCTCCGGGAGCGGCACACGCATCCAACACGCGCTGACCTGCCTGACAAGGCAAAAGCTGCGCAGCAAATTGGGCTGCACCATCCTGAACTGATACCGCACCCTCGGCAAAACGCGGCAACTTTTGTATAGGCACTGGCTCAACTAGACTCAATCCCATATCAGTTTCAGGAATAATAAAGGATTCAAGGCCAGCTTCGCGCAATAAACGTTGATACTCAGCCCGCGTCAGTTGCCGTGCATTGACCCGTAGGCTCATCGGTGGATGCTCATGGCTAGCGTGCATAATCGCTTGCCAAGCGTCTGGCCAAGCTTGCTTTAAGCGCGTGGAGAGCCAAGTCGGAAAAGAATATTGCGCGGTTTCTATTTGGTCGGCTTTAGCTAAAACAGTAGTTTGCTCACGCAAAAATTGGCGTAATACACCATTCACCAAACCACCGGCCCATGGCTTTCTCAAAACCTGCGCTGCTTGAACCGTTTCGTTGACTGCTGCGTGATCGGGCGTGCGCTGATAAATTAATTGGTATAATCCCAGACGTAATAAGCACTCTACATCTTTGTCAGAAGGCTTTAAGGGTTTTTTGAGTAACTCACGCAAAATCGCGCCCAAACGCCCATGGACCCGCAAAGCACCAAAGCAAGCATTCTGCACCCAAGCACGATCATCAGCACTCAATTGTAAAATAGAAGTATGTTGCAACACGTCCGTTAGCGATTCGCCTTGATAAATGACACGCTGTAAGGATTTAGCGGCCAGCGCGCGCAATTTCATCGCGAAGCTTCCTTACTAAAACACACCCCCTTTAAGGAACGTGCATTTACAAAATCAGCCACTTTCAGGCGTTTTCCACCCGCCATCTGCAATTCCAAAATCCGTACTATGCCGCCATCGCCCGCAGCAATATCAATACCTTCTTTACTCTCTGCAATCACGGTTCCGGCGGCTTGCTGTGTTTGAGTGCTTAAGCATTGTGAAGCAAAAAAACGCACCGGTTGATCTAATTGCAAACTAAATGCGGTCGGCCAAGCATCAAACGCGCGAATTTTACGATCAATCACCGCCGCCGCTTGTGTCCAATCAATCTCTGCTTCGGCTTTATCCAACTTATGCGCATAATTAGCGAGGCTCTCATCTTGCACCTCTGGCTGCAGTGAGCCGGTTTTTACTTGCTTCAAAACACTTAATAAGGCCTCTGCACCTTCTTGCGCCAAACGATCATGAATGCTTTGCGCACCATCGTAGGCGCGGATCGGGCAAGTAACTTTATAAAGCATATCGCCAGTATCTAAGCCTTTGGCCATTTGCATAATAGTCACCCCCGTCTCGCTATCACCCGCTTCAATCGCACGCTGAATCGGCGCAGCACCACGCCAACGAGGCAGTAAAGAGCCATGAATATTAAGACAGCCATAACGCGGGATATCCAAAACTGCTTGCGGCAGAATCAAGCCATAAGCTGCTACTACCATGACATCAGCCTTATAAGCGCGCAAATTATTCTGAGCATCTTGATCTTTTAAGCTCAAAGGCTGCTCAACTGGAATACCCGCATCCAAGGCTACTTGCTTGACTGGGCCGGCTACTAATTTGCGCCCGCGCCCCGAGGGACGATCTGGCTGAGTATAGACCGCGACCACTGAGTGCTCTGATGTCAGTAAAGCCTTCAGGGCAGGAACAGCAAACGCTGGCGTTCCAGCATAGACCACGCGTAATCCACTCATCCAGCACTCGCTTGTTTTGGGGTTGGCGCGCTTGCTGTTTGGCGGCTAATTTTTTCCATTTTTTTACGCACACGCTGTTGCTTCAAAGAAGACAAATAATCAACAAACAACTTACCGTCTAAATGATCTAACTCATGCTGAATACAAACCGCCAGCAAGCCCTCTGCTTCTAACTCAAAAGACTTCCCGAAGCGATCTAAAGAGCGAAGCTTGATTTTCTCAGCACGCGTCACTTTGTCGTAGTATTCTGGGACTGATAGACACCCCTCTTCTGACTCGGCTGAACCCTCTTTTTCGAGAATTTCAGCATTAATCAAAAATAAAGGCTCATCACGATTCTCTGATAAATCAATCACCACCACACGCTTTTGCACATTCACTTGGGTGGCCGCCAAACCAATCCCCTTAGCGGCATACATGGTCTCGCGCATATCATCCAATAATTGGCGCACAGTATCGTCAACTTGTGCCACTGGCATAGCCTTTTTACGCAGACGAGGGTCAGGGTGATGCAGAATTTCTAATAGAGCCATAATTTTTAGTTACCGAAAATCCGAAAATGGTACGATTATTGAACACGGTGGCTTATTATAACGCAAAGTCATGCCATGAAATAATTACTATAAAGTTAGAATAACAAGGATAAGAACATGCTCCGCTTTCCACACGCACTCAGGGCTATAGCGATTGGCAGTGTAGCGGCAACTTTAGCAGCATGTAGTCACATGCCATTGCCTAGCTCCCTGCCAACGGAAAAACCACCCACCAAAGTTCCGACCAACTATGATGCCTATTATGGCTCACCTACCCAACATCAAAACGGTGCTGCGCGACGTGATCAGGCTGGTCAAACAACGGATGCGTTGCAACTTCAGCCTAATGCGCCACAAAAATACGTGGTCAAAAAAGGCGATACCCTGTGGAAAATTGCAAAAAAGTTTTTAGTCAATCCTTGGTATTGGCCGGAAATTTGGGATAAAAATCGCAATCTTGCCAATCCCCATAAGCTGTTTCCGGGCGACATTTTGTATCTGTCCACTGAAAACATTCAAGCGGCTGATGGCACTACCCGTTTAGAGCCACGTATTCGAGTAGAACGCCTCGGCAATCAAGGGCAGCCTATTTCGGTCTTAGCCAACTTTCTAGAATGGCCACGTATTATGGATGAAACCGAAATCCGTAATGCGCCTTATTTATTAGAATCCCGCGATGGGCATACCCTCATTGCTCCGGGTGAAACCTTGTATGCCCGCAATGTACGCGCCCCGATTGGACAGCGTTTGGCGGTATATCATCCGGACGGCCCCGTTCTTGATCCCGAAACCAAACAAGTTTTAGGGCATCAAGTCAAATATGGTGGGGTGGTGCGAGTAGAACGGACTAACGAGGTTTCGACCTTAACCTTATTGGAATCTTTTAACCAAGTCCGTTCTGGCGACCGTTTACTACCCATTCAAAAAGTTCATGCTGAGTTAAACGCACCGATTCAATACCCACCCATCAAGATTCGTGGTCAAATCGCGGGTCTATACGAAGCGGATTACATTAGCGCGGATTACATGGTCATTGCCATTAATCGCGGCAAACAACATGGTCTCAAGCCCGGCTATACGGTAGGCATTTATCACGATGGTATGACCGTGGCGGACCCTTATCAACCGCGTCAAGGTGGCATGCCACAAGTCCAATTACCACCCGAGAAAGTCGCGAATGCCGTGATTTATTCAGTCGGTGATAAAGTCAGTTACGCACTTATCATGGATTCTACACGCGAAGTTTCAAATGGGGATAAAATCGGTAATCCCTAAGAGTTACCGAGCATCCCAATTTGAAAGTATTTGATGATGAGTTGTCAGCGCGCCTGTTTATCTGGCGCGTTTCGGGCATTGGCCCTGCGATGATACAACGCTTGTTGGGCTACTTTGGCAGCATTCAACAAGCACTCCAACACAATGCCAGTCAACTAACCAAGGCCGGTTTAAAACCCGATCTCATCCAAGCCATTCAAGACCAAGCCGAAAGTACTGCTCAAGCGGACTTAGATTGGCTAGCCAAGGCCAATCATCGCCATATTTTACTGCTAGAAGACTCGCGTTATCCTGCCCTATTACGTGATACCAAAGCAGCTCCACCCTTATTATTTGTCGCGGGGAATCCTGATTTACTAAATGACCCTCAGATTGCTATTGTGGGTAGTCGCAATCCAAGCCATAGCGGTTTAGATAATGCCAAAGCCTTTGCCCATCATTTGGCTGGTAATGGCTTAGGTGTCACCAGCGGCTTAGCACTCGGCATTGATACCGCAAGCCATCAGGGGGCACTGGAAGCACAAGGCAGCACGATAGCGGTCATTGGCACCGGTTTAGATATTATCTATCCCGCTAGCAATCGCCGCCTTGCGGAACAGATTGTCGAACAGGGGGCCATTGTCAGTGAATTTCCGATTGGCACTAAACCACAAGCTCATAACTTTCCACGGCGTAATCGTGTGATCAGCGGCATGGCCTTAGGAACTTTAGTCGTTGAAGCGACCTTACAAAGTGGCTCTTTAGTGACTGCGCAACACGCGATGGAGCAAGGACGCGAAGTGTTTGCTATCCCGGGTTCTATCCATAACCCCATGGCACGCGGCTGCCATCGCCTAATCCGTCAAGGCGCAAAACTGGTCGAAACGGCCGGTGATATTTTAGAAGAAATGGCTCCCCAACTACACGCTTTCCTGCAAACTACTCCTCTCACTACTACCACACATGAGCTTAGCTCAAACCTTAAACCAAGCTCCAAAACCTCGGCACCATCGACCCATTGGCAAGCAGATGAAGTTCTTGATGAAGAAAATCAACAACTCCTTGCGGCGTTAGGCTTCGATCCAATACCGATTGACCAATTAGTACTACGTACAGGCTTGACCACTGAGGTTGTTTCCTCCATGCTGCTAATGCTGGAATTACAGGGCCTTGTGTCATCCTGTGGCGGTGGCCACTACCTGCGGTTAAAGCCGAGAGACTGAGCTAGATGAAAGAAAACACCTTGGATGTTTTATTCTATTTATTCGATAACTACCCCGAACTTGACGACACGCATTCTGAAGATCGTGGAGCCATGGACGCCTATTTAAAACGAGCGGGCTTTTTTGCGGGTGAAATTGATCAGGCATTTGCGTGGCTGGAAAGCCTAGGCGATAGCAGTCATGATATTGAGGACACCTATCATGCAGATGCGATACGCTTTTTTGCTCCTCGCGAACAGCGCTGGCTGAATGCGGAATGCCAAGGCTATCTCCTCTATCTCGAACAATGCGGCATCCTCAAACCCGAGACGCGCGAGCAAGTTATAGATCGAATTTTGGAATTGGAAGACAGTGACTTCGATCTCAATCGCTTAAAATGGGTCTTATTTGTCATACTCCTTAATCGCCCTGAGGAGAGCTCGGCAAGCTTATGGACTGAGGGTTTGAGCCTCGACGGTAACAAGCCGACTTATCACTAGATCAAAAACTAACGCTTTACTTTTGCTTAGTTTTCAGGTTTAAAATGCAGGCCACCGCCTTTAGCGGTTATCATTAATGCATTAAATACAACCTAAAAACGGCTCATGAGCGAAAATCTGGTCATTGTCGAATCACCGGCAAAAGCAAAAACGATACAAAAATACCTCGGAAAAGATTTCGAAGTACTGGCTTCCTATGGTCATGTGCGTGACTTAATTCCTAAAAAAGGTGCGGTCGATCCTGACAACGGCTTTGCGATGAAATATGAAATCATCGACCGTAATAAGCCCAAAGTGGATGCTATTGCGCGCGCCCTAAAAAAAGCGAAGGCACTTTATCTGGCCACCGACCCTGATCGCGAAGGTGAGGCCATTTCTTGGCATTTGTATGAATTACTCAAAGAACGCGGCGTTCTCGAAGGCAAGCCTGTGCATCGTGTTGTCTTCCACGAAATTACCCAGAATGCGGTGCGGGAAGCTGTTGCCCATCCACGTCAACTAGCCTATGAGCTTATTGATGCACAACAAGCGCGCCGTGCCTTGGACTATTTGGTTGGCTTCAATCTCTCGCCTTTATTGTGGCGCAAAATCAAGCAAGGCTTGTCGGCTGGACGCGTACAAAGTCCGGCCTTACGTATGATTGTGGAACGCGAATTAGAAATTGAGAAATTCGTGCCGCAAGAATATTGGAGCTTAACCGCGCAACTGGAAAAAGAAAAATTCACCTTTCAAGGCAAACTGCATACGTTGGACGGTAAACGTTTAGAGCAGTTTGATATTGTTAAGGACGAAAGTGCTTATAGTGTGCGCGAACGTTTACTGAAAACCGCAAATGGCAAACTAAGCGTCAGCAAAATTGAGAAAAAGGAACGCAAGCGCTCGCCTTCACCACCTTTTACCACCTCAACCTTGCAACAAGAGGCCGTGCGTAAATTACGTTTTTCTTCGCAACGTACGATGCGTACTGCTCAGCAATTATACGAAGGTATTGACCTAGGCAATGGCCCTGTTGGTTTGATTACTTATATGCGTACCGACTCGGTCACACTGGCGGGCGAAGCTCTTAGCGAATTGCGCCAATTGATTCAAGAGCGCTATGGCAACGATCAAGTGCCAGATGCGCCACGCCAATACAAAACTAAATCCAAGAATGCGCAAGAGGCTCACGAAGCGATTCGTCCGACCTCATGCTATCGTGTGCCAGAAGAAATTCGCGCTCATTTAAGCGACGAGCAGTTCCGCCTTTATCAGTTAATTTGGCAACGTACTGTGGCCTGCCAGATGATTCATGCAACCATCGACACTGTCTCCGTAGATTTGAATGCTGAACCCACTAGTTTCTTTCGTGCCACAGGTTCAACTGTGCGTGATCTAGGCTTTTTAGCAGTCTACGAAGAAGGCTTGGACGATCAGAAAAGCGAAAAAGAATTTCCGCTTCCGCCCTTAAAAGAAGGCGAGTCTGTACCTTTGTTGGACATTATCGCGGCACAACATTTTACCGAACCCCCACCCCGTTTTACCGAAGCCACGTTGGTAAAGACCTTGGAGGAATACGGCATCGGTCGCCCATCCACCTATGCTTCGATTATTTCAACCTTACAAGCCCGTGAATATGTGGAGTTGGATCAACGCCGCTTTTTCCCCACTGATATTGGCCGCATCGTCAATAAATTTCTGACTGAGCATTTTGCACGTTATGTAGATTATGATTTTACCGCCAATTTGGAAGATCAATTAGACGAAATTTCGCGCGGCGAGAAAGAATGGGTGCCGGTGATGGAACAATTCTGGCAGCCTTTTATCGAGCAACTGGGCTCGACCACGGAAAATGTACAGCGCAGCGAAATTGTGCCTGCACGCGAAATTGGTGTTGACCCACGTACCGGCAAACCGGTTTCAGTCCGGATGGGACGCTTCGGGCCTTTTGTGCAAATTGGTAGCCGTGAAGACGAAGACAAACCGGTTTTTGCCAGTCTACGTCCGGGCATGAAAATGGATAGCGTGACACTGGAGGATGCTCTAGAGCTATTTCAATTGCCGCGCACTTTAGGTGAAACCGCAGAAGGACAAACCATTAGCACGAATATTGGCCGTTTTGGCCCCTATGTGAAATATGGCTCGACTTTCGTGTCTTTGAAAAAAGACGATGATCCTTATACCGTCACCTTAGAACGTGCGCTGCAATTAATTGAAGAGAAAAAGATTTCGGATCGCGAAAAAACTTTGAATGATTTTGGTGATGGCATTTTATTATTAAAAGGTCGTTGGGGGCCTTATTTAGCGCAAGGAAAAATCAAAGCGCGCTTACCGAAAGATCGCGATCCCCAAACGGTCACAGTGGAAGAAGCACGCGATTTAATTAAGCAAGCAACGCCTGAAAAACCTGCGAAAAAAACAAAGGCTGCTAAAACGGCTGAAGCAGAAACACCCCGTGCGGAGGCTGATACTTCAACGCTTAAGAAAGTGAAGGCGACTAAGCCGAAAGCAGAAACTGTTGCCAAGGCTGAGAAACCAACAGCTAAGAAAGTGGCTGCTAAAAAAGCAACGCCTAAAACAAGTACCGCGAAAACTGAAAAAGCTCCTAAAGCTAAAGCCACCGCAGTCAAAAAAGCCAGCTAATGACTATAGGGACAGACATCCACGCTGCAGTAGCCATTGTACAGCATGGAGGCTTACTAGCCTATCCGACCGAGGCCGTATTCGGTTTAGGCTGTGATCCCAGCAACTTAGTGGCTGTCGAGCGCTTACTTACCCTCAAGCAACGCCCCATCGAAAAGGGTCTAATCCTGATTGCTAGCGATCTCAGCCAGCTAGACGATTATCTTGACCCGATTCCAACCGAACTTCTAGCACGGATCCATCCAACTTGGCCCGGCCCTATTACTTGGTTGTTACCTGCCAAAACGAACGTTTCCACATGGCTACGTGGCGAGCACCTCGGTCTAGCCGTGCGCATTAGCGCACACCCGACGTGCCAAATACTCTGCCAAAAATTAGGGCATCCTTTGATATCCACTAGCGCCAACCGTACTACTGAACCTGCTGCCCGCGATGCGCCAACAGTGAAAGCTTATTTCGAAGACCAAGTAGATTACATTTTAGATTTACCCACCGGCGGGCGCGCACAACCCAGTGAAATTCGTGATGCACTGAGCGGAAAAACTATACGCGCCTCTTAGTACCAAGCTTTTGCAAACGCTTTGCACCACGTGTGCAAAGTAAAGCTTTAAGCTAAATGCTTTCATCACCACTGCAAGCGATTATGAACTACTTTATTGCCGCACTAGCTTTATTCTTAGTCGAAGTATTAATTGCCACCACCTTCAAAGACTATCACTTTATACGAGCTTATTTAGGTGATTTTCTGGTAGTGATATTGTTATACTGCCTATTAAAGGCATTTACTTCTTTTGAGAATAGCCATTTGGCCTGGGGCATTTTCATGTTTGCTAGCTTGCTAGAAGTGGCGCAATACTTTCACTTAGCGGATCATTTACAACTCAGTGGCATTCCCAGAATTATCGTTGGAACCAGTTTTAGTTTTTATGATATTTTAATGTATGCAGCAGGCTGCCTAACTATTTACTGGCTAGATATTAAAATACTCCTTGCTGTAGAAAAATCATGAAGCAAGCTATTTCTATTGTTATTCCTACGCATAATCGTCCTGATTTTCTTTTAAAAGCTGTTGAGTCTGCTTTAGAAAACTGCAGCGCTCAAGGTGAGGTTATAGTGGTGGATGATCGATCCCAGATTCCTGCTGCAACGCTTCTAATGCCTCTTCAAGATCCACGCCTAAAAATAATTAGGAATAAAAATCAACACGGTGGCGCGGCTTATGCTAGAAATCTCGGCGCTCAACACGCACATCATGAAATAGTCATGTTTTTAGATGATGATGACACCTTCTTTGAAGGGTATATCGAAGCCTTACTTAATTCCGCTGAATTAGCACAAGCTGATTATGGTTATGGTCAAATTTCTTTTACTAAAAAAGAAATACTATCAAAGCCAAAAGAAAAATTTACTTTGCTAACAGATAATAAAAAATTTAGGCAATATTTATCGGGAACTAATGGAGGCTATTGGGTCAGGCGCAGCACTTTTTTAGCACTAGGTGGATTTGATACCGCGCAAACAGTTGATGAGGATACGGATTTATGTGTGCGTTTTATTAGCGCTGGTGCCAAATGTTTAGTTTATCATGGCCTCGCTACGCTGGTATTCCACAGCAATGTTTCAGTACCAGATCAAAAAATAACACAGCTTTCTTTTGATACTAAGGCGCAAACTGTTTTGAGTTGTTATAAAAGAACCTATGAAAAGGCAGCACCACAGTTTTCACCCTCTAGTGAAGCCGCTTGGTATTTAACGAGTCGTTATGTCAGACGTGCTGTTAGAGCGGGAGCACAACGAGAGGCTTTGGCATTTTGTTTGGCGCAACACTCAGCTATTTTAAAGCTAAGGCTGCTTGCATTTTATCATAAAAAGCGAATTTCACAGGTGCTGCGCAAAACCTTTGCATCACTGAAACGGCAGACTAATTAGTCTCTGACCAAGTTTGCTTTAACTCCTCCAGCTTACGCCGTTCACGCTTATCGGGTTTACGTACCGGCACTAATACACCATGTAAACGCCGCAACTCAATCAATTGTTCGCGCTGCTCACGCTGATGCTCATCTTCTTGATAAAGCAAAACAGCCTCTTTAGCGGGTCGACGCTCATCATTGACTGCCAACACCGTCACTTGCCAAGTGTCACTACCCTTTTTGATACGAATGCTATCGTCCATTCGCACATCACGCGACGGTTTCACCCGTTCATTATTAACTTGAATATGCCCCGCATTAATCGCTTCAACGGCTAATGAACGGGTTTTAAAAAAACGAGCTGCCCACAGCCATTTATCAATTCTGACCGCTGTTAAGGTTTCCACTCCAGCGGCCAATCTACGACTCTGTCTTCCCATTCGTCCTCTTTACATTGTTTGGTATACACAAATTTACCGCGTACCGATTCATTTTGCTCGTGCACGGTATCTAAACTGCCGGATACTAAATGATGCCACGACGGTAAATCCTCGCCCTCTTGTAATAGACGATAGGCACAACTCGGTGGCATCCAATATAAAGCCTCTAAATTATCGGGTCGTAATTTGACACAATCCGGCATTAAGACTTCACGCCGCGTATAATCACTGCATTTACAGGTACCGGCTTCCAACAAATCACAAGCCACATCGGTATAATAGACGGTACCATCCTCTTCATCTTCTAATTTGACCAAACAGCATTTTGCACAATGGTCACATAAACTTTCCCATTCCGTACTGGATAAGTCTGCCAATTTTTTTGTTTTCCACCATGGCAACTTCGGATCGGTCTTATGACTCATGCTTGCTCGTCTCGGGCTGGGATAATAAACGTTGGTTGAGTGCGTTATAATGGGCTGGTGAGCTATAATAAAAGATATCACTACCATCACTATTCAATAAAATAATCAAACTTTTATTTGGATAAAACCAATACTGTGCATTAGGTTTGACTTCTTTTGTTTCTTTAGGTTCGCCAAAATGCTTAAGCAGCGTATCGGCACTATAATCCGCGCTCGGAATATAGATCAGATATTTAATCAATAAATCATTCGCACGTTTTGTATCTGGCTCAGATAATGTTAAACGCCACGAGCCACTCGGTTGCGCTTTACGTTCAATACCATTCGCTACCATCTGCTCCAAGGTCGCTGAATCAGCCGCTAACTCCACAATCAGTTTCGCTTCGAAGACCCCTAACAGTTTTTTCCCAAAATATGCTTCGACTATTTTTTTCTGTTTTGCATCTACAAACACCGCAAGCTCAGGAAAATGTTGCCATGTTTGAATGGCATCTTTTAAAGTCGCTTTACCCAACGTTAGATGAAAAACTTGCGACGTATCAGCCGCCGTTTTTTCTATCTGCCACGGTAAATAATCGGTTTTTTTCGCTTCGCCACAAGCGCTTAAATGGACTAGCCCAGCCAACAGCAGCGCTGAAGCTAAGATCTTCACGACCTGTTTCATATCATTCCTAGCTCACACTCAAAATCCAGCGCATCATACGCCCTTATACAATGCCCGCATACCATTCTTCACTCTCGCCTTGCTCACGTAATAACACCACTAACTCCTCGATATAATGTTTAAGGTATTTGTTTTTTACCCATGCAATACGTGTCGTGGAGTGAGGCAACAAATGCGATAAATCGCGCAAGACTAAGTCATCATGATGAATATGTGAATACGCCATTTTTGCAATAATCCCCGCGCCAAAACCCAAGCGAACATAAGTTAAGATGACATCCGTATCGGTCGCGGCAAAGGATACATTCAAATTTAAACCTTGTTCCCGAAAGGAGTCATGAATCTTCGAACGCCCGGCAAAACCAAATACATAAGTTAAAATAGGATGCTGTGCAATACGCGCTAAGGTCAATTCGCCTTCGGTCAAATCATGGCCTACGGGCAGCACAAGGCCATGATTCCAGTCATAACACTTTTCACTCACTAAGCCCGGCGCACGCCCAATCTCCTCGGTGCAAACGGCAATATCGGCTTTGCCCGCTAATAACATATCCACTAATTGACTAGGTGAACCTTGTAATAAATGAATAGCCACCCCTGGATAACGTTGGCGGAATTCAATTAAAGCTTCTGGTAGAAAATATTTAGCTTGGGTATGGGTGGTGGCAATTCTGACATCACCGCTGGTTTCCATGCGAAAATCATCTGCGGTAGCGCGAATATTTTCTAGCGCTTGTTCAATCGCATCAACCTCTTTGACCAAAGCACGACAAATGGGTGTGGGCTCTACAAGACGCTTACCTTTGCGTTCAAACAAAGGCATTCCTAACTCCTCTTCCAAGAGGCTTAATTGCCGACTGACCGCTGATTGCACCACATAATGTTGAGCAGCTGCACGCGAGACATTCATACCATTACTAAGCAAGGTTTTTAAGAGGCGTAACTGTAGAAGCTTCATACAAGCCCATCCTTTTATGTCTTTTAGAGATATAAATATCTAAATATATCGTTTTTAGCGATTAAATAACATCATTACACTAGGTGGCATAACAGTAATACGCAATTACCACCAAAGGATTTAGCGATAATGAATAAGCAACATCCCCTGTGCCGCCACTTAGAGGAACTAGAAAATGTGTCCTCTAAAGCGCCAGCTAAAGCACAGAGCCGCCCCAAACCCACGGAACCTTCCGAAAATACTCCGTTGAATCGCCCAGAAGCCACTCAGTGGACCTTCGACCCTAGCATTTGTGGTTAATACCTTTTCGCCTTGAGCTTGCTCGGCGCTCCGCTTTTTCCTCTCAGCGACATGGCGAGATTTCGGTTTCGCCACTTTCACTATTGTCTAAACCGCGAGTTTTAGACAAGCTTCATCAGCCGTGCTAATTGCGCATCCTTCATTTACCTAGTTTTTGATTTATTTTTCAGCTAAGCCGCTGTATTTCTCCATAAATCTGATGAAATTTTGACTTTTTATGTACTTTTTTTATCCATTTCACTTATACCCATGATTTCACGTTCTACACTCCACTGTAAGAGTGGTTATTTCTAACCCTCTATTTTTAATCACAGATTAAACAGTACAAGTTTCCGTTAGGGCATGACAAACGAGTTGCTGTTATTTATTCACTCAAGGAGTTAACGATGAAATTTAAAGTGTTAGCCGCCAGTATTTTAACAGTAGCCGCAATGGCAATGAGTCAAGGAGCCGCTGCAACCGGCTCTGGCGGTGGATGGGGTGGCGGAAATAGCTGCGGTGGTTGGGGCGGCAATAGCTGTGGCGGCGGCAGTGGTGGCCATCACGGCGGTGGATGGGGTGGCGGCGGCTACCATGGTGGTGGACACCATGGCGGCGGACGCATCATTGTTTATCCACAACCGCGTCCTGTACATAGACATTACCCTGGTTGCGGTCATATGCCCATCGTGCATCGCCCACGTCCACAACCACAACCTTGCTACACCTGCTATCAACCACGCCCACGACCAAATCCTTGTTACACCGGCCGTTGCCACTAATCACAGGGCGTTTTTTTTCGACACTAGAGTTGGCCAAGGATGGCCTGTCTAGTTGAGATGTTTAAAAATCACTCAGAAACCGTCAACAAGCTTATAAATTTCCTTATAAACAGTATTTTCACATCAAAACCTCACAAAAACATTTAATCTGCTTATAAAAAAGTCAAAATTTGCTCAAAACTGCTTAAAAAAAGCGCTTTTCTGCCGAAAATTTCACAATTTTTACACAATTTTGAACCAAAAGCCTTAGTTTGCGTCCTAGACTTATAGGAAGGGTTCCTGCACACCCTTTCATTGATAGGTTGGTGAAAACCAATAAAACGAACAGTACAGGGATTGTGTGAACGGGCATACACGTACTGTTGCAATACCCGACCAAGGAGTTACACATGAGATTGAAAGTAGTAGCAGCAAGCATGTTAGCCGTAACAGCGATGGCCCTGAGCCAAGGCGCAGCAGCCACTGGTAGTTGGGGCGGCGGCGGTAATTGGGGTGGTGGCTGTGGTACATCTAATTGCGGTGGTGGTTATCATGGCGGTGGGCATCGCGGCGAAAGACATCATGGCGGTTGGAACAGAGGTCATGGTGGCAGTGGATTTGGAATAGTCATTACTCTGCCGATCCGTCGTGTGGCGCATGTTCATCGTCCAGGTTGTGGACATATCCCAGTGGTGCATCAACCACGCCCACGCCCTGTCATTTATCATCCACGCCCACGTCCAGTCGTGTGCAATACCTGCCATAAGCCACGTCCGCGCCCTGTGTGCAACCCTTGTCGTCGCCACCACTAGGACACCACGTCATTTATCTCAACAAGAATAATACGCAACAAAGCTGTACCTTAGGGTATAGCTTTTTAAAAACTAAAAAGCTTAATCGCATAAGCTTTTATTGACATTAAACCCCTACCTCGCTTTATCATTAACCGCCTATCAATTAGACAAACTATTATTTTTCGCTGAAATAGGACATTAACATGATAAGTTTCAAACAATTCGCTACCGTAGCCAGCGCTATCATTGTCGCAGCCAGCACAGTGGTTTACGCTGCTGAGAAATCCCCTGCGGAGTCAGCTCAAGAATATCGCCAAGCTGGCTTTGAAATGATTCGCTATCATTTTGGCCCGATGGCTGGCATGGTGAAAGGTGAAATTCCTTTTGATGCTGCTACCTTCAAAACGAATGCAGAAGCGGTAGCCACTTTGAGTAAATTTCCAATGCATGGTTTTATTGCTGGTAGCTACGAAGGTGATACTGAAGCCAAACCTGAAATTGAAAAAAACATGGATGATTTCAAATCCAAAATGGAAACTTTCCAAGTCGCAGCGGCTGATTTAGCGAAAGCAGCAGGCGAAGCAAAAGACGTGGAAGGTATTAAGCCAGCTTTCGGCAAAACAGCGGAATCTTGCAAAGCCTGCCACAAAGAATATCGCGAAGAAAAATAAGTCTTTTCTCATTCGAAAAAAGGCTCGTTTAACGAGCCTTTTTTATTGGGTAGAGCGGTCGGTTTTAAATAAGCCTTAATAAGAGATTGATCGTGGCATACGTCACCATAAACACGACTAAAGCTAACAAAGGATTGGCGAACTTTATAGTACTTGCCTGAGGATCAGCAGGCTGAGTATTCGGCCAATCCGCTGAGCCTGTTAGCATCGCTTTCACTAAATTAGTACGCTTTTTGATGCGATAAAATGCAATCGCTGCCATGTGGAATAAGGCTAAAGCCAAAATAAAATTAAAAAATAGGTGATGCAGCCCCGTAATGCTACCAGCCGTGCTTTCAGAAACTAGATGGAACAACGGCCCCTCAAACATAATGTCATCACTCGCAAATAAGCCTGTTAGCGCCTGCGCCAGAATCGTTGCCAATAAGGCCAACACCATCCAAGCCCCTAAAGGATTATGACCTAAATGATAAGCGGTTCCTGAGGTTTTAAGATCACCTAAATGCGATAGCGCTTGGATAGGCGGCTTTACAAATTGGCTGAAGCGATTGGTATCACTGCCAATAAATCCCCACAAAATGCGAAAAATTACCAGTGATAATAAAAAAATCCCAACGCGCATATGCCATGGCATCCAGAGGCTAGTATTCTCAGCTTCCCCTGAGAACCACATGAAGGCAATACCCAGCACTAAGGTCCAATGAAAGACACGGGTGGGAATATCCCAAATCCTCACGGGATGAGAAGGCACATAAGTCGCTACTTTATCAGTTCCTTTTGCCATTATTTCAGTCCTAATACGTCTTGCATATCATATAAACCTGCTGGTTTAGTCGCGAGCCATTGCGCAGCCCTTACCGCACCTTTCGCAAACGTCATGCGGCTAGAGGCTTTATGGGTGATTTCTATACGTTCGCCAATATCAGCAAACATAACCGTGTGTTCGCCCACAATATCACCCGCCCGAATGGTCTCGAAACCAATGGTCTTGCGTTCACGTTCACCAGTATTGCCTTCACGCCCATACACGGCGCAATCTTTTAAATCGCGACCCAAGGCATTAGCGACTACCTCACCCATCCGCAAGGCTGTACCAGAAGGCGCATCAATTTTATAGCGGTGATGCGCTTCAACAATCTCAATATCGACTTCATCACCCAAAACCCGAGCCGCCATCTCCAGCAACTTAAAGCAAAGATTAACACCCACGCTCATATTAGGGGCAAACATGATGGCAATATGTTTTGCAGCCTCATGAATCGCAGCTTTACCAGCTTCATCAAAGCCCGTTGTCCCGATCACTATTTTCTTATTATGGGCTACGCACCATGCTAAATGCTCTAAACTCGGCTCAGGACGTGTAAAATCAATCAGAATATCGAAATCGTGACCAGCGACATCCAAAGATGGGGCAATAATGACACCATTAGCACCAATCCCTGCCACAGCACCCGCATCCGTATGCAATAAAGGACTCGAAGGATGTTCAGTCGCCACACTAACAATAACACCCTGCGCTTGTTGACAAGCTTCCATCAGGGTTTTGCCCATACGCCCCGAAGCACCAACAATAGCAATACGGGTCTGTTCAGTCATGGTTTACTCCTTGTTTGCTTTATCAGCTCCAAACAAATCATGCTTCACATCATCAATAAAGCCCTTGGCTTTATCGAGCCAACTGTATTCTTTAGGGCTATGACGCTTGCCACCTTCGTTCATCGAAGCATCTAGCTCTTCCAGCAACTCGCGTTGGCGTTTTGTGAGATTGACTGGTGTTTCCACCACGACCGTACAAATTAAATCCCCAAGGCTTGCGCTACGGACGGATTTTACACCTTTATTGCGTAAACGGAATTTCTTACCGGTTTGCGTCTCCGGTGGGATTTTTAGAGTCACTTTGCCATCCAAGCTCGGCACCTCAATTTCACCGCCTAAGGTCGCTGTGGTAAAGCGAATCGGTACTTCGCTATAGAGATTATCGCCATCACGGGTAAAGAGCTCGTGTTCTTTGATGAACACTTGCACATATAAATCACCCGATGGACCACCGTTGATTCCAGCCTCGCCCTCACCTGATAAACGTACACGATCGCCGGTATCAACACCCATTGGAATACGCACGGATAATTTGCGCTGTTCCTCCACCCGACCTTGGCCATGACAATCAGGACAAGGATCAGAAATAGTCTTGCCATTGCCATGGCATTGTGGACATGTTTGTTGTACCGCAAAAAAGCCTTGCTGAATGCGGACTTGACCTTGCCCATGGCAGGTTTTACAGGCCTGAGGATGTGTGCCTTTACGTGCGCCACTACCTTCGCAAGTTTTGCAGGTTTGCATGGAGGGCACACGAATCTCCACCTCAGTACCTGCCACCGCTTCTTCAAGACTTAATTCGAGATTGTATTGTAAGTCGCTACCACGATAGGCGCGCGTACCGCCACCACCACGACGTCCACCACCGCCAAAAATATCACCAAAAATATCTTCAAAAATATCGCCAAAGCCACCTTGAGGACCGCGCCCACCGCCCATGCCGCCATTCACACCGGCATGACCAAATTGATCATAGGCTGCGCGTTTATTGCTGTCGCTTAATACTTCGTAAGCTTCCTTGGCTTCTTTAAACTTGAGTTCTGCCTCTGCATCACCCGGATTGCGGTCGGGATGATATTTCATGGCCAAACGGCGAAACGAGGTTTTTATTTCACCCTCGGCACAGGTTTTGCTAAGTCCTAAAATCTCGTAATAATCGCGCTTGGACATAATTTACTACAACCCCAATCAAAAACGCTGACTCGTTAAACTGCTTAACTATAAATAAAAGCAGGCGCGCGAGCCTCCGCCCAACGCGCCTGCCTATTACTCAATCAGACAAATTAGTGTTTGTCTTTAACTTCTTCAAATTCCGCATCAACGATATCGTCATCTGCTTTCGCACCACCTGCTGAACCAGAAGCACCCGCATCACCGGTAGCACCCGCTGCACCACCCGCCATTTTCTGCATCAATTTGCCAGAAGCTTCGGCTAAGGCTTCGCTTTTACGCTCAATCGTGGTTTTATTGTCACCTTTGGCCGCATCGCGTAATTCGCGAATTAAGCTCTCGATATTGGCACGATCGGCACCATCAACCTTATCGCCATAATCGCGCAATGACTTTTCAGTGCCGTGGATCAGATTATCTGCTTGGTTACGCGCACTCACCAATTCACGTTGCTTACGGTCTTCTTCGGCATGAGCTTCCGCATCCTTAATCATGCGTGCAACTTCCGCATCCGATAAACCAGAAGAAGCTTTGATCACAATAGATTGCTGCTTACCAGTGGCTTTATCCTTCGCGGAAACATTCAAAATACCATTCGCATCAATATCAAACGTTACTTCAATTTGTGGCATACCGCGTGGCGCTGGTGGAATGTCTTGTAAGTCAAACTTGCCTAAGGATTTATTGTCGCGTGCCATTTCGCGTTCACCTTGCAATACGTGCACGGTTACCGCAGTCTGGTTATCGTCAGCGGTTGAGAAGACTTGTTGCGCCTTGGTCGGGATAGTAGTGTTCTTCTCAATTAACTTGGTCATCACACCGCCCAAGGTTTCAATACCCAGTGACAGCGGCGTTACGTCTAATAACAGAACGTCTTTCACACCACCACTTAATACACCACCTTGAATCGCTGCACCGACGGCAACCGCCTCATCAGGATTCACATCTTTACGAGGCTCTTTGCCGAAGAAGTCCTTAACCGCGTCCTGCACTTTAGGCATACGCGTTTGACCGCCGACTAAAATCACATCCTGAATTTGGGACGCGGATAAACCAGCATCTTTTAGCGCGATCTTGCACGGATTGATAGTGCGTGTAATCAAATCATCAACCAGCGCTTCCAACTTTGCACGCGTCACTTTAATGTTCATGTGCTTAGGGCCTGAGGCATCTGCCGTAATATAAGGCAGATTCACATCAGTCTGTTGGCTAGAGGATAATTCGATCTTTGCTTTTTCTGCCGCTTCTTTTAAACGCTGCATCGCTAAAGGATCACCCTTTAGATCTACACCAGAAGACTTACGGAACTCGTCCACTAAATAATCCATCAAGCGGTTATCGAAGTCCTCACCACCTAAGAAGGTGTCACCATTCGTGGACAATACTTCAAACTGCATTTCGCCATCAACGTCAGCGATTTCAATAATCGATACGTCGAAAGTACCGCCACCTAAGTCATAAACCGCAATCTTACGGTCGCCTTTAACTTTGTCTAAACCGTAAGCTAAAGCTGCTGCAGTAGGTTCGTTGATAATACGTTTGACTTCTAAACCAGCAATACGTCCTGCATCTTTAGTGGCTTGGCGTTGCGAGTCATTAAAATACGCTGGCACCGTAATAACAGCTTCCGTGACAGGCTCACCTAAATAATCTTCAGCGGTCTTTTTCATTTTCATTAGAACGCGTGCAGAAACTTCCGGTGGCGCCATTTTCTTGCCTTGCGCTTCCACCCAAGCATCGCCATTGTCTGCTTTAATAATTTTATACGGCACCAACTTAATATCTTTTTGTACCGCTTCTTCGTCAAAACGACGACCAATTAAACGCTTGACTGCATACAACGTATTTTGTGGATTAGTAACTGCTTGGCGTTTTGCCGTCTGACCTACTAATACTTCATCATCCACAAAGGCTACGACGGATGGCGTGGTACGATCACCTTCTGAGTTTTCAATAACCCGTGGCTTATCGCCTTCCATCACCGCAACGCAAGAGTTCGTGGTACCCAAGTCAATACCAATAATTCTACCCATCAGTTCATCTCCAAATATGTTTTAAGCACGAGGCTAATTTTTTTCAGTTAGGTCGTTAAATGGGGGAGGCTCTAAAACTTTTCAAGCATCTTTCCCATAATTTTTTACTGTTATTTTTTACAGACCATCACCATCGCGGGGCGGATCACACGGCCACTCAAGGTATAACCCTTTTGAAAAGAAGCAATGACACAGTTATTGTCCACATCCGGATTAGGCTGCATACTCATGGCTTGATGAAATTCAGGGTTGAATGGCTCGCCCTGAGCGGGATTAACGGCCACCAACTGGAACCGTTCCATCACTGATTGAAATTGTTTTAAAGTCAAATCCATCCCTTCACGGATTGAATTCAAATCACCATCTGCTTGCATACCCATTTCAAGGCTATCAATCACCGGCAATAAGCCTTCCGCGAAACGCTGTACTGAATATTTATGTGCATCTTCGACCTGCTTTTCATAGCGACGGCGTTGATTTTCCATATCCGCTTGTAAGCGCAAATTACGATCTTGGCTTTCTTCTAACTTGGCTTGAGCTTCTTGCAAGGCTTGTTGTAATTCAGTCAAACCAGTATCAAGCTCGGTATTTGATTCTGGCTCCATGGACTCCGTTGCCACATGGTGAATTTCTGCATCAGCTTTTGGCGCAAAAGGATTTTTAATCACATTATTCTCATCTAGTGAATTCATTTTGGGCTCTCCAACAGGGTATCAGCGCGACACATGCGTCACGCACTCGAAATTGCCCAATAAAAATGGGGATTCATCCCAAAAACACAAGGGTAATGGGTATTTTTTATCGAAAACTCAACATACCGCCCTATTTAGCAAACAGAATCAACCACTTCTCTTGACGCTTCCAACCAATCCTCGATATTGATTAATACCTGCCACAACTCAGTCTCAAGTTCCTGCTGAAAACCTAATTCCTTAACTAGCTCTACATGCCGCTCAGCGATCACACGTAATAAGGTTTCAGACCGCGCTGAGCCATACATACGTACCGAGCCACAAACTTGATGAGCAATCTGTGCCGCCTGTTCCCAATGCTGAGCGGCCAATGCCTCAAACAAGCGTGCTTTGCGATCCCGTAAAATGGGTAAAGAAAAGGCTAATAAATCATAGGTGCTTTTATAGCCTAGCTCCTGCTCAAGAGCTTGCAAACTATCAAAATTCATTGTCTCTGCTCTCTAAAAACGACCCTATGGGCATATGCCGGATAGTTAAGCGGTTTTGGTCTCGCTATGCTTCCATAGCAAAGCCATTAAATGCTGTAACTCAAAGGGCTTTGTTAAACAATCCTGCATACCTGCGGCAAAACATTGATCACGCTTTTCCTGTGTAGCATGGGCGGTCATGGCGATAATAGGTATCTTTTTTGATAAACCTATAGCATGTAGACGTTTTACCGTTTCAAATCCATCCATGCCCGGCATACTAATATCCATTAAGACCAACTGGATAGACTGAGCTGACGCGGTTTGTAAAACCATTAAAGCTTGAGGACCACTCGCTGCTAAGACCACGTGAATGCCATACTGGTTTAAAAAGCGCTGAATCATAAAGCGATTGATTTCATCGTCATCCACCAATAAAATCTGTTGTAAGGCAAGAGGAACTTGGAGCGGCGCCCGCATTAAAACTAAGGGAGCACTTGCTTGGGAGCACGAAGCCACAGGAAACAATAAATTGAAATAAAAACAACTGCCCTGCCCAAGCTGACTAGCCAAGACAATTTTACCGCCCATAGCCTGAACCAAACGTTGACTAATCGCTAAACCCAAACCGGTTCCACCGTATTCACGACTAATTGAACTGTCTGCTTGGGTAAACGGCTGGAATAAATGCTTTTGGTGCTCTTCTGCAATCCCGATACCAGAGTCTTGCACCGAAAATCTTAACTTCACCACTTGCAAACCTAGCTGGGAACTCTCCAAGCGCTCCACTTTAAGTGTCACAGTGCCACGCTCGGTAAACTTTACTGCGTTGCTTAAGAGATTTAAGAGCACCTGTACAAGGCGTGTTCGATCGCCGACTAGCCAAGGCAATGGGTCACACGCCATGTCTAAGTGCAAGCCCTTAACGCTGGCTTCTTGTCTAATCAGATCCTCGACATCTTTTAAACAACGTATTAACGAAAAAGGCTCTTGTAATAACTGGAGATTGCCCCGCTCAATCCGCGAAAAATCGAGAATATCGTCAATTAAACTGGAGATATGACAAGATGATAAATCGAGACGCTCCACATAGGCGATTTGCTCAGTCGATAAGGGCGTAGAACGCAATAAGGTGGTTAAACCTATCAGTGCATTAATCGGTGTGCGCAGCTCATGACTCATCGTTGCCAAAAATTCGCTTTTTGCCTGATTGGCGGCCTGCGCTGACTCGGTGGCAAGACGCAAATCACGCGTGCGCTGCACTTGGGCAAACGATAATAAAACCACGAATCCTAAGTAACCACTTTGAATGAGATAACGCTTTTCTGTCCAATAATCCTGATCAACACCTAAATTAATCAGCAGCATAGGACTGAAAGCCAAAGCCAACATAATAATCGCCAAACTCAAAATAAAAGCGATCCTCGAACCACGAATCGCGGCCAAGCTGGTAGCTGCAAATAAGAAAGGTAACACTAAGGCTCCCAGTGAAGCATTTATTAAAGCATTAAATTTAACTAAGGGGCTAAGCATGGCACCAGACAAAGCAATAATCATAAAGAAGAATAAGATTCTATCCAGCCATAGACTATATTGTTCCGTAGCAATCAGACTTCTAAAAAATACCAGCCCAGCAAATACGGCTAAAAACCCTGAAAAGGAACGTAGCCAAATATAAGCAGAGCGATTATTTAATAGCTCATACAGCACTCCATTGGAGGCACTTAACATCATCACTAAGGATAAAATGCAAACAATCAAACCAATATAGCTACGATCATGGAGCGTAATTAACAAAAATAAATTATAGGCAGCTAATGAAAGCATTGCCCCAAGAATTAGCCCATATAAAAAACGCTCATACTGTAAGTCGAGAGCAACTAATTGCTGGGGGGCTAATAACAATGAGAAGGCTAAAGGAGAATAATTATTTTGTAATTTAATATACAGCCAACAGCTAACATTCGGTTTGGTTTCTAGGGCATAAGTGGGCACAGGATAGCCATTTAATAGGCTTTGCTCCTGTGGCGGCGCACTTGTTGCTCTATCTTCTGTAAAAAGATAAGTATTTAAGCTCGTTTCGTAGCTGGTTTGTACTCTTAAAAACCAAGGATGCAAGTCTTGGCGTTGAACCATAAGGCGCACCCAAACAACAGCATCGGTATATCCTAAATTAAACTGATCAACTTCTGCGGCACGAAAGTACTTATCAAAATCCTGTTGACTAACTTGTTCAATACTTAATTGCCCGTTAATATCTTGATAGGTCTCTATAACGGGAGTTACAAAGGTAGTTTTATAGTCCTCAGTTAATACATTCTCAAAAGCACAAGCGCTCCATGGCAGGACAAGACACCAACCAATGACTAATAGCCTAATGAGCAATGCTCTCATAAGAAATTAAATTGAGCTATCTAACGGGCTACCAAAAAAATAAACTACGCCTTCATAAAAAAGCTGCCACGCTTCTTTAAAAACTCCAGCATTAAATCCTCAAACTCAGGCACAACTGATTGTTTAACACTCGAACGAGCTAATAAGGCTTCACTCCATTGTTGAATTCGCTCAGCTGTTTCGACATTAATCTTAAAATGCCGCTCCATAAAATCCAGACGCATTAATAAGGGTGCACAAGCCACATCGACTAAGCTTAACTCAGTTCCCGTAAAATAAGGACCAGTGGGATTTAATTGTTCACCTAAACGCTTTAGGCCATCAGAAAAAGCCGTTTTCGCCTTTTCAAAGGCCTCAGCATCAGGGGCATTATTCATTTGGAACTGGCGCACCAGTAAATCTGAGCTGAACTCCATCCAAGCGCGATGGGAAGCTTTGGTGAGTGGATCGCCAGGATGTAAATGCGGGGCATAAACTTCCTCAAGGTATTCTAGAATAATCGCAGACTCAAACACTGGCCGATCATTGACCTGCAATACGGGCACTTTTCCTAGAGGAGAAATTGCCTTGAACCAGTCAGGGTTATCTTCGTAAGGGTTAATATATTGAATGGTGTAAGGAACTTGCTTTTCCTTTAAGGCAATCACGGCACGCTGCACATAAGGGCAGATTTTAAAGCTGGTTAATACTAATTGATCACTCATATATCACCCTTAGTTCTAGCTGTTACTATGGTTAAACATTTGTATGGCGTTATGCTTAGCTTTTAACTCGACTCAATCTTTAAAAAGGAAAACGATGACACCTAACACCATCTTGGATTTTTGGTATTCTGAGCCCATGAATCAACATTGGTTTAACTCCACACCTGCCATTGATCACCAGCTCCGCCAACAATTTGAATCGCTGTGGGAACATGCTCATCACCATGCATTAGATGATTGGCAAGTGACTCCAGAAGGCTGCCTCGCTTTATGCATTATTCTAGATCAATTTCCACTCAATATGTTTCGTGGCAACAAAAAAGCCTATTCTACCGAACAACAAGCGGTTCAAGTGACTAAACAGGCTGTAGAGAGAGGGTTTGACAAACAGTTAGCGGCTGAACGTGTTGCATTTTTGTACCTGCCGTTAATGCATAGCGAAAACTTAACAGATCAGGCTTTATCGGTACAGTTATTTGAAGCCGCTGGTTTAGCAAATAATGCAAAATTCGCCCGCCATCACCAAGAAATCATTCAGCGCTTTGGGCGCTTTCCCCATCGGAATGAGGCTTTAGGCCGGATCAGTACACCTGAGGAGCTGGAGTATTTGAACTCGAAGGAAGCCTTTAAAGGCTAGCATTCAATACTATGCTAACCGAATATGTATTCAGACTAATGGAGCGCCATTCGTGGAGCCCAATTTAATGGCACAGACGTCTATCCAAATCCGCTAGACGTTCCGGCGTGCCAATATCTAGCCATGTACCTTGGTAGTGCTCACCACTGACCTGTTGTTGCTGCATGGCAGCACGCAATACCGGTGCTAATGGACGCTTCCCATAAGGCAAATCCGCAAATAAAGCGGGATGGTAATAACCAATGCCACTAAAAGTTAGGCGGCTCTCGCCTTCGTCCAACACCTGTTGGTTCTGCAAAGAAAAATCACCTTTGAGATTATGCGCTGGATTATTGACTAGAATTAAATGCGCTAAGGTATTCGGTGCTAAAGGCTGTGCCAAGCACGGATAATCACACCACACATCCCCGTTGATGACTAAGAAAGGCTCAGACCCTAAGGAAGGTAGCGCTTTAATAATACCGCCAGCCGTTTCTAAAATGCCTTCGACTTGTTCATCAGAATAATGCAGCTTTAACTGCCACTGGCTACCATCGCCCAAGGCCTCGGGAATTTGATAACCCAACCAGCCGATATTGATCACAATATCGCGATAGCCTGCGGCGGCGAGCTTTTCCAGATGCCAAACAATCAAGGGTTTGCCACCCACTTTCAGCAGTGGTTTCGGAGTATGATCAGTAAGTGGACGCATACGGGTGCCTTGACCGGCGGCGAGAATCATTGCTTTCATGAATAGCCTTTAGGCCGGAATAATCACCGTGCCGATTTTTTCGGGAATACCTTGTGCGCGCAGCCATGCTATCAAGGGCGCTGTTTCAGGATAACGCTCGCCCACTAACAACACATAACTTAAGACACGTGGCAAATCTTGTAAGTAAGCACTTTTACCATCACGGTGGTTTAAACGTGCAAAAATTCCCAATACTTTAATATGACGCTGCAAGCTCATTAAATCAAACCAACGCAAGAACTCGTATTGATCCACAGGCTGCAAAGTGCCCTTGGCAATCGCCGCTTTACGAAACTCATCCACCCACAGTTCCACGCGCTTCTGTGGCCAAGCGATATAACAATCGCGCAATAAAGACATGAGATCGTAAGTGACCGGCCCCAACACCGCACCTTGGTAATCAATAACACCCAAACCTTTGTGTTCGGTAAGCATTAAATTACGCGAGTGATAGTCACGATGTACAAAACTTTGGGGCTGCTGTACTAGCTCAGCTACTAACCAGCTAAAGGTTTCGTGAATAAGCTCAGTGGGCTGATCCTCTGCCCTGAACCCTAGATGCCGCCCTAATAACCACTCGGGCATGATATCCAATTCGCGGCGAAAAAATTCAGCATCATAAATAGGCAAGCCCTCAGGATCCGCTGTTTGAATCGACATTAAGGTCGTCATAGCCTGCTCATACAGCCCTTCAACCGCGCACAGGTCGAGCCGATCTAGCAATAAGGTATTACCAAAATCTTCTAGCAATAAAAAACCATCTAAACGATTTTGCGCATAAACCTCCGGTGTCGACACACCTACACGAGCCAAGCGCTCCCCAATGTCCAAGAAAGCGGCTACTCCTGCTTGATCATCGGGTGCATCCATCACAATCGCGGTTTTATCACCGAGTGTGGCGCGAAAATAACGCCGAGTACTCGCATCATGCGAGGCCGGAGCAATAGTAGCCTGCTCCCATGCTGCTAAACTATGCAGCCACTGGCTAAGCTGTTCGAGACGTACATCCTGTGTCATAAGCGTGTTAAGTGTCTATCCTTTGCACATTGTTTTAAAATAAAAACGGCTTCACAAGATTTATATCATAGAGATACAAAACTTACTGTAAATTGAACTAAATCACATAAGCTTAGGAAATGATTCGTGGACATGCACTCAGGCGCTGCTGAACAGCTCTGGCCTTCAGCGAACTATCAACACTATCTCCAACGATTGCGTGAAGCGATTGGCCAGCGGGTTTTCCTCACTGAAATCAATATGACAGACATAAATGCTGGCGTGCAGTGGTCAGACAAAGCTTACAAACTACTGGGCGTAGTCGATTATCCTGAACCAGATCCCTATCGCCAGCTTTATCCGCATCTATTAATTATTGATGATGGACGTGGAATCAATTTGGGACATATTGCGCGTATCAGCTTGCATCAAGCTTTTCTACCAGCACCCAACGATATTGTTTATGAAAATACGAGTTTTCTCAGCGACCATCTTTATGCACCCCGCCAATTGAGCCGTCATTTATTAAAAGAAACCTCGAAAGCTTTATTAGCGGATATGTTTGGCCCGGAAGCTGGACGTTTATTAGCAGAGGCTAGCACCTCAGAAACGCCCCTTTTAACGCAAGCAAGTACAACACGAAACAAACTTGTGAAAAAATCCAATTAAATTGTGCTTTCAGATTCCCCCCCGTAGAATAAAACCACGCCATTCAATAATAAGTATGAGGAGGACACCATGGAAAAAATTTGGCTTGAGCGCTATCCTGCGCATGTTCCGGCTGAAATTGATACTCACGTTTATAACTCACTAATCGATGTATTTGAGCAGAATGCTGAGAAATATGCGGACAGACCTGCCCTCGTCAATTTGGGGAAAACATTAACCTATCGCCAATTCAATAGCTTATCCCGTGATTTTGCAGCTTATTTGCGCCATGAACTCGGCCTAAAACAAGGGGATCGGATCGCAATTATGATGCCAAATGTTTTGCAATATCCGATTGCAATGTTTGGTGCTTTGCGAGCAGGGCTTATCGTCGTTAATACTAATCCGCTGTATACCGACCGCGAATTACAACACCAACTCAAAGACTCGGGTGCAGTCGCCATAGTAATCCTAGAAAACTTCGCCCATACCTTACAGCATGTCTTGCCGAATACGAACGTTAAGCATGTAATCACCTCGCAAATTGGTGATTTATTAGGAGGTGCGAAAGGCTGGCTCGTCAGTTTTGTGGTCAAGTATATTAAAAAAATGGTTCCTGCTTTTTCATTGCCACAGACCACTAATTTCAAACAAGCGCTAAGCAAAGGTCATGCCCATCAACTAGAGCCTGTCACCATACAGCACGAAGATATTGCCTTCTTGCAATATACAGGCGGTACAACGGGTGTCGCCAAAGGCGCTATGCTTACGCATCGCAATATGATTGCCAATTTGCTCCAAGCAGAAGCATGGACCAATCGTGACTTAGTGACTGGCCATGAAGTTTTTATTACAGCCTTACCGTTGTACCATGTGTTTGCACTGACTGCGAATGCCTTATTTGCTATTCAAATTGGTGCGAAAAGCATACTGATTACTAATCCACGCGACTTTCCGGCCTTTATTAAAGAGCTCAAGAAAGAAAAATTCTCTTTCATCACAGGGGTAAACACCTTATTCAATGCGCTAATCAATGCACCGGGCTTCGAGCAGGTTGATTTTTCGGGCTTAAAGGTTACGCTTGGCGGTGGCATGGCGGTACAACGCAGCGTGGCGGAAAAATGGAAAAACATAACCGGTGTTACTTTATTAGAGGCTTATGGTCTCACTGAAGCATCGCCCGCCGTGTGCATTAATCCGCTTGATATTGAAGGCTACAATGGCATGATTGGCTTGCCGATTTCATCCACAGAAGTTTCCATTCGCGATGTCGCAGGTGAAGAGCTAGGCATCAACGAAACGGGTGAACTGTGGGTACGTGGCCCTCAGGTGATGAAAGGTTATTGGCAGCGTCCTGATGAAACCAGCAAAGTCCTGAACGCAGAGGGTTGGTTGCGCACGGGCGATGTGGCGATTATTAATGAGCAAGGGTTTGTCAAACTGGTCGACCGCATTAAGGACATGGTACTGGTTTCTGGCTTCAATGTTTATCCGAATGAAATTGAAGATGTTTTAGTCGCCAATCCCAAGGTCTTGGAAGCGGGTGTCATTGGAATCCCAGATGAAAATGCCGGAGAAGCGGTCAAAGCCTATGTAGTGAAACGTGATCCTACTCTCACCGAGCAAGAACTGCGTGATTGGTGCGCTCAGCAACTTACTGGCTACAAACGTCCCCGCCATATTGTCTTTGTCAAACAATTACCTAAAAGCAATGTCGGGAAAATTTTACGACGCGAGCTGAAAGACTTAAAGCCGGACGCATGATTGCTCTAGGGGGCAATGCTCATATTAGGAAGCCGCGTGTACTTTTAAAACCGGCTTCTGTGCTCGGCCTTTCAATTATTATAGCCTTACTCATTGCACTTCTGGTGGCTTGGTCGGTGCGCCAAGCTAGTCTCAATCGGCTTGAAACCACCACACAAGCACAGCTCGCCCGACTAGTGATGAGTTTAGATGCCGCGTTGGCACGTTATAGCTATCTGCCCGTACTGATCGCTCAAGAAACGGAGATCAAAGCTCATTTACAGCAAGCGCCAGACGCGCTTTCTAGCTCCCAAATTAATCATTATCTCGCGCGCACCAATCAGTTAGCGGGCACGATGGATATTTATTTAATGCGTGCGGATGGCATGACGATAGCCTCCAGTAACTGGGATAAAACATGGAGCTTTATCGGCAACGATTTTGCCTTTCGGCCTTATTTCCAACAAGCCATGAGCGGGCAACTAGGGCGCTATTATGCAGTGGGTACAACGTCCAATGAGCGCGGCTATTATTTTGCCTCCGCCGTGCAAGACGAGAAACAGAATCCTCTTGGGGTTGTGGTTGTGAAAATTAGCGTTAATACGATTGAGCAGTTATGGCAAAACCAAAGCTTTGAGTTCTGGGTGACTGATGACGATGGCATTATCTTCATGGCCAGCGATTACCAAACACTATTCCATACCCTAGAAGCCTTAAGCCCATTACGCCAGCAAGCTATTATCGACACCCAGCGTTACGTTGGTTTTGCTTTAAAACCCTTAGCAAATTTCAAACGAAACTTTTTACACGACAATTTATATCGCGTAGAACGTCAGAATCAGCATTATTTAATGGCTAAGCATCGTATGGAAGAAGCCGGTTGGGATGTTTATGTGCTGAGTGATTGGCGCAGCATTACCCAAACTCTGCAAATCGCCCTGCTGATCACGCTCGCCCTGACTGGTTTGAGTGGCTTATTACTATTTACTTTTTGGAAATACCGTACCCAAAGGCAATGCTATCAACAAGCTGCTATGGCGGAACTGGAAACCAAAGTGGCCGAGCGCACCCAAGCCCTAGAACAAGCCCAAACAGGACTCATACAAGCCGCGAAAATGGCGGCCTTGGGACAGATGTCTAGCACGATTAATCACGAACTCAATAATCCACTGGGGGCTATTCGCGCCTATGCTGATAATGCACGCCAATTTCTGGAACGTGGACAAATCAGCATTGCCCAAACGAATTTGCAAGAAATTGCCGCTCTCACGGAACGGATGGCCACTATTACCCATCAACTAAAAGCTTTTGCCCGCAAAAGTCATGGACAACGTGAGCGTTGCTCTTTAGCCATGGCAATTGATTCTAGCTTGGTTATTATGCAGCCACGCTTTGCACGTGCGGGTGTTGAATTACAGCAAGAAAGACTCGCTGAAGCAGTGACGGTATGGGCTGATTTAGTGTGGCTAGAGCAAATTCTCATTAATTTATTCAGTAATGCACTGGATGCCATTCACGAACGTGCCGATCCGCAAATCGGTTTAAAGATTACAAGCTTACAGGATCAAGCCTGTATGGAAATTTGGGATAATGGCACGGGTTTAGATGAAAATGACATGAACCACTTATTTGAACCGTTCTTTACGACCAAACAAGCAGGACATGGTTTAGGGCTAGGTCTTTCGATTTCTCAGCGCCTTGCCGTGGATATGCAAGGTAGCTTACAAGCTTTCAATCGTGCTGAAGGAGGCGCTGTGTTTTGTTTATGTTTACCCTTAGCACCTAAGGAGTGAGCCAATGTATGTCATATTAGTCGATGATGAAAAAGCCATGCGTGACTCAGCCGCACAATCCTTAATGTTGGCGGGGTTTGAGGTGCAAACTTATGCCAGTGCGCCAGAAGCATTAAATCATCTATCCGCAGAATTTTCCGGTGTACTTGTCACAGATATTCGTATGCCTCACATGGATGGCTTGGAGCTAATGCAGCAGGTATTAAAACTGGATCGCGATTTACCGGTTATCCTGATTAGTGGTCATGCTGACATTGCCACCGCCGTTCATGCCATTCGTGATGGTGCTTACGATTTATTAGAAAAACCCTTTGCGGCGGCTCAATTGGTAGATAGCGTGAAACGAGCCTTAGAAAAGCGCCGTTTAACCTTAGAAAATCGCACCCTCAAATCCGAACTAGAAGACCACAAACGTATTGGCCCACGTATTATTGGACAAGCCCCTAGCATTATTGCCTTACGCAAAATGATTGCACGTTTGGCACGTTTGGAAACCGATATTCTAGTCTGTGGCGAAACCGGAACCGGCAAAGAACTGGTAGCTCGCTCGTTACATGAACAAAGTTTGCGCCGCAATCGTAATTATGTGGCAATCAATTGTGGTGCAATCCCTGAAAACCTACTCGAAACGGAATTATTCGGACATGAAGCCGGCGCTTTTAATGGTGCGAAAACGCGGCGTGTGGGTAAATTCGAACACGCTAATGGTGGCACTTTATTCTTAGATGAAATTGAAAGTATGCCACTTTTGACCCAAGCGCCTTTATTACGCGTGCTACAGGAGCGCAAAATCGAACGCCTTGGTTCGAATCATCTTATTCCGCTCGATATTCGCGTAATTGCCGCCAGCAAAATCAACCTCAAAGACGCCGCCGAACGTCTGGAGTTTCGCCAAGATTTATATTATCGCCTCAATGTAGTCACCCTAGAAGTGCCTCCTTTACGAGCGCGGCGCGAAGATATTCCTTTATTATTCCAGCATTTTGTCTTAATTGCGGCGGCACGTTGTGAAACCGAAGTACCGCCTTTGACGACCAAGTCACTACATACCCTACTAGGGCATGATTGGCCGGGTAATATTCGGGAATTGCGCAATATTGCTGAACGTTATGTCTTATTAGGTGAGGCTTACCAATTTGATATGGCAGCCTTAATGAACGCCGAAGAATTGCCAGATGGCTTAAGTTTAGCCAACCAAGTCGCTTATTTTGAGAAAGCGCTAATCGAGCAAGCCCTAAATCGTTATAACGGCAATATTAAGCAGGTCATGGAAGCCTTGGATGTTCCGCGTAAAACCTTGTCAGATAAGATGCGCAAATACGGCTTGGAACGCCGCCACTTTCGCGCTGACCTAAGCTAAGGATTTGGTACATGGTGTTTTGTGATAATTTGGTCTATAACACTATTGCTTATCCACTTGGCGAGTGGGTTGAGGTGTTTTAATTAAAAATTCCCAAAAGGAGCTTCGCTCATGAGTAGTCTGATTGCTGTTGCGTTTAGTGATGAAAAAAGCGCATTTACCATGCGTGAGAAATTGTATGAAATGCAAAAAAATTATTTACTGCAACTGGAAGACGCGGTTGTGGTTACCAAAGATACGCAAAATAAAATTAAATTACACCAAGCCATGAATCTGACAGCGGTAGGGGCAGCCGGTGGTGGCTTCTGGGGCATGTTAGTAGGCATGTTATTTCTGAATCCATTGCTTGGTGCCGCAGTCGGCGCGGGCGCAGGCGCATTGAGTGGCGCCTTAACGGATGTGGGCATCAATGATAATTTCATGAAAGATTTAAGCCAATCCATCACCCCCGGAAGCTCGGTCTTATTTGTTTTAGTGCGCTCCGCTACAGACGATAAAGTGTTAGACGGTTTAAGAGCTACTGGCTTGCACGGTACTATCCTGAAAACGTCTTTAGCTAAAGATAAAGAAGAGCAATTGCGCGAAGTGTTATCCAGTCCTTCAGTACAACAAGAATTGCAACAACAAGCCGCCCAAGAAAAAGCCGCTTCCAACCAATCGATGACACCACCGCCACTACCGAATAACTAATCCTTTTCTTTTCCCTACACAGACACAGTCTATTATGCTGGTCTGTGTTTTTTGATGAGTTATTACCCGTGGCCGCTAACACTCCGCTCGCTAGTTTGCTCTCGTATATCCGCTTATTACCAGCAGCGCTTTATCATGAGCTGATGCAAGGCCCCACGTGGCGTCACGCGAAAGGATTGAGCTATTCGACCTTATTATCCATGGTTCCCCTACTGGCCTTAAGTTTTTCGATCTTAAAAAGTTTCGGGGTACATAAACAGCTAGAGCCACTCATCTATAACTTCATGTCACCGCTAGGTAGCATGGCTAATCCCTTTACTCAGCAGATATTAAGTTTTGTGGATAATGTGCAAGTAGGCGTCCTAGGTACAGCAGGCTTGCTGACCTTATTTTATACCGTACTTACCTTAATGCAGTCGGTTGAAGTAGCGTTTAATGATGTGTGGCGGGTACATAAACCACGCAATATGTTGACTCAAATACGTGATTACTTAAGTGTTGTTCTGATTGGCCCTGTCTTTTTGGTATCCATGTTTGGTCTGTGGCATTCGATTAATGATCTGCACGCCATACAAAACATGACGCGCCACGAACCGTTTGGGCAAGCCATCAGTTTCTTACTACGCTATATGCCCTTTTTTACCACGGTCATAGCATTCACCTTTTTATACTTATTCATGCCCAATACCCATGTTAAGTTCTCCGCAGCCCTCAGTGGTGCCATCGTGGGCGCTTTATGCTGGCAATTTGCCGCAAAAGTCTTTTCTAGCTTTGTAGTAGGTTCAGGACAACAGATTGCTATTTATTCGATTTTTGCCAGCCTATTTTTGTTTATGCTCTGGCTTTATGTGGGGTGGATGATTGTCTTAATTGGAGCGCGTCTCACCTATTATTTACAATATCCGGGCGCTTTACAGCTGGCTGGCCAACCCACGCAAACCAGTCTCCAAACGCGCGAAATCTTGGCGGCGGTATTAGTGCGCGACATTGCACAGCGCTTCCTCACTGGTCAAGCCCCTGCGACTTTAGATGACTTATGCCTGACCTTACCTGTGCCGGTAATGCTCGTTGAAGACAGTCTAAATGACTTAATTAGTTATGGGGTATTAAGCCGTGATGACCAAGATCCGGCCCATTACCTGATGCGTATTTCACCCGCACAACTCACGGTAGCAGACTTGCGCCGCTTCTTTTGGCAAGGCGACTATGCGCAACAAAAACAGGCCACACAACTGATTAAACAAGCTGGCCTAGAAAAAGAATGGCTTCAGGAATTAGTCGCCAATCAACAACAAACTGTGCAACAACTATTAAGCGCTAAACAGGCGCTAAGCCACCAAACTCAAGCGCCTACCTTGCCTGATTATCCCACTAATTGATCGTCTCTGACATCAATAGTGGCTTTAAAACCTTTTTCATGAAAGGCGATAATCTCAGAAGCTGGCTTTAAATACTGTTTAGCAAACTGCCATAACCACAGGCTGCCCACTATTAAACACACTAAGCCTAACCACCACAAGGCTTGAAAATCTGCTACCGTCGTTTCTTCAAAACCCGAAATCCATTGCAAATCGATGAATTCAAGAACGGATGCAAAAAGATTGTTTGAAAAATGCACTAGAATCGGGCCCACTAAAGAGCGGGTCTGCATATAAATAAAGCACATCAATACCGCAAAAATAAACGCGCCCACTATATCGGTATGCAGAATCGCAAATAACGCGGAGGAAATAATAATAGCCCAAGGTACGCCTATCAATAAACTAAAACGGTTTAATAGAAATCCGCGAAATAAATATTCTTCAATCACCGGCGCTAAAATGACAGCCGATACAAGAGTCGCAAGATTACCTGATAGATACCAACTGGATTCATCCCAAAATAAAACATTGGGTGTATCAAGATACCAAGACTCTACAAAATCAGGAAAAATAAAAGAGAGTGGATAATAAAATAGATAAACAAAGCCCATCGCCGAAATAACCATCCCTACACCCAGCCAAAGATAACGTTTTATCTCTGCCGTACTTGGCAACACTGCAATAATATCTTCTAGTTCAGGACGATATTTTCCAGCAATACCCCATAGCCCAAGCCCTAGTAATATATAAGAACCGGCTATTAAAAGATTTTCTTTATTAAAAGTAGCGTCCCCTAGGGCAATGCCATCAGCGATGCTCACTGGTTTAGTGATTAACATAAACAAACCAGGCATCAGAATAAAAAATATAATACAAAATAGGAAAATCACGGGAGTCGCTGGTACTTGATCCAAGGGGTTTAATTTCATGATGACTCGCTAATGGCAGAAACCTTGTTGGCTAACCGGCTCATGTCTTTGTGACAAAAGTTGTGACTAAGTGTAGAACGACTTACTCGCGCCTGCTACAGCTACCTAGATGAGGAGTAAATCACTAAAGTCGCACCACATATCACAATAAATTCTATAAGAAATCTCTTGCTCAACATGCACAATCATAAGGGCTTATGATATATCTGCTCCTTTTCTTGAGGAGTCAAATTATGCATAAAGACACGATTTCTATTCACGGCGGCTATGTCACTGATCCTACAACCAAATCAGTTGCTGTTCCGATTTATCAAACGGTCGCCTATGAGTTCGATAATGCACAACATGGGGCAGATTTATTTGATCTCGCCGTACCGGGCAATATCTATACACGCCTGATGAATCCGACCAATGATGTCTTAGAAAAACGGGTAGCGGAACTCGAGGGAGGCTTAGCTGCTTTAGCAGTAAGTTCGGGCATGGCAGCCATCAATTATGCGATTCTGACGCTGGCGCAAGCGGGCGACAATATTGTGGCCACCCCTCAGTTATACGGTGGCACCTACACCCTGTTTGCGCATATGCTACCCAGTTTAGGGATTCAAGTACGTTTTGCGGCGAGCGACAATGCCGCTGACTTAGAAAAACTAATCGATGACAACACCAAGGCCGTTTTCTGCGAAACCATCGGCAATCCAGCAGGCAATATTGCCGACTTAGAAGCCATTTCTACCATGGCACATAAGCACGGTGTCGCTGTGATTGTGGATAATACCGTAGCGACTCCTATTCTGTGCACACCCATTGCGTATGGTGTGGACATTGTAGTGCACGCACTTACTAAATACTTGGCAGGGCATGGTAATTCACTGGGGGGTATTATTGTCGACTCAGGAAAATTCCCTTGGGCGCAACACAAAGACCGCTACCCACTGTTGAATAAGCCTGAACCGTCTTACCATGGTGTAGTTTATACTGAAGCCTTTGGCGCTGCGGCTTATATCGGTCGGGCGCGTACGGTGCCTTTGCGCAATACTGGCTCTGCGCTTTCACCTTTCAACGCCTTCCTAATCCTACAAGGGATTGAAACCGTGGGCTTACGCATGGAGCGCCATTGTGATAATGCCATTGCCGTGGCAAATTATCTAAAAAACCACCCCAAAGTCGATTGGGTCAGTTTTGCGGGTTTAAGCGGTGATAAATACTACGCACTAGCACAAAAATACTTTAAAGGCCGCCCAGCATCCTTGCTGACGTTTGGCATTAAAGGTGGATTTGCCGCTGGTGAGAAGTTCTATGATCAATTAAAAATGATTAAACGCTTGGTCAATATCGGTGATGCAAAAACCTTGGCCTCGCATTCCGCATCCACAACACACCGCCAACTCACGCCAGACGAACAATTAAAAGCCGGTGTGCGTCCTGAAAGTATTCGTTTGAGTATAGGCATTGAACACATCGACGATATTATTGCGGATTTAGATCAGGCTTTTGCCAGCGTTTAAAGCATCCTAAGGTGTTGGCAGTGGCTTGAGAGCAATCGGCTGCTGCCATAACAACTCCATGCTGAGGTGATGCTGCTGTGACCTTTTGCTGGAATAAAACTGTACTTGCCCGCTTTGACTGCTGGGTGCTGCTTGTTGATTCTGCTGGAGAATGCGTTGTAATTGCTGAGCCACGGCATTACTTGGCTCTAAAACGTGCACACGGTGCTCGCTCAATTCCAGCAAGGTCTGCGTCAAGAAAGGATAATGCGTGCAGCCTAATACTAAGATATCGGCACCTTGTACTAACAAAGGCTGTATATAACCTTGCAATAGGGCTCGCAACGCGGCACTGCCAAAATCACCCTGCTCCACATATTCCACTAAGCCCGGACAAGCCTGTACTAATACCTGCACTTGCGCGGCATGGGTTTCGATTAAACGCTTTAAACGTAAGCTTTGGGTCGTTCGCTGGGTTGCTAACACAGCAATGACCCCTGTTTTGGTTAAACGTACTGCGGGTTTAACGGCGGGCTCAATCGCCACGATGGGAATACTTAATTCAGCACGCAATAATTCGACTGCATGAGCTGTTGCAGTATTACAAGCCACTACAATTGCTTTTGCCCCCTGCGCTTGCAAAAATCGACTGACCGCTAAGCTACGCTCTTGAATAAATTCACTGGATTTATCGCCATAAGGTGCATAAGCAGAGTCCGCCACATAAGATAGATGCTCATGCGGCAATAAACGATGAATTTCGCGCAACACCGAAATGCCACCCAAACCTGAATCAAACACACCCACCGGTCTATGCACGATGTGCCTGTACAAAAGCTTGCCATTCGACAAAAATGAGTGGATCCGGTGCGGCAATAGCAGAATGAACTTTTAAGCTGGGTTCAAAGGCAGGCGAACCATCGATGCTTGCAATATGCCCACCTGCTTCTGTAATAAGTAACGCGCCTACCGCAATATCCCAAAGCTTCATGCCACCATGCAAATAAGCCTGCCCACGATTAGCGGCAATCCATGCTAATTCCAAGGCACAAGTTCCTAAATTACGCTGCGAGCCAAATGGTTTATGTTCAAATAATGCTGCACGCAAGGGATTTTTTAAGCGCTTGAAGTCAATTAACGCGACCGCATTTTCTAGCTTTAAAGGACTCGCTTGACAAATTAAACGTTTGCCATTGAGCCACGCGCCCTGTCCGTGGTTGGCGGTGAATAATTCGTCACGAATCGGATCATAGGTGATGCCAAGGGCGACTTGGCCTTGATGTAATAAGGCTAAGGAGCTAGCAAATAAAGGTATACCCGCCGCAAAATTACTGGTTCCATCTAAAGGATCAAGACACCACAACCATTCGGCATCACGCAATAACTGCTCTTGTTCCGACTTGTCCATTTCCTCGCTGAGAAAAGCAATGTCCGGCCATTGCGTTTGTAAGGCTGCACAGAGTTTTTGGTGTACGGCCAAATCCGCGTCAGTCACTAAACTGCCATCTTGTTTAAATTGGTGGCTGACCTGCTCAAAACGCGGCAAAATTTCTGCGCGCGATATATCACGAACCAGGGCGGCAAGACTAGCTAAATCAGGCGGCATGACTCAAGATCTCAATAGCGTTAAACCTAGCCATCTTCAAGGCTTTGACGATTCAGGTCAAGCAAAGCCAGCTAAGGTCTGCAAGGTGGGTTTATTTCACCTGCCTAGGCGCGTATGCTTCGCCTTGACATTTTTTCTAGGAGCAGGTTATGGCAAATCACCCACCACTTGCGCCAGCAAGGCACATGTTGCACTGGCTAGAGTACTTCTTACTAATTATTGTTACCCTAGCTACCTTGATTGCAATCGGTCAGGAAATAGTGGTCTTGATTACCCAAATGAAAGTCACTATTTCAGATTTACTCTTACTATTCATTTACTTAGAAGTCATTGGCATGGTAGCCGCCTATCTAGAGTCTGGGAAAGTACCCGTACGTATGCCCCTGTATATTGCGATGGTAGCCTTGGCGCGTTATTTAATTCTGGATATGAAAAGCCTCGATAACCAAGACATGGTGGCTATTGCAGGCGCAATCTTAATTATTTCATTAGCAGTGTTGGTCGTGCGTTTTGGGCATGTGCGTTACCCCTACGATGGCGTGCACAAAGATAGCCTGCCAGACTCTAGCAAAACTAAAAGTGCGCAAGGATAAGCTGAATGCTCAGTCGATTTGTGAATGAAAAGGATTATTTTCACGGCAAAGCTGCGTGTACCGGCATTTTATTAGTCAATTTAGGTACACCAGACCAAGCTATTGCGCCAGCATTACGCCGCTATTTGCGCGAATTTTTGTCTGATCCGAGGGTGGTAGAGATTCCGCGTTTAGTGTGGTATCCCATTCTATATGGAGCGATTTTAACCAAACGCCCGCCAGAAAGTGCCAAAAAATACGCCTCGATCTGGACTGAGCAAGGCTCTCCTTTGTTAGTCATTTCACAACAACAACAACGCGCTTTACAAAAAACCCTCGAGCTACGCTTTCAAGGTCCGATTAAAGTGGAGCTTGCCATGCGTTATGGTAATCCGTCGATTCGTGATGGCTTACGCAAACTCAAGGCTGAAAATGCGCGGCGCTTATTAGTCCTGCCACTGTATCCGCAATATAGCGCCTCCACTACCGCCAGTGTGATGGATGCGGTTTCCGATGAATTAAAGCGTTGGCGCTGGCAGCCTGAATTGCGCGTAGTGCAACACTATCACGATCATAGTGGCTATATTGATGCGTTAGCGCAGAGCGTGCGCGATTATTGGCTAGCGCAGATGCGCCAAGAAATCTTGGTTATTTCCTTTCACGGAATCCCTAAACGCAATCATGAACTCGGTGATCCTTATTATTGCGAATGCCAGAAAACCGCACGCTTATTGGCGGAAAACCTAGGTTTACGTGACAAGGATTATCGTGTCACCTTTCAATCGCGCTTTGGGAAAGCCGAATGGCTGAAGCCTTATACCAGTGACACACTCACAGACTTAGCCAAACAAGGCGTCAAATCCGTTGATATTATTTGTCCGGGTTTTGCAGCGGATTGCTTGGAAACCTTAGAAGAGATTCAACACGAAAACCGTGAGCACTTCCTAAAAGCAGGTGGTCAAACTTATCATTATATTCCGGCTTTAAATGCAGACACGCGCCACATCCAAGTATTAGCGGATCTTATTCAGCAACATACGCAAGGCTGGCCGGAAACCTCGGCGGATTGGTCGAGTCTATCGATTGAAAAACAAGCTGAACTCACGCAGCGACGGGCAAAAGCGCAAGGGGCTAAACAATGAAAACCAGTGGAAATGTCGGGCTTATTCTGATTGGTGATGAACTCTTAAATGGATCGCGCCAAGATAAACATTTAGCTAATGTGATTGCCTTACTGCGCCCGCGAGGTCTCTCGCTAAGCTGGGTCCGCATGGTCGGTGACGATTACCAATTATTGGTAGAAACCTTTCGTAATACCTTGAAGACAGACGAAATTGTATTCAGTTTTGGTGGAATTGGCGCGACCCCAGATGACTTAACGCGTCAGTGCATTACCGAAGCGCTAGGCCTAAACTTATATCGTCATCCGCAACTCACCGCTATTTTAGAAAAGCGTTTTGGTGCAGAAGCCTATCCCAACCGGATTCGCATGGCTGAATTACCCGATGGCGCGGTATTAATTCCAAATCCTATTAATCAAATAGCAGGCTTTAAGATTTATCATCATCACTGTGTGCCCGGTTTCCCGAATATGGCTTTACCCATGGTCGAATGGTCGCTGGATACCTTTTATAGTCATTGTTACGACACAGACTTAGGTATTGATCAACGTTGGATTTTACAGCATACACCCGAAAGTGAATTGATCCCTATGATGGAAGAGTTACTAAAAACCTTTCCAGATGTGCGTTTGTCTAGCCTACCGAGCACTGAAAACCGCTTCCAAATCGACTTCGGCCTAAAAGGCAAACGCAAAGCCGTTAGTGCGGCGGCGGACTGGTTTGAAAAACGTATGCAGGCTGAAAAAGTTGATTGTACGCGTGTCAATCAGGCGCTTTAATTCATGGCGCAAGCCACATTAGCTTTTCCGACCAAACTATTACACCCGCGTTATTGGCTAAGTTGGTTAAGTTTATTACCTCTGCTTTTTATTGCTTTCCTACCTTGGCGTGCCCGCCACGCTCTAGGCCAGCAATTGGGTAAACTGATTTATAAGCACAATCCCAAACGCCGCTCAGTCATTGAAACCAATCTCAAGCTCTGCTTTCCTGAGCTTAGTGGGGCTGCACGAGAACCGTTTATTCGCGACATGTTGCAGCAATATGCTTGCGCAATGGTCGATTATAGTGTGCTTTTTTTTCGTTCGCGCTCATGGCTTTTGGAGCAAATTGAAGTAGAAGGCTTAGACAAAATCCAAGCTGAAATCGATGCCCAGCATAATTTAATGCTCCTCTTAGGGCATTCGGTTTGGCTAGAATTTGCACCCTTGGCCATTGGGCAGCGCTTTTCTGTTTATGGCTCTTACAAACCTTTTGCTAATCCAGTCTTTGACTATCTGATTGAGCGAAGTCGTTTGAAAGATGTTGAGTTTGTAGTCGCACGCGACGAAGGCCTACTGAAATTAATTCGAGCTCTACAACCCGGACGTATTTTGTTTTTCCTACCGGATCAAGATCATGGTGTGAAAAACTCGGTATTTGCGCCCTTCTTCGCCACAAGCAAGGCGACCTTAACCAGTCCTGCGCGCATTGCCAAACTAGGACAGGCTTATGCCTATCCGATTATGGCTTTTTTTGATCAGAAACGAGGGAAATATCACGTAAAACTAGGCGAGCGTTTAGAAAATTTCGGGATGCTGGCTGTTGAGCAAGATGCCGCACAACTGAATCGTGGATTTGAGCGCCTCATTCAATCTGCTCCAACTCAATATTTGTGGACTTTAAAACTACTTCGCACCCGTCCGCAAGGGGAACAAAATCCTTATCCGCGCTTCAAATAAGTGTTTTCCTGCACGGTTATCCGCGCCATTCTAACGCCTTCAATCACTTGTCCTTGCATTTCAAAAGGAAAGGTTTCTAGCTCAACGAATCCTAAAGATTTATACAATTTTTTAGCCGTATGATTCGAATTAACCAGTGATAAGCGTACTTGTGGCACAGACATTTGTTTGAATAAAATCTGCAATAAAGTACGCCCTATTTTCTGACCTTGGTAAGCTGGATGCACATAAAGCCAACCGATATAGTCCTTTTCGTAACCAGCAAAACCCTTGATGATACCCTGCTGTTCAAAAACCAATAAGCGATTTCTGTGAAAACGCTCAAGAACCTCTGGATCCTCGCTCAAAGGCAATAGCTTTAAGTCAGTCGCTTCATTTTGAAATTCAAGCGGGCGCGCCAAAGCATAAACTTCAGCAACTGCAGGAAAATCCGTAGCACGATAAGCGCGTACTGCCGGATTATACTGAGTCGTTTTGGGGAATAAGCCGCGCATCAATTAGCACGACCCATTTGTGATGGAACCATAACTACAGACACTTTGTCGTAGGTTAAGCCTTCAATACTTTTTTCCACAATCAACTTAATTTCAGACTTCATACTTTCTAAATCATAAGTAGGATTGTATTTAATAAAAACCGAAGCAGAGGAAGGTTGCAGAACGGTTTTAGCAGGGCCATTATCTGGGACTACGACATGCACCCGCGCAATCAACACGCCATCAATTTGACTTAACGTTTCTTGTACACTTTGTGAGAGTGCATAAATAAAACGTGCACGCTCTTCCATAGGAGAAGAAACAATGCCATCTTTTTTGAACATTTCACCCATTGACGCGACTTTTTCGCGTGGATAACCATATTCACGTAATAAACTAACGGCCTTAGAAACTTTGCCCTCGTCGACATGAAGTACATAAGTACTGTCTTTTTTGTTGGCAATTTTCTCAGCCGAAATACCATTATCTAGCATAATCGCCAACATACTGTTGGCGTCTTGCTCGTCTAACCCACTATAAAGTTCTGTTTTACAACCACTCAGTAATGCCGTACAAAGTAATAGCATACCGAGGAGTGGTAGTTTTATTTTTATCATTGTATAACCTAGCCTTCTATTGAAAAGATCCTAGTTCACGTATTAACCACTAGCACGGAATAGGGTCTGAAAACCTTTAGAAACTTGCGAGACAATCGAACCAATGAGCTCAACGCCTGAAGTCCACATTTGGAAGTTCATCCCCCAGGCGGTCATATCACGCTGATAATCTAAGGCGGCATCGTTTCTAATCTGCATTTTTTCCACAGTTTCTTTGAAATTAGCCCCAAAATTATGGCTACTCGAAACACTCGGATAAGTACGCAAATTTGAACCTTCACCACCTCGATAAGTTTCTAAGTACTCATTAAAAGAGGGACGGTTATGCAATTGACTCAAAATCGACTGATAAGACTTATCGATACTAGAAGCTTTATCAACCAGTGAATCCACTAAGCCAAGCTCATTACCTGATTGCACGCTATCCATACGTTGTAAAACAGGTTGATCACGCATAGAAGCTTGAGACGACGACATATTCCCAATACCAGTCACTAAATCTTGGAAACGAGTCGAATCAGACTGCTTTACATCTGGTAGCGGTTGAGGAAAGACTTGTGTGTCCACACTTGGTGGTTTGACACTACCTAACGCAGTAGGATCCATCATATCAGTACCCTCGTCATCTATACTGTGTACTACTTACAGAATTCAGCCGTTTCAATTAGCGCTTACGCGGCTGCTTCATTGGACAAGTAGAAATCTGCAATACCTTTTTCATCAGCATTGCCATGCTGTGACACTTCTTCAAATAACTTCCGCGCTTCATCTTGCTCACCCGTTAAGGTTAGGGCAATGCCTAAAAAGCACTTAGCACTCATGTGATTCGGCTCTTTCGCTAAGACTTGATTGCGGAAAATATCGATCGCACCTGGAACATCACCTGCATACATTTTGGCAACCGCCACACCCATTTTCACAGAGGATTGTTCACGTGCAATCGCATCAACACCTTCCATAATAACTTGTGAACGAATTGGATCACCCTTAAAGCAAGCGATATAACCGACTTCAGACAGAAGTTGTAGAATTTCAGTTGTTACTTCCATTATTTTCACTTTATTAAATTTATTAAGGAATAATGGCACTATGCCTAAACATAGTGCCAACTGATATGGCACTTAGTCTCACGACCAAGCGCCATAATTTAGTGTCATTACTGAGACATATTACGTGAAATAGTCTGAATGATACTCTTCATTTTATTGGTGATAGAGGCTTCCATCTCCATTACAGCACTGTCCATAGAGAACTGTTGGTTCATTTGGACTAATTGTTGTTGCTGCTCAAGCGCTTGTGATTGCATTTGTTGCATTCTTGCTGAAGCATCTGCCATATTGCTTGATAATGAACTTGAACCTGAATCGATTGCTGCTGACATTTTATTGAATCTCCTAATTAAGCTTATAAATCCCGATGCATGGCACCAAACGCAGGGATTCTTTTTAACACCATGAAAGGCAGTGCGTTTGCTACCTAACTGGTACTACTTATTTGCCCAAACCAATTCAACTACTTCAGAACCGGCCTCGAGCGCATACAGAAATTTGTTTAGCTTCTCATATTGCACTGGATCCACACCTTGGTTTAACTCAGCCCGCACTTGTGAAGCAACTTGACTAAACTTTTCTAAAAGTTCATTTTTATATATACCTGAAACATCGTTTCTAAGGTTTTCTTCTATTTGTAAAATCATTAGTTACTCTCTGCACCATAAGGAATAGATATTTCAATACCATTATTTGTAAGTAGTATCTGGTCTGGTGTAATTTTCTTTATAAAATAATCATTACCTAAACTAGAACCTTCCATATACTTCTTACCATCTTTGGATACTAAGAAGGGAGTTTCTCCCACACTCACACTTCTAATCGCCAATTTAATACGTGAACGAGCATCTTGGAGATTTTCAATCATTGCTGGGCCTACACCGTATTCCGCAACAAATTCTTGATAAATAGTAGACCAGTTTGCTAGCTCAGCTTGAGTTAGTTCACCGTCGACTCTAATACGGTCACGATCTATAGTAACTTTAACGCGGCTGGACAGCCCCTTTTTATCGACAAACTGCACCAGTGCATCTTTACGTTTTATAAGCGTTTGTACCGCAATATCATCAATAGCCTGAATACCACTAACATCACGCATAATATTCGTTTTAATCCGCGCCCAATCTTCTTCGCTGCTCACATAACCATTGGCCGCTAACTTACCTTGCTCAATACTTTTGAAATGTAAATCCGGCTGACCCAAGGCACGTGCAACACGCTCCGCGCCATCCACCAAATCTTGTCGCACCCAGATGCGATAATTGATATCTTCGCCAGCTTTCATCGCTTGATTCATTAAATCGGTTTTTTGGGCTCGACTATCGACATAACCACTAATCACTGCGCGTCCATCGCGCTCACGTGTTACGGTTAATCCCTCTGTTTTCAAGGTATCTAACACACTCTCTGCTCTTTGCTGATTAGTCTCACGCAGACCTATTTTCTCTGCAAAGTTTCCGATAAAAGGCTTAAAAAACAGTAAATTCGCTACAACCAATAAACCCAAACCTAATAAAAACCAAACTTTTCCACCAGCACTGCCACTTTTTTTGGCTTTCGCACGCTGTTGTGCTGCTTTATCACGACTTAAAGTGCCTGCATTAAGACTAGCACGTTCCGCCGGTGTAATAGCTGGACCTGTTTCTGGGTAAGGGCCATCCGCACGCCGCCCACCTGGTTTACGCACATCCGCAATGAAAAATTCAACACTTCCACCTAAGGTAACTGCTTCATAAGGTTTAAGCGCGACCTCTTTAGTCGTCATCGGCCTGCCATCAATTTGAATAGGTTCAGCTAGTGCCTCAAGGATAATCAGATCCTCGTTAACTTTTAGCTTGGCATGCAGATCCGCGATACCTTCATCATGAAGAATAATATCGCTAGCCATGGAGCGGCCAATGACCAGTTCACCCACTTTGAGGCGGACTAAAGCCCCAGAGTTACTGCCACTTACCACCTTTAATAAATACGGCGTATGCTGAGTCGTCATGGTTGCATGTGCTTTTAGTTAATATTAGTTGCTACCTGAATCCACACCAGATTCCGGATCTAGCGGTTAATGATGTCCACAACATCAAAACCAGGAAAACGATCTTTCGTGCTTACATCTTTTTTCGAATCGACTACATCCACAGGACGTTCGTTGCTGTAATTGACGTGACCTTTGCCATCGACCCATTTATAAACTTGGGTACGACCTTTGTTGTCTTTGTCATCCATCATTTTGGCCATCTCTAGTACCGAACTGACGAAACGTTCTGGGCCAGTAAAGTAGATAACATTATCCACAGCGGACACTTCCCAATGATATTGTTCGTCTAGCATTTTCAAGCGCTTTAGGGCTGCGGTAAACTCATCAGGCGACATTTTTTTCAAACTAACTGAACCACGTTGCGCTTCCGTTTCTTTATAGATATATAAAGTTTCGCCATCAAAGAACCATATTAAACCATAGGTTTTGGCGAGTTCTTTAAAGATGTCGATAGGCGCACGTTTTTTATAATGTAAACTTACAACTTCTTTAATCTTCGGGCTAACCACTACAGGGGTATGCTCTACCGCTGCTAGAGTTTGCAACATATCGGACAGTGGCTCTTGATCCGAAAAGTGAGAGTAATTTTTCGACTCCCACATTAAGGGTGCAGCGCTACTGATGGGTGACACTACCAGTAACAACGGTAGTATGATTCGTTTCAACATGGTCATTTCAACCGAAGAATTATTTATTGAGTTAATGATTTCATAAACACCAATTATACGTCGACATAGGCGTTGATGAACGCGCTAAAAAACCTGAGTAGCCGCAGTTTTGCTGTTTAAGTCTTAACTATTTCGAATATACGCGCTCCACCTTACCAACTCTAATTTCTCCATCAGCCAAACACAGCCGCTTATCGGAATAGTCCTTTAGCTTAGCTAAAAATAATCTTATTCAATTAGTGTGTGAGCTTAAGCAAGCAGTCGGCTTGAAACCCTTAAGCTATCACTAGCATAGACTTGGTCACTTGCACCAGCTTGAGAGAGTCTATAAAATTCATTTATAAATAATGTTTAGATAAAACATTTACGAGTAATAACCCTTGGGTGGCAACTGGGCTGTGTTGTGTGCCGCTAACTGTTGGGCGCGTCCATTAGAGAATAAGAAAAATAACCAATGAACGATGATCGTCGCCGGATACAACTTAAACCCTATCATCCGCCTGTGTGGTCAGCAGCAGCGGTGCGTTTCAATAATTTACTGGTTAATAAAACGCAAGCGATAGCCTTTCCTGTAGCTGACACCAAGGTGATGCACTTCCAATTATTGCCCGGAGCTCATGCACAACAACCCTTAATTTATCCGATCTCCATGACCTTGGGGCTTGGCGATTCAACGGCTGGCTTATGGCTATCGGATTGGCCTTTAGTTGATCATATTCGTACATTTATTCCAGAAGGCATGTTAACGCGTTTACCTGAAAACCTGGGAATTGCCTTAACTGAAAATGCGTTAGACCCCTTATTAAATATAGCCGAAGCGACTTTAGGGGTAAAAATTCGCGTACAGTCCTTATCAGCGGAGCTCAATAATCGCTTATATACCTTACCGCTGACCTTCGAACTGACCGAACGCCCTTTACAAGATCCACGCCCTGATAATACGCGTTTACTAAGCGGCTTATTAATGTTGGAAGAGAAGCTCTACCCTTTATTACAAGAGCGTATGCGCTTATGGCCGAGTGATTCAAATGAAGCTTGGCAACAGCTTGAAACCGAGACCTTTTTAGAAATCGGTGCCAGCTATGTCCCGATCCAAGACATCAATAACTTAGCGGTATCCGATGTCATTTTAGTGGATGAAACGGCGTTTCATACGGAAGGTGAATTACGCCTGCGCTTTAGTCCACATTTATATTGCCATGCACGCTTGGCAACCGAACCGAATCGTAATCTGACTATAACAACGGACTGGATTAATATGGCTGACCAAGAAAATAAGCAGAATATCAATCAAATCAATCAAATACCTGTACAGCTATCTTTTGACTTGGGACAAAAAGGCTTGTCGTTTAACGAGGTTAAACAATTACGCCCTGGCTATGTGATTGATTTACCACAAGCATTACCTGAGGTTGTGCAAATCCGCGCCCAGAACAAGTTAATTGGCACAGGTGAACTGGTGGATGTCAGTGGGCGCATTGGTGTGCGCATTTTAAGTTTATTCGGTACACGCTCAAGAACGAGTTGAGGTCACATGGAGTCCTATCCAAATCCAATACTCCTGATGGGGCTGATGAGCCTATTAGGACTTGCTCCTTTCATTGCTATTCTGACCAGCTCTTTCGTCAAATTAGTGGTGGTAATGCAATTAACGCGTAGTGCCTTGGGTTTACAACAAGAACCACCGAATATGGCGATTAGTGGTATCGCGATTATTCTGACTATTTACATCATGGCGCCCATTGGGATGGAGATGTATAAAAACTTCGAGTCTTATGGCGTCGAGCTAACCGACATAAAAAATCCAGCATTTGTCGATGCGGTATCTAACAGCGCCAAACCCTTACAAGACTTTCTTGCCTTACACTCTTCACAAGCTGAACGTGATTTTTTTATTGACACTACCAAAAAACTTTGGCCAGAAAAATACGCTAGAGACGTGAATGATCGTCATTTATTGGTACTGATTCCCGCCTTCCTCATCAGTGAACTAACGACTGCATTTCAGATTGGCTTTTTGATTTATCTACCTTTCGTGATTATCGACTTAATCGTATCGAATATCTTGATGTCACTGGGGATGATGATGGTTTCACCCATGGGGATAGCCTTGCCGGTTAAGTTACTTTTATTTGTATTAGTGGATGGTTGGTCACGTCTCTTACATGGCTTATTAATGAGTTATGGCTAATGAATGAAACAAACTTATTACATTTCACCACCCAAGCTGTACAGCTAGTGTTGTATATGTCTATGCCTGCCATTCTTGCCGCCACCATTGTTGGCTTAGTCATTGGTTTGATACAGGCGTTGACCTCTATTCAGGAACAAACCTTGCCGCACGGTTTTAAGATGGTGGCCGTTATTGCAGCACTCGCCTTAACAGTGAGTTGGATGGGGCCTGAGCTCTATAAATATACGGTGAGCATTTTCGACCAAGTCGCCACGTCGAACGCACAATAATGGATATTATCGGCGACTTTCAAACTTGGTACTTAGCGCTGTTTCTAACATCGCCGCGTATTTTAGTCGCTTTTACAGTACTACCGATGTTTGCGCAGCGCATCTTTCCTGCCATGATCCGCAATGGTGTCATGATAACCGTTGCAATGTGTATTGTGCCGCTCACGCACGGACAAGTAAAAGATGTCACCCTAAACTTTCCCTATATTGCATTTCTAGTCAGCAAAGAAGCCATACTCGGCCTGATGTTAGGGTATATGATGAGCTTGCCCTTTTGGGCTTTGCGTGGTGCAGGCTTTGTGATGGACATGCAACGGGGTGCCATGAGTGCACTATTTTACTCAGCGCCTTTAAGCGGCATGGCCTCACCACTGGCTAACCTCTTTGGTCAATTAGCCGTTGCTATCTTATTCGTCAGCGGCGGCTTTTTAATGCTACTTGAAGTACTCATGCAAAGTTACAAACTATGGCCGATTAATGAGTTTATCCCGACTTTTAATCCAGAGGCCTTAAAAGTAATTCTCAAGCAATTGGATTTACTGCTATATGCGACATTACTGATTTCCGGCCCTTTTCTTGGCATCATGTTTTTAATTGATTTTGGCTTAGGCTTAGTAGGGCGTTATCTGCCTCAAATGAATATCTTTACCGCCGCGATGCCGATTAAATCCGCTTTAGTATTTTTAATTTTAGTGATCTACATTAGCGTCATCGCCAACTATCTACGCGAAAGCTTTGTAGGTTTTGGAACTCAACTGCACTTGTTGGATACTCTACTCCATGAGCGGCGATAGCGGCGAAAAAACCGAAGACGCGACCCCCAAGAAACTTCAGGATGCGAAGAAAAAGGGGCAAGTCGCCAAAAGCCAAGACCTTCCTGCTGCGGTTATTATGCTTACCGCTGCTTTATATTTTTGGGTTATGGGTGATTGGTTAATCGGCAAACTGATTGAGATGTTCACCCTCATCACCCAGCTTTACACCATGGACTTCAAAGTCGCGCTCAGCGCTAGCATCAAAATCATGCTGCAAGTCGGCGTAGCCACTATTATGCTCCCCTTCGTCGCCTTATTAGCCATTATGGCTATCTTAGGCAATATCGTGCAATTCGGTGTACTTTTTTCCCTAGATCCTGTTAAACCCAATATGGAAAAAGTGAATCCTGCGGCGGGCGCCAAACGGATTTTCGCTGTTAAACAATTGGTCAATACCAGTCTATCCTTAGTCAAAACCATTGTGACAGGGATCGCGCTATTTTTTGTCATTCGCTGGGGCATGGCGGAATTGCAACATGACTTGAGTCAGTGCAATGTCGAATGCCAATTTAACATTTATAAAGACTTACTTAGTAAGTTGATGATGATCATTTTACCGATCGTCATTGTCATTGCCATCATGGATTACCTCGTCCAAAAAGCGCAGTTCACCAAAGAACAAAAAATGACCAAAGAAGAGGTCAAGCGCGAAATGAAAGAAATGTTTGGCGATCCACATGTGCGTGGTGCACGTCAAGGTATTCGGCGCGAGATTGCCGAAAATGATATTCAAAGCAAAATTAAAACCGCCAAAATTTTACTCATTGATATAGGCCAAGCCATTGCCTTGCATTATGAACAAGGCGTTACTCCATTGCCGATTATTGCCGCCATAGGCAAAGAAGCCATGGCACGGAAGATGGTAGAAATAGCCCAAATGGAGAAAGTACCTATTGTCAGTGATGCGCGCTTAGTTAGCGACCTCATCGAACACGGTAAACTCGATCTATACATACCAGAGATAACCATTGATCGGGTAGCACAAGCCATGCGTAATACAAATAAACGATAATGCTCACGTTACAACTCAAGGCGTTATAACAAAACCTAGATACGCATAACGCTCGCCGACTATAGCTCAAATAAGTAATGGCAAAATTATGATGATGGAAGCAAATCAGCAACAACCTAAGGGTTTTAAAGGCATGTTGGATAATGTGCTTGAGCGTATTCGTAGTGGTGAACTACGCGCGCGTTTCCAATATTTTCTATTCCGTCAAACCGAACAGGCTCGTCAATCCGACAGCCTAATTTCAAAGTATAAGCGCAGTCTCCAAGCACACTGGCCTAAATGGGCAGGCATTAGCATGGGCGTGACAGCGCTGATGATGTTATTTAATCCAGATAACTTCTGGTTCTGGCAATTTCCATTAGCCATAGCCTTAGTGTTTTTAGCGCCTATCGTCTTAGAACTACCGGCTACCCTCAAAAGCTTGTTTGGCAATATTGAGCAACAACATCTGGTCGGCCAAATTATCACACTCAACCAGCCTATCGTTGATGGACGTGGGGAAATCGTGCTTGATGGGCGTGATTGGCATATATCAGGGCCAGATTGCGAGCTGGGACGAGAAGTTAAAATCGTCACACTCGATGCTAAAACGCTCTATGTTATGCCGGTAGCATCCTCCGTGAGGGCGCTTAGATGAGGTCGGACACCAGTATTAAATTAACAAAACAAGGCAATCAATCAGTTATAACGTTGCAAGGGCCATTTGATCATGATTTGGCGCGAAATATCGTTAGCCTCGTCGATAAATTGCGCCCCCCTGTTATTTTCGATATGCGCCAAGTCAGCTACATGACCACGGCAGGTTCGCGCTTATTATTGGGACTTTATGAGCATTTTGGCACTAAGCCCATTCTGCGTCAGGTTAAACCAGAAATGATTAGCCTTTTGCGGCTCAGTGGCACATTTCACTATGTTACGTTGGCAGAAGATCCTACTGAACTGTCGGCACTCTACCGTTAATTGATCAAGTTCGGAGTCCGTCATGGCCACTCAAAACAGTTTATTACAGAAAATTACCCAACGTAGTGATATAGCCATTGCTATTTTGTTGGTGTTCATTATCTTCATGATGATCTTGCCGCTACCCTTAATTGTGATCGATAGCTTGATCGCACTGAATATGGGTTTAGCAATTATTATGCTTATGATGGGCGTCTATATGCCCTCGCCCTTAGCTTTCTCGTCTTTTCCCTCCGTACTCTTATTAACCACCCTCTTCCGTCTAGCTTTAAGTATTTCGACAACGCGGGTGATTTTGAGTGAAGCGAATGGCGGTGAAATTATTCAAACCTTCGGTGAGTTCGTCGTTGGGGGCAATATGGTGGTAGGGATCGTCGTATTCTTAATCATCACCATCGTACAATTTATCGTTATTACTAAAGGTTCTGAGCGTATCGCGGAGGTCAGTGCACGCTTCTCCTTAGACGCCATGCCTGGTAAGCAAATGAGTATCGACAGTGATATGCGTGCTGGCTTAATTAGCTTGGCGGATGCTCGTATGCGTCGCTCCAATTTGGAAAAAGAAAGCCAATTGTTCGGCTCCATGGATGGCGCCATGAAGTTCGTAAAAGGCGATGCGATTGCAGGGCTTATTATTATTATTGTGAATATTCTGGGTGGCATTGCGATTGGTACTTTCCAACGTGGATTACCGATGGGTGAGGCCGCTCATATTTACACTATTTTGACTATCGGTGATGGTTTGGTAAACCAAATCCCTGCACTTTTCATCTCCGTTACCTGCGGTATTATCGTTTCGCGCGTTACCGTTGACGATAAAAGTAATATGGGTGAGGATATTGGTAGTCAAATCCTCGGCCAACCTAAAGCCCTGCTAGTCGCAGCAGTAGTCATTAGTTTAATGGGATTTATCCCTGGCTTTCCCACCCCTGTCTTTTTATTCTTAGGGGCTTTACTAGGCTTCACCGGCTATGCCTTGAAGCAAGTACAAAATCGCTTCGACTATGGCGATGCTGAAGAAGCTACCGTGATTGGTCAAACAGTCGATGGAATCCTTGAAGGTGGTGGTGCTGGTGGCGGCAGCTCCAGTAATTTCGCCGATTTACTTGCCCATGAAACCAAGCCACTGGCCCCTGTTTTGGTAGAGATTCCAGATAATGCCAAAGCTTCTATTTCGTTAACGGAGCTCAATCAAAGCTTTGTTCAAGCTCGCCAAGATTTCTATAAAGACCTAGGGGTTACGGTTGAGGGGATTAGTGTAGCCTTATCGAACCGATTGCCACCGGATACTTATAATATTTCGATTCATGGTATCCCTGTGGCAATGGGGCAACTGGGTTTGAATAAAGCCGTTACCCCACAAACGACTGCGGCACAAGCTGCCCCCCTTAATCCAGCAGACCCTAGTGCCAACACGGCATTAGCCGCCAAACAAGGCGGAATGCCTGCATTGAAGCAAGGCACTGAAAACCTAACTCCCATACAAGTGTTAACAAGGCATGTGGCTTATGTATTACATCGCCAAGCCGCTGATTTTATTGGTGTACAAGAAGTACACGGTTTATTAGGAAAATTGGAAAACTCCGGTTACGCCACTTTAGTCCGTGAAGCTCAGCGCTCCGTGCCCAATACGCGTTTAGTCGATATTCTGCGCCGCCTTTTAAATGATGGAATTTCGATTCGAGATATGCGCCAAATTCTAGGCACATTGGTAGAGTTTGGTGAAACCGAAAAAGATAATGGACTGCTTACCGAACGCGTGCGTATTGCTCTAAAACGTCAATTATCATATAGCTATACTAATGGCACAGGTGTCTTGCCGGTTTATATGCTTGATCCAGAAAGTGAAAAGCTGATTCAAAGCAGCATTCGTCAAACCCCTGCAGGTGTGCATTTAGCCCTAGCACCCGAAGTGGCCCACGTCTTTTCGCAAAGCCTGCATAACTTGAATCAGACTGTACAACCCCGTTTACCCGAAGGGTCGTCTCAGCCAGTCGTGTTAACTAGCTTTGAATTACGCCGCTTCTTACGCTCACATTTAATGATTGAGTTTCCCGACTTACCGGTTATGTCGCTACAAGAATTGACACCACAAGTATCGGTACAGCCTGTCGGTGAAATTCGCTTATTGCCGCCACGAGGTTAATTATGTCCTTGGAATATATTCCAGCACGACTTCGGGCCGCCTTAAAAAGCACGATTCCACTTGTACTACACGGGCGGATTGTTCAAGTTACTGGCACGGTCGTTCGCGCTATTATTCCCAAGGTGCGCCTTGGCGAATTGTGTATGCTGAAAAATAGCAGTGACGAAGCCCCCATTCCTGCCGAAGTCATCGGTTTCGATCAAAATATCGCGCTGCTTGCTCCCATCGGAGACATGCAAGGTGTGTCGGTACATACGCAAGTTACAGCAACCGGCGAAGTCTTACGCGTCGGTGTCGGTGATGATCTATGCGGTTGTGTGTTAGACGGCATCGGTCGTATTCAAAGTGCCGGCGGCAAAGAACATATTAATATCCAAGATTATTATCCCGTTTATGCCAGTCCACCGGACCCACTCACTCGCCAATTAGTCCACCTGCCCTTATCCTTAGGAATTCGCAGTTTAGATGGCCTTAATACTTGCGGCGTAGGGCAGCGTATTGGAATTTTCGCGGGTGCGGGTGTTGGTAAAAGTTCGCTGCTCAGTATGTTAGTTAAACACGCAGATGTGGATGTTTACGTGATTGCCCTAATCGGCGAACGGGGACGGGAAGTTCGCGAATTCATCGAGGAATCACTGGGTGCTGAGGCAATGTCGCGCAGTGTCTTAGTGATTGCAACTTCTGATCGTCCACCGATTGAGCGTTTAAAAGCAGCTTATGTCGCCACAGCCGTGTCGGAATTCTTCCGCGACCAAGGTAAAAAAGTCTTATTATTAATGGATTCTTTAACGCGCTTTGCACGTGCCCAGCGGGAGATAGGTTTAGCGGCGGGTGAAGCACCCGCTCGCCGTGGTTACCCCCCTTCGGTATTTTCGGAGTTGCCTAAGCTAGTTGAACGTGCAGGTTGCGGTGAGCAAGGTTCCATTACCGCGCTTTATACCGTGCTGATCGAAGGCGACGATATGTCGGATCCGGTCGGCGACGAGGTTCGCTCCTTGTTGGATGGTCATATTATTTTGTCACGCGACCTCGCTTCGGCAAACCATTACCCAGCGATTGACCCCTTGGGAAGCTTGAGCCGTTTAATGCAACGTCTCGCCTCACCTGGGCATAGTCGTGCAGCCGCTCATATACGCAAACTGCTCGCTAAACATAAAGAGATTGAGTTCCTTGTACGAGTTGGCGAATATCAACGCGGTGCTGATCCCGAGGCGGATGAAGCACTCGAAAAGATAGAAGCCATCCGTGCCTTTCTTAAACAAAAACCGGATGAGCATTCTTCCTTTGAGGAGACTGTCGCGCAATTAACGCGCATTGCCGGATTTCTGCCATGAGTTTGGATCAATTACAAAAAATACGTGAACGCCGTTTAGAGAAACAACTGACCGAAGTACAAATAAAAAAGGAAGCTGTCGAAGCCGCTGAAAAATCGCTTACTACTGCACGCAAAGCATTAGAGGATTTCCATTTATGGCGTTTAAGCCAACAAGATTCCTTATTCCAAGAGTTGATTAGTCAAGCTTCGGGCCTACAGGCGATGCAAGAATATCGCCAAAAAATTGCTCATCTTTCGGTGCAAGAAGAGCAATTGCAAGCCAAAGTGCCGCTGGCTCAAAAGATGGTTGAACAAGCGATGCAGCAATTTGTTGAAGCCAAAAAAGCCGCGAATGCGCTTGCGATGAAAAACGAAAAAACTAAAGCCATTGTCGATATTCAGCACACTAGCACACGCAAAGTCGCTTTAAATAAAGAGATGAACCTCGATCCCAAAGATAACTAAAAAACGGTTAAAGCCTCTTTGAGGCTGGGATACAGCAACTGAATTTTCAACTCGTTTAACAGTTTGTCATTACGGATACGCCGCGACTCTTGTAAGTAGGAGAGCATTCCTGTGCTTAAAACTCGGGGCGCTTGTTCTAAACTAATCTGCGGCGGACGCGGCAAGCCTGCGTAATCGGCAATCTGATTAAAATAATCCGTCATAGTCGAAGGTTGACCATCGGTAGCGTTATAAATACGGTTCGCTGGAGCACTTTCCATCGCGACTTTGGCAATCTGCGCTAAATCATCGGCGTGGATTCTATTCGTCCAAGGGGCTTGTTCAGCTTTAATGACAGGCTCACCCCGTTTAATGCGCGCTAGTGGCAAACGATCCAAGGCATAGATGCCGGGCACCCGTAGAATAATCCATTGCCCCTCGTATTTATCTCCCCACTCTTGCAGAGCCTTTTCCGCATCTAAGCGACGCTTGGAACGTTCATTATCTGGCTTTAAAGGTTCAGACTCATCAATCCAACGACCTTGGCAATCGCCATAAACCCCTGTAGTGCTAATTAAGACAATCCGCCTCGGCGCTTTCTGGATTGCTAGTAAAAAGCGACGCAAACGTGTATCCATGAAGCCTGTGCTCGGCGGTGGGGCAAACCAGAAAATATCCGCCCCCTCAAAAGCAGCACGTGGAAAAAAGCTACCGGAGTCCAAATCACCGCGACGCATTTCAATACCCTGCACGCTACCCAATTGGAGAGATTCCGCAGAGCGTACCCAGCCGGTAGCTTGACGCGCTTGCATTTGATATAAACCAGCGACGCGTCGCCCAATATCGCCGCAGCCCATAATCCATAATCGTCCCATGAGTCCATCTCCCATGATTGATGTTGCTAGTATAAAAGAAATTCCTCTTGGTAAAACTAAACGTATTCGCTTAGCCAATGGTCAAGCGGTGTTATTATGTAATGTGGCTGGTGCCATTTTTGCAGTAGATGATCAATGTACGCACGAAGATGCTTCCCTATATTTAGGTTGCTTAAAAGGTGAGGAAATTCATTGCTCTTTGCACGGCGGGCGCTTTAATGTGAAAACAGGAGCGCCGACACACGAACCTGCTGAAATTGCGTTGAAAACTTATAAAGTAACCATCGAGCAAGAACGCATCCTGCTCGAGCTTTAAATTACTGGGTCAACAGGGTGTGTAGCATCTTCGCCGCCAAGCCAATCAATACTAAGGCGAATAATTTCTTTAAGGTAGGCACAGGCAAAGTATGCGCTAATTTAGCGCCCATGGGAGCCGTAAATACACTGACACTCGACACTACAATCATGGCGGGCAAGAAGACAAACCCAATGGTATAAGCCGGTAAACCCTGCACAGTCCAACCGCTAATCACATGCCCTAAAGTACCAGCCACTGCAATCGGTAATCCAATCGCGGAGGAAGTCGCAATCGCTTCCTGCATTTTTACATTGCACCAAGTCATAAAGGGCACCGACAAGGAACCGCCGCCAATAGCCACCAAAGCAGATACTGCACCAATAATCAATCCGGCTAGGGTCATTCCTGCTTGATTGGGCAATTGACGCGTGGGTTGTGGTTTGACATTAAGCCACATTTGCAAGGCAACATAGGCCATGAAAACACAGAAGAAAATAGCCAAGGGCAAAGTAGGAATAAAACCCGCAATCAATGCGGAGCCAAACGTACCCACCAATACACCCAGTGTAATCTTTTTTACAATATCCCAGCGCACCGCACCGCGTTTATTGTGGGCGCGTAGGCTGGCGATAGAGGTTGGAATAATCGCCGCCATTGAGGTGGCGAGCGCCATGTGTAGGCGATGTTGCTCCGGAAAATGCTGCAACGAGAAAAAGGTTGTAAATACTGGCACCATAATCGCGCCACCACCAATGCCAAATAAGCCAGCCATCAAGCCCACTACGCCACCCAGTGCCAAATAGGCTAATACCCACTCCCACGCCATACATTACCTCACTGACAAACTTGTTTCATTGCGGTTGTTAAATGCCGTAAGTCAGCTTCATCCATGACATAGGCGGGCGTAATATAAACCAATTTTCCAAACGGGCGAATCCAAACACCTAAATCCACCAACTGCGCTTGTACAGCGGCCATATTGACTGCCTCATGTAACTCAAGGACACCAATCGCCCCCAACACACGTACATCAGCCACTTTGGGATAATCACGGGCAGGCATTAATTCCTCCCGCATGATTCGCTCAAGGCCTTTAACCCGTTCCTGCCAAGCAGATGCCAGCAAAGTTTCAATACTGGCACAGGCCACCGCACAGGCCAGCGGATTGCCCATAAACGTGGGGCCGTGCATTAACATAGGCGCTTGGCCTTGTGAAATGCCATAAGCCACTTTTTGGGTTGCAAGCGTAACTGCCAAGGTCATATAACCACCCGTCAGTGCTTTGCCCAAGCACATAATATCAGGGCAAACATCGCCGTGATGGGTGGCAAACAGCTTTCCAGTGCGGCCAAAGCCAGTCGCAATTTCATCGAAAATTAACAAAATATTGTATTCATCGCAGAGTTTACGCACCTCGCGTAAATACTGGGGCGAGTAAAACCACATGCCGCCCGCCCCCTGCACAATCGGTTCTACAATAACTGCTGCGATTTCCGTCTGGTGGGTGTCGAGTAAACGGCGAAACTCGCTAATATCTTCGGGATTCCATGCTTCATGAAAACGCGTTTTGGGGCGCGGTGCAAATAGGTGCTGAGGCAATATGCCTTGGAAAAGGTGGTGCATCCCATTCACAGGATCACATACGCTCATACACGCAAAGGTATCACCGTGATAGCCTCCGCGAATGGTGAGCAAGCGCTTCCGTTGTGGCTGCCCCTGCGATACCCAATATTGCAGTGCCATTTTGATGGCTACTTCAACCGAAATTGAACCTGAATCCGCCAGAAAAACATGCTGCAATGGCTCGGGGGTTAAATCGACCAAGTACTTAGCCAGTTTCGCAGCCGGTTCGTGCGCCACCCCGCCAAACATCACATGACTCATTTTCGCACTTTGTTCGTGCAGAGCCTGATTCAAACGGGGATGATTGTAGCCATGAATCGCACACCACCATGAACCCGTACCATCAACTAACTCACGCCCATCTGCTAGCTTTAAGCACACACCTTGGGCAGAAACCATCGGATAGCAAGGTAAAGGATTGAGCATCGAGGTGTAAGGATGCCACAGGTGTTCACGATCAAAAGCCAACCACTCTTGTGTTGTCCAAGTCATGAGCGAAACCCACGCAAAATCCAAATCAACGCCCAAAAAACCACATTCGGCACAAGCGCGAAAAGAATCCACGCAATCCAAGCATCACTATCAATGGCGCTAAACTGCCAGTCCATCTGCGCCCACATAATAAGAATGGGCAACAACAACCAAAATCCTGACACCACATAAGCGATGCGCCAATAGCCTTGGTTTGTATTCGTTTGGAGTAGCAGCAGAGCGCCACGATAAATCGTATAAAACACGACCAGCAAGGTGATAAAGGCTAGAAACTGCACCATAAGCTTCTCGATAAATAACGAAAAACGTTATGGTCGCGCAATGCCCAGCGCTTAGCAATTGCCATCAAATCTGTATAACTTTTAGGATTAAGAGGAGTTGCTAAGGTGTTAGATAAGACTCTCGGCTAACTTTTTTCAGACAGCCCTTAGTTCAAGCTCTGGATAATTTGTTAAATATGGATTGATTCGCAGCACATACTATTCCAGAAATTTTTTCGAACCACTGATTAGGCTTGTCACATTAGACTTTGTATAAAGACAGTCACGATAATAAAGCGTCGCTTATAGTAAGCAACCTGTGCGGGTCAATCGCTATTAGATGTTTATAAGAAAAAATTCATAGTTGTTCCAGCGCTCTTGCGAATAACTGTTTGTGGATTCTGGGTGCTATGTCGTATGATTACTGACCATACGTGTTGCTAACTGATGAAGTTTTTTGCTATGTCAATCCCAGACTAGATGGGGCTGGAATAATATATTATACCGATATTCCTTCTAATTAATTTATTAGGTTTCACATCAAGGTAATTACTTTTGCTAAAAAAATTAACAGCGACGATTTCGTTACTTTTTAGGACAGGCGTTATATTATTAAGTATTGCGCTTGTATCATTTATTGTTTTTTCCTTTAAAAATAAAAACGAAATTATATGGATTGACTCAACAATTGCTGAAATAAGCAAAAAAAGTGAATATGTAGAAATTGTTAAAATTAACGATAATTTTATACAGATTGAAGGCAAAACATGCAAAAATTACCTATTAAGAATAAAAGATGATAATATTTTACTTAATCAGCCATTTTTAGAGAAAAAATACACTAGAAATACTGAAGCCGACTTTTTAGCTGATAAAGTCAAATTAAATGAAATGTGTGGTATTATTAAGAATATCAATAAGGGAGTTCCTGGTTCGCAAATAGTTGAAATGACAAATTCTGATAATTCATTTTATAAAATATCAAAAGTAACATTGGAAATAGCAAATAACCTTGGCAATAAAGTTAATGAACTTCATTTATATGTAAAAGGCTATGCCGACAAATCAAGAACGGAATGGAGAGAAAAGATTGATGAAAAATATGATTATCGGGATATTTTTTACTATCATTCAGCTGATAGGTTTAATGAAGAATATATAATTAATGCCAAAAACATTAAGCTTTATAAAATAATTGGTGATAATTACACCAACTTGGATCTTCCATTTCTTAGAGCTAAATATGTAGCTGACAATTATTTGGTCGTGATTTAAGGGAGTTGAAAACGCTTTGATGGAGCTTTATCGTTAAAGGCATTTGATCTGAGGAAGAGGTGTGTATGGCCACCGTACCAGTCGACTGCCGCTACTGTCAAAGTGCATCGATTTACAAACACGGCTATGCGCGTAGTGGTGAACCGCGTTACCGCTGCCGTGATTGCCAACGTAGTTTTCAACTTTACTATCATAATGTGGGCAACCGCGACGGTATTCCCGAAAAAATT